>NZ_FOVF01000010.1 GCF_900115085.1 Dokdonella immobilis | reverse complement strand
CCTTGACGTGCTGGGCCGGAATCAGCAGTACGCGGTGCCCCAACGCCTGCAAACGGCGGCCCCAATAATTCGAACTGCCACAAGCCTCCATGGCAATCGAGGTGATCGGGAGCTGGTGGATGAACTGGGTGAATTTGCCTGCCGAAAACCGGCGGTTCGATTTCACTTGGCCTTGGGCATCCAAGACGCAGACCTGATAGCAATTCTTTGCAAGATCGATGGCAACGAGACTAGGATTCATGACGGACGCCTCCTCATCTGTGACTGGTCGGTAGTACTTCCAGTCTGGCGCAACGTGACGCCGTAGGTGAAGGAGGCGTCCATCTCAACACCCACAGCCGCAACCATTTCCTGCGCGCCCTGTCAGGGCTTCTGTGGAGACGAAATGCCAATGCCGTGTTGAGCAGCCACGCGCATAACGCCAATGGCGTCAACCGCGACGTCTTGGGCAGGCTTCAGCCCGCTGAGCGCGCCGGCGCGCCATTCTCGCGACTCGTGTATCGATCCATCTCGAAGACCGCACATGTTCCCGAGCTTGTGAATTGTTATAGTCGCGCCGCCTCGGGGGAGACTCTTCTTGCTGATCATGCCGCTGCACCGTCGAATGACCATGGCGAATGCGCCCCTGGTCACGCTGACGCTGATCCTGCTCAACTGCGCCGTCTATTTCTTCCTGCAATCCGGCGACGATCGCGTGCTGCAACAGGCACTGGACTACTACCAGAAGTCGGAACTGGGCAAGATCGAGTTCCCTGCCTACAGCGACTGGCTGCGCGACCACGTTGGCGATGATGATGCCGAGCAACGCCTCGAAGCGATGCAGGGCGCCCCGCCGGAACTGAAACTTGCGCTGATCGAATCCGACCCGATCTTCCTCGAAGCGCTGCGTGCCGACCAGATCATCGACCCAGGCCACCAAGGCCACGCGGAGTGGCGCGCGAAGCGCACCGAGTTCGATCGAATCCGCGACAGCACGTTTACCTCGGGCCATGCCTTGCGCTTCTCGAACGTCGAACCAGGGCGGATGGCATGGGCGATGTTCATGCACGGTGGCCTGGAGCATCTGGTCGGCAACATGCTTTTTCTGTTGATCCTGGGTCTGCTCGTCGAGGGCGCGCTTGGGCCATGGTGGTATCTCGGGCTCTACATCGCCGGCGGCTTCGGCGCTTCGTTTGCGACGGTGGCCTGGCATTGGGGTGATCAGGGCCTGGCCCTCGGTGCATCAGGCGCCATCGCTGCATTGATGGGCGCATATTGCGTCATCTGGAGTCGGCGCCGGGTTCGCGTCTTCTACTGGTTTTTCGTCGTTTTCGATTATGTGCGCGTGCCGGCACTCGTGCTGCTGCCGTTCTGGCTCGGCTGGGAAGTGCTGAACCTGTGGCTGTCCGGCGATACGCAGATCGGCTTCGACGCGCATGCGGGTGGCATCGTCTGCGGGGCAGGAATCGCGTTGCTGTTGCGCCGCCTGGGCGTCGTGCGCAATGACTTCGTCGAGGAGGACGAACGCGAAGAAAAACGCGACGGTCATGCCCTGGCCTATGCGAAGGCGCTTGAACAAATCGGAAAGCTCGAAGTCTCGCGGGCACGTGCGCTGCTGGAGAATATCGAGGCCGAAGAGCCGGGGCAGTTGCACGTTCTGACTGCGCTGTATCGTTGCGCCCGCTATGGCGGCACAGCGGACCAGCTCGATGCTGCGGCCACGCGGGTACTGAGCTTCCCGGCGAAGGACGAGTCAACGATCGGCGAACTCAGGACGGTGTGGACAGACTACCTGAAGGTCTGCGCCGGCGCGCCACGCATCGCGCCTCCGCTCATGTTGCGTCTGCTCAACCCGCTCCTGCGAATCGGTGCCGACGCGGACGCCGAGGCGCTCCTCCACGCCATCGCCAGGACCCACCCGAAGCTCCCTGCCCTGGCGTCCGCATGGTTCGCCTTCTCATTGCGCGCCCCCGAGGCATCGCCGCAACGCCGGCAACGACTCGAATATCTCGCCAGGCACTTCAGCGACAGCGAATTCGCCCCCAAGGCCCGATTCCTGCTGCAGCAGAATGCCTGAGCCGCCCTTGGGTTCCATCAATGACGCATGCAGCTTCTGCTGCTGGCGGGAGACGAAACGGCAGGATTGCGGCTCTGCACCACGAACGCTGCTGCCTGCGGGGCGAGGGCCATGGGTGGTGCGAGTGCAACGGCCGACAGGCTGATGCGGGTGACCAAGCGCAGCGCCATGCCCAGGTGCCCGGCAATCTCACAGGCTTGATCGAGGTCCCCGGTGACTCATCCCTGTGTGCCAGCGCGCACCTGCAAGTCCAACCGACAAAAGAAGGATCGACGCCCTCAGGTTGCGACCACAATGGACAATTTCTAAGCACTCGCCCCGGGCTTCTTCGTCGCCGCCATCATCCGCTCGATCATCCCCGACAGCTGATCGATCTCGCCCATCAACGGATCATCCGGAAAGTTTGCCCTGAGGTACTTCAATATCCCCAGCGACTTCTCGTCCTGATTCATGCGCTCATGCAGCAGGCGCGCGACGAGCAGGTAGTTCCGCGGTATGTCCTTGCTTTTCGGAAAGCGCTTGTGGAACCCCGAAAGCAATCTCAGAGCGACTTCCGCTTGTCCGCCACGGGCCGCGACGCTCGCGAGCTCCGTAACCTGATCGGCCTCTGTCGGCCCGAACGTGGGCTCGATCATCTGACACTCACGCAGAATCTCGAGGGCCGGCAGGCTCTTTTCCTGTGCCAGCAGGATATTGAGGTACTCCCGCCCATGGCGCAGCAACTCGTCGCGATCGTTGCCCAGTCGCAGCAACTTGCGGTACTGCGTGTGCACAGCCGGCGTACCGCCGCGAGTACGCAAGTAACCGCGCAGCAGCTCGGTCGCATTCTCGGGCTTGCCGTCGCGAACGAGACCCGCTGCCTCATCCAGCACATCCTGGTCCGGATCGGGCCTGGCCAGCGCCTTCACCATTTGCGGCGCAACCGGCTCGAAGCCGACGTCCTCGTGATACTGGTAGATCAGATAGCCCATCAGGTGAAACGTCATCACGAGTGCGTAGTTGGAGATGACGCCGACCACGATCAAGGCGACGAACAAGGGCAATACGTTCGAGACCAGGTCGGCCGCATAGCTTTGGCTCGCCATGATCACGACACACAAGCCGACGATGGCGAAATACGGCCAGCCGATGCGGGCCACGATCGCTACCCATTTTGCCGGGTTCAATGCGCCAAGCAGGCTTTCATCCATGGCCAGGGTCATCGTCGCGCCCGGCAGGCTGACTCCGAGGAACAGCATCAGCAGCAAGCCAAGCTTGGGACCCAGCACGGCAACCCCGAAAATGGAGACGATCATGAATATCGCCATCAACCAGATCTGCTTCCAGCCCAGGTCGCTAGCCGTGGATTGCGCAATCTCGGGCGGCTCCAGATAGCCATTGGCCGTGGCACGCAGGCATTAGAACGCATAGCGATAGGCCGCAACCGTCACCAGCAGTATGAGGAACCGACCGAACGGCAGGAACACGGCAAGGTTGCCGAGCGCCAGGACGACAATCGTGATCATCGAACTCGAGTGCGCGGGATAGCGCGTGATCTCGCGCAAGCGATCCCAGAACGGAACGATCGGGGCAGACTGCGCAGGCGGCGGCACGGACATTCGGGGACCTTCAGCGGAATTCGAAGCTGCCAAAGGTGACCGATTGGAGACCGTTTGCCAACCGATTGTTGGCACAAACGGGAACTTGCCTATGCCGCGCCAAATGGAGTAGGCAAAGCTCGCCTCCTGCTTCGAGGCCGCGGTCGCCTGGGTCGTTCAAACGATGCCTGGCGATCGTCTGCCGGCCCGAAGCCCTTTCGCGCGGATCTCCCGCATCCCCTTCGTGCGCCGGGATAAACCGAACACCGAAGCAGCGCAACGGTGTTCGGTTTCCGCATTGCCTGGCCTGTCGCTATGGCACCAGTTCGATCGACACGGATCGGAAGTGCACGTTGGCCCGCTCGCTGATGTTCTCGGCGGCCTTCGTCACCGTCGAATCATCCAATCCGGTGGTCGGCTCGATCTCGAGCACGACATCCTTGTCGCCACCCAGCGCCCGGAACGCCTCGGTTGCGTCGAACGTGAAGCGGTCGGGCGGCGTCCCCGTGCCGTGATCTCCGTGCGGCCCGGTCAGGTTGAAGAAATTGATCACGCCGACCAGCACGCGGTCGCCGTCAACCTTGCGCAGGTAGACTTCGTAGAGCACGCGCGGCGGCTCGTCGAAGGCGAGTCCATCGATCACCAGCATCGAGTGCTGCGCCGGTTCGTTCCCGGTCGGCGACTTGAACAGCATGCTTCGCATCTCGGTGGAGACCTGCAGCGGCACCACGGTCGTCCCGCGTTCCAGGCGCGTTTCGCCCTGCAGGGCGAATTTTCGCACGGGTGCCGTGGCTTCCGTCGCGGCCATCAAGGCTTGCGCCCCAGCCGTTCCGGCCGGGCATCCGCCGCCAGCGGCATAGCCGTAGCCGAGTTGCGCCGTGGTCAGCATGTCGCCGACGCGGCGCGTGATCGAATTGCCGCTGCCATCGATGAAGGTATAGGTCGTGTTGAGCTGGTTCGGATCGTTCGGCAGCCGCGCCGCCGGATTCACGCTCAACCAGCACTCGTAGAGGCGATCGATGTTGGCATGGTGCGAATAGAACACCGGGTCGTTGCCGGCGGAAGGCACGTAGCCCATGTAACCGCTGGGGCAGGAACTCACGCCGATCGCGCAATGCACCGAACCATGCGGAGTCTGCTCGAGCGCGCCATTGAATGCCGTGTAGGTCGTCAGGCCCATTGCGCCGCTGGTCGAGGTCACGCTCGCCGAAAGACTGCCGCTGCCCGTGTTGAGCGACGCCTGGCGGTTGTCCACGCGCAGCGGATTGGTGGCCGGCGTGCCTTCACGATAGGAGAGCGGCAACTGACCGTTCGTCTCGTAGTCGAAGAACGGCAGGCGCAGGTTCGGGTCACCGGCGGCGGCCTGCAACACCTGCTCGAAGTAGTAGATGTACATGCGATGCCAGGTCAGGAACTGCAACGTGCCGTGCTGGCACTTGCACCAAGTGGAGGTTTCGACCGGATTGCCCATGCTGTGCGCGCTGAGTCCGCTCATGCCGGGAAGGCTGAGCCCCGACGTCGATGCGCAGCCGCTGCCCATGTAGGAATGCATGTTCGCCCAGTACTCGAGGCTGCGATGGTAGTTGGCGCTGTCGCGCGGCGCGCTGTTCCAGTCGATCATCTGCCTTATGCCGCGCCGCAAGCTGGCCAGCTCCGACGCGGTCAGCTGCGTGATCGACTTGCGCAGGGGCGTGCCGGCACTCGAACTGCCGAGCGGCCGCGGACAAGGCGCCTGGCTGCGATTGGCGAGGACTCGATAGCGGAAGCTGTTTTCCCGAGACGGATTGTCGTAGGCCATCACGATCCAGTCCGAGCGCGCATTGCCGTCGAGGCAGGTGACCGCAAGCCCGGCACCCTGCCCCTCCCAGCCGACTCCCGCTATCGTCTGGAAGCCCGGCTGCCACGACTGTGCCACACCACGGGTGTCGAGATTGAAGCCGACCCGATAGCGGAAGGTGTTGTCGCGATCGGGCGCGTCATAGGCCATCAGGATGAGGTCGGGTCGCGGATTGGCATCGAGGTTGACCAGGGCGGCGCCGGCGCCTTGTCCTTCCCAGCCCACGCCCGGCACCTGGATGAAGTTGGAAGACCAGCTTGCGTTGCCTGCTGCATTGACGTTGAAGCCGAGCCGGTAGCGAAACGAATTGTCCCGCGACGGATTGTCGTAGGCCATGAAGATCATGTCGGGCCGCGGGTTGCCATCAATCTGGCCGATGACGACAGCCGCACCCTGGCCTTCCCAGCCGACACCCGGCACCTGCGCATGACTGGTCCAGTTCGAAGCACGGCCCTGCGCATTGAGATTCCAGCCGACCCGGTAGCGGAAGTTGTTGGCCTGGCTCGGGTTGTCGTAGGCCATCAGGATCAGTTCCGGTCGACCGTTGCCATCGAGATCGGCCACCGCCGCACCCGCGCCCTGCCCTTCCCAGCCGACGCCGGGCACCTGCACGAATCCGCCGAGCCAGGTACTGGCCACGCCTGATGCATTCAGGTTGAGCCCGACGCGATAACGGAAGCTGTTGTCCCGGTCCGGCGCGTCGTAGGCCATCAGGATCATGTCGGGACGCGGGTCGCTGTCGAGCTGGACGACGACCAGATCGGCCCCCTGGCCTTCCCAGCCGACCCCGGGAACCTGGACGAATTGCGCATGCAAGGCGGGAGCCCACACCGCCAGAATCGACAAGACGCTGCAGCAGATACGAATAGACATGACGCACTCCTTTCGAGACATGTCGAGGAATTCAGACTTGCGATTGCCGTCTTCCTGCCTTGAGGGTTCCTTCTGGCTCGGCAGGAATTGCCAGAGGCGCCCTGCAACGGGCACTTCTGAAAAGCGGACCTCGCCGGGCTGGAATCGCCCGTGCGAAAGAATTCGATGCGTGACCCCGTGGCGCAACACCCACCTCGACCACCCCCGCGACATCCCATTCCGGCGGAAGCTGCGTCCCGATCCGCCCTGGCTCACCCACTGGGTGTTCGCGACTGTTTCAGAGTACAAACCTATACCCTGATTCGGACGCTGTAAACCTGTCACTTATTACAGCTTGTATTCAAACAAGGTTTGAGCTAAACACCCGCGCAGGGTCGCTTGAAAACGCGCGGCATGATGTACTGCGGCCGAATTTCGAGGTAACGGCCCTGGCGCGACAGTCCGCGTTCGGGCCCGATTTCTCGCAAAAGTGTGACTCAACCGGCTGCGTGTATGATCTGCGCAGGCTGCGCTTGGGAGTCTGGGCGCGCATTGGCGATTCGAGTCAGGAGCATGTCATGCGCGTGCGCGCGGCTCTCTTCATCGGCCTTGTGATGTCTGCGCCGCCCGCGTGGGCTGGAAGCATTGCCGGGCAGGTCTCGGCGAGCCCGGACGGCACGCCGATCAGCGGCTTTGCCGTGAATTTGCTCAATGCAGCAGGCGGCAAGGGTTGGGCCGTCGTGCAGTCATTGACCACGAATGCGTCCGGATCTTATTTATTCAGCGGTGTCGCGGCAGGCAATTACATCATCCAGGCCGTCCCGATGAACACGCCGCAGCAGTGCTTGTACGCGCAGCGCTACTTCGATTCCATGGCCCCCTATGACGCTGGCCGACTCGATTCGTCCGCCGATGTCATCTCGATCGGAGCGGGAACTAACATCACGGGCATCAACTTCGCGTTGAATACCGTGGGTTCACTGCAGGGCACGGTGACCAACGGCAGCGTTGGACTCGGCGGAGTGCAGGTGCGACTGCAGGATCGCAGTGATGGGCGATACCACGTCGACGCGGTGACGAGCGCATCCTCCGGCACGCTGGGTACATTCACCGTGTGCGGCGTTGATCCCGGCAGCTACCTCTTCTGGATCCACGACCTCGATGCGCAGTACGACGACCGCATCGCCCCCGGACCCTACATCATCATCAGTGGTAGCCAGTTCACCATCGGCAATCTGGTCATGCAACCAATGCCGGTCGACCCCTACGAACCCAATTCCACGCTCGAAACGGGCACCTCCCTGCCAAGCATTTCCCTGTCCTGGGATTCGAGTGGAGCGCTCCTCTCGACACGCGGCAACGATGTCGACTTCTATTGTTTCGAAGCGCTTGCCGGCGATCACTACCTCATCACGACCACCACCGATGTGTCGATCTCGGGCGAGCCGAGCACGAGCCCGTGGGTCGACCCTGTGCTGGGCTGGTTCTCGACCTCACCCGCATCGCTCTTGCTCAGCAACGACGACGCACCGGGACAACGCAACGCACGCCTCGAAACCGGCTCGGTTACGATATCCGGACGTTACTGCGTCGGTGTCACCACGTACGGCGACCCTGACTTCAACGGCAGTGGCCAGGCCTCCGCCGGTCGCTACGCTTTGCACATCCTCAAAAGCGACACGTTGTTCGATGACGGATTCGATCCGTAGCCTCCTACGAGAAGGGCGAACCGGTACAGCCACAATCCGGCCCGTGTCCTACCCGCACTGTCGGAATTTCCCTGCAGATGGCCGGCCCGAGCCTCGTCACGCTTTCATGCCTGAATACCGAACGAAACCTGCACTCTGCATCTCGCAATGAGCGCGCTGGGCCAGGCTATGTGGCCTATATTCCTGGCCACGGGTCGTCCGACGAACCTCGCGGGAATGGCTGGAGCAGCTGCCGCAAGCGCTGACCGACAACATTGGGGTCGGCTCGCACGCCAACGTCGCACTACGCAATGAAGCGCACCTCGTCCTGCGCATCGAGCCGGGCGCGGGCGCAAGCCTGTCGTATCAGACACTGAGGTCCGCTGGGTTTTCCGGCGGATAGATGCGTCAATTCATGCTTCCAGTATAAGATGGAAACCCGCTTCCCGCCGCGCAATACCCGGCGATTCGTCGCAGCAACACCAACGGCGCGGCATTCTCGCATTTTCTCTGAATTTCAGTCGTTCCGGAGTTCCCGCATGGACCGCCTCAATCCCTTCATCTGCTCGATTGCCATCGGCATCGCATCATGCGCGCTGGCCCACAGCACGATGGCCAGCCCGGTGTGGCAGAACGACTGGAACTTCACGTCGACGCCCTTCGTATCGTCCGGGATCTCCTTCTACGGGCCAACCGCTCCGGTCGCCTACTCCAGCGATGGCGATGTCTTGTTCGTCGGCGTGAACCCGTCCCCATTCAATGCCCAGGTGACTCGTCTCGACAGCGCCGGCAACCTGCGCTGGGCAGCCAACCTGGACAACTACAGCAGCCAGGACTACTACCAGGCGAATGCACTGATCGCCAACGATGATGGCAGCGCAATTGTCGCGCTGGGTGACGGACTGTTTCCCTCGATCGCACGCATCGCCCCGAATGGTGAGCTTGCCTGGGCGCGAAAGGTGCAGGCACTCTGGATGGCCAAACTGCCAGGTGGACGCCTGGCAACGCGAAATTGCAACAAGACCCGCGTACTCGATGCAAACACCGGCGATCTGCTCTGGGAGCGTCGGTCGGCGCCGAACAGCAACTGCGGGCTGGACGGCCTGTTGGTCGATGGCCTCGGCAATCTCTACAGCGCCTACTACCAGGCTGATGTCCTTCACGTCGAGAAGTTCGCTGTCGATGGCAGCCTGAGTTTCCAGACAACAGGCGGATCGACGTTCGGCGGACAAGTCGGCGCCCTGGTCGGGATCGACGACACCAATTTCTATGTGCGGGTCGGGCCCGACCTTCGCGCATTTCGCCAGACCGATGGCAGCATGGCCTGGACCATCCAGCCCGGGGACTATGTGGCGGGCATTACCACCAAGGATTCACCTTCGGAGTTGGTTCTTGTCGGAGACGACTTGATCCGTCGCCTGGCTGCGGATACCGGCGCGGAGAGGTGGTCGCAGCCGCTGACGAGCGGCCACTTCGCCAGGTCCGTGGACACTTCGATTCTGGTCAACGCAGGCAATTCCCTCATCAGGCTCAATGCGACTACCGGCGCTACCGTCTGGTCGACCTCCTTGCCTGTCGTGAATGGCGACGGAGACCCGCTCTACTGGCAACAATTCGGTGGGCTTGCCAACAACCGGATTCTCGGACTTGCGAGCACCTACAACGTCAACAAGGCTGCACCTCCGTTCGTGCAGCCCATCGACTTTTCAAGCGGAAGCCTGTTAGCCCTGGATCCGATTCCGCTCGTCGACCAAGGCGTGCAAGGCAATTCGAAAGTCGATGGAACCCAGGTCATCAGTGTCGCCCATGACCTGAGTCCAACCGGACCGCAACTGCGCATTCGTTCCGTCGACGCAGGCACTGGCGGAACCCAATGGGAAACCATCGACGACATGGCGCTTGGGGACCAGTTCTTCACGCCTCAGTTCTGGCAGCCCGCCGATTTCACCATTAAGAATGATCTCGTCGCGGTACTCAGCACCTTGACGCGCCCCGGCAACCTTGCCCCAGCGGACAGCGCCTTCCAGATCGGTCTGTACGATCGCACCACCGGAAGCAAGCAATGGAGTGCCGTCCTCTACGAGCCGACCCAGACCGGCACGTACACCGTGGGACCGGATATCGACGCCGACGGCAACGTCTACGTTGTTGTCAATATCGATCTGGCGTGCGGCAGCAGCACGTGCTCGCACACGCGCATGTACAAGTTTTCAAGGCAGTCCGGAGCCATTCTCTGGAACACCGACCGCGCGGGCAACTGGCTAAGGACGTTCGAGCTGTTCGGCAACGACATCCTCCTTTCCGGCCCCCTGGATGGCTCGAACAAGACTCTGGCGCGGCTCTCGGGAGTCGACGGATCGGAACTGTGGTCGACCACCCTGTTTTCGGGCGACGGCTCCTACTTCGGGTTCTACCGCGTTGACGCCCAACATGTGATTTTCTCGAGCGCGCAAAACAACGCAAAGATAGACGTGACCACCGGCGCGGCGGCGTGGATCGCCGCCAGTGCACCCTATGGCTGCACATTCTGCAGTGAGAAGGGTTTCATCACACTTCCCAACGGAGACGCCCTGACGGCGCTCGGAGTCAATTCGACGCCGGTGGTCCGCCGATTCCACAACGACGGCAGCGCAATCGTCGAGCAATGGGTGCTGAGCCCTGCCAGTCCGATTCTGTCCCAATCGGCGCACTCGCCACTGCTGACGCCATCGGGAAACATCGAACTGATGGTTCGCCGGTCCCTCCTCTCCACCTCGATCAGCTTCCACTTCATCGCCAGGTTCGACCCGACCACAGGAACCATGCTTGGGCAGCAGCTGGTGACTCCGATGCCCCTCGACGCCGGCTCCCCATCACGCTATGGGTATCCGCTTTCCTGGCCAATGGACGGATCGGTCCTGGCGACCTCAACGTCGATTGAAGCGCCCTCACCCGCCACTACCGGCCTTGCCTTGATCGATACCAGCGTACTGGCAAGCGGCGATCTTTCCGCAGGCCTGACCGTCGACACGTCCGCCGCTTCGCCTGGACAGGACGTCGGCTTTCACATGACGGTGAACTACACCGGCGACCAGCCCATTACCGCCGCCCACCTGTTCGGCTACCTGCCGTGGCAAGGCGGAATCAGCTCGGTGGTCTGCACGCCAGTCAGTGCGTGTAACTGCTCGGTCGATACCCGCTTCGGCAGCATCAACGCTACCTTCGACATCCTTCCGGGCGGCACGCTCACCATTGACGGCCAGGCTCGCGTAGTCGACGGCTCAGAGACGAACTACATCGGCGTCGGCACCTACGGACCAACCAGCCTCAGCGAACCCGATACCATCAACAACTTCGCGCGCTCGAAGGTCATCCAGAGCCTCTTCAACAACGGATTCGACTAGCCTCGAAATCCACCCCGGAGATCCGGGAACCGCCTTGTTGTCCCTCAAAGAAGGGATTGATCTCCTCTATTCGCTACGAGATGTGGCGCAGCGAAGACACCGATTCAGCGATGATCGGAATGGCGCGGCTGGTGCGCTGCGAGGTCTCGGCGCCCCGTGCTCATGGCGACAAGCCTGCTCCGCCATCTGAGGCCAGATCAAAACAGTGATTGACGGCTGCCTCGCCACTTCCGAGCCGGCTTCCCGTCCATCCCCTTGTGCCCGTAAGCCCAGGCTGGCCTTTCAGCCCAGGACCGAACCCGACACGGAATGCGGCGAGACTCCCCTTCGTTGCCGACATTTTTCCCTCAAATGGGGTCGCGACCCGGCGCTCGGTGTTGTAGAACTGGATCCAATCGCTGATCGTTCGACTGACATGTCGCTGACTCTCAGAGCGATGCCGGTGCACGCATTGCTCTTTTAGGGTTCGGATGAGGCGCTCGACCATGCCGTTCTGCTTTGGACAATACGGCGTGATGAACTCCTGCTCGAGACCATAGCTGCGAACAAGGCGCGTGTAGCTGCGGCTGGTGAAGACGAGACTGTTATCCTCATGCGGGACAGCAAGGCTACTCGCATCACCCCCGAATCACGCATCGGAAAATGATGATTCAAGACCTGGTTCCGAGTCTCCGTGGCCGCGAGTCGCCGAATCTCACGCTCACTGCCCGGCCCATGCGGCCGTCGAGCCATCGTCGAAGTCGTCGGCGAAGATCAGGCCGTTCTCGGTGCGCACGACCGCCCAGTGCGAGGCGGCGTCGAACAGCATCTGTGCCGAGCCGGCCATCACCGGTCGGCCGACGGAGAGGGTCAGCGCGTAGGCCATGTCGCGCGCACCGGCAAACAGATCGAAGGGCACGCGCCGGTAGCCACCACCGTGAAAGGATGGATCAGGCGCGCCATCTGTGCCGAGGCGCAGCAGCAGCATGTCCTCATAGCCGGGCGCGTCCGGCTGCACCCAGCCGGCGCCGAGCAGCTTGCCGTCGTCCTGCAACACGAACCGGTTGATGCGGCTGTCGTTCTCGAAGCCGTCGAGAGGCACCGCCAAGCCACCGCCAAAGGCCGGGTCGACGGCGCCACCCGGCAGGAAAGCGCGCACCTGCGCTGAGTTGTAGGCGTAGAGGCGCGCGCCATCAGCTGCGACGAGCAACTGCAGCGGGCCTGTCATCTTGTGCACCGAATCGGCACGACCGTCGCCGTCCCCCCAGGCAGGATCAGGCTGACCCGCCTGGGTCAGCCGCCAAAACGCCAACGGTGTCGAACCGTCACCGACGGCGACGATCGGTCGGCCACTACCGTCCAGGTCGAGCGCGAAGACGGGCGCGGTCGTGCTGACATTCATCGGCACCACGGCCCAGCCGCCGTCGCCGAAGCTCGGATCGGCGACTCCCGCGCTGGTGACCGCGAGGACGTACGGCCGCCAGGCAGCGTTGTCGGGGCAAAGCTTGCAGAGGCCGGCGAAATAGACGCGGCTGGAATCCGAGCGAATGCTGAGCGGACCGAGGCCGACCGAGGCCGCCGGCCACGGGTTTGCGATTTCAGCGACGCCGCCGCTGCCGAAGGTCGTGTCGAGATCGCCCTGGCCGCTCAGGCGAACCAGTGCGTGGACGTTGTTCCGGTCCCCGGCAAGCAGGATGCGGCCGTCCGTCTCGACCGACAGTTGCCGCATCGTCTCGTTCCCGGCGAAGTCGAAGTCGGCAACGCCGAGGTCGCCGAAGTCCGGATCGAGGACGCCGGCTGCCGTGATGCGCGCCACTGCAACGTCGAGGCCGGTGGCGTCGGTGCGCGCGAAGCCGGTGGCCAGCAGCGCGCCGTCTGCCAGTGCGGTGATCGCCAGGATGCGGTTGCCGACATCGGCCGGCGCGGCGACGACGAAGCTCATCTGGCCGCCGTCGGCAAAGCTCGGATCGGCGTCGCCGTCATCGGCAGCGAGTGGCATCGCCACAACGAGCTGGGCGAACAAGGCGAGCGCGCAGCGCAACGGCGCGGGACCGATGTTCATCGGTCGGTTCTCCCGTGTACAGGAGGTTCGAACGCCCTCCTTGGGCAGGCCGCCCGGCATCCCGTTGCCGGCGCACGCGTCGATTGGGCTCGGGGCTGCCGTGACTGGAGCCTCATCGCCGAGCGACTTGGCGAGCTGACGGGTGTCCACCAACGCCGTTGACGGCGACTTCCCAGCGGCAGCTGCCAGTGGGCCGAGTGCGGCCGATACAAGAACTAGAAATATCATGGCGCTGCCGTCTCCCGCAGGTGTGATCACAGCCCCCCCCGGAATGGAGGTGTTCGCGAACAACAACGGAAGAAGTCACTCCCGGGGGCCATCAGTGCAGGCCGCCTGCCCCAGTCAAGTCAGTCGACGCGGCAGATCGCCCGGAGCGTTCGCGGGTTTGCGGGGCAGTCCGATTCACCGCTGCGGCGATTCGTGCCGCCCGTCCGAAGCCCGTTCGTGGTGAGCCTGTCGAACCATGAACCGATTCGCCGCACTCGCCCACGGTTCAACAGGCTCACCGACCGGATATTCAAACACTACGCATCAGCCCGGATCAGTTCCGAGCAGCGACCGCAGCGCTACAGAAATTCAAAACTCAAGACCTGACCCCGAGCTTCCAGCCTCGCAGACCCCAGCCTTGCATCGATTCTGGCGGCAAAATGTTGACCCCATCGATCCCTGACTCTCAAGTCCCAATGTTCTTGGAAGGGACGAAGTACAGGCATTCCGTATTCACATCGCACAAATTTACGAGATCTTCGACTTCGAACTGAGCAGCGGAACCCACCTTCAAAGTAGACGAACCTGTGTAAAAGAAATCCACATGATGTCGCGGATGAAGATGACCATTTGCTCGGGCTAGGTCATTGTCGTACCTCAAATATCCATCCTCACATAACATAAGGTCACGCAACAGAACCCATGAATCTGGACAAACTTCACAGCTATCCATTATTGGTTCAGAAAAACCATAAACATCCGACTTCTCTAAAACCTGAAATGAATCAACAAGAGACAGGATCTCCGATGTCACGCGACTATCGATATCCCCGCAATTCCTGGATTTGAATCCGATGAATCCGTTCTGATCATATACGTGAAAGGGAAAGTTCAGAGAGAAAACCTTTGTTTCCGAACAAAGAAAAAGTCGGCTCATCTTCGAAACAACAAGTGATAGCGTCGCCACAACATCTCGTGGAGATGGCGCATTGACGCTCATGATCTTCATGCTGTTCATCCAAAGAGAGATCGAGCCTCTCTTATCGCGAATTGGAGAAAATAGGCGTTGTGCTTGGTAGGCATCCAAGTCAAAACTAAACCTCTTCACCGCCGCCCCTTTGCATCCGTTCATACACAAACTCAACGGTTTCAATCACTTCTGCCTCTTCCCAGTTGTCTCCAAACGTGGTCTTCACTACCTCCATGATTTTTGGCCTAAATAAGGGCAATACCTTCAAACTATTAAAGATTGACTCCATGAAATCGTAAAAGGAAACATTTGACCCAGACACTTTTATGGTTGTATTGATTCTAGCGCGCTCTTCATCATCGGGACGCGAAACTTTGATGCATCCGTCAGAGTTAATCATGTCGAGGCCAGCACGGATGCTAGGCAAAATCTTCTTATTCGGTTCGGCTGATAGGACGATATACGACTGAAGAAACGATCTGGTTAATGTCATATACAAAGCGTTTCTATATGAATAGAAGTTCGTGATTTTCTCTGTTACGCAAATTACATAAGGGAACTCCAGCCCCTTCACGTTGTTTCTATTGCTCAAAAATAATGAGCCAGGCGTCTTCTGCTTTGTCTCATATGCCTTATTGACCTCCCAGCCTGTTTCACGAGGAACCAGCTGCTGCAAGAGGTCTGCGAACTCATAAACAGCGCTATTGTTGTCGAGCAAGATGATCCCTACGTCTTCCGGCGTTACAGTCGGATTTTCTTCAATGATCTTCCTTACCAACCGAATAGTCTCTTCGACTGCCGCAGAATAGAACCTGCCTCCTACCTCGCAAATTTCTACGCTCGGCTTCTTTTCATCCTCGATATCCTCAAATCTTCGAATCGGCTCTCGTGATAGTTGGTACTCTTGGCCTTTATTCGTTTTTTCAACCTTATACCCACAAGCTTTCCACTCCTCATCTTCCAACCATCTCAGCTTTGTGTCTTCAAATAATCCCATTCCGAGCGCGTGAGCAAACATGAGTGTTCTGGGGTCTGTCCTATAGACCTTACTCAGCAAAAAATCGGGCGAAATACTCCGCACAATTGAATCGTCAAAAATGCTCTGAAAAATGTCACCGGCGATATATACCGCCCTTCTAGTGACAGCCGCACAAAGTGCGAAGAAGGATTCAGGAAAATCCTGACTCTCATCAATCAATATATAGTCAAAGATTGGCTCTGGACTCTCAAGACGACTCAGGAATTCAAGGGCGACCTCACAGACTTTAGAGAATGGTGTTGACTTGCTCCAAGACATGAACGGAATGCCGTACTTGAAGCAAATGTAGCGATACGTTCCGGAATTTGGCGCTGAACTTGAACCCCACGCATGCACACACCAGAGCCTCTCATTCCACTTGATTTGCTGCTCAACTTTCATGAAATCAAAGAAATCTGGAATTCGGCGCCGAAGATTGTCTGCCAAAATTTTGTTGTGGCACGTAAGTACAACTCGAGCTTCATCCTCGCCTACGTACAACTCCTTTAATTTGTGGAAAAGAAGCTCAGTTTTCCCTGTACCAGAAAGACCCTGAATCCTCGTCGGTGACTTGTTTGGCTTTAAATATATGAATCGCGTTTGCTCGCCATCGAAAAGAAGTATTTTTCTCTTAACCTTGTCAAGTCTATTCTCGGGCACATCAACCCGAACTCGGGCGACATCATTGATACTTCCAGTAAGTAGCGAGATAAGCAATTCACCTACACGCTGGTCACGTGCATTTTCTATTCTCAACGCTTGCTCTAAATTCTCGAAACTTGAGAATTCATCGCTTCTAAAGGAAGCAACTAGTCTCTCCCTCCATTTTCTTGGCCGCCCAATGGCATCACGATATCGATACTTATCGGAGAGCGTCCCAAGATCCTCAAGAAAGTCCTCTACGTATTCAGAAAATTGGGACTCGCTCGATCCATAGTTAATAAACGTAAGTTTACGTTTTGGGATTAGAATGACAAGAACTTGCTTGTAGGCATACTCATATCTGCTGTCGCCCAACGGAGAATCCACAACGTAGACCTGAGTTTTATTTTCGTCGCTCCAACGCTCAATCTCGGCGATTAGGTCGTGGCTCTCCTGGGTTTCAGGTGCTTGCAAATAGAAGAAGCTCCCGCTGGCGACTTTTGATTCTGGCATTTGATAGGCTGCCCTGCTAGCTTGAGATGTTTTGCGCAATTCAATTGCGCCGAGCGATGGCTGACCCACTTGTACTTCCGAGATTCCCTATTCGCACGAAGTTCCTAGCGACACTCGAATGAAACTCACCTCAACCCCCCATTGATCCTCTCCAACACCTCGCGCCCCGGGCTCAACTCCCTCACCTCCAGCCGATTGAGCGGAACTTGCACAGTCCCAAGGTGGCTATGCAAATCCGAAGGCTCCGGATCGACGTACAGCAACCCCGTCACCACCTCCCCTCTTGCATGATGCTGCTGCACATAGTTGGTGGCGGCGATGTGGTCGCAGGGGTTGTAGTGGGAATGGAGCTTGTGGAGGCGCAGGGTTGAGCCGTCGTGCTGGGCGACTTCGATGGTTTCGCCGGGTTCGTAGTCGACCTGGATTTCTTCGCGGGTCGGGATGACGTCGAGGCGGTTGACGGCGTCGTTGTGTTCGCGGACGTATTCGTAGCTCTTGGTGCTGCCGGCGTGGTTGTTGAAGGCGACGCAGGGGCTGATGACATCGAGGAAGGCAGCGCCCTGGTGCAGGATGGCGCCCTTGATCAGCGGTACGAGTTGGGCCTTGTCGCCTGAGAAGCTGCGCGCGACGTACGTGGCCCCGAGTTGCAGGGCGAGGCCGATCAGGTCGATCGGCGAGTCGGTGTTCTTCACGCCCTTCTTCGACATCGAGCCTTCGTCGGCGGTGGCCGAGAACTGGCCCTTGGTCAGGCCGTAGACGCCGTTGTTCTCGACGATGTAGACCATGTTGACGCCGCGGCGCATGGCGTGGACGAACTGGCCCATGCCGATCGAGGCGGAGTCGCCATCGCCGGAGACGCCGAGATAGAGCAGATCGCGGTTGGCGAGGTTGGCGCCGGTCAGTACCGAGGGCATGCGGCCGTGTACGGTGTTGAAGCCATGCGACTGGCCGAGGAAGTAGTCGGGGGTCTTTGAGCTGCAGCCGATGCCGGAGAGCTTGGCTACGCGGTGTGGTTCGACGTTGAGTTCCCAGCAGGCCTGGATGATGGCCGCTGAAATCGAGTCGTGGCCGCAGCCGGCGCAGAGGGTGGAGATCTTGCCTTCGTAGTCGCGTCTTGTGTGGCAGAGCGCGTTCTTGGGCAGGGTCGGATGGTGGAGCTTGGGCTTGGTGATGTAGGTCATTTGCTGGGCTCGGTCCTGCTCGTCATCCCAGCGTAGGCTGGGATCCAGTTCTGCGCTTGATTTACAGAGAAAAAAACAAGAACTGGATTCCAGCCTGCGCTGGAATGACGGTTCTTTTGAATTGCGCGCAAGATTGGCGATGTCTGAGCCAGGTTGCTCATGCGACCGTCTCCGAAGCTTGCGCGGAGACGCTGGCGCCGCGCATGTGCTCGGCGATGGCGCGGGCGATGAAGCGGGCGGTGATCGGGGTGCCGTCGTAGTGGAGGATCTTGATGACGCGGGCCGGGTCGAGGTCGAACTCGTTGATCAGCAGACTGCGCAGCTGGGCGTCGCGGTTCTGTTCGATCAGGAACACGCGCTCGTGCGAGAGCACGAACTGGCGTACCGATTCGGGGAACGGGAAGGCGCGGATGCGCAGCGTGTCGAGGTGCAGGTCCTGGGCTTCGAGCACGGTGATAGCTTCGTCCATCGACGGGCTGGTCGAACCGTAGTAGATGGCGCCGAAGCTCGCCTTCTTCTTCGCCGTGCGCAGGATCGGTTGCGGCACGAGCGATTTGGCCGTGTCGAACTTCTGCAGCAGGCGCTCCATATTGTAGATGTAGTCGGGGCCGCGTTCGGAGTAGCGCGCATATGGATCGCGCGAGGTGCCGCGGGTGAAGTAGCTGCCCTTGGACGGGTGCGTGCCGGGATAGGTGCGGTACGGAATGCCATCGCCGTCGACATCCTTGTAGCGGCCGAAGTCCCTGCCCGCCTCGAGTTCCTCGGCGGTCATGACCTTGCCGCGGTCGTAGTCGCGCGTGTCGTCCCAGGTGAACGGCGCGCAGAGGCGCTGGTTCATGCCGATGTCGAGGTCGGTCATGACGAAGATCGGCGTCTGCAGGCGGTCGGCGAGGTCGAGTGCCTGGGCCGAGAACTCGAAGCATTCGTTCGGATCTTCGGGCAGCAGCAGGACGTGCTTGGTGTCGCCGTGCGAGGCGTAGGCCGCAGCGAGGATGTCCGATTGCTGGGTGCGGGTCGGCATGCCGGTCGAGGGGCCGCCGCGTTGCACGTCGATGATGGTGACCGGGATCTCGGCGAAGTAGGCGAGGCCGATGAACTCGTTCATCAGCGAGACGCCGGGGCCCGAGGTGGTGGTGAAGGCGCGCGCACCGTTCCAGCCGGCGCCGGTGACGATGCCGATCGAGGCGATTTCGTCCTCGGCCTGAATGATTGCGTAGCGGTTCTTGCCGGTTTCCGGATCCACGCGATATTTCTGACAGTAGGACTGGAACGCTTCGGCCAATGAGGAGGACGGCGTGATCGGATACCAGGCGCAGACCGTGGCGCCGCCGTAGACGCAACCGAGCGCGGCGGCGCTGTTGCCGTCGATGAAGATCTTGTCGCCGACGTTGTCGGCCTTCTGCACGCGCAGGCCGATCGGTTTGAGGTGCTCTTTCGCGTGATCCATACCGAGATGGAGGGCATGGATATTGGCGTCGAGCAGCTTGGCCTTGGCCTTGTATTGCTGCTTGATCAGGGTTTCGATGACCTCCGCGTCCATGCCGAGCAGCTGCGCGACGGCGCCGACGTAGATGATGTTCTTGAACAGCTGGCGCTGGCGCGGATCGTCATAGGTGGCATTGCTGATGTGGGTCAGCGGCATGCCGATGGTGGTGACGTCTTCGCGGAAGCGGGATTTCGGCAGCGGCTTGCTGTTGTCGTAGAAGAGATAGCCGCCGGTTTCGATTTCCTTGACGTCGGCCTCCCAGGTCTGCGGGTTCATCGCAACCATCAGGTCGACGCCGCCGCGGCGGCCGAGCCAGCCGGCTTCGTTGACGCGCACTTCGTACCAGGTCGGCAGGCCCTGGATGTTGGACGGGAAGATGTTGCGCGGGCTGACAGGGACGCCCATGCGCAGGATCGATTTCGCGAACATCTCGTTGGCCGAGGCAGAGCCCGAGCCGTTGACGTTGGCGAATTTGATGACGAAGTCGTTGGTGGCGGTGATGGGGGTCATGGTCATTGTTCCCCTCTCCCCTCGGGAGAAGGTGGCCCGGAGGCTCGGGTGAGGGTTCGGGCTTGCCGCAAGGAGTGGGAATGGCGCGGGGGTCGTACCCTCACCCCACCCCCTCTCCCGAGGGGAGAGGGGCTTCGCGGTGCTTGACGCCTTGTTATTCCGTCGTCCCGACATGCATGGAAACGAGCATCGCGGCTGAAGCCGCTTCCTACGACGGAGCGCAAACGCGGGAGCGGCGATCGAAGTCGGGAGGCGAGTTCGCGCCCTGTGTAGGAAGAGCCTTCAGGCTCGATGCTTTTTGGCGAGGCTGCGGGAAGAGCATCGCGGCTGAAGCCTGCTCCTACGACGACCTTCTGGGATCCTGGTGCGTGGAGGGACATCACGCGGCCTCCTGCTTGCGCAGCTTGCCGGGGCATGGGGGCGTGTTGGCGTGGGTCATTTCGATGAGGACCTTGCGCATGTCCCAGGCGCCGGTCGGGCAGCGTTCGGCGCAGAGGCCGCAGTGCAGGCAGACGTCTTCGTCCTTGACCATGACGCGTTGGGTCTTGAGCGGGCCGGAGACGTACAGCGACTGGGTGAGATTCAGGGCGGGTGCGGTGAGCTTCTGGCGCAGCTCGGGTTCTTCTGCGTTGCCGGTGAAGCTGATGCAATCCATCGGGCAGATGTCGACGCAGGCATCGCATTCGATGCAGGCCTGGTCGGTGAAGACGGTCTGCACGTCGCAGTTGAGGCAGCGCTGGGCTTCCTTCCAGGCGGTGGCGGCGTCGAAGCCGAGTTCGACTTCGGTGCTGATGCTTTTCAGCGCCTCCTCGAACGGCACCAGCGGCACCTTGTAGCGCTCATCGCCGGAGATGTCGTTGTCGTAGCTCCACTCGTGGATGCCCATCTTCTGCGAGAGCACCTTGACTTCGGGCGGCGGGCGCTCGGAGGTGGGTTGGCCGGAGAGCAGCCTATCGATCGAGATCGCCGCTTCGTGGCCGTGGGCGACGGCCCAGATGATGTTCTTCGGGCCGAACGCGGCATCGCCGCCGAACAGCACGTGCGGCAGGCTCGACTGATGGGTGATTTCGTCGACGACCGGCATGTCCCATTCGTTGAATTCGATGCCGAGGTCGCGCTCGATCCACGGGAAGGCGTTTTCCTGGCCGACCGCGACCAGCACGTCGTCGCACTCGAAGAACGGATCGGGTTCGCCGGTCGGGACCAGCTTGCGCCGACCGCGCTCATCGTATTCGGCGCGGACCTTTTCGAAGGTCATGCCGGTGAGCTTG
Organism: Dokdonella immobilis; assembly: GCF_900115085.1. Taxonomy (GTDB): domain Bacteria; phylum Pseudomonadota; class Gammaproteobacteria; order Xanthomonadales; family Rhodanobacteraceae; genus Dokdonella; species Dokdonella immobilis. Next base: position 100,081 of record NZ_FOVF01000010.1, on the reverse strand, counting down.
CCGTTCTCGTGGACGAAGGTCTTCGGCACGTAGTAGTTGAGGATCGGAATGCCCTCATGGGCGGCATCCTCCTTCTCCCACGGCGAGGCCTTCATCTCCTCGAAGCCCGAACGCACGATCACCTTGACGTCTTCGCCGCCGAGGCGGCGCGCCGAGCGGCAGCAATCCATCGCCGTGTTGCCGCCGCCGAGCACGATCACGCGTTTGCCGACCGATTTCACGTGCCCGAAATAGACCGAGGACAGCCAGTCGATGCCGATGTGGATGTTGGCCGCGGCCTCTGCCGAGCCAGGCAGTTCGAGGGCGCGTCCGCGCGGGGCGCCGGAGCCGACGAAGATCGCGTCGTAGCCCTTCTCGAGCATCGCGCGCATCGAGTCGATGCGATGGCCGCCCTTCAGTTCGACGCCGAGATCGAGGATGTAGCCGACCTCTTCGTCGATGACCCGCTCCGGCAGGCGGAAGCGCGGTACCTGAGTGCGCATGAAGCCGCCGCCCTTCGGGTCGGCCTCGAAGACGGTGATCTCGTAGCCGAGCGGGGCCAGGTCGCGAGCCACGGTCAGCGACGCCGGGCCGGCGCCGATGCAGGCGATGCGCTTGCCGTTCTTCTTCGTCGCCGGTTTCGGCATGCGCGCCTTGACCTCGCCCTTGTTGTCGGCGGCGACGCGCTTCAATCGGCAGATGGCGACCGGCTCGGGTTTCTCGCCATTGTTTTCCTCGACGCGCCCGCGCCGGCAGGCCGGTTCGCAGGGGCGGTCGCAGGTGCGCCCGAGGATGCCGGGGAAGACGTTGGACTCCCAGTTGACCATGTAGGCATCGGCGTGGCGCCCTGCCGCGATCAATCGGATGTATTCGGGGACTGGAGTGTGGGCCGGACAGGCCCATTGGCAATCGACGACTTTATGGAAGTAGTTCGGGTTACTGATGTCGGTGGGTTGCACCTGGTTGCCTCGCGGACGACAGGCCGGTGGTGCCGGCGATTCGGGACGCCTCACGCAATGTGACCGCCCCATGACACGGTCGGCTTGGAGTCTAGACACCAAGGCCCCGGGAATGAAAGACACGGCGCACAAATGCGGGGAATGGGGAATGGGGAATGGGGATTCGGGATTCGCAAGAGCGGTCGGCTGCAACCCTTCCGCGGGCAGGCGTGGCCCTTGGGCCTGCCGGACTCCGTGAACAGTCCCAGAGGTTCACTTTGGAGATCGACCCATGTCTGTGCGTTTTCGATTTGCCGCCGCCTGCGTCATTGCTGTGCTCGGTCTGACAACCGGGACACTGGCCCTTGGCGACACCAAGCTCGGTACCGAAGGCAATGTCTACCTGGCCAATCCGTATACGGATCCGGCTGAGGGCTATTACGGCTTTCGCACCGCCGTTGGCGATTTCGATGGCGATGGTATCGACGACCTGGTGGTCTCGGAGCTGGGCACTTCGCAACGCTTCAGGGTGTTGCTGGGCAAGGCGTATCCGATCGGCGGCCCCTATCCCGTTTCGCGCTTCACCGGCAAGACCGTGGCGACTGCAGCCTACGGCAGCATTCTCGCCACCGGCGATTTCAATGGGGATGGCGTCGACGAGGTGGCCATCGGCGATCGCGACAGCGCGAGCAACGCCGGAGGCGGCGGGACGGTCTACATCTATCGACGCTCGGCGGCCGACAGTTGGACCGTACAGGCGATCATCCGCCAGGGCCTTGGCAGCTACAACGGGGTCGACGAAGCCGGCGACAAGTTCGGGTTTACGCTGGCCAGTGGCGATTTCGATGATGACGGATTCGATGACCTCGCGATTGGAATCCCGGGCAAGAATCAGGCCGGCAGCCCGGAGATCGTCTCAGCGGGTGCTGTGCAGGTGGTGTACGGGTCGGCATCCGGCTTGAGCGGCACGCGCGACCGTGTCTTCACGGCGGCCAACGACGGACTCGACTTTGCGCCCGGGAATTCCGATCAGTACGGGTACGCCGTGGCGGCCGGCGACATCGATGCGGACGGCGACGATGACCTGGCCATCGGCGTGGTCAAGCGCGCATGCCCGAATACCGGCGAGCGCGCGGGCGGCGTGGTGATCCTCAAGGGCTCGACCAGCCTCGGCCTTTCCACGCTCGAAGCCCAGGCCTTCCAGCCCGGCGTCGCCGGCATGCTCGGCAGTTGTCCTCTGGCCAGCTACTTCGGCGCTTCGCTCAGCATCGGCAAGGTCAACGGCCAGGCCTACCAGGGCCTCGTCATCGGCGCACCGCTTTCCGACGTGGGCGGTGTCGAGAAAACCGGCGCCGTGCACCTGATGTTCGGCAGCTCGGGCGGGTTGAACACCGGCGCCAACAAGTTTATTTCGGTGACCGACCTGCCGGGTGGCGTGTCGATTCCGTTCCTGCAGTTCGGCAACCAGGTCAAGCTTGGGCGCTTGCGTACCTCCGCCCAGAGCCTGGCGATCAGTTCGGCCCTCGAGACCGTCGACGGACTCATCGAGGCCGGCGCGATGTGGGTCCTGCACAGCGGAAACGGCTCGGCGATCATTTCGACCTCGATCGTCGAACGCCTTGTCGCAAGCGCTCGCTTGCGCATCGGCCCACCCGCAGCCGAGGATCGATTCGGCGGCTCCATCGCCATCGGCGATTTCAACGGCGACGGAATGAACGACCTCGTCGCGGGTGCCTACCAGCACGATGATGGCGGCGATGCCAATACCGGCGGCGCGCAGGTGCTGTACCAGAGCGAGTTCATTTTCAAGGATGGATTCGACAGCGAGTGAAGCGCGGTCAGGGCCAACAGCAAAGGAGCTACGCGGCCCCGGCCAGCGAAGCCCGCGTCCACCGTCGTTGCTTCCGTAGGAGCGCCTTCAGGCGCGATGCTCTGTCTCACGGTTCCAGGAAAGCCATCGCGGCTGAAGCCGCTCCTACGACGTAGCGGCAACGCGGCAAACGCCAACGAAGTCCGCGCCACGTATCGCGAGCTCTTCGTAGGAAGAGCCTTCAGGCTCGATGCCTTTCGTCACGTTGCGGAAAGCGCATCGCGGCTGGAGCCGGTTCCAACAACGAAGCAGCAACGCCGCACCGGCCATCGGAGCCCGCGTCGACAGTCGCCGCCCTTCGTAGGAAGGGCCTTCAGGCCCGATGCCTGCATCACGACACCCAGTAAGGCATCGCGGCTGAAGCCGCTTCCTACAACGAAGCGGAATCGCGGCACCGGCTATCAAGGCCCGAGCAGCGCGCCGGTAGTCGGTTCGCCCGCCCGGCTGGCCCTTCGCCTCACATCGGGCCAGAATGGGGGCTCGTATGCCAACCGGGGGACACCATGCTTCGATTTGCCTGCACCGGCCTTGTTCTTGCCGCAACCGCTCTCTCCGCCCCTGCCAGCCAGGCCGACACGCGCGTGTTCGAGCCGATGGATGTGTTCGCCCTGCAGTGGGCGGACAACCCGCAGATTTCGCCCGACGGCAAACACATCGTCTACCAGCGTATGGGTTTCGACATCATGAAGGACCGCAAGCGCAGCAGCCTGTGGACGATCGATGCCGATGGCCGTAACCAGCGCCCGCTGGTCACGACGGGTTCCGGCGCGGCCTGGTCGCCCGACGGCAAGCGTCTCGCCTTCGTCGCCAAGGGCGAGGGTTCCGCGCAAATCCAGATGCACTGGGTCGACAGCGGCCAGACCGCACGCATCAGTGAACTGACCCAATCACCGGGCAACCTGAGCTGGTCGCCAGACGGCCAGTGGCTGGCCTTCACGATGCGCGTGCCGGCAGAGGACACGCAGATGGCGGCCATGCCGAAGGCGCCGAAGGGTGCTGAATGGGCGGCGCCGGTCAAGGTGATCGATCGCGTGATCTACCGCATCGATGGCGGCGGCTATGTCGATCCGGGCTACACCCACGTCTTCGTGATCTCGGCCGAGGGTGGCGCGGCGCGCCAGGTCACCAGCGGCAAGCACAACTTCAACGGGCAGCCGGCCTGGACGGCCGACGGCAAGGCACTGATCGTGTCGGCCAACCTCGATGACGACTGGGAATACCAGCCGCTCGACAGCGACCTGTACCGCGTGGCGATCAGCGACGGCGCGATGACCCGCCTGACCGAACGCAAGGGTCCCGACAGCGACCCGACCTTCTCCGCCGACGGCAGGCAGCTGGCCTGGCTCGGCTTCGACGACAAGCGCCACCCCTACCAGCCGGTGCGCGTCTATGTCGGCAACGCCAACGCCGGCAATGTGCGCTCGCTGACCGACGGCATCGACCTGAGCATCCAGGAGATCACCTGGGACGGCAACCGCGGCCTGTGGCTGCAGTATGACGACCACGGGCGTACCAAGCTCGGCTGGATTTCGGCCAGCGGCGGCAAGATCGAAACGGTTGCCGACGACCTCGGCGGCACCGAAATCGGCCGGCCCTACACCTCGGCCAGCTTTTCCGCGGCCGCGGGCCGCGTTGCCTACACGCGCGGCGCAGCGAAGAGCCCGGCCAACCTCGCCGTGGTCGAACGCTCGGGCCGATCGAAAGTGCTGACCGACCTCGATGCCAACCTGCTCGACCACATGACCCTCGGCGAGATGCAGGAGATGAAGGTCAAATCTTCGGCCGACGGGCGCGAGATCCAGGCCTGGGTCGTGCGCCCGCCGAACTTCGATGCCTCGAAGAAATATCCGCTCCTGCTCGAGATCCACGGCGGCCCGTTCGCCGCCTACGGACCGACCTTCGCCCCCGAGATCCAGCTCTACGCGGCGGCCGGCTATGTCGTGGTCTATGCCAACCCGCGCGGCAGCACGAGCTACGGCAGCGAGTTCGCCAACCTGATCGAGAATGCCTATCCGGGCCAGGATTTCGACGACCTGATGAGCGTGGTCGATGCGACCATCGCACTCGGCTCGATCGATACCGACAACCTGTTCGTCACCGGCGGCAGCGGTGGTGGCTGCCTGACCGCATGGATCGTCGGTCATACCAACCGCTTCCGCGCGGCGGTCTCGGTCAAGCCGGTGATCAACTGGTCGAGCTTCGTGCTGACTTCGGACTTCTATCCGTTCTTTACGCGTTACTGGTTCACGACCACGCCCTGGGAGAGTGCCGAGAACTACGTGCAGCGCTCGCCGATCACCTATGTCGGCAACGTCACCACCCCGACTATGATGATGGTCGGCGACGACGACCACCGCACCCCGGCTTCCGAAGCTGAGCAGTTCTACCAGGCACTGAAGCTGCGCAAGATCGACACCGCCATGGTCCGCGTACCGGGTGCCTCGCACGGCATCGCCGAGCGGCCGAGCAACCTGATCGGCAAGGTGCTCAACATCATCGGCTGGTTCGAAAAACACAAGAAGACCGACGCGAAGAGCGAATGATGGACGAGCAGAATCAACCGCCGGCCGAGGACGGGTCGGCCCTGATCGAACTCGAGGCGATCGAGGCGCGCATCCTCGGCTGCCTGATCGAAAAGCAGGCGACGACGCCGGATGCCTATCCGCTGACCCTCAATGCGGTCGTCGCCGCCTGCAACCAGAAGTCGAACCGCGAGCCGATGACGGCGTACGAGCCCGGTGAAGTCGGCCACGCCCTGCGCCAGCTCGAAGGCAAGGGACTCGTGGCCGGCACGCTGAGTGCGCGCGCGTCGCGCTACGCGCATCGCTTCGAGAACGGGTATGGCGTGACCACGCGCCAGCGCGCCCTGCTCGCCCTGCTCATGCTGCGCGGTCCACAAACGCTCAACGAGCTGTTCTCGCGCAGCGAACGGCTGGCCGATTTTCCGGATGCCGAGGAGGTCCGCACGGTGCTGGACCGGCTCGCCTCGCGGATCCCGGCCCTGGTCGTGCGCCTGCACCGCGCGCCGGGCCAGCGCGAGGATCGCTACATGCACCTGCTATGCGGCCCGGTGACCATGGACGCGGCGATGGCCGCCGATGCCGACGCGCCAACGCGCGCCTCGGGCGGACTCGGCGAGCGCGTGGCCCAGCTCGAAAGCCTGGTCGCGCAATTGCAGGAAGTGGTCGCCGAGCTGCAGTCGCGACCCGGCAACGGCCACGTGGCTGACGACGATACCGGCAACGCATGAGTACGATCGACCTCGATATCCGCGCGGCCTCGGCCGCGCCCCGCGCGCAGCGCATGTTCCTCATACTGGCCGGCTTCTTCATCGCCAACGCGATCATCGCCGAGTTCATCGGGGTCAAGATCTTCGCCCTTGAGGACACGCTGGGCCTCAAGCCATTCGAATGGAACCTGTTCGCCCAGACCGGCTCGCTGAACTTCACCGCCGGCACCCTGCTCTGGCCGATCGTGTTCATCATGACCGACGTCATCAACGAGTTCTACGGACAGCGCGGCGTGCGCTTCCTGTCCTGGCTCGCGGTCGGTTTGATCGCCTATGCCTTCCTGTTCGCCTACGCCGCGATCTCGCTGGCGCCGGCCTCGTGGTGGGTCGGCGCGGCCGCCAACAGCGGCGTGCCGGATCTGCAAAAGGCCTACGCCTACGTGTTCGGCCAGGGCCTGTGGACGATCGCCGGATCGATCACGGCCTTCCTGATCGGCCAGCTCATCGACGTGCGCGTGTTCCACTCGATCCGCCAGCGCACCGGTGAGCGACATATCTGGATGCGCGCGACGGTGTCGACCTTCGTCTCGCAGTTCATCGACAGCTTCGTCGTCCTCTACATCGCCTTCGTGATCGGTCCGCAGCACTGGAGCACGAACCTGTGGCTGGCGGTCGGCACGGTCAACTACATCTACAAGGTGCTCGCCGCGGTTGCCCTGATTCCGCTGATCTACCTGCTGCGCATGGGCATCGAGCGCTGGCTCGGCAAAGACCTGGCCGAGGAACTCAAGCGCGAAGCGGCACTCGCGTAGGTTGGTGGTGAGCGATTGCGAGCCCCAACGGCCTTGAATCTTCCATGGCGGAATGCGCGCCGCCGCGCGAGGTGCGCGACGCAGGAGGCAACGAGCCGGGAGACGGCCTCTGCCCGTTGCCGGGTCCGGCATCGATGACGATGGCGACGTTGGGGTTCGCTGCGCTCACCACCAATCTACGGCACTTCGGCACTACGGCGACCCTGGATTCCCCCCATCTGCGTAGATCGGTGACGGGGATTCGGCGCCGGTTCTCAGCGCTTGTGCGTGCGCACGGCGCGAATCGAGGTCGAGCGGTTGCGCGTGAACACGTAGACCGCGGCCGGCGGCACGTTGCGCCAGGCGACGCCGCCACGATGGACGCTGATGCCGAGTTCGGTCAGCAGGTCGCGCGAGACCGGGCTGGCCGGACCGTAGGTGAACTGGATGAAGCGCCCGTTCGGGCCGAGCACGCTGAACGCGGCGGTGAGGATCCTGCGCTGGGTGCCGCGCGACATCGAGAGCAGACCGAGGCCGCTGAGGATCGCGTCGACTCCACCGGCTTCGGCAAACCCTTCGCCTTCGATGATCGCCTGCAGTTCGCGGGCGTCGCCCCGAACCACGTGGACCTCGGGGAACTGCTGCTGCAGCAGTCGATGCAGTTCCTCATTGAGTTCGACCACGAGCAGGTTGTTCGGATGCACGCCGCGCTCGAGCAGCGCCCGGGTGAACACGCCGGTGCCGCCGCCGAGTTCGATGACCCGCCCCGGGTGTTCGGGAAGCTGCTTGACCATCTCGCGGGCCAGCCGGCGGCTGGATGGCGAAAGCGCGGCGATCGCGAGCGGGTTCTTCAGCCACTGCCGGAAAAACGTCCAGTGGATGGCGGAGCGATCCGCCTTGGCGGGGTGGCCCCGCAATGGCGGGTCGATCATTGACATTCTGGCTACCGATGCTGGGTCGGCCTGCGGTATCCGCAGGTGCTGATGGCCGCAGCGTAACACCGGGCAAGGGATTCAACCAGAATCGAAAGTCAGGGGGGGGGCGCCCTCCCGGGCCGTGTTCGGGCCTGTCGGCCCAGCTGCTTCCGGGCCAGTGCGGTGATCGGCCGGCCAAGCCGAAAGGGAATCTCCGAAAAAAGAAGACCCCGCGGAAATCAGGGGAAATGTCCGCGGGGTCCGAGGGTCCGACAGCAGTGCGAGACTGGTGCCGGCCTTTGCTGGTGCGACCGTCAGTTACGGCGGTCGTAATAGGCGGCGCGCGACGAGTAGCCACGATCATGACGGCTGTAGTCACGGTCGTGATGGCGACTGTCGCCGCGATATCCATCATGACGGCGGTGGTCGCGTCCACGGTCGTGGTCGCGGTAGTAGCCATCATAGTGGACTACGCGGCGTGGCGCATGCCGGTAGTGGCGATAGGACGGATAGTACGCCGGATAGCTGTAGTAGTACGAGGTCCCGTAGCTCGGATAGTAGTCGTAGTAGCTCGAACTGTAGCTCGGCCCGTAGTAGCCGACCGGGTAGCCGCCGCCGTAGTAACCGCCATAGAAGCTGCCGCTGACGTAACCACCGCCGCAGTGGCGGCAGTCGGAATAACCGATGCTGTAGCCGGGGCCGGCGAAACCGATGCTGACGCCCCAGTTGCTGCCGTGGCCTCCGTGATGGCCACCATGGTGGCCGCCGCGGGCATACGCGCTCGGCGCCACGAACAGCGCCAGAATCAGCGCGACCGCTGCGGAAAACACACTGAATCGGGCGTTACGGACGTTCATGGCGGGTGCCTCCTCTACTTGAACGCCTGCACTTTGCGTTTGGCAGTCTGAATCGCGACTGAAATCCGGATCGATTATCCGCGCGGTTGCAGTTCGTAACATTGATGGATGCGTGAATTTCTCGTGAAGTCGAACGGAATGGTGGCCGCGCTGATATCGCGCACGACGAAGCGTTCAGCCACCTCGGGGTCAAGCTTGAAGCGCCGGAAGTTGTTCGAAAACACGATCTGGCCGCCAAAGGCCAGGCGTTCGGCACACAGGTGGAGAAGGCGTGCGTGCTCCTTCTGGACGTCGAAATCCTCGGCCCGCTTGGAGTTCGAGAAGGTCGGCGGATCGACGAAGATCAGGTCGTACTCGCCGCGCTCGTGTTCGAGCCATTGCAGGCAATCGGCCTGGACCAGCGCATGGGCGTCGCCGGCGAAGCCGTTCAGGGCCAGGTTCTGCGCGGCCCACTCCAGATACGTGCCGGAGAGATCGACGCTGGTCGTGGTCCGCGCGCCACCGGCGGCGGCGTAGACGCTGGCCGTTCCGGTGTAGCAGAACAGGTTGAGGAAACGGCCGCCCCGAGCGAGCTCGCGAACGCGCGCACGGACCGGGCGGTGATCGAGGAACAGGCCGGTATCGAGGTAGTCGAACAGGTTCACGCGGAATCGCAGCCCACCCTCCTCGACCACGAGGAACCGGGCACGGTCGTCCATGCGTCCGTACTTGCCGCCGCCGCGGGCCTTGTAGCGCGTCTTCACGGCAATGCGCTCGCGCGGCAGCTCGAAAGCGGCGCCGGCCGCACGCACGAGGTCGGCCAGGCGCGCCGAGGCGACATGCTCGGGAATGTCCTTCGGTGCTGCGTATTCCTGGATGTGCAGCCAGGTCGAAGGCGCCGCTTCGGGGCGCGATTCCTCTTGTCCCTGGTAGACATCGATCGCCGCCGAATACTCGGGAATGTCGGCGTCGTAGGCACGCCAGCAATGCACGCCCTCGCGGTCGAGCCGCTTGCGCAGGTGGCGCAGGGTCTTGCGCAGCCGGTTGGCAACCGCTTCGGCGCCTTCGCTGAGCGGCTTTTCGGCGACTGGCTGCGGTGCCGCCTTTCCGCCTAGTTCGAACAGCAGGAAGCGGCACTCGAGGGCGCCGTTGTAGAGCACGTAGCGCTTGTGCGCGCGCAGGCCGATGGCGCGGCCGAGGTCCTCGTCGGAGGTGATCACGGCCAGTCGCCAGCCGCTGAACTCCGCGCGCGCGCGTTCGCCGAGGGCGCGGTAGGTCGGCGCCAGCGCGTCGTGCTGGCCGATGCGCTCGCCATACGGCGGATTGCAGATCAGCAGGCCCTGGTCGCCGGCTTCCGCCGGCTTGTGCAGGTGTTCGATCGAGTGCCGCTCGAGATGCAGGAAGCCGACCACGCCGGCCTGCTGCGCATTGCGCCGGGCCTCGTTGAGCACCTGCGGGTCCAGGTCGTTGCCGTAGAACTTCGCCGGCAACGCGCGCAAGCCCACTTCGGCACGCTTGCGCGCGTCCTCGAGCAGGGACTCCCAGAGCGTCGCGTCGTGGCCGAGCCAGCCGAGGAAGCCGAAATAATCGCGCCTGAGGCCCGGGGCGACATCAGCCGCCATCAGGGCCCCTTCGATCAACAGGGTGCCCGAACCGCACATCGGATCGACCAGCGCACCGCCGGCGGCATGGATGGCCGGCCAGGTCGCGCGCAGCAGCATTGCGCAGGCCAGGTTCTCCTTCAGCGGCGCCTCGCCCTGGCCGACGCGATAGCCGCGCCGGTGCAGGGGCGTGCCGGAGAGATCGAGCGAAAGCAAGGCGCGGTCCTTGCGCAACAGAAGATTCAGGCGGATCGACGGGCGTTCGAGGTCGACCCCGGGACGCTCGCCGTCGCGGTCGCGGAACTGGTCGACGACCGCGTCCTTGACCTTCTGCGCGAGATAGCGCGTGTGCCGAAGCAGGCTCGCATTGCTGACCGCATCGACGGCGAGGGTATCGTTCACGCCGAGGTGCTGCGACCAGTCGATCTGCTGGACACCGTCGTAGAGCGCCTGCTCGTCGGCCGCGGCGAAGTCGCTGAGCGGCATCAGGATCCGACTGGCCAGGCGCGACCACAGGCAGGCGCGATAGGCATCGGCCAGGGTGCCGCTGAAGTGCACGCCCGAAAGCGCTTCGTGCACGTCACTGGCGCCGAGCGCGACCAGTTCGTCGCGCAGCAGGTACTCGATGCCCTTCGGGCAGGTGGCGAAGAACTGCGACATCAGGCGTCCAGTTTCAGCAGCTGCTGGCGAAAGGCCTCGGCGCAAAATTCGACGTGCGCGGTCAGGCGATGGTCGTCGTCGACCAGGTGCAGGGTATCGTTGCGCTCGCGGGCGAATTCGATGACCGCATTGACCGGGCACAGCTCGTCGCGCCAACCGTGCACGAGCACGGTCGGCACCGGGGCCGCGGTGTAGTCGAAGGCATAGCCTTCGATGCCGACCGGCAGGGCCATCAGGAACAACGCGTCGCATTCGCGCTGGGTCGAGGCAAAACCCGAGATGAAGGCGCCCATGCTCGAACCGGCGAAGATCACGCGGCCCGTTTTCGGCGCCGCCGCGATGCAGCGGGCGGTGCGCGCAGTGATCGCCTCGAGTTCGCGCGAGGCGTCGAGATCGCGGTAGTCGGGCCGGATGCTGGCCCAGCCGAGTTCCTCGGCAACCCGGGCCAGGGCGCTGACCTTGGTCGCTTGCGGCCCGCTTTCGAGCCCGTGCGAAAGAATGATGGTTCCCTTCATGGGGAGAACTCCGTGAAAACGCGCGATGCTAACAACAAAGTGGCAACGCGAGGAAAGCAATCGAAGCCGGCACCCGTTTTCGCGGCTTTGGTAGGAAGAACCTTCAGGTTCGATTCTCTTTTTCGATACGACGCCCGAAGAGCATCGCGGCTGAAGCAACAACGAAGCGGCTACGCGCCAAGTGCCAACGAAACCCGCGCCGCGCTTCGAATGCCCTTCGTAGGAAGAGCCTTCAGGCTCGATACCCTTCGAAATGCTGTGGGAGGAGCATCGCGGCTGAAGCAACAACGAAGCAGCAACGCGCCGAGTGCCAACGAAACCCGCGCCACGCTTCGCATGCCCTTCGTAAGAAGAGCCTTCAGGCTCGATGCCTTTCGAAATGCTGTGCGAGGAGCATCGCGGCTGAAGCAACAACGAAGCAGCAACGCGCCGAGTGCCAACGAAACCCGCGCCACGCTTCGCATGCCCTTCGTAAGAAGAGCCTTCAGGCTCGATGCCTTTCGAAATGCTGTGGGAGGAGCATCGCGGCTAAAGCCGCTTCCTACAATGAAACGACAACGAAGCCGAAACGCGAGAACGGCGATCGAAGCCCGCGCCCCCTTTCGCGGTCCTGGCGCACGTCACCCAAGGCCATCACCTGACCTCGCGCCCATGCGAAACTGTGCGCATGACCGAACTGCCCATCCACGAATGGCCCCTGCCCTACGAGCCGCGCCTGGCCACGCGCCTGTCCACGGACATCGACATGGTGGTCATCCACTGCACCGAGCTGCCCGACCTGGCCACCGCGCGCGAATACGGCGAGCGCATCCGCTACCCGGAAACGCAAACCGGCAACAGCGGGCATTACTACATCGACCGTGATGGCAGCACCCACCAGTTCGTCAGCGCCCTGCGCGTGGCCCATCACGTGTTCCGCTACAACCCGCGCTCGATTGGTATCGAGCTGGTCAATCTGGGGCGCTACCCGGACTGGGACGATAGCCGCCACCAGCTGATGACCGAACCGTATCCCGCCGCGCAGATCGATGCCCTGCTCGCATTGATCGACCAGCTGAGGACCCGCTTCCCCGGCCTGCACTGGATCGCCGGCCACGACGTACTCGACCGGCGTCGCGAGCCGGCCATCGACGATCCTGCCGTGCTGTTGCCACGCCGGATCGACCCCGGGCCGATGTTTCCCTGGGCCGAGGTGCTCAGCCGTTGCGGCCTGGCGCGCTGGGCTGCGCTGGACGCGGATTGACGCGCCGCAGCATCCGCTGGCCTATACTAGGGGTCTGCCGGACCTTACTTGGCCGGGCTGCGAATCCGACTGTGTGGTGCATATTTCCGCCGCTTTTTGACCCATGGAACCACCATGGGTCTGCAAATCGTCGAAAATCTACCCTCACACAGCCGAATTCTCGCCTCCATCAGCAAAGTCCGACAGGCTCCCAGCGCCCTTTCGAACGAATGCCGCCATGCCTGCATCGATAGTCAGCGAACTGATCGACCTGCTCCAGCTCGAACGCCTCGAGGACAACCTGTTCCGCGGCCAGAGCCGGGACATCGGCACGCGTTACGTGTTCGGCGGCCAGGTCCTCGGCCAGGCCCTGTCGGCCGCCCAACAGACCGTCGACGCGGGTCGCCACGCGCATTCGCTGCATGCCTATTTCCTGCGCGCCGGCGACGTCGAGGCGCCGATCATCTACAGCGTCGAGCGCAGCCGCGACGGCGGCAGCTTCTCGGCGCGGCGCATCGTCGCCATCCAGCACGGCCAGCCGATCTTCAACATGACCGCCTCGTTCCAGACCCCGGAACCCGGCGCCGAACACCAGTTTCCGATGCCGCTGGTGCCGCGGCCCGAGGACCTGCCCCAGGTCGACCTCGTGCCGGCCAACGAGCTCGACAAGATTCCGGCCAAGCGCAAGCGCTGGCTGAACAAGGCCGGTCCGTTCGAGTTTCGCCACGTGCACCCGCGCAACGAGCTGAATCCGACCAAGCAGCCGCCGTACCAGAATGTCTGGTTCCGCCTGGTCGACCGCGTCCCCGACAATCCGGTCTTGCATCGCTCGCTGCTCGCGTATGCCTCGGATTTCCACCTGATCGGCACGACCACGTTTCCGCATGCCATTTCCTACCTGCAGCCGAACGTGCGCATGGCCAGCCTCGATCACGCCCTCTGGTTCCATCGCCCGTTCCGTGCCGACGAGTGGCTGCTGTACGCCTGCGACAGTCCGAGCGCGCAGCACTCGCGCGGCCTCGCCCGCGGCATGATCTTCACCCGCGACGGCGTGCTGGTCGCCTCGACCGCCCAGGAAGGCTTGATCCGCGTGGTCGAAGACACCAAATAGCCCAGTATCGACGAACGCCCGATGATGTAGGCCGGACCCCGCGGCGCCTGCTGCCTTGCACCGGACCGGCCCGAAGCCGCAATCTCGGCGCTGCGCCCTGCTTTCCCGGACACCATCCACCATGCGCCAGATCTACACCTCGCCCCGCTACGAAAACGTCGAACGCGTCGTCGCCCTGCTGAACGCGGCGAACATCGCGACGACGATCCGCAACCGCCGCGATTGGCAGGGTGGACAGTGGAAGCGCTTCAGTTACACCCAGCGCGGCGAAAGCGAAGGCTGGGCCCAGGTCTGGGTGACCGATTCGAACGACCAGACCCGCGCCCGCGAGATCCTGCGCGAAGCCGGCCTCGAACCGGCCACCCGCTTCGCCGACGAACTGGCGGCTGCGCGCGCGCCGGCCGACCCCGGTCGGCACAAGGCCAATTCGATGCGCATCCGCATGATCCTGCTGGCCCTGATCGGCGGCGTGATCCTGCTCATCGGCAGCACGTACCTGATGCGCTGACGCGGCTTGCCCTGGCGACCCGCGAAGGCGCCCGGCCTGCCGCGATCGGTCGCCGTGGCGTTCAGCATTCCCTGCATCCCCGACACCCGGCCCTGCTCCGCGGCGCCTGCATTGGTGCACAATGAGGCATGCGCTCCGATGTCGTCCGCCTGTTCCAGACCCTGCCGCATAGCTGCGGTTACTTTGCCGAACGCACGGCCCAGAACCTCGTCATCGATCCCAGTTCGCCGCAGCTCGACCAGCTCTATGAGCTCGGCCTGCAACGCGGCTATCGACGCGCCGGTGGCCACGTCTACATCCCGCATTGTCCGAGTTGCCGCGCCTGCATCGCCTGCCGGATTCCGGTCGACGCGTTCGTCGCCGACCGCGCCCAGCGCCGCTGCCTGAAGCGCAATGCGGACCTCGAGGTCCGCACCGAAGCGGCCGGGTTCAGCGACGAACGCTTTGCCCTGTACCGGCGCTACCTGCAGTGGCGGCATCCGGATGGCGGCATGGACGATGCGCAGCCCGAGGATTTCTCGCGCTTCCTGCACACCGAGTGGAGCCCGACCCGCTTCATCGAACTGCGCAAGGACCAGCGCCTGCTTGCCGTGGCCGTGACCGACTACTGCGAGGCCGGCCTGTCGGCGGTCTATACGTTCTACGATCCGGACGAGGGCTCGCGCGGCCTCGGCACCTTTGCCATCCTCAGGCAGGTCGCAGCGGCCCGCGAGCTCGGACTCAAGTACCTCTATCTCGGCTTCTGGATCGCCGGGCACGTGAAGATGGACTACAAGATCCGCTTCCGCCCGATCGAAGTCCTGCGCAACGGGCTCTGGCAACGCCACGAGCCGGACATCGTCAGCTGACCGAAACCGAGATTCGCGCCGCCGCCCGCGTCGCCTTGTCGCGCGCCGCGTCTATGCTCTCGCCGCGGGCCAGGGTGACCGCCATGCGCCGATGGCCGCGTACCTCGGGCTTGCCGAAGATGCGCAGGGCCGTGTCCGCTTCGGCCAGCGCCCCGGCAATGCCCGCGTAGACGATGTCGTTGCCGTCCCCCTCGACCAGGACCGCGCACGAGGCCGAGGGGCCGAGCTGGCGGATGGCCGGGATCGGCAAGCCGAGGATGGCCCGCGCGTGCAGGGCGAACTCGGAGAGTTCCTGCGAGATCAGGGTGACCAGGCCGGTGTCGTGCGGGCGCGGGCTGACTTCGGAGAAGATCACCGAATCGCCCCTGATGAAGAACTCGACCCCGAACAGGCCGTGCCCGCCGAGGGCATCGGTGATCGCACGCGCCTGGCGCTCGGCCTCGGCAATGGCGACCTCGCTCATCGGCTGCGGCTGCCAGGACTCGCGATAGTCGCCCGCTTCCTGGCGATGGCCGACCGGTGCGCAAAAACTCGTGCCGCCCTCGTGGCGAATGGTCAGCAGGGTGATCTCGTAGTCGAAGTCAACGAAACCCTCGACGATGCAGCGGCCCTTGCCGGCACGTCCGCCCGATTGCGCATGGTCCCAGGCCGCGGCGATTTCGGCCTCGGTGCGGACCAGGCTCTGGCCCTTGCCGGACGAGCTCATGACCGGCTTGATCACGAACGGCAGGCCGAGTTGGCCAACCGCCGTCCGGTAGTCCGCTTCGCTGTCGACAAAACGATAGGCCGAGGTCGGCAGGTTCAGTTCCTCGGCAGCGAGGCGACGGATGCCTTCGCGGTTCATGGTCAGCCAGGCGGCGCGCGCGGTCGGAATGACGTTGACGCCTTCGCGCTCGAGCTCGATCAGGGTCGCCGTATCGATTGCCTCGATCTCGGGCACGATCAGGTCCGGCTGCTCGAGCGCGACCAGGCGACGGATCTCGGCACCGTCGAGCATGTTGATGACATGGCTGCGATGGGCCACCTGCATGGCCGGCGCATCGGCGTAGCGGTCGACCGCGATGACCTCCACGGCGAAGCGCTGCAACTCGATTGCGACTTCCTTGCCGAGCTCGCCCGAGCCGAGCAGCATCGCGCGGATCGCGCTGCCGCGATGCGGCGTTCCAAACGGTTTCATTCGTGCGGCTCCGGAGTGCTCGTAGTTCGACGCGCGCAATTGTAGCGGCTGCGGCACAATGGGCCATCTTCCGCCCGGGCCATCCCATGTTCCGTTTCGCCATTGTCGCCGCCCTGCTGCTTCCGCTGTTCGCCCAGGCCAGGCCTGCGCAGGACCAATGGTTCAGCGTGCTGCTCGACGGCCGCAAGATCGGCAGCTTCGAGAGTTCGCGCATCGTCGAAGGCGACGTGGTCAGGACCCGGCAGACACTGCAGATCGAATTCGACCGGGCCGGTACGCCGATCGCCATGGGCAGCAGCGAATCCAGCGAGGAGACCCGCGACGGCAAGCCGCTGGCGTTCGCCGCGTCGACTCGCCTGAGCGGCAATGAGAACCGGGTCGAGGGCCGCATCGAGGGCGCGCAGTTGCATGTGCGCGTCAACAACGACGGCAGCTGGCAGGAACGCGAGATGCCCTGGCCGAGTGGCGCCCTGCTCGCCGAAGGGCTGCGCCTGGCCAGCCTGCGCGTGCCCCTGCAGAGCGGTCGGACCTATCGCGATCTTTCATTCCAGCCTTCGAGCCTCGATGCGATCGAGGTGACGACGACGATCGGCGAGCGCGAGACGGTCAGCCTGCCCGGCGGCCCGCTGTCCCTGCATCGGATCGACCAGGTGTTCGCGTTTGCCGGCACGCCGGTGGCCAATACGGCCTGGGTCGACGAGGAGCGCGACGTGCACAAGCTGACCATGCCGGCGATCGGCGTGGACCTGACCCTGCTCGCCTGCGACAAGGCCTGCGCGACCGCACCGAACCAGAGCTCGAACGTGTTCGAGCACACCCTGATGCGCTCGCCGCGCGAACTCGGGCGGCGCGAACTGGGCATGGGACTGCGCTACACGATCATGCCGCGCAACCATGACGCACCGCTGCAGATTCCCGAGACATCCGAGCAGAGCGTGCGCCGCAGCGGCCGCAACCTGATCGTCGAGGTCTGGCGCAAGGCTCGACCGGGCCACGGCGACGCGCCGAAACCATCCGACTATGCGCCCAACGACTGGCTGCAGAGTACCGCCCCGGAAATCGTCGCCCTGGCGACCCGGGCCACCGAAGGCGTGCAGGGCCACGAGGAGCGCATGCGTGCGCTCGAAGCATTCGTTCGCCAGTTCATCTCCGACAAGACCCTCGGCGTCGGTTACGCCTCGGCCTTGCAGGTCGCGCGCAAGCCGGAAGGCGACTGCACCGAACACGCGGTATTGCTCGCTGCGCTGGGCCGGGCCATCGGCATCGCCACGCGCGTCGTCGACGGACTTGCCTACGCACCGGGATTTGCCGGCGAACGCGAGGTATTCGTGCCGCATGCCTGGATGCAGGCCTGGATCGATGGTCGCTGGCAAAGCTTCGATGCCGCGCTCGGCGGCTTCGATGCCGGACACATCGCCTTCTCGACCGGTGACGGCGATCCCTGGCGCTTCTACCAGGGTCTCGACCTGCTCGGCCGTACCGAACTCAAGCGCGTCGACTCGCTGGCCCTGTCCCGCCCCGAATGAAGCTCTGGGGCTGCCTGCCATGCCTGCTCTGCGCATGCGCCCTCGCGCAGGATTTCGCGCCGGCGCCGTTCGCCCCGGCCAGCCTCTCCGCACTGATCACCGAGGCCGATCTCGACGAGATCAGCGGGATCGCGGCGTCGCGTCGCAGCGCAGGCGTGTTCTGGATCCACAACGACGCACCGCGACCAGCACGCCTCGACGCCATCGATGAAACGGGCCAGCGCCGCGGTCGATTGCGCATTGACGGCGTGCGCGCGGTCGACTGGGAGGATATCGCCAGTTACGAACTCGACGGCAAGGCCTGGCTGCTGATCGGCGACATCGGCGACAACGCGGGCAAGCGCAAGGACTACGAGCTGATCGCCGTGGAGGAACCCGCCTTGAGCGGAAATGGCCTGACCCAGCCGGTCAGGCCGGCCTGGCGCATGCGCTTCCGCTATCCGGATGGATCGCACGACGTCGAAGCGATGGCGGTCGACGTGGCCGCGCGCGAGGTCTTGCTGGTCAGCAAGCACGCACCGCCGGTGCTCTACTCGGTACCGTTGGGACCGGGAGGGCGGGTCGTCGCGGTCGCGCGCAAGCGCCTGAGCCTCGACTTCATTCCGCAGCCCAGTGGCGATGCCCTGCTCGCCCGCTTTCCGGCGGCGCGCCTTGGCGGCTCGCCGACCGGCCTCGACATCGACAGCCGGAATCGCACCGCGGTGCTCCTGACCTATCGCGATGTCTGGGTGTTTCCGCGTCATCGCCAGGAATCCTGGATCCGGGCCTTCGCAAGGCGGCCGCAACACCTGCTGCTGCCACCGATGGCCCAGGCCGAGGCGATCGGCTTCAGTCGTGATGACTCGGCAATCCTGGTCAGCGGCGAGCGCCTGCCCGCGCCGCTGTTGCGATTCGAGGCAACGGGTGCCGCAGGCCAGGAGCACTGAGCAGCCGGCCCAAAGCGAATCCCCATTGCGATCCGGCTCGCGGCGCTGTGTTGCAGTTTGATATCACTATGATATCATCCACCAAGCCGGAATGAACCGGTCTTCGATCCGTCCGCCGACGGCTCGTCCTGGAGATTCGCCATGAACGAACGCAACGCCATTTCCCTGCCCGGCATTCCGGTCCTGCTGGTCCTGATCGCCGCGCTGATCGCCAACGCCGCCTGGTTCGTCGATACCGTGCGCACGGCTGCCGAGAGCCGCATCGATCCGGGCCTCGGCCAGATCTTCGGGCCGATGCTCGTGCTCGGCTTGATCATCTTCCTGCTGCGCGGCCTGTTCGCCGTGCAGCCGAACGTCGGCCGCGTCATGCAACTTTTCGGGCGCTATGCCGGCAGCGTGCGCGAGCAGGGCCTGCGCTGGACCAATCCCTTCTACTCACGACGCGCGGTTTCCCTGCGCGTGCGCAACTTCGAATCGGGCAAGCTCAAGGTCAACGACCTCGACGGCAATCCGATCGAGATCGGCGCGATCGTGGTCTGGCAGGTGATCGACACCGCCGAGGCCGTGTTCATGGTCGACGACTACGAGAACTTCGTGCACATCCAGGCCGAGTCGGCGCTGCGCCAGATGGCGACCAGCTATTCCTACGATTCGCACGACGAAAAAGGCATTTCGCTGCGCGGCAACGGCAAGGAGGTTAATGCCCACCTGCGCGACGAGATCCAGGAACGCCTGGCCAAGGCCGGCGTCGAGGTTGTCGAGGCACGCATCAGCCACCTCGCCTACGCCCAGGAAATCGCCCAGGCCATGCTGCAGCGCCAACAGGCCAGCGCCATCGTCGCCGCACGCACGCGCATCGTCGAAGGTGCGGTCGGCATGGTCGAGCTCGCCCTCGATCACCTGAGCCAGCGCGGTGTCGTCGAACTCGACAACGAACGCAAGGCGGCCATGGTCAGCAACCTGCTGGTCGTGCTCTGCGGCGATCGCGCGACCCAGCCAGTGGTGAACGCAGGGACGCTGTACTGATGCATCTTGCCCTGGCCAGCGCGACAGGACCGGTGTGAGCGAGAAGAAGGCCTATCCGCTGCGCATCAACGCCGCCGTGCTCGAAGCGATGCAGCGCTGGGCCGACGACGATCTGCGCTCGCTCAACGCGCAGATCGAATACGTCATGCGCGAAGCGCTGCGCAAGGCCGGACGCATCAAGCCGGCGGCGAAACCGCCAGCGATCGAGACCGACGAAACGGATTGAACCACCCTGGAGCCATCTGATGTCCGACCAGAACTGGAGTTACCAGACCATCGAGATCAAGCCGTCCTTCCTCGGCAGCTTCGATGCCGACACCCTCAACGAGGTGCTGACCCGCGAGGGCATGAAAGGCTGGGAACTGGTCAGCACGCTCAACGTAGGCCCGATGCGGCCGATCTATCTGTTCCTCAAGAAACCACGCTGAGGGACGAGGCGCACTGCCGACGGAACTCGCAGCGAAAGGTTTCGCTGGTGATCACCCCATCCTGCGCTGCAGGGTAACGTTGGGGTTCGCTGGGGCTCACCGCCAACCTACGGTGCAGGCCCGGCGGCCTGCGCGGGTCAATTTCGCCGTAGATTGGTGCTGAGCGAAGCGATGCCCAACGGCTAGCGTTCGGCGCGTGCCCGAACGGTTTCCTGCCGTACGCAATCGGCAACGTTGGGGTTCGCTGGCGCTCACCGCCAACCTACGGTGAACGTTCGACGTCCGTTGCAGGTCATGAGTACCCGTTCGTTGATGCGGACGATTCGGCTAAGCTTGCCGCATGCATGTCCAGTCTCCCCTGCCGCCGGCCCGCTGCGACACTGCGCAGCGCCTGCGCGTGATCGAAGCGGCATTTGCCCTCGGCATTCCGCGTGACTACGGGCGCAAGCACCGTCAGCGCGTGGTCCGCGAGCCGCGCGAACTGCTCTCTATCGGCGACGACATCCATGGCCGCCATCAGTGGCTCGCTCCCAGAGCGGCTCGCGCCTGGCAGCGCATGCGCAGCGCCGCCGCCTCTGACGGCATCGTGCTGCAGGTCGTCTCGGCATTCCGCTCGGCGTCCTACCAGCTCGTCATCATCGAGCGCAAACTCGAACGCGGCCTGTCGATGGACGAGATCCTGCGCGTCAGCGCCGCGCCCGGCTTCAGCGAGCACCACTCGGGTCGTGCCCTCGACATCAGCACGCCCGACTACGCAGCGCTCGAGGAAGAGTTCGATGAGTCGCCGGCGTTCGCCTGGCTGCAGCGCGAGGCGCGCCGCTTCGGCTATGCCCTTTCCTATCCGCGCGGCAACCGCCATGGCATCGCCTATGAGCCCTGGCACTGGTGCTGGCATCGCCCCTGAACCGGCCTACACCGTCAAAAGAGCCACGCTCGGCGCTCGTCTGGCATCTGCCGGGCTAACGTGACTTTCGCCGCAGGCATCCAAGCGGCAAACGGTGTATCCATCGTCTTTTGTACCTTCAACCGGAGTCGCTCATGCGCGTACGCCTGATCCTGCCCCTCTTTCTTGTCCTCGCCAGTGCCTTGGCGCCGGCCTCCAGCGCGCTGGCCGGTACCGGCCTGTTGCGCTTTCCCGATGTCTGCGGCAATCGCATCGTATTCACCTATGCCGGCGACCTGTGGGCTGTCGGCACCCAGGGCGGGACCGCGGTGAGGCTGACCGCCGGGCCCGGCGTCGAGCAGGCTGCGCACTATTCGCCGGACTGCAGCCAGATCGCCTTTACCGGCCAGTACAGCGGCGACGACCAGGTCTTCATGATCCCGGCCAGTGGCGGCGAGCCGCGCCAGCTGACCTGGTATCCGACGCCCGGGCCACTGCCGCAGCGCTGGGGCATCGACAGCCAGGTCTATGGCTGGACCGCGGACGGCAGCGCCGTGGTTTTCCGCTCGACCCGCGAAGCGGTCGGCATCTCGAACCCGAAACTGTTCCAGGTCTCCGTAGCCGGCGGCTTGCCGACCGCCCTGCCGATGCCGACCGCCGGCAGCGGCGAGTACTCGCCCGACGGCAAGCAGATCGTCTACTCGCCGAAGTTCCGCGACTACCGCACCTGGAACCGCTACGTCGGCGGCTGGGCCCAGGATCTCTACATCTACGACGTCGCCGCTCGCACGGCGCGCAACATCACCGCCGACCAGCACACCGATCGCGACCCGATGTGGATCGGCAATGCGATCTATTTCCTATCCGACCGTGGCGAACACCTGAACCTGTACCGTTTCGATATCGGCAGCGGTGAAACCCGCCAGCTGACCGACTACAAGGGCCAGGATGCGCGCTGGGCCGGCTCCGATGGCAAGAGCCAGATCGTCTTCGAAGTCGACGGTTCGCTGCACCTCTATGACACATCCACCAACCGCGACAATGCGCTCGACATCAGCGTGCCCAGCGATCTGGTGCCGCGCCATGCCGGCACGCGCAGCGTGCGCGATTTCATCGAGGACTTCGCGCTCAGCCCGAACGGCAAGCGCGCCGCCTTCGTCGCCCGCGGCGAAGTCTTCAGCGTACCGATGGAACATGGCCTGACCCTCGATCTGACCCATACGCCGGGCGCCCACGAACGCGAGGTGGCCTGGTCCGCGGACGGCAAACGCGTCGCCTATGTGTCGGACGAGAGCGGCGAAGATGCGATCTGGGTGCGCGATGCCGATGGCGGCGCCGCGCGCCAGCTGAGCCGGGAGAATTTCGGACGCCTCTATGCACCGCGCTGGTCGCCGGACGGATCGCGCATTGCCTATGTCGACAACGAAAGCCGCCTGCACCTGGTGGCCGCCAGTGGTGGAACGAGCACGCTGGTCGCCGACGATCCGGGTTTCTCCCGTCGCGACCACGCCTGGTCGCCGGGTGGTCACTACCTCGCCTACACCGTGACCAACCCGGATTCGAACCTGACCCAGCTGCGCATCTACGATGTCTCGGGGAAGACCAACTACCCGGTCGGCGATCCCCTCTCCAATGGCTATGCACCGGCATTCTCACCGGACGGCAAGCTGCTGTTCTTCATCGGTGACCGCGAATGGGCCCCGCAGATCTCGGGCGTCGAATGGAATTTCGCCAGCAATCGCAGCGCCGGCCTGTTTGCACTGACCCTGCGCCCCGATGTCGCCAATCCGTTCGCACCGCGCAACGACAGCGCGAGCGCGGATTCGGCAAAGCCCGGCAAGAAGGACAGTGATGAAAAGGAATCGAAGAAGCCGGAGCCGGCGAGCGTCGACGACCGCATCAGCTTCGAGGGCATCGACAGCCGTCTCGTGCGCGCGCCGATCGAGCCCGACAACCTGCAGTGGATCGCGGTCACGTCGAAGGCTCTGCTCTATGTGGTCAGCGATGCCTTCTACTATGGTCGCGAGAGCGAGAACAAGCCGCGCCTGATGGCGTGGTCGTTCGAGGACCGCGAGTCGAAGGAAATCTTCAAGGGCCTCGAGGAACTGGCCCTTTCCGCCGACGGATCGACCGTGCTCGTGAAGAGCGGCAAGGATTACAAGCGCCTGGATCCCGGCGAGTCCAAGCCCGAGCCGAAGGACATCAAACTTGACGGACTCTTCGCCCAGGTCGACCCGAAAGCCGAGTATGCCGAGATCTTCCGCGAAGTCTGGCGTCGCTATCGCGACCACTATTACGTGCAGAACATGCATGGCTACGATTGGGACGCGATCCGCGCCAAGTACGAGCCGAAACTGGCTGATGTCGGCGACCGCAGCGACCTGAACTACCTGCTCGGCCAGATGGTCGCCGAACTGTCGAGCTCGCACGCCTACGTCAGTGGCGGCGACCTCGGCCTGCCCGACCGACCGCACGTCGGCCTGCTTGGCGCGCGCTTCGAACTCGACTCGCCCAGCGGCCGCTACCGGATCGCGAAGATCCTGCGCGGAGAGAACGACGAGGAACGCTACCGCTCGCCGCTGACCGAAGTCGGCGTCGACGCCCACGAGGGTGATTTCCTGCTCGCGATCAACGGCCAGCCACTGGCCGGCACCGACAATCCTTATCGCCTGCTGCGTTCGCCCAAGGGCCAGCTGATCCAGCTGACCGTGAACTCACGCGCAAGCCTGGACGGTGCCAGGACCGTGCTGGTCGATCCGGTCGACAGCGAGGCGGAACTGAACTACTACGCCTGGACCACCGCCAACCGTGAATACGTGGCCAAGGCCAGCAATGGCACGATCGGCTACCTGCACATTCCCGACATGGGTGGCGACGGCATCCGTGAGTTCATCAAGTGGTTCTACCCGCAATTGCGCAAGCAGGGTCTCGTCGTCGACGTGCGCGACAACGGCGGCGGCAACGTCTCGTCGATGATCATCGAACGCCTCTCGCGAAAGCTGCTCGGCCTCGACTACGGCCGCGGCTCGGACCTCATCGGAACCTATCCGCAGCAGACATTCATCGGGCACCTGGCAGCGCTCTGCAACGGCACCACGGCCTCCGACGGCGATATCTTCTCGTACATGTTCAAGCAGGCGAAACTGGGCCCGCTGATCGGCACGCGGACCTGGGGCGGCGTGGTCGGCATTAACGACTGGGGTCCGCTGATCGACGGCGGCACCACCAACGTGCCGCAGTTCGCCACCGCCGACACCAACGGCCAGTGGGCGATCGAGGGCCATGGCGTCGATCCCGACATCGAAGTCGAGTTCGACGTGGCATCGGCGCTGGCCGGCCGCGACCCGCAACTCGACCGTGCCATCGTCGAGATCCGCAAGCAGATCGCCGCCGAACCGGTCGCCCTGCCCGCGCGACCGGCGGACCCGGTCAAGGCACCGGTCGACATGCGCTGAGTCGGCGCGCTGCTCCGGCGAGGCGATGCCGCGGCGCGACGGCATCGCCGCGGGGTTCCGGACCGCAGCCGGAGATATCGGCGCCGGAACGTGATCGATCTACTTGTATAGACCTATAGGCAGGCATATGCTCGGCCCGCGTCACGTCCGTGGCGCTCGTCCCTGGGGAGGGGCGACTACTCAGCATCGAGGTATGACATGCACAAGCTCTTCGTGGGTTTTGTTGTGTTTGCCGTGGGTATCGTGGGAACGTCGGCGGCGTATTCCGCCGGTCTTGAAATCGCCCTGACGCCATCCGACCAGAACGGCGCGGATGCCACCATCAGCTACAGCCTGATCAACCAGAGTACGAGCACGGTCCACGTCCTGCGCTGGCAGACGCCGCTCGACGGCGTCACCAACGACCTGTTCGACGTCCGCCAGAATGGCAAGCCGGTCGACTATGTCGGCCCCCTGTACAAGCGGGTGGCTCCGAGGGCGCAGGATTTCATCGAGCTGAAGCCCGGCGAGAGCCTGAACGCGGTGGTCGACCTCAGTGCGTTCTACGACATGCGGGCCGGCGGCCAGTACCAGGTCAGCTATGCGCGCAGCGCCAGCGAGGTCATCCGTGAAGTCATGCAGGCGGAGCGCGGCGGGGTCGCGGCCGGACTCGGCGCGTTCGACCTGAGTCGCGGCTCGACCAGCGTGTTCGCCGATGCCACGCCGGGCGCCCTCGACATGGACAGCGAAGAGTCCCGCACGCCGGTCATTCCTCTGGCCGCCAGCAACAGCTTCATCAGCTGCAGCAACACCCGGCAGACCCAACTGGCCACGGCGCGCAATTCGTCGGTGACCTATGCCAGCAACTCGAAGAGCTATCTGACCGCCGGCACTACCGGCTCGCGCTACACCTGGTGGTTCGGTACCTACAACAGCTCGCGCTACTCGACCGTACGCACGCATTTCAACAACATCTACAGCGCACTCTCATCGCAGGCCTACACCTTCAACTGCTCGTGCTCGGACAGCGGCACCTATGCCTACGTCTATCCGACCCAGCCGTACAAGGTCTACCTGTGCGGCGCATTCTGGTCGGCGCCGAATACGGGAACGGATTCGCGTGCCGGTACGCTCGTGCATGAGACCAGCCATTTCAACGTGGTCGCAAGCACCAAGGACAATGCCTATGGACAGACCGCCGCGCACAACCTGGCCCTGAGCAATCCGGCCAAGGCCGTGGCCAACGCCGACAGCCACGAGTACTTCGCGGAAAACACGCCGGCGCGAAATTAGGAAGGGGCGGAACGGCTGCTCCGGGTTCTCGTGCAGCGCAAAAAGGAAGCCCCCGCCGGATGGCGGGGGCTTCGTTGCTTCCGGAAGCGTGAAAATCAGCGTGGCACGAAGCTGAGCGAGGAAGTCGCCTGCGCGATCGAGGCCGAGGCGGAGATCGGCAGCGGATGGTACTGGTTGGTCAACCAGCGGCCGAGCTGGCTGACGTAGAGCGGACTGCCGAGTACGCCGCTCTGGCCTCCCGGGATGATTTCCGATGCATTGATGCTGGGGAACATCTCGCCGACGAAGCGGCGCGCCGGACCGCTGCCGAACATGAAGCTGTTCGAGGCGTTGGCGCGGGTGTCGTGGCTGGCTGCGTCGACCGACTCGAACCCGCCAGGACGGGCGATACCCGGCAGTTCTGCGGAAAGATCGCTGTAGCCGTAACCGTTCGGGCCCGGAATGCTGAACGGTGCGCCGAGCGGCTGCTCGAAGACGATCCGGTGCAGCTTGCCCCAGTGGTAGTCCGACTGGTTGGTCGAGCCAGCGAAGGCGGCGGCAAAAT
This sequence comes from Dokdonella immobilis, assembly GCF_900115085.1. Taxonomy (GTDB): domain Bacteria; phylum Pseudomonadota; class Gammaproteobacteria; order Xanthomonadales; family Rhodanobacteraceae; genus Dokdonella; species Dokdonella immobilis. The sequence continues at coordinate 73,822 of NZ_FOVF01000010.1, read as the reverse complement.
TGTCGCCGGCAAGCAGGTCGAGGCTCTCGGAGAGCGACTTGAGCAGGATGTAATCGCGCGCCGCGGTGGCGTTCGGGGCACCCGGTACCGAGAAGAAGGTCACCCCGGAAGCGCCCTTGCCGCCCAGCTGGGCGTAATTGTCGAGCAGGAACTTGAACGCGGCCTGTGCGTCACGACCGCCCGGCTTGTAGCCGCCGAGGCCGACCGCGGTCAGGCCGGCATCGATGGTGTTGCGGATCGACGTACTACGCCAGGTCGCATACAGCGTGGCGGCGATGCTGGCGTCGACCTGGGACTGCGAGGGCACCGGCAATGCCGCGGGATTGTCGCCCGGATCGAAGCCCTGCTGGATACCGGTCGGCGTCGAGTAGTCCCAGGTCTCGAGGCGATTCATGGCTTCGACGATGCGCGGCTCGGCGGCCAGCGTGGCCAGTTGCGACCATGCGCCGGGGGCCTCGCCGGCCTTGAATGCGGTGATCAGGTAGGGCAGCACGAGCTCGGCATCGAGCAGCTGGTTGTTGGCCTGCAGGTTCTTCATGTCGGCCACGGTGATGTGGCCGCCGGCTGCGATCAGGCGCTGGATCTCGCGATCGATGCGGCCCACGCGATAGGCCGAGGCCCCGCCGACATCGAGGTAGTAGATGCCGCCACCCGGACGCAACTGGTTGAGCGGATTGTTGTCGAGCGAGAAACCGATCGGGTCGTTGTTGGCATTGGCGAAGTAGCCACTGGACGGGTTGATCACGAACGGCATCTCATTGGCCGGCAGGATCTCGTAGGGCGTCGCCTGGTTCGGCTGCGGATGCGCCACCGGCAGCCAGTCGTGCTTGAGCGCGCCGCTGCCATCGCGGATCACGAACGGCGGGATGCCGCCGCCTGGCGCATTCTGGGTCTGCAGGTCGGTGCGCACGGGCGCTTCGGCGCTGACGAAGTAGGCGATGTTGCCGTCGACATCGGCATAGGCGAAATTCTGCGAACCGAAATCGAAATAGCTCAGCGCATTCTGGAAGTCGGCCAGGTTGGCCGCCCGGTTGATGCGCCGGAACGATTCGATTTCAAACGTGGCGCCCCAGCCGGTGTAGGCGATCGACAGGCCGGTATTGCCGGTGATGCTGACCAGTGCACCGTTGTTTCGCCGCGGCACGAGGATGCTGACTCCGCCGTTGGTGTAGCCGATCGAGTTCTCGCGCGTCACCGTGTCCGGTGTGCCGTCCATGCGGTTGACGTAGTAGTTCTGGAACACCCACTGCAGGTACTCTTCCTGGCCATCGTGCACGATCGCGTAAGGCAGGCCATAGGAATTCAGCTTGAGCTGTTCCTGGAACACATCGGTCACATCGAGCGAGTTGGTCGTGGTTCCCCAGCAGACGCGCTGGTTGCAGCCCTGGATCACGCCGGGCGTTCCGGGCACGGTCACGCCAGTCACGTCCATCGGGACGGGGTAGCGGCTATCGCGCGAAAGCACGTGCTGCTCCATGAAGACCGACGGCAGGTCGAGGCCCAGGTGCGGGTCGTTGGCGAGGATGGGCTTGCCCGACGCAGTGTGGCTGCCGGCGATGACCCATTCGTTGCTGCCGATCGGCGTATCGCGGCCGTCCAGGGCGCGGCCGAGCAATGGCGAATCCTGCAATTGCGCGCGGAACGCGCGGGCGAGATCGACCGTCCTCGCGTCAATGACGCCAACGGCCGGCACCTGATTACCGGCCAGGGGTTGCGACAATGCCGTCGCGACTCCGTTCGCAGCGCCGCCCGGCACGAAGCCCGGTACGGTGACCCGGTCATCAGCCGGAGCAATCCGGTGCGTATCGGCGAAATACAGGGTGGAACCGTCGAATCCTCCGGCCTGGCCGGCCTGCTGGTAGGCACCGAGGTTGATGGTCGGATTGATGTCGAGATCGAACGAGAGCTGGAAGGCCAGGCCCTTGCCCACGCACAACGAGTCGACCGGCGTCCATGGATCGGCATGGGTCAATTGCAGCGCACCGTACTCGGGCGGCAGCGGGTTGTTGGCCAGCCAGAAGTTGACGCCGTCGGCGTAGGCGCGCAGCCAGCCGCGTGAGTCGTCGGACATGGCAGCCCAGGTCTTCACGGCGCCGCGGCGCAGGCCGAGATTGCGCGCCTGTACGTCGGCCGCGAGTTGCGACATGCCGACCAGTTCGGCCAGCGTGCCGCTGACCGAGCGGCGGGTCAGGTCCATCTGGAAGAACCGGTCGCGGGCATGCGCATAACCCTGCAGGAAGGCGGCATCGTTGTCGTTGGACGCATCGATGGTCGGAATGCCCTCGGCATCCCAGGTGATCCTGGCCGGCGCCTTGAGTCCGGGTGCGCTGAGCGACTGCGCCGCCGCAGGAACCGCGAACAGCAGACCGATGAAGCAAAGATGCACCCACTTTCCGCCCCAGGAAAAACCCGCTGTCGAACGCACCATGGCAAACCCTCCGAGGAATTGGCTCAAACGATCGTTCGCAGCATTATGCGCTGTGGTTCACAGAATCCTTTTGTGCGCCGCACATCGCCGCCCTGCGGCGGCGGCTCGCAGGGGGGGCCTCACGCCGGGTGGCACCAGGCGGAAACAAGAAGCAACGCTCGTTGCAGCGCTTCGGAGCTGCCGACCCGGCCAGCGGGCCGGGCCGGCCGGTCGACCGGGGTTCCCGGAATCCCTGCGTCAGTGGCCGTAGAGACCCGCCGCCTTGGCGTGCGCGGCAATCTGGCTCTCGGAAAGGGCTTGACCGTAATAAAAGGCGACGTGCCCGAGGATGGAATACACGTAGGGCCTGTCCTCATCGGGCGTCGACGCCACCGCGACCTTGGGCGCGGTCAGCGTATAGGGAAAGCCGAACAGTTCCTGCACCTGCAGCAACCGGCCATTGACGTAGAAGCGCACTGAGTTCGCGGTGGCGTCGAGCACGGCAGCGATGTGGTAGGTCTGCCCGGCGGTCAGACCGGCCAGATCGACACGCTCGCCGTCGCCGACGACGATGCGTGGCTGCAGGCCGATCACGCCGAACGAGAGGAATGGCACCGCCGGTGCAGGGTCGCCAATGAACAGGATCGGTTGAAAACCCGAACCATTGGTCTGCGGGCTGTAGATTGCCTCCACTGTCAGCGAGCCATTGGGCGTGCTGGTCCCGGTCGGGTTGCCGACCGCCTGGGCCTTGCCATTGCCTTCGTTGGTTCGCAGATAATCCGCATCGCTGGTCGGAAACAACCTGCTCCAGCCGGGCTTCAAGGTGACCGGATCGCCGCTCAGGTTGACATCGATGCCCGCGGACCCAGCGTCCTGAAAGACGCTCGATCCGGCCGGCTCGTCGAGCGGATAGTAGAGTGTCGGATCATCAGCGAGGATCGCCGCCTGCAGGGTCGGCAACCCACTCGCCGCATCGATTTCGACCCAGGTATTGTTGTAACGCGCGTAGGTTTTGCCATCGGCCGGCGCATCCGGGAATGAGCCGCCGGCGGGGCCCTGTTCGCCTTGCGGACCCTGGGCACCGGTCGCACCCGCCGGGCCGGCCTCGCCCTGCGGGCCTTGCGGGCCGACCGGACCCTGTTCGCCTTGCGGCCCCTGGGCTCCGGTCGCACCCGCCGGCCCGGGTTCGCCCTGCGGACCCTGCAGGCCTTGCGGGCCGATCGGACCCTGCTCGCCTTGCGCGCCCTGGGCACCGGTCGCACCCGCCGGCCCGGGTTCGCCCTGCGGACCCTGCAGGCCTTGCGGGCCAATCGGACCCTGTTCGCCTTGCGGGCCCTGGGCACCGGTCGCACCCGCCGGCCCGGGTTCGCCCTGCGGACCCTGGATGCCCTGGGGGCCCGGATTGCCATTGAGGGCGTAGTCGGCCACGGGTGTCGTCGAAATCGCCTGGCGGGGCAACAGCGGATCACCATTGACCCTTACCTCGAGCCAGCGCTGGTCGCCGGCGAACGCACCAGGGAAAGTCAGGCTGACCGTGAACAGGCCTCCGGTGACGGGAAACTGCGGTTCCAATACGGTCGAGCCGACCTGGTTGCCGCCGACCGGCGCATCGAACAAGGCGAAGGCCAGATCGACGGGACCGTCGACCGGCACTCCCCCCTGCTCCAGGTGCCCCTGGTAGGTGAAATCCGGCAATTGGGCCACCTGTGCCAGCGCCGCGGAAGTCGCCGCCAGGGCCAGGATCAGGGAAAGCAGGAACGAGCGGCAGATTTTCACGGTTGGCAAGCCTCGAATGAACTGCGGAACAGGGTGTCGCCTTGCACGGCCGCGCCCCAAAATCCGGCAACAAGCGTAAAGGTTGAATTGGCAGACGTACCCACGACGGGTTGCCCCGCTGTTGCGGCCAGTTCGAAACACGCGTTCTGCGCACGCGAGATTCCGCCACCGGCAACGACTGCGGAAACAATCTGGTAGCCAGGCGTACCCTCGGCGACCTGCTTCGCCGGCGCCGGGGTTTCCGCGGCAGCGACCGCCGAGCCAAGCACCATCAGCAGCGCCAGGTGGCACCTGTTCGGCGCTCCGACGCCGCGCCGGGCACCGTGTGCCAGTCTTGAAAGCGTATGCATCACGTCGAGAGAGGTCCTGCCGCCAAGGATTGTCCTGGATGATGGATGGTGGGCATGCGCAGGCGTGACGATTCCGCTTCGTCGATAAATCTGCAACCGACTGAACGGTCCCGGCCAGGACGAGCCACTCCCGATCATACACGGCAGTTCCGCCGAATGCATAGTCGCTTGCCTCATTGTCAATGCTTGCCGAAATGCAAAAGCGCGCATGCGCATGGAACCGCTCGGTTACGCGTCGACCCGGGCCCCTGCCCATGCACCGTCATTCGTTCCGTACGAGGAACAACCTGGCCAGGGCGATCCAGCCGGCAATCAATGCCGCTCCACCGATCGGAGCAAGCAGCCCCAGCGCGCGCGGACCACCGAGGGCCAGTGCGTAGAGGCTGCCGCTGAACAGCACGACACCGACCAGGAACGCCGAGCCGGCGAAACGCCCGGCCAGCGAAGGAGGGTCTTTCGAGGCAAGGGCGACACCGATGAGCGCGAGCGCATGCACGAATTGATACTCCACAGCCGTCCGCCAGAGCGCCAGCGAATGCGCATCCAGCGTGTCCTTCAAGGCATGCGCCGCAAAGGCACCGAGGGCAACGGCGAGCGCGCCGAACACGGAACCCGATACGCCCGCCTGACGGCGCACCGGATTCAACGCCGCTCGCGTCCGGCCATCAGGCGGAGCCGAACTTCCGGCTCCGACCGACCCGACCCGCGAAATCGGTCCGCGATCATTTCTTCGACGATCCCGCTGTCTTGGCGGGACCCGATCCAGCCTTGGCTTCCAGCGGCTTGAGCAGATCGTCCATGGTCTTGGTCATGTTGGCGCTCTTGTAGGCCGGGACGACGAAGCTCCAGCCCTGGAACGCCGCATTCAGCGCGTCGACCTCGGTTCTCAATGTGGCCATGCGATCGGCACGATCCTTTTCCGGATCAACTGGCGACGCCGGTTGGCTTGCACCCTCGGCCTTGGCGTCGCTGCCTTCGGTCTTTCCAGTATCGGTCGCGGCTGCCTTCTGCTCTACTGCTGCGGCCGCGGCACTGGCTTTTTCCTGTTCCGCGGCGATGTGCTTGCCGGCAACATCTTCGTCCAGCGATGCGGCGAAGCTTGCGTAATGCTTGTCACCCACCTGCCACTCATGGGCATCGACGACGAGCCCATCGAAGGTCTGGTAGCGGATCAACTTGGCATTGTCGGGCACGGCAACCTCGGTGGTCGGCGCGACGTCGTCGATGCGCAGGTCGGCGAGGACCGAAGCGAGGCCGTTGGCAGCGAAATCGGAGCTTGCCTCGCGCCCCTTCGGCAGATCGGCGATCGTATAGTGCGGATCCTCCGGCGCGTTCTTGAAGACGCGCAGGGGCCTGCCGTCCGCATGCGTGATCGTGACCGACGCGATACGCTCTGACGGGATGTTGGCCAGGTCCTTGCGCAACCAGTCCGACGCGTTGCGATCCGGAATCAGGTTGCCCTTGGCCAGCCAGCTCTGCGCCTCGCCGCTGCGGCGGACATAGGTACCGCCGCCTTGCGCATTGAAGGTGCCGGCAATGAAGCTGACCGGCGCGGCGAGCCCGGCGATCTCGACCTGGATACCCTTGGCGGTCGATTCGCTGATGTCGGCGACCCCGATATCCGGGTAGCGCTCCTTGTTCGCCGTTTTCCGTTCGATCAGGCTGGCGTCGGCGACCTTGAGCAGGTAGCCGCGCAACTTGCCGGTATCGGCCGGGTAGCCACCCTTGTCCTTCACCGTCCAGCCCTTGTCGGAACGCGTCAACTCGACTGTCTTGCGCCCTCCGGCCTCACTCAGGGTCAGGCCATTGACATCGTTCACATGCTCGCCGAGGCCGTCGACGAGCGAGGTCGCCCGGTCGCTGAACTCGCTGACCGGTTGCCGCGAATGGTTGATCGCGAACGCGGCGATCACGGCCACCACGGTGACCACGCCGAGCTTGATCAAGGTTCTCTGGTTCATCATCGTCTGCTCCTCCCCGTTCAGGCCGACGTGCGCCGGCGCACGCGCCACATCGCGAAACCCACCGCGGCGAGCGTCACCAGCAGCGGCACGAGCACGATGTTGAAGAACTTCAGGCGGCTGCCCAGGGCTTCGATCTCGGCATCGAGCGAGCGCCTGACATCCCGCAACTCCTTGCGGATGTCGGCCTTGCGCTTGATGAAATTGTCGAGTTCAGCCTTCTGTTCGGGCGACATGATCATGGCCTGGTCGCTCGACTTCGCGCCCTGCAGTTCGGTCAGCTTGCGCTCGGTCTCCTGCAGTTCGCGCTGCAGTTCCTGCTCCTTGGCCCGGAAGCGGTCGTCGGCGCTGCGCTTGAGCGCCTCGACCGTGGTGAACGGCCGTTGCGAGGTGGCGCGACCGCGGATCGAGATCAGCGCCGAGGAACCGGTCAGGTTGTCGATGGCGTTGAGCATGAAATCGCCGTTGTTGGCAAACGCGTTCATGAGTTTCTGGCCGAGAAAGTTCTGCACCTGGACCCAGAGCCGATCGGACAGGATGTCGGTATCGGCGACGATCACGATCTGGCCGTCGTCCTTGCTCTCGGCGAGATGGCCGGATTCGGTGCGCTCGGGGAACGCGGTCTTGAACTTGCCCTCGATGCGGCCGGCGATCACATAGCGTTCACCGCTCGGATTGAAGTCGCTCAGCAGCGCGGATGGATCGGGCAGCATGCGCAGACGATCTGCCGCGCTCGACATCGCATCGCCGGAACTCTGCATCAGCGGGACCAGCTTGCCCGTCGCATCCTTGGCCAGGCCGAAATAGCCGCTGCTGGAGACATTGATCGAGTCGAGGTTGGCGGTGATCACGTCGTCCCGATTCAGGTCTTCGGCGGTCAGGCCGATGATGCCCGGATGCCGCACCGGTGCGCGGCCCTGGCCAACGCTGACCGCGACCGCGCGGGCGCGGTCGAGCACGATCTTCTTCGGGTCGTAGTCGACGCCCCAGGCCTTGAACAGTTTCGGCAGGTCCGAGGAATGGTCGGCGAACATGGCCGCCTGCGGATTCTGCGGATCGGCGCCCGAGGTATCGAGCTCGGCATCGGGATCGACGAACACGAGCAGGTGGCCGCCGCGCAGGACGAACTGGTCGATCGCATATTGCGCATCCTCCGAAAGCTCCTTCGGATGCACGAGCACCAGCACGTTGATATCCGCATCAATCGACTTGATGCCGGCCGCGTTGAGGTCGCGCACGTCGAAGGACTGCGAGAGCTGCTGCTGGATCGCCCAGGGATCACGCATCTGCCGGGTCGCCGGATCGAAGCCTACGCCCATCGGCAGGCTTGAAACGAGTGCGATGGCCGGCTTCTTCGGCGTGGCCAGGTCGTGGACCAGCTTGGCCACGTCGTATTCGAGGAAGGCTTCCTTCTCGGGCTGGAAGAACGGGATGACCGCCTGGCCATTGGTCGAGTTGGTCCCGGCCAGGCCGAGGAAGATCGTCTCGCCGCCGGCGCTGACCGGCACCGCCTGCAGCCCGTAGGTGGTGGCGCGGTCCTCGTCCTCCGAGAACGGCAAGGGGTCGATGACCTCCAGGTTGATGTGACCGTCCGAACGGGCCGCCATTTCCTCGAGCAGTTCGCGCACTCGCGTCGCGTACGTGCGCAGCTGTGGCAGGTTCTGGGTGCCCTTGTCGGAGTAGAACAGGTACAGGTTGATCGGCTCGTCGAGCTTGGACAGGATTTCCTTGGTGCCCGGTGAGAGCGTGTAGAGGTTGTTCTCGGTGAGGTCGACGCGGGCGCCGCGGAACAGCACGTTGACGACGAGCATGAGGGCGACGAACAGGATGATCATGACGACCAGCGCGCCGCCGGAGAGGGTCTTTCGATTGGATGACATGTTCTTGGGCTTCCTCAGTCGGCTTTCTTGAGGTCGATCACGATGGCGCTCGCATACAGCCAGAAGCCGATCATCAACACGAAGTAGAGCAGATCGCGCAGATCGATGACGCCCTTGCTGATCGAGGCGAAATGGGTCAGGAAGCTGAGCCCTGCAATGGCATCGACGAGGCCTTGCGGCGCCCACGAACGGAACACGTCGAGGACCAGCGGAAAACCGGCCATGACCAGTACGAAGCAGGCGACCACGGTCAGGATGAAGGCGACCACCTGGTTGCGCGTGGCCGCGGAGATGCACGAGCCGATGGCGAGGAACGAACCGGCCATCAGCAAGGCGCCCAGATAGCTTGCGAAAATCACTCCGTTGTCCGGATCACCGAGGTAGTTGACCGTGATCCAGAGCGGAAAGGTCAGGGCCAGGGCGATGCCGATGAAGGCCCAGGCGGCGAGGAACTTGCCCATGACCGCCTGCCACATCGTGATCGGCAGGGTCAGCAGCAGTTCGATGGTGCCGCTCTTGCGCTCCTCGGACCACAGCCGCATCGAAACGGCCGGTACGAGGAACAGGTACAGCCACGGCAGGAAGTTGAAGAACGGCAGGAGGTCGGCCTGGCCGCGCTCGTAGAAGCCGCCGAGATAGAACGTGAACGCACTCGACAGGACCAGGAAGATGACGATGAAGACGTAGGCCACCGGCGTCGCGAAGTAGCTGCGCAACTCGCGCTTGCAGACCGTTGAGATCGCGCTCATGCCCTTGCCTCCGTGGCCGCGCCGCCCTGGGTGATGCTGCGGAAGACCTCGTCGAGGCGGCCACCCTCGAGGGCGAGCTCGCGGACCACGATCGAACGCTCCTGCAGGGCTGCGTTGACGGCGACGAAGATCTGCCGGCCCGGCTTCGGGAAGGCGGTGATGCGTCCGTCCTGGGCGTCGACTTCGATCGAAGCGACATCGGGGACCCGGGACAGGGCCTCCTTCGCGGCCTTGACGTCGGTAGCGGTCAGCGAGACCGCCTGGTGATAGCGCGATCGCGACTCGAGCTCGGCCGGGGTTGCGTCGGCCAGCACCCGGCCCCTGGCGATGATGATCGCGCGATGGCAGACCGCGTGGACCTCTTCGAGGACATGGGTCGAGACGATGATGGTCTTGTCGCGCGCCATCGCATTGATCAGCGTGCGCACTTCGTGCTTCTGGTTCGGATCGAGACCGTCGGTCGGCTCGTCGAGGATCAGCACCTTGGGGTCGTGCAGGATCGCCTGGGCCAGGCCGACGCGGCGCTTGAAGCCCTTTGACAGGGTGTCGATCGGCTGCTGCAGCACGCTCTCGAGGTTGAGCCGGTCGATCGCATCGTCGATCCGCTTGTTGCGCAGGTTCGCCGGCACCTCGCGCGCGTCGGCGATGAACTCGAGGAACTGGCGCACGTCCATCTCACCATAGCTCGGAGCGCCTTCAGGCAGATAGCCGACGACCCGGCGTGCTTCGAGCGACTGTTCCTCGACGTCGAAACCGCAGACCCGCGCGCTGCCCGAAGTCGGCGCGAGGAAGCCGGCGATCATCTTCATCGTGGTCGACTTGCCGGCGCCATTCGGGCCGAGGAATCCGAGCACCTGCCCGGGTTCGACCTTGAACGTGATGCCATCCACGGCGACGAAGTCGCCGTACCGCTTTCCCAGAGCTTGGGTTTCTATCATCGTCGAATCACCTTGTTTGCAAGTTTCCGTGCGCTTCGCTGTTGCCGCGAAACGTTCGACTGGTCCATCGCGGCACAGGCCCGGGCGTTGGAATCCGCCGGGGAGAGTCAACCGGAGCGGAACACGCCAGGGATCGCGAGCGATGCGCAATGTACAGCAGGAAGGGGCGAAAAGTTCCCGACAGGCGCCATGCAACAGGCGCTCAGGCCTGATCCGGTTGCGGATAGCGGCGATCGGCGCGCAATGGCCGGAAGCACGGCGCGTCGGCAAAGAAGGATTCGTCTTCGGAACGGGGATTCCAGCCGGGGATACCGGATAGCGGCAGCGGGCGCAGCTCCTGCGGATCGCGCAGATGGGTCCCGGCGGCGATCGCGGCGGCGACCCGCGCATCGACCATGGCGTGGCCTTCATCGGTATTCGCCGCAACCCGCGCAACCTGCTCGGCCGTCGCCGCCAGGGCGATGCACTTGGCGACCAGGAATCGCTCCGCCTGCAAGGCGAGCTCGAGGATGGCATGACCGAAGACGAGCACCGCGATGCGCACGTTCCAGGCATCGCGCCGGCGCCAGAAGAGACCATGCCAGTCGTGCTGGTCCCACAGCGCGACCAGTTCCGGATCGCTGCACAGCACGATCGCACCCGCTTCATCGAAATGGGTCATGGCGCATTGGGCGCGCGTACGCTGGCGAGCACCGACCCTTCCGATGTCGACGCACTGCGCCTCGTTGAGGGCTGACTTCGTGCGTGGATAGCGCAGCCAGACCAGGGCATTCAACAGGTCGTGCCAGTTGTCTTCCCGGGTTGCGACGCGGCCACCGCGGATGCGTTCCTCGTAGTGCAGCCCGTCGGCGAGGAGCGCGCGCGACTGGGCAACGAAATGCGGTCGCGGGATGCCGTCGCTGCGTTCGCGTTGAACGCGAAGTTCTTCGAGCTCGACGATCGATGGCCAGCGCTGGCCCGGCGACAGGCTCGCGAATTCGCTCGCCCAATCCGCCAGAGGGGGTCGATCGAACACGAAGGACTGGGGGATCTTCAATGGGTCATCCGACATGGGCTGGATCGCCGGCCTTGGGGACGGGTTCAGGCATCGACAGGGAAATGCGCGACGCGGCAACTCCTGCAAGTCGCCTGCACGACCGCGAAGTCTAGCCGCTCCCGGCGCTGCCGATAACGGATGTGCCTCGGATTGCGGGAAAAGCCCCCTGCCGGGATTCGCCCGGCATGCAAACGCGATAGCATTCACCTGATTGCGCAGTCTCCGGGATATCCGCTCGATGCTTCGGGTTGGTCCATGAACCACAAGCCATTGCTCGCCTTCCTGCTCGGTATCGGCATGCTGCCCGCTTCGGCTGCCGAAACCGTCGTCGCGGGCGTTCCTGTCGCTGCGGCAGCGGTGGACACGCGCGGCGTGGCGAAAACCCTCGACTCGCTGTTCGAGGGCCTGATCCTCGTCGGCGGAGCCATCCTCGGCTCCCGCGGCGAGTTTGCCCTGGCCCGCATCGAAGCGCATGCCATGTCCGCCCTGCATGCCGTCGCCGCCGCTGGCGAAGCCTGGCATCAGGTCGAGACCATGGCGCGTGCGCAAGGCGATCTGTCCGAAGCCATGTATGCGCTCGAGCGCGAGACCGAGGATGCATTGCTGTTGAGCGACTACGCGCGTTCGCGCGAACTGGCCTCGCGCCTGCTCGACACGGCTCGAATCGCCGGGGTCAAGGAGTACGAAGCATCGGCGCACGGCTACTTCGGAATCCTCGCGCGCCGCCAGGGTGACCTCGACGCAGCACTGAATAGCTACGAGACCGCGATCGGACTGCTCGCCGACAGCAGCAACGACTTTCGCAAGGCCTTGATCCTCAGCAATTTCGGAACCGTCCTGCGAGATCGCGGCGACTTTGCCCGCGCCCTCGAGCTGCAACTCGATGCACTGGCGATCCGTGAGCGCATCGGCGACCGGCTCGAAACCAGCCTGCGCAACGTCGCCCTGCTCTATCGTGAAATCGAAGACGAGGCCACGGCGCGCAGCTACTTCGAACGCGCGCTGGCCAGCGTCGACCGGCTGGCCAATCCGGAGACCTACGCGCCTGTTCTCGGCAGCTACGCCAGCCTGCTCAACGATATCGGCGAGCACGCCGCGGCGCTATCGGCCGCCAGCGAAGCGCTGCAGATCGATCTCGCCCTCGGCAATCGCGCGAACCAGGGCCTCGAGCGACTCGAGACCGGCCGCGCCCTGTTCGGACTCGGGCGCAACGAGGAGTCCGTGCAACAGCTCGAAGGGGCTCTGGAGATCGGTCGCGAACTGGACCAGCACGAGATCGTTTCTCGCGCGCTGCTGCACCTGGCCGAGATCAGCCAGGTCCGACACGATTCGTTGCGCGCCCGCGGCATGATCGACGAAGCGATCGCCGGCCTCGAGAAGGCCCTGCTGAGACCGCAACTTGTCCAGGCCTATGCCGTCCGCGAAAAGATCGCGTTGGCCGAGCACGATCCCGAAGGCGCGCTGCGTTTTCTGCGGCGCTATGCGGAACAGCGCGAACTGCTGCTGGGCACGCGCGCCGGGAGGCAGCTCAGCGACCTGCAGGCCCGCCATGCCCGGGCCGAAGCCGAGAAGGACCTGACCCTGCTGCAGAAGGACAACGAACTGCAGAATGCCCGGCTCGAAAAGCAGGAAATCGAAAAGCGCCTCGGCCTGGTCGCCCTGACCAGCCTGGGCCTGGCCTTGCTGCTGATCACCTGGCGGTTCAACGGCATTTCCCGGCTCAATCGAACCCTGCGCCTGAAAAATTCGGAGATCGACCAGCAGAGCAAGGCGCTCGCCGAGGCCAACTCCCGACTCGAGGAGCGTGCCTCGCAGCTCTATCAGGCCGCGATCACCGACCCCCTCACCGGCGTCTACAATCGATCCCATCTTCGCGAACAGGTCGGACGCATGCTGGCCACGAGCATCGCGGCCCGTCGATCGCTGGCGGTACTGGTCATCGACTACGACTCGTTCAAGCAGGTCAACGACCAACTCGGACACCTGTTCGGCGATCGCGTCCTGGTCGAAGGCATTGCCGCGATCCGCCAATGCCTCGAGCATGGCGACATCATCGGTCGCTTCGGTGGCGAGGAATTCATCGTGGTCCTCGAGGGCGAGCGCGCGCTGGCGGCGGTTGGTGTGGCCGAAGCGATACGCAGCCAGGTGCAGGAGTCGCTGTCGCGACTGCCCACGCATGGCATTGCGGTAACGGTCAGCATCGGCGTGGTCCGGCTCGCCGATTTGCCGGCCCTCGAAGAGGCCAGTGTCGATGCCCTGTTCGACGCCGGCGACCAGGCCATGTACCGGGCCAAGGCGGCGGGCCGCAACCGCGTTGCCCTGTTCAGCCGGGCCATGCATCCGATCGAGGAGCTGATCCGTGGGCGAGACCCTACATCTCAATAGCAGCGGCATGCAGTGCATCGGCGCCTATCGCGCAACGCCGACCGGAACACCGAAAGCCGGCATTGTCGTCGTCCAGGAAATCTTCGGCGTCAACGCGCATATCCGAAGCGTCGCCGATCGCTTTGCCGAGCATGGCTACGTGGCCATCGCGCCGGCGTTCTTCGATCATCTGGAAAGTGGCGTCGAACTCGACTATGACGCGCACGGCGTCGCCAGGGGCCGAGCCCTGGTCGACGAACTCGGCGCGGAACGGGCCGTGTCTGACGTCGGCAGCGCCGCCGATGCGATTCGTTCGGCCGGGCGCATCGGCGTGGTCGGCTACTGCTGGGGCGGCAGCATCGCCCTGCTGGCGGCGATGCGACTCGGACTTCCGGCAGTCAGCTACTACGGCGCGAGGAACGTCCAGTACCTCCACGAACCGCTCACCGCGCCTGTGCAGTTTCATTTCGGCGAGTTCGACCATTCGATTCCCGCGGCCGCCGTGCAAAGGCACCGGGAACTGCTGCCCAACGCCGAAATCCACGTCTATCCGGCTGGGCACGGTTTCAACTGCGATCGTCGCAAGGACTATCATGCGCCCAGTGCGCAGCTCGCCTTCGAACGCACGCTGGATTTCTTCGAACGCACACTGATATCGCCATGAAGCAGGCTGCCCCTGTCCCGTTCACGCTCGATCCGCGGCTCGCCGCGGATTCCCATCCATTGGCGCGCCTGGCGCTTTGCGAACTGCGCCTGATGGACGACAGCCACTATCCCTGGCTGGTGCTGGTTCCGCGCGTGCCCGGGGCGCGCGATCTCATCGATCTCGACGTCGGGCAGCGACACGCGCTGTGCGATGAAATCGACCGGGCATCGCGCCTGCTGCGCGATGCGGTGCGCCCGCACAAGCTCAACGTGGCCGCCCTCGGCAATGTGGTGGCGCAGTTGCACGTGCATGTGATCGCGCGTTTCGAGGACGATCCTGCCTGGCCGGCGCCGGTCTGGGGCAAGGTCGAATCGCGACCCTATGCACCCGAAGCGCTGGTCGAGCGGATCACCCTGCTGGAAAAGCATCTGCAGGGGTGAGCACCGGCTTCGCCATCGAGGACCTCGGCGAGAATGCGTTGCTGCTGCGCTTCGGCAATACCCTCGATCCCGACCTTAACGCTCGCGTGCACGCCCTGGCTGGCGAACTTGGACACGATCGCCCCGGCTGGCTGCTCGACATCGTGCCGGCCTTTGCGACGCTGGCCCTGTGCATCGACCTCGAGGCGCTGGCCGGCGAGAGCGAACCGCTCGAGGCCGTGCGTCGCTGGCTTGCCGCTCGTGCTGCAGGCGAAATCCGCAGCCCGAAGGAAGCACCAGGCCGCCATCACGTCATTCCGGTTCGCTACGGCGGCAGCGACGGACCCGATCTCGAGGCCGTCGCCCGGCACGCCGGGATCGACACCGACGAAGTGATCCGGCGCCACACCGAGGCGACCTACCGGGTGGCCATGCTCGGCTTTGCCGCCGGCTTTCCGTATCTGATCGGCATGGATCGCCAGCTGGCCATGCCACGCCGGGCCACACCGCGAACCGATGTCACCGCCGGCAGCGTTGGCATCGGCGGTGCACAGACCGGCATCTATCCGCGACGCGGGCCCGGCGGCTGGCAGATCATCGGACGCACCGGCGTGGATCTTTTCGATGCGGCACGCGATCCACCGGCATTGCTCGGTCCCGGTGACACCGTAAGCTTCATCTCGGACACCGCGAAGACGGAGCCGCCGCGTTGAGCATCGGCATCCTCGCGGCCGGCCTGCAGACGACCATCCAGGACCGGGGTCGGCCAGGCTACCGGCATCTCGGCGTCGGCAGCGCGGGCGCGCTCGACCCGTTCTCTTCCATGATCGCCAACCGGCTGGTCGGCAACGCCGATGGCGAAGCTGTCATCGAGATCTGCCTGACCGGACCGACGCTGCAACTCGCGCGGGCGGCGCGGATCGCCCTGTGCGGCGCGCAGATCGAGGCAACGGCGGATGGCCGGGAAGTGCCCGGCTGGCGACGCGTCGACCTGGAAGAAGGCAGCGTACTCAAGCTCGGCGCCTGCCGGCGCGGCGCACGCGCCTACCTGGCCGTCGCCGGCGGCTTCGACCTGGCGCCGGTGCTGGGCAGCCGCAGCACCGACCTGCGCGCCGGCTTCGGTGGGCTCGACGGCCGTGCCTTGGCGGCCGGCGACGTGCTGGCGATCAAGGCCGGTCATCATCGCGCGCTGAATCGGTTCGAAATCGACCGACGCTGGATCGATCCCGCACCCGACCTAGACTTCAACCAGCCCGCCGTGGTGCGCGTGCTGGCCGGGCACGATGCCCTGCGCGAGCCGCAGCAGTTGTTTGCCGGAGAATGGCAGGTCGGCGCGGCAAGCAATCGGCAGGGCTTGCGGCTGCAGGGACCCTGCCTGGCACTGGCCGACGCGGGCGAGCGCGTGTCCGAACCGGTCATGCCGGGAACGTTGCAGCTTCCACCTGACGGCAATCCGATCCTGCTGCTGGCCGACGCACAAACCCATGGTGGCTATCCGCGCATTGCGCACGCGATCGCTACCGACCTGCCGCGCCTGGCCCAGCTGCGCCCTGGCGAGAGCCTGCGCCTGCTGCCGTGCACTCGGGCGATGGCCCAACACCTGCACAACGACCAGCGCCAACGCCTGGCCCGCATGGCCATTGCGATCGACCAGGCGCCAGCGCTCAACGAACTACGTTGAGCAATCCCGCGATGCGTTGCGCGCGCCCCGGCCATTGCCTAGTCTCGGAGATCGCGCCTGCGCCGGCGGCGACGAAATTCCGGCAGGCACCGGCATTCGGTCCGCCTGCGAAATGAACACCGGAGCACTGGCATGCCACCGTCCATCGACCTCAACTGCGATCTCGGCGAAGGCTGCGGCCACGACCTGGCGATCATGCCGTGGATCAGTTCGGCCAACATCGCCTGCGGCGGCCACGCCGGCGACGAAGCGAGCATGCGCGAGACCCTGCGCCTGTGCCGGCGCTTCGGAGTCAAGGCCGGCGCGCATCCCGGACATGCCGATCCCGGGCACTTCGGTCGACGCGAACTGGACCTGCCGCATGCCGAGGTTGCGCAAACGATCGACGCGCAGTTGCAGCGACTGGCGGCGATCGCCGTCGAGGAAGCGGTCACCCTAATCCACGTCAAGCCGCATGGTGCGCTCTACAATCAGGCGGCCCGCGATCGAGGTCTCGCCGAGACCATCGCACGCGCCGTCGCCCGGTTCGATGCGCGACTGATCCTGGTCGGTCTGGCCGGCAGCGAACTGCCGCGGGCTGGCGAACGCGCAGGCCTGCAGGTCGCCCATGAAGCCTTCGCCGACCGTCGCTATCTGGGCAACGGCCAGCTCGCCGCTCGTGGCACCGAAGGCGCGGTCATCACCGACCTCGCAGCCGCCGTGCAGCAGGCGATTTCAATCGTGCAGCACGGGATGGTCACGACCCTCGAGGGCGAAGCGCTGACGCTGCGCGCCGATACGCTCTGCCTGCATGGCGACGGCACCCATGCGAGCGAATTCGCACGGGCCCTGCACGACGCCCTGATCGCCGCCGGCATCGCCATTGCCCGAGAGCCGCGGTGAGTAGCGGCATGGCCAAGGAATAGGCCGTGCAACGGCATCGGGTTAGCATGGGCGTTGGACCATCCGGGAGTCTCCACCCATGCCAGGCGTCATCAACTACTGGCCGCTGCTCGGCGTCGCCGTCGTCGTCATCGGCTTCACGCTGCGCCGCAACCCCGTCCTCGTCGTGGTGACTGCCGGACTGGTCAGCGGCCTCTGCGCCGGCATTCCCCTGCCCGACCTGCTCGCCCTGCTCGGCCGCACCTTCGTAGAGAACCGCGTCCTGCTTCTGTTCCTGCTGACCCTGCCGGTGATCGGACTGCTCGAGCATTTCGGTTTGCGCGAGCGCGCCCGCACCTGGATAGCGAGCTTTCGCGGCTTGACCCTGGCGCGCTTCCAGATCACCTACCTCGGCCTGCGCCAGTTGCTCAGCATGGCCGGCCTGATCGATATCGCCGGCCACGCACAGACGGTTCGCCCGTTGATCGCACCGATGAGCGAAAGCGCAGCCGAAGGCGGTCGCGGTCCGTTGACCGACTCGCAACGCGACCGCGTACGCGCCAGCGCCGCCGCCGTGGAAAATGTCGGCCGATTCTTCGGCGAGGACGTGTTCGTGGCCTTTGGCGCGGTCCTGCTGATCCAGGGATTCTATGCCCGCAACGGCATCGTCCTCGAACCGCTGTCGATTTCCCTGTGGGCGTTGCCTACGGCGATCGCGGCGTTTCTGATCCATTCCGTCCGCGTGCGCCTGCTGCAGCGACGCATCGATCGCGAAAGGCGCCTGATCGGCAAGGATGGAGCAACCAATGCTCCGCGTTGAGTACCTGTACTGGCTGGTCGGCGCCTTCCTGATCGCCGCCGCCTGGTTCAACCTGCGCGAGCGCCGCTTCTCGATGGCGGCATTCTGGCTGATCCTTTCCGGTCCGTTCGTGTTCGGCGACCTCGTGCTGGCTGCGGTCCAGCGCAACGAGGCGCTGCCGGCCCAGTTCATGGGCGGCGGTGTCGTCGCCCTGGGCCTGCTCGCCGCGCGCGGCGGCCTGCGCTCGAAGGCCGATACGCCCGCCGAGCATGAGCAACGCGAGCGTTCCGCCGCACGCATCGGCAATCGCCTGTTTGCCCCGGCGCTGGCGATACCGGTGCTGACCCTCGCGCTGTTCTTCGCGGGCCGTCATCTTTCGCTGAATGGCATGCCGCTGCTCGATCCGAAGGCGCTGACCCTGACTTCGCTGGGCCTGGCCAGCCTGCTTGCCCTCGTCGGCGCGGTGCGCGTGACCCGCGCCCGCCCGCTGCATTCGATCGTCGAGGGGCGCCGCCTCCTCGATTCGCTGGGCTGGGCAGTCCTGCTGCCGATGATCCTGGCCACGCTGGGCGGCGTATTCGCCGCCACCGGGGTCGGCGAGACCATTGCCGCGCTGACCAGTGCCGTCATCCCGATCGACAGCCGCATGGCCTGCCTGCTCGCATTCGCCCTTGGCATGGTCCTGTTCACGATCATCATGGGCAACGCCTTCGCCGCCTTTCCGGTGATGATGGCCGGCATCGGCCTGCCCCTGCTGGTCCTCAGGCACGGCGCCGACCCGGCCATCCTCGGCGCGATCGGTATGCTGACCGGATACTGCGGCACGTTGCTGACGCCGATGGCGGCGAACTTCAACATCGTGCCGGCCGTGCTGCTCGAACTGCCCGACCAGTACGGCGTGATCCGCTCGCAGATCCCGACTGCCCTGGCCCTCATGGTCGTCAATGTCGCCCTGATGGCCCTGCTGGTGTTCCGATGAGCGAGCCGGTTGTCCTGATCGCAGGTTTCGAGCCGTTCGCCGGCGAGCCGGTCAATCCGTCGGCCGAAATCGCGCGCTGCCTCGATGGCGAGTCGATCGCGGGGCACCGGGTGGTCGGCGCCGTCCTGCCCGTGTCCTTCACCGAGGCGCCGACCGCCCTCGCCGAATGGCTCGACCGCTGCCGGCCGGCACTGGTGATCGCGCTCGGTCAGGCCGGAGGCCGCAGCGAAATCTCGCTGGAACGGGTTGCGGTCAATCTGATCGACGCCCGCATCCCCGACAATGCCGGCCTGCAGCCGATCGACAAGCCCGTCCTCGAGGACGGCCCCATGGCCTACCTTTCAAGCCTGCCGGTCAAGGCGATTCGGGCCGCGCTGCACGAGCTGGACGTTCCCGCCTCGCTCTCGCTCAGCGCCGGCAGCTTCGTCTGCAACCAGGTGTTCTATTGGCTGGCCCACCTGCTGGCGACCGAGCATCCGGGCCTGCGCGGCGGCTTCATCCACGTGCCGTGGCTGCCCGAGCAACTCGTTGCGCATCCGGGGGAACCGTGCCTGCCGCTGTCGACCATGCTGCACGGGATTCGCGCGGCGATCGCCTGTGCCGTGACCACGGCCACGGATCTCGAGGTCGCCGGCGGCACCACGCATTGACCGTCGTGCATGCGGATCGCAGCCGGGGGCGATCGACCGGACCCGGCGGCCGCCCGGCCTTCAGCAGCCCTCACCCTTGCGGTTGGCACGGACCACTTCGACGATCAGTTCGCCGGTCTCGACATACGGAAGATTGACCTTGATCGGATCGGTCGCGTAGTAGAAGCCGCCCTTGCTCTTTGCGCTGACCTTGTCCCGCGACTTCGACTCGTAGGACGTGCCCAGCGCCGAGGCCGGCGTGGCCACGGCGAACCGGCGGACCTTTTCCAGCGGCACGCAGGCGAGCAGGCGGGTGGGCCGGAACGGGCGGATGTCCAGATAAAGCGGTTCCACGGCCTTGCTCTCGCGCACTTCGCCGCGATCGTCGAGCAGGTAAATGACCGGCTTGAACACGGCGTTGCCGCGACCGTGCGGGTTCGACCTGGCGATCACCTGGACGCGCAGCGCGACATGCTCGAATTCGCGTTGCAGTTCGAGTTCGCGGAACCGGCTCTTGCCTTGCGGAAACTCGCGCTGGTCCGAGTCGCCGAGGATGCGCAGGTGCTCGGGTCGATCGACGCCGAGGACGACCACACCCTCAGGGTTCGACTCACGCACGGGCGAATGCACGGGCCTGGCGCCGAACAGACGGTCTTTCCAGGCCACGAACGGATTGGCTGCGGATGCGGTTGGCGCAGACATCGAGAGCGCCAGGCCGAACCCGCAGGTGACGGCGGCGCACAGCCTGCAAAGCCGCCGGCCGTCGGCGCGCCCCGACAGGCGCGCCTGGCCTCGGTTACTTCTAGTCGTTCGACAGGGGCTGGAGGTCGCGACCGTCCTGGGTGAAGGTCTCGAGCTGCAGGGTCTTGCCGATGCTGGCGATCGAATGACGCTGCTCGTCGGTGGCCTTGTTGCTGTCGCTGTAACCATTCTTGAGCACGATCCCGGTGATCTTCTTGGTTTCCTTCAGTTCGCTGATATAGCCGAAAAGTTCCGCCTTGCCGAAGGTATAGCTGCCGATCTTGTAGCGGTCTTCCTTGGCCGGAGTGACGATGGCGCGGCCATCACGCACGTCGCCGGCGTGTGCGGCCGTGGCCAGGAACATGGCCAGCATGGCCAGAACGAGCATCGCACGCGCCTTGAGCATGAACTTTTTCATGGTGATCCCCGCTTACTCTTCTTTGGTGGTGGTCGTGCGAATCTCGTTGATTTCGCCGTCTTCCATCACATAGGCGGTGAAGCCCAGTGCAACGGCAATTCGCGCCAGTGCCACGATGTGGACGTCCTTTACCTTGTCCTTCTCGCCGCGCTTTAGAAGAACCGTCGACATCGGCAAGGATTGTTCCTTCCGGTAGTTGAGCGCGGCGCGCAGGTCCTGCGGCGTGAGCGGGGCATCGAGGTAGTCGAACTGCCCGTCCTTGGTGGCGATCAGGGTCACGTCGAACGAGGCCGGCACGTTCACCGGAGCCTTGGCGGTATCGGACCGCGTACCCCTCGCGCAGGCGCCGAGCGCCACGACCACCATGAGCAAGGCCAACAGACGCATTCCACGATTCCTCACGAACAACCGCATGGACTCACTCTCCGGGTCGGGACAAGAGACCAAGACTACCACCGAAGCTCATGTGCGTGGCAGGGTCACGCCCTGCTGCCCCATGTATTTGCCGCCACGATCCTTGTAGCTGGTCTCGCACTCCTCGTCCGACTCCAGGAACAGCATCTGGGCGACGCCCTCGTTGGCATAGATGCGGGCCGGCAGCGGTGTGGTGTTGGAGAACTCCAGCGTTACATGGCCCTCCCACTCGGGTTCGAGCGGGGTCACATTGACGATGATCCCGCAACGCGCATAGGTCGACTTCCCGAGGCAGATCGTCAGCACCTTGCGCGGAATGCGGAAATACTCGACGGTCCGCGCCAGGGCGAAGGAATTCGGCGGGATGATGCAGACATCGCCGTTGAAGTCGACGAAATTGCCCGATTCGAAATGCTTCGGATCGACGATCGTCGAATTGATGTTGGTGAAGATCTTGAACTCCGAGGCGCAGCGCACGTCATAGCCGTAGCTCGAGGTTCCATAGGAGATCAGGCGGCCGCCGGAGGCGTTCAGCTTGACCTGGCCGGGCTCGAACGGTTCGATCATCCGATGCTGCTGGGCCATGCGCCTGATCCACAGGTCCGATTTGATGCTCATTGGCGACTCTCGCTGGTATTGCCCGGATCCGACGTCGAACAGCGACGTGCGGGACGGGAGGATGGGCCCGGGTCAGGGTGTGGCGCCGGAGGGGCCGGCAAAATACCGGAAATGACCGGTCATCTTCCACTCGAAGAGCACGTCCTCGAGCTGGGTCCCGGCGCCGATATTGTGAATGATCAGCGGCCTTCGGCCATCCGCACTGCGCCGGTCCGAAACCATGCCGATGTGCGGCTGGCCGCCGTCGAGCCGCCAGGAGACGAAATCGCCGGCCTCGAAATCGACGGGATCCCGGCTCAGCGGCAGGCTCTTGCCGCTGCGTTCGAAATAGCGTTCGAGATTGGGCACGCGGCGGTGATCGATATTGGCATCGGCCCCGGCCAGGCCCCAATGGTCGGGATAGGCCGAAAAGTGCGCCTGCATGTCGCGATGCACGGCGACCTGCAGGTCGATGCCGACCGCACGCAAGGCCCGGACCAGCACATCCGAGCAGACTCCGCGATCGGCCGGCAGGTCGCCACCGGGATAGTCCAGGCGCACGTAGGCCGGCGCGTAGCGGACGGTCACGCCGATCTGCGCATGCGCAGCCGCCAGCATGCGTACGAGGTCATCATCGGCCCGCGCCGTGCTGCCCAGCAACAGCAGGCCGAACACGCCCGGGAGCACCGGCCAGCGCACGATCAGGTGTTCTGGATGACGATCTTGGGAAACTGGATCGACTTGTTGCGGGCCTGCAGCGACAGCCGCGCCGCGGCGTTGCGCGCGATGCCCTGGTAGCGGGCGGCGAGTTCGGAACCTGGCAGGGCGGCAACGGTTGGCGTGCCGCCATCGGCCTGCTCGCGGATGCGGATGTCCAGGGGCAGCGAACCGAGCATCGGCACGCCGTACTGCGCGGCCATGCGTTCGCCACCACCCTCGCCGAACACGTGCTCCTCATGCCCGCAATTCGAGCAGATGTGGGTGGACATGTTCTCGATGATGCCGAGTACCGGCACGTTGACCTTCTCGAACATCTTCAGCGCCTTGCGCGCATCGAGCAGGGCGATGTCCTGCGGTGTAGTCACGATCACCGCCCCGGAGACCGGTACGCGCTGGCACAGGGTCAGCTGGATGTCACCGGTTCCGGGCGGCAGGTCGATGACCAGATAGTCAAGATCGACCCAGTTGGTGTCGCCGAGCAGTTGCTGCAGGGCCTGGGTGACCATCGGTCCACGCCAGATCATCGGCGTGTCCTCCTCGATCAGGAAGCCGATCGACATGACCTGGATGCCATGGTTGATCTTCGGTTCGATGCGGCTGCCATCCTTTGTGTCGGGCTTGCCGGACAGGCCGAACATGCGCGGCTGGCTGGGGCCGTAGATGTCGGCATCGAGCACGCCGACACTGGCGCCTTCGGCACGCAGGGCCAGGGCCAGGTTGGCGGCCACGGTCGATTTGCCTACGCCGCCCTTGCCCGAGGCAACCGCAATGATGTTGCGGATGTTCGGCAGCGGCGTCAGGCCTTCCTGTACCCGATGGGCGCCGACCCGGCAGGAAACGCCGACGGCCGCCGAACCAATGCCCGGGTCGCTCTCGAGGGCCTGCTTGACCTGGGCCGACAGGGTCGCCTGCCAGGACAGGGCCGGATAGCCGAGCTGGATGTCGACGGAGACCTTGTCGCCGGATACCCCGACTCCGCGCAGGGCGCCGGCGGCAACGAGGTCCTGGCCAGAGTGCGGATCGATGATTCCGGCAAGGATTTCGCGGGCGCGTGCTTCTATGGTTTCGCTCATGGATTCGATCATTTTGCAGAGACCCGCTAGTGTACTGCTTCGCCGGACCGGTTACCCTGCGCAGCTGGCGCGCGCGCCGCTGGCGTTGACCGCACTGAACTGTCGCGGTGCGCCGGAGTCAAAGATCCCGACGCCTTCTGTTCACGAGCATGCGCATGAATCCGACCCGCCTGATTTTCCTCATTCCGTTGCTCCTGGCGATGGCTGCCTGCAGCAAGAACCAGCCGTCCGGCATTCCGGAAACACCACCGGCAGCAGCGCCTGCTCCCGCTGCACCGGCGCCGGCACCGAAGCCTGAAGCGAACCCGGTCGCCACGGCGGTCGCTCCGCTCGATTCCGCGCCACCGCCGCTGGACAATCCGATCCCCGAATTCGACAAGACCGGTTTCCCGGACTGCGATGATTACGTCGAGCTCTACCGCCAGTGCCTGAATTCCCGACTTGGCAGTGACGAGCGACGGGCCAAGGCGAGCGAGCTTAAGGCTTCGGTGCGCGCGATCCTCGGCAATATCGCACGCGGCGTGGATCCGGCCAGGGTCGCCAAGCAGTGCAAGAAGTCGCGGGCGCTGGCGGCGAAGAAACTCGAAGCTCTCGGCTGTGCGCTTTGACGCCCTGACCTCATGGCCTCCCCGCAACAGCCCATGAGAGGGCTCTGCATGCAATAATTCCGCGCCCCTGAATGCGCGGAACCCGTACGGAATGAGCTCGCCCGCAAGGAAGATCCTTGTCTCCAATGCCTTGCCCTATGCCAACGGGCCCCTGCACATCGGCCACCTGGTCGGCTATATCCAGGCCGATATCTGGGTGCGCGCCCAGCGCATGTGCGGGCATACCGTGCATTTCGTCTGCGCCGACGATGCCCACGGCACGCCGATCATGCTGGCCGCGGAGAAAGCCGGGCTGAGCCCGGAGGAATTCATCAAGCCGATCCAGGCCTCGCACGAACGCGACTTCACGGATTTTTCGGTCGACTACGACCAGTACCACTCCACCCATTCGGCAGAAAACCGCGAACTCGCCGAAACGATCTATACGCGGCTGCGCGATGCGGGCCACATCACGCGCCGCTCGATCCAGCAGCTGTACGATCCGGTCAAGCAGATGTTCCTGCCAGACCGCTACATCCGCGGCATCTGCCCGAACTGCGGCACGCCCGACCAGTACGGCGACAACTGCGAGAACTGCGGCGCGACCTATGCACCGACCGACCTGATCAATCCGCGCTCGGTCATGTCGGGCGCCGAACCGGTCCTGCGCGACTCAGAACACTTCTTTTTCGGCGTCGGCCACTTCACTTCGCTGCTGCGCGACTGGCTGGCCGGCAAGCTGACCGACGGACAGCCCGTCGCCCATCCGGGCGTCGTCGCCAAGCTCGGCGAGTGGCTCAACGCAGAAGGTGGGCTGCGCGACTGGGACATCTCGCGCGACGCGCCGTATTTCGGCTTCCCGATTCCGGACGCACCGGGCAAGTTCTTCTATGTGTGGCTCGACGCGCCGGTCGGCTACCTGGCCAGCTTCAAGGCCCTGTGCAATCGCACCGGGCTTTCGTTCGACGAATACCTCGAGGCCGGCAGCCGCACCGAGCTGCACCACTTCATCGGCAAGGACATCGTGAATTTCCACGGCCTGTTCTGGCCGGCCATGCTGCATGGCGCCGGGCTACGCGTGCCGACCGCATTGCACGTCAACGGTTACCTGACCGTCAATGGCGAGAAGATGTCGAAGTCGCGCGGCACCTTCATCATGGCGCGCACCTACCTCGATGCCGGCCTCAACCCGGAATACCTGCGCTATTACTTCGCGGCCAAGTCCTCGGGCGGCGTCGTCGACCTCGACCTCAATCTCGACGATTTCGCCCAGCGCGTGAATGCCGACATCGTCGGCAAGTTCGTCAACATCGCGAGCCGCTGCGCCAGATTGCTGGAAGCGAACTTCGACAACCGCCTGGCCGCGCCGTTCTGGAACGGGACGGACGCAACGAACGAGCCGGAATTCGCACGCAAGGGCGCACTCATGCTAAGCCAGGCGACCGGCCTGCTGCAGGACGCCGTGGCCCATTACGCCCGCGACGATTTCAACCGCAGCATCAGCGCGATCATGCAGGTCGCCGACCGCGCCAACGAATACATTGCCGAGGCCGCGCCCTGGGCCCTGGCCAAGGATCCCGCGCGCCGCGACGAGCTGCACGTGGTCCTATCGACCGGGATCAATCTTTTCCGCGCGATCGCCTGCGCCCTGAAACCGGTCCTGCCGGCCACCATCACTCAAGCCGAGGCATTCCTTGCCCTGCCCGGTGGCCGCTTCGATGGATT
The DNA here is from genome assembly GCF_900115085.1 of Dokdonella immobilis. Taxonomy (GTDB): domain Bacteria; phylum Pseudomonadota; class Gammaproteobacteria; order Xanthomonadales; family Rhodanobacteraceae; genus Dokdonella; species Dokdonella immobilis. The sequence continues at coordinate 48,072 of NZ_FOVF01000010.1, read as the reverse complement.
CAACGACATCGCGAATCACCTGGGTTCGCACGCCCTGCAGAGCTACCAGCCGCTCGCCACACGAATCGACCCGAAACAGGTTGCCGCCATGATCGACGCATCGAAAGAATCCCTGTCCGCACCGCCCAAGCCATCCCAGGCCGACGTCGAAACGCGCAAGATGAAGACCCTCGATGCGGCGGCCGCAGCCGCGGGTGCAGCCGAAGAAACGAAGTCGGCGCATGTCTCGATCGACGATTTCGCCAGGCTCGACCTGCGCATCGGCAAGGTCCTCGAATGCGCCTTCGTCGAAGGCTCGGACAAGCTGCTGCGCTTCCGCCTCGACGCCGGCGGACTGGGCGAACGCCAGATCTTCTCGGGCATCCGCGCCGCCTATTCCGAACCCGAAAAGCTGGTTGGCCGCAACGTCGTCTTCATCGCCAACCTGGCCCCGCGCAAGATGCGCTTCGGGCTGTCCGAAGGCATGATCCTCTCGGCCGGCAGCGGTGGCGAGGATCTCAAGCTGCTCGACGTCGATGCCGGCGCAAACCCTGGCGCGACCGTGCGCTGAAAAGGAGGGTCGCGCTTGCATGCGCTGCGTTGAACGCACCCTGGACCAGCTCGACGGCCTGACGGTCGTCGCCCTATTGCGCTCGCGCGATCTCCAGGCACAGCTGTTCGACGAAAATCTAGTGCGCCAGAACTGGTTCGAGATCATCTTCTACGGCGGGTTCCGAGTCATGGCCCCGGACTCGCAACTCGGCGAGGCGCGCGAACTGGTCGCCGCTTATCGACGTGGTGAGCTTGCGCTGGCCGAGGATCTCGTCGAGCGTCCGCCATGCCCGCGCTGCGATGGCGGGTCCGGTGATGCTGACGCAGGGGCGCGACGAAATCTCTGGTCCGCCTACATCCTGCTTTCCGTCTTCGAGCTCGCGCTCATTGCATTCTGGGGTGCCGCCGAGGTCCTGCTCGGTTTGTTCGCGATATGGATGGCATTCGTCGTCATCATCCTGTTCGGCGATCGACTCTTGGTCGGCCGCTATCGCTGCAATCGATGCGGAAATGCGTGGGTCACGCGACGCGACGAACCATTCTCGGATCAGCAGCGCCGAGCCGAGCAGGACTCGTGAACTTCGATCTCGTGACACGCATCGATCGAATGCTTCCGCAGACGCAATGCACGCGCTGCGGCTACCCGGCCTGCCTGCCTTATGCGCAGGCGATTGCCCGGGGCGAAGCCGATATCGACCAGTGCCCGCCCGGTGGCCAGGCCGGCGTCGATGCGCTGGCAGCGCTCCTCGGTCGCGATTCGAAGCCGCTGAACGCCGGCTATGGGGTCGAGGTGCCGCCGACCATCGCGGTGATCGAAGAAGGGCTCTGCATCGGTTGCACCAAATGCATCCAGGCCTGCCCGGTCGATGCGATCGTCGGCGCGGCCAAGCGCATGCATTCCATACTCAGCGCCGAATGCACCGGCTGCGAACTGTGCATTGCACCGTGTCCGGTCGACTGCATCTCGATGACCGCATTCGCTGTCGAGCCTTTGCCCAGGTTCGACATTCTCAACCGCGCCGACCACGCCCGCCGCCGCTTCGATGCGCGCAACCGGCGACTCGACAGGGATCGTTCCGTGCGCGATGCGAAGCGGGCTTCCGCGCAAACCGCCGCAGCCAGGGCGAGCACGCCACCCATCACCAGGTCCGCGGTGCTCGAGGCCATCGCCCGCGGCAAGGCCCGGCGCAAGGCGGGCACCGACGATACATCCGGGTCATGAAGCGCGAACACGTGGTCGAAATGTTCGCGCGGCTGCGCGACTTCAATCCGAAGCCGACCACCGAGCTCGACTACAGCTCGCCGTTCGAGCTGCTGGTCGCGGTGATCCTCTCGGCACAGGCGACCGACGTCGGCGTGAACAAGGCTACGCGACGCCTGTTTCCGGTCGCCAACACGCCACAGGCGATGCTCGACCTCGGCGAAGAAGCGCTGAAGAAGCACATCGCCACGATCGGCCTGTTCAATGCGAAGGCGAAGAACGTGATTGCCACCTGCCGTATCCTGGTCGAGCAGCATGGCGGCGAAGTACCTCGCGACCGCGCAAAGCTCGAGGCCTTGCCCGGAGTCGGTCGCAAGACCGCCAACGTGGTCCTCAACACGGCCTTCGGCGAACCGACCATCGCCGTCGACACGCATATCTTCCGGGTCGCCAATCGCACCGGACTTGCTCCCGGCGTCGACGTGCGCAAGGTGGAGGACAAGCTGATGAAGGTGGTGCCGCCCGAGTTCCGCCAGGACGCCCATCACTGGTTGATCCTGCACGGCCGCTACGTCTGCAAGGCGCGCAAGCCGGAATGCCCGCAATGCCTGATCCGCGATCTCTGCGCCTGGCGGAACAAGGTTCACGCCCCCTAGGTCGGCGTGAACCTGCAAACCCCAAGTCCTCGATGCGGCCCAGTAGATTGGGGTGAGCCTGCGAATCCCAACGCCGCGATACGCAATCTGCCGGCATCCACGCCGGATCTGAATTCGTTCCGCTGCACTCACGGGCGGCAATAAAAAACAGGGACGGTGCGCCGAGCACACCGTCCCAATCACGACTGGCTCAAAGCCAGGATGTCGCGGGAGAGCTGGTTTCCCGTTACCGGGAATGAAGCGTCACCAGAAGAACTGGAGACGCGTTTCGAAAATGTTCGGATCGTCGCTGACGTTGGCGCCGGCTGCGGAACTGAACTTCGAGCTGCTGACCGCCACGTAGTTGGCCATGATCTTGAAGTTCGAGTGCCAGTAGTAGTTCACGCCGACCGTGATGTTGTGCTCGTCGCCGCCCTTGATCGCGCCATCGTTGAGGTTGGCGTCGTCATAGCGGATGCCGAGCTGCCACATGCCGGCGGCCGGATCGTTCGGCAACGGCGTGGTCGGCGTGCCGCCCTTGTAGCCCCAGGTCTCGCCGGTGAGGTTCCAGAGCCCCGAGACGTACCAGCTGTCGCCGGACCAGTCCGATGCCGAGGTGTTGTTGGTGCGCGTCGTGGTCGTGCGCATGTATTCGCCCTGCACCTTGAACGGGCCGCCAACCCAGGCCGCCTCGAGGCCGAAGGTGCGGTTGCGATCGGTGTTGAGGATGTTGCCGGTGTCGATAAGGCGCGCGGTGGCCAGGTCGGCGTCCGGACGGATGCGCCAGCGCTGGGTGTCGCTGTTGGTGTCGTAGTCGACCGCCGAGATGCCGAAATGCAGCAGGCTGCCGTCGCCGACGATCGGCGCATAGTAGAAGCGGCCACCGAATCCCGGGCCCTGGCCGAGGTTGCGGGTCAATTCGCGACCGAACACGTTGGCCGTATAGCCCCAGTTCTTGCCGCCGTCGCCGTAGGTGACGCCCAGTCGCCGGCTGATGCCGAACGTGTTGGTCACCATGGCCTTGGAAATGAAATCGTTGTTCTTGGTGCTGCTCAGTTCCTCGAGGCTGTTGACCTGCTTGAACTGGCCGACCTGCACATAGTTGGAGCCGAGTTTCCACTTCAGGTTCACGTCGAGCCACTTGTTCGCCTTGGCGTCGTAACCGATTACCCAGTCGAACATGGTGCCCTTGCCCTTCAGCACGAGCTCGGAGCGACGCATCTCGAATTCGGAGTCCTTGCCGTCGTTGCCGGAAGATCCATTGAGATCGACAACATCGTTGTTGTACCAGTTGCCATCGGCCTGGACCAGGCCTTCGAAGCTGACTTCGTAGTCGCCGATCACGTCGAGTGCCACATCGGCATGCGCCTGATTGGCAAGCGTTGCGATGATTGCGGCAGCGAGCAATCGGGGAGCAGTACGTTTCATGAGTGAAATCTCTTTGGGAGGAGGGAACGGCAAGGACACGCTGGCGTGTACGTATCCATCGGGCCGCAAGGTTATTGGCGATTTGTTACTGCCACATTTCAGCTCGATAACTGAATTGTGACAGTCGCAAGTCGGCGAAACGGCAATGCCAAGGAATCGAAACAATCGTCGACGAGGCCACATCCCGGGCATGGCGACGTCGATGCCAGGCGACGAATTCGATTGGATTTTGCGAGGCGGGCGCGATCGCAGGGCAGGTTCGGCCGGTCTCTCTTCGGAGTCGTATCGAAGGCGCCCCCTTGCCTAATCGGCTATCCTTGCGGGATGTCGTCAGCCGCCCATGTCACCCGCATCGCCGAGCGATTTCGCGGATTCCTGCCCGTCGTCGTCGATGTCGAAACCGGCGGTTTCGATTGCGAGCGCGATGCCCTGCTCGAGATCGCCGTGGTCGTGATCGGCATGGACGCAAGCGGCTTCCTGTACCCGCGTCCGGCCGTATCGACGCATGTCGAGGCCTTTCCGGGGGCGAACATCGAACCCAAGGCCCTCGAGATCACCGGTATCGACCCGAACCACCCGTTTCGCAATGCGCTCGAGGAGCGCGCCGCCCTGGACCACGTGTTCGCACCGGTCCGCGCCGCCATGCGCGCCGAGGACTGCCAGCGGGCGATCCTGGTCGGTCACAACGCCGCCTTCGACCTCGGCTTCCTGAACGCCGCGGTGCGCCGGACCGGACACAAACGCAATCCGTTCCACCCGTTCAGCAACTTCGATACGGTGACCCTGGCCGGGCTGGCTTATGGGCAGACCGTGCTGGCCCGCGCCGTCGCTGCATCCGGCGTCAACTGGGATCCCGGCCAGGCGCACTCGGCCGTCTATGACACCGAGCGCACGGCCGAACTGTTCTGCAAGATCATCAACCGCTGGAAGCACCTGTCGAACCTGGCCGATGCGCACGCCGATCCGACTCGCGGGGAACTTGAAAGCGAACCGCATTGAACGCGCGCCCGCATGCCCCCATGATGCCGGCATGCCGATCTACCAATATGCCGCCGATGGCCCTGGTTGCGCGACCTGCCGCAATGGCATCGAGGTCCTGCAGCGCCTGTCCGATCCCGCATTGACCCGCTGCCCCGACTGCACGACGCCGGTCCACCGCGTCGTCAGTGCCCCCCAGGTCATCTCCGGACAGGCCCACCGCAGCAACGAAAGCCACATCGGCAAGCACGGTTTCACCCAGTACCGCCGGGCCGGCAAGGGCGTCTACGAAAAAACCGTGGGCAAGGGCCCGGATTTCATCAGCGGAGACTGATTGGGGCCGGGATTGGGGATTCGAGATTCGGGATTCGGATTCGAAAGGGCGAGAGCTCGGCCGCCCGGCCGATGGTGAATGAACGCATGGCGCCGGTGACCGAGAGACTGCGACGAACGCCGCGGACTTGCGTTGCCGAATCCCAATCCCCAATCCCGGCCCCATGTAACACAACTGCAACGTTGGCGGGCTACAAAGGCGCGGTCCAAACCTTGTCACCTACCCCAAGGAGTTGCCCGCGTGTCCATCCCAACGAAACTGAGTGCGGCGGTATTTGCAATCGCCACGGTATTCGCCGCCAGCGGGGCGCAAGCCTCGGAAGTGACCGGCGCCGGTTCGTCCTTCGTTTTCCCACTCATGTCGAAGTGGTCGGCCGATTACAATGTCGCGACCAAGAACCAGATCAACTACCAGTCGATCGGCTCCAGCGGCGGCATCGCCCAGATCAAGGCCGGAACGGTCGATTTCGGCGCGTCCGACAAGCCGCTACCCCCGGCTGAAGTGGCCGAAGCCGGTCTCGCCCAGTTCCCGATCGTGATCGGCGGCGTCGTGCCGGTCGTCAATGTCGCCGGCATCGAGCCGGGCAAGCTCAAGCTCACCGGCCCCCTGCTCGCCGACATCTTCCTCGGCAAGGTCACCAAGTGGAACGACCCGGCGATCGCCACGATCAACGAAGGTCTGAGCCTGCCGGACGGCAAGATCACGATCGTGCATCGCTCCGACGGCTCGGGCACGACCTTCAACTTCGTCAACTACCTGTCCAAGGTCAGCCCGGAGTGGAAGGAAAAGGTTGGTGAAGGCACCTCGGTGCAGTGGCCGGCCGGCCTCGGCGGCAAGGGCAACGAAGGCGTCGCCGCCTACGTCAAGCAGGTCAAGAATGCGATCGGCTACGTCGAACTGTCCTACGCGCTGCAGAACAAGATGTCCTACGCGCAGATGGAGAATGCCGCCGGCAAGTACGTCCAGCCGAGCGCCGAATCGTTCGCCGCCGCTGCGGCCAGCGCCGACTGGAAGAACGCCACCGACTTCAGCCTGGTCATCACCAATGCGCCCGGTGATGCGTCCTGGCCGATCAGCGCCACCGTATTCGTGCTGATGCATGCACAGCCGAAAGATGCCGAGCGCGCGAAGGCCGCGCGCGATTTCTTCAGCTGGGGTTATGAAAACGGCAAGGCGCAGGCCGCCGCACTGGATTACGTCCCGCTTCCGGACAACCTGGTCGAGCAGATCAAGGCCTACTGGGCAGACCGCATCAAGTAACAGCCGTGTTGGACCATCCGATGCCCGCGTCACGCGCTTGCGTGCCGCGGGCATCGACCCGTAATGCTTCAGAATGCCTGGTCGGCCTGACATAATTGCAGACGTCCCTCGCCATGGGACGCCATTGCTGCTCGATCCGGCCCCGGCCGGAAATTTCCCGAAGACCGCTCCTACATGACGACGATCGCAGCTCGCGGCTCCGTGCCCCAACCCGAATCCCGCCGCGACGAGCTGCAGGACAAGGGCTTCAGCTATGTACTTGCCTTCACCGCATTCTTCGTCCTGATTGCGCTCGCTGGCGCCGCCCTGTCGATGCTCTGGGGTGGTCGCGAGGTCCTGGCCCAGGAAGGCTGGAGGTTTTTCTTCTCGGCGGAATGGAATCCGGTCGAAAACCGCTACGGAGCCCTGGTGCCGATCTTCGGGACCCTGGTCACGGCCGTGATCGCCATGATCATCGCGGTGCCGGTCAGTTTCGGCATTGCCCTTTACCTGACCGAAGTCGCGCCATCCTGGCTGCGTACCCCGGTCGGCTCGGCGATCGAGCTGCTCGCCGGCATCCCCTCGATCATCTATGGCATGTGGGGCCTTTTCGTGCTGGTCCCGGTCATGACCGAGTACGGCACGCCCTGGCTCAACGACCACCTGGGCACGCTGCCCGTGATCGGACCGATGTTCCAGGGGCCGCCAATCGGCATCGGCATGCTGACCGCAGGCTTCGTGCTCGCCATCATGGTGATCCCGTTCGTCTCATCGGTCATGCGCGATGTTTTCCTGACCGTGCCGACACGCCTGAAGGAATCGGCCTATGCGCTCGGCGCGACCAAGTGGGAGGTGGTCTGGGACATCGTCCTTCCGTACACCAAGTCGGCCGTGGTCGGCGGCATCTTCCTCGGACTCGGTCGCGCCCTCGGCGAGACCATGGCCGTCGCCTACGTGGTCGGCAACACCGTACGGTTTTCGGTCTCCCTGCTCGAACCCGGGACCACGATCGCCGCCCTGATCGCCAATGATTTCGCCGAAGCAACCGACACCTACCGTTCAGCCCTGCTGCTGCTCGGCTTCGTCCTCTTCATCGTCACCTTTTTCGTCCTCTCCATCGCGCGCCTGATGCTGATGCGGCTCTCGCGCCGGGAGGGATTGAAATGAGCGCGACGCAAACTGTCGCGACATCGAACCGCGTCGCCGAGCGGCTCTATCGCAAGCGCAGGATCGTCAATCGGATCGCCATCATCCTTTCCTGCGCGGCGGCCATATTCGGCCTGTTCTTCCTCGCCTGGATCCTGTGGACCACGATCAGCAAGGGCATCGGCGGGATCTCGCTCGCCCTGTTCACCGAAAACACGCCGCCACCGATGCAATCCGGCGGCCTGGCCAATGCCTTTTTCGGCAGCGCCGTCATGTGCGCACTTGCGATCCTGATCGGAACCCCGCTCGGCATTGCAGCCGGCACCTGGCTCGCCGAGTACGCCGGCGCGCGGAAGATCGGCACCGTGATCCGCTTCGTCAACGACATCCTGCTCTCGGCACCGTCGATCGTGCTCGGCCTGTTCGTCTACACCGTGGTCGTGGCCCAGATGGGCGGCGGCTTCTCGGCCCTCGCAGGCGCCATTGCGCTGGCCTTCATCGTCCTGCCCGTGATCGTACGAACCACCGACGAGATGCTCCGCCTCGTGCCCGCCCAGATGCGCGAAGCGGCACTTTCGCTCGGCGTGCCGCAGTGGAAGGTCATCGTCCAGGTGCTCTATCGCGGCGCGTCCGCGGGCATCGTCACCGGTATCATCCTGGCCCTCGCTCGCATCAGCGGCGAAACTGCGCCCCTGCTGTTCACTTCGTTCGGCAACCAGTACTGGAGCACCGACCTGACCCGGCCAATGTCCAGCGTGCCGGTGGTCATGAACCAGTTCACCGCCAGCCCCTACGAGTCCTGGCAGACCCTGGCCTGGGCCGGCGCCCTCGTACTGACGTTTTTCGTGCTTGTCCTCAGCATGATCGCGCGAGCCATACTCCTCAGGAACAAGACCAGCAATGACTGACCTCAATTTCGCCATGTCGGCGCCTGTCGTCGGCACGTCCGGGCGTGCGGTCGATGCCGGCGCGAAGCCGAAGATGAGCGCGCGCAAGCTCAACTTCTACTATGACCGCTTCCGCGCCCTCAAGGACGTCAATCTCGATATCGCCGAGAAGCGCGTGACCGCCCTGATCGGCCCTTCGGGATGCGGCAAGTCGACCCTGCTGCGCATCTTCAATCGCATCTATGCAATCTACCCGAAGCAGGAAGCCGAAGGCGAAGTCCTGCTCGATGGGGAGAACGTGCTCGACCCGAAATTCCCCCTGAACCGCTTGCGCGGCAAGGTCGGCATGGTCTTCCAGAAACCCGTGCCGTTCCCGATGTCGATCTATGAAAACATCGCCTACGCGATCCGCCACTACGAGAAGCTCAAGAAGCCCGAGATGGATACGCGGGTCGAGGAAGCCCTGCGCCAGGGCGCGCTCTGGGACGAGGTCAAGGACAAGCTCAAGCAGAGCGCGTTGGGTCTGTCCGGCGGCCAGCAGCAGCGCCTGTGCATTGCCCGCGCCGTCGCCCTGAAGCCCGAGGTGCTGCTGCTCGACGAGCCGACGTCGGCGCTCGACCCGATCGCCACCGGCAAGATCGAACAACTGATCGCCGAGCTGGCCGAGCGGTTCACGATCGCCATCGTCACCCACAACATGCAGCAGGCCGCACGCTGTTCGGACTTCACGGCCTTCATGTATCTTGGCGAACTGGTCGAATTCGGGGAAACCGAAAAGCTGTTCACCCAACCGGCCAAGCAGCAGACCGAAGACTACATCACCGGCCGCTTCGGCTAAGGAATACGAATGCCTCCCCTACCCAGCGAACATATCGTGAAGAGCTACGACGAAGAACTCGCCCGCCTGACCGGCGAGATCCAGCGCATGGGTGACCTCGCGCTGAAGGAACTCGAGGCGGCGATCGCCGCCGTCGTCGAACGCGACAGCGATTCGGCCGAGCGCATCGTCGAAAGCGACAAGGAAGTGGATGCGCTCGAGAACGAGGTCGGCCAGGATGTTATCCGCCTGCTGGCCCTGCGTCAGCCGATGGCGCGAGACCTGCGCGAAGTCATGGCCGCCCTGCGCATCTCCTCGGATATCGAACGCATCGGCGACTACGCCGCCAACGTCGCCAAGCGTGCGATCGCGCTCAATCGCGTCGAACTCGTTCGCCCGGTCTTCAGCCTGCCCAGACTCGGCAAGCTGGCCGCCGAGATCATCAGCGAAGTGCTGCTTTCCTACCGCGACCGCGACGCCGACCGCGCCCTGCTCGCCTGGGCCCGCGACGAGGAACTCGATGGCCTCTACACCGGCATGTTCCGCGAACTGCTGACCTACATGATGGAAGACCCGCGCAACATCACGGCCTGCACCCACCTGCTGTTCATGGCCAAGAACATCGAGCGCATCGGCGACCACGCCACCAACATCGCCGAGAACGTCTACTTCATCGTGCACGGGACCCAGATCGCGCAGACCCGCCGCAAGGGCGACAACACCGCGTCGGTCGTGGCCAAGGTCGGTACCGGCAAGTCCGCCTGACCCGGGCTTGGCGCCAGCCGCCAGTGGCACGAGCCATGCCCGGCTTACCGTCGTCCGAACCGCTGATAACGCCCCTCGGCGCGAACTGAGGCCCGGGTCCGCCGACCCGGGCAGCGAACGCGGCCGTGATGCTTGACCTGTGAGGCATCCCGGTCGAGTCTGTGCACCGGGGCGCATGCGCGCACAGGCGGGAGCACACCGTTGATCGCTGGCTGGATCCTGATGCTGGTTTCGCTGGCCTATGTGGCCACCCTGTTCAGCATCGCCTATTTCGGCGACTCACGTCCGCTCTACCCGACGCGGCCAGCCCTGCGCCCGATCGTCTACAGCCTCGCCCTCGCCGTCTACTGTTCTTCCTGGACTTTTTACGGCGCAGTCGGCAGCGCATCGCGCTCCAGTCTGTCCTTTCTCCCGATCTACCTCGGACCGATCGTCCTGTTCGTGTTTTTCAGCGGGCTGCTGCAGCGCCTGACCCGGGTGGCCAAGGCCAACAACATCACCTCGATCGCCGATTTCATCGGTTCCCGATTCGGCAAGTCGCATGCGCTGGGAGCCGTGGTGACCATTATCGCGGTGACATCGGCCGTGCCTTATATCGCGCTCCAGTTCAAGGCGGTCGCGATGAGCGTCGGCGTCCTCAGCGGTAGCGCTCCGGAAGCGGCGCAGGCCCCGCTGTTGAACGATCCCGCGCTCTACGTGGCGGCCATGCTTTCCCTGTTCGCGATCCTGTTCGGCACGCGACGCATCGACGCCACCGAACATCACCACGGCATGATGCTCGCGATCGCGGCCGAGTCGATGATGAAACTGATCGCCTTCGTTGCCATCGGCATCTATGCCTTGAACATGCCATTCGATATCGCCGCGCGCAGCCACGATGTCTGGGCAGAGGTGGTTCGCGACGGGCTTCCATCGGGGTTCCTGGCCCAGACCCTGCTCGCGTTCACCGCGATGTTCTGCCTGCCGCGCCAGTTCCAGGTAGGCGTCGTCGAATGCGAGAACCCCGACGACGTGCCAAAGAGCCGCATCCTGTTTCCTCTCTATCTGGCCATCATCTGCATCTTCGTGCTGCCGATCGCGGAAGCCGGAATGTCGGCCATGTCCGGCACGAGCGTCAGTCCGGACGCACTGCTGCTCTGGCTCCCGCTGGCGCACGGTGAGAACGGCCTGGCGATTCTTGCCTACATCGGAGGATTCTCGGCGGCCACCGGGATGGTCATCGTCGCCTCCGTGGCTCTGGCCACGATGATCTCGAACGACCTCGTCATGCCCGCCTTGCTGCGCCTGCAATTCCTCCGGCTAGACGAACGCAACGACGTCTCCGCCATCGTCCTCGGCATCCGCCGGACCGCCATCATCGGCCTGGCCGTGCTCGCGCTCGCCTACTATCGGGCGGTCTCCCAAGCCCAGGGGCTGGCCGCGATCGGACTGCTCGCATTCGCCGCGGTCGCTCAATTCGCACCGGCGATCGTCGCGGGCCTGTACTGGCGCGGCGCCACCCGACGCGGCGTCCTGATCGGCTTGCTCGTCGGCTTCGCGGTCTGGATCTACACGTTGCTCCTGCCGAGCATGGCGAGCGCCGAGTGGTTCGACGATGCCTGGACACGTGAAGGCCTGTTCGGACAGACCTGGTTGCGACCGCACGCCCTTTTCAACCTGAGCAGCTGGGACCCGATCACCCATGGCACGTTCTGGTCGCTGCTGGCAAACATCGCAGGATGCGTCTTTGTCTCACTGCGTTTCCGACCGAGCGTCGAGGAACGCTTGCGTGCGGCGAGCTTCCTCGACGCCGGCCCCGATCGCAATCCCACCGGCGCCAGCGAGTGGCATGGCCGGGTCAGCATCGCCGACCTGCGCACGATCACCGGCCGCATCCTGGGTGAACGCAACGCGGCGAATGCGTTCGCCGAATATGCGACCGCATCCGGCAATACACTGCACGACGACGCCTCGGCCGATCGTGCGCTCCTTCAGCACGTGGAACGACTGCTGGCTGCAGCCGTCGGCTCGGCGTCAGCGCGGCGCATGCTGACGACCGCGTTGCGCGGTACCGGCCTCGATTTTGGCGAGGCGGTTGCGCTGCTCGACGAAGCCTCCCAGGAGTTGCGATTCAATCGTGAACTGCTTTCGACGACGTTGGAAAACATCTCCCAGGGAATCAGCGTGGTCGATGCCGAGATGCGCATGGTCTCGTGGAACCGTCGCTATCTGGAGATGTTCGACTACCCGAACGGTCTCGTCTACGTCGGCCGACCGATCGCCGACCTGATCCGCTATAACGCCGAACGCGGCGATTGCGGCCCGGGCGAAGTCGAAGAGCACGTGTCCAAGCGCCTGCGCCACATGCGCGCCGGAACCGCCCATGTGTTCCGGCGCGAGCGAGCCGACGGCAGCGTGCTCGAAATGCGCGGCCAGCAACTGCCCGGCGGAGGATTCGTCACGACGTTCACCGATGTCTCGGACTACAAGAAGGTCGAACTTGCCCTGCTCGAAGCCAACGAGACCCTGGAGCAGCGGGTCGCCCAGCGCACCGCGGAGCTATCCGCCGCGCTCGAAGCCCAGGAGTTCGCGCGTTACGAAGCGCAGTCCGCCAACCAGTCCAAGTCGCGCTTTCTGGCCGCAGCCAGCCACGACCTGCTGCAGCCCCTCAACGCGGCCCGTCTTTTCACTTCGGCCTTGCGCCACCAGCCATCGCTCGACGCCGAATCCGCGCAGTTGGCGGAGCGCATCGACACCGCGTTTCGCGTCGCCGAAGACCTGCTCGAATCCCTGCTCGAAACTTCGCGCCTCGATGCCGGAAAATACCACCCCGAACCCGCCGACATCGGCGTGGCCGAACTGATCGAACCCCTGGTCCAGCAATTTTCCCTGCTTGCGCAGCGGCGCGGCATGGAATTCCGCGTCGTCCCGAGCCGGGCCGTGATTCGCAGCGATCCGCACCTGCTGCGCCGGATCCTGCAGAATTTCTGCACCAATGCACTGCGCTACACCCGCAAGGGCCGTATCGTCCTGGGAGTGCGTCACGTCGGCGACGATGTGCGCATCGAGCTTTGGGATACCGGGCCGGGCATCGCCGATGAGCAGCTCCAGCGCATCTTCGACGAGTTCCACCGGGTCGATGGCGCATCCCCCTGGGGTGAGCAGGGGCTGGGGCTCGGCCTGTCGATCTGCGAACGCATCGCCCGTATCCTCAATCACCAGTTGCGGGTTCGCTCCTGGCCCGGACACGGAAGCTGCTTCGCCATCCAGGTGCCGCGCGTACGCATACGTGCGCGCGACGAAGTCAGCGAGCCACGGCGGTCGATGCTGGCGGGGGAATTGCGTCCGCAGCATGTGCTTTGCCTCGACAACGAGCCATCGATCCTCGAAGGCATGGCCTCCCTTCTGACTCGCTGGGGCATGAGCTGCGACCTTGCCGCCAATCGGACCGAGGCACTGGATGCCCTGCTACGACGGCGTCCGGATCTGATCCTGATCGACTTCCACCTCGGCAGTGGGCCGGATGGGATCGAAGTACTTGGCGAGTTGCTCAAGCACTGCAATCCCTCGCCACCGGCCGCCCTGATCACGGCCGATGCGAGCCCGGAGCTGAAACAGCGGGCCAAGGCGCTCGGCCTTCCGGTGCTGCTCAAGCCTGTGCGACCCGCTGCATTGCGCGCTCTGCTTTCATCCTTCGCGCGCCGCTCGGGCGCCCAGACATCCGCCACGGAAGGCATGGGTGTCGCCGATCCGGCCACGAGCGAAGCAACCGGCGTCGATTGACCGTCACGAGCCTCGCTGTGCTCGCAGCGACTGCCATGACGCAGGCAGGTATCGTGACGACTTTGCTACTGGTTTAGAGCCTCCACTAGTGTGGTGTCCCGCAAATAACGCGAAGAAATTCCGGATGGATTTCAGGGCGGGACAAGGCGCGAGGAGGAGTCACGGCGGGCACTATGGCGACGACGAGCAACGCAGTATCGCCGTGAAAGACGCCGGAGTTATCTGATGGTAGTTGTGGGACACCACACCAGGGAGCCTCTGAACAAGTGGTACAACCGTCACGACGCCAGCCTGCGTGCAGATCGCGGCGCGCCGGCGAAGACAGACTGGCTGTCTTTCGAGTCGGCGCAACAAAGAGCTGCGCGCAGGCAGGCGTCGCCAAACCGATTGATTAACACAGAAGAGGTGGCGTTCAGAAGCCTCGCCAAATGCACCACGCGGCTCGTCAAGGCAACCAGCCTTCACTTCGCCACGCAGCACATCTGGCAAACCTCCTGAGCGCCATGTCGATTGCGCCACTTGTTCAGAGGCTCGCTAGTGGCTGGCTGGAAGCGTATCGGAATCCAGTGCGAGCTGGCTCGCGACCAGGGCCACCTGGGTCCGGTTGTTGCATCCGAGCTTGCGCATGATCGCGGTCATGTGCGCCTTGATGGTGGCTTCGGAGATCCCGAGCTCATAGGCGATCTGCTTGTTGAGCAGGCCGTCGGCCAGCATGTTCAGCACGCGGAACTGCTGAGGCGTGAGTTCGGCGATACGTGCCGCTACCTGGGCCTCCGCATCGCGCAGTTCAGCGGCAGCGCCAGGCATGCGTGCCGGCAGCCAGATTTCGCCATCGAGGACCGCCCGGATCGCGGCGACGATGCTCTCGCTGGCCAGCGACTTGGGAATGTATCCAGCCGCACCATGGGCCAGGGCGCGCCTCGCCACCTCGGCTTCCTCGTGCGCCGAGACGATGATGATCGGAAGTTGTGGATACTGGCCGCGCAGATGGGCCAGCGCCGAAAATCCGCGCGCTCCGGGCATGTGCAGGTCGAGCAGCAGGAGGTCGGCGTCGGCATGCGCTTCGACCACGGCCAGTAGCGCCTGCACGCTATCGGCCTGCAGCAGCGTCGCCGAAGGCACCGCCTGCGCGGCGGCGCGACAAAGCGCGTCGCGGAACAGCGGATGATCATCAGCGATCAGGATTTCCGGCATGCCCTACTCCAGCTTGAGCGCGCTCCCGCCTGGGCAAAGCGGACTTCACGCACCCCCTCGGCTCCCATGGCCTAGCCCCGAATCATGCGCTCGTCGACGAGATTCCTGACCACGCTCGGGTCGGCCAGGGTCGAGGTGTCGCCGAGCTGATCGGGCGCATTCTCGGCGATCTTGCGCAGGATGCGTCGCATGATCTTGCCGGATCGCGTTTTCGGCAGGCCCGGAGCCCATTGCAGATAGTCCGGCGTTGCGATCGGTCCGATCTCCTTCCGTACCCAGGCAATCAATTCCTTGCGCAGCGCCTCGCTCTGCTCGACCCCGACCTTGAGCGTGACATAGGCATAGATGCCCTGCCCCTTGATGTCATGGGCGCAGCCGACGACCGCGGCTTCGGCAACGCTGACATGGGCGACCAGCGCGCTCTCCACTTCCGCCGTGCCGAGACGGTGACCGGAAACATTGATCACGTCGTCGACACGGCCGGTGATCCAGTAGTAGCCGTCCTCGTCGCGGCGGACGCCGTCGCCGGTGAAATAGTTGCCCGGATAGGTGCGGAAATAGGTATCGATGAAACGCTGATGGTCGCCGTAGACCGTACGCATCTGCCCGGGCCACGAATCGGTCAGGATCAGGTTGCCCTCGGTCGCGCCATCAAGCAGGTTGCCGTTGGCATCGACGATCGCCGGTTTGATGCCGAAGAACGGCAAGGACGCCGAGCCCGGCTTGAGGTCGGTGGCGCCGGGCAGCGGCGTGATCAGGATCCCGCCGGTTTCGGTTTGCCACCAGGTATCGACGATCGGACAGCGACTTTCGCCGACCACGCGGTAATACCATTCCCAGGCTTCGGGGTTGATCGGCTCGCCGACCGAGCCGAGCAGGCGGATGCTTGCCCGCGATGTCCGCGTGACCGGATCCTCGCCCTCGCGCATCAGCGCCCGGATCGCCGTCGGCGCGGTGTAGAAGATGGTCACCTTGTGCTTGTCCACGACCTGCCAGAAGCGCGAGCTATCCGGGTAATTGGGCACGCCTTCGAACATCACCGTGGTGGCGCCGTTGGCGAGCGGCCCATACACGAGGTAACTGTGCCCGGTGACCCAGCCAACGTCCGCGGTGCACCAGTAGACGTCGTCCTCACGCAGATCGAATACGCATTCGTGCGTATAGCTGGCATGCACGAGATAGCCGCCAGTCGTATGCAGCACGCCCTTCGGGGCGCCGGTGGAGCCCGACGTATAGAGAATGAAAAGCGGGTGCTCGGCCTCGCAGGGCACCGGGTCATGCTGCTCGGACTGGCCCTCCATCAGCGCATGCCACCAGCGGTCACGCGGCACCTGCATGTCGACCGCGCCGCCCGTGCGCCGGACCACCAGCACGGTCTCGACGCTGTTCGTGTTCGGCCGCTCGAGCGCCGCATCGACGTTGGCCTTGAGGGCCACCCGCTTGCCGCCACGGACACCCTCGTCGGCGGTGATGACCAGCTTGCACTGGCTGTCGGCGATACGGCTGGCCAGCGAATCGGGCGAGAATCCGCCGAAAACGATCGTATGCACCGCACCGATCCGCGTGCAGGCCAGCATGGCCACGGCCGCTTCCGGAATCATCGGCAGGTAGATCGCGACGCGATCGCCCTTGCCGATGCCGAGGTGGGTCAGCAGGTTGGCTGCCCTGCAGACCTCGGCATGCAGCTCGCGATAACTGATATGCCGCGAATCATCGGGATCGTCGCCCTCCCAGATGATCGCGGTCTTTTCGCCGCGCGTTGCCAGATGGCGGTCCAGGCAATTCGCCGACACATTGAGCACACCATCCTCGTACCAGCGGATATGCAGATCGCTGATGTCGAAGGAAACGTCCTTGACCCGGGTGTAGGGCTTGATCCAGTCGAGGCGCTTGCCGATCCGGCCCCAGAACCCCTCCGGGTCGGAAACCGACTCGGCGTAGAGCTTTTCGTACCCCGCCTTGTCGATGCGGGCCCTGGCTGCAAATTCCGCCGGTACCGGATGAAGATTCGCCATCGGATCCTCCTGCAATCACTGTAAGCGTCTGCTTTCGATAATGCCACGCGAGCCCGGCATGCGGGCCCCTGATTCGACTTTGGTCGCACATAGACCAATGGCTAATGGTTTGCCCGGGCCGCCTTGCGCATTCTCGGTCCGCCACCAATGGGAGGGGACCCCATGATTCGCCATAAACTGTTTGGATTACGTGTTTCGACACTCACGCTCGCATGCCTCGTTGCCTTGCCGGGCATCGCCATGGCCGATGAAGCCCGTGAACAGGCCCTCGAGCAACGCATCAACGACCTCGAGAAGCAGTTGCAGAACCTCGCTGCGGAAATTCGCGCACAACGCGAGGCGGCGCCGCCTGCGGCACCTGCCCTGCCGGCCGGAAAACTGCCGATCCAGTTGACCACGCTGACGCCGGGTTCGCCGGCCGGCACCACGGTCAAGATCGGCGGATTCATCAAGGCCGACTTCATGGCGACCAAGGCGCACGACGGCCAGTTGGCGGACGCTGCGGTTGGCCGCATTCTCTATGTTCCGGGCCAGACGCCGGTCGGCGGCGACAGTTCCGACGTCGACTACGACGCCCACGCCAAGTTCTCGCGCTTCAACATCGGCATCGACAACGTGTCCGAATCGGGCGACAAGGCCGGTGCCTTCCTCGAAATGGACTTCTTCGGCAATGCGCTCGGCAACCAGACCTCGACCAACACCTACGGCGTCACCGTGCGCCACGCCTACGCCTACTGGAACAACTGGCTGGCCGGCCAGACCTGGTCGAACTTCATGGACACCGCGGCGCTGCCCGATTCGGTCGATTTCATCGGCCCGACCGATGGCGTCATCTTCGTGCGTCAGGCCCAGATCCGCTACACCACGGGCGGGTTCTCGGCGTCTCTGGAAAATCCCGAAACGACAGTCATCCCGAACGGCGGCGGCGGAGCGGCAGCATCGGACCGCGGCGCGGTGCCAGACCTGACCCTGCGCTACGGCTGGAAGGGCAATTGGGGATCGTTCGGCATCGGCGCCCTGTTCCGCAGCCTCGACATCGATCGTGCAGCCACCTCCTCGGCTGCGGCCATCAGCGACAGCGAGGGCGGGTACGCCTTCACGGTCGGCGGCAAGTGGAACCTCGGCAGCAATGACGACCTGCGCTACCAGGTCACCGCGGGCGATGGCATGAGCCGCTACATCGGTCTCGGCGTCACCGGCGACGCCGCATTGAGCGCCGACGGCAACCTCGACGCGATCGGCGGATTCGCCGGCTACCTGGCCTGGCGTCATGTCTTCTCGTCACAACTGCGCATGAACCTGATCTATGCGCGCAGCCAGTACGACAATCCGATCGACCTGACCGGCACCGCCGTCAACGAATCCGTGCAGAGCTTCCGGGCCAACATCTTCTATTCGCCGATGCCCAAGCTCGATGTCGGTATCGAACTGATGCGCGCGAAGCGTGAACTCGAAAGCGGTGTCGACGGCTCGCTGACCCGCCTGCAGTTCACGACCAAGTACTCATTCTGAGGGGGACACGACCATGGCAACAACGACCCATCCAGCCCCGGGAACCCTGACCCAGGGCCACAAGAAGGTGATCTTCGCCTCCAGCCTCGGCACCGTGTTCGAGTGGTACGACTTCTACCTGTACGGCTCACTGGCCGCGATCATCGCCAAGCAGTTCTTCACGGCGTTGAACCCGACCAGCGGTTTCATCTTCGCCCTGCTCGCCTTCGCTGCCGGCTTCGCCGTGCGCCCGTTCGGCGCCTTGCTGTTCGGTCGCCTTGGCGACATGATCGGACGCAAGTACACCTTCCTCGTGACCATCGTGATCATGGGCCTGTCGACCTTCCTGGTCGGCGTGCTGCCCACCTACGCAACGATCGGCGTGGCCGCGCCGATCATCCTGATCACCCTTCGGCTCCTGCAGGGCCTGGCCCTCGGTGGCGAGTACGGCGGTGCCGCGACGTATGTCGCCGAACATGCGCCGCAAGGCAAGCGCGGTCTGTACACGAGCTTCATCCAGACCACGGCCACGCTCGGCCTGTTCCTCTCCCTGCTGATCATCCTCGGCTGCCGCTACTACTTCGGCAAGGATGCGTTCGAGGCCTGGGCCTGGCGCATTCCCTTCCTGCTCTCCTTCGTCCTGCTGATGGTCTCGGTCTGGATCCGCCTGCAACTCGCCGAATCGCCGCTGTTCCAGCAGATGAAGAACGAAGGCAAGACATCCAAGGCGCCGTTGACCGAAAGCTTCATGACCCGCAACAGCCGCGTCGTGATCCTGGCCCTGCTCGGCGCCACCGCCGGCCAGGCCGTGGTCTGGTACGCGGGCCAGTTCTACGCGCTGTTCTTCATCACCCAGACGCTCAAGATCGAAGCCACCAGCGCCAACCTGATGATCGCCGGCGCACTCGCCCTCGGCACGCCGTTCTTCATAGTATTCGGCTGGTTGTCCGACAAGATCGGCCGCAAGCCGATCATCATGGCCGGTTGCCTGCTGGCCGCGCTGACCTATTTCCCGATCTTCAAGGCATTGACCCACTACGGCAATCCAGCCATCGAAGCCGCGGCACAGTCGAGCCCGGTAGTCGTGGTTGCCGATCCCGCCGAATGCAGCTTCCAGTTCAATCCGGTCGGCACGAGCAAGTTCACCACCTCGTGCGATATCGCCAAGAGTGCCCTTGCCCGCAGCGGCACGCCGTACGCGAATGAGGCAGTGGCTTCCGGCTCGGTGGCCAGCGTCCGGGTCGGCTCGACGACCATCGCCTCCTACGAGGCCTCCGGGCTGCAGGGCGACGCAGCAAAAGCCGAAGCGGATCGGTTCAGCAGTGAGGTAAAGGCCGCCCTGTCCGCTGCCGGTTACCCGGAAAAGGCTGACGCCACCCGCATCAACAATGCGATGCTGATCGTCCTGCTCACGATCCTGGTCATCTACGTGACCATGGTCTACGGACCGATCGCGGCCTGGCTGGTCGAACTGTTCCCGACCCGCATCCGCTACACCTCGATGAGCTTGCCCTACCACATCGGCAATGGCTGGTTCGGCGGCTTCCTGCCGACGATCTCGTTCGCGCTCGTGGCGGCGACCGGCAACATTTATCAGGGTCTCTGGTACCCGGTCATCATCGCCGTCATGACCCTGGTCATTGGCACGCTGTTCCTGCCCGAAACGAAAGATGTCGACATTTCGAAGTAGCAAACGGTCCCAAAGGGCCTGCCCCCCCACATGAAGGGCAGGCCACCCGGAGCACGGATCTCTCCCCCGTGCGACGCGGATGAGGTCGGACCGCCAGGTCCGACCTCTTTTTTTTGCTTGCAAGGGAGACTCGCATCAATTTTCGAAAGAACATGGCACGCAGATTGCTTGCTCTCAGCAGTCCGCCGACGTCCATGACAGGAAAGGCGGTGGCAACGCAGGCGCAATGGTCGCGCCGGCAACACGGGTGCCCGGTGAATCAATCGACGCAGGCAATTCCGGATCGAGGATGAATCGGAAATCTCTGGGGGGATGCAAGAAATGCTCAGTTCCGACGTTCCGAACAAGACGACGGCCGGCTATGCCGAGATCCAGGACCGCAAGCTCCATCTGGGCGCGCGCCAGAGAATGCTGCTGATCTCGATTGACGGCGCCCACAGCGTGCAGCAGGTGCGTGAACAGTTCAGCGTGCTCGGAGACGTGTCGCCGCTGATCGAGGAACTGCGCGCAGCCGGGCTCATCCATTTCAATGGAAGGCCGGCGAACACCCTCTCGCCAGTCGACAGCGCCGCCCCGCCCGCTGCCCCGCAGGCAGAGCCGACCGCTTCGAACTCGATGCATGTAATTCCGCCGATCGGTCTGGTCAGGCAGTTCATGAACGAGACGACCGTGGCTGCGCTCGGTCTGCGCGCCTTCATGTTCACCCTCAAACTCGAACGCGCAAACAGCAAGGCGGAGCTGTCGGACCTCGTTCCCGAATACAAGCGGCTGCTGGCCAAGAGCAGCAAATCGGACCCCGCCTATCCCGAGGCCATGGCCCGACGCATCGAACAGATGCTCTCGAGCATCTGAGCCCGGCGATTGCCACGCAGGGTCCCTCCAATGATTCAACACCGGTCCCAAGAGCGCCTGTTCTGTCCCCACCAGACAGGCTGAAAAAACGCGCGGACTCCCAGGCCGTGCGTAGCGTCGAGGTCGGGCCGCAATGGCCCGACCTGTTTTTCGGGGTCCTGCCTACTCAGCACGAAGTTCGCTTGAGCGCCCGATATCGCGCATCGTTGGCGGTATTGGTCAGATCGCGGCAAAGGCGCGCCAGAGGCGTCCGCCAGGGAGTAAAGTCGGCGAATTGCGCCTCAATGACCCGATTGCCAGCCCGAACGCTCGAGAGGACATTGCATTGATTGTCACTTTCCTGCTCCTGTCATTGACAATCATTGCCACGATTTTCCTCGCCCGCCTGGTTCTCGCCGCCCGCGAACGTGGTCAGCTGCGGCCGCGCCCGGAAGCCATGGTGCTGGGTGCCATCACCAACTTCTTCGACACCCTCGGCATCGGCTCTTTCGCGCCCACGACCGCCTGGATCAAGTTGCGTGGCCTCGTTCCCGACAGCTTCATACCGGCCACGCTGAACACGGGTCATGCCTTGCCGACGGTCTGCCAGGCACTGATCTTCATCAAGCTCGTCGAGGTCGATCCATTGCTCATGCTCGGTTGCATTGCCGCCGCCGTGGCCGGTGCGACGCTCGGCGTGCCACTTGTCCAGCGCCTCAGCGTGCGCAGCGTGCAGGCCGTGGTCGGTGTCGCCCTGCTCGTCGCCGCGTTGCTCTATGCGATGACCAATGTCGGCCTGGTGCCGGCCGGCGGCAACGCGCTCGGCCTTGGCGGCTGGCTGTTCGGCGTGGCCGTCGCCGCGCACTTCCTGCTCGGCGCGCTGATGGCCTTCGGCATCGGCCTGTACGCGCCCTCCCTGATCCTGCTGAGTCTGCTTGGCCTGAACCCGACCGCGGCCTTTCCGGTCATGATGGGTGCCTGCGCCTTTCTCATGCCGATCAGCGCGACGCGCTTCGTCGGTACCCCGCGCATCGACCTGCGCATCGTGCTGGGCCTGGCCATCGGTGGCATTCCGGCGGTGCTGCTAGCCGCCTACGTCGTCAAGAACCTGCCGCTGGACGCCCTGCGTTGGGGTGTCGTGCTCGTCGTGCTGTATGCGGCCGCCGTATTGCTGTGCGCGGCCTGGTCCGGTGCGCGCGAGACCTCACGGAGCGCTGATTCCCCGCCAGCGGAACCCGCGCAGCCCGCCGATGCCGATTGAGGAGTTTCCCGACGCCTGTTTCGATGCCGCCGCTCAGGCGCTTATGATCATGCCGTACTCGGCCGGCAGCTTCGCATAGAACAGATCGAGGCCTTCCTCGCGCAGCAGGGCGACGAGCTTGTCGGCCTCATCCGGATCGAGAATGAATTCGACCAGTACCGGCACTTCCCCGGCCAGTTCGAAGAAGTGCTGTTCGTGCAGCTTTCCGTGCCGCCCGAAGCCGGCCATGGCCCGAAACGCCGAGCCACCATGGATGCCGAGCTTGCGCGCGTTCTGCAGCAGCCACTCGTAGACGAGCAGGCCATGATGCTTGCGGTCTTCGTAGGTGTAGAAACGCAGGTGCACGCCGTTCATGTCGCTCCTCCCGGGTGGCCGAGCAGCCAGTGGACCAGGCCGATGCCGGCGAACGTCGCCACCAGCGAGGCGCAGACGTGCGAAGCCACAGTCGCGCCGGCCCAACCATACTCGCCGCGCATGAGCAGGGTGACGGTCTCCGCGGAGAACGTCGAGAATGTGGTCAGTCCGCCAAGAAAGCCGGTCGTGATCGTGAGCCGCATGGCCGGGGACAGGCCTTCGAATTGGGTGAACAGGCCCAGGGCCAGGCCCATCAGCAGGCCGCCGAGCACGTTTGCCGCCAGCGTCCCGAGTGGCACGGTCGGAAACACCGGATTGAGGGCGATGCCGAGCCCCCAACGTAGCAGCGCACCGAGCCCGGCTCCCACGAATATGCCTGACGCCGAAAACAGATCCACGCTGGATGTCTCCCAGTTCTGCCGCGGCGCCTGCGCGAGAGCAGGCGCCGCCCTTGTCCACCAACGCAGGCTGCGAAACCGGTCCGGAATCGCCGATCCCGGCATGGCGAAACGTGATCCGCCCCGACTGGCGCAGATGAATCACGCATCCTGCCCGACCATCTTAGTCGCAATCCTGCGTGCCGCAACATCGCGAATCGCACAGACAGACTGGCCGTCTCGTCAACTGCTCCTGCGTTGTGCTGCACAGGGATGTGCGAATGTCGCGCGCGCAGGATGCGCTGGAGCGACCTCACCTCCTGCATCTCTGCAGTCGTTTCAAGTCGGCGCAACAAAGAGCTGCGCGCAGGCAGGCGTCGCCTGACCGATTGATTGGATGTTGACAAGGTGGTACCCAGAAGGCTCCCCACACGCATCGCGCGCCTCGTCAAGGCAACCAGCCTTCACTTCGCCACGCAGCACATGTGGAGAACCTTCCGAACGCCATGACGACTTTGCTACTTGATCAGACCCTCCCTGGGGATCGGGAAGACCCGGAAATCAGGGAGCAGGATCGGGCAGCTGGGTGCCCTGGTCGGCCACCGCCAGCCACAAGCCGTGTCGATAGGTGTAGGTCACTCCGGTCAGGGCGTGAATATCCAGATTGATGCGCGGAATGCGGTAATGGGTTTCGTAGAGAATGTAGGCGGTCTTGCAGCCGTTCACGCTGCGGCTAAGTTCGGTCCATTCCCAGATCGCTTCGCGCCCGGAGAAATGACTGGCCAGGGCCTGCATTATCGCGTCTATGCCGTAGCGCACTGCGCCACTCGAAAACACGGTGACGGCATCATCGGTATGTCCGGCACGAAACGTGTCGGCATCGTAGTCGCGGAACGACTCCATGTCGGTACGTTGCGCGAGATCGAACTGCAGGCGACAGAAGTAATCCCATGGCATGGGCTTGGCGACATCGGTGGACGACGCCATGGCAGTCGTGGGCGCGGCACAAGCGGCCGATAGGATCAACCATCCTGCCAGGACCAACGGGGATGGCAACAGCTGGGCAATTCGCATCTTCATGACTCCACCTCGGATTTGACGCGTGGGGGGAGTTCAGCTTGCCAATCCCGTGGCACCCTCCAAAGACACAATTCATGCGCGATTGCGGCAACCAATCCGCTTCCTGTCACGTCATGCAACCTGATGATTTGCATGCCGGCGTGCGATATCGGGCGCCGCTTGGCCGGCGTCGAGCGGCGGCGAATTGGTCCTTTCCCAGACCAATGACCGCGTGTTGAATAGGACCATCGAGGAACGAACGATGCACCTGCAACTGGACGGAACCGGCTCCATCGTCTCGCAATTGGTCCGCGCATTGCGGGCAACGATCGCCAGCGGCAGCCTGCCTCCCGGCAGCGCGCTGCCGCCTACCCGGCAACTCGCGGCCGAGTACGGTTTTTCGCGAAGCACGATCGTCGCTGCCTACGAGCAAATGCAGGCCGAGGGACTGCTCACGGCGCATGTCGGGGCCGGCACACGCGTCGCCGAGCACAAGGCTTCTGGCGCGCAGAATATGCGGCAAGGCACACCGGGCAGTCGCCGCTTTTGCGCGCCGCCAAGCACGTACGCTGCTAGATTGCGCAGTTGCTGCGACTATCGTGCCGTGCCGGGGCGGCGCCCCCCGGATGTTCGCGTCGCCTTCCTCTACGGCGAGCCCATGGCCCACCCGCTGCTCGCCAGCGCGTGGCATCGCGAACTGGTCCGAGCCAGCGCGTACTGCCGGACCGGATATCCGTCAGCGCCAGGGCTTCACGAACTGCGCACGCAGGTCTGCACCTATCTGGATCGCTACCGCGGAATCCACGCGCAACCTGACGACGTCGTCATCGTCGGCGGAACGCAGCAGGCGCTCGCCCTGACTGCCAGGGTGCTCCTCGACGTCGGCGATCGCGCCATCATCGAGGATCCGCACTACTACGCCACGCGCACCGTGCTCGAAACGCACGGCGCGCGCGTCGACGCGCTGCCGGTCGACAGCGATGGGCTCCAGTGCGACCGCCTGCCCGAACGCGGCGCTCGCCTGATCTGCCTGACGCCGGCCCACCAGTTTCCGACAGGCGCCGTCCTGTCGCAGCCGCGACGACACCAGATCCTGCAGTACGCGGAGCGACACGATGGCTGGATCTTCGAGGATGACTACGACAGCGAATTTCGCGTGCGCAACCGTTCAGTCGCCGCACTGCGATCTCTCGATCATGGAGATCGCGTGGTCTACGCAGGAACGTTCTCGAAGACCCTGTTTCCAGCACTTCGTCTGGGATATCTGATCGCTCCGGCGCCGCTGCGCGAGGACTTCATCGCCGCGAAGTTTCTCGACGACATGGGCTCGCCGGCTCTGGAGCAACTCGCTCTGGCCAATTTCATGGCAAACGGCGGCTTCGAACGACACCTTCGGCGCAACGGCAAGTTGCTGAGGCAGCGCCGCGTGCGCCTCCTCGATGGCTTGCAACGCCTCAGTCGGGGCCGACTCGACATCGTGCAATCCAGTTCCGGGATGCACGTCGTGGTCTGGCTCAATGTCGGCGATAGCGCCACCGGGCGACGCCTGATCGAGCTCGCACACGAGCGCGGACTCGGCCTGTTCCCGATTGACGTCTGCTATCAGTCGCCACCGCGACGTGCCGGACTTCTGATGGGCTACGGTGCGCTTTCGAATACGGAAATCAGCGAGGGGCTGGCCATACTGGAGGTTTGCCTCGATCAGGTGAGCAGAGAGGGTCCAGCTGTAGTTCGACAGCTCAGCGAAAATGACAAGACGCCTGCTTGATCCGAAACCCAGGTGCCTCTAGCCCTCCTCCGGCTAACATGACCGAATGAATACGTGTCCCAGCGATGGATACCAGGCGCCCGTGCAGACTCCGGGTCTCGGCGCGGTTGCGCGAGTCTGGTCGCGCATCGGCTGGCTCGGCTTCGGCGGCCCCGCCGGTCAGATCGCGCTGATGCATCGCGAACTCGTCGAGAACAGACGCTGGATCAGCGAACCGCGATTCCTGCATGCACTGAACTACTGCATGTTGCTGCCGGGGCCCGAGGCGCAGCAGCTCGCGACCTATATCGGCTGGCTGATGCACCGGACCTGGGGTGGACTGATCGCCGGCCTGCTGTTTGTCCTGCCGGGCGCCCTCGTGCTCGGCGCGCTCAGTGCGCTTTATGTGCGCTTCGGTCAGGTGCCGCTGGTGTCGGCTCTTTTCTTTGGCCTCAAGGCCGCCGTGCTGGCGATCGTCGTCGATGCCGTGTTGCGCATCGGCCGGCGCGCGTTGCAGTCGAAATTCCTGATTGCCCTGGCCGGTGGCGCCTTCATCGCAATCTTCGCGCTGAAGGTGCCGTTTCCGTGGATCGTGTTCGGCGCGGCGATGATCGGCTTGCTGGTCCGTCGCATGGCGCCCGCATGGCTACCGGCGGCCACGGCGGACTCTGCCGGAACCGATCAGCACTATCTGGTCGACCGCATGCTTGCTCACGGCGAGGCCCCGCACACGGTGCCGTCGCTGCGCCGGGCCGTTGCCACGATGTCAATCTGCGTGGTGCTCTGGTTCACGCCCGTCGTGCTGGCGGCATGGTGGCTCGGCGCCGACCATGTCATCGCACGCGAAGGCCGCTTCTTCAGCCAGACCGCCGTGGTCACCTTCGGTGGCGCCTATGCGGTGCTCGCCTATGTCGCCCAGCGTGCGGTCGAGGATTTTGCCTGGATGCAGCCGGGCCAGATGATCGACGGACTCGCCCTCGCCGAAACGACACCGGGCCCGCTGGTCATGGTCCTGCAGTTCGTCGGCTTCGTGGCCGCCCATCGCTATCCCGGCACGCTCGATCCATGGACCGCCGCCCTGCTCGGCGCCGCGCTCACCACCTGGGTTACTTTCGTGCCCTGCTTCCTCTTCATCTTCGTCGGCGCACCCTATGTCGAAGCCCTGCGCAGGAACCGCAGCCTGCACGCGGCGCTGTCGGCGGTCACGGCCGCCGTCGTCGGCGTCATTCTGAACCTCTCCGCGTGGTTTGCCTTGCACACGGTGTTCGGCGAACTGCGTGCGTGGAGTGCGGGACCGGTGCAGATCGATGTGCCCGTGTGGGCGTCATGGCAGCCGACCAGATTGCTGCTGACCGCCGCGGCGCTGGTGGCGATCCTGCGCTTCCGGCTGGGGCTGGGGTGGCTATTGCTCGGCTGTGCCCTGCTCGGGATCTTCCTTCACGGCTGATTGGCGCGAGATGGGCCGACCGTCCTTCAGGGTTGCTGCGGTGTCCGGCCCACCGCCCGCAGTCCGGTTCTAGTTGGCCCGCGAAGAAACGGCTTCGTCCGCGGTTGTCTCGGCCGCCGGCTTGCTGACACCGTCCCAAAGGCGCTGGGCAGCAGCGCGATCCCATGCAGGCAGCGCTTCGCTCTGCACGCGCAGATCGGCGAGGGCCGGAAACCGCTGGCGAAACGTGGCCATGTCGGTGTCGTAGCGGTTCTCGATCGCGACATCCCACGTATGACTGATCATGCCGGTCGCCGACTGGTCGATCAGCGGAATCGTGGAACCCGCGCGGAACTCGCCTTCCCTGCGTTCGCGCATCGTCGCCGCGATGTGACCGAGATAGCTCACCGACTGCGCCTCGACGTCGAATTCGGCCAGCACGGGAATGAAGAACTGGCCAATGAACGGAAAAGCGTTGGCGATGCCCGAGATGCCATCGATCCGGTAATGGCCCGGCGCCAGGGCCATGCTGGAGAGATAGACGGCATGACCGTCCATCTCGACCCGGTCATCCTTGCGGCTGAAGCGGAACAACGTCGCCTGCTCCCGGTCGCCGGTGTGCATCGCAGAGACAAGCACGATCGCCGGATTCGGCTGATAGCGGCTGCCATCCGGCCGCGACACCTCGACCGTCAGCAGCACCACCGATTCGGCCGTCGTGCTGATCGTGCGCTGCCCCTTCTTCAGTGCCATGGTCTGGTAGTTGGCGCAACCGGAAAACAGGACAACCACGAGGACTGCCAGGATCCCGCGTCTCATCAATGACTCTCCCTGCGCTGCCCGATTGCGCCTGGCTGATTGTACATTTTGGCCGGGGAGAGTGTGGGATGGGTTTGATAGGTATATGGGCGCCGCCGAACTGCAACCGGCATCAACAAATCTCGCTACGACGGGAGTTCGCTTCAGTGACACTCTGCACCCAACTAAAACGTTAACTCCGGACTACAAACACCCCTTACAGTCGTATTGGCCTACGCAACTCTCCATTGACGAAGTGCGCCAGACAAAATGAGTTCGCCCAGGTTCAGTGATTTTCGAGGAATTCTCGTATTTCGGCGAATTCCAACTCGACGAAATTCACTTCACAAACTTAGCAACATTTTCAAGCTCTGATTTGGCAGCCGTGCTTCGCCAAACCGCACGCCTCCATGAACTCGTTGAAAATGGCGACCCTGTGATCGCTACATGCGCACGCGTTACGCAATCCATAGCCAGTTTCAGACTCTTCCTGTTCCCATACTTCGTTAGGTGCACTCGTACCCGATTCGAGAACCTTTGAAAAAGCCTGACAATGGTTGATTCGATGACTCTATCTCGCGAATCCAGCGACCAGTAGAGATGAATCTCTGAAATTAGGTCAATTTGTAGATCCACAATTTTGGCAACCGAATCCTCTCTAATCTTCTTTCTCGCCATGACCCACGACACAAATCCTCCAGCGATTGCTCCGCCAGGGATAGACTTCAATACGATCTCCAGAAACGAAGCCTCGTTATCCAGTCTCTGGTTAGAGATTTTCTGATCTTGCGTCATTTATGAACAGCTTTATGAGATCTTCATACATGGCAAATTCTTCATCATCATAAACCAACTTTAGCCTGCTTAGAAATGTTGCCGCGTCTATGTAGCCCAATCGCACCGCACCTCCAAAAGCCTCTTCAAGAAATGAAGAACCAAACCCGGCTGTCCCATCGATCCGAATTTCAATCGGCCCGGGTTCAGAAATTGCAGGCCGCAGATACTCCTCGCGAAATCGCTCGCCGGAATCCGGACCGTCGCTGTAGTAGCGTCCTGAAGGGACGGTTGAAAACTCTCTTGCTAAGTCAATTTTCATGTCAGATTCAATTCAAGCTGCTGCAGCTCAAACGTCCATTCCACGAAGGTACCATCGAGAGAATTATTGAGCGAAGCTGTGGATTTTGACTCCGTTCCTGCGAAGTCGCGCGCAAACACATATCTGCCTCTATTGCTGTGAATCCGAAGCCGAGCCATACCATCAAACGACCGAATCGCAAATTGAATGTCGCGCTTCAGTCCGTGACCACGGTGCGGCATCTTCACAGCAGATCTTCCTAGCGTTACTGCTGCGTCAATCATTCGCCCGTCATCCGAGAATCCTCGGAGCGTAGAAATTTTTAGGTAGCTAAGAATTTTTTCGAGCACTCCCTTTCTCGGCAGGGTCGATGGAATTCCAAGCCCATGATCCAATACAAGCACTTTTAGCTTCATGGCGACTGTGTCTATGGAAGCAGACATCCACCACCTCGACAGATTATTCTTCCGCTCGTAGGCGTGATGCCTCACATTTGTAATTGCCTCGCTAACTGCTTGATATAGAACTAATCGCTGCGGGAGTCTACCTACCGAACTTTCGATTAGATCACGAAGTTTTACAAACGGCCTAGTGTCAGTATCTCTACCACACTCGAACGGCAAGTAAATGACCCCGTTGCGTGATGGGGGAGCATCAATTGATAGCAACCCTCGATCCACCTCCAACAGCTCAAAGAACCCCATGGTTCCCAGCAAATTCCGCACTTCCAGATCCCACTCGCCTGCATCAAGAGCTCGAAGTCTCCGACCATGAGCAATTTTCCATCGGTGAAACTCGGCGGCGAGCAGCAATGCGCCCGCAGGAGTAAGTCGCTTTACTGGCCTGAGGTCTACGTAGAAGGAACTCGCTCGACGGGTTGAGGATGTCCACCTCCGAAACTGCATCAGGAATTTTACAGTTGCCTCATAGTTGTCACTCAGGTCTATGGCTTCCGGCGCTGGAAAATAGCGAACAGGTTTCCTCTTACTTGAGGTGATTACGTGCCGGCCCTTGTGCCTGAACGCTTCTGCGGAAGCACTCCGCTCTCTTCTTCTTTCGGATTCAGCTGCAGCTCGAGTAGACAACCACTTTTGACGAGCCAAGAATACCAATCGCTTCTGTACTAACCTTCGCTTCACTTGAGTCCGATGCCGTCCTTTGGGAGAACCTTCCAACCGGAGATAGATGGGCCGGAATGAAGTTTCACGCGAACAATTTCGACCTTACACTCTCGGAACCAATGGATGGCGGAGAGAGTGGGATTCGAACCCACGGTGGGCGTAAACCCACGGCAGTTTTCAAGACTGCTGCCTTAAACCACTCGGCCATCTCTCCGGAACCTTTCCAGGCATCATTGCGCCCTGCGAGGACGTCGAAGTCTAACGCAGTCGCCGGATCCGCCCAAACCTCTTCCTTCTCCCTCCGGGAGAAGGTGGCCGCAGGCCGGATGAGGGTTCGTTCGGAGCCCGGACTCCAGCCAAGGCCGGACCCTCATCCGCCTTCGGCACCTTCTCCCGAGGGGAGAAGGAAAGCCCGTCTGCGGTCTCGAGCGGATTTCAGCTCAAGCGGGTGATGCCGCCCATGTACGGCAGCAGGACTTCGGGTACGTCGATCGAGCCGTCGGCGTTCTGGTAGTTCTCCATGACCGCGATCAGGGCGCGGCCGATGGCGGTGCCCGAGCCGTTCAGGGTGTGCACGAGTTCGGGCTTGTTCGATTCCGGGTTGCGCCAGCGGGCGAGCATGCGGCGGGCCTGGAAATCGCCGCAGTTCGAGCACGAGGAGATTTCGCGGTAGGTATCCTGGCTCGGCAGCCAGACTTCGAGATCATAGGTCTTGGCCGCGGCGAAGCCCATGTCGCCGGTGCACAGCAACATGCGCCGGTAGGGCAAACCGAGTTTCTCCAGGACGATTTCGGCGCTGCGGGTCATGCGTTCGTGTTCGTCGTCGCTTTCGGCCGGCTTGCTGATGCTGACCAGCTCGACCTTCTCGAACTGGTGCTGGCGGATCATGCCGCGCACGTCGCGGCCGCCCGAACCGGCTTCGGCGCGGAAGCACAGCGAATGCGCGGTCATGCGCAGCGGCAGCTGGTCGGCGTCGACGATCGTGTCGCGGACGATGTTGGTCAGCGGCACTTCCGAAGTCGGGATCAGGTAGCGTTTCGCCTCGTTGACCTCGATCGAAAACAGGTCTTCCTCGAACTTCGGCAACTGGCCGGTGCCCTGCATCGATTCGGAATTGACGATCAGCGGCACGTTGGTTTCGCTGTAGCCATGCTCTTCGGTGTGCAGGTCGAGCATGAACTGGGCAAGCGCGCGATGCAGGCGCGCCAGTTCGCCACGCAGCACGGTGAAACGCGAACCGGAAAGCTTGGCCGCGACTTCGCCGTCGAGCCAGCCCTTGTGCGCGCCGAGCTCGACATGGTCCCGGACCGCGAAATCGAAGCTGCGCGGGCTGCCCCAGCGATGCTGCTCGACATTGGCGTTCTCGTCCGCACCCTGCGGTACCGAGGCATCGGGCAGATTCGGGATTCCCAGGGTGATCGTGGCGAGTTGCTGCTGGATCTCGGCGAGGCGGGCTTCGTTGGCCTTGAGCTTTTCGGCGATGCCGGCGACCTCGGCCATCAGCGCGGCGGTGTCCTCGCCCTTGCCCTTGGCGATGCCGATGGCCTTGGAACGGGTATTGCGCGTGTTCTGCAGTTCCTGGGTCTCGACCTGGACGGCCTTGCGTTGCGCCTCGAGCGATTCGATCGCTGCTGCGTCGAGCGTGTAGCCGCGCGTGGCCAGGCGCTCGGCGACCACGGCGAGTTGTCCGCGCAGCAGGTTGGGATCAAGCATCGGGGGAACATCCGCAAGACGACGAAGGGCGCGGATTATCGCCGCCCAGAGCCGTCTGCCGCAAACCGTCCATTGCGGACCCAATGGCGTGACCTTGATGGCAGATGCCGCTGCAAGCATGCCTCGCATGACTCTGCCTGCAGTCGGCGGACGCACATTGGCAAGGCCTCTACGCTCCCTTTGGGACCCTCCGCCATGGGGCAACGGGAAAGCGGCCGGGGTTCGGCTGGCTTGAGCGAATGCCGACCTTATCCTGCTCCCGCTTGCGGGAGAAGCACAAGGCAAAAGCCCCTCATCAGCCTGTCGGCAGCTTCTCCCGCTGGCGGGAGAAGCAAGAAGCCAGGGCCCTTCATCAGCCTGTCGGCAGGTTCTCCCGCAGGCGGGAGAAGCCAGGGAATGCCGGAATACTCATCTCGGTGCGACGGCGGTCGGGTCACTTGCGACCGAGCCACCAGGCAATGGCGATGCCGGCCAGCAGCCAGCCCGCACCCTGCTCGATGAAGCCGCCGACCATGTAATCGGTCGGGAAGCGGTACCAGTTCCACATCGGCACGATCGAGGCAGTCCAGGCGAAAACACCCATTCCCGCCGCCCCGAGCACGCGTGCTCCGAAGCCCCAGGCCGTGGCGGCCAGCAGCCAGGCCGCGATCAGGCAACCGAGGAAGTCGCTGCCCACCTGCTTGGCCAGCTGCGGTCCCATGCTGGCCGGGTCGGTCGATGGCGGCGCGACGACGAGGTAGACGA
Source organism: Dokdonella immobilis (assembly GCF_900115085.1). Classification (GTDB taxonomy): domain Bacteria; phylum Pseudomonadota; class Gammaproteobacteria; order Xanthomonadales; family Rhodanobacteraceae; genus Dokdonella; species Dokdonella immobilis. Next base: position 15,453 of record NZ_FOVF01000010.1, on the reverse strand, counting down.
AGGGATTGGCCTTGGCCTTTTCCACCCAGGGCGCCATGGCCGCCTCGTCACCCCACTTCTGCGGATCGAGGCTCGGCAACATGTAGATGCCCGGCGTCGGCATGCCGGTCTTGACCCCTTCGAGGACGGCATCTTCGCTCTGCGGCAGGTGCATGCCCATTTCGCCGATCGGCAGGAGCATGTGGGCGACGAAGCCCCAGGCGAACATGACGACGGTACCGAGCACGGCGGCAATCAGGATGCGCATGGTTTCCCCTCCCAGAGATGGTGCGCGGACGCTACCTGTTGGCCACGGGCGCGGCAAGCTGCGATGCAGCGTGCGGCGGGCGCGGGCCGGCGACCCCGGTCAGGGCGCGCTGCGCTCGCTCAATTCGGCCAGCATGATGGCGATCGCATCGAGTTCGGCGGTGGGTCGGCCGGCGTCGCGCGGGCGCCGGTAGTTGTTGAGCATGATCGCGAAGGCGAGCCGCTCGTTGGCTGCGGTCAGGGCATAGCCGGCCAGCGCGTAGGTGAAGGCCATGCTGCCAGTCTTGGCATGGATCCGGCCCTGCGCCGCGCTGTTGCGCATGCGTCCGGTCAACGAGCCGTCGACCCCGGCCTCGGGCAGGCCGAGCCGGAAGGCCCGCGCTGCCGGGTTGTCGCCGAGATGGGCGAGCAATGCGGTCAGCGCGGCGGCCGAGGTCAGGTCACGTCGCGACAGGCCGGGCCCATCTTCCATGAGCACGCCGTCGAGCGGCACGTCGATGCGTCGAAGATAGTTGCGAAGGGCCTGGATGCCGCGTGCTTCGGTCGAGCGGAACGCCGGCGATTCCTTGCCGGCCAGGCGCTCCTCGGCAGCCGTCTTGGCGCCGACCATGAGCAGCAGGTTCTGCAGATACAGGTTTTGCGAAACCTTGAGGCCGCGACTGACGATCTCGGAAAGCGGCGGCGACCAGACGTCGGCCACGCGCTCGAGTGATCCGCTGGCCAGGCGATCGTTGCTCTCGGGCCAGTAGATGCTGCGCGACTTGCCCTGCACGCTGACGCCCTGCCGTGCCAGCGCGGCGCGCAGCTGCTCGACCGCGATCAGCGCCGGGTCATGCACGGCGAGCCGGTAGAACTGCGGGCCGGCATTACTGGCGATCGTACCGAATGCGTGCAGCACGTGTTCGCCGGGGGCGCGGTAGAGGCTGATATCGGTCGGCGCCGGGGCACGCAATGTGCGCAATTGGTTGTCGAGCGTCGGCGCCGATCCGGGGGGATCGAAAAGAATGCGTGCCTTGGCTCCGAACTGCGGCGCCGGACGCACTTCGACGCGCACCACGTTTTCGTCGACGCTGAGCGCCGAGACCGGTGCGCCGAACCAGCTCTGCAGGTCGGCCGCTTCCCAGCCACTGCCGTAGAGCGGCGCGGCGAACCAGGTCGCATCGCCGATCAGGGCGCCGCGCACGCTCTTGATGCCGGACTTGCGCACCGCGGTCGCCAGCACGTCGGCCCAGGACGCACGCTTGTCGAAGCCGAGGGTCGGATCGCCGTAGCCGACCAGGATCAGGTCGCCGCGCAGTTCGCCGTCACGACCGGCCTTCTCGGTGGCGAACAGGCTGGTCGGAATCCGGTAGTCGGGTCCGAAGGTGTCCAGCGCCAGCGCCGCCGTGTACAGCTTGCCGGTCGAGGCCGGCACGAACAGCTTGTCGGCATCATGTGCATAGAGCGTCTTCCCACTGTCGAGCGAGACCACGTCGATGCCCCAGGAAGCGTCGGCGAACTGCGGATCGCCGATGTGCGCGTCGATGCGCGCGGCCAGGGTCGCCAGCGACTTCGCATTCTTCGATGAGTCCAGGGTCGCGCCTTCGGCAGCCTGCGACCGGGCCATGCCGAGCAGCAGCACGGCAACAACAAGTGCGGCAACGCCCGCCGTCCGGCCGGGCCACGAAGCCGCCACGAGTCGATCATGCAAGCATCGCCCGGCGATCTGCAGACCCACCATCAGGCCTCGCCCTTGTTCGTTCGCGCGGCACTGCGCGCGGCCCTCAGGGCGGCGAGCTTCTCGCCAATCTTCAGTTCGAGGCCACGCTCGACCGGTTGGTAGAACGTGCGATCGACCAGCGCATCGGGCAGGCATTGCTGGTCGAGGGCGACGCCACCTTCGATGTCCGGGTCGTATTGGTAGCCCTTGCCGTAACCGAGTCCCTTCATGAGTTTCGTCGGCGCATTGCGCAGGTGCATCGGGACCTCGAGAGTCCCGTTCGCGCGCACCTCGGCGCGGGCCGCATTGAGCGCGGCATAGGCGGCATTGCTCTTGGCCGCGATCGCGAGATAGATCGCCAGTTCGGCGAAGGCCAGCTCTCCTTCCGGCGAGCCGAGCCGGTCCCAGGTGTTCCAGGCCTCAAGCGCTAGCGTCAGCGCACGCGGATCGGCCAGGCCGATGTCCTCGATCGCCATGCGCGTAAGCCGACGCGCAAGATAGGCCGGGTCGACACCGCCATCGAGCATGCGCGTGAGCCAGTACAGCGCGGCGTCGGGATCGGATGAGCGCACCGACTTGTGCAAGGCCGAGATCTGGTCATAGAACTGTTCGCCGCCCTTGTCGAAACGGCGCGTGCGATCGGCCAGCACCTGGGTCAGCGTGGTTTCGTCGATCTGGCCGTCGTCGGCGAGTTCGGCGGCGATCTCGAGCAGGGTCAGGGCGCGACGCACGTCGCCGTCCGCGGCCTGGGCGATCAGGCGCAGCGATTCGGCTTCGACGGCGAGGCCGAGATCACCGAGCCCGCGTTCCTTGTCGGACAGCGCGCGCTGCAGGGCGGCCACGATCTGCTCGATCGTCAGCGCTTCGAGTACATGCACGCGGCAGCGCGACAACAGCGCCGAGTTCAGCTCGAACGAGGGATTCTCGGTGGTCGCGCCGACCAGGATGATGACGCCACGCTCGATATGCGGCAGGAAGGCGTCCTGCTGGGTCTTGTTGAAGCGGTGCACCTCGTCGACGAACAGCACGGTGCGCCTGCCCTGGCCGAAGTTGACCTCGGCCTCGGCCAGCGCAGCGCGCACGTCGGGCAATCCGGACAGCACCGCCGAAATCGCCTTGAAATCGGCGTCGGCATAGCGGGCAAGCAGCAGGGCCAGCGTGGTCTTGCCGCAGCCGGGCGGCCCCCACAGGATCATCGAATGCAGCTTGCCGCTCTCGATCGCGCGGCGCAGCGGCTTGCCGGCTTCGAGCAGGCGCGACTGCCCGACGATCTCGTCGAGCGTGCGCGGGCGCATGCGCTCGGCCAGCGGTTTGAGACCCTCGGGTTCGGTGAACAGCGATGGAGATTCAGCGGTTTTCTTGCGCGCCATGTCGCCATGATACGGAAAACCCTCGCGGTTTCCGGAGCAGCGGCCGCGTACCGTTCAGGCTTGCTGGCTGAACGCGCCGTGGAAACCCAGTGGAAAGGCATAGGGTAGCCACGCCATGGCCAGCGGACCGGCATCGACGCGTTCGGCATCGAGCACGGCCAGCCCGCTGCGGCCCCTGACCGGATCGAGCAGGGTACCGAGCAGCCAGCCCTGCCCGGCCCGACGCGACCCGGGTTTCGGAACGAAGACATGTTCCTCGGCCATGATCTCGTCGCCATAACGGTGCACCGCCATGCGGCCGCGGCGCACGTCGATCGCGGCGATCGCATTCGGATAGGGCGCAAGGGCCAGCCCGTGCCGGATCGGCGCGTAGATGCGCGAACGGCCCGGCTTGTCCGCGCGCGCATCGAAGGTCGGGAATTCGGTACCACGGATGCCCGTTTCGACCCAGCGCGCTGTGCCACTGGCCAGATCGATGCGCAGTTCGACCAGGTCGACCGGATCGTCCGAATCGGCGACTTCACCCCGCATGGCTGCCGAAAACGGTGAGCGCGCCGCCGACGGATTGCCATGACGGGCAGCGCGGACGACGATCTCCCGGCCATGTTCGAAGGCATCGGCGAAGTGGTAGACCTTGCCGAAGTCGGCATCGAACCAGCGCGGCGCGTCGAGCGCGTCCTTGGCCACCACGGCGATTCGGCAAGGCAGGTCTGCGGCAAAGCGCAGGCGCTCGAAGAAGGCCTTGCCTTCGATCATGCGGTACGGGGTCAGCACGAAGACGAGATGCCGTGCGGTCATGGCGAAACTGTGCAGGTAGCCGTGCTGCTCGTCCTTCAGCGTCGCTGTCGTCAGCAATCGCCCTTGGCGATCGAGGTGCCAGATCAGCAGCCCCGTGCCGCCGAGCATGTCGAGTGAACCGAAATTCCAGATCGAACCGTCGTCGTCGCGCAGCGGATGCGCGGAGAACGGCGCGGCGGCGAGGTCGTCGCGCCAGGCCACCGGTCCGATCGTGGCCAGGTCATCGGCCGAAAGCTCGATCGCCGAGCCGCCTTCCCAGAGCGCGAAAACGCGGTTGGCGAGACAGAGCACGCTGGTGTTCGCCGTATTCATGTCGTCGTTGTTGCGGATCGACTCGGCCCCCTCGATCCGGCTTCCGACGGCCGGCACCACGAATCGGCCGGCGCGTTGTTCACGCCGGAACTTGGAGGTCGCCACCATTCTCGCCCGATGGCTGATGCCGGCCTCGCCCAGCTGCCAGGCGTGCAGCATGCCGTCGCCGTCGAACCAGTGCTCGTAGCGCAGCCCGGCACGTTCGTACCAGGCCGGCCCATTGCGATAGTAGGTTCCGGCCAGCGCCTTCGGCAGGCGGCCTTCGATCTGGGCCGTGCTCGGCCCGAACGACTCGCCGCCGACGCTTTTCCAGCCGGCCAGCCACGGATGCGCGCGCAGCCCTTCGGTGAATTCGGCGGGTCCGTTGCGACCGGCCTGAGCGCGCAGCCACGCGGGAGCCAGCGCGAGGGCCGATGCGCCGGCAAGGGCATGGCGCAGGAATCGACGTCGGTTCATGGGCGGCCTCCAGAGGGCGCGATGCAATACGGTTTCAGCGCAGGTGCAATTCGATGGTGGCGCTGTCGGCGCCGACGGCGAAAGCGGCTTCGTCGAATGTCGCCTTGCGCATCACCTGCGGATCGTTGCTGAAGCCATACCCTTCGGTTGGCATGCCGATGAAATTGCTGTCGAGTTTTCCGTTGCCGTTCTCGTCATGCATGACCGATACGGCATAGCGGCCGGGGGCGAGGCCAGTGAAGCGGAAATCGACCGCGCCTGCGCTGGCATCGAGCGCCTGTTTGGCCACGGCCTCGGCCTTGCCGTCCCAGGCTGCGGCCGAGTCGAACACGGCCATCAGCAGCTTGCCCTTCGGGGTGCGCACGTCGTTGACCTTGACGGTGAGATCGGTGGCGAGGGCGAAGCCGCTTGCGAGCATGCCGGCCGTGAGGGTGCAGGCGAGGATCGATTTCATGAGGTGTTCTCCTGGTTGGGTGCCAGGATCAGTATCGGAATTCCCTCAGCCAACGTGCAGGTGCCAGGCGGCACCAAATCGAGGTGCCGAAAGTCACTTCACCTCGCATCGCGTACCGTTCGCAGGAGGAGCCTCCAGGCTCGATTCCCTTCCTCACGTTGATGGACAAGCATCGCGGCTGAAGCAACAACGAAGCCGCAACGCGAGGCCCATCATCGAAACCCGCGCCGGCATTCGGCTCGCTCTTCGTAGGAAGAGCCTTCAGGCTCGATGTTCATCCTCACGTTGATGGAAAAGCGTCGCGGCTGAAGCAACAACGAAGCCGCAACGCGAGGCCCATCATCGAAACCCGCGCCGGCTTTCGGCTCGCTCTTCGCAGAAGCGTCTTCAGGCGCGAGCCTCGCGCACGATCACCAAGAAGCATCGCGGCTGAAGCCGCTCCTACAACGAAGCAGAAACGCCTGCAGGGCCATCGAAGCCCGCGCCATTTACCGCATGCTTTCGTAGGAACGCGTTCACGCGCGATGCCCTTCGCCAATTTGCGAAAAGCATCGCGGCTGAAGCCGCTCCTACAACGAAGCGGCGACGCGTCACACGCCATCGAAACTGGGGTTGGCACTCGCCAAAACTTGTATGGAGCCTCTCCGCGTTCGCGGCACCCATGCATCAGAGCCTGGCGTGGCGCAGGCGAAGTGCGTTTCCGATCACCGATACCGACGAGAAGCTCATCGCCGCCGCGGCTATGACCGGACTCAGCAGGAGTCCGAAGAACGGATACAGCGCACCGGCCGCGATCGGCACGCCGAGCGCGTTGTAGCCGAAGGCGAAGGCGAGGTTCTGATGGATGTTGCGCACGGCCGCGGCGGACAGGCGTCGGGCGCGCAGGATGCCGCCGAGCTCGCCCTTGACCAGGGTGATCTGCGCGCTCTCCATCGCGATGTCGGTGCCATTGCCCATGGCGATCCCGATATCTGCCGCCGCGAGCGCCGGTGCATCGTTGATGCCGTCCCCAGCCATGGCCACGCGCGCACCGGCATTCTGCAGTTCTGCAATCGCAGCGGCCTTGTCCTTCGGCGACAGTCCGGCCCGCACTTCATCGAGCGGCAGCCGTGACGCCACCGCCTTCGCGGTCGCCTCGTTGTCGCCGGTCAGCATGACCAGGCGCAAGCCTTCGGCCTTGAGTGCCTGCAGGGTTTCGACGGCATCGGGCTTGATCGGATCCTGCACGGCGATCAGTCCGGCCAGCCGGCCATCGACGGCCACGAACATCACGGTCTTGGCGTCCCTGCGCAGCACGTCGGCCTGGTCGGTGAGTGCGGCCGGCATCGAGTAGCTGGCCATCAGGCGTGCGTTGCCCAGCGAGACCTTGCGGCCATCGACTTCGCCGCGCACGCCCTGCCCGGTCACCGAATCGAATCCCCGGGTCTTGCCGGTGGAGACATAGCGCTCGCGTGCTCCGTCCAGGACCGCTCGTGCCAGCGGATGTTCACTGGCCGACTCGAGGCTTGCCGCGACCGCCAGCACATCGGCTTCGTCGAAACCCTCGGCGGCGACGACATCGGTCAGCTTCGGCTTGCCCTCGGTGATCGTGCCGGTCTTGTCGAGGACCAGCGTATCGGTCCGGCTCAGGCCCTCGATCGCCGCCGCTTCGCGGAACAGCACGCCCATCCCGGCGCCGCGACCGCTGGCGACCATGATCGAGATCGGCGTGGCCAGTCCGAGCGCGCACGGACAGGCAATGATCAGTACCGCGACCGCATTGACGACGGCATGGGCCAGGCGCGGCTCGGGGCCGAACGCGAACCAGAGCCCGAATGCCAGCGCCGAAATCGCCACCACGGCCGGTACGAACCAGACCGAAACCTGGTCGGCCAGGCGCTGCAGGGGCGCCTTCGACCGCTGCGCCCTGGCCACCAGGTCGACGATCTGCGCGAGCACGGTGTCGCTGCCGACTTTCTCGGCGCGCATGAGGAGACTGCCGGTGCCGTTGATGGTGCCGCCGGTGACGGTGTCGCCGGCGCTCTTGGCTACCGCGATCGGCTCGCCGCTGAGCATCGATTCGTCGACGCTGCTATGGCCGTCCTCGACCGTACCGTCGACCGGGATCTTCTCGCCTGGCCGCACCCGCAGACGATCGCCGACTTCGACCCGATCGAGCGCAATCTCGTTCTCGCTGTCGTCGTCGCCAACGCGATGCGTGGTCTTCGGCGCGAGATCGAGCAAGCCGCGAATCGCGGCCGAGGTCCTGCCGCGCGCGCGCAGCTCGAGCCACTCGCCGAGCAGCACGAGGGCAATGATCACCCCGGATGCCTCGAAGTAGAACGGCACATCGCCATGGGTATCGCGCATCGAGGCCGGGAACAGACCCGGCGCGAACAGCGCGGCGAGACTGAACCCGTAGGCGACCAGCACGCCGAGGCCGATCAGGCTGTACATGTTCGGTGATGCAGCCAGCACGCCCTTCCAGCCGCGCAGGTAGTAACTGCCACCCAGCCACGTGACCAGCGGCGTCGCCAGCAGGAATTCGGCCCAGCGCAGCACCGTAGCCGTGCCGGCAGCGAAATGCAGGCCGAACAGGTGCGGCCCCATCGCGACCAGCAGCAACGGTATCGCCAGCACCGAGGCGATCAGGAACTTGCGCCGCACCCGGCGCAGCTCGCCGTCGTCGACCGCGCCGGTCGGCACCAGCGGTTCCAGGGCCATGCCGCACTTCGGGCAACTGCCCGGTCCGTGCTGGCGGATCTCCGGATGCATCGGGCAGGTGTAGATGGCGTCCCTGTCAGCAGCGGGCGCCGACCGGGCGGCTACCGGATCCAGATACTTGCCGGGCTCGGCGATGAACTTCTGCCGGCAGCCCGCCGAGCAGAAGTGAAATGTCTGACCCGCGTGCTCGGCGACGTGTTTCGCAGTGGCCGGGTCGACCGACATTCCGCAAACGGGGTCGGTCGACGACACGTGGGTGCCGGTGCCGCGAGCCCTTTCTGTCGTGACACCCGGGTCGGTCGGCGCATGGCAATGCCGGCACCCGCCCTTGTCATGTTCGGAAGACGTGTGCATCGCGCGTCAGGCCACGGGCCGGCGCACCAGCCACCAATGTCCGAGCTGGACCGTCATCACCAGCAGGCCCGCCACCGACAGCGTCATCGCCGACGTGGTCGCGCTGGCCGGCCCCGTCATCGCCACGGCGCTGCTGGCATAACCCCCGGCCGCGGCCGCGCCGAGCAGGGCCAGCCACGGGTGCTGGCGGATGCCCTGCCAGCCGCTGCGCACTGCGGTTCTTGCCAGGCTGAGGATCAGCGGCGTGGCCAGGGCCAAAGCTGAGACCTGCAGCAGCGAGGTCACGGCGCGGTCGAGCTGCGCACCGAACAGACCCAGGACGACCGCAACCAGCACCAGCGGAACAGCCAGGGTCGCCGTGAAGACGAGCTTTACGCGGGCGAGCTCGCGCGCACTGTCGAAGGCCACGAGCGTGTCCCGTTGCAGGCGGGCGAAGCTGCCGATCGCAACCGCGGCTTCGAGTTCGCTGACAAAATCGTCGTGCGGAGTCGGGACAGACACGCCATCGTCGTCCCTACGCGCATCGTGGATCGCCCGCAGTTGCTGCGCGGTGTCGGCGTGAGCGTGCTGGGTGCGCAATGCCTTGAGCAGGGAATTGACGCGGGTCAGGCAGCACAACCGGCTGGCTTCACGCGACACGTTTTCGGTTCTTTCCAGAGCATTCACGGATTTCATTGGCTAGCCTCCTTGTGGAGCAAAGCACGCAGGATGGGGCAATCCACATCCATGCCTTCGCGCGGGCAACCCGACATCAGGTTGGCCAGCGCGTCGCGCATGCGATGCAGTTCGGTGATGCGTTTGTCGATGTCGTCGAGGCGGACCTTGGCCGCCTGGTACATGGCCTTGACGTCGCCTCGGCTGCTGATCGCGAGCAGCTCGCTGATCTCGCCGAGGCTGAAACCGAGGTGCTGCGCTCGACGGATGAAATTCAGGCGGTCGAGTTCGCCTTCGCCGTACTTCCGGTAGCCCGACGCCGAGCGCTTGGCCGGCTTGAGCAGGCCGCTGCGCTCGTAGTAGCGGACCGTGTCGATGCCGACGCCGGCGGCGCTGGCGAGCTGGCCGATGGCAAATTGGGTCATGACTGCCTCCGATCTGGTGAGAACGGATTCCGGGGGGCTTGCACGCCACGCCGGTTTCCACGAGGCGCAGCTTGCACCCTGGACCATGGTCCAGAGTCAAGGCCTTGGGTCGAGGCGTTCAGCCACCAGTCAGATTTGCGGCAGAGCCGCAGTCGCTGCAGCGGAGCCGAACGATCGAGCTTCGGCTTTGAGCGGGGCCAAAGTCCCTGGGTCCCGGCCTTCGCCGGGATGATGGCGTGGTGGGCATGAAGTTGCAGGGCCCTGTGGGCATGAAGTTTCGAATGCCCGACCCGACGCCCTGGCAGCTTGGGGACTGCGGGGACGCAGCTAGTCCTTGATCGGGAAGACTTCGGCGTCCTCGCCCGGATCGCCGACCACATCGACGCCGTCGGGTGGCGTGAAGGCAAAGGTGTCGGCCGCCAGCTTGGGGTCGCGCTGCCAGTCCGAAAAACGGATTTCGGTGGTGTTGCCGAGCGAGTCCTCGAAGCGCATGCGCGCCAGCCCGTTCTCGTCGAAACCGAGTTCGGCGAAGGCGAACTCCGGTTCCTTCGCTTTCGAGACGAGCTTCAGCCAGCGCAAACCGTCGCGCTGGCCCGCTTCGATGGCAGTGAACTCGCGGTCGAGCTGGGACAGATCGGTGAGCACGGCCAGCGGGCTGTGCGCTTCTTCGGCGCCCTGCCCGCGCACGCTGACCTGTTCGAGATCCGGATCGTAGATCCAGACCCGGCTGCCGTCGGCGACGATCAATTGTTCGTAGGGCGCGGTGACATGCCAGCGGAACTGGCGCGGCGCCTTCAGCGCCAGCGTGCCGGACGAGGTCTCGCCGCGCTGTCCCTTGGCACCCGTGATCGACTGCTCGAAGCGGGCGCTGATCGTGCGGATGCCGTTGGAGAACGCATCGAGCCTGGCCCGGGCGGCCTCCGCGGCGAACGCGTTCGAGGCAACGAGGGCGAACAGCAGCAGGAGGGCACGCAGCATCGACGGGTTTCCTGGAAAGTCGTGGCAAACGGGGGTTTCAAAGCAGCGCAGGATCACACGCCGGGCCTGAAGCGTCGCTGGCTGGGGCAACTCAGTCGCGCGGCGGCGGTGGCGCGATCACGGTGCGGTTGCCATTGTGTTCGGGACCGCTGACCACGCCGTCGCGCTCCATCTGCTCGATCAGGCGGGCGGCACGGTTGTAGCCGATGCGCAGATGCCGCTGCACGCCCGAAATCGAGGCACGCCGGGTCTCGGTGACGATGCGCACGGCCTTGTCATACAACGCGGCATCCTCGCCGCCCTCGGCGTCGGCGGCATCCTGCGGCAGGCCGGTCTCGCCGATGACCTTGCCGTCGGCCATGGTCTGGGTTTCCTCGAGCACGCCGTCGATGTAGTCGGGCTTGCCCTGGGCACGCAGCCATTCGACCACCTTGTGCACTTCATGGTCATCGACGAAGGCGCCGTGCACGCGTTCGGGCGTGGCCGTGCCGGGCGGCAGGTAGAGCATGTCACCGTGGCCGAGCAGGGTTTCGGCGCCGGACTGGTCGAGGATCGTGCGTGAATCGATCTTGCTCGAGACCTGGAAGGCGATGCGGGTCGGGATATTGGCCTTGATCAGGCCGGTGATCACGTCGACCGAAGGCCGCTGGGTGGCGAGGATCAGGTGCACGCCGGCCGCGCGCGCCTTCTGGGCGAGGCGCGCGATCAGTTCCTCGACCTTCTTGCCGACGATCATCATCATGTCGGCGAATTCGTCGATGATGACGACGATGTAGGGCAAGGGGGTCAGCGGCTCGGCCTTCATCATCGGCTGCGAGGCGTCGGGGCGGAACAGCGGATCGAGCAGCGGCGTGCCCTTGGCCTCCTCGTCGCGCACCTTCTTGTTGAATCCGGCCAGGTTGCGCACGCCGACCGCGGCCATCAGCTTGTAGCGGCGCTCCATCTCGGCCACGCACCAGCGCAGCGCGTTGGCCGCTTCCTTCATGTCGGTGACGACCGGCGCGAGCAGATGCGGGATGCCCTCGTAGACCGAGAGTTCGAGCATCTTCGGATCGATCATGATCATGCGCACGTCGGTCGCACTGGCCTTGTACAGCAGGCTCAGGACCATCGCATTGAGCGCGACCGACTTGCCCGAACCGGTGGTGCCGGCGACCAGCAGGTGCGGCATCTTGGCCAGGTCGACGACCACCGGCGCGCCGCCGATGTCCTTGCCGAGGGCAAGGGCGAGCGGCGACTTCATCAGGTCGTACTTGTCCGAACGCAGGATCTCGGAGAGGTAGACGATCTCGCGATTGGCGTTCGGGATCTCGAGGCCGATCACCGATTTGCCCGGGATCACGTCGACCACGCGCACGCTGAGCACCGACAGGCCGCGGGCGATGTCCTTGTCCAGGCTCGAGATCTGGCTGCCCTTGATGCCCGGCGCCGGCTGCATCTCGAAACGCGTGATGACCGGCCCCGGATGCGCGCTGACCACCTGCGCATCGATGCGGAAATCCTTGAGCTTGAACTCGACCTGGCGCGAGAGCGCGTCGAGGGTCTCCTGCGAGTAACCGACCACGCGCTGCTTCGGTTCATCGAGCAGGGCCAGCGGCGGCACCTCGCCATCGCTCGGCGAGCCGACGAACAGCGGAATCTGGTTTTCGCGACGGGCGCGCTCGCTCTTCTCGATCGGCGCCAGGGTCGGCTCGATCTTGAGTGGCTCGCGTTTGGACTGGCGCGCCGTGTCGACCTTGCGCACGACCTCGCGCTCGACCCGGGCCTGGCGCGCTGCGCTCCAGTCCTCGGCGCGCCGCGAACGATCGCGGATCCAGCCGACCAGGGTCAGCAGGCCGCGCCCGATCCCGTCCATGACCTTGAACCACGAGAGCCCCGTGGCCAGCGTGACCGCGATCAGGAACAGGGCGAGCAGGAACAGGGTCGCACCGAGAAAGCCGAAGCCACGGGTCAGCGAGCCGCCGATCAGCGCGCCGAGCACGCCGCCGGCCTGGGCCGGCAATTGGCTCGGCCCGTTGAAATGCATCTGCGCGAGACCCGAGCCGGCGACGAAGAAGGCCAGGCCGCCGATCAGGCGCAGGGCCGGTTCGAGCGGCGAGCGCTCGATCTCCTCGGCGCCGCGCAGGACCACGGCGCCGACCAGCAGCAACAGGGCCGGGAAGGCATAGGCCATCGCGCCACAGAAGTAGAACAGCAGGTCGGCGATGTAGGCACCGATCTTTCCGCCGAAATTGTTGACGGCGCTACCTTCATTGCCGACATGGGACCAACCCCAGTCAGCCGGGCTGTAGGTCCACAGGCAGGCGAACAGATAGATCGCCAGCGGCAGCAACAGCAGGAAGCCCACCTCGCGCAAGCGGCGTTGCAGCTTGTCGTTGAGCGGGATGGGCTTTTTTGTTTTGGATTCTCGCGCCACCAGCAGAAGTTACCTTAATTTAGTGGCGCAAGCGATTGTTTATTATCAAACGACGCCTTCCAACGCGGGATGCACGACCTTGCCAGCATCGACATTGATGCCGCCCTTGAGCGGAGCATAGTCGCGCCAGGCCGGGCCACTGGCGAGGCGCTGCACGTAGGGCAGGATCGCCGCCGAAATCGCCTGCGACGAAGTCTGCGGCACGGCACCGGGCATGTTGGTCACGGCGAAATGGGTCACGCCGTCGACCACGTAGGTCGGTTCCTTCCAGGTGGTCGGCCGCGAGGTTTCGAAGCAACCGCCCTGGTCGATCGAGATGTCGGCGAGCACGCTGCCCGGCTCCATGTCCTTGACCATGGCCGCGGTGACCACGCGCGGTGCACGCGCGCTCGGCACAAGCACGGCGCCGACGACGAGGTCGGCATCGCGCAGTTCGCGGGCGACGTATTCCTCGTACGGATACAGCGCGGTGACGTTGGCGCCGAGCGCCATCATCTGGGCCAGGCGATCAGGGCGCTTGTCGAAGACGATCACGTTGGCGCCGCCGGCCGCGGCGAGTGCCGCCGAATTGCCGCCTGCGGCACCGGCGCCGAGCACGACCACCTTGCCGCGATCGGTCGAGGGGAGGCCGCCCAGCAGCTTGCCCTTGCCGCCGGCAGGCTGGTGCAGAAGATGGGTGCCGACCTGCACCGCAATGCGCCCGGCGATGATCGACATCGGCGCCAGCAGTGGCAGCGAGCCATCCATCTCCTCGACCGATTCGAAGGCGACGCCGGTCAGGCCGATATCACAGAGGCTCCGGGTCAGGGCCGGTTCGGCGGCCAGGTGCAGGTAGCAGAACAGCAGGTGGTTCTTGCGCAGGCGCGCGAGGTCGCCGGCGATCGGTTCCTTGACCTTGACGATCAGCTCGCCGCTCTCATAGAGCTTGTCGGCATCGGCGACGACCTTGACCCCGTTGCGCACGAAGTCGTCGTCGCTGAATCCGCTCTTGGTGCCGGCGCCGGACTGGATGAAAACCTCGTGGCCGCGACGGACCAGGTCGGCGCAGGCCGCTGGCACCAGGGCAACGCGCCCTTCTAGGGTCTTGGTCTCGGACGGAATACCGATGCGCATCAGAATCTCCAGATTGATCAGGTGGCGCGCCGGACGAAGTGTCGACGCGGGTCAGGCGAAACTAGAATCCCGCAGGCGCGGGCCCAAGCCTTGATTCGTCCGCGCCTGCCCCCCATCCTCTTGACCCGCGTGCCGGCGGCGATCCGAAGGATCGACATCAGCAACGGCAACGAGGACCAGGCGTGAAGGCAGCCTCCAGGCGAAAGCATGGACCACCGTCACGGAACAGAATCGCCACAAGAACAAGGCCGGAAATGCGGCCGGGATTATACATGACGACCCCGAAGCACACGCGTCTGCTCATCCTCGGAACCGGCCCGGCCGGCTACTCGGCCGCCGTCTACGCGGCGCGCGCCAACCTCAAGCCGACCATGATCACCGGACTCGCCCAGGGCGGCCAGCTGATGACGACGACCGACGTCGACAACTGGCCCGGCGATGTCGAGGGCCTGCAGGGTCCGGCCCTGATGGAGCGCATGAAGCAGCACGCCGAACGCTTCAACACCGAAATCATCTTCGACCATATCCACACGGCCGACCTCAAGCAGCGCCCGTTTCGCCTGCAGGGCGACAGCGGCGAGTACACCTGCGATGCGCTGATCATCGCCACAGGGGCAACTGCGATGTACCTAGGCCTCGAGTCGGAGAACAAGTTCAAGGGCCAGGGCGTGTCGGCCTGCGCGACCTGCGACGGCTTCTTCTTCCGTGAGCAGCACGTCGCCGTGATCGGCGGCGGCAACACGGCGGTCGAGGAAGCGCTGTACCTGGCCAACATCGCGACCAAGGTCACCCTGGTGCATCGCCGCGACAAGTTGCGCGCGGAAAAGATCATGCAGGACAAGCTGTTCGAGAAGCAGGCCGCCGGCAAGATCGACATCATCTGGGACCACAGCGTCGACGAGGTGCTCGGCGACCATACCGGGGTCACCGGCATGCGCCTGAAGAGCACGAAGGACGGGTCGACCCGCGAGATCGCCGTCACCGGCATGTTCGTCGCCATCGGCCACACGCCGAACACGAGCATCTTCGAAGGCCAGCTCGACATGCGCAACGGCTACATCACGATCCGCACCGGTCTCGAGGGCAATGCCACGGCAACCAGCATCCCCGGCGTGTTCGCCGCCGGCGACGTCGCCGACCAGGTCTATCGCCAGGCGGTCACTTCGGCCGGGTTCGGCTGCATGGCCGCGCTCGATGCCGAGAAGTATCTCGACAAACTCGGCCTGGCCGGCTGATGGACTGGTTCGGCTGACCTGTTTCTGCAGGAGGCGGCCTCATACGCGGGGCGCTATTTTTCTGCCGTGACCAAGAGCATCGCGGCTGAAGCCGCTTCCTACAACGAAGCCGCGACGCATCGAAAGCCATAGAAACCCGCGCCGCCGATTCGGCCCTTCTGCAGGAAGAGCCTTCAGGCTCGATGTTTTTTCGGCAACATGCGGGGATCTGGAAACAAGAAGTGCATCGCGGCTGAAGCC
>NZ_FOVF01000075.1 GCF_900115085.1 Dokdonella immobilis | reverse complement strand
GCATCGGTGATGGTCTTCTCGTTGCCGGTGCCGTCGTAGGTGTAATGGGTCGATTCGTCTGGGTCGGTGCCGAATTCGGCTTCGACCTGCAACCTCACGAGCTGCATCCTCAGAAGATAGGCACTCTATATTTCTGCGAGGATTTGGTCATGCGAGCGGATCACGCTTTTCACCCGCAATGACAGGGCGACAAATATGACCATTGCTGCAAAGGTCAATCCCTGAACGATAGATCTGCGAAATACTCGTAAAAATCAGCGTACTCTGAGTTTCCCCAGCCCCCTTTTTCGTGATCATAGATGTATACGTTCTCCCCCCCCTTTCTTGAAAATCCGAAGTAGTTTCCACATTGGTCGTCGGAAAATGCGTAGAACTCTTCGCTATCATTACGTTTTGCATTTTGCTTGACAATATCCCAATAGCTGGCTGGATCTGGTGAATATACTAATGCAAAAGCTATCTCGCCGGAGCCGTGGGTGATCAAAAAGGTTCGGTATGCTGAAGGAAATCTGACATTCAATTTTCTCGCCGCATCTTCAACAACCTCAATTGAGCTCGGTGGTTCACCGAAGCTAAAGTGCCTTGGGTGTTTTTTCACAGCATCCGCATACAAGCTCTCGAATATATTCGGCTTCATGATTAATCGTATATATCGTTTGGGTACAAGCTATCCGCGCCCTGTTCACGCGCTCGATACCACCAATGTAGCTCACGATCAGCTTGTCTCTGTGCTTTGGTTACACCCTGACACCTCTTAAAGGGATGCAGCGCTCTATTATTTCTATGATTCTCCGGCCTAATTTCGTGCCGCGCCCCTCTGCGCTGCTGGTCGCCGTGATGGATGTCGGGAGATCCATGAGACCTTGGCGAATGACCGTAGAGTCCACGACGGATATCGCTGGTCGGCCAAGGCCCCTCGATTCGAGTCGGCGGGTCACTTTCACCATACCCAAAGGCCGAGCAACTGTTGCATGTTTTGTTGCTTCCCTTACCCTTTTTTGGGAACTTTAGTCCAAACAGATCCCACAGTGAAATTGGATTATCGCTAACGTATCCGTAGGTGTTTGTTCCCCCCTCCAACCCTATTGGATCCGACTCCAGATACCGCCCCGTCCCCGGCTCATAATCCCTGAAGTAGTTGTAGTGATTCTGCGTCTCCGGGTCGTACTGCTGCCCCGGAAA
>NZ_FOVF01000023.1 GCF_900115085.1 Dokdonella immobilis | reverse complement strand
CCCTTCTGTAGGAAGAGCCTTCAGGCTCGATGTTTTTTCGGCAAGATGCGGGGATCTGGAAACAAGAAGTGCATCGCGGCTGAAGCCGCTCCTACGAAGAGCGAAGACGGACCATTCATGGCGCCCACCGAAATTCGCATGCACAGCGGCGTCGGCGAAATCGATGCCGCGGCATGGGACGCCTTGGTCGGCAGCGACCATCCGTTCGTTTCGCATGCCTTCCTGGCCGGCCTCGAGGCACAGGGCTGCATCCAGCCGGCCTTGGGCTGGCAGCCGTGTCCGCTTGGCCTTTACGAAGACGGACGCCTGGTCGCTGCTGCGCCGCTCTACTTCAAGGGCAACTCGCATGGCGAGTTCGTCTTCGACTGGGCCTGGGCCAGCGCCTATGCGCGCAACGGACTCGATTACTACCCCAAGCTGCTGTGCGCGGTTCCGTACACGCCGGTCAGCGGGCCACGTCTGCTCGTGGGCAATGACGCCGAAGCCGGATTGCGCCGCCGGTTCCTGCTCGCCGCCATCGAGGAGCGGCTCGAGTCGTTCGGCCTTTCATCCGCGCACCTGAACTTCGTCGACGAGGCCGGCGCGAATGCATTTTCCGGAACGCGCTGGCTGCCCCGCTTCGACTGGCAATTCCACTGGACCAACCGCGGCTGGCCCGATTTCGATGCGTTCCTGGCCGCGCTCAAGCCGAAGAAACGCAAGAACATCCGCCAGGAGCGGGCCCAGGTCGCGGCGGCCGGCGTGCGCTGTGAGATCCGTCATGGCGACGAGATCGAGGACAGCGAATGGCGTGTCCTGCATCACCTCTACCTGTCGACCTTCGAAGCGCATGGCAATCACCCTGCCCTGACCGAAGCCTTCTTTCACCACCTCGGCCGCAGCATGCCGCGCCAGGTCGTCGCCGTGCTGTGCCGGCGGGCCGGAAGGATCATCGCCGCCGCGCTCTGCCTGCGAAGCGCCGATACGCTCTACGGCCGCTACTGGGGTGCCGACGAGCAGGTGGCCGGACTGCATTTCGAGGCCTGCTACTACCAGGGCATCGACTACTGCATCCGGCACGGCCTGCAGCGCTTCGAACCGGGTGCACAGGGCGAGCACAAGATTGCCCGCGGCTTCCTGCCGGTGCGCACGCGCTCGTTCCACCGTCTCGTCGACGCGCGCTTTTCGACGGCGGTCGACGATGCCCTGCGCCGCGAAGGCCAGGCACTGGAGGCCTATCGGGACGATTTGCTCGATCATTCGCCGTACCGGCAGACTTCGCAGGACAGCGCTTGATCACCCTGCCCCGACTCGACCCGGCTCGCATCGCGTTCCCTCCGGTGGAATCGGCGCTGGACGAACCGAACGGCCTGCTCGCCTTCGGCGGCGACCTCGGCAGCGAACGTCTGCTCGCCGCCTATTCGCGCGGCATCTTCCCGTGGTACTCGCAGGGCCAGCCGATCCTCTGGTGGTCGCCCGACCCGCGCATGGTCATCGAAACCGCCGCACCGCATGTGCCGCGACGCCTCGCGCGCTGGCTGAAATCCTGCCCCTGGACGATCACCGCGGACCGCGCCTTCGCCGAAGTGATCCGGCGCTGCGCCGAACCGCGCGGCGATGGTGCCGGCACCTGGATCACGGCCGCCATGATCGATGCCTATTGCAGACTGCACGCATTGGGCCACGCCCACTCGGTCGAAGTCATGGACGGCGACGAACTCATCGGCGGCATCTATGGCCTCGCCATCGGCCGCATGTTCTTCGGCGAATCGATGTTCAGCCGTCGCGACCACGCCTCGAAGGTCGCCCTGCTGGCGCTGTGCAGCGGACTGGCCCGCGCCCGCTGCCCCTTGCTCGACGCCCAGGTCTGCTCGGACCACCTGCAGACCCTCGGCGCGATCGAAATGCCGCGCCGAGAGTTCAGCCGCAGGATCGCCGAGCTGGTGGACCGTCCGCCGCCGCAAGGCAAGTGGGCCGGCCTGTTTGCCGGCATTGCCCCATCGAGCCTGGGCCGCCCGCCGGGCTGAAGGTCAGTACCGGGCCTGCGCGCCGGCATCCGGAATCCCCGAAATCGGGCCGAAACATGTGCGCGCGAGGCACGGCCGGGCATGCCCGCTGGCCATGCCGATGTCCCGATTGCCGGCTATCCGACGCGATGTAAGGTACTTGGCCCGTCGATCGTGTAGAATTCCGCGCCTTCGCGACCCCTCCGATTCCGCAGTACAGGGAAAAATGTCAAAAGACGATGTCATCGAAATGGAAGGCGCGGTCCTCGAGACCCTGCCCAACACCATGTTCCGCGTGAAGCTGGAAAACGGCCACGTGGTTACCGCCCATATCTCGGGCCGCATGCGCAAGAACTACATCCGCATCCTTACGGGAGACAAGGTCAAGGTCGAGATGACTCCCTACGACCTGACCAAGGGCCGCATCACCTACCGCATGAAGTGAGTTCAGGATGAACTCATCCCGTGCAGTGCATGGATGCACGTCGACACGGGATCCATTGCGTTCGAGTCGCCCTTATCACCGGCAGCACAGGACGTGCGTCGATCCGGGATCCATGCCCGTTCAATGAACTCATCCCGTGCCGTGCGTGGATGCACGTGGATACGGGATCAACGACTGAGCGGCAAGGCGGGACGAGCCATCGAAGCCCGCGCCGTTCGATTGAAGCTCCTCGTAGGAAGAGCCTTCAGGCTCGATGCTTTTGTCGAGACCGCGCCGAACGGCATCGCGGCTAAAGCCGCTCCAACAACGAAGCAGGAACACCTGTAGGGCCTTCGAAGCCCGTGCCATGCATCGCACGCTTTCGTAGGAGCGTGTTCACGCGCGATGCCCTTCGCCGATTTACAGAAAGCATCGCCGCTGAAGCCGCTCCAACAACGAAGCAGAAACGCGTGCACGGCCATCGAAGCCCATGCCATGCATCGCACGCCTTTGTAGGAGCGCGTTCACGCGCGATGCTCTTCGCCGATTTGCGGAATAAGGCATCGCGGCTGAAGCCGCTTCCTACAACGGAGCGGCAACGCCTGCAGGGTCAACGAAGCCCGCGCCAGTCATCGAACGCTTTCGCAAGAGCGCGTTCGCGCGCGGTGCCTTTCGCCGACTTGCGAAAAGCATCGCGGCTGAAGCCGCCTCCTACACCTAAGCGGCAACGCGGCTCACGCTATCGAAGCCCGCCGCGCCATCAATCGCCCGCCTCACGCAGGCCAGGCATCCCTGCCCGATGCAGGCCCTATTCCACCACCACCGGCATCTTCTCGGCGGCTTCGGTCTCGACCTTGAGCTTGCCATCGCGCACGGTCAGGCGGACCTTGCCGCCTTCGGCCAGCTCGCCGAACAGCAGTTCGTCGGCCAGCGCGCGTTTGACGTTGTCCTGGATGACCCTGGCCATCGGCCGCGCACCCATCTGCGGATCGAAACCGTGCTCGGCCAGCCACTTGCGCGCCTCGCTGTCGACATCGAGGGCAACGTGCTTCTCCTGCAACTGCACTTCGAGCTCGATCAGGAACTTGTCGACCACGCGCAGGATGTGTTCGAAATCGAGCGCGCCGAACTGCACGATCGCATCGAGGCGGTTGCGGAACTCCGGGGTGAATGCCTTGCGGATGATTTCCATCGCGTCCGAGGCGTGGTTCTGGTCGACGAAGCCGATCGTGCGCCGGGCCGCAGCCTGGGCGCCGGCGTTCGTGGTCATGACCACGATGACGTTCTTGAAATTCGCCTCGCGGCCGTTGGTGTCGGTCAGCGCGCCGCGATCCATGATCTGCAACAGCACGTTGTAGACATCCGGATGCGCCTTCTCGATTTCGTCGAGCAACAGCACGCAATGCGGATGCTTGACGATCTGCTCGGTCAGCAGGCCGCCCTGGTCGAAGCCGACGTAGCCCGGCGGCGCACCGATCAGGCGCGACACCGAATGCGCTTCCATGTATTCGGACATGTCGAAACGGACCAGTTCGACGCCGAGCTGGAGGGCAAGCTGGCGGGTGACTTCGGTCTTGCCGACGCCGGTCGGGCCGGCGAACAGGAAGTTGCCGATCGGCTTGTTCGGATCGCCGAGTCCGGAGCGGGCCATCTTGATCGCGCTGGTCAGCGCCTCGATCGCCGAATCCTGGCCGAACACGACCATCTTGAGGTTGCGTTCGAGGTTGCGCAGGACGTCGCGATCGGAAGCCGAGACCTGCTTCGGCGGGATACGTGCCATGCGCGCCACGATGTACTCGATTTCGGCCACGTCGACCGTGCCGGTGCGCTGGTCATCCGGCAGCAGGCGCTGGCGGGCGCCGGCCTCGTCGATGACGTCGATGGCCTTGTCCGGCAGCAGGCGGTCGGAGATGTGCTTGACCGAAAGGTCGACGGCCGCCTTGAGGGCCTCGCCGGTATATTCGACATGGTGGTGTTCCTCGAAGCGCGATTTCAGGCCCTTGAGGATCTCGATGCTGTCGGCGATGGTCGGCTCGACCACGTCGATCTTCTGGAATCGCCGTGCCAGCGCGCGATCCTTCTCGAACACGCCACGATATTCCTGGAACGTCGTCGATCCGATGCAGCGCATCTCGCCCGAGGCCAGCATCGGCTTGATCAGGTTGGAGGCATCCATGGTCCCGCCCGAGGCCGATCCGGCACCGATGATGGTGTGGATCTCGTCGATGAACAGGATCGCGCCGGGCTCCTTCTTGAGCTGGTTGATGACCGCCTTCAGGCGCTTCTCGAAGTCGCCGCGGTACTTGGTGCCGGCGACCAGGGCGCCGAGATCGAGCGCATAGATCGTCGCGTCCTTGAGCACCTCGGGCACCTGGCCCTCGACGATGCGCTTGGCCAGACCTTCGGCCAGCGCGGTCTTGCCGACGCCGGCCTCGCCGACGTACAGCGGGTTGTTCTTGCGGCGGCGGCACAGGACCTGGATCGTGCGCTCGATTTCGAGCTCGCGCCCGATCAACGGATCGATCTTGCCCTGTTTCGCCAATTCATTGAGATTATTGGCAAATTCGCCGAGCGGGTTGCCGCGCGGCTCCTCGCCGTTTTCGCCTTCGCGCGCACCCGGTTCGGCGCCCTGCCCCTGGCCGGAATCATCGCCGAGCTTGGCGATGCCATGCGACAGGTAATTGACCACGTCGAGCCGGTTCACGTCCTGCTGGCCGAGGAAATAGACGGCGTGCGAGTCCTTTTCGCCGAAGATGGCGACCAGCACGTTGGCTCCGGTGACTTCCTTCCGTCCCGAGGACTGGACGTGGTAGACGGCGCGCTGCAGCACGCGCTGGAAGCCGAGCGTGGGCTGGGTATCACGGTCGTCGCTGGGCGGCAGTACCGGCACGGTTTCGGCAATGATCGAGCGCAGGTCGCGGCCGAGCTTGTCGAGATCGGCGCTGCAGGCGCGCAGCACCTGGGTCGCCGAGGGGTTTTCGAGCAGGGCGAGGAGCAGGTGCTCCACGGTCATGAACTCATGACGCTGCTCGCGAGCCTCCTTGTAGCACTGGCCGATGGTGAGCTCTAGATCCTTGCTGAACATCCGTTTTGCCTCACTGGATGATTGATGCGTCGGATATGTGGGGTGGCTCAGGATTTTTCCATGGTGCACAACAATGGATGCTGGTGCGTCCGCGAAAATTCGTTGACCTGGGTCACCTTGGTTTCTGCCACTTCCCTCGTATATACGCCGCAAACGCCCTTTCCGCGCGTGTGGACATGCAGCATGACCTGGGTGGCGCGCTCGCGGTCCATCGTGAAAAACGTTTCCAGCACGACGACGACGAAGTCCATTGGCGTAAAGTCGTCATTCAGGATCACGACCTGGTACATCGGCGGCTTGGCCACCTGCGGCGGAGCCACCTCGACGGCCAAGCCGTGTTCGTGATCGTTTTCGTGCTGCGGAGGTTGCGACATGGGTGCCAGATGCAGTCAGCGTCGGTTATCAGTATAGGTCGCGCGGTTTCGCGTTCAAGCCCGGATCGTTGCGCCATCTCCTGTAAACTTCGCGCGATGAACATGGAACATCCTCATTCGGGCGGACTGCGGACCGAGCCGCAGGTCTGGTGCCCACGGGTAACCGTTGCAACCGTCGTGCCACACGAGGGGCGCTACCTGCTGGTCGAGGAGATCGTGCACGGGCGCACGGTGATCAACCAGCCGGCCGGGCATCTCGAACCCGATGAAAGCCTGCAGGACGCGGCACGACGCGAAACCCTCGAGGAAACCGGCTGGGAGGTCGAGCTTGAATGCCTGGTCGGCGTCCAGCAGTGGACCAGCAGCCATTCCGGCAGTCAGTTCGTGCGCTTCACGTTTGCCGCCATCCCGGTGCGCCACCATCCGGAGCGCGCACTCGACAGCGGCATCCTGCGCGCGCTCTGGCTCGATCGCGACGAAATCGTGGCGGCCCGCGAACGCCTGCGCAGCCCGCTTATCCTGAACAGCATCGACGACTGGCTCGGGGGCCGGCGCCTGCCGCTGGACAGCATCCGCAGGCTGGCGCCCGGCACGACCTCGATCTGAACGACATGGACCGCGATCTGATCATGGTCGGCGTGTCCGGGGGCGTCGATTCCTCGGTCAGCGCCTGGCTGCTGGCCCAGACCAGGCAGCCGGTGGCCGGCCTTTTCATGCAGAACTGGGAGGAAGACGAACGCTTCGGTCCCTGCCGCGCAGTCGAGGAACGCAAGGACGCCCTCGCCACCTGCGCGCTGCTCGGCATTCCTTTCCATGCCCGCAACTTCGCGCGCGAGTACTGGGACCAGGTCTTCGAACACTTCCTCGCCGAATACCGTGCCGGGCGTACGCCGAATCCGGACGTGCTGTGCAACCGCGAGATCAAGTTCAAGACCTTTCTCGAGCACGCGCGCGAACTCGGTGCCGCCCGCATCGCCACCGGCCACTACGCGCGCAACCGCTGCCGGGATGGCCGCTGGCAACTTCTGCGCGGCGTCGACGACAACAAGGACCAGAGCTACTTCCTGCATGCGCTGGGCCAGGAGCAACTCGCGGCCACGCTGTTCCCGGTCGGCGAACTGCCCAAGCCCGAGGTTCGGCGCATCGCCCGCGAGGCCGGACTGCCCAGCCACGCGAAAAAGGATTCGACCGGCATCTGCTTCATCGGCGAACGCGACATCCGCGAGTTCCTGGGTCGCTACATCCCGGCCCAGCCAGGCGCCATCCTGACCCCGGACGGGGTCGAGATCGGCGAACACCAAGGCGCCTGGTACTACACGCTTGGGCAGCGCGGCGGCCTCGGCATCGGCGGCCGCCGCGACTCGAGTGGCGAGCCGTGGTACGTGGTCGGCAAGGATGTGCCCAGGAACATCCTCTATGCCGTACAGGGCGGCGCCAGCGACTGGCTGCTGTCGCGCCGGTTGCTGGCGAGCGCACCGACCTGGGTGGCCGGCGCCGCCCCGGCCCCGACCTTCCGCTGCCTGGCCAAGATCCGCTATCGGCAGCCCGACCAGACCTGCACGGTCTTCGTCGAGGGCCCGTCTTGCCGGGTCGAGTTCGACCAGGCGCAGCGCGCGGTCACGCCGGGGCAGTCGGTGGTGTTCTACGATGGCGAGGTCTGCCTCGGCGGTGGCGTCATCGAAAGCAGCGACGCGCCATTCGGCGGCTGGACCAGCCAACCCGGGGCGAACCCCCAGCGGACCATGGAGAACGTGCATGCGTGAATCCCGCGTCATCGCACTTGCCGGCGTCTTCCAGGCCTGCGCCGTGGTGCGCTCGATCGCCAACGATGGGCGCAGCGACAGCGCCGCAGTCGAATCGAGCCTGGCCAGCCTGTTCCGCATCGACAGCGACAGCGCCGCGGATGTCTTCGGCGGCCTCTCCGGCCTTCGACTCGGCATGGAAACCTTGGTCGCCAACCTCGACAGCGAGCATCGCAACCTCGCCGTCTCGCAACTGGTCATGGGCGTACTCCGGCTCGAACGCAAGCTCGACGGACGTTCGGAGATGAAGCGCCAGCTGCGCGAGGGCATCGAGTCGATCCAGCGCCAGGTCGACCATCTCGGTGTTGCCCATGCAACGGTGCAGACCCGCCTGGCCGAGCTGTACAGCAATACCCTCTCGCGCCTCAAGCCGCGCATCGTGGTGCACGGCAATCCGCTGCATTTGGCCGATCCCAAGCGGGTCGAACAGATCCGCTCGATGCTGCTGGCCGGCATACGCGCGGCCGTGCTCTGGCGTCAGGTCGGCGGCAGCCAGTGGCGGCTGCTGCTGCGCCGAAGTGAATATGCGATGCTCGCGCGCGGGCTGCTCACCCGCTGCACGCTCGACCGCGGCTGAGCGTCGCTTTCGAGACGAACGCGACGCGCTTCATTCGCGCGGTTCAGTCCGGCGCGCTGATGCTGATTGAATCGTCGTAGCGGATCTTCTGCACCGAATGGGTCTTCTGGCCCATGGCTTCGCCGTCGCTCACGCTGCGCACGATGCGGCCCGATGCGTCGATGAAGACAGTGTTGTGCGAGCTCACGCTGATGCCCATGACCTGGGTGTCCACGTCGTAGCTGACCGCACGCAGATTCTGGCCCTCCACTGTCTGCATTCCTTCGTCGCGGATATTGCGCGTACCGGCGCGAATCTCCTCCAGGGTCGACGGGACCAGGCGTTTGAACATCGCGCTCATGTCGATCGGCGGCTTCATCCACTCGCCTCCGCCGGTGCGCATCCAGGTTCCTTCGGGCAGCACGATGAAACTGGCCTGGTCGGTGGTCACGCGGATCCGGTTGATCGTGTCGAATTCGACCTTCGAGCGGTTTTCGCGGCCCTTGGCATCGCTCGAAACGGTCTCGGCAACGCAGCGCGAATCGATCATCTTGGCATAGGCGTCGAACAGGGCCGAGCTGGCGTCGCCGGCCGCAAGAGCGGGGCTGGAGTTCGAGCATATGACGGAGGCAACGAGTACGGCAAAAAGCATCAGGACAATGCGGGGCATGGGCGGTTCCATTGAAGACCGGCCCCAATCCTGCGTGACAACGGACCCGCATCGCAAGCCGGACCGCGCAGCCCGGCATGGGCACGAGGCTGCCGCCGAATCCGTTTGTGGCTGCGCAGCGGCACCGCTAGACTACGCGCCTGTGAACCAGCCCCGGTCGCGCACTGCAGCTGACTTTCCCATATCCATCAATCACCTGGCGCCCGGACCTCATGCCAATCATCAAGTCGGTACTTGGCATGGCCCCGGCTCCGGACGTTCCCTTCCGTTTGCGGAGCAAGACATGATCTTTGAAACGCTCGACACCACCGGCCACGAGGAAGTGGTGTTCTGCCACAACAAGGACGCCGGCCTGAAGGCCATCATCGCGATCCACAACACCGTGCTCGGTCCATCCCTCGGCGGACTGCGCATGTGGCCGTACAAGAGCGAGCAGGAAGCGATCAACGATGTGCTGCGACTGTCGCGCGGCATGACCTACAAGAATGCCGTGGCCGGCCTCAACCTCGGCGGCGGCAAGGCCGTGATCATCGGCGACCCGGCCAAGGACAAGTCCGAGGCCCTGTTCCGCGCCTTCGGCCGCTTCGTCAACTCGCTCAACGGACGCTACATCACGGCCGAGGACGTCGGCATCGACGTCAACGACATGGAATGGGTGTTCCGCGAAACCTCGTTCGTCACCGGCGTGCACCAGGTCCATGGCGGATCCGGCGATCCGTCGCCGTTCACCGCATTCGGCACCCTGCAGGGCTTGCTGGCTTCGCTGAACGCCTGCTACGGCAACGAGGATGTCGGCAAGTACAGCTATGCCGTGCAGGGCGCGGGCCATGTCGGCATGGAGTTCATCAAGCTGCTGCGAGAGCACGACGCCAAGGTCTATGTCACCGATATCAACAAGGAACTCGTCCAGCGCGCCGTCGACGAATACGGCTGCACCGCGGTCGGCCTCGACGAGATCTACGATACCGACGCCGAAGTCTACAGCCCCTGCGCGCTTGGTGGCACGATCAACGAGGCGACGCTCGAACGACTCAAGTGCAAGGTCATCTGCGGCGCCGCCAACAACCAGCTGGCCAGCAACGCGATCGGCGACGAGGTTTCCAGGCGCGGACTGTTCTATGCGCCGGACTATGCCGTCAACGCCGGCGGCGTCATGAACATCTCGCTCGAGATCGACGGCTACAACCGGGAACGCGCGATGCGCATGATGCGCACGATCTACCACAACGTCAGCCGCATCTTCGAGATCGCCAAGCGCGACAAGATCCCCACCTATCTGGCTGCCGACCGCCTCGCCGAGGAACGCATCTCGACCATCGGCAAGCTGCGCCTGCCGCATCTCGGCGTGACCGCACCGAGCTTCCAGGGCCGCCGCGGCAGCTGAACCGCGGCGCGGTCGTGAACGGGGATTGCGCAGATGCGACAATCCCCGCCTGCCCATCGCCCAGTGGATTCGACCCATGCACCCTTTCCAGCTCGATGAAGACCTCGTTGCCCTGCGCGAGACCGTGCAGGCCTTCGCGGAAAAGGAAATCGCGCCCCGCGCCGACCTGATCGACCGCGAGAACGAATTCCCCAAGGACCTCTGGCGCAAGTTCGGCGAGATGGGATTGCTCGGCATCACCGTACCGGGCGAGTTCGGCGGCTCCGAACTGGGCTACCTCGCGCATGTCATCGCGCTCGAGGAAATCTCGCGTGCCTCCGGCTCGGTCGGCCTTTCCTACGGCGCGCATTCGAACCTGTGCGTGCAGAACCTCAGCAACAACGGCAGCGACGAACAGCGTCGCAAGTACCTGCCCAAACTGTGCAGCGGCGAATGGGTCGGCGCGCTCGCCATGAGCGAGCCCGGCGCCGGCTCGGATGTGGTCGGCAGCATGACCTGCAAGGCCGAGAAGAGAGGTGACGTCTGGGTCGCCAATGGCTCCAAGATGTGGATCACCAACGGTCCCGATGCCGACGTGCTGCTGGTCTACATGCGCACCGCACCAAAACCGGCCGGCTCGCGCTGCATGACCGCTTTCATCGTCGAAAAGGGCATGAAGGGCTTTTCCACGGCGCAGAAGCTCGACAAGCTCGGCATGCGCGGGTCCAACACCTGCGAGCTTGTCTTCGAGGATTGCGAGATTCCCGAAGCCAACATCGTCGGCCAGGTCAATGAAGGCGTGCGTGTGCTCATGAGCGGCCTCGACACCGAACGCCTGGTCCTCTCCGGTGGTCCGATCGGGCTCATGCAGGCGGCCATGGATCTGGTCGTCCCTTATGTGCGTGAACGCAAGCAGTTCAACGCGCCGATCGGCACCTTCGGCATCATGCAGGCCAAGGTCGCCGACATGTATACCGGCCTGCAGTCGGCACGCGCCTACGCCTACATGGTGGCCCGGGATTTCGACCAGGGCGTGAAATCGCGCATCGACCCGGCCTCCTGCCTGCTGCACGCATCGCAGACCGCGGTCCGCGTGACGATGGAGGCGATCCAGGCCCTCGGCGGCAACGGCTATATCAACGAGTACCCGGCCGGACGCCTGATGCGAGATGCCAAACTCTACGAGATCGGCGCCGGCACCAACGAGATCCGGCGCATGCTGATCGGTCGCGAGTTGTTCCACGGCAAGAGCTGAGCGACGACGCCGCGTCGACTGGGCGGCTGCTCCGCCCGCTCGCCCGCGGCGTCCCGCACGACCCCGGTCGCCCTGCCGCGAAAGACCGCGGAAGCCTTCCGCACAGGCTCCGCGACCGGCTGGCATCGATTCACCGATTGTTGCAGGCGCAATGGAATCTTTCCTCCACGCTTGAGGTAGACTGGGGTCAACAGCCGCGGGGGATCGCATGGGGCTGATCGACGATGGTCTGGATTTTTCGCTGGAGCCGACACGGTTGGCCCCACCGTGGAAGGTCATGATCGTCGACGACGAGCCCGAAGTGCACCAGGTCACCCGGCTCGTCCTCGCCAATTTCCGTTTCGCCGAACGCCCGCTGCAGTTGCTGAGCGCCTTCTCGAGCGCCGAGGCCGAGGCACTGTTGCGCGAGCACCCCGATACGGCGGTGATCCTGCTCGACGTGGTCATGGAAACCGAGCAGGCCGGTCTCGACCTGGTTCGGGCCATCCGTGATCGCCTCGACAATCATTTCGTGCGCATCGTCCTGCGCACCGGCCAGCCCGGACAGGCGCCCGAGCACGAAGTCGTCGCCGCCTACGACATCAACGACTACAAGGAAAAGACCGAGCTCACCGCGCAGAAGCTCTCGACCACGCTGTATGCCGCCCTGCGCGCCTACCGCGACATGCGCACGATCGAATCGAGTCGACGCGGCCTCGAACTCGTCATCAAGGCATCCTCGGAAGTCTTCTCCCATCACCACCCGCAGCATTTCTCGTCGGTCGTGCTGGCCAAGCTGACCGAGCTGATCGGTGTCGAAGGCAGCGCCCTGTGTTGCCGGATCGCCCACCCGAACGGCACCCTGCCCGAGCATTTCCAGGTGACCGCGGCGATCGGCGAGTACGCACGCTACCTCTCCGGGAATGCCGAGGAAAAACTGCCCGGCCACATGGTGCAGTCGCTGCATCGCGCCTTCAGCAAGAAGCAGCATGTCTTCTCGGGCGACCACTACGTCCTGCATTTTGCCGACAGCGATGCGCGCGAAGCCTTGCTCTACGTCGGTGAATCGCACCAGCTCGATGAGCATGGCCACCAGCTCATGCAGGTGTTCTGCAGCAATGTCGCGATCGCCTACGAGAACCTGCACCTCAACCAGGAGCTCTTCGACAGCCAGCTCGACATGCTCTACCTGCTCGCAGGTGCCGCCGAAACGCGCTCTCGCGAAACCGCCAACCACGTGCGCAGGGTGGGCCAGCTGGCGGCCATGCTCGGCCGATTGCACGGACTCGATGAAGCCACCTGCGAACTGCTCAACTATGCCGCCCCCCTGCATGACATCGGCAAGATCGGCATCCCCGACGCGATCCTCAACAAGCCTGGACTGCATACGCCGCAGGAAACGGTGATCATGCGCACGCATGCCGAACTGGGTTCGAGGCTGCTCGCCGGATCGCGCCGTCCGATCTTCCAGTTGGCGGCGCAGATCGCCCTGACCCATCACGAGAATTTCGATGGCAGCGGCTACCCGAATGCATTGAGCGGGGACGACATTCCGATCGCCGGACGCATCACCGCGCTGGCCGACGTCTTCGATGCCCTCGGCAGCCGCCGCTGCTACAAGGAACCGTGGTCGGACGAGGAGATCCGCACCTACATCATCGAGGAGCGGGGGCGCAAGTTCGATCCGGCCCTGACCGATCTGCTGTTCGCAAACTGGGCCCAGGTCGTCGCCCTGCGCCAGGCACTGCCCGACGCCTAGGGACAAATTCGATCGAGCGACACAGACCTCGCCTGGCCGAAGGGTTCGCGCGGCAAAGGTCGCCCCAGGCTGGCCGGAACGGCCCTAGCCCGACGCCTGACCGACGCTGCCGGCGGCGCCGGTCCGTTCAAGCTCGAAGATCATGCAGGCCTGGAAACCCTTGCCCGGAGCGCTGTCGACGACGATGCTGCCGCCGAGCACCTGGGTCACCAGGTTGTAGACGATGTGCATGCCCAGACCCGACCCGCCCTGGCCGCGCCGGGTCGTGAAGAAGGGGTCGAAGATTCGCGCCCGCGCCGCCTCGTCCATGCCACTGCCGTCATCGCGATAGTCGACCACGGCACTTTCCCCGGCACGCGAAACCTCGATCCGGATCAGGCCG
This sequence comes from Dokdonella immobilis, assembly GCF_900115085.1. Lineage (GTDB taxonomy): Bacteria > Pseudomonadota > Gammaproteobacteria > Xanthomonadales > Rhodanobacteraceae > Dokdonella > Dokdonella immobilis. The sequence goes on along the minus strand of NZ_FOVF01000023.1, from coordinate 63,332 downwards.
GCCTGACCGTCTGCGAAGGCGTGCATCAAGGAATTCATGACCAGGTTGCTGATGATCTGATAGAGCGCACCCGGCGCGGTTTCGCAAACCACCGGCGCTGCGCAGACGATCTCGACCTTGTGCGGCGTCTTCCTCAGCGCCGGGCCCAGCGTGGTCAGGATTTCGTTGATGCACGCGGCCAGGTCGACGACGCGTCGATCCTCGTTGGTCTGATCGACCGCAACCTGCTTGAAGCTGCGAACCAGCCGGTCGGCGCGCTTGAGATTGCGCAGGATCAGTTCCGATCCCTCGCGCGCGGCACGCTCGAAGCGATCCAGATCACTGCGCTTGAGCTCACCACGCTCGTTCATCCGGGACAGGTGCGAGGCTTCCTCGACAAGGTGCGAGGCCGCAGTGACGCTCACGCCGAGGGGCGTATTGATTTCGTGGGCGATGCCGGCAACCAGGCCACCGAGCGAAGCGAGCTTTTCCGCTTCCAGCAACTGGCGCTGGGTCAGGGTCAGGCGGTCCAGGGTCTCCTGCAATTCGAGATTGGTCGCGCGCAAGTCCGATGTGCGCCGGTCGACGCGCAGCTCGAGTTCCTCGTTGAGCCTGCGCAGCGCATCTTCGGCATGCTTGAGTGCACTGATGTCATGGGTGGTCCCTGCCATGCGCAGCCCATGCCCCTTCGCATCGCGCTCGACGATGCGACCCCGGGTCAGGATCCAGACCCATTCGTGCTTGCGGTCCAGGGTCCGGTAGCTGGCTTCGAACTGGGCGGTGTCGCCGCGGAAATGCGCGGCCAGCGCCTCATTGAACGCCGGCAGGTCGTCCTTGTGCACGAACGGAAGATAGGCCTCGACCGTTTCTTCCACGGCCTCGACGGTCGCGGCCAGGTGCTGGAGCTTGTTGTCGCGATGCATGCGCCCGGTCTGCAGATCCATGTCCCACAGTTCGTTGCCGCTGCCCCACAGTGACATCTTCAGACGTTCCTCGCTGATCCGGATGGCCTCCTGGGCCCGGGCCCGTTGCTCCAGGCTCGAGCGGACCTGCAGTCCACCGAGCCAGACCATCAGTGCGACCGCAGCGAAGTAGCCGCCAAAGGCCATGGGCGAAAGCCAGGGTGATGGCGCGACCCGCACGGGCACGACGAACTCCTCCCCGGTCCAGGCATTGCCAGGCCCCACACTGCCCTGGTGGCGGGCCCGCAGGCGCAGCCCGTAACTGCCCGCCGGCAGGTCGGTATAGGTTGCGAACCGCCGCGAAGCCGATGCTTCGATCCATTGTTCGTCGTGGCCGTCGAGACGATAGCTGTACTGGATCGATTCGGGGTCGGTGAAGTCGAACGCAGCGAACTCGAATGTGACGTTGTCGTGATCATGGCGCAGGGACACCGTGCCACCGAGCCACAGGCTCTTATCGAGCGGCGAGTCCGGATCCCTCCAGCGCAGCTTGACCGGCAGGTTCTGCAGCAGCAGGCGGGTTGCCAGCGGCCGAGGCGGTGGCGGCATGCGGACCTGCAGCGGGTCGAAGATGCTGATGCCGTCGAGTCCGCTGAAGACGATGCGGCCACCGGGCAGTCGGCTCGAACCATTGACCCAGTAGCCGGTGCCCAGTGTGCCGTCATGGGGACCGAGGTTGAGGAAGCTGCGCTGCTTGCGGTCGAAGCGACTGATGCCAACGGTCGTGCTGATCCAAAGGTTGCCCTGTGCATCTTCGACGATCGCGCCGACGGCATCGGCAGCCAGCCCTTCCTTGCTGCCGAAGGTTTCGAATTGCGGGTCCCCTTCGGTTCCGGGCAACAGGTGGCTGATGCCCCCGCCCTGGGTCCCGAGCCAGAGCTCGCCACGCGAGTCGACAGCCAGCGTCGAAACCGTGTCACCGCCGATCGTTCGCGGATTGAGCCGGTCGGAACGGAAATGCTCGAAACGCCCCGTTTCGCGGTTGTAGCGGTCGAGTCCCCCCGAACGATGTCCGAGCCAGATGTCGGCGCCCGACGTTTCGACGATGCTGCTGACGGCATCGCCGCCGATGCTGGTTGCGTCATCATCGTCGGCCGGATTGTGGGCGTGATGCCTGAACCCCGAGCAGGTCGCGCAGCGTTCGTCGAGCCCCTGGTTCAGGGTACCGACCCACAGCGTGCCGACATGATCCTCATACAGGTACAGGATGGAATCCTCGGCCAGGCTGGTCGGGTCATCCGGATCATGGCGAAAGTGTTCGAACGACGACGTGCCGGGGCGCAAGCGGTTGAGGCCACCACCCATGGTCGCGATCCAGAGGCTGCCATCGCGGGTGCGGGTAATGAACTGCACGAAGTCGTTCGACAGCGAGTCGGACTGCGCGGGATCGTGGGTGTAGCGTGCAATGACGCCCTTCTGCGGATCCAGGTGGACCAGGCCGCCGCCTTCGAGGGTACCGACCCAGAGTGTGCCATCGGGCTCGCCCAGGACAGTCATGGCAAGGCGGGTCGGCAGGGTCCGGGGATCGCCCGCGACGCTTCCGACCCGTGTGAACACTTCCGTGCGCGGATTCTGCACCGAGAACCCGTTGGCCCAGGACCCGACGAACAATTCGCCATCGCGCCCCCTCAGCAAGGACGCCAGCCGATTGCCCGCGATGCTCGAGTCCCTCGCCGGATCGTGGCCGTAGCGACTGAACTGCGTGCTGGCCGGATCCAAGCGCGCCAGTCCGCGGCTATTGCCGGCCACCCAGAGCTTGCCATCGCGGTCCGCGAGCAGGGCGCGAATCTCGTTGTCATGCAGGCCGTTCGAGAAGGGGTCGTCGTCGCGACGGAAGTGTTGCAGTACCTCGCCCTCGCCACTTACCCGGTAGAGTCCCTGTTCCGCTGTTCCGATCCAGATATCGCCGTTGCCTCCCTGGGCCAGCGCGTATACATCCGCAGACCGGCCATCGATGGGGAACTCGCGCAGGTCGGTGCCATCGGATTCGATCCTCCACAGACCATCGCGGGCGCCGATCCAGACGCGGCCATCAGGCCCCTGCAGGAGACTGCGCACCATGCGCAGACCGGCGTTCAAACCGACCGGCGTGTCGTCAAAATTCTGCTCGGCTCGATCGAACCATTGCAGCCGACCCGCCGAATTCGCCACCCAGAGACGGCCATCGCGGTCGAGCAGCAGGGCGGTGACGTTATTGCTGCCGACGGCATGTGCGTCGCCGGGCTTCGAGCGATAGACCGAAAAGCGATCGAGCTTGGGATCGTAGTGATTGAGACCGCCGGCCTGGGTACCGACCCAGAGACTGCCGTCGGCATCGGCGGCCAGCGCCCAGACATGATTCTGCGAGAGCGACCAGGGGTCGTCACGATCGGTCTTGTAGACGCGGAAGTCGTAGCCGTCGAAACGATTGAGTCCATCCTGCGTTCCAATCCAGATGAACCCCGCACGATCCTGGACCATGACCCGGGCCGTCGCCTGCGAGAGCCCCTGGCCAGTCGCGTAGGTGCGGAAATGCACCGTATCGATGCCCGGTACGCTGGCGAAGGCCGCTTCCCGGATGCAGAACATCACCGAGAGGCCGATACAGGCCCACGCCAGCCACGGCAGGCGTGCCATGCCTGGATTCGAAGACCGGAAGCGTTGCGCGCGCATGAGGCGAGGCTAGACCCCTCTTCCCCAGCCGACAAGAGGCCCGGGACGGCAACGCGTCAACGCACGGTTCGAAGCCCAGGACCACGATGGTGCATGGCACGAAGACAGTGGACCCTTGCATGGACCTGACTCGGATTCCGGCCATGTTGCGATACACAAAAATCCGTTGACAGCCATCACACATTGGCCGCTCGATTCCGACGTATCGTGCGCACGGCTTCCGGGGATCATCCATGTACAGAACCTTCCTGCTCGGTCTGGTCGTTTGCGCCGGACTGCTTGGCGTGCGCGATGCCCACGCCCTCCTGCACGATCCGATATTCGGCGCCAGTTTCGAGGCGCCGACCGACCTGCCGGCCAATGATGCCGAAGCGGCCAGGTTCCTGACCCAGGCCACCTATGGACCGACCGTGGCCGAAATCGCCCGCCTGCGCGCGATCGGCTACTCGGAGTGGCTGCGCCAGGAATTCAACAAGCCTGCAACGGCCGCGCGACCCTACATGGAAGCCGTCAACGAGGCGCGGCTGGCGGACGGCCAGAGTGGCGTCAGCCACAACAATCGACTCGATCGCTGGTTTCACACTGCCGCAACGGGCGGTGACCAGCTGCGCCAGCGTGCCGCCTTCGCGCTGAGCCAGATCCTCGTCATCTCCGACCAGAACAGTACCCTCGGCGGTGAGCCGATCCAGGTCAGCGAATACTGGGACATCCTCGCCCGCAACGCTTTCGGCAACTATCGCGAGCTCCTCGACCAGGTGACCTGGAATCCGTCGATGGGCAAATACCTCAGTCACTTCCGCAATCGCAAAGCCTCCGCGGACGGTTTGCGCCAGCCGGACGAGAACTACGCCCGCGAAGTCATGCAGCTGTTCACGGTCGGCCTGATCGAACGCAACAACGATTTCACGCCGATCCTCAATGGCGGCCAGCCGATCCCCACCTACAACCAGAGCGTGGTCACCGAGTACGCCAAGGTCTTCACCGGATTCAACTACAACAACGCGACCACGATCAGCAACGGCACCAATACCTACCTGCGCATGAAGTGCATCGAATCGGAGCACGACACCACGCTCAAGACGGTGATCGGGGGTTCCACGATTCCTGCGGGTCAGGATTGTCCGAGCGATGTCGACGACGGCCTCGACCTGCTGTTCGCGCACCCGAACATCGCGCCGTTCGTCTCGCGCCAGCTGATCCAGCGCTTTACCTCGAGTTCCCCATCGTCCGCCTACATCCAGCGCGTGGCGCAGAAGTTCCTCGACAACGGGTTCGGCGAGCGCGGCGATCTCAGCGCCGTGATCCGTCAAGTCCTGATGGACCCCGAAGCCCGCAATGCGCCGACCGCCAACGGCGGCAAGCCGCGCGAGCCGATGCTGAGGCTGACTGCCATGTGGCGCGCCTGGGACGCCCAGATGCCGGCAGCGGACACCTACGGCAATATCGCCATGGGCATGAACAATCCCAGCGGCACGTTCGGTCAGCGCCCGCTCGGCGCCGACACCGTGTTCAACTTCTTCGAACCGGACTACCAGCAGCCCGGCGCGATCGCCGATGCGGGTCTGTATTCGCCCGAGTTCCAGACCCTCAATGAAAGCACGCTGACCTCGATGTCGAACAGCTATTACACCTACAGCTGGAACAGCTATGTCGGCATGTCGAGTCCGCCGAGCAACCGGCCGCTGCTCAATCTGGCTCCCCTGGTGGCCCTGGCCAGCGACCCGACGGCCATGGTCGCGGAAGTGAACAGGCGCATGATGTACGGCAGCATGACGACCAACATGCAGAACGTCCTGCGCAACATGCTGATCTTCATGGACGGTGCCTCGGCGATCGACAAGGCACGCACCGTGGTCTATGTGACCGCGCTCTCCCCCGAATACGCAGTGCAGCGCTGAGGCCACGAACATGAGCGGCGAATCGACTTCACGTAGAAACTTCCTGCGCCAGCTTTCCTGCGCAATCTGCGCCGGCGGCGCATCGACCCTGCTGCCGCAGCTGAACATGATCAGCAGCGCGCTTGCCCAGACCACGGTGCCGGGCTACCGGGCCCTGGTGTGCATCTATTTCGCCGGCGGCAACGACGCCTGGAACCTCCTGATGCCCTACGATCAGGCGCGTTACGACGTCTATGCCGCCTCGCGCAGCGGGGTCTACAACGCCGGCTCGAATCCCGGCGGCCTGGCCATCGACCGTTCCCAGCTGACGCCGATGCAGATCTCCGACGTCAGCGGCAGCTACGCACTCCATCCGAGCACGATCAACCAGGGATCCATTCCGGGCCTGCGCACGCTCTATACCCAGGGCAAGCTGGCCCTGCTCAGCAACATCGGTACCCTGATCCAGCCGATTACCAAAACTGAGTACAACTCGACGCCCTCGCTGCGTCCGCCGCAGTTGTATTCGCACAGTGACCAGGAAAACCTCTGGCACATTGCCCGCACCACGGCCAGTGCGCGCGGCTGGGGCGGCCAGGTCGCCGACCTCGTGCGCACCAGCAATCTCAACCAGCTCCTGTCACCGTGCATCTCGATCGGCGGAGGCAACCGCTTCGAGGTCGGCGCTTCGACATTCCCGTATCAGTTGTCATCGAGCGGCCTCTCCGGCCTCTCCGGCATGACCGGCACCAGCACCGAAGGTGCGGCCCGTCGCGGCGCGTTGCAGCAGTTGCTCGATGCGACGTATGTATCGCCGTACCAGGACGAGTACCGCAACGTGTTCCAGCGTTCGCGCGACCTCTACAACCTGCTCAATTCGGGACTGGCCGACGGCGGTATTGCCGCCTCCAATGTCTTCAATGTCGCCTTCCCCAACGAATCGCTGTCGAACCAGCTGAAGATGGTCGCGCGCATGATCAAGCTCTCGCGTGACACCTCGTTCAACGTCCAGCACTCGCGGCAGATCTACTACGTGCGCCTTGGCGGCTTCGACATGCACGACAACCTCATGAGCGCCGGGACCAACGGCCATGCCAACCTGCTGATGCGGGTCTCGCAGGCCATGGGTGCGTTCTGGACTGCACTGGGTGAGATCGGCGCACAAAGCCAGGTCACCGCCTTCACGATGAGCGATTTCGCGCGCACGCTGTCGACCAACGGCAATGGCTCTGATCATGCCTGGGGCTCGGTCAGCATGGTCATGGGCGGCGCCGTCAATGGCGGCAAGCTGTACGGCGAGTTCCCGGACCAGACCCTCAACGGACCGGTCAGCCTCAGTCGCGGTCAATTCATTCCCTCGATCAGCGTCGACCAGATGGCCGCGACCCTGGCCCGCTGGATGGGCGTCACCTCGACCACCGACCTCAACACGATCTTTCCGAACCTGCCCAACTTCCCGACCAACAACCTGGGCTTCATGCAGTCTTGATCACGCGAACCCTGCGCACACGGCGCCCGACCACACCGACCAGCGCTGCAGCAACGGTCCTGATCGCCTTGGCACTGGCATGGGCGAGCACGCCGGTTTCGGCCGCGAGCGGCTGCGACAGCATCGCCAGCATCCCGATCACCTGGAACATCGACTACTCCCTCGATATCCAGGAGGTCTTCAACAACCGCTGTTCGAACTGCCATGTCGACCACGGCGGCTCGCCCTCGGGCGATCTCGACCTCGATCCGGAGTTTTCCTACGACAACCTCGTAAACGGCCCGTCGAACGAACAGCCAGGCCGCTACCTGGTCGTTCCGGGCCAGCCGCTGGACAGCGTGCTGTTCGAGAAGATCAATTGCGAGGTACCGAACTTCGGCCTGCGCATGCCGCGCGGCCGCACCGCGTTGCCGCTGGCCGAACAGGCCCTCATCTTCGACTGGATCATGCTCGGCGCACCCCGCCTTCAGACCGACTTCATCCTCGCCAACGGCTTCGAATCCCGGCCCTGACCGCGGGCTAGCCTCGCGAACCAGTCAACTGGGCGAGGAACACCCCGAATATCCTCGGCTCCATGGCCAGCAGGAACAGCACGCCATACGCCGCACCCCAGAGGTGCGCACTGTGGTTGATGTTGTCGCTGCCCTTTCGATCCATGTAGATCGAATAGCCGACATAGAGAACCGCATAGATGATTGCCGGGCACGGCACGAAGAAGATCAGGATCGTCGCCCAGGGCTGCAGCAGGACGAAGGCGAACAGCACCGCGGAAACGGCGCCCGAGGCGCCGAGGCTGCGGTAGGCGGGGTTGCCGACGTTCTTGACGTAGGTCGGCAGGATCGAGACGACGATCGCAGACAGGTAGAACGCGACGAAGCCGAGCGTTCCGATGTAGCTGGCCATGAACTGCTCGATCAGCCGGCCGAAGAAGTACAACGTGATCATGTTGAACAGCAGATGCGTGCCGTCGGCGTGGATGAAGCCGTAGCTGAGCAGCCGGTAATACTGCTTGCCGCGACTGATCGCCGGTGGCCACAGGATCAGGTCACTGATGAGCTTTTCGTTCCGGAATGCGAGAAACGAGATCGCGCACGTGACGAGGATGATGACCAGGGTTGCATTCATTCGACGTTGACCGGCAAGGGTGGGAGCGGGAGCGCTGGACTGCCCCGCGATATCGACCGGGAAGCCGGGGCCAGTATCGCATTCCGGGGGCCGCCCCTGAACAGCCGACTCCCTGGCCCCGGCGAGGCATGCGACCATCCGCGCATGAACAACCCGCATGCAAGACGCGTAGTCGTGATTGGTGGTGGCCCGGCCGGTCTGATGGCGGCCGAGTGCGTGGCACGCGCCGGCCTGCGCGTCGACCTGCACGAGCGCATGGGTTCAGTCGGTCGGAAATTCCTGATTGCCGGCAAGGGCGGCCTGAACCTCACCCACGCCGAAACGTTCGAAGCCTTTGCCGGACGGTTCGGCGCGCGTCAGGGCATTGTCGCCGACTGGCTGCGCCGGTTCGGTCCCGAAGCAGTGCGGGCCTGGGCCGCGGGACTCGGTATCGAGACCTTTGTCGGAAGTTCGCAACGCGTGTTTCCTCGCGACCTCAAGGCGGCTCCCCTTTTGCGCGGATGGGTGCGTCGTCTGCGCGCCGACGGCGTGCATTTCCATGTCCACTCGCGCTGGCTGGGCTGGGCCGCCGATGGTGAACTGCGCTTCGAAGGCGCCAGCGGTGAAACGCGGGTCCATGCCGATGCGGTCATCCTCGCCCTCGGTGGCGGCAGCTGGCCCGTGCTCGGCTCGGACGGCAGCTGGGTTCCGGTGCTTGAGCAGCGCGGTCTCGATCTGGCGCCGCTGCAGGCCTCGAACTGCGGCTTCGATGTCGCCTGGAGTCCGTTCCTGCGCACGCGCCATGCCGGCGCGCCGATCAAGCCGGTCGCGATTGGCTGGGTCACGGCGGATGGCCGGCACGAGAAACGCCAGGGCGAATTCGTGCTCACCGAAAACGGCGTCGAGGGCAGCCTGGTCTACGCGCTCTCCGCCGATGCACGCGATGCGATCGCAGCGAACGGCTCGGCCACGATCCATCTCGATCTGGTCCCGGGCCGCGACGAAGCGCGGCTGCGCCGCGACCTGTCGCGGCCACGCGGCCGTCATTCGATGGCCAAGCACCTGCACCGCAATGCAGGTATCGATGGGGCCAAGGCTGCGTTGTTGCACGAGGTCCTGCCCGCCGCGGAATTCTCCGATGCGGCGAAACTGGCCGCTGCGATCAAGGCGCTGCCGATCCGCCTGCAACGACCGCGGCCGCTGGCCGAGGCGATCAGCAGTGCCGGTGGCGTGCGACTCGAGGCGCTCGATGAGAATCTGATGGTGCGCGACTTTCCGGGCGTCTTTTGCGCCGGCGAGATGCTCGACTGGGAAGCGCCGACCGGCGGCTATCTGCTGACCGCCTGCCTGGCCAGCGGGTTCACGGCCGGTGCCGGGGCGGTCGCCTGGCTGCGGTCGGGTGGCTGACTACCATTCGCTGCGCTGCGGCAGCAGTCCGCGCAGTTCCGCGTCGCTCAGATTGCGCCATTGGCCCACGCGCAGGTTGCCGAGCTTGATATTGACGATGCGGACCCGGCACAACTGCTTGACCCGATATCCGAATGCGGCTGCCATCAGGCGGATCTGGCGATTCAGGCCCTGGGTCAGCACGATGCGGAAGCCGAAACGCGCGATCTTCTGCGTCCGGCAGGGCTTGGTCATCTGCCCGTGGATGCGCACGCCGCGCGCCATGCCGGACAGGAACTCGTCGGTGACGGCCCGATTGACGCCAACGAGGTATTCCTTTTCGTGGTTGTTTTCCGATCGCAGCAACTCGTTGACGATGTCGCCGTTGCTGGTCAGCAGGATCAGCCCCTCGGAATCCTTGTCGAGGCGCCCGATCGGAAAGATGCGCTGCGCATGATCGACGAAATCGACGATGTTGCCCTTGACCGAGGTTTCCGTGGTGCAGGTAATGCCGACCGGCTTGTACAGCGCAATATAGACATGCTTGCGCGCGCCGGTAGCGGCCGAGCGCGCGCGCAGCGGCTGGCCATCCACGCGCACCTCGTCGCCCTCGGCCCAGGTGTCGCCGATGCGCGCCACCTCGCCGTTCAGGCTGACCTTGCGCGCGGCGATGAGCCGATCGGCCTCGCGCCGCGAACAGTGCCCGCACTCGCTGATGTACTTGTTCAATCGCATCGTCATCGCAGCCCTGTCACGTGCATCCCGGGCCACCGCATGGGCTCGGGAAAGCTGCGCATGCTGGCACGCTGCGGGGGATCCGGTCCAACCGCGCGCGGCGGCATGGCGGGATCCCGCGCTGCGGCGGCGGCCGCAGGGCAGCGGTCGCCGGCGCGCAATTCGTCAACTACTGGCAGCCCAGCCGTGGCCCAGGCCCGTTGCCGGGCTTTTGATTGCAACCTACACCTCTGAATCCATTGCATTTTCCGGCGCGATCCGCGGCGACTGGCACGCTTGATGCTGACTCGATCCTGTCCAACCAGGATGTCTCCACCATGAGCAATGTCATTCCCATCGATCGCGCAGCGCGCGCCCCGACGATCCCGACCTGCCCGATCAATGCCGTCGACGACGACGAACTCGATGTCCGCCTCTGGGAGCTGATCATGAGTGGTCAGCGCGGCAGTCCCGTCTATCTCGGCATCGAGCGCGAGATCCTCACTCGAAAGGCGCGCTCGAGCGCGGCCTGATCGGCCCTTCGACCAACTGGCACGCCCGATCCCACGGACCGGCAGCCTCGACTGGACTCTTGATCGCGACCAGGCCAACCCCATGCATGGGCTCTCGAACAACGGAGCTGGCCATGTCGGATGGAACGCTTCACCGCCTCAGCGCATTTTCGACGAATGGCGAAGGCGGCAATCCCGCCGGCGTCTGGGTCGGCGCGCAACTGCCGGATCCGGTTACGATGCAGCGCATCGCCGCCGAAGTCGGCTATTCGGAAACAGCCTTCATCGCACCAGAGCGCGGGACCGAACGCAGCGTGCGCTACTACAGCCCGCAAGCCGAAGTGCCTTTTTGCGGCCATGCCACCATTGCCAGCGGCGTCCTGCTCGGCGAGACCGACGGCGACACGACGTATGCATTCTCCACCGCGGTCGGCATGGTATCGGTGCAATCGAGCAAGCAGGGTGGTATCCGCGAAGCCGCGCTGATCTCGGTCGCCCCGCGCCAGGCCGCCGTCGACGAGGGCATGCTCGCGGCCTACCTCGACGCCCTGGGATGGCGGCGCAAGGACCTCGATGCCGCGATTGCCCCGATGCTCGCCTACGCCGGCGCCTGGCACCTGGTCCTCGCGGCAGCCCACAGCGAACGTCTGGCCAGACTCGATTATCCATTCGAAAGCTTGCGCAGCATGATGCTGGAGCACGATCTGACCACCCTGCAGCTGGTCCATCGCCAGAGCGATCGCCTGTTCCTGTCGCGCAATGCGTTTCCGGTCGGGGGCGTCGTCGAGGATCCGGCCACGGGTGCCGCAGCCGCCGCGCTCGGTGGCTACCTGCGCGATGCCGGGCTGATCCAGACCCCGGCATCGATCGAGGTCCGCCAGGGCCAGGCCATGGGCCGCCCGAGCCTGATCCGCGTCGATATTCCGGTCACGGGCGGCATCGTCGTCCGCGGCACGGCCATTCGTCTGTAGCCGGATCCTGGGTGCGCCGCGACTGACTTTAGTCACGCGCATTACCGGGCCGTTTCGTCTAGCCTCGGCGTTCCTGTCGAACCTGGATGACCCCATGATGGCATTTCGCCCAGCCCTTGCCGGCGCCCTCGCGCTGGCGTTCAGCCTGACTTCCCCGCTCTGCGCCGCTGATGGCCCTGCCACCACCCGACCAGGGAGCGGCAAGGTCGATGCCGCCCCGGCAGCCAATCCCTTCTTCGCGCCGAGTCCGCTGCCCTACCAGTTCCCGCAGTTCGACAAGATCAAGGATGCCGACTATGTCCCTGCGTTCGAAAAGGGCATGGCCGAGAACCGGGCCGAGATCGATGCGATTGCCAACAGCGACGAGCCGGCGACGTTCGAAAACACGATCGTCGCCATGGAGCGCAGCGGCCTGTTGCTCGAACGCGTCTCGCGGGTCTTCTTCGCCCTGGCCGGGACCAACACCAATGAAGCCATGCAGAAGGTGCAGGCGGAGATGGCGCCCAAGCTTTCCGCGCACAATGACCTGATCCTGCTCAACGGCAAGCTGTTCGCCCGAATCCAGTCGATCTACGACAAGCGCGATGCTCTGGACCTCGATGCCGAATCAAGGCGCCTGGTGGAACGCTACTACACCGACTTCGTGCGCGCCGGCGCCAAGCTCGGCGACGCCGACAAGACGCGGCTGAAGGCGATCAACGCCGAGATGGCCACGCTGTCGACGCGCTTCAGCCAGAACCTGCTCAAGGAAACCAATGCCGACGCGGTCGTCGTCGACAGCAGAGATCAGCTTGACGGATTGAGCGAAGACGCCATCGGCGCGGCGAGCGCCGCCGCGAAGAGCCGCAACCTCGATGGCAAATTCGTCATTCCGCTGAAGAACACGAGCGGCCAGCCCGCGCTCGCCTCGCTGAAAAATCGCGAGCTGCGCCAGCGCATCATGAACGCCTCGCTCAATCGGGCCAGCAAGGGCGGAGAATTCGACAATCGGGCCGTGGTCGCCGCCATGGTCAAGCTGCGCGCCGAGCGCGCCGCCATGCTGGGCTATGCCAACCATGCGGCCTATGTGCTTGCCGACGAAACGGCAGGCAGTGTGGAGGCGGTCAACAAGCTGCTGGCCCAGCTGGCGCCGCCGGCGGTGGCCAACGCCCGTGCCGAGGCGGCCGACATCCAGAAGATCATCGATGCCGAGGGCGGCAAGTTCCAGGTATCGGCGGCCGACTGGGCCTTCTATACCGAAAAGGTCCGCAAGCAGAAGTTCGACCTCGACGAAGAGCAGCTTCGTCCGTATTTCGAGATGGACAATGTGTTGCGCAACGGCGTCTTCTACGCCGCCAACAAGCTCTATGGCATTACCTTCAAGGAACGCAAGGACCTGCCGGTCTACCTGCCGGATATCCGCGTGTTCGAGGTATTCAACGAGGACGGAAGCCATCTGGCCCTGTTCCTGGTCGATTACTACGCGCGCAGCAACAAGCGTGGCGGTGCCTGGGCCAACGCCTATGTGCCGCAATCGACCCTGCTCGGCACCAGTCCGGTCATCGCCAACCACCTCAATATCCCGAAGCCGGCCGACGGCGAACCGACCTTGATGACCTACGAGGAAGTGACCACCGCCTTCCACGAATTCGGGCATGCCCTGCACGGCATGTTCTCGCACGTGAAGTACCCGCGCTTCGCCGGCACCTCGGTGCCGCGCGACTTCGTCGAGTATCCGTCCCAGGTCAACGAGATGTGGGCGGCCTGGCCCGAGGTGCTGAAGAACTACGCGAAGCACTACAAGACCGGCGAACCGTTGCCGCAGGCCCTGCTCGACAAGGTCAAGGCCTCGGAGAAATTCAACCAGGGCTTCGCCACCACCGAGTATCTCGGCGCGGCCCTGCTCGACCAGGCCTGGCACCAGATCACGGCGGCCCAGGCACCCTCTGCCGATGGCGTGCTGGCCTTCGAGGCCGCCGCGCTCAAGCGCGCCGGAGTCGACTTCGCCCCAGTGCCGCCGCGCTACCGGACGACCTATTTCTCGCACATCATGGGCGGCTACTCGGCCGGCTACTACGCCTACATCTGGAGCGAGGTGCTCGACGCCGACAGCGTCGAGTGGTTCAAGGCGCACGGTGGCCTGACCCGCGCCAACGGCGACCATTTCCGCGACACCCTGCTGTCGCGCGGCGGCTCCGACGACGCCCTCGCCCTGTTCCGCAACTTCAGCGGCGGAGAGCCGGACGTCAAGCCCCTGCTCGAGCGTCGTGGTCTCACCGAAAGCGTGAAGTAGCCGGTATCGGCATCTCCGCGACGGCGCATCCGCACTGCGCCGTCCGCAGACCGCCGCGGTAAACGCCATTGCCCCGTGTACGGCCGAAATCGCTAAGCTTGGCTCATGAGCGAACCCTTCCAGCTTTCCAACATGATCGATGGCCAGGCGCGGGATCCCGCTACTGGCCGTTACCTCGATGTCTTCGAGCCGGCCACCGGCCAGGTCTTCGCGCGTTGTCCAGCCTCCACCGCGGCCGATGTGGAAGCGGCTGTCGACGCCGCCAGCAAGGCTGCGCGGGCCTGGGCCGAGACGCCGGTCGACGATCGTGCGCGCCTCATGAGCTGCCTGGCCGACCTGCTCGAAACGGAGATCGACGCGCTGGCCGCGCTCGAATCACGCGACAGCGGCAAGCCGGTCGCGCTGGCCCGTCGGGTCGATATTCCGAGAGCGGTCGCCAATCTTCGTTTCTTCGCGGCGGCAATCACGCAATGGGCCAGCGAAACCCATGTCGGCAACGCCCAGGCCACTAACATCACCCTGCGCCAGCCACTGGGCGTGGTCGGCTGCATCTCGCCGTGGAATCTGCCGCTCTACCTGTTCACCTGGAAGATCGCGCCGGCCCTGGCCGCTGGCAATACGGTCGTCGCCAAACCCTCGGAGATCACCCCATGCACGGCGGCGCGACTCGGCGAGCTTGCCGCCGTCGCAGGATTTCCGGCCGGCGTTCTCAACATCGTCCACGGCCATGGCGGCGAAGTCGGACAGGCCCTCGTCGAGCATCCCGGGGTCAAGGCCATTTCGTTCACCGGCAGCACGCGCACCGGCGCGGCCATCGCCACGACGGCGGCGCCCATGTTCAAGAAACTGTCGCTGGAAATGGGCGGCAAGAACCCGGCCATCGTATTCGCCGATTTCGATTTCAGTGATGCAAATCTGGCCACCATCGTGCGCTCGGGCTTCGCCAACCAGGGCGAAATCTGCCTGTGCGGATCGCGGCTGCTGGTTCAGCGCTCGATCTATGAATCGTTCCGGGAGCGCTACCTTGATGCCGTGCGCGCATTGCGGGTCGGCGACCCGCAGGATGACGCGAGCGATCTCGGCGCGCTGGTTTCCGCGGAACACTTCGACAAGGTCGTCGGCGCCATCCAGCGCGCCCGCGACGAGGGCGGAAGGATTCTGTGCGGTGGCGGCATCGCCCATGTCGGCGGACGCTGCGCGCGGGGATGGTTCGTCGAGCCGACCGTAATCGAAGGCCTTTCCTCGCGCTGCGCGACCAACCAGCAGGAAATATTCGGCCCGGTTGTCAGCCTCATCCCGTTCGACGACGACGAGGAAGCGATCCGGATCGCCAATGACTCCGACTACGGCCTTGCGGCGTCGCTGTGGACGACCGACCTCGGCCGCGCGCACCGCGTCTCGGCCCGGCTCGATTTCGGCATCGTCTGGGTCAACTGCTGGATGGCGCGCGACCTGCGCACTCCGTTCGGCGGAGTGAAGAAATCCGGCCTGGGCAGGGAGGGCGGCGTCGATGCGCTGCGCTTCTTCACCGAGCCGAAGAACCTGTGCATCGAACACGGCTGAACGGGCGACTGCAAGCTGCCCGTTCCGCATGCCCATTGGAGAACCGAACATGAAGCAGCCCAATCATGGCATCAAGGCGGCAGCCCCAACCGTCTGGTCGGCGACACGCGTTCCGCTCGCCGCACTGGCGGCACTGCTGCTGGCAGCGAGCGCCAGCGCAGACGACAAGACCACTACTGGCGGCGGCGCCAACGTGCACCAGCAGCGCGCTGCGGTGGAAAAATCCGAGAGCATCATGGCCGAAGCCAAGACCCGCAGCGGACTGCTGGCGCAATACCTCTTCATGCGCGATGCCTATGCCAGCAGCACCGACTTTTCGTTCCGCGTCATCTTCAACCAGTACCTGAGCTGGTACCAGACCTGGGTCGGCGACTACGCCGGTGCACGCAACAGCTTCTCGATCGTGCAGAAGGCCGCCAAGGACGATGCACCATCGCCCTTGCAGGATCCGGCCTACAAGGCCGTACCCGCTGTCGACGCGATCGCGCGTCTGGCCAAAGGCCGCCGGGCCGTCTTCTTCAACGAGAACCACAGCTACCCGCTGACGCGCACGCTGACCGTGCAGATGCTCGCCCGCCTGCGCGAGGAAGGCTTCGACACGTTCGCCGCCGAAACCCTGTACGAGGCCGACATGGAGGCGCTGGCGAAGCGCGGCCATGTGGTTTCGGAGACCGGGTTCTACACCGAGGAGCCGGTCTATGCGGACATGGTGAATGAGGCGCTCCGGCTCGGCTATCGCGTGGTCGCCTACGAAGCGCTGTCGGACGCCACCGGCGACGCACGCGAGACCGAGCAGGCCCGCAACCTCAAGCGGGGGGTGTTCGACAAGCACCCCGAGGCGCGCCTCGTGGTGAATGCCGGTTATGCGCACATACAAGAGCATGGCAAATACCTCGGTGGATCGGCCATGGCCCAGCATTTCTCGCGCATGACCGACATCGATCCGCTGACCGTCGAGCAGACCATGCTGATACCGCACGACAAGCAGGCCAGCGATCACCCCTACTACCGCGAAGCCGTGAGCAGGCTGGCACCGAAACAACCCATCGCCTTCGTCGACAAGGATGGCCAGCCCTGGTCGTTGAAGCCCAAGGCCTACGACATCAGCGTGCTCTTTCCGGAAGAGACCCTTGAGCACGGCCGACCGACCTGGCTGGCACTGGGTGGCCTGCGCGTTGCCTTCGAGGTCAGCGGCCGCATGTGCGACGAACAGTATCCCTGCATGATCGAGGCCCGGCCCGTCGGCGAACCCGACGAGGCCGTTCCGGCCGATCGGGCGGTCATCGAGTTCAAGGGACGCATCGCCGCCTATGGCGACAAGGTCCGCCAGAGCATCGACCCGTATCCGGTGACTGACTT
Source organism: Dokdonella immobilis (assembly GCF_900115085.1). Classification (GTDB taxonomy): domain Bacteria; phylum Pseudomonadota; class Gammaproteobacteria; order Xanthomonadales; family Rhodanobacteraceae; genus Dokdonella; species Dokdonella immobilis. Next base: position 46,492 of record NZ_FOVF01000023.1, on the reverse strand, counting down.
GTGGCTGCGCCCGGGCAAGTACGAAATCCTGGCCCGCGATCTGTCCAACCAGCCACGCCATCGCCAGCAGATCGTGGTCGGCGCCGTCGGCAAGACGCCATGAGCGGAATCGTCCATGCCGCGGCGGCGCCCGGCGCGGTCGGCGCCTATCCTCATGCACGCCGGGTCGGCAACCTGCTGTTCCTGTCCGGGGTGGGGCCACGCCGGCCCAGGGACAACGGCGTTCCGGGAAACGTGTTCGATGCCGATGGTCGCTTGCTCAGCTACGACATCGAGGCGCAGTGCCGGCAGGTGTTCGCCAATGTCCAGGCGGTGCTGGAGGCCAGCGGCGCACGCTGGCAGGACCTGGTCGATGTCACCGTGTTCCTGACCGACATGCAGCGCGATTTCGCCACCTACAATCGCGTCTACGCCGAGTACTTCAGCGATGCCCAGCCGTGCCGCACGACGCTCGGCATCAGCGCCCTGCCGACGCCGATCGCGATCGAGCTCAAATGCATCGCGGTGGTCGCCGATCCGTCGTGAGTCGGTGAGCGCCGATACTCTCTACCGCCAGATCCTCGGCAATGAATTTGCCGCGCTCGACGATCCGCTCCGTCGCTTCCACAGCCTGCGGGGCCACCATCGCCTGCGCGGTCGCTGCACGGTCCACGGCGCCGAGAGCCTGTTCGGGCGCATCGTCTGCGCGCTGCTGCGACTGCCGCGCGCCGTGAGCGAGGCGCCGTTCGCCTTCGAGCTCGAAGCAAGCCCGGCACGGGAAATCTGGACGAGACGGTTCTCCTCGCGGACGATGCGGTCGCGGCTCGATGCAACCGCGGACGGACAACTGCGCGAGCGTCTCGGCCTGGCTACGCTGGCCTTCAGCCTGGCAGCCGACGCGGGCAAACTCTCGATGCGCCTGCAATCGATCCGCGTGCTTGGCCTGCCCTGGCCGCGGCGCTGGTTCCCGGAGGTCTGGGCGCTGGAACGCGGCGACGGGGGCCGTTTCTGCTTCGATGTCGGGGCCCGGATGCCCGGATTCGGCGCGCTGGTCGCCTATTCGGGCTATCTGGAACTCGACGCCCCCGGGCAGCCGGCATGATCGTCGTCTTCGACGCCCATTGCCTGCTCTGCAGCGGCTCGGTCCAGTTCCTGCTTCGCCACGACCACCGGCGCAGACTGCGGTTCGCGACGACCCAGTCGGAGGCCGGTCGCGCGCTGCTCGACAAGGCTGGCATCGATGCCATCGATCCGGAATCCTTCGTCCTGGTCGACGATGCCCGGGCCTGGACCGAATCGGCGGCGGTGCTGCGGGTCGCCCACGCACTCGGCTGGCCGTGGCGGCTGGCCTGGGTCGCCTGGATCGTCCCGGCGCCCCTGCGCGATGCGCTGTACCGCTGGATCGCGCGCCATCGCTACCGCTGGTTCGGCCGCAGCGAACATTGCTTCCTGCCCGATGCGGCGGACGCAACGCGCTTTATCCGTTAGCATTCCGCTCCATCCTACGGGCACCCGTCGAGAGCGCCATGCTTACCCCCGCCTTCAACCTGCAGCAATGGATAGACGACAACCGTCATCTGCTCAAGCCACCGGTCGGCAACAAGTGCATCGTCGACGGCGACTTCTTCGTGATGATTGTCGGTGGCCCGAACGTCCGCACCGACTACCACTGGGACGAAGGTCCGGAATTCTTCTACCAACTCGAGGGCGACATGGTGCTCAGGGTGCAGGAGGAGGGCCGGCCACGGGACATCCCGATCAGGGCCGGTGAGATGTTCTACCTGCCGCCGCGCGTGCCGCACTCGCCGCAGCGCGCGGCCGGTTCGGTCGGTCTGGTCATCGAGCGCAAGCGTCTCGCCGACGAGAAGGATGGCCTGCTCTGGTACTGCGAGCGCTGCAACCACAAGCTGTATGAGGAATTCTTCACCCTCGGCAACATCGAGACCGACTTTCCGGCGGTTTTCGACCGCTTCTACCGTTCGACCGAGGCGCGCACCTGCGATTCCTGCGGCCATCTCAACCCGGCGCCGGACAAGTACGCCTGAGCCAGGAAATCCGGACTACCGGAGTCCGCGACCAAGACGACGCGCTGCGGACATCGGCACCGGCACTGGCGCGGTCCACCCGATGCGGCCGGCCACCTGCGAAAGCGACCAGGTTCCTGCCCGGGCCCCGCGCGGCGGGTTAAGGAGGGTCTGATCAAGTAGCAAAGTCGTCACGACGCCTGCCTGTGTGCAGATCGCGACGCGTCGCCGCAGACAGACTGGCCGTCCTTCAAGGCGGCGCAACAAAGAGCTGCGCGCAGGCAGGCGTCGTGACGACTTTGCTACTTGATCAGACCCTCCTTAAACTGCGCGAATGCTCAAGATCGACACCCACGCCCACATCCTGCCCGAGAACTGGCCCAACCTCGCCGAAAAATACCGCGACGACCGCTTCCCGATCGTGGTCAATACCGACGGTCGCCATCGAATCTACAAGGATGGCAAGTTCTTCCGTGAAATCTGGTCGAACGCCTTCGATCCCGAGGTTCGCATCGCCGACTACGCGAAATATGCGGTCGACGTGCAGGTCGTTTCGACCGTACCGGTCATGTTCAGCTACTGGGCCAAGCCGAGCCAGGCACTCGAACTGCATCGATACCTGAACGACCACACCGCCGAGATCTGCCGGCGCTATCCGCGCAACTATGCCGGGATTGGCACGGTGCCCCTGCAGTCGCCGACACTCGCCATCCAGGAACTGGAGCGCTGCGTCGACCAGTTGGGTCTCTCTGCCGTGCAGATCGGCTCGCATATCGAGGAGTGGAACCTCGATGCGCCGGAGCTGTTTCCGTTCTTCGAGGCCGCCGCCGATCTCGGTGCGGCGATCCTGGTCCACCCGTGGGACATGATGGGCAAGGAAACCATGCCCAAGTACTGGCTGCCCTGGCTGGTCGGCATGCCGGCCGAGCAGGCGCGCGCAGCCTGTTGCCTGATCTTTGGCGGCGTGCTCGAGCGCCTGCCCAAGCTGCGTGTGTGTTTCGCCCACGGCGGCGGGTCGTTTCCATACTCGATCGGACGCATCGAACATGGCTTCCGCATGCGCCCCGACCTCGTCGCCACCGACAATTCGCGCAATCCGCGGGAATATTTCGGTCGCATCTATTTCGATTCCTGCGTGCACGACGACGCCGCCCTGCGCTACCTGCTCGATGTCGCCGGCGTCGACACGGTCATGCTCGGCACCGACTATCCGTTCCCGCTCGGCGAGCAGGAACCCGGAAGCGGCATTGCCGCGCTCAGGCTGAGCGGTCCCGAGCAGGCCCGCCTCTACCATGGCACCGCCCTCGAGTGGCTCAACCTTCCCTACTCGCGCTTCGCGAACGACGATACGGAGTGATCCGATGAAATGGCTTCCCCTGCTTCTGCTGCTGGCCACGGCCGGCGCCCATGCGCAATCCGGCAGCGACTTCACCCTCAACGACGGCAAGATCCGCTTCAGCGTGCCCGATGGCTGGAGCGCGATCATGGAGAAATCCGACGGCAATCCGCAGGCGATCATCTTCCAGGTCCCCGACCCGGCCACCGCCGGCACGGACGACACGGCCAGCGTCACGGTCAAGTCCCGCCAGCTGAAATCGCCCGCCGATTTTGCCGATGCAACCCAGAACGAGATGCTGCTGTCGAAGGCGCAGACCGGCTACGAGGCCGCGCTCGACGGCAGCACCGCGGGTGTCCACCACTATTTCGTGATGCGTGGCAAGACCCGCTATGACATCCGCGACCGCTTCACCCTGATGGGCAACATCGCCGTCCAGGTACGCTGCCAGCGGCCGCTGCTCGATGCCACGACCAGGGACTGGACGGCGAAATTCAACGGCGGTTGCGACAGCGTGGCAGCCTCGCTGAAATGACCACGGCGCATCGCTACGAAACCGGCGAGGAGTGGGCGCTCGCCGCCGATGCCGCCGATCCGCTGGCCGATTTCCGCGCCGAGTTCTGCATGCCGCAGCACGAAGGTCGCGAAATCGCCTATTTCTGCGGCAACTCGCTGGGTCTGCTGCCGCGCGCAACGCGCCAGGCGGTCAATGACGAGCTCGACTACTGGGCTGAGCTGGCCGTCGAGGGGCATTTCCGCGGGCGCCTGCCCTGGCTCGATTACCACGAGTTCGTTCGCGACGACCTGGCCGCCATCGTCGGCGCCAAACCGATCGAAGTCGTCGCGATGAATTCGCTGAGCATCAACCTGCACCTGCTCATGGTCAGCTTCTACCGGCCCACGGCCGAGCGCCCGGCGATCCTGATCGAGAAGAGCGCATTCCCGTCCGATCGCTATGCGGTCGAGGCGCAGGTGCGGTTTCATGGCCATGATCCGGCCACGGCGCTGATCGAGCTCGAGCCCGACCAGGCCAATGGCACCTTGTCCGATGCCGCGATCCTGCGCGCCATCGACGAGCATGGCCCGCGCATCGCCCTGGTCATGCTGCCGGGCGTGCAATACCTGACCGGGCAGGCGCTCGACCTGAAGACCATCGCCTCGCGTGCCCACGCCCAGGGCTGCATGGTCGGCTTCGACCTGGCTCATGCGGTTGGCAACATCGACCTCGCCCTGCATGATTCAGACTGTGATTTCGCCGTCTGGTGCAGCTACAAATACCTCAACTCGGGACCGGGCGCCGTCGCCGGCGCCTTCGTCCATGAACGCCACGCCCGCACCGACCGTCCGCGCTTCGCCGGCTGGTGGGGCCATGAAAAGTCCACGCGCTTCCAGATGGGGCCCGAATTCCGGCCGACTCCCGGCGCGGATGGCTGGCAACTGTCGAATCCGCCGATCCTCGCCCTCGCACCTTTGCGCATCTCGTTGCAGGTCTTCCAGCGCGCCGGATTCGCCAGGCTGCGGCGGAAGTCGCAGGCCCTGACCGGCTACCTGGAATGGCTGATCCACGAACGCGTCGCCGATGTCCTCGAGATCGCCACGCCAACCGAGCCCTCAAGGCGCGGCTGCCAGCTCTCGCTGCGGGTCAAGGGCCCGCGCGAATCGGGTCGCCAGCTCTTCGAGCATCTGCAAAACGACGCCATCGTGGTCGACTGGCGCGAGCCCGACGTCATCCGCGCCGCACCGACCCCGCTCTACAACCGCCACATGGACTGCCGACGACTCGTCGAATCGGTTGCCCGCTGGCGCGACAAGCGCTGAGCCTGCGATGAAGTCCGCACCCATCACGATCGTCGGCGCCGGCCTGGTCGGCGCCCTGCTCGCCACCCTGCTCGCCCAGCGCGGCTTCAAGGTGACCGCCTTCGAACGTCGCCCCGATCCGCGCAAGGCCGGGTTCCTTGGCGGGCGATCCATCAACCTGGCCCTGGCCGAACGCGGCTGGCATGGCCTGCGCATCGCCGGCATGCAGGCGCGCATGCAGCCGATCGCCGTGATGATGCGCGGTCGCATGGTCCATGACCTCGCCGGCCATACCAATCTGCAGCGCTATGGGCGCGACGATTCGGAAGTGATCTGGTCGGTCAGTCGCGGCGCCCTCAACATGGCCCTGCTCGACGCGGCCGAAACGGCCGGTGCCACGATCCATTTCGACCAGCGTCTCGACGCCGTCGACTGGAAGACTTCGACGCTGCACTTTCGCAGCGAGGACGAATCGTCGCGCGCCTGTCAGGCCGGCATCGTGCTCGGCACCGACGGTGCCGGTTCGGCGCTGCGCTCGGCCATGGCCCGGGAGACCGACCTTGGCGAACGCTTCGAGCCGCTCGGGCATGGCTACAAAGAACTCGAGATTCCGGCGCTCGGCGATTTCCCGCCCGGCATGCTGCCGGCCGACCTGAGCCAGGCGCGCGCCCGCGGCGAGCGTTATGCAATGGAACCGCATGCGCTGCACATCTGGCCGCGCGGCAACTACATGTGCATCGCCCTGCCGAATGCGGAAGGGAGCTTCACGGTCACCCTGTTCCTGCCCAACACCGGAGCGCCGAGCCTCGAATCGATCGCGACCGCGGCCCAGGCGCGGGCATTCTTCGAGCGTGATTTCGCCGACGCCGTGCCACTGATGCCCGACCTCGAAAAGGACTACACAGGCAATCCGACCGGACTGCTCGGCACCCTGTATCTCGATCGCTGGCATCTCGACGGGCGTGCCTTGTTGCTCGGCGACGCGTCGCATGCAATCGTCCCGTTCCACGGCCAGGGCATGAATTCGGGTTTCGAGGATGCGGTCGAACTGGCCGAACTGCTCGAGACTACGCCGGACGACAGCGCCGGCGTGTTCGCCGAGTTCGAACGCCGGCGCAAGCCGAACGCCGATGCGATCGCGGCGATGGCGCTGGAAAACTACATCGAGATGCGCGATCGCGTCGACGATGCCGATTACCTGCTGATGCGCGAGCTTGATCTCATCCTTGCGCAAAGGCACCCGGGCCGCTGGGTGCCGCGCTACTGGATGGTCACCTTCACGCGCATCCCTTACGCCACGGCGTTCGAGCGCGGCAAGATCCAGGCTGGCGTGCTGCGCCAGCTGATCGCCGGCAAGCAGGCGCTGGCCGACATCGACCTCGATCAGGCCGACCGGGTGGTCCGACAACGGCTGGAGCCGTTGCCGGTTCCGGGCTGACCCGGTCCTTGCAGTGCCCTCGCCCAGCCAGTTGCTCGACCTCTATCGCGAGACTTCGTACGACGTTCGACTGCCCGGCGGCACACGCTCCTCTCTGCGCATTGGCAAGCCGGTACCCGAGTTCCTGCGCTTGTGGGGCCGGCGCGACTGGCCCCTGCTGTTCATCAGCGCCTGCAATCCGCACTCGAAGCAACTGTCCGCGGACGATAACCACGATCGCACCCGGACCCTGCTGAGTCGTCTCGACCGATCGCGCCTGCGGCGCCTGGTGGGCGTGGGCCGCCTGGCCAACCAGGCCTGGCGCGAAACCTCGTTTCTCGTCGCCGGTTTGTCGCTCGAATCGGCCGATCGGCTCGCCGTCGAATTCGGCCAGAATGCGATCGTGGTCGCGGTCAATCCGCTCTCCACGAGATTGCGCCTCTATCGCAACGAATGGCGCACGCGCATCGACAACGATGCCGACATCATGTGGACTGGACGCTAGACTGATCCAAGAGGCCGGCACGCCGCCTGCCAAATCCGGCCCTGCTTTTCGACATTCGAGGAACGCCGTGACAGATGAGATCATCGAAGTGCGCAACCTGCGCATGGAGGATTACGACGCCATGGTCGCCGTCACCAGGGCCGCCTATGCCGGCATCGGCGGCTTGCCCTGGGGCCTGCAGCACATCGGCAAGCTCCTGGATCTATTCCCCGATGGCCAGTTGTGCGTCACGGTGGGCGGGCAGCCGGTCGGCTTCGCCCTGAGCCTGATCGTCGACTATGCCAGGTTCGGCGATTCGCACAGCTACGAGGACATCACCGCCAAGTACACGTTCAATACCTTCGATCCGGATGGCGATGTCCTGTACGGCCTCGACATCATGGTCGATCCGGCTTACCGCAACATGCGTCTGGCCCGACGCCTTTACGAGGCGCGCAAGGCGCTCTGCGAAAACTACGGCCTGCGTGCGATCGTCGCCGGCGGCCGCATCCCCGGTTACGCCGAATACGCCGACAGGATGACCCCGAAGGAGTACATCGAGCGCGTCTCGCTCAAGGAAATCTATGATCCGGTGCTGAGCTTCCAGATCGCCAACGGCTTCCACGTGCGCAAGGTGCTGACCGACTACCTGCGCTTCGATGCCGAATCGAAGGCCTACGCGACCCTGATCGAGTGGAACAACATCTACTACCAGGAAAAGCCGGACATGCTCAAGCGCCAGCACAGCCTGGTGCGGATCGGCCTGGTCCAGTGGCAGATGCGCCCGATCGACACGCTCGAATCCCTGCTCCAGCAGGCCGAGTTCTTCGTCGACTCGATGGGAGCGGTGCGCGCGGACTTCGTGCTGTTCCCCGAGCTGTTCCACATGCCCCTGATGGCGCAGTTCGGTGACCTCAGTCCGGCCCAGTCGATTCGCCGCCTGGCCGAGTTCACGCCGGCCATCTGCGACCGCCTGAGCCAGCTCGCGGTCACCTACAACACCAACATCATTTCCGGCAGCCTGCCCTTCCTCGAGGACGGGCACCTGTACAACGTCGCCTATCTGCTGCGCCGTGACGGCAGCCGCGACGAGCAGCGCAAGATCCACATCACGCCGGGCGAACGGCGCTGGTGGGGCATGAAGGGCGGCAACCGGCTCAAGGCCTTCGATACCGACTGCGGCAAGATCGGCATCCTGATCTGCTACGACTGCGAATTTCCCGAACTGCCGCGCCTGCTGGCCAACGAGGGCATGCAGATCCTGTTCGTGCCGTTCCTGACCGAAATGAGGAACGGCTACATGCGCGTGCGCATGTGCTCGCGTGCCCGCGCGGTGGAAAACGAGTGCTATGTGGCGATCGCCGGCGCCGTCGGCAATCTGCCGAAGGTGCAAGCCTCGGATACGCACTACGCGCAATCAGCGGTATTCACACCGGCGGATTTCGCCTTCCCGGGCGACTCGATCATCAACGAAGCCGCGGCGAATTCGGAAGCGCTGCTGGTCGCGGAGGTCAACCTCGACCTGCTGCGCACCCTGCATGAACACGGCTCGGTGACCACGCTGAAGGATCGGCTGCCGGGCCTCTACGAGCTCAAGTGGCTAGGCTGACGGATGGCATGGAAACGAGGCCAGCGAGCTCACGGGACCCAGCGCGGAACGTCATGGCGGAAATGATTTCGGCACGCCAACGTCTGGCCGTGATGCCAGCGATACCTGATTGCCGACAGGAGAGAGGCCGCCCGGCAAGGCGGCCTCTCTGACTTTCCGGATGAATTTCGCTCAGCGGCGCACGATGGCGAGAGCGCCAAAACCGAGCAGGCCACCGAGCAGGGCCAACAGCAGCCAACCCGAATTGACAGGCAATTCCCGTGGCGGCGTGAATGGCACACCGCCACCAGCACCACCGATGGTCATTGGAAAGCCCTGTCCGCCCACATCGATAACGGCGACCCAGGCGCTGCCGTCGAACTGCAGGCCGTTACCCGTGGTCGACTGGCCGCTGACGGTCAACGGCGGAGCCCATGGCCCCGATCCGAGCGAACCGGCGATCTGGAAGTCGAGCCAGTAAGTGCCGGCAGGCAAATCGATCGACAGACCCGAGGCGGTTGCTGCCATGATCGGCCGGTTCGTCGCACCGGGAGCGGACTCGAGACCGCGGTAGATGTTTGTAAAAGCGGTACTGCTCAACACGTTGGTCGTCGTATCGCCGAATACAACGCTCGACGTACCCAGACTCGGATCCCCATCCCAAATCTGAAGGGTCAGGCCGGTGATGGTGGAGGTCGTCGTGGAACCGGTCTGGTAGGTGTAGACCGTGATATCGCTGACGTTCCAACCGGAGGCCGGAACCGTGAAGTCGTCAGCGATGCGGAAAGCTGTCGTCGAGCCAACGGCGAATCCGAAGGTTCCCATTGCCAGACTCGAATCCTGCAACAGACTCTCATCCGCCCCGCCGGCGCCCGTCCCGGGCGAATTGACCAGTCCGGATCGCGTATCCAGTAGTGTGGACCCGCCGAGCACCTGGAGGGGAGCCCCCGGCACAAAGGTGGTCACCCGAATCTCGTCAGGATTCACCAACTCGCGGCTCTGCGCGAACGCCACTGTGGACACCGTGGTACAGAGCGCCATCAACAACAATTTGTTCAGTTTCATCAATGACTTCCCCTATGTAAATTGAATTTACGGCGAACTCTCGGCACGCAACGAACATCGGCCGTGAAAGGCAGCCTGCAAGTGGCCGAATATAAAGTACCACTCCTATGGTCTTAGAACACACTGTTTCCTTGAAATGAGGATTCTGGCTTTCGACGTGGAAGCCGACATCTAACGGCGTCGATACGAGCACGCCAGTGCAACCCCGAGCAACACGCCGATCACGAGGAACAGGCCAAGCCAAATCATCAGCGGCAACTCGGCACTGAAGAAAAGCAGGCTGAGCGTGGTTGTTTGACTGTTCTGCCAGATGATCAGCACAAGCAGCAGAATGAGTACGAGGATCGCGACAAGTCGGTAGTGGCGGGACTTGGATGGGGGCGACATCACGGGTCTCCACGATTCGGAAGGCCAGAGTGGACCGACATCGTGCGCAGGGCAAATGTCACCCTGAGGGTCCGACTGAGGGCCTGCCGCAGTGTCGAGCAGGTCGGCCCTGCAAGGCTGCGGCCGGCCCGCCGCGTCCCCGGCGCACATTCCGGCCCACGGAACCGCGCCCAGGGCTGTCGTATCATTGCCGCATTGCCCGAAGCCATGAACCGGAGCCCTGCCATCGAAACGCTTCCCTACGACAAGTCCCTGCTTGCCGCGCATGCGCAAACCATTGCCGACAATGCCCGCGAGCTCGCCGCCCTCGGCTGGACGCCGGCCACCAGCAGCAACTTCTCGATGCGTCTGGATGACCGCCACGCCGCGGTGACCGTTTCGGGACGAGACAAGGGCAGGCTCGGCGCGGACGACATCATGGTCGTCGATTTCGACAATCGTCCGGTCGCAACAGAGGCGCGGCCGTCGGCCGAGACGGCCCTGCACACGCAGATCTATCGCAGGTTTCCGACCGTCGGCGCGGTCCTTCATACGCACTCCCGGGTACAAAGCGTCGCCTCGCGGCTGTTTGCCGGGGCCGGCAAGGTACGCTTCGAGGGCTGGGAACTGCAGAAGGCCATTTCCGGTTACAGCACGCACGAAAGCGTGCTCGACCTGCCGGTTTTCCCGAATACCCAGGATATGGCTGAACTGGTCGCTCGAATCGACGCCTGGCTGGACGCCGGGAAACCCCTGCACGGCTATCTGATCGATGGCCATGGCATCTATGCCTGGGGCATTGACATGGCCGAGGCCCGGCGCCATCTCGAAGCTTTCGAGTTCCTCCTGAACTGCGAGCTCGACCTGAGGAGACTGCACGCATGAGCCGATTGCGAATATTCACCGAGAACGATTCCGGGAACGTCCTTGCAACCCATGAGAGCCATGCCGCCATCGCCGATGCATTGCGCGCCGTAGGCGTGCGCTTCGAGCAATGGCAGACATCTCAACCGGTCGCAGCGGGTGCCTCCCAGGAGGAGGTCATTTCCGCCTATCGAGCGGATATCGAGCGCCTGATGCGCGAGGGCGGGTACAAGGCGGTGGACGTGATCAGCCTGTCGCCCGATCATCCGGACCGCGCCGCGCTGCGCCAGAAGTTCCTCAACGAACATACCCATGCCGAAGACGAGGTGCGTTTCTTCGTTGCCGGCTCCGGCCTGTTCACCCTGCACATCGGCGACCACGTCTACGAGGTCCTCTGTGAAAAGGGCGATCTGATCGGCGTTCCGGACGGCACGCGGCACTGGTTCGACATGAGCGAATCGCCGAGCTTCGTCGCCATTCGCCTGTTCACCAACGCCGAGGGCTGGGTCGCACGTTTCACCGGTGACGACATCGCGGAGAAATTTCCTCGCATGGTCGCGTCCGCGTCGAGCCAGGCCGCCTGATCTGACTCGCCCGAAGGTGGAGCGTGCCACGCAACTTCTTGGGCGATGCATGACACGCTCCGGCTCGCCGGAAGGTGGGGGACTTCGCGGCGAACACACGCGGCTTTAGGCATTCGGGGAAGGGGAGTTCCCGGTCCTGCTTGCGCGTGCCCGGTTACTGACGGAATACGGCGCGCAAAGCCATCATCGTTCCTTGGAACCCACGGCAGCCGCGTGGCCGCCCGTTCCGCAAGTCACATCGCCAGGCAGGCCTGGGAGGTTCCGGTTCACCCGGGCTCGTGGCCGGCCTGCTAGGATTTGACCGACCCCATTTGCAGCAAGGACGCCCCATGTCCACCATTCGCGCGATCGTCACCGACATCGAAGGCACCACCAGTTCGATCAGCTTCGTCAAGGACGTGCTGTTTCCCTATGCGCGCGAACGCCTGCCCGCCTTCGTCGTCACCCATTCAGACAAGCCCGAGGTCCAGCACTGGTTGCACGAGGCCGCGCGCGAAGCCGGCCTGGTATCCGCAAGCGAGCAGGAGATCATCGACCTTTTGATCGGATGGATCGACACCGACCGCAAGTCGACCGCCCTCAAGGCGCTGCAGGGCATGATCTGGCAGGACGGCTATCGCGACAGCGACTTCCGCGCCCACGTCTATGCCGATGCCGCTCGTTGCCTGCGCCGATGGTCGGCCGCCGGTCTCCCGCTCTACGTCTACTCCTCCGGCTCGGTGCCCGCGCAGAAACTGCTGTTCGCGCACACCGAACAAGGCGACCTGAGCTCCGTGTTCAGCGGCTATTTCGACACCGAAACCGGCGCCAAGCGCGAATCGGCGTCGTATTCGCGAATTGCCCGCGCCATCGATCTGCCAGCCGACCGCATCCTGTTTCTTTCGGACATCGTCGAAGAACTCGATGCCGCCCGCACAGCCGGCCTGAGAACCGTCCTTGTCGCCCGCTCTGGCGACGGCTGCCCGGCCGGCGCCGGACATCCCTGCGTGATCGACTTCGACGCCATCGACCTCGATTCGCTCTGAACGAATGAACCCGAATCTTTCGATCCTGCGCGACGGCCTGCGCGCCGCCTTGCTGCTCCGGCCGCGCGGCAACCCTGCCCTGCCGGGTCCCGGCGCCTTCGTGCTTGCCCTGGCGACCTATTTCCTCGTCGAGGCGATCACGTTCTGGATGTCGGCCGAACCGCCACGCATGTTCTACGGATGGGGCGCGACCCAGATTCTGGCGGACTCGCTGCTGACCCTGCTGGCGGCCTGGATCCTGGTGCGCATGGCCGATCGCGGCCCGATCGCCTGGGGCGTGGCGGCGATCGCGCTGGCGGCCACGGCGGCAACCTCGCTGGTCGTGCACTGGCCGCTGCAGTGGGTGGCCACGCTGATCTATGAACGCGGCCTGCCGGTCACCGCCGCGGCGGTGATCTGGCTGTCGATGGCGTGGTGGTTCCTGGTCCTGATTCGCCTGTCCCGCTGGCTGATGCCGCGCCGCCTGCCGGTTGCGGTGCTCGCAGCGATGCTCGCCTACGCGATCTCGGCGATGCCGTGGTGGTGGTTGCCGGGCGCGCCCCTGATCACGCAAGACCCGGGGCGCGCGCAGGCCGCGCAGGCATCGCCCGCGGATGAGACTGACGCGATCACCAATACGGGCTTTGATGACGAGGCATACGACGACGCCGCTGACTTCGACCCCGAGCAGCTCATGTTCGATCAGCCCGGCCTGCTGGCCGACGCCATCGATCGACTGCGCCCGCGCAAGCCGGGCGCCAGCAACCTGTATGTGGTCGCTTTTGGCGGCGATGGCAGCGAGGATGTCTTCCACAATGAAGTGGAGTTCGCCGGCCGCCTTTTCGCACAGCGGTTCGACGCCGAGGGCCATGTGCTCCTGCTCGACAACAATCCGGCCAGCCTCGCCACACGACCCTTGGCGACCCTGACCAACCTGCGCATCGCCCTGGCCGCAATGGCAGAACGCATGGATCCTGCCGAGGACATCCTGCTCGTCTATCTGACCTCGCATGGTTCGCGCGACCACCAGTTGTTCGTGTCGCTCGACCCGCTGCCGCTGAACCAGATCGGCCCGGACGATCTCGCCACCGCCCTGCAGACCTCGCCGTCGATACGCTGGAAGGTATTGATCGTCAATGCCTGCTATTCGGGCGGATTCATCGACGCCCTGCGCGATGACTCGACCCTCGTCATCACCGCCGCGCGCAGCGACCGGACGTCGTTCGGCTGCGGCGCCGCATCCGAAATCACCTACTTCGGCAAGGCCTTCCTGGCCGAAGCCCTGAACGAGACGACATCGCTGCCGGGAGCCTTCGAAAAGGCGCGCAGCAAGGTCGACGCCTGGGAAGCCCGTGACCGGGAGGAACAGCGTTCGGAACCGCAAATGGCAAGCTCGCGCAGCATCGAGGCCAAGCTCGACAAGTGGAGTCGCGCGCTGCCGCAAGCCGCGGCGGTGGCATTTTCATCGGACGATGCCGATGCCGGAGTGAGCGCAGAGAGCGAATCGGCCTCGAAGTAGGAACGCCCATGCCATGGGGATGGCAGACGCCGCCCGGAATCCGTGCCGAGACCGATCCGGGCCCGCTATCCTTCCATCTGCTGAAGCTGCGCGCGCGGGACTTCGGCGCCATGCGGATCGTGGCCGCGCGCGCCAAACTCAGCCGAGAAGTCTGGCCACGTCCTTGGCAATCGCTTCGGGCTTGTCGGTCGGTGCATAGCGTTTGACCACATTGCCATCGCGATCGACCAGGAACTTGGTGAAGTTCCACTTGATCGCGCCGATCCCGAGCATTCCCGATTTTTCCTTCTTCAACCAGTCATAGAGCGGGTGCGCGCCGCTGCCGTTGACCTCGACCTTGGCGAACATCGGGAATGTGACGTCATAGGTCAGCGAACAGAAATTCTTGATCTCGGCCTCGTCGCCGGGCTCCTGGTGGCCGAACTGGTCGCAAGGAAACCCGAGGACCTCGAAGCCCTTGTCGTGGTATTCCTTGTGCAGCGCTTCGAGGCCGGTGTACTGCGGGGTGAACCCGCACTTCGACGCCACGTTGACGATCAGCAGGGCTTCGCCCTTGTATTTCGAAAGCGGCTGTTCGTTGCCGTCGATGTCGCAGGCGGAAAAATCGTAGGCGGTCGTCATGGGCACCTCGGCGTGTAATCGGGCAATCAGCCTACAGCAACCGGTCGTTCCGGCAAGGTTAATGCGAGGAGGCGAGAATCAACGGTCTGCACCCACCCGGAGAAAGCGCCATGAAACGCATCGCCCGCTCTTTCGCACTGCTCGGACTGATCCTGGGTGCCCCGGCCATGGCCCAGGACGACAACACCTACCGCAGCGATGACGGCCTGCTGATCATCCGCAGTGCGGGAACCGGCTATACGCCTTCCGGCCCGGCACCGGATTTCGCCCAGCTCGACGCCAATGGCGACGGCTTCGTCGATTCTTCCGAAGCCAATGCTTATCGCCTACTGGCCAATGATTTCCGTCTGGCAGACAGCAATCGCGACGACAAGGTCTCGCGGCGCGAGTACGAGCGCTGGGTTGCCCTGCCCTGAGCGTTGGAATTGAAGTCCGGGGCGAAGGCGTCGACGGAATGACGACGCCTCAACTTCCTGCCGCGCTCGCTTCGAGCGACTGCCAGCGCGCATAGGCGGCGTCGAGCTCGGCCTGGACCGTTGCCATGACCTCATTGGCCGAGACGATGGCCTGGGCGTCCTGCCTGAAGAATGCCGGATCGTTCATGGCCGTGGTCAGCTCACCGATCCGCGCTTCGAGGGCCTCGATCGTCGCGGGTAGACTCTCGAGTTCGCGCATTTCCTTGTAGCTTAGCTTGCGCTTCGCCGGCACCGGCGCGAGCGGCGCGGCCCTGGCCGCATCGGCCTCGTTGCGAGGCCGCATCGAAACCGCCTGCGGACGCTGGCGCAACCATTCCGCGTAGCCGCCGACATATTCGCCGACCCGGCCCTCGCCCTCGAGGGCAAGCGTGCTGGTAACGACGTTGTCGAGGAATTCGCGATCGTGCGAAACCAGCAGCAGGGTGCCCGGATAATCGACCAGCAGCTCCTCGAGCAGTTCCAGCGTCTCGACGTCGAGATCGTTGGTCGGTTCGTCCATGACCAGCAGGTTCGAGGGTTTGGCGAACAGGCGGGCCAGCAGCAAGCGGTTGCGCTCGCCACCCGAAAGCGCGGAAATCGGCGCGCGCGCACGTTCCGGCGTGAACAGGAAATCCTGCAGGTAGCCGATCGCATGCTTGCGCGCGCCGTTGATCTCGATGAATTCACGGCCGTCGGCGACATTGTCGAGGGCGCTCATGTCCTCGCGAAGCTGGGTCCGGTGCTGGTCGAAGTAGGCGATCTCAAGCTGGGTGCCAAGGCGCACCTCGCCCGCCTGCGGCTCGAGTTGGCCGAGCATGAGGCGCAGCAGGGTCGTCTTGCCCGATCCGTTCGGGCCGATCAGGCCGATACGGTCGCCGCGCATGACCACGGTCGAGAATCCGGCAATCAGCGTGCGCCCCGGATAGCCATAGCTGACGTCCTTGGCCTCGATGACCTTGCGTCCCGAGTTCTGCGCCGAACCGGCCAGCATGCGCACGTTACCGGCCTGGTTGCGTCGCTCGCTGCGTTCGCGGCGCATCGCTTCAAGCCGGCGCACGCGGCCTTCGTCGCGGGTTCGGCGTGCCTTGATGCCCTGGCGGATCCAGACCTCCTCCTGGGCCAGCTTCTTGTCGAACAGCGCATTCGCCTGTGCTTCCGCGTGCAGGCGTTCCTCGCGACGGCGCAGGTAGTTCTCGTAGTCGCCGGGCCAACTGGTCAGGGCGCCACGATCGATTTCGATGATGCGTGTCGCCAGCGAACGCACGAAGCGCCGATCGTGGGTGATGAAGATCACGCTGCCGGCGAAATTGCGCAGGAAATCCTCGAGCCAGGCGATCGCCTCGATGTCGAGATGGTTGGTCGGCTCGTCGAGCAACAGCACGTCCGGGTCGAGGACCAGCGCCCGCGCGAGCAGGACGCGTCGCTTCATGCCGCCCGAGAGCGAGGCGAATTCATCCTCTTCGGGCAATTCGAGCCGGCTAAGCACCTGGGTCACGCGACGGTCGAGATCCCAGCCATTGGCCGCCTCGATGCGGGCCTGCACCGCGGACAGCGCCCGCATCGCGGCCTCGTCGACAAGGTGATGGCTCAGATGATGGTATTCGGCCAGCAACACACCGATGTCGCCGAGGGCGCCAGCGACCACGTCGAAGATGGTGCCCGCGGTACCCTGCGGCACCTCCTGGGCCAGGCGCGCGACGACCACGCCCGGACTGACCCGGACCTCGCCGTCATCGGGCCGGATCTCGCGGTCGATCAACTTGAGCAGGGTCGACTTGCCGGCGCCGTTGCGACCGACCACGCAGACGCGCTCGCGTGGCTCGAGACTGAATTCCACGCCCTCGAGCAGGAGCGGACCACCGACGCTGTAGTCGAGTTTGCGGATTTCGATGAGGGCCATGGGGTACCGGAAAAGTAAAGGTGGATTCGATGGATGAGCGATGTCCGGTAGCCGTCCGGCCAGCAGGTCGGGCAGGACCGATGGCACTGTATGCCGGTGCCGGTTTTACGCCACCCTGCGCCGACATTCCGCGCCGGGCCGGCTGTGGCCGTGCGCGATTGACGAGCCCCTCCTCAGCCATCGGACTTCGGAAAGCGAGCCATGTCGATCAGCCGTCGCAATCTTATCAAGTTGGGTGCCCTTGCCGGCGCCATGGGACTGACCGCGAGCCGGGCATTCTCTGCCGGGCCGCCGACGCAAGGCGGCAAGCCCCTGCGCATCCTCATCCTGGGCGGTACCGGTTTCATTGGTCCGCACCAGGTCCGGCATGCCCTGGCGCGCGGCCACCAGGTCACCGTATTCAATCGAGGCCAGCGCGAAGCTGATCTGCCGGCAGCGGTCGAGCATTTGCGCGGCGATCGTTCGACAGGGGCGCTGGACGCGCTCAAGGGCCGGGAGTGGGATGTCTGCATCGACAATCCGACCAGCACGCCCTACTGGGTCCGCGATGCCGGCAAGGTGCTCAAGGGCAAGGTCGGCCAGTACGTTTTCGTTTCGACCATCTCGGTGTATGCGGACAACAGCAAGCCGGGCGCGGACGAAAGTGCCGCGCTCGAAAAATATGCCGGCAAGGACGTCATGAAGGAAACCCGCGAGTCGATGCTGGCCGACATGCGCCTGTACGGCCCGCTCAAGGCTGCCTGCGAACGCGAGGCCGTCCAATGGTTTCCGGATATCACGACGATCGTGCGTCCCGGCCTGATCGTCGGACCCGGCGATCCGACCGATCGTTTCAGCTACTGGCCGCTGCGCCTGGCCCGCGGCGGCGAGGTGCTGGCGCCGGGCGATGGCTCCGACCCGGTCCAGTTCATCGACGCACGCGATCTCGCCGAATGGATGATCCGCCTGGTCGAGACGCGCCGTTTCGGTACGTTCAATGCGACCGGGCCCGACTATTCGATGAGCACGGCGGCGATGCTCTACGGCATCCGCGCGACGAACACCGCCGGTGCGCACCTGAACTGGGTACCGACGCGGTTTCTCGAGGAACAGAAGATCGCACCGTGGTCGGACCTGCCGGTCTGGATTCCGGCCCAGGGCGATTCGGCGGGGTTCGCCTCGCGCAGCATCGCGCGCGCGCTCGAAGCCGGCCTGAGCTTCCGCTCCCTGGCGACCACCGCCGGCGATACACTGGCATGGTTCCGCACGCTTCCCGCCGAGCGCCAGGCCAAGCTCGGCGCCGGGCTAAGTGCGCAACGCGAAGCCGAAGTACTGGCCGCCTGGAAGAGCAAGGCGGCCGCAACCCCGGGATGAAATGGACGACGCATCCGCCAGCGACGACGACCGCATCGATCCGACCATCCTCTGCAGCCATTGCGAGGCGGTCTGCTGCCGGCTGACGGTCTACGTCATGGCCGACGATCCGACCCCGGCCTACTTCGTCGACCAGGACGAATACGGCATGGACGTGATGCGCCGTCGCGACGACGGCTGGTGCACGGCACTCGACCGCGAAACGATGCGCTGCACGATCTACGGCCTGCGTCCGCAAGTCTGCCGGGATTTCGCCATGGGTGGCGGCGATTGCCGCAGCGTGCGCGACAACGACCGCCGGCTGGCTATCGCCGTCATCTGAGCACCCTCCACCCTCGCCTTCCCACGACAACGGTCCGCGTTGCCGTGCGGACAGGAAATGCCGTCGGCCGCGTTCGACGCTATTCTTGTCCCTGACAGCGCAGCCCGCGGCCGACGGGCGACCGCGGCGCACGCTCGGGGAGGAAATGGCGAATCATGCGATGGCGACTCGTACTCTACGGCGCTATGCTCGCGGCCGGAACCGCCGCGCTGCAATGGCTCGACTACCAGCGCCTCGCACGCGCGCACTGGGAGGACATCTATGTGCTGCTCATCGCCGCGGCCTTTCTGGCCCTCGGCGTGGTCCTCGGCGCACGCCTGTTCGGGCGCCATGGCGAGTTGCCGGACGATGGCAATCCGCAGGCCAGGGCCGCCCTCGGCATCAGTCCACGCGAGCTGGAGGTACTGCGGGAACTGGCTGCCGGCTATTCGAACAAGGAGATCGCCCGGCGCCTCGAGGTCTCGCCAAATACCGTGAAGACCCACGTGACCCGGCTGTTCGAAAAGCTCGGTGCAAGGCGGCGGACCGAAGCGATCCACCGGGCCCGCGAACTCGGTATCGTCTCCTGAGCCATGGTTTTTCGGGTGATTCGCGCCCGATCACCCTTTCGGGCGATTGATCCGGGCACCGATCCGGCCACCAATGGCGCCCGACACGACCCAACCGGAGAACCTGCATGGGCAAGTCGATCCTGAAGTACGGGCTGATCGCGGGCGTGGTCGCCGGCCTGCCGATCTCATTCATGAGCATTGCCGGCAAGGACCAGGTGCCGCCGAGCTGGGGCATGCTGGTCGGCTATCTGACCATGCTGGTGGCGTTCAGCACGATCTTCATCGCGATCAAGCGCCAGCGTGATGTCGAGCGCGGCGGCGTGATCCGCTTCTGGCCGGCCCTCGGCATCGGGCTCGGCATCAGTTTCATTGCCGGCCTGATCTACATGCTGGCCTGGGAAGCCTTCATGGCCGCGACCGACATCGATTTCATCGGCGCCTACAGCCAGGCCATGATCGCCGAAGAACAGGCCAAGGGCGCAAGTGCCGAGGCCATCGCCGCGCTCAGCGCGGAAATGCAGACACTCGCCGTCGACTACGCCAACCCGCTGTTCCGGATGCCGATGACCTTCGCCGAGATCTTCCCGGTCGGTGTCCTGGTCTCGCTGGTCTCGGCAGCCCTGCTCTGCAACAGCCGGTTCCTGCCGGCGACTCGTCGCAAGGGAGATGCCGGTCAGGTGGCGCGCTAACCGCCGCTGAAGGTGCGCAGGGGCCGAGAGCCGCTGTGCCGCCTGCAGTGCGGGCGGTTTCAGCCCAGTCTGACGCAATTGCGTCCGGCGCCCTTGGCCTTGTACAGGGCCTTGTCGGCCGCCTTGAGCGCTTCGTCGGACCCGCGCGCGCGGGTATCGCGCTCGGCCAGGCCGATGCTGACCGTGACCTTGACCTCTCCGGCGCCCGGGCGCGCCCCAGCCTTGCGCCCGTTGCCGCGCGGCGCGGCACGCACGCGAATCCGCATCGCCGCGATGCGCTTGCGCAGTTCCTCGCAGGCCTGTCTCGCGGAGCGGCTGCGGGCACCGGTGAACAACAGGCAGAACTCCTCGCCGCCGTAGCGAAATGCAGTGGCGCCGCGAGTCGCCCTGAGTTGTTCCGCTACCGCCTTCAGGGCGCGATCACCTGCCGCGTGGCCATGACGGTCGTTGAAGGTCTTGAAATGGTCGACATCGACCATGGCCACGGCATAGTCGCCGGACAGGCGTGCCAGCGTCTCGTCCAGCGCACGCCGGTTCGGCAAACCGGCGAGTCCGTCGACGAAGGCCATGCGGTAGGACGCGTGCAGGATCGCGACCAGGGCGACCATGGCCGCCAGGCAGAACAGGCTGCTGGCACCATCGGCGCGCATCACCGGCAACTGCGCGATGCCGACCACGATCAGCACCAGGCCCATGGCGAACTCCATGACCGTGCGCCGGACCACCCATCGGGCGAGGCAAACGGCCGCCGCGAGCAGCACGATGCCGGCGGCCACCAGTCCGCGGTCCATGGGCAACCAGCCAAACGGGAACGCGTCGCGGAGCTCCGGCCAGACATGCGCCGGCGCGGCCAGGGTCAGCCATGTCGCGGTCGCCAGCAGGCCGATCACGGCCAGGTTGCGGCGGGCCAGCAGCCGGCGTTCGGGCATCGCCGCGATTGCCAGCAGCAGCCACGGCGCGAACATGCGCATGGCATCGAGGCCGCGTTCACCGCCAGCGCCCGCAGCCACGCCGGCCAGGGCCAGTGCGGCGCAGGTCATGACGACCAGCACCATGACCGCCCGGTTGCGCCGAAAACCGAGCGCAAGCAACAGGGCGAGCCCGTTGAGCATGACCGCCGCCAGGCCCGGCCAGAATTCCTCGGTTGTCGGCAAGCGTCGGCTCCCTTGCAAGGCGGCTCGCGCCGGCCTAGCTCATCAGCGCGTAAGGACCGCCCCTCAGCAGGGCACGTTGATAGGCCGGCCGATCGTGGATGCGCTCGAGCCAGGCACCGAGCCTGCCCTTGCCCTTCTTGAGCCCGCCACGCGCGGCCAGGGCCTCGACCGGAAAACTCATCTGGATATCCGCCGCGGTGAAATGCCTGCCGGCGAACCAGTCCCGGTCCCTCAGCTCGCTTTCGAGGAAGTCCTGGTGGACCTTCAACTGTGGATTGATGAAGTGGGTCAGCACCTTGTCGGCAATGCCGCGCGCGATCGGGCGCACGAAGAACGGCATTGGCTGCTTCGGAATCCGCGCGAACACCAGGCTCATCAGCAAGGGCGGCATCGCCGAACCTTCGGCATAGTGCAGCCAGTAGGTGTAGCGCCGCTGCTCGGCAGTACCTTGCTTCGGCTTGAGTTGGCCATGGCCGGGGCCATCGACCAGGTACTCGATGATCGCACCCGATTCGGCCACCGTGATGTCACCGTCGCTGATCACCGGCGACTTGCCGAGCGGATGGATCCTGCGCAAGGCCGGCGGGGCCAGCATGGTCTTTTCGTCGCGCTCGTAGCGGACCACCTCGTAGTCGAGCTGGAGCTCCTCGAGCAGCCAGAGCACGCGCTGCGAGCGCGAATTGTTCAGATGATGGACCGTGATCATGGAGAGCGCCTTGTGACCGGAGGTTTGCCAGCTGCGGCACCAGGTCATGCCTCTCCGCGCATGGACGTGGCAAGCTTGGACCGTGTTGCGTGGCGGGAGAAGCCTACACCGGAACGTCGCATGTGCGCGCCGGCGCACGCTACCCTCGACTGCTTGACGCAAGCTGCCCGATGCACGACTTTCCCCGCCACGTCCATGGTCAATCTTGCCGATGCCCGCCAATCGCTACTTCCAGCTCGATGTCTTCACCCACCGCCCCGGTGGAGGTAATCCGCTTGGCGTCGTGGTCGGCGCCGATGACTGGAGCGATTCGGCCATGCAGGCGTTCGCTGCCTGGACGAACATCGTCGAAACGACATTCCTGCTGAGCCCGTCCACGCCGGCAGCGAGCTATCGCCTGCGCATCTTCACGCCGACGCGCGAGATCGCCTTCGCCGGCCATCCGTCGATCGGCAGCGCACATGTCGCGCTGCAATCGGGATTCGCCGGCGCGCACGACGGCGTGCTGATCCAGGAGTGCCAGGCCGGGCTGTTGCCGATCCGCGTCGAAGGCCAGGCAAGCGAGCGCCGACTCTCGATCCAGGCGCCGAAGGCCTCGGTCCTCAAGACCGGCGTCGACAGCAGGAGCCTGCTCGGAACGACACTGAGCAAGATCCGGCTCGGCGCATTGCCGCCGGCTTTCGTCGAAGGCGGACGTCGCTGGTGGCTGGCTGAATTCGCCGAGGAATGGGCGTTGCGCGCCTGGCATCCCGATCACGCGGCGATCAAGAAGATCGCGCTCGACAGCGACAGCCTGGGGCTATGCGTGTTCGCGCGCAGCAGCGATCCGGGTTACGACATTGCCCTGCGCGCCTTTCCGGCCGGGGTCGGCATCGTCGAGGACCCCGCTTCGGGCGCGGCCAACGGGCTGGTTGCGGCCTATATCGCCGCCGCGGAGCCGGACGGCCCGCTTGCCCGCGGTTACACGGTCAGCCAGGGTCGTGAAATTGGCCATGATGCGCGGCTCGACATCCGCATCGATGCGGATGCTGCGGTCTGGGTCGGTGGCCAGACCCAGACCGTGATCGAAGGCGAGGTCGACTGGCCCTGCCGCTGACCGGAGTCGATCCATCGTGGTGGTGGCGAGGTAGCAGTGACCAGGCCATTGCAGGCAGGACTCGCGACTTGCGAATGTTCACCGACGGCCGTGTTCGAGCCAGATCTCGAGTCCCTGCGCGTTCAGTTCGATATCCGACGCCAGCAGCTCGCGGATGCGCGCTTCGTCCATCGCGCAACCGTGTGCAAGCGCACGTTCGACATACAGGGCAGCGAGGCCCTCCTTGATCCGCTCGTGGCGCTCGGGCTGGCCGTGCATCGATTCGGCGATGGCCACCATCGCATCGATCTGTTCGAACAAGTCACGGGCGAGGCGTTCGACATCGGCGACCCGGCTGTAGTGGGTCAGGAACATCGCCTGCGGGCGGAGCAGCAGCATGCGCGCGATCGAGCCCTTGAGGGCAACCGGATCGAACTGCACCGGCGTCGTCGTCGGCAGGATGAAGGCGCCCTTTTCGGTGTCGAATTCGCGATACGAAAGACCGAACGTGTCACCCGGGAAAAAAGCCTGGCTGCGCGCGTCCCAGACACTGAAATGATGGCGCGCATGGCCGGGCGTATCGAGGCAGCGCAAGGGCCGGCCGGCAAGGTCGATCACGGTCTCGTCGCGGATCTCGACGACACGCTCGGCAGGCACCGGCACCAGTTCGCCGTAGGTCCGCTGCACCTCCTCGGCGCCGTAGACGGAGGATGCGCTGGCGACCAGACGCGCCGGATTGATCATGTGCGGAGCACCGCGCGGATGCACGGCCAGCCGCGCATTCGGCAACTGACGCATGATTTCGCCCGCCCCGCCCGCATGGTCGAGGTGGACATGGGTGACGATGACATGGTCGACGTCCTCGCGGCGCACACCTTTGGTTTCGAGTTCGGCCAGCAGTCCCGGTATCGAATAGTTGGTACCGACATCGATGAAGGCCGCGCGGCCGTCCTCGACGATCAGGTGGCTGGCATCGAATCGCGGGCGATGGAACCCGGTGTCGATGGCGGTAATGCCGTGTTCGAAATCCATGCAGGGGACGATGCTGTTCGCGGAGGGTCGCCCATGATCGCAGAGCGGGCCCCGAAGCGAAACGCGGACACCGGCGCTCGCCCTCAGGAGGTCGTTTCGCGTGCCGTCCGCAGCGCTTCGCGCAGGTCGGCGGCAAGCGCGCGCGGATCGCTGCGCCGGATCTGCACTTCGCACGTCCCGTGCCAGTCAGCACAGGCCTGGATGGCGCGGGCGATCGCGGCAAGCCGATCGTCGTCGACCCTGACTCCCGCCTCGAGGTGGATGCATTTGACCTCGAAGCGGCCTTGCGCACGATGCGCCTTGGCATCGAGGCGACCGACCAGCCGACCGCGATCGAGGATCGGCAGCACGAAATAGCCGAAGCGGCGTTTGGCCTCCGGCACATAGCACTCGATGGTGTAGTCGAAGCCGAACATCACGCTGGCGCGCGCGCGATCCCAGACCACCGGATCGAACGGCGACAGCAGCGTGGCATGGGTCGCACGCAAGCGGCCGGCAGCCGCCTTCGACAGTGCCTGGGCGTGATCGGGATGGACGTAGGCCGGATCGTCCCAGCCGTCGACGTCGACCCGGATCAGCGCACCCGATTCGACCAGGGGCGCCAGTTCGCTGTCCTTGTGCCTGCGCCCGCTGCGGTAGTAGTCGGCGATCCACCTCGCCTGGGTGATTCCGAGCGCCTTGACCGTACTCAGGAGCAAGGAACGGGCGACATCAGCCGGCGCCGACCCGAAATCCGCGACCTGAGACATGCGTGCAAGTACCCGCTCGCTGAGGTCGTAGACGCGCTGGAACCGTTCGCGGCGAGCCACCATCAGCTCGCCGCGCGCGAACAGGGCCTCGAGCCAGCGCTTCTCGTCCTTCCAGCCCCACCAGCCGGTCTGTGGCCGCTGCGTGGCCTCAAAATCGGAAGCCCTGGCCGGACCGTGCCGACGGATCTGTTCGAGCACCGCATCCATGCCGGCGCGCTGGGCATCATGGGCGCGGGCCGCGTGCTTGTCGGCCCAATGACCGACCCGCCCGCCCTGCTCGCGGTGCGCACGGTGCAGGGAATACGCCGAACTCGGCACGAAGCAGGCCTCGTGTGACCAGCATTCGAAGATCTCGCCGCGCTCCAGGGCCTCGCCAAGCCAGTCCGGCGGATAGGCGCCGAGGCGCGAAAAGAGCACGAGGTAGGGGCTGCGCGCAACCACATGGATGGTGTCGATCTGCAGCAGTTGCATGCGCTCGATGGCGGCCAGCAGGCGCTTGCGGCTGGCGCCCGACGCCGGCTTGCCGAGGAGGCCCTGGGCCTCGAGGTGCAGGTTGCGGGCCTGCTGGAGACTCAGTCGCACGGGCGTCGTGAGGGGATCCTTCATGCCTCGATGATGCAGACCCGGTGTGCGCCGGGCAATGGGCTGCCCGGGCCATCATCGACGTCCCACCGCGCCGGCGGCAGGTTTGGTCCGCCAGGAAAGGTCGGCAACCCAACCTTGGGGTCGGCTTGTACCCCGCTAAGGCCGCCCGCATCTGACGAGCAGGAAGCAGCGCCCTCAATCCAGGTTTCCGCCTGACAACGGACGTCGTGCAATAATTGGGCAATAACCTGTGCCGAGGCGCCTGTTTCGGCCCGCCAAACCTCAACGGAGAACGTCCATGTCCGGCATCGTCATCGTCGGCGCCAAGCGCACCGCCATCGGTTCATTCCTCGGCCAGTTCACTGGTGTACCGACCCCCACCCTCGGGGCTACCGCGATCAAGGCCGCACTCGAACAGTCCGGCGTGCCGGCGGCCGACGTGTCCGAAGTCATCATGGGCTGCGTGCTGCCAGCCAACCTCGGTCAGGCGCCCGCGCGCCAGGCGTCCCTCGCCGCCGGCCTGCCCAAGTCGACCGGCTGTACGACGATCAACAAGGTCTGCGGCTCCGGCATGAAGGCGATCATGCTGGCCCATGACCTCATCAAGGCCGGATCAGCCAGTGTCATCGTCGCCGGCGGCATGGAATCGATGACCAACGCACCGCACTTGCTGCCGAATTCGCGCACCGGCAACCGTTACGGCGGCTTCGAGGCGGTCGATCACATGGCCTGGGACGGCCTGACCAACCCCTACGACGGCCAGTCCATGGGCGTTTTCGCCGAAGCCACGGCCGACAAATACGGTTTCACCCGCGCCGAACAGGACGCCTTCGCCACCGAATCGGTCAAGCGCGCCCAGGCCGCCATCGCTTCGGGCGCCTTCGCCGATGAAATCGTTCCGGTCACGGTCAAGACGCGCAAGGGCGACGCGGAATTCGCCACCGACGAGCAGCCCGGCAAGTCCGACATCGCCAAGATTCCGACCCTGAAGCCCGCCTTCCGCAAGGAGAACGGTACGGTCACGGCGGCCAGTTCATCCAGCATTTCCGACGGCGCGGCGGCGACCATCGTGATGTCCGCCGAGGAAGCCGGCAAGCGCGGGCTCAAGCCGCTGGCCCGCATCGTCGGCCACGCGACCCTCTCGCAGGAACCGGAATGGTTCACCACGGCGCCGGTGGGCGCGATCAAGAAACTTCTCGGGCAGGTCGGCTGGAAGGCCGACGAGGTCGACCTCTACGAAATCAACGAGGCGTTTGCGGTCGTGGCCATGGCGCCGATCCGCGAACTCGGTATCCCGCACGCCAAGATCAACGTGCATGGCGGCGCCTGCGCGCTCGGCCATCCGATCGGCGCCTCGGGGGCGCGCCTGGTGGTCACCCTGATCAATGCCTTGCGCAAGCACGGCGGCAAGCGCGGCGTGGCCTCGCTGTGCATCGGCGGCGGTGAAGCCACTGCGATTGCCATCGAACTGGCGTAATCTAGAAGCTCGCGGGCCATGGACGTATCCTCACCCCGTCCATGGTCCAACCGGAAAAGCCAGGCCTCCACGTGCCCGGTCACGGAAGTTGCCAACGCGGCGGGCAATGCTCCGACCACCCTGAAACGCCGCTATCAATTCGAGGGGACATCATGAAATTCAACCGGATTCTTCTGGCTTCGGCTTTGACACTGGCACTGGGCGCCTGCGGCAACGACGCACAGAAGAGCGCACAGGAAGCCACCGATGCCGCCAACAAGGCTGCCATGGAAGCCGCTGCCGCAACGCAGAAGGCCGCCGACGACGCAGCCGCGGCCGCCAAGCAGGCAGCCGAAGCGACTAGCGCAGCTGTCGATACTGCCGCCGCCAAAACCATGGACGCTGCGGCCAACGCCACCCAGGCGGCCGCCGACACGGCGAAGGACGCCAGCGAAGCGATGGACAACGCTGCAGACAAGATGAAGGAAGCCGCGGAAGAAAAGAAGGACGACGCCGAAAAGCATTGATTTCGGCTTTCCACGCCGTGCTGAACCGGCCGCCCTGTGCGGCCGGTTTCGTTTTCGCGGCGCTAGGGAGGTTCTGAACAAGTGGCACAACCGTCACGACGCCTGCCTGCGTGCAGATCGCGACGCGCCGACGCAGACAGACTGGCCGTCTTTCAAGGCGGCGCAACAAAGAGCTGCGCGCAGGCAGGTGTCGCCCAAGCGATTGATCCGATGGAACAAGGGTGGCGTCCAGAAGGCTCGCCACAGGCACCGCGCGGCTCGTCAAGGCAACCAGCCTTCACTTCGCCACGCAGCACCTGTGGCGAGCCTTCTGAACGCCATGACGATTGCGCCACTTGTTCAGAGCCTCCCTAGCTTGGCATGGCGCGGCCGGCTGTGCTCTGATCACATCCTCTGCCGTTGCCAGTATCGCTCGCCCATGCCCCGTATCCACTCGCTGATCGATCCACGCTCTCCCGACTTTGCGGCCAATGACGCGCATCTGCGCGGTCTCGTCGAAGACCTTCGGCATGAGCTGATGAAGACCTCGCTCGGTGGCGGCGAGAAGGCGCGCAACAAGCACACCGAGCGCGGCAAGTTGCTGCCGCGCGAACGCATCCGCGCCCTGCTCGATCCCGGATCGCCATTTCTCGAACTGTCGCCACTGGCGGCCCACGGCATGTACGACGAGGCGGCACCGTGCGCGGGCCTGATAACGGGCATCGGCCGGGTCAGGGGCCAGGAAGTCCTCGTCGTCGCCAACGATGCGACGGTCAAGGGCGGCACCTATTTCCCGATGACGGTGAAGAAGCATCTGCGCGCCCAGGAAGTCGCGCTCGAGAATCGCCTTCCCTGCATTTATCTGGTCGACTCCGGTGGCGCGTTCCTGCCGCTGCAGGACGAGGTCTTCCCGGACCGCGAGCACTTCGGACGCATCTTCTACAACCAGGCACGCATGAGCGCGCTGGGAATCGCCCAGATCGCCGTGGTCATGGGCTCCTGCACCGCCGGTGGCGCCTACGTGCCGGCCATGAGCGATGAAACGATCATCGTCAAGGACCAGGGTACGATCTTTCTCGGTGGTCCGCCGCTGGTCAAGGCGGCGACGGGCGAAGTGGTCGATGCGGAATCGCTCGGCGGAGCCGACGTGCACACCGCGATCTCGGGCGTCGCCGATCATTTCGCCGAGAACGATACGCATGCCCTGAACATCGCCCGCGATCTGGTCGGCAACCTCAACCGCACCAAGGCGGTGCCGCTGGCGGTCATCGAACCACGTGAGCCGGCCTATGCCGCCGAGGAAATCTACGGCATCGTGCCGCGCGAGACGCGCATCCCGTTCGACATCCGCGAGCTGATCGCACGCATCGTCGACGGTTCGGAATTCAGTGAATTCAAGGCCCGCTACGCGAAGACCCTGGTTACCGGGTTTGCCCACATCCACGGCTACCCGGTCGGCATCGTCGCCAACAACGGCATCCTGTTCGCCGAGTCGGCACTGAAGGGCGCGCACTTCATCGAACTCTGCAACCAGCGCAACGTTCCGCTGGTATTCCTGCAGAACATCACCGGCTTCATGGTCGGGCGCAAGTACGAGAACGCCGGCATCGCCAAGGATGGCGCAAAGATGGTGACCGCCGTGGCCTGCTCGCACGTGCCGAAATTCACCGTCGTCATTGGCGGCAGCTTCGGTGCCGGCAACTACGCGATGTGTGGTCGTGCCTATGGTGCGCGCTTTCTCTGGATGTGGCCGAATTCACGGATCAGCGTGATGGGCGGCGAGCAGGCCGCCAGCGTGCTCGCCACGGTCAAGCGGGATGGCCTCGAAGCGGCGGGCAAGACCTGGTCGGCCGAGGAAGAGGCTGGCTTCAAGGCGCCGATCCGCGAACAGTACGAACACCAGGGCCATCCCTACTATGCCAGCGCACGGCTCTGGGATGACGGCGTCATCGATCCGATCGATACGCGCCGCGTGCTTGGACTTGCAATCTCGGCCTCGCTCAATGCGCCGATCGAAGCGGGGCGGTTCGGCGTCTTCCGCATGTAGGGTTCTCTTCGGCCCTGCGCGGGCAGGGAGCCAGCGCTTCGCCGCGGACCAGGGCTTCAATCCATACGGAAGGCGCCAGGCACAGGCCCCAATGGCAAACCGACTTGCCGCATTGAAAGAAAATATATTCCAGGAAAATCAATTGCCTGACAGATGTTCTTCAAGTCCGTTGCAGATACTGCTCGCGCTGATCCTGTTCCCGGCAATTCACGGCAACGTCGACGCCGTCGAGCCGGCGCCTGCGTGGTTGCAGACGCGCGACAGCAACCCGTTCGCGCTGGCCACCGGCCTGCCGCCAGCCCCGGTCATGCCGTTGGCCGGCCACTGGCAGGTCGACATGACACTGGACCTGTCCAACACCGAACTGCAGCAGTTCGGTGCAGGCAGCAGCCTTCTGTTCGATGCCGAGTCGCGCGAAACACGTTTCAGCGTGGCCTACGCTTTCAACGAACGCTGGAGTCTGCGCGCCTCGTTCAGCCAGGTCTGGATCGGCGCGGGATTCCTCGACCAGCCGATCGAGCGCTTCCACCGCGCTTTCGGCTTCGACAACGGCGATCGCGGACTGCTCGCCCTGCAGGCGCCGAGGGTCGAGGTGCGCCGGGGTGGCGAACTGCTTTATGCGCTCGATCGCAGCCGCTCGGGCATGGGGCCGCTGCTGATCGACTCGACCCGAAGCTGGAGCCTCGCCGACGGCGGGCGCGCCGGCCTGACCCTCGGCATGAAACTACCGACGGGCAGCCGCTCGCGCCTGAGCGACAGCGGCAGCACCGATGGTTCGCTGGGCGCATTCGTCCTGTTGCCGGTGGGCGAGCGCCTCGGGGTGGGAGTGCGCGCCGGCCTGCTCGTGCAGGGCGAAAATCGCCTGCTTGGCGACAATGCGCGCTCCGTGGTGCCCTTCGCCAGCGCCCTGCTCCGTTATCGGCTAGGCGAGAACTGGAGTGCCGTGCTTCAGACCGACGCGCACGGCCCGCTCTATCGCGACCTCCCGGACTTCCTCGGCAGTGCGTCCAACCAGATCAATTTCGGCCTGGTCCGGCGACTGGGAAAAACGGGCGAGTTCGACATCACCCTCGCCGAAGATCTGCCCGCCTTGCACACCAGTGACGTGGCCATCAATCTCGGCCTTCGTCTCGATTTCGCACACTGAAGGCGAACGCCCATCTTGCGACATCGCGCCACGGGCAGGGGCGCTTTGAACTTGGTGCGCCGCGCACATGTCGATGATCGACAGCGTCTGCCCCCATCATGCGCGCTGCAGACATCCGGTTTCTTGCCAGGAGAACCTCCATGATCCGCAACCTGCTCATCGCCGGCGGCCTGTTGCTCGCCTCATCCCCGGCCTTCGCCGCCTGCTCGATCGACATCGACGGCAATGACGCCATGCAGTTCGACATCCGCTCCATCGAAGTGCCGACGTCCTGCGAAGCCTTCACGATCAACCTGACCCATTCGGGCACACTGGCCAGGAACGTTATGGGTCACAACTGGGTCCTGGCCAGAACGCGCGATGTGCGCAACATCGCCAACGACGGCATGGCCGCCGGCCTCGAGCACGACTACCTCAAGCCCGATGACGACCGGGTCATCGCCCATACCCGCGTCATTGGCGGTGGCGAACGCACCTCGGTCACATTCGCCGTGAATCAGCTCGAGACGCAGGGCGACTACACGTTCTTCTGCACGTTCCCGGGCCACTGGTCGGTCATGAAGGGCGTGCTCAAGCTGATCTGAGTCCCGTGGTTTCGATCAACCGACTCGGATTTCCCGGATCGATATGGGAGAATCGCCGCGCTGCCGGTTTCCACCGCGGCCCCGTAGCTCAGCTGGATAGAGCGTCCCCCTCCTAAGGGGAAGGTCGTACGTTCGAATCGTATCGGGGCCGCCATTTAAAACATTGAATTTAAAGCGTTTTTCGCATGGTTCCCGAAATCGGCTCGTGGGAAGATACATGCCAAAACAGGCTCATCTGAGGCAATTATTTCCCAAGATTTTCCCAGGAATTCGACCGATGTACTCAACGCTGGACCTGTTGAAGTCGATGTTTCCGGGAAAGGTCATGCTGACGATCGATGACCTGGCGCTTGTCCTCCGAAATGAGAACTCCAGATCCACGCGCGAATCCGTAGCGGGAGCGATCCGACGCGGCGACATCCTGCCTGGTCTGAGGAAGTCTATGGGGCGATGGCTCGTACCGATTACCACCCTTGCTGCATGGCTGGACTCGCTGACGGTCGCTGCCGACGAGTCAGCCACAAATGTTCCGTCAGCAAATCGAGGAACCTCATCGGCTCGCCTCCCGGTCAATGACGCGCCGCACCGTGGCCGAAAGCCCGACTCGGTGCGAAAGGCGGCCCAGCGGCAGCGCGCTCAGCAGTTCTTGGGACTCGTCTTGGCGCGACTCGATGCTGGCAACCTCGACGGCGTGTTAGCAGACGTGGCCTCTACACGTGTGCTCCGCTCGCACCGAAAACTGTAGGCCCATCATTTTGCGGAACCTTGGACGAAGTGCCCGCTTCCCTTCTCAAAGTTTGCCCTCAATTTTCATTTCGAGCGGCCGCCATCGCAGATGACGAGTGAAACCAAGAAGCAATCCAGCAGGAGCCAAGAAATCCCTGGCTCCTGCTGTGGGGCATTTCTACTTTGCGCCATCCTCCCTAGGCTCGTAGGTGCGAAGAACAAGCTTCCCATCGACCGGGACAGCATGGAGAACTAGGTTGAATCCCTTTCCGTCGGCGTGGGGGAAGGCAGTACCGACCTTTAGCCATTCGGCCTTCGTCTCGCCGCCGCTTTCGTACCTTCGGACGTTGAAAGCATCAAGCCGTGCTGCGGGCTGGGTCTGCTTCGAAGCGGTCGTTGCGTTGATCTTACTCATGAGGGTGTCCCTATTGGGTAGCGCGGATTGCGCGAGCCCACGTCGGCACGTCGCTTGAGGCAGTGCAGCACCATTCCCCACACCCTTGGTGCTGGGAGGTGGTCGGAACAGAGTGGAGAAGGGTTTGCCCCTTGCGCAATGACGCGGCGCGCCATGCTGGCTCGAATCAGCAGTCCTCGCCCTAAGTAAGGGCCAGCAAAGTGCGGCCATAGGAAAGCCCGTGTTCTTGCAGGACGGCTTGACGAGTGGCAAGAGACAATGAGCTTTGTTCGGAGGTCTTGGGACGCTAGAACTGAGTTGGGGTCAAAAACCAAGAGCTTTGCTTAAACCATGCTTGTACTTGGATTGGGACAAATCACATTGACCTTGCGGAGCGCGCGCAATCTGTTATGCATAAAACAATAGATACTAATAGAGTGCACAATGAGCAACGAGACTAACTCGCCCACTCCATCAGATCGGACCATTTTTTGCGTCGGTCTTGTTCTAGGGCTCGTACTCGCAGAGTTGATTTATTGGCTTATCTCCGGGCACTTCTAACTGCAAAAAAGACCATAACTCATACAAAGAGTCGCAAGTACAGCTCTGATAACGGCCCAAATGACACCAGCGATGGCAAGACTTACGTAGAAAATTGGGCTCGTGAATAAGCGGATGATTACCGCAATAAAGCGTCGCCAAAAAGAGGGCAGACGGGGATCCGGCATATTCGACATACTGCACCTACTTGGAAGCCTTTCGCCGCAGACTTTGTCAACGGCAGACATGGACTCACTAGAATTTTGACACATCGCATATTACCCGATCGGAACGACGTAAAGTTAATTAATGCGCCATTGTACGAGACAAATAGACCACTATCCTCATTCACCGAATGAAGTATCAGGCTGAATCTATCGGATACAGAAGTACATTTATATTGCAATAATATACACGCCCCACACGTCTCGAAGCATGGATTCGTTGCGCGAAAGTTGAGCTGGCGAGCACGGCCGACGATGAGCTCTTGTCCGAATTCGCTCTGGTCGATGAAGGGTTGCTCAACGAAGAGCGGGAAAAGCACTTCGCCGCTTAGAAACCTCTCGTGCTACGGAAACAGGTCGCGAAGCACCGCGTCCTTTTCGCCGCGATGCAGCCGAGCGAACCCGAGTATGGCCTTCGCCAATCGCTCGTCGTCGGCGAACAAGTAGGCCAATGGGACATCGAGAACCTTTGCAAGGCGCCCCGCCGTGTCTAAGTCCGGTTGATGGACCCCCTGCTCATAGCGGTTCACCCGCGCAGAGGCCACAAACTCATCCAAGCCGGCCCGGATGCCCAGCTCCCGTTGAGACAAGCCGGCTGCGGCGCGAGCGGCACGAAGTCGCTCACAGAATACGGCCTGTGGACTGGCGCTCTTGGCTCCCAAAGCAATATGCCCGCTGAACAGGAGCTACGAATGTCGTAGAGTGCACTTGCGTTGGATACTACGAATATCGTAGCTTTCTCCTGCAGCGGTCGATGACCTTGCGGGAGAAGCACGTGAAAAGGACGTTTTCGTTTTCGGTTGCGCTTTCCGCGCTGGTGGTTTGCGCCAACCTGGGCCTTTGTGAGACTCCAGAGCCCCCGCCCTCCTCCCCCAAGCCCTCGTTCTGGCAGCGCGTGAAGAACGGAGTAGCACAAGGTGTCGAGCAGTCACGGACGGGCTCAAAGCGCCAGACATCGCTTTCTGATGGCCTGACCGATAGTCGGCACCAAGGCCCCGTATTCGAGCCCATCAATCCACCCACTGGCGGACGCTTCCAAGGTCTTTTCGCGTCTGACGACCACCAGAAGGCACAATTGGGACAGCTCTCCTGGCCTCGTGCGGCCATTACGTTCACGGAATACGGTGGCGAGCTCGCCTGTTGGACGATACGAGCAAAAATCTGGTCGTCCCCAAGGGCGAACACCGTTGAAACTTTCCGCGTCTGTGATGCCCCCGTGATGTCCAAGGATGACCTCGGCCAGGCGGCCACGTTGCAGGAGTCTTCCCTGCTCTACCTTAACCGCCGAATGCTCGGCGTCCGTGTAATGAGCGGGCCGAACACGGGCTCCGAACGAACCGAAGGGCCGAATCCACCCTTGGAGCCTTGGAATATCCGTGTCTCCCGAACAGCGACGTCCCATCGGAACATTGGCGAGCAACTCAGCATGATTTTGCCGCGCTTGGCGTGGGTATCGGGCTATGCCACCGATGCGGATATCTATCGCGGTAGTCGGACGATTGCGACCGGGTTCCAGGACTCGCGCATGTGGTTCGCCGGCTTCGACCCTGCCGGCAATCGTGATGCCCAACCGTAGCAATTGCCCGATCGCACCACCCGAACCTACCCCTGGCACCTTCGTCGTCCTCACAAGGAAGAGACCATGAATACCTCAACAGCACCCTCACCAGGAACAGCATCGACCGCAGAGACCTCTCCCAGCGTAGCCCGGCCTTCTGCGCTTGGCCCCCTGGAAAGTGACTACGTTTCTCACAAGGATGGAAATGGATGGACGACTTTCGACGTTCGAGGAGCAACCGGACTGACCGCACCATCAGCCCTTATGTGGTTTTTGCCAATCTTCCTCGGTGGCATCGGCTTGAATTTTTCGCCAATCGGTGGGCTCATCGGCGCGGTCGTGGGATTCATTCTCGGATTCCTTCACTTCAGCACCCAATCCTCAGCGATCAATGCCCTTCAAGGACCGAGAGCGCCCGCCGGTTCGTTCGCTGCCGGGCCAGAAGGCGTGAGGCTCATCGATGGCACTTTGATCTCGCGAGCACAGATTGCTCATCTGGGCTATCGCAACGTGCTCGACGGAGTTTTGCATCGGACCGGAACGCCAACCTTAGACCGGTATTCAAACACGCTGTTTCCGATTGCTTTCCAAGTCGAAATTGAATCGGACGGTCGTACGATTCCGGTGGTCGGTTGTCTGACAGAGGCAACCGCACGGGGCGTCTTCGTCGAGGTGAAGCGTTTGCTGGACTTCGCTGAAACTCCCCAGAGGTCCTAGCCATGTTCCACCTAGACAGTCGCGGCGCCTGGCCGCTCGTGCTCCTTGTGCTGGCCATCAGCTTGAGCCAGAGCGCATTGACGCTCGCTCAGACTCCCCATGTCGGCGCGTTCGGACCGAGCATCCCGTTTGAGACGGGAATCTCTGGATCCTCTGGCGTGACACTGAACGACGGAACCGTGCTTCTGACGGGAGGCTCGACAATCGCGTATACGTTCGACCCCAGATACCTCTCGTTTTCTCCAACCGGTCCGTTGGCCGCAATGCACACCTCCTCGAAACCGGCCCTGCTCCCTGACGGGCGCGTCCTGCTCGCTTCAGGGGGTGCGAATCCAACGGAAACCCGCTCTGAAATCTACAACCCGGCCACCAACACCTGGACGCTGACAGGTTCTTTGAACGTACCGCGACAATGGGCTACCGTCCTCACAGACGTCAGTGGTCGCATCTTCCTCCTCGGGGGAAAAGACACGAATGGTCAAGAACTAGGCTCGATTATTCGCTATGACCCCACGA
The DNA here is from genome assembly GCF_900115085.1 of Dokdonella immobilis. Lineage (GTDB taxonomy): Bacteria > Pseudomonadota > Gammaproteobacteria > Xanthomonadales > Rhodanobacteraceae > Dokdonella > Dokdonella immobilis. The sequence continues at coordinate 10,858 of NZ_FOVF01000023.1, read as the reverse complement.
TCGGTCAGTTTGTAGCGGCTGGCTCCCTTCTTGTGCCACGAGCGGGTGCGGCGGCGGTGCGTCTGGCGAATGGCAGATTCTTGCTGGTTGGAGGAACGAACGGGGGCGGATACAACCTGAGGAGCGCAGAAATCTACGACCCATCCTCGGGCGTTTCTATCGCTACTGGCGACATCTCATTCCCCACGTCCTATGCCAATCTCGTCTTACTCCAAGACGGTCGAGCACTGCTTACGGGAGGCTCATTGGAGTACCTGGGCACCTCTCTCCGTGTCAGCAACTACGCGGAGGTGTTCAATCCTGCGACGGGGCAATTCACGCGAATGAACATGACCTGGGACAGAGTCGGACACTCTGCGACCGTGTTGCCCTCGGGCGAAGTATTGCTGATGGGAGGGTTTGATGATTTCGGTCAATGCCTCACCAACACTGAGATATTCAACCCCATCGAGGCCAACCTCTTGTTCGCCTTTCGACGAGGGCCGCCGATGCCCAATCATCACTGCTTTCACACCGCTGCTACGCTAACCGACGGCAGCATTCTCGTGGCGGGGGGCGGAGGTGGCGACTATGGGGTCGAGGCTAGCGAGACTGCTGACCACTTCTTTCTAGATGCGATATCGAGGTCCGGATTCGAGTTCCAGTAGCTGCAACGTATCCTTCTTTCACGAACGACGGGGGCCGCGCGAGTGGACAGGACGTCTGCTCCGCGAGTTTGCAAACACTTTTCATGAGTCCGCCCTTCGGAGGCGGCCCTCCTCCCCAGTCGAGCGCCGAGGTGGCCAAAAAGGCACGTCCCATTGGGCAACCCTAGACCGACTTCCTCGGCAACTCGCTCCGTTGGTGGCTCATGACTTCCTACTTCTGTATTGCTTTTCTCAATGTAATTTGACGTACACTTTCTCGACTGAAACATTCTTGTGAATGTCATCAGGCATGCTTCGTATTGGGGATATCCATCTACTCGCCACTTATCGCATGGGGATTGTCATGGAGAGACCGTACTGGACGCGGGTCCGTCGCTTTTGTGCTTCAACGTCTTTTGGGGCTGTCTTTTTCTTCCTAGCTATTGCCATTTCGCTGTGGTGTATCACCGCAACAGCGAGCACGACTCTCATCGGAATCGGCTTTGGCGACCAGCCCGTTGATCTCGGCGACTCCATGCCACCGATCCCGCAGAGCGTGCTGCCGACCATCACTTCTCCTCCCAATCGCGACGGGACGTCTGACAGTGTCGGCGCTACGGTCGGTGAGTTCCGTGTTGACGAAGGTGGCAATGCGAACTACTCAGTTCCCATCCAGGTCACGCCCGGCGTCGCCGGCATGGTTCCCAAGATTGCCTTGGCCTACAACAGTCGCATCCCTGCTGGGGTCATGGGACCCGGATGGGCGATCGAAGGCACCTCACAGATCGCTCGATGCCGTCAGACTCGCGAAAGCGGGGATTTCATGGACGGGACAACACCTATCGATGGCAATCCCTCTCCCATCAACTTCACCAGCTCCGACCGCTTGTGTCTGGATGGCATCCGGCTACTCGTAACCTTCGGCGCCTATTGGGATGGCAACGCAGTCTATTCGCCCGAGAACGACCCATTCACGCGCGTTACGACAAGCTCCCTTGGTTTCACCGTACAGCGCAAGGACGGTACGACGAGCACCTATGGCGATACCGTGGTTTCGCCGAATTCCCGTCCCTCAATTATCAATGGCTTCTCGGCTGTGCCCGTCGGGTGGTATCTCAGCCGGGTTCAGGATACGGCCGGAAACTACATCAACTATCTGTACTACAACCAGCCGGCCGCGACCACGTATGCCTTTGCCGCGGGTGCCTTCGAAACGGTTCTCGCCAAGATTGAGTACACGGGTCACGCATCATCCCCGACGCTCTCACCTTATGCGAGTGTTTCATTTCAATACAACACGCTCTCCGCAGCGCGGGTTCGACTGGGTTATCAGCGTAACGTCGCCTTTGTTCAATCTCAGCAGCTTGCCAGTATTACGGTAACGGATGCGACCAACAGCTCGGGAAATTCGACGATTCGCTTCTACAAGCTCACCTATTCAACATCCGCTTCCGGCTCTGACGCGCAAGAACTCACCTCGCTTAAGGAGTGCCGGGACAGCACCGAAACGGTCTGCTTTCCACCGACGCAATTCAGCTGGTCTACGGCAATTCATCAGTTCGTTTCCGAGACCGTTCAGAACTTCACGAGTCCCACGTTTGTTGGCCTAGTGGGCTACAAGCTCGCCGATGTCGATGGCGACGGCCGCCAGGACGTCGTTTGGGCGCGCAATGGCGACTCGTGTGGCTCCAACAGTCGCATCTACGTCAGCTTTTTGGATCGCACTGCTACCAATACCATGACGCTGGTCACGCCGAACCAAGCCGTCAAATGCGCTTCTCGAAATCTCCTCAATGACGATCAGTCCTGGCAAGTGCTGGACTACGACGGCGATAACCGCGCGGATCTTCTAATTGCAGGCGTTGTTGGCGGAAGTTGGCAACTATTCCTCGGCGCCGGTCGCCCCACATCCGGTGGCGCTGTGTTTGGTGCCACCAACCAACTCGCAAGCCTTTCACCGGCGATTCCGGTGTTGTCGGGTCCAACACGTCACCCCGGGGTCCTAACCGATCTAAACGGTGATGGTTCACCCGACTTCGTTTACCCGGTCACACCCAGTGCGGCGACAGGAGACGTCAGCATCAATGTCCGTCTCCTCCAGCGCGATAGCGCCACGGGAACCTACGCGTTTTCGGCACCCTACGCGGTCGATATTAGCTTTCTCCCAACTGATGCATGCCGAGCGCTGTTAACGACATGCAGCCTGGATTTCTTTCGACAGCAGGGTGGTCTTTCGACACCCGCAATCGACCTCAATGCGGATGGCCGCGGTGATCTCACCTTCATCGTGTTCCAGAGCTGTCCTGGCAACCCTTGTCCGACCAACACGGGTGCGCCTCTGGCTCCCGTCTTTGATGCCGATCTCGGCAGTGGCCAAGCGCCCAACGGACCTTCAGGTGGATTTACTCGATTTGCCTGGTATCAGTTCACGTCTGATGGTACGCGGCCGCCGAATGCCGGCTCATCCATTCCACGCATTAGTCTGACCCAGCACTGGACTGAGAACACCACCTTATCCGCCGGGGAGCTGCCATACGACCCTGCCTTACTATACCTCGCCGATGTCAATGGTGATGGTCTGATGGATATTGTCTATCAGGATAAAACCACGATGACGACGTACTGGACAAAGCTGGCGACTGGCTTGCCAAGCAATCCGAGTTCGTTTCCCGCCACATCCGCTTACAAGGCGGCGATCTCCGTTACGGGCATCGCCAATGGCAAGTATTTGCAGCTGATCGACATCAATGGAGATGGGCGAACAGACTACGTTTATCCAACTGCTTCCAGTAGCGTCTACAGCACGCGAACCCTCCTCTCTGATGGCACGTTTACAGCAGCCACAGCCGTCCCAGGAGGCGGACTCACCTCAGGCTCGACGCTGGATCAATGGGTCAATCTGATTGGCGAGTTTGACGGTGATGGAGCGGCTGACTTCATACGGTTCAATGTCGTGACTTCCAGCAGCAACTTATATACGAGCCGCGCGGCGAGTACGTCTCGATATAAGCCACGCGATGTCATCACAACCATTACAAACGGCCACGGCGCCCAAACTCAACTCACCTATCAACCGCTGACGAACAAAGGCATCTATCAGCGAGGTATGGCGGGAGGGGCACTGGCCAGAATATTGAACTACGGCTGGAACTCGCCCGTGTTCGATGTGCTCGCACCGATGTACGTGGTGAGCAAAGCAGCGAGCAGCGCGCCTGTCAAAGGAAATGCCAGCGCCCTCAGCACTGTTTACTATCGCTATCAGGGGGCGCAAGTCCAAGCGGGAGGGCGCGGATATCTTGGCTTCAATGTCGTTTGGACGTTTGACGACAACCATGGACTATCGCCCAACCAGTACGTCGTTACGCGCACCGGCTACACACAAAACTACCCGTTCATCGGGATGCCGGTTGAAACCCATACACTTGCAGTAACGGGACCGCTTTCGTACGGCAGCGCGGACCTCGACGCATGTTCGGTTAATCCTGAAACAACCAGCTATAACTGCTTTGCCCCGGTTGGCGCGACTGGCTGGCCCGATCTCCTGGATGACGGTGTGCTTGTCGGATATGGCGGAAATCAACCACTCTGCAAAGGCGACGGCTGCCTCACTGACCCGAGCAATGGATACTGTGAAGCCTACGAACCCACTCAGCCTCTTCCCAACGGTATAACGGAAGGCTTCTTCACACCGCCTGCCATTGCAGCGCCCATCTTTACATATATCTATCACGACCTTTCGATGCAGTTTGATCTGGAATCCGGTTCTCCGGGTGTTGCCAATCGCGTCCAGACCAACCAGACCATCAACAGCTATTGCTACGAGGACAACTACGGCAATCTGACACGAAGCCGGACGGTGACATGGAGTAGTGCCGAGGACTCTGCCCATTACGTAGCCCAAAAGCTCTCAACGAATACCTATGACAACGATCCTTCCGCCTGGATTCTTGGGCGATTGCGCCAAAGCGATGTGGAGTTCCGGCGCCCCGGCGTGCCAACCATCTCGCGCAAATCGAACTTCGTCTACGACGCGACGACGGGAATTCTAACGTCCGAGCGTGTCCAGCAGGGTGGCCCCGCGGCAATGGATTTGCGCACAGTCTATAAGATCGATGACTTCGGAAATCGGGTTGGCGCCTACCAGTGCAGTGCCGATCGCGGGACCGATACGCAATGCAAGACCATCAATAGTTCGTTCCGGCAACGGCCCGACGATGGCACAGGACACTCGGGGACCCGCGTACATCGTTATGCGCTCACCAACTATGACTCTCGTGGACGCTACGTCTCTGAAAGTCGCCTCCCCTTCTACACAGCCAGCGGAACCACGCATCTCAATGAGCAGACGGCGCTGAGCACGACGGTGCGCGACGAGTTCGGAAACGGAATCGTCCAACTCAGCGCAAATGGCCTGACGCAAACCTCAAGGTTTGGCGCGATGGGGCGTCCGTACTTCACCTCCGATAGCACCGGGATGGCCAGCACGACGACCTACCGTCAATGCACGGCGGTCAGCTGTCCTTCCGATGCCAAGTTCCGAAGCCAAACGATCAAAGTGGGCGCTCCGACGAGCTGGACCTATTTTGACGTCCTGGGCCGCCCCATAATGGGGACAACTCAGAGCTTTGATGCCAACCCCGCAAGTCAAACCTATGCGGCCGTCTGCAGCTACTACGACGCGCATGGGCGGGCCTCCTGGAAGTCAGAGCCATTTTTTCCTCCCGCAACCGTCAGCACGGACGGAAGTCCGACGTTTACGAGCAGCACGCCTTGCGATTCCGCGTCCGCATCGACTACGACAGAATATGACGTGCTGGGCCGTGTAACGAAGATAACTAACCCGGACGGGGGCACCGTCACCAAGTCCTACCTCGGCCTGACCACGTTCACGACGAATCCACGCGGCTTCACATGGGAGGAAAGCAAGAACGCGCTCGGGGAAATCATCGAGACGCGCGACCCGACCGTCACAGGCGACGCCAATGTTGGCGTGATAGTCAATCAAACCTATGACGCGCTCGGCAACGTTCTGACACTCAGCCGCGATGGCGGTCATGGTGTCATCACTACGACGATTACGTACGACGCACTGGGTCGAAAGCTCACGATCATTGACCCAGACGCCGGCACCATCCAGTACTTCTACAACCCAGCCGGCGAAGTAATTCGCCAAATCGACAACAAGAATCAAACGGTCACCAACGACTACGATGCCTTGGGTCGGCGCTGGAGCCGAACCGCCCCTGGCACGGATGGCAACACGCTCAACGATGCGTGGACATACGACACTGCGGTCAATGGTCTGGGTCAACTGGCGAGCGAATCCCGTCAGTCAACGACCGGCGTCACATTCAGCCGAACGACTTCGTTTGACGCGTATGGTCGCCTCCAACAACGTAGCACGTCCATTGCTGGAAATGCCTATACGGAGACGACGGCATATGACAGTTTCGGCCGGCTGATGTCTCAACAAGATGCATCCGGCGAAACCCTGACCAGCAACTATTCATCGCGCGGACATCTCGAATCACTGGACGATTCGAGGGCGGGCAGAATCTATGAAGTGTTGCGGCAAACATCACGCGGCCAAGTGGCGTCGGACAAGCGTGGCAATAGCGCCAACTTGCTGAGCACGCTGACCTATGACCCTGCAACCGGCCGATTGAATACTGTCTGTTCCGGGAATGCGAGCTGTAGCTTGCAGGACTATCGGTATGCGTTCGATCTGGCTGGCAATGTGACGGAGCGGGAGCGCTCCCGAACCTTCCAACCGACCACAGAGACCTTCACCTACGATGCTTTGAACCGACTGACCTTTGCGCGCCTGACCAAGATTTCTGGCGTCATCCAAAGCACGCCGATAACGACAGCACTCATCACCTACGACAAGCTAGGAAATGTTTGTACCAAGAACGGCACGACCTATGGCTACAGCGGTCCAGCGGGATGCACAACCTTCGCCACTAGCGGTCGACCCCATGCGGTAACAACCGTCGGTGCTGTGGGCTTTACCTATGATGGCAATGGAAGCCAAACGACAAGTACGAACGGCCGAACACTTGCTTATGACGCATTGAACGAGCTGGCGAGCGCCACATTAGGCACCAATCAGACAACGTTCCAATATTCACCATCAGGTGATCGCTTCCTTAGCGGCGACTCAGGCACGGCCACGTGGCCCGCCTCCTGTGCGCCGACATCCGACCGCATCTTCTGCGATGGTTTCGAGGGCGGAGGCAGCCCTGCAACCAGTCGAATCACTCACTACGTCGGAAACGTAGAGATAGTTCGCGTCAACGGCGTCATAACGGAGAAACGGCGATATCTCGGAGGGGTTGCTCTGGACCTCATTCATCCAGGCGGAACAAATCAGACTCGATACACATTCGGGGATCACCTTGGAAGTGTCGATATTATTGCGAGCGCCACAGGGGCGCTGGTTGAGGCGTTGAGCTTCGATGCTCACGGCAGCCGACGGAACCCAACGACATGGCTAGGTGGCGCAGGTATTCCCAGCACGACACCCCGAGGCTTCACCGGGCACGAGCACTTCGACACGTTTGGGTTCATCCACATGAATGGGCGAACCTACGACCCCGCGACCGGGCGCATGCTTCAAGCGGACCCGCTCATGGACGGCTCAGCGCAGGGCCTCAATCGCTATACCTACGTGACAAATAATCCACTCGCTCTAACGGATCCGACAGGCTATTCGGCGTGGGGCGGGATCATTCGGGCAGCAGTGGCCATCGTCATCGTGATCTATGCCCCATATCTTGCCCCGTACCTAGGCAATAGCATGCTAGCAGCCTACGCAGTGGCAGGATTTGCAGCGGGCGTAGTAACCACAGGAACACTGCAAGGAGGTCTATACGGGGCGTTCTCCGCCATGCTGTTCTATGGCATAGGCCAGCAGTTCGCCAATGCTGGCTCATGGGCGACCGAGGGCAACCAGGTGTTTGGCACCAATCTCAACATGGTTGGCTATTCCGCAAAGGTCATAGAACACGGCGTGGCTGGAGGTGTGATGTCCAGTCTTCAGGGCGGCAAATTCGGCAACGGATTCGCCAGTGCAGGAGTCACCCAGGCTTTCAGTGGTGCCATCGACAGAATTGACCCGCAAAACCCCGTGGGTGTGCGAGTAAGCGCAAATCGGGTTATCGCAGCAGCGATGGTCGGCGGGACCGCGTCAGTCGTCGGAGGAGGAAAGTTCGCCAATGGCGCATTGACAGGTGCGTTCTCGCGCGCCTTCAATGACGAGAGCGCAAAGATGAGAAAGCCTTATCGCATATTGGGGGTTCACTCAAATGCAGAACCGGGCGACACATCGGCGGGCCATGGATGGATTACCCTGAGCGATCCGAACGGTGTAGAACCGACGAAATCGTATTCGATTTTTGAAGATGGCTTTGCCGACAATATTAATGATCCAAATCATGAATATAGCGATGTAATGACCAACACCGAGATCAATCGAAATTATGTCGCGAAATATTCTGCGTACTTCGCTCTCAGTGAAGAGCAAACACTGTCGCTGAATAGTTTCATTGCCCAGAACCAGACTTGGTCGTATGTCTATAACTGCACAACGTGGGTAGATCATGCTGTTCAAGCGGCAACTGGTTACTTACCCTATACGCGCGTCTACACCCCAGGAACAGTATGGCTAGGTATGCAATATGGACAATTTGGCGTAGATACACCAGGCGGATTAGCAAGTGCTATTCAGCGCGCCAACAAGGCTAACTCACAATGAAACGACTTATTTTTGGCTTCCTAGCCGGACTGGTGGTTGGTTCCGCGACAACCATTTGGTTGTTCGCTATGAATGAATATGGATATTTCGACAGCCCATACACCATTTCTTCGGAGGTGCTGTCGAGCAAAATCAAGAAGAGCGAATTTGACTCTCACGCAGAATGGTTTATTGAGCCCTACTCCGAAAGCCAAGTGTTGGTCGAGTATCGACTACCGTTGAAAAGGGAGCAATTCCTAGTTGATAGATCATTCTTTGCCTATCTTGGTCCTCTTAATGGAAGGAAAAAGCTACCGGTTAGGAATGGGAAGCTATTGGAAGCGCCATTGCCATCCTCAACAAAGTAGTGTCTCGCTCCTTTGATAGCTGATTCGACTGGACGAGAACAAATCGAGTTCCAGACTCTCATATCAGAGGCAATTGTGAAACAGAACTCTTCCAAGCGGCCGTTTGCGTTTGCCATCTTGCCCTTCATCAGTATCGCGACGGGCTGCACGCCTATGTGGTCAATCAAACTCGACCCCATCACGAATAGCGGTGTCGAACGAATCACGGTTACTGATGCCCGACCTGCCAACGAGAAAGCATTCCGAACCGTCGACTTTCTTAAACTCACTTACCAGTCGTTTCTTGGCGACTCGAACATCGTTCCCGATCGGGTTTCACTCTTTAAGGCAAAGGTCAATCAACTTGCGCCAGCGCATGTAGCTTCCACCTCCGTTGTCCTTGAACATTTCGAAGTACTTAGAGATACGTCAGGGAGCGCCTGTTCGGGATGCGGACTCGCGGCAATCTCGATTCCGGCAGCCATCATTGCCACGTCTGGAAACAGGCCATCCGACGACTACTTCCGCTGCACAATCAGCGCCTCCATAAACGGAATCACGACCAATAGCGAAGCAGTAGGGACCTACCGAGAGGGCGCATTTGTGAAATCAAGCGGAGCAAAAAGCGCATCCGCCGGCCTTCAACAATGCATGGACAGCGCTATTAGCGCCTGGGTGGAAGCAGCGCTCCATCCTCGATGAACTGCGAATGAACGTGCGGCCATTGGTTAGCTACGTTTTCGTAGAGCTATAAACTCTATTGCATTTGAAGTTTTGTCTTACGTACAAACTAATCAGCATGGTGGAGTCAGATTCATGACCGTTCGTGATCTCTATGGGCGCATTGCTTCGAGCAGATTCGTCAGAGCAAACCTCTTTAAGAGCAAGGAGCAGGTCGAGGGACTAGCCCGCGTACTTGACAACTTGGGAACATCCGCTATCGTCGGAGCAACAATAATATTTTTTAGTAGACATAAGAATATATGCGAACTCCTATTGTTCCTATTCTTCGCGGGCGGGTTTGGTCTCGTTTACTGTGGCTTTTGCTTGCGGAAGTTATTGTCTTCCTTCTAGCACTTCGTAGCCATCAGGACGTTGCGGACGCAATTGCGCTTTTGCTCATGCCTGCGATGGTCGTAACCGCGATTGGCGTCATCGATACCTATCAACGAGGCGATCCTTCGGACCAACAAGGGACCAATAAGTATTGATCGAGCGCACGACGGCGGGTGGGGGGCTTTGATTGAAGCGACTAGGCTAAAAAAGGGTCCGTATCAAAACATTAGCCCTTGATCGTAGGCTCTGCTGTATCGGGATAGCTCTTACCCTCCTTCATCCCTATTCGCGGCTAACAACCGGTTGATGTTCGGCGCGAGGGACAAAATGGCCCCGCGGGTTGCGGGCCTATCACGGTTCGACTAGACACTGTTCCGTTTTTGGAGTTCCAAATGTCTCAGAGCTTGAGCATCAAGGAAGCCGGTATCGGTTTCGACGACGACGCGAAAGTCGTCTACTACGAATGGCGGCGTGACATTACGTTGAACGCAGATGACCCCCCCATTCCGGAACGCCAATGACGTCTCGCCTGGAGACGACGCCCCCATTCTCGCCTTGATGCGTGGCGGCCAGAGCCTGTGGATTGGAAAGCCTATCGAATGGATGGAAGGCGAGGCCGTTGCCAATGGTTGGTTGGCCTATACACCTTCGGATATTCACCAACTTGCGAAACGTTCATCTCCAGGTGACACATTTGTGCCACTGCGCGGCCACCGCCGTACGGACCTATTGCGCAACAAGTCGGGCATTCGCTATACCCTGATCGATTGTAAGCGCCTGCCTACGACACCTGTAAGTCATCGCTCCGATTTGCTTCGATGCGCGCCCGTATTCAATGGAGCGCAGCGATGGTCAGCAATTCGGAGTTTTGGTCGAGCCACATGGCGGCATGGAAGAGCGGTGGCCTGACTCAGGCGGCGTATTGCCGTCGGCACGCCTTGAGTTTGCCAAGTTTTGGCTATTGGCGGCGCATCCTGAGGAGGCAGCCAATGATGCCGTCGTCGCCCGCGGTCGTGCCCATCCTGGTTGGCGAACCGGAGTCGGTCATTGAGGCAATCGAGGTGCACTTGCCCAATGGCTTGCAGGTACAGGTG
>NZ_FOVF01000002.1 GCF_900115085.1 Dokdonella immobilis | reverse complement strand
ATACTTTTCATTTAAATTCAAGAAATGGTAGCCGAGAATGGACTCCGCGTTGATATCGATGACTACTACCAAATAGGCATTCTGTATTTCCGTGTTGATGAGTACGTGCTGCCAGCTACCGGAGGGATCCTCATAGACGTACTCGACATTCCAGTTGGACGTTTCCACGCCAGGAAACTCATGTGCCATCGCCTCTTCTGCGTAGGGCCAAATGGATACGACCTCCTCCGCAGAACTTGTGACATCGCGCATGGGAGGCGCAAACGTGGCATTGAACTGGGAGGAATCCAATTCGCGAAGCCCAAGGCTCATGAGTTCTAACTCCGGAAATAAGCCGCCGCGTTAGCGGTCGGCTTGATTGAATAGTTAGATTTATGCACGAAATCTTCTACGGAGCAAGTGAGCGGGAAAATAGAGGATTGAGTACAGCGAGACATCAGAAAGTGCAACAGCCCAGAACAGCCATTCCGGAATGGCAGCAACCGCTCCCAGGTGCGCAATGAATGCAGCAGAAATAACGAAGATCTGGCTCAATGCGGGGATGAGCGAAATATGCCGAGGTACGCCCTGACGCTTGAACCGATAGCTTGCGATGACGGCATACCAATTCGCGACAACGACGCATGCGGCGAGGGCTAAGAGAACCGACGTTAGCGTAAGTGCTACCACGCGACCTTCTCGGAAAATCTAACCCCAGAAATAAGCCGCCGCGTCAGCGGTCGGCTTGATTGAACAGTTAGCGTCGGCTCACCGAAGCCAGACACTGCTCGAATAACGGATCCTTAGCTTTACGATATGAAAAGGAACCCCACTTTCCGGTCAGGGTGAGCGAACCATTTTCCACAGAGACCTTGTCTGTATCCCAGATGTCCTGCCACTCAATGATGTCCGGAGAAACAAAAATACCCTTGGAAGTGAAAAGTGTTCCGCTCGGAGCATGCCGACACTGAAACGTTGAGCCGTCGGAATTTACCTGAACCCAAACCCCGCGATCGGGAAACTGCCATAGTCCAACGGCTTCTTCCGGAACACCCGAAACAGCGGCCTGGCCGCTTCCGAAAGCGAACAACATCAGAATGATCAAGAGACTTCGCATAGCGCTAACTACTAGTCGACACCAAAATGGTGTCTATTCCTGGTGTCTAATCCCGGATTTCGGGTCCGTGTCGTAGAAACTTTCCTACTAAAATCAATAGATTCTTCCGATAGTGGTGTCTAATCCTTGTGTCTAATCTTGGGGTCTTTGAATCCCCTCGACTGAACCTCATGGAATATTCACATTCTCCATCTCATGGCGCAAGTCGGCGGGCGCTAACGGCGTCAACCCGAGTCACTCCGGATACGCTTCATCGCCCCTCCCCCAACCTCTCCCCGCAGCGCTGACAAAACCGAGCTCCCGCAAAGTGGTGCCCTTCCCCACACCGCCCACAACTCACCGCGGCCTCCTCGGATCCGGCCTTCTCCTCCCGCCGCTTTATCCCCGCCTGCACCAGCTGCGCCCCGAATATCCCGGTCGGCACGGCAATGATCCCGTAGCCGATCAGGATCATGATCGAAGTGATGAACTGTCCCAACGGTGTCTGCGGAGTAATGTCGCCGAAGCCGACCGTGGCCATGGTCACGATCGCCCAATACATGGCGTGCGGGATGCTCGAGAAGCCGTGCTCGGGGCCTTCGATCAGGTACATCACGGCGCCGAAGATGACCGTGATCAAGAGGACGAACAGCACGAACATGCCGATCTTGCGGCGGCTTGCGTGCAGCGCGCGCATCAGTTCGGAGCCCTCGTTCGAGTATTCGACCATCTCGAGGATGCGGAACACGCGCAGGATGCGCAGCACGCGGATCACGAGGAGGTGGTCGGCGCCGACGATGAACAGGCTGATGTAGGTCGGCAAGGCGGCCAGCAGGTCGATCAGGCCGTAGAAGCTCAGCGCGTAGCGCAGCGGCCGGCGGACCAGGCTCAGGCGCAACAGGTATTCGATCGTGAAGGCGATCGTGAACACCCATTCGATGGCATAGAAGATGTGGCCGTAATGGATGTGCAGCAGGGCGACGCTGTCGAGCAGGGCGACGATGACGCTGACCACGATGACGCCGAGCAAGATGAGGTCGAAACGCCGCTCGTCTGGTTCGTGATGGTGGAAGATGATGCGGAACCAGCGCGCGCGCCAGCCTTCGTTGGTGCAGGGGCGGAATCGCGGCTCCATCCAGTCGGGCATGGACATCGGTCGAACACCTCCTTGGCAGCCCCGCTATTGGGGTCTGTTCGGATGCGCCCGTTTCGGCGCGCTGCCGAAGGATAGCAGGCGAGCGAATGATCGCCGCGGGCCAGGGATGCCGGCTGAGTAGAAGGGGGGAACAGGGCCGGCTAGGCGGGCGTGGCCGCGAACGGGGAGGATTTCGAGGAAGGCGTGATCGGAAAGCCTGCTTCGCGGCGTGGCGAGTATCGGCAGCGCAGCGGCGTAGGGCGGATTGCCGGCAATGGCGGCATGGCCTATCGGCGCACTTCGCGCGTCCACCCCCATCAGCCTGTCGGCAGCTTCTCCCGCTCCCGGGAGAAGCATTGGCTCTTGGTGTTATCGGCCTTGTGGCAAGGCCGAATGTTGCGATGCCGTCCGTGCCCTTCTCGCGCTGCGGCGAACCGCTCGATTCAGCGCAGCAGCAGCACGGGTACCTGGCAACTGCGCAGGACTTCGGTCGTGGTGCTACCGAGGATCAGGCTGCGGATGCGCGAGTGGCCGTAGGCGCCCATCACGATGAGGTCGATCGTGTGTTGCTGGACGTGGCGCGCAATGGCCGCGTCGGCCGGCCCGGCGACGACGTGGACGTCGACGTGGAAGCCGGCATCGCTGAGTTGTTCGCGCGCCCACTCGAGCCCTTCCGGCTCGCGCGAGGGATCGCCAACCATGAGCAGGTGGCACGGCAGCTCGGCGAGCAGCGGGCTTGCGCAGACCATTTCGACGCAGCGCCGGGTCGTGGCGCTGTTGTCGAAGGCGATCAGGAAGCGCTCCGGCGCGCTGAAGCTGCGCGCGGCGACCAGCACCGGGCGGTGCACGGCACGGACCACGCGCTCGAGGTTGCTGCCGAGATGGCCCTTGGCGAAATCGGCATGTTCGCCACGCTTGCCGATGACGAACAGGCGCACCTCGGCTTCGAGTTCGAGCAGGGTGTCGACGAGGGCGCCGTGGCGCAGGCGCGATTCGGCCTCGATGCCGCGCGCTTGGGCGGCCAGCGCACGCGCCTGGGCAAGCAGGCGACGTCCGCTCTCCTGGGCCACGCGTGCACGCGATTCGTCGAGCGCGGTCAGTTCGGCGAGCAGGTCCTCGCGATCGCCAAGGGCCAGGTTGCCGCTGAGATCCTGGCGCCCGGGGGCCGAGGTCGGGCGATCGATCGCGTTGACGAATTCGAGCGGCGCCTGCAGGCGCGCGGCGGCCCATGCGGCCATTTCGGCGACACTGGCCGAATAGGTCGAAACGTCGAGTGCAGCGAGAACGCGGCCGTCGGCGTGGATCAGGGTGGGTGCTGTGGTCATGGCTAGCCCGGACTATTCGTGAATACGCGCAATGATCGCGCAGGACTTTGGATTCACACGATTTCTCGCGACCGGGTCGACAGCCGGCGCTATCGCCGAATGAGCGCAAAGCCGTGTGGCTTCAGGGAAGATGTGAGCGCGCGTGCAATGCATGAATACTCCGGGCTAGTGTCCCATCAGGTGTTCGACGTCGCCCGCCTTGTCGTGCACGCCGAGCCGGTCGACCAGGGTGGCGCTGGCTTGGTTGAGGCCGAGGATCTCGACTTCGGTGCCTTCGCGGCGGAACTTGAGGACCACCTTGTCGAGCGCGCCGACCGCCGAGAGATCCCAGAAATGCGCGTGGGTGACATCGATGACGACCTTCTCGAGTACCTCGCGGAAATCGAAGCGGGCGACGAAGGCGTCGGCCGAGGCGAAGAAGACCTGGCCGGTCACCGCATAGCGGCGCGTAAGCCCGTCATCGAGCGAGGCCGATCCGACATGCAGGACCTGGCCGACCTTGCGCGCGAAGAACAGCGCCGAGAGCAGCATGCCGGCCAGTACGCCCTTGGCCAGGTCGTGGGTGGCGACGACGACGATGACGGTGACGAGCATGACCGTGCTCGAGGATTTCGGGTAGGTGCGCAGGTTGACGATCGAGCTCCAGCTGAAGGTGCCGATCGAGACCATGATCATGACCGCGACCAGGGCCGCCATTGGGATGCGCGCGACCATCGGCCCGGCGAATACGACCATGACCAGCAGGACGACGCCGGCGGTCAGCGTGGATAGGCGCGTGCGGCCACCGGACTTCACGTTGATCACCGACTGGCCGATCATCGCGCAGCCGGCCATGCCGCCAAGCAGGCCGGAGGCGATGTTGGCGATGCCCTGCCCGGTCGCTTCGCGATTCTTGTTGCTCGGGGTGTCGGTCAGATCGTCGACGATGGCCGCGGTGAGCAGCGATTCGAGCAGGCCGACCACGGCCAGCGTGCACGAGAACGGGAAGATGATCTTCAGCGTCTCGAAATTCAGCGGTACCTCGGGCCAGAGGAACACCGGCAGGCTGTCAGGTAGCTCGCCCATGTCGCCGACCGTATGAACATCGATCCTGAACATGACCGCGACCGCGGTCAGGACAACGATGCAGACCAGCGGCGACGGAATGGCGCGGGTGATGCGCGGGAACAGATAGATGATGCCGAGGCCTGCCGCGACCATCACGTAGACCGGCCAGCGCACGCCGGTCAGTTCGGGCAGCTGGGCCAGGAAGATCAGGATCGCCAGCGCGTTGACGAAACCGGTGATGACCGAGCGCGAGACGAAGCGCATCAGCGAACCAAGCTTGAGGGCGCCGGCGATGATCTGCAGCACGCCGGTGAGCAGGGTCGCGGCGAGCAGGTACTGCAGGCCGTGTTCCTTGACCAGGGTCACCATGACCAGGGCCATCGCGCCGGTTGCCGCCGAGATCATGCCCGGGCGTCCGCCGGTGAACGAAATCACGACGGCAATGCAGAACGAGGCGTACAGGCCAACCTTCGGATCGACGCCGGCGATGATCGAGAACGCGATCGCCTCGGGAATCAGGGCCAGGGCCACGACCAGGCCGGCCAGCACATCGGCGCGCGGATTGGACAGCCATTCCTGGCGGATGGATTTGAACACGGGGATTTCCTCCTCGCGTCTGGCGAGGGTTGGCGAATGTAGGCGGCGGACGACCGGCGCGGCGATTCCGCGGTGGAGGTTCGGTCCCGGACGAACGTGTCGGGGACAGCAGGCCAGAGCAGGCGTCCCACGGGGGCGCGCATTCTAGACGAAGTAGGAATGGTTTGCCCGGTTGGCACGACAACGAAGCAGCAACGCGCCGCAAGGCGTCGAAGCCCGCGCCCCCAAGGCATGCTGTTCGTAGGAAGAGCCTTCAGGCTCGATGCCTCTTCCCGCACATTGACGAAGATCATCGCGGCTGAAGCCGCTCCTACAACGAAGCAGCAACGCACCTGCCGTCATCGAAGCCCGCGCCGCCCACCGCATGCTCTTCGTAGGAAGAGCCTTCAGGCTCGATGCCTTTTCCGCAAGCCAACGAAGAGCGTCGCGGCTGAAGCCGCTTCCTACAGGGGATTCGCGGAAACGACGAACTAAGGCGGCGTCGTGGCGGACGACCTGCGCCGCTCGCGCAGCAATTCCTGCTGCACCTCGCTGAAGGCGCGGTAGCGCTGCTGCCATTCGGAGGGTTGGCTGACGCGGGTGATCTCGACCGCGGTGACCTTGTACTCGGGGCAGTTGGTGGCCCAGTCCGAGTTCTCGGTGGTGATCACGTTGGCGCCCGAGAACGGGAAATGGAAGGTCGTATAGACGACCCCGGGTTGCATGCGTTCGCTGATCTGCGCGCGCAGCACGGTTTCGCCGGCGCGGCTGGCGATGCCGACCCAGTCGCCCTCGCCGATGCCGCGCTGCTCGGCGTCATGCGGATGGATCTCGAGGCGGTCCTCGCTGTGCCAGACCGTGTTCGGCGTACGCCGGGTCTGCGCGCCGACGTTGTACTGGCTCAGGATGCGGCCGGTGGTCAGGATCAGCGGGAACTTCGCATTGACCTTTTCCGTGGTCGGCACGTACTCGGTCAGCATGAAGCGCCCCTTGCCGCGCACGAATTCATCGACATGCATGGTCGGCGTGCCGTCCGGCGCCTCGGCATTGCACGGCCACTGGATGCTGCCGAGCTCGTCGAGCCTGGCGTAGCTGACGCCGGCGAAGGTCGGCGTCAGGCGCGCGATCTCATCCATGATCTCGGACGGATGCGTGTAGTGCATCGGGTAGCCAAGGGCATTCGAGAGCAGCTGGGTGATTTCCCAGTCGGCGTAGCCGGACTTCGGTTGCATCACGCGGCGCACGCGCGAGATGCGGCGCTCGGCGTTGGTGAAGGTGCCGTCCTTTTCGAGAAAGGTCGAGCCGGGCAGGAATACGTGGGCGAACTTGGCGGTCTCGTTGAGGAACAGGTCCTGCACGACCACGCACTCCATCGCACCCAGGGCCGCGGTCACGTGCTGGGTGTTCGGATCGGACTGGCCGATGTCCTCGCCTTCGATGTAGAGGCCCTTGAACTCGCCATCGAGCGCGGCCTCGAACATGTTCGGGATGCGCAGGCCCGGCTCGGCGAGCAGGGTCACGCCCCAGTCCTGCTCGAAACTGCCGCGCACGCCGACATCGGAGACGTGCCGGTATCCGGGCAGTTCGTGCGGGAACGAGCCCATGTCGCAGGAACCCTGCACGTTGTTCTGGCCGCGCAGCGGATTGACGCCGACGCCGCGGCGGCCGATGTTGCCGGTGGCCATGGCCAGGTTGGCGATGGCCATGACCGCGGTCGAGCCTTGCGAATGCTCGGTGACACCAAGGCCATAGTAGATCGCCGCATTGCCGCCAGTCGCGAACAGGCGTGCGGCGTGCCGGACCTGCTCGGCCGGCACGCCGGTCTCGGCCGCGCTCGCTTCGGGCGAATGACGCGGATCGGCGACGAAGGCCTTCCATCTCGCGAAGGCGTCGGGTTCGCAGCGCTGGGCCACGAAGGCCTCGTCGACGAGGCCTTCGTCGACGACGACGTGAGCCATCGCGTTGAGCAGGGCAACGTTGGTGCCGGGCCTGAGCTTGAGCAGGTGGTCCGCTTCGACGTGCGGCGAACGCACGAGGTCGATGCTGCGCGGATCGGCGATGATCAGCTTCGCGCCCTGGCGCAGGCGGCGCTTCATCTGCGAAGCGAATACCGGATGCCCGTCGGTCGGATTGGCGCCGATGACGAAGATCACATCGGCCTGCATCACCGAGTCGAAATCCTGGGTCCCGGCCGATTCGCCGAGCGTGGCCTTGAGGCCATAGCCGGTCGGCGAATGGCAGACCCGCGCGCAGGTATCGACGTTGTTGTTGCCGAAGGCGGCGCGCACGAGCTTCTGCACGAGCCAGGTTTCCTCGTTCGTGCAGCGCGAGGAGGTGATGCCGCCAATTGCATCGCGGCCGTAGGCGGACTGGATGCGCTTGAATTCGCCGGCTGTATAGGCGATCGCTTCATCCCAGGAGACCACGGTCCACGGGTCGCTGGTTTTCCTGCGGATCATCGGCGTGGTGATGCGGTCCTTGTGCGTGGCGTAGCCGATCGCGAAGCGGCCCTTGACGCAGGAATGGCCGTGATTGGCCTTGCCGTCGATGTGCGGAACCATGCGCACGAGATCCTCGCCCTGCATCTCGGCGCGGAACGAGCAACCGACGCCGCAGTAGGCGCAGGTGGTGACCACGCTGCGTTGCGGCTGGCCCTTCTCGATCACCGAATTCTCGGTCAGCGTTGCGGTCGGACAGGCCTGCACGCAGGCACCGCAGGACACGCACTCGGACGCGAGGAAGGGCTCATCCTGGCTGGCGGCCACCTTCGAATCGAAGCCGCGGCCCTGGATGGTCAGCGCGAACGTGCCCTGGATTTCGTCGCAGGCGCGTACGCAGCGCGAGCAGACGATGCACTTGGACGGATCGAAGGAGAAATACGGGGTGGATGTATCCGCCGCGACGAAGCGCGGATTGAGTGCTTTCTGAAGGGCGCTGCCAGGTACGGCCTGTTCCTGGTCCTCGTGAGCAGGGACGCCCGCATGGACATGATTCTCCGGGAACACATGGTTTGCGCCGTCATAGCCG
Source organism: Dokdonella immobilis (assembly GCF_900115085.1). GTDB lineage: Bacteria > Pseudomonadota > Gammaproteobacteria > Xanthomonadales > Rhodanobacteraceae > Dokdonella > Dokdonella immobilis. Next base: position 325,166 of record NZ_FOVF01000002.1, on the reverse strand, counting down.
TAGCGCACCTCGCGCAGGCCGACCACGCCGGCCATGTCCTGCAGTTCGCAATGGCCGTTGGCCGGGCAGGTCAGGCAGTCGAGCGGGTGATCGGAAATGTAGAGCTCCATGACCCCGCGCCGCAGTTCGGCGAGCTTCGCGCTCTGCGTGGTCACCTTCATGCCGTCGCTGACCGGCGTCGTGCAAGAGGCCGGGTAGCCTTTCATGCCGTCGATCTCGACCAGGCAGAGCCGGCATGAACCGAACGCATCGAGGGTGTCGGTCGCGCACAGGCGGGGAATGCCGATGCCGCTGGTCGCCGCCGCACGCATGACCGAGGTGCCGGCCGGCACCTTGACCGGCACGCCGTCGATGTCGAGGCGCACGAGCTTGAGGGTATCCAGTGACTGGACCGCCGGTGTGCCGTAATCGGTGTCCGCGATGGAGCGCATGGTCGTTTCCCGGATGTCGCGCGTGCTACGTCCCGATTATGCGCGCCTCACCGAGCTGGGCAAAATCGGTGGGGGGAGAGAAGAATCGAGCCTGAAGGCTCTTCCTACGAAGAACTTGCGGAGGGTGGCGCGGGTTTCGTTGGCTGGCCTCGCGTTGCCGCTCCGTTGTAGGAAGCGGCTTCAGCCGCGATGCTTCTCGAAAACCCATGCATAAGGCATCGAGCCTTAAGGCTCTTCCTACAAGGAACTCGCGGTGGGTGGCGCGGACTTCGTTGGCTGGCCCCTCGTTGCCGCTTCGGTATTGGCTTCAGCCGCGATTTTCGTCCTGTCGTCGGGAGAAAGGCATCGGGCTTGAAGCCTAATCGTGATGCGGCCGCGAAATTCCGCGTGGGCGGCCTGTCGCCGCAAGCTTGCGGCTACAGGCACGCATCGGGGCGCCGCATTTTGCCTGCACGGCATGCGGCGTTGCGCGGAACCTCAGGCCCCAGCGAAATCCACAACCAGAGTGACGCGGCGATTCTCGACGCCGTCGGCGCGGGTCATGCCTTTCTGCACCTGACGATCGGTATCCTCACCGTAGCTGACCGCGCGCACCTGGTCGGCCGGCATGCTGGCGTTCTCGACCAGGTAATTGCCCACGGCATCGGCGCGCGCCTTGCCGAGGCGCTTGTTGTAGGCCCGCGATCCGGCCGGATCGGTGAATCCTTCAACGGTCACCAGCGCGGCGGAATGATGTTCGCGCATGACGGATGCGAATTCATCGAGCATTGGCTTGTCCTGCTCCTTGAGCGTGGACTCGTTGAAATCGAAGTGGGCCACGGTGTCGACGCGGATACGACCTTCAAGCTGGGTCAGGCGTGCGTCGTATTTTGAAAAGCGTTGCTCCATGTCGGCCTTGAGGCCGTCGATCTGCTGCTGCAGTCGCTGGTCGGTATTGCGCAGGTCACTGATGGCCGCGTCGAAATCGGCCTGCTTGACGTAGTGCGTGCAGCCGACCAGCAGCGCGGAGCCGGCGATGGCCAGCATGAGGAGGGCGTTCCGGGTCATTCGGATATTCATGACGTTGCTCCATTCTTCTTCGATGAGGGTGCGCTGACTGCGCGGCGAGAACGGGCAAGTGCGTGCAGTCAGGTTCCACGCTACCGCATGCAGCGCGTCATGTGACAGGACCTGGTCCGCACGTTTTCAAACGATTCAGTCTCGAGAAACGACCATCGAACGCAATGCGTGATCGAGTTCGCATCCCGATCAACCGGTGCGCAAACCTGATGTGCGCCGCAAGGTCGTCCAGGGGATTCGATACGGGCTTTGTCGTGCCCGCAAGGGGCCCGACCATGGCGGATTCAGCGGCGGCTCAGAGGTCGCGCGCGAAGTCCGCAGGGAAGTGCCTCAACGCGCTGAGCACCGGCAATGGGGTCAATCCACCGAGGGCGCACAGCGAGCCGTGCAGCATCGTGTCGCAGAGGCTGCGCAACAGATCGGTATTGGCGTCGCGCGCGACACCCTTGCGAATGCGATCGATCACTTCGACGCCGCGGGTGGAACCGATGCGGCACGGCGTGCACTTGCCACAGGATTCGATCGCGCAGAATTCCATCGCGAAGCGCGCCTGCTCGGCCATGTCGATGGTGTCGTCGAAGACGACGATGCCGCCGTGACCGAGCAGCGCATCGATCGCGGCGAAGGCCTCGTAGTCGATCGGCGTATCGAACTGCGATTCGGGCAGGTAGGCGCCAAGCGGGCCACCGACCTGCACGGCGCGGATCGGGCGGCCGCTGGCGCTGCCGCCACCATAGTCGTAGAGCAGCTCGCGCAGGGTCACGCCGAAGGCGACTTCGATCAGACCGCCACGCCGGATGTTGCCGGCGAGCTGGATCGGCAGCGTGCCGCGCGAGCGGCCCGTGCCGAGGTCGCGGTACCACGCGCCGCCATTGACGAGGATGTCGGGCACCGAGGCCAGCGTGATCACGTTGTTGACCACGGTCGGCTGGCCGAACAGCCCTTTGATTGCGGGCAGTGGCGGCTTGTAGCGGACCTGCCCACGGCGCCCCTCCAGACTTTCGAGCAGCGAAGTCTCCTCACCGCAGATGTAGGCGCCGGCGCCGAGACGCAGGTCGATGTCGAACGTGCGACCGGATCCCTGCACGTCGGCACCGAGCCAACCGGCCGCGCGCGCCCGTTGAATGGCCTCGCCGAGGATCCGATGGGCAACCGGGTATTCACTGCGGAGGTAGACGTAGCCCTGGCTTGCGCCGACCGCGAGAGCGGCGATCAGCATGCCCTCGATGAGGCGATACGGATCGCCTTCCATGAGCATGCGGTCCGAAAAGGTGCCGGAATCGCCTTCGTCCGCATTGCAGACGATGAATTTCCGGGCGGCAAGCTGATCGGCCACGGTCTTCCACTTGATCCCGCATGGAAACGCGGCTCCGCCGCGACCGCGCAGGCCCGATTCGGTGATGGCCTGGACGATGTCCGGTGGCACCATGGCCAGGGCGCGTTCGAGTCCCTTCCACCCGCCATGCGCGCGATAGTCGTCGAGGTCGAGCGGATCGGTGATGCCGTTGCGCGCGAAACAGATCCGCTGCTGGTTCCTGAGCCAGTCGATGTCCTCGACCCGTCCGACAGCGCTCGGGTGACTGCAAGCTCCCGGAAAGCCGGCGTCGAAAAGCGCAGGAACCTCGTCTGCATCGATCGGCCCGAAGCCGATGCGTCCGTTCGCTGTTTCCACCTCGACCAGCGGCTCGAGCCAACAAGTACCTCTCGATCCATTCCGTACGATCGCGACATCGAAACCGCGCAATCTGGCCTCGCTCTCGATCCTCTCAGCCACCCGATCCGCCCCGCACGCCACCGCGCTCGTATCGCAGGGCACGTAGATCCGCACGCTCACGATGCGTCCCCACACGCATCGACCAGCCGGTCAATGCGTTCGACCGAAAGCCGCCCGTGCACGCGATCATCAAGCATCGCCGATGGCGCACAAGCGCAGTTGCCAAGGCAGTAGACCGGCTCGAGGGTCAGCGCGCCATTGGCCGTCGTCTCATTGAATCCGATTCCCAGGCGGGCGCGCAGGTGTGCCTCGAGTTCACGCGCACCCATGGCCTGGCAGGCTTCGGCACGGCAAAGCCTGAGCACGTGCCGGCCCGGCGCTACGCTGCGGAAGTGATGGTAGAAACTGACGACGCCATGCACTTCGGCACGGCTGAGGTTGAGAGTCTCGGCGATGACCGGCACCGCAGCCGGCGGTACGTAGCCGAGCGCATCCTGGACGCCGTGCAGGATCGGCAGCAGTGCGCCAGGCAATTCGCGGCACGCCTCGATTGCGGCACGTACCGCTTCGCGGGTGGCGGAATCGAGTCCGGGCCCTGGCCGGGGCGGGCGCTCGGTGTCGGTGCGCTCGGTCATGTTGCCTTCCTGGGAAGTCGGGGACTGCAACGGCGGCAGCTTGCGGGACCGGGCGGTCATTCGCCGCCCGGATTCCCCCAGGAGGGCATGTTACTGCGCCGGGTTCGCCGCGGGGTTCACGTGACTGGTGGTGACGACAAGATCGTAGTCCTTGCCGACCGACTCGGGCGCCTTCGACGGAAATGCGAAGCTGACCCTCTTGCCGACCAGCGCGGTGATCGAATGATGGTCGCGCTCGTTCCACTTGCCGTTGTACCTGCCGAAGAAGGTCAGGTCGAGCTTGATGGATTCCTTGCCATTCGGCGCATCGGCCAGCGGGCTGACCTTGACCAGGATGCGAAAACCGTCGTCCGGCTTGTCGGGCTTCTGGTCGGTCAATTCGGCCTCGGCGCCGGCTTCGGCGACGATGGCGGGTTTGCCGATCAATGAACCGTTGCGCGAGATGATCATGTCGATGCGATAGGCCGAAGACGATTGCGCTGCGGCCACGCCGCTGACGGAGGCGAGCACGGCGAACAGCACCGCCGCAGCGAGGTGATATCTGAAATTCATCCGCTTGTTACTCCAGGATCCTGAGGGGTATTCGGGGAGATCGGCGACGGCACGGGTTGCCCCGCCGGAACCATGTGCCTGCTGGGACTGCGCGCGGCACCGCGGGTTCCCGACGTTGCCTGCCATTTTGCCATGCAATTGACCCTGTCGATCAGGTCAGGGTCGGCGCCTGGCCTTGGGCGGGGTCCATCGCTCGAGCGCTTCGCGGGTCCGCGACCGTCCCCACTCGATGACGGTTTCCGCCCGATGGAAATCGTAGAACGTGCAGATATTGCGCGGAATGGTGATCAGCAGATCGGGCGGCTGCGCGGCCAGCTTCAGGCGCGTGATCGTTTCCTGGACGGTATCGAGCGAGCGCGCGAACAGTTCGAGCAGGCCGGGATCGCGGATGGAATCTCCGGTGCCGGACTTGCCGAGCATCGAGGCGAACATGCGGCGCACGGCACCACTGGACTTCCGGCCTTCGCCATCCGCGTCGCCGTCGTCGCCCCTCGTCTCCGCCGGCAGTTCGCCGTGCGCCTCGAGACCGGGCCAGGTACTGGCCACACCCGACGCGGCCGTCGGTTCTTCGGGCCCGTTGACATCGACGGCGATGGTAGCGTCGGTCAAGTCGCGCAAGGTTGGCGATACCGGCAGGGGATTGAGCAAGCCCCCATCGACCAGCAGCCGTCCCTGGTAGCGATGCGGGCGGAACACGGTCGGGATCGCGATCGATGCGCGGATCGCCTCGAACAGCGAGCCGCTGGAAAACCAGACCTCGCGCTGGGCATCGAGATCGACCGCCACGGCGGTGTAGCTGAGCGGCAAGTCCTCGATGGCGACATCGCCGACATGCTCGCGCAGGGCATTGATGATGCGATTGCCCTTGATGAAGCCGCCGCCGCGGAAGGTGATGTCGAGCAGGCGCAACACGTCCATGCGGGCCAGCGGCAGCACCCAGTCGCGATAGTTGTCGAGCTTGCCGGCCGCATAGACGCCGCCGACCAGGGCACCCATCGAGCTGCCGGCGATCGAACGGATGTCGTAGCCTTGCGCGACCAGTTCCTCGATCACGCCGATATGCGCATAGCCGCGCGCGCCGCCCGAGCCGAGCACGAGCGAGATCGGCCTCTTTGCTGCCGACTGCTGCTCGACAGGCACGGGCCCCTGGTGGTTCATGAATCCCTGGCAGTCTGATAGCTGCCTATCGCCAGTTGCAGCAGGATGCGCATCTCCTCGCGCAACGAGACCGGGCCGACGACTTCGGCATCGGGACCGTACTTGAGCACGTCCATGAGCAGCTCGCGCGAATTGCTGTAGGGCACCTTCAGCTCATAACGGCCGTCGGGCAGCCAGTGGCCTTCCTGCTGCGAATGCCAGTGTTCGTCGGCCACCCAGCGCGAAGCGTGCTCGGAGAAGCGCAGCACGGCGGTGGCCTTGGGCGGGCCGGAAAAGATGCCGTAGCTCGAGGCCAGGTGGGCGTCGAGTTCGGCGAGGTCGCGATCCAGCGAAGCCTGCTCGCCGACCTTGGGATTGCGCATGCGATCGAGGGCGAAACTGCGCAGGGCTTCCTTGCCATGGTCCCAGGCATCGAGATACCAGTTGTCGCGATAGTGGGCGAGCCGCTGCGGCGAGACATCGCGCGTGGTTGCGGCATTGGTGGTGCGGGCCCGGTACTCGAAGGTCAGGCGCTTGCGGTTGAGCAAGGCGCTGGAAACGGTGCGGAACACGACCTGGTCGAGCGTGCGCGCACCGCTGGCGATGACGCGGATGCGTTCGACCGGCAGCGCGCGACCGCTGGCGTGGTCCGAGAGCAGGCTTTCGATGCGGGCGCGGAATGGCGCCAGCGCACCGGCCAGCACGCCGGGATCGGACCGATCGAGCAGTTCGTTGAGGGCGAGCAGGGCCGCCAGTTCCTCGCTCGAAAGCCAGAGGCCGGGCAATTCGAAGCGATCGACTTCGTCCTTGGCGTAGTGGATCGTGCCGTTCTCCGAATCGCTCTCGATCGGCGCGCCGAGCGCATCGCGCAGGAAGGCGATGTCGCGATACATGGTGGCGCGCGAACACTGCAGTTCCTCCTGCACGCGCTTGAGCGTGACGGGATAGCGCGCTGCCTTGAGCATCCGGTGCAGGATGAGCGTGCGTTCGTAGCGATCCATGGGTCGGAAATGCCGCGTCGTGAGAGCAACGCGCAGTTTGGCATATGTGCGCGGGTGTGGCAGCTGGCGTGGCTGCGCCGGGATTCGGGATTGGGGGAACCGGATTTCGCGGTGGACCATGCCACCGGACGGGATGAGCCCTGCCCGATTTCGTAGAGGGGGTTCAAACCCGCCCGCTTTTCATGCACATGTACCTGCGCTGCGCAACAGAGCGGGCGGGTCTGAGACCCGCCCCTACGGTTGATGGCCGAAGGCGCCGACTTCGGCCAGCAGTTGCCGGGCCAGGGGCAGGCGTTTGGCGGCGTCGGCAGAATCGGGCATGTCGATGTTGAGGGCATAGAACCAGCGCCGGCCATCGCGTTCGAGCCAGCCGACGACCCAGCCGAGATCGGCCTTGCCGTCGGCGGCACCATGGGTCGCCCAGCCGGTCTTGGCATGCAGGATCCAGCCTGGCGCGTCCTCGATGATCGTGATGCGGCGCACGGCTTCCTGTGCGCGTTCGGAGAATGGCAGCGATCCATTGGCCAGGCGACGCAGGAATTCGACCTGCTGGATCGCCGAGATGCGCAACGATTCGTCGAGCCAGAACATGTCGATGGCGCCGCCGATGCGATGGTTGCCGTATCCGACCTGGTCGAGCCAGCGCTGCATGCGACCGGCGCCGATGCGGCGGGCCATTTCCTGATAGAACCAGACCACCGAGTACTTCATGCCGCTGGCCAGGCTGTGGTCGCGGTTCCACATCGGGTACATGCGCTCCTTGCCGTCCCAGCGGATCACCTCGAACTCGTCCTTGACCGCCCCGCTGTCGAGGGCGGCCATCGCATTGAAGACCTTGAAGGTCGAAGCCGGCGAGTAGGCGCGGCTGGCGCGCTCGCGGTCATGGACCAGCCAGCGTTGGCCGGTTTCGTCGTAGATGACGGCGGTACCGGCAACGCCCGCTTCGCTGAACAGACGATTCCAGCTGTCCTGCTCCTGCCAGTCCGGCGAACCGGCACGTGCGTGCATCGCGAGGGTCCCGAAAAGCGCCCATCCAAGCCACTTCATAGCTGGCATCAGGCATCTCCATGAAAAACGAAAGAGCGCGCAGATTCGAGTCGAAACAAGGATTTGCGCGGCCCGAAATCTGGCTTTTCCCGGGCAGTGCCCCTGTGCCCGGATTTAACCATTACCATCACGGATTCCTGAACAGCGCACGCCTGGAAGATGCCGCACGCCTCTCTGGCCCTGAACACGCCCACCGGTGACGAGGTCAAGACGACCACGTGCTACATGTGCGCGTGCCGCTGCGGTATTCGCGTTCATCTGAAAGATGGCCGCGTCCGCTACATCGATGGCAATCCCAGGCACCCGGTCAATCGTGGCGTCATCTGCGCCAAGGGCTCGTCCGGCATCAAGCAGCATTATTCGCCGGCGCGCCTGTCCAAGCCGCTGCTGCGGGTCGGCGAGCGCGGAGCCGGCGAGTTCCGCGAGATCGAATGGGACGAGGCCCTTGCGCTCGCTGCCAAGTGGCTGGGCGACATCCGTGCGCGCAACCCCGACGAACTCGCCTTCTTCACCGGCCGCGACCAGTCGCAGGCCCTGACCGGCTGGTGGGCACAGCAGTTCGGTACGATCAACTACGCCGCCCACGGCGGTTTCTGCTCGGTCAACATGGCCGCCGCCGGCATGTACAGCTTCGGCGGCAGTTTCTGGGAATTCGGTGAACCGGACTGGGACTTGACCCGGTACCTGATGCTCTGGGGCGTCGCCGAGGATCACGATTCGAATCCGATCAAGCTCGGCCTTGGCAAGCTCAAGGCGCGCGGCGCGAAGATCGTCGCGATCAATCCGGTGCGCACCGGCTACGGCGCGATCGCCGACGAGTGGGTGCCGATCAATCCGGGCACCGATGGATTGCTCGCCGGCGCCCTGATCCACGAATTGCTGCGTGCAGATCGCATCGACCTGGACTACCTGGTGCGCTACACCAATGCGCATCATCTGGTGATCCGCGATCCGGGCGCAGCCGACGACGGCCTGGTCGCGCGCGACGCGGAAGGGAATGCATTGTGCGCGGCACGCTCAAACCTCCGTCATCCCGGCGCAGGCTGGGGTCCAGCGACTTCAGGCTCCGCGGAACAGGCACACGGTTCCCGCCTTCGCGGGGACGACGGTGAGGAACATGAAATCGTTCGGGCGAGTGATGTCGGGATCGCGCCGATGGTGGTCGGCGAATTCACCCTGCCCGACGGGCGCAAGGCGGTGCCCTCGTTCCAGTTGCTGGCCGAACGATTTCTATGCGACGACTATGCACCGGCCGCGGTCAGCGAGCGCTGCGGGGTCAGCGTCGAGACGATCCGGCGTCTCGCCCGGGAACTGGCCGAAACCGCCTTCGACCAGGCCATCACGCTTGACCAGCCCTGGACCGATGCACACGGCCGCCACCACGAGACGATGCTCGGGCGTCCGGTCGCGATGCACGCGATGCGCGGCATCTCGGCGCACGCCAACGGATTCCATACCTGTCGCACCCTGCATGTCCTGCAGATGCTGCTCGGTGCGATCGACACGCCCGGCAGCTTCCGCTACCAGCCGCCGTATCCGAAGCCGGCACCACCGCCGAACCGGCCGGGCAAGTCGCGCAAGGACAACGGCGCGCTGGATGGCGGTCCGCTCGGTTACGTGCAGTCGCCAGCGGACCTGCTGGTCGATGCCGAAGGAAGGCCGCGCCGACTCGACAAGGCCTACTCCTGGGAGTACCCGCTGGCCGCGCACGGCCTCATGCATTCGGTGATCCGCAACGCCTGGGCCGGCGACCCGTACCGCATCGATACGCTGTTCATGTTCATGGCCAACATGGGCTGGAACTCGTCGATGAACACGAGCGAGACCCGGGCCATGCTCTGCGATCGCGATGCCGCGAGCGGCGAATACCGCATTCCGCACATCATCTATTCCGACGCCTACCTGTCCGAGACGGTCGCCTTCGCCGATCTCGTCCTGCCCGACACGACCTACCTTGAGCGCCACGACTGCATCAGCATGCTCGACCGCCCGATCTCGGATGCCGATTGCGCGGCCGATGCGATCCGCCAACCGGTAATCGCGCCGGATCGCGAGGTGCGGCCGTTCCAGGACGTTCTGATCGACCTCGGCGCGCGGATCGGCCTGCCAGGCCTGGTCAACGAGGATGGCACGGCGAAATACCCACGGGGCTTCGCCCAGTACATGGTCGAACACGAGCGCGCGCCGGGCGTCGGCATGCTCGCCGGCTGGCGCGGCGATGACGGCACGAAGAGCGGTTTCGGCGAACCGAACCCCGCGCAGATACAGCGCTATGTGGAGCACGGCTGCGTCTGGGAGGCGCGCGTCCCCGATTCGGCGCGCTACTACAAGATGGCTAATCGCGACTACCTGGCCTGGGCCCGCTCGCTCGGTTTCCTCGGCTCGACCGAACCGATCGTCCTGCAACTGTATTGCGAGACCCTGCAGCGATTCCGCCTCGCCGCGCAGGGCCATGGCCCGCAACAACCTCCCGAACGCGAGCGCGAGCGTGTCGAACGTTATTTCGATCCGTTGCCGATCTGGTACGAGAAGGTATCTTCATGCGGATCGGTCCGCGCAGTGCAGAACGGAACCGCAGATCCCTGTGCGGACCTCTCGGAAAGCGCTCGATACCCCCTCTCAGCCATAACCCAGCGGCCGATGTTCATGTACCACAGCTGGGGTTCGCAGAATGCCTGGCTGCGCCAGATCACGGCGCGCAACTTTCTCTATCTCAACCCGCAAACCGCGGCCGCCCACGGCGTCGCCGACCGCGACTGGATATGGCTGGTCTCGCCGCTCGGACGCATCCGTGTGCAGGCCAGGCTGCACGAGGCAACCGCTCCGGGGACGCTATGGACCTGGAACGCGATCGGCAAGCGCAAGAGTGCCTGGAAACTCGATGCCGATGCGCCAGAGAATGTCGATGGCTTCCTGCTCAACCATCTGATCGACGAACGCCTGCCGGCGAGCACGGACCCGCACGCCTACGCCAACGCCGATCCGGTCACCGGCCAGGCCGCCTGGTTCGATCTGCGCGTCCGCATTGAACGCGACCCCGAGCCGCATCAGGATGGGCATCGCATCGAACTCCGCCCTGCGAGGACCTCCGGATGACTGCCCCGCAATGGATGACCCTGATTCTCGTCATCGGGGCGATTTCGCTGTTCGCCAGCGAGAAGGTGCGCATCGACATCGTCGCCCTGATCGTGCTCGTGCTTCTGGTCGTACTGCAGTTGATCACGCCAGCCGAGGCCCTGGCCGGGTTCAGCAACGAGGCAACGATTACGGTAGCCGCGATGTTCGCGTTGAGCCTCGGCATCGAGCGTTCGGGAGCACTCGATCCACTCGGCCGGCTGCTCTCGCGGATTCGGAAACCCTGGTTGCTGACCCTGTGCCTGATGCTGGCGATCGCACCGATGGGCGCCTTCGTCAAGAACATCGCCCTCGTCGCGACCTTCCTGCCACTGGCTCTGCGCGTCTGCGCGAATACCGGCACCTCTCCGGCGCGCGTGCTGTTGCCGATGGCCTACGCGGCGCAAATGGGCGGCGTCTGCACGCTGATCGGCACCTCCTCGAACCTGCTCGCCGACAGCCTGGCCCAGCAGCACGGCCTGTCCGGTTTCGGCGTTTTCGAGTTCACCCGCCTCGGCGCCCTGCTCGCCGTGGTCGGCATCACCTACTTGATGCTGGTCGGGCGCTGGCTGCTACCGGAGGAGATCTCGCCGGTCGCCGCCGCCGAGACCGACATCGGCAAATATGTGACCGAGCTGAAAATCACCGCCGATTCACCGCTGGTCGGCCAGACCATCGCCGATGCCAAACTTGGCGACAAATTCGGGATTTATCCGCTCGAATTGCTGCGTGGCGATCGCCACCTGTGGTCGCCGCGCTCGCAGCAGCTCGAAGTCGACGACGTGCTGCTGGTGCGCGGCGACTGGGACAAGATCGAGGATTTCCGCAAGCGCGCCGTGCTCGAAATCGACCCGGAGAACCGTTACGGCCACGACAAGAGCAGCGCGCGCACCCTGGTAGAGGTCATGGTCAAGCCAGCCACCACGATCGAGGGCAGCTCGCTCGAGGAGCTCGATTTCAAGAGCAACCACGATGCGATCGCCCTGGCCATCCACCAGCGCGGAAGGATCCTGCGCGACAAACTCAAGGACGTGCGCCTGACCGCCGGCGACGTCCTCCTGCTGCTGGTCAGCGACGAAGCCGCGTCCGCCCTGCGCAGCGACGAGCGCTTCGTCGTGCTGAGCGAGCGCGAGGACACGCGACGCACCTCGCGGCGGGCGATCGCGGCGGTGCTGATCATGGTTTCGGTGGTGGTCATCTCGGGCCTGCACTGGCTGCCGATCCCGGTTGCGGCGATAGCCGGCGCCGTGGCCATGGCGATTGCGGGTTGCTACGGCCGCAAGGATCTCTACCAGGGCATCGACTGGAAGATCATCGTCCTGCTCGCGGCGATCCTGCCGCTCGGCACGGCGATCGAGAACAGCGGCCTGTCGCACACCCTGGTCCAGGCCGGCATGGGCATCGTCGGCGAGCACGGCCCGCTGGCCGCCCTGCTCATGGTCTACCTGCTGACCGCGCTGCTGACCGAGCTGATGGGTCACAATCCGTCAGTCGTGCTGATGGTCGGCATCGCCATTTCGGTGGCGCATACGGTCGGCGCCGATCCGCGCCCGTTCGTGGTCGCCGTCGCCTTTGCCGCAGCGACCTCGTTCGCGACACCGGTCGGCTATCCGACCAATACGATGGTCTACTACGCGGGTGGCTACCGCTTCATGGATTTCATGCGCGTCGGCATTCCGCTGATCGCGATCTTCTGCGCCCTGTCGATGTACCTGATCCCGCTGTTCTGGCCGCTGCGCTAGCTGTGCGATGGCGAACACGACTTTTTTGAAGGAGCCCTCGAACCGATGAACCCGTACGTCCCGATCCGCCAGACATCGTGCAACGCGAAGGCCTGCCACAGATGATCGGCCGCCTGCTCTCACGCACGCGACGGGCGCTGACCGGGCCCGACAATGAGGCGATCGTCTGGGCCTACCGGCTCTTCCTCGACCGCGAGCCGGACGATCCTCGCACAGTCAGGCAGATGGCCGCTGCCCTGCGTGGTTCCGCCGAGATTCGCCGGTGCTTCATGGCCTCGGAGGAGTTTGCCCTTCGGGCGAACGGCAACCGGCGACCTTCACTTTCAGGCAACGAGCAACGCATGCGCATCGACGACGTCGATGATCCAACCGAAGTCGCGCGATTGCTGGAACATATCGCCAGAACCTGGACGCGCTTCGGTGATACCGAGCCACACTTTTCCGTCATCACCAACGAGAAATTCAAGCCTGCGCAACTGGCGGGGAACATCGATGCATTCAATGCCAGTGGAAAGGTCGACGTCGAACGGCTCACGGCCGCCCTCGCGCGTGCCGGCTTCGAACTTCGCGCCGACACCACCTGCCTCGAACTCGGCTGCGGCGTCGGTCGGATCACGGCGTGGCTGGCGCGTCGCTGCGCGCATGTGCTCGCGTGCGATGTTTCGCCGGGACACCTCGCCCTTGCCCAGCAGCACCTTCAGGCCGAGGGCATCACCCAGGTCGAGTTCAAGCGCCTGGTCGGCATCGAGATGCTCGACACGCTGGCACCGTTCGACCTTTTCTATTCGGTCATCGTGCTGCAACACAATCCACCCCCGGTCATCCGCGCAATCCTCGAACGTGTGTTCGCTCGGCTAAGGCCAGGTGGCTTCGCCTACTTCCAGGTGCCGACTTTTCGCGTCGACTACGAATTTCGACTCGAACACTACCTGCGCGAGGACTTCGACAAGCAGGCGATGGAGATGCACGCCATTCCCCAGGCGACGATCATGCGGACCGCGAGGAATCACGGCCTCGATCTGCTCGAGGTCATCGAAGACAGCTATACCGGGATGCGACCGGGCGAAGTGTCAAACACCTTTCTGCTGCAGAAGCGAATGCCATGACTTCGCTTCCGACTGCCGGCCCGAGGAAACTGGGGCTCGTCATCGATCTCGACACCTGCGTCGGCTGCCATGCCTGCGCGGTCGCCTGCAAGGAATGGAACGATGGTGGTGCCTTCGGTCCTTTGCCTGACGCCGATCCGTACGGGGCCGAGCCGATGGGGGTCTGGTTCAATCGGGTGCATGGTTATGAAGTGCAGGGATCAGGGATTGGGGATTCGAGATTGGGTAAAGCGGAGCCGCGAGCTGCTCGTTCGAATCCCGAATCCCCAATCCCGAATCCCGCGAATGCAATGAGCGTCCACTTCCCCCGTTCGTGCCTGCATTGCGAGACGCCAGCCTGCGTGACGGTGTGTCCAACCGGGGCGAGCTACAAGCGCGCCGAGGACGGCATCGTGCTGGTCGACGAGGACAAGTGCATCGGTTGCCAGTTGTGTGCCTGGGCATGTCCCTATGGCGCCCGCGAGCTCAGTGCGAAACGTGGAGTCATGCAGAAATGCACGCTGTGCGTCGACCGCATCTACAACGAGACGCTCGATGAAGCGGACCGTCAGCCGGCCTGCGTGATGGCCTGTCCGACCCGGGCGCGCCATTTCGGTGATCTCGGCGACAGCGACTCCGCTGTCTCGAGACTGGTGGCCGAGCGCGGCGGCTACGCGCTGATGCCGGAGCTGGGCTACGCGCCGGTCAACCGCTACCTGCCACCGCGACCGCGTCGTGACGGGACGACCGCAGCGAAGGCGACCGTCACCGAATCGATCGACACCGCGCAGATGTCGCCGCTGCTGCGCTGGGTCGATCGCGTCCTTTCGCGCTGAGAACCACAGACCATGCGGCCGAGCTTCTCGATCCTCTTCTTCACCGTCATGTCCGGGGCCGGGTATGGGTTGTGGATGATTGTCGGCGTTGCCCTGGCCATGTTCTGGCCGGAGACATCCTCCGGCGAATTCCTGACCCTGCTGCGCTGGCCAGGGTTTCACATCTATGGGCTCGCAGCCGGGTTCCTGCTCGTCAGCTCGGGCCTGCTCTCATCGCTCTGGCATCTCGGCAGACCCGCGCGCGCATGGCGGGCCTTTTCGCAGTGGCGCAGCTCGTGGCTATCCCGCGAGGGCGTGACCGCGATTTTCACGTTCGCTCCGGCCCTCGGAATTGCCGTAGTGGTGGCTCACGATGCATGGATCATGCGCACGATCGGGGACGAGCCGGTGGTCGGCGGTACGCTGTGGTTCACCGCGACGACCCTGGCCATACTCGGCACGCTGCTCGCAATCGGCTCCGTGCTGACCGTGTTCTGCACGGGCAACATCTATGCTTGCCTGAAGCCGGTGCGTGCCTGGCACAACCGCTACGTCGTCGCCGGCTATCTGCTGCTCGGCATCTACAGTGGCGGCCTGCTCGCGTGGGCCCTGTGCACCTTGCCCCATGGCCACATGCGCGGCACGCGCTGGCTGCTGGCCGGCGTAGTGGCAGCGGCCCTGGCCGGGGCACTGCTCAAGCATTTCTACTGGCGCTTCATCGACCGCGAACGCGAATCGACGACCGGGGTCGCCACAGGCCTGGGTCATCTCGGAACGGTACGCTCGTTCGAACAGCCGCACACCGAAGAAAACTACCTGACCCACGAGATGGGATTCCGCATCGCCCGCAAGCATTCGCGCAAGCTGCGGCGGATCGTGGTCGTGGCCGGATTTCTGCTCCCTGCGGCACTGGCCCTGCTGGCCGTATTCGTTCCGGGATCGTGGCGCGTCGGCGCCTGGATCGCCCTGGTGACCGGAATGACCGGCCTCTTCGTCGAGCGCTGGCTGTTCTTTGCCGAGGCCAGGCATACCGTCATGCTCTATTACGGCGCGCGTTAGGCCAGCTGCAAACAATCGTTTCGGCTGCAACGCCTCTGGCGCCTGTTCACTTGGCATTCAATTCGGGCCGTTAGCATCCCCGCCCAACGAGCCCTTCCGGGCACCGACGTCAATTCCCCAGAAAGCAAGGTATCGAAGATGAAGAACGCCGTTCTGGCGAGCGCCCTGTTGCTCGCGATTCCCGCCATGGTCCACGCCGAAGACGGTGAATGGACCGGTGCCGGCGAAGTCGGTTTCGCCGCCACCTCGGGCAACACCAAGTCGCAGAACCTCAATGCGAAGCTGGCCTTCAAGAAGGAGGATGCGCAGTGGAAGCACAACTTCTTCCTCAATGCATTGCGCAGCAAGGGCGAGACCGACGGCGACTACAAGCTGACCGCGAACCGCTACGAAGCGGGCGCCTCGTCGGGCTACAAGTTCGACGAACGCAGCTACCTGGTCGGCGCCGCGCGCTACGAGAACGACGACTTCTCGCCGTATTCCTACCAGTGGGTGATCTCACTGGGCTACGGCTACACGATCATCAAGAACCAGCAGACCGAGCTGTCGGCCGAAATCGGTCCGGGTTATCGGCGCCTCGACAAGCGGCCGTATACCGTGACCGCCGGCGACCCACCGGTGACCACGATCATCGACCCCGATGTCGAGGGCAACGTGGTCGGTCGCGGACTGATCACGTTCAAGCACAAGTTCAACGACGTGACCTCGTTCGAGAACACGAGCCTGATCGAAACCGGGTCGAACAACACCTTCCTGCAGAATGATGCCAGCCTTGCGGTCAGCATGAACGAGAAGCTCGCGCTCAAGCTCGGCTACCAGATCCGCCACAACTCGGATGTCAGCCCGGGCAAGAAGAAGACCGACCAGCTGGTCACGACCAACCTTGTCTACAAGTTCTGAGCCAGCCACTGCCGGGAACGGATCCGTCGGATCCGTTCCTTTCCCGTGAGTTCAGGCCGGGCTAAGGCGGCCGAGGATTTCCGCGGCGCCGCGTTCGAGCAGCAGTTCGGCCACCTGTTCGCCGAGGGCAAGGCCGCCCTCGCGCCCTGACCATTCGACCTCGGCCCGGACCAGATCGCCGCTCCCCGCATCGCCCACCAGGCCGTACAGGACCAGACCACTTTCGGTCTCCACGCAATAGCCGGCGACCGGCACATTGCAGCTGCCGTGCAGGCGGCGGTTCATCGCCCGCTCGCTCTCGACGCAGCGCCGCGTTCCGGCATCATCGAGCACCCCGACCAGGGCGGCGACGCCGACATCCGCAACACGTTGTTCGATGGCGATCGCGCCCTGGGCTACCGCCGGAATCCAGTCGGGCGCCACCAGCCGTGACCGGATGCGCTCGCCCAGCCCGAGCCGCTCGAGGCCGGCACAGGCCAGGATAATCGCGTCGTAGTGTCCGTCGTCGAGCCTGGCCAGGCGCGTGTTGACGTTGCCACGCAGGTCGAGAAGGCTCAGATCGGGCCGCAGCGAACGCAATTGCGCCTGCCGACGCAGCGACGAGGTGCCGACACGGGCCCCTTCCGGCAATTGATCGAGGCGCTCCACGGTGTTGCTGACGAAAGCATCCGCGGCGTCGGCGCGCTCGAGCACGGCGCCGATGGCGAAACCCGGCTCGAGTTCCATCGGCACATCCTTGAGCGAATGCACGGCAATGTCGGCCCGATGCTCGAGCATCGCGACTTCGAGTTCCTTGAGGAACAGGCCCTTGCCGCCGATCTCGGAGAGCGGACGATCGAGGACCTGGTCGCCGCGCGTGGTCATCGGCACCAGCTCGACTTCGAGATCGGAGTGGACGGCGCGCAGGCGCGCGGCGACATGCTCGGCCTGCCACAGGGCCAGCGCGCTCTTTCTCGTGGCGATGCGCAGATGCTTCACAGCGATCGCACCAGCTTGCGCAGTGCCGGCAGGTTGCGCCGGCTGACTTCGAGCTCGGCGTCGACGTTTTCGAGCCGGGCCAGCACGCGGCCGTCGGCCGTGCGGTCGAGTCCGGACAATTTGTCGAGTGCGACCAGACAGTTGCGATGGATGCGCACGAAGCGCGTTCCGAATTCGGACTCGAGCGACTTCAAGGGTTCCTCGATCAGCACTTCGCTTCCGGCATGATGCACGATCACATATTTGTCCTCGGCCAGCAGGTAATCGATTTCGGCGATCGGAACCAGCACCAGGTTGCCACGGACCCTGGCGCAAAGGTGGCTGCGCTCACGCGTCGTGGCTTCGTTGTGCTCGATCATCCTGAGCGCTTCGCGGTTGAAGCGGCCGGCGCGCTCGATGGCCGTGCGCAGGCGCTCGGCGCGGATCGGCTTGAGCAGGTAGTCGACTGCGTTGGCATCGAACGCGGCCAGCGCATGTTCGTCGTAGGCCGTGCAGAAGACAATGGCCGGCGCGTTCTCGAATCCACCCAGATGGCGCGCCGCTTCGAGTCCATCCATGCGCGGCATGCGGATATCGAGCAGGACCAGGTCCGGCTTCAGGCGTTCGACCGCTTCGATCGCCTCGCGACCGTCGCTCGCTTCGCCGACCACCTCGACCGAATCGAGGGCGCCGAGCAGGTCGACCAGGCGCTCCCGCGCAAGTGGCTCATCGTCGACGATCAACGCTTTCATGGCTTGGTTTCGTCTGGCATGCGCACAGTCACCGTGAATTCCCCGCGCGCCGGTTGCACGACCAGGGCACCCTTGTCGCCGAAATGGTACGCGATGCGCGCGCGCACGTTGCCGAGCGCATGCGCATTGCGCGGTTGTGCCGCATCATCGGGTACCGGATTGCGCACGACGATCTCGACCTCACCGTTCCGGCGGCGTCCGCGAATGCTCAGGGTGCCGCCCTGCGGCATGCGCTGGATGCCATGATAGACCGCGTTTTCGACCAGTGGCTGCAGCAGCAGGGGCGGCATCGGCAGGTCACGCGGCAGGCCCGCGATATCCAGTTCGATGTTCAGGCGCTCGCCGAGGCGCAGGCTTTCGATGCGCAGGTAGTGGCCGATCAGATCGAGCTCCTCGCCCAGGGTGGCCAGGGTTTCACGCGTACCGAGGGCGGCACGAAACAGGTCGGACAGGTCTTCGACGGCCCGTTCGGCGTCGAGCGGCCGCTTGCGGATCAGGCTGGCGATCGTGTTCATGCTGTTGAACAGGAAGTGCGGCCGGATGCGCGCCTGCAACGCATCCACCTGGGCCTTGGCGGCGGCGTGCACGCGCTCCTGCCACAGCTCGCGAATGTACAGGTAGCGCAGCAACGCGGCGGCGATCAGGGCGCAGATGGCGGCGTTGCCAAGGGAAAATCGCCAACCTGCCCCGGACGGCGCAGTCAGGCCGAAACCCAGGGCATGATCCATCGAATAGACCACGGCGCTGCCGAGCGCGGTGGTGACCACGGCCAGCAGCCATGCCGCGAAGAATCCCCAGCGTGCGGGCAGTCGTTCGAGCGACTCCCGCGACGAGCACAGGACCACGGCGTTGAGCAAGGCCAGCCATTGCACGAAGACGCTGGCGATGGCGAGTTCGATGAGCCAGGAGCGCGCGACCCGGTCCGGAGCCATGGCGATGACCAGGGCGACGATTTCGGCGACCACCATCAATGCGTACAAGGTCGGCAGGCTGCAGAACTGCGGCAACCATCGATGCTTTTCGGCTTCGGCCATGCCGGCTCCCCAGGCGAATGCGATACGCCGACCCACGTGGTCGTCGGCGCTGTCCGTGCTGGAGCCCGATCCGGTCAGGCCAGCTCCCGGCTCCCACCCGCAAAGCTTCCCCCATGCCAGCCTGACAATCCAGCCGGCGATGCGGCTCAAGCGACCGCTGGTGCCATTCGTTCACCGAGCCAGGTGCGCAGGTCGCGGATTTCCTCGCTGCAGACCTGATGGGCCATCGCATAACTGTGCCAGTCGACGCTGTAGCCATGGGCGCGCAGGAAGTCGCGGCTGAGCATGCCGAGGGTTTGCGGCACAACCGGATCGAGGCTGCCATGGGCGAGGAAGAGTGGCACATGGGCATTGGCCGCCGAACGTTCCGCTTCAAGCTGCTTTTCCAGCGGCAGGTAACCGGACAGGGCGATGATGCCGGCCAGCGGGTTGGCATGGCGCAGACCGCCGGAGAGGACCATCGCCGCCCCCTGCGAGAAGCCGGCCAGGAAGATGCGCGTGGAGGGAATGCCACGCTCGACCTCGCGTGCGATCAGCGCCTCCAATTGGGCCATCGAGGCGCGGATTCCGGCTTCGTCCTGGCGCTGGGCGATTTCCATGCCGGTGATGTCGTACCAGGCGCGCATGCTCATGCCGCCATTGATCGTGATCGGTCGCCGTGGCGCGTGCGGAAACACGAAGCGGATCGACGGCCAACCGGCGGCCACCAGTTCCGGCACGATCGGCCCGAAGTCGTTGCCGTCCGCGCCGAGGCCATGCAGCCAGATCACCGCGAAGGTCGGGTTCGGTCCGGTTTCGGTCTGTACGCAGTCGAGCAACATGGGAACTTCCTGGAGGGGTCGACCCGGCAGGCTGCCCGAAACGGATGCCGATGCCAAGCACCGGGCGATGTCCATCATCGCCTTCGATGCCGGTCCCGGCTGCGCTGACTTTCGGCGCATGGCCCGGCGCGCGCCAGCGGTTATGCTGTGGGGCTTGCGTCCCGATGGAGATCCTGCCGATGCCCCGTTCCACCGCTGCTTTCCTGTTCGCACTGCTGTGCGTGCTCGCCGCCCCGGCCCGGGCCATAACGCTGGATCAGGCCATGGCCGATCCGGACTGGATCGGCGCCCCGGTCGAAGCGCCTTACTGGAGCGTCGACGGCAAATCGATCTACTACAGCCTCAAGCGCAAGGGTTCGAGCGTGCGCGACCTGCATCGGGTGGATCCGGCCAGTTCGACCGATGTCGTCGTCGAGCCCGCTGCGATGGCCAGTGCGGACGGTCCGCGCTCCGTCTTCGATGGTGCACGCAGGCGTGCCGCATTCGTGCGCAATGGTGATGTCTTCCTGCGCGAGACCGGCAGCGGACGTTTGACCCAGGTCACCCGAACCACTGAAAAGGAAACCTCGCCGCAGTTCTCGGCCGACGGCCGGGCCGTGCAGTTCCGTACAGGCAACGACTGGTTCAGTCACGACATCGCCAGTGGCGTGACCGGGCCAGCGGCGATCCTTCGCGCCGAAAAGGATCCGGAAGACAAGAAACCCGACGACCTCGGCGAGTTGCAGCTGCGCCTGTTCTCGACCTTGCGTTCCATCAGGGACGACCGCGAGGCGACGAAGGCCAATGAGGAATCCTTCCGCAAGGGCGACCCGACGCGCACGCCGCTGCCGTTCTATCTCGGCGACGATGTGGCCATCGATGGCAGCTCGCTGTCACCCGACGGGCGCCATCTTCTCGTCGTGACCAAGGACAAGTCCTATGACGAGGGCAAGATCGGCAAACTCCAGCGCTACGTGACCGAATCGGGTTACGAGGAACAGGAAGACGAGCGCGTGCGCGTCGGTCGCAACGTACCGGCGCCGAGCAAATTGTGGCTGCTCGATCTGGATGCGCACGAGGCACGCGAACTGTCCCTGGCCGACCTGCCCGGCAGCCACGACGACCCGTTGAAGAAGATTCGCGATGAAAATCGGTCCGCCGACGAAAAGCGCGGCAAGGACAAGGAAAAGGACGCGGGCCGCAAGGACAGGAAGCCCAGCGAAGCCGAGGTACGCGCGATGACGGTTGCGGACATCGTCTGGAGCCGGGACGGTGGCCGGGTGGCCATCCAGTTGCGCGCCATCGACAACAAGGATCGCTGGATTGCCACGGTCGACTTCGCCAAGGGCAAGCTGGTCAGCCAGCACCGCCTCACCGATCCGGCCTGGATCAACTGGAACTTCAACGATTTTGGCTGGACTCCGGATGGACGGGCCATGTGGTACCTGTCCGAGGAGAGCGGTTATTCGCAGCTCTACCTGAAGCAGCCTGGCAGTCGCGCCAAGGCACTGACTTCCGGACAGTTCGAGATCGCCGAACCGACGCTTTCCGCCGATGGCCGCTGGTTCTATGTGCGTGCCAATGTCGAGGCGCCGTATTCCTACGACGTGTTCCGGGTCGCCTCGACGGGCGGCGCACTGCAGCAGGTGAGCCGCTCCGGCGGCGGCCTCGATGCCTTCGTGCTGTCCGCGGACGGCAGCCGCCTCGCCCTGCTGCAGTCGGGCCCGTACCTGCCAGCGCAACTGGCCGTGCAGGATGCCGCCGGCGGCGCGGCGCGGTCGCTGACCGATACGCGGACACCGGAATACAAGGCGCTCGCCTGGCCGAAGCTGGACATCGTCCAGGTGCCCTCGTCGCATGCCGCGCGCCCGATCTACGCCAAGTTCTACAAGCCGGCCGATTTTGACCCGGCGAAGAAGTATCCGGCCGTACTGTTCGTGCACGGCGCCGGCTATACGCAGAACGTCCATCTCAGCTATCCGTACTACTTCCGCGAGCAGATGTTCCACAACCTGCTGACCGAGAAGGGCTATCTGGTCCTCGACATGGACTATCGCGCTTCGGAAGGCTACGGCCGCGACTGGCGCACCGCGATCTACCGCCAGATGGGCCATCCCGAACTGGAGGATCTCGTCGACGGCGTCAACTGGCTGGTCGCCAATCAGTCGGTCGACAGCCAGCGTGTCGGCCTCTATGGCGGCTCCTACGGCGGCTTCATGAGCCTGATGGCCATGTTCCGCGCACCGGAGGTCTTCGCCGCCGGCGCCGCCCTGCGGCCGGTCACCGACTGGACCTCCTACAACCACGAATACACCTCGAACATCCTCAACACGCCGCAAGTCGATCCGATCGCCTACCGCCGCTCCTCGCCGATCGAGTTCGCGGACGGCTTGAAGGGCGGCCTGCTGATCGCGCACGGCATGATCGACGACAACGTGCTGTATCAGGATTCCGTACGGCTGTTCCAGCGGCTGGTCGAGCTGCACAAGGACGACTTCGAACTCGCCGGCTACCCGCTCGAGCGCCACGGCTTCGTCCATCCCGATTCCTGGTACGACGAATACCGGCGCATCCTCAAGCTGTTCGAGACGCATCTGAAGCCCTGACGCGTCGACATTCTGTGCAGCCAGCCCGGTGCGCGCGGAGCCCGGGATCCGAAACGGCGCCCGGTCCGAAGACCGGGTTGTTTCCGCATCGGCTCGTCCCGATGCGAAAACGTTCGAACAAAAAAACCCCGCCGAAGCGGGGTTTTTCGTCACTGCCGTTCGGCTCAGTTCAGGCGGCGACGACGCAATGCGGTGAATCCAGACAACGCGATCAGGCCGCCCATAGGTGCCAGATTGACAACGTTGGCAGCCCGGCAAACGGGCTTCAAATTGACTCTCGAGCACGAATTCGGCCGGTAAGCGCCGGCCAATCTGGCATTGCATTTGCTTGGTTCCGTGCTGCGGCCTACGGGTCTTTTCCGGGCAAGACAACGCGAAACTGTGATTCCGTTCAGCATTGATTGTCCCGATTCGCGCGATAGTGTTAAGACTCTGTTATTCCAGCCTGAAGAAAATTTTGTTAGGCTCAACCTGAGGTTCACTGGATAACCTCTTGTAGGTGCAAGAAAATGTTGACCCCGCTGCTGTCCCTCATGCTTGTCTCGCTGGTGCTGCTGGCGCTGGCCTCTGTGCGCCGAATCCCGGAAGGCCAGGTCTATTCGCTGCGCCGGTTCGGAGGACAAATCCGCTTCGTCGGTGCCGGCATGCATTTCGTGATGCCCCTGGTCGAGCGTGTCTCCCACAAGATGAGTCTGAGCGGCAGCACCATCGAGGTCCGGGCCGCCCTGAGCACCGGCGAAGATTGCTCGGCGTCGGTCTATTTCCAGGTGCTGGATCCGCAGCGCGCCGACAACGTCATCGAATCGGTAGATACGCTGCTCCACGAACGGGCCAGTGAGCTCCTGGGCAGCAGTGCGCTTCCCACCGATCCGCTCGAACGCAGGGCCTGGCTCAAGCAGGGTCTCAACGGCGAAGTCCGCGAACGCGGCCTGTTGGTAACGCGCATCGATCTGCGCAACGCCGCCTGATATCGCCCCGCCCTCTTTTCGCGCGACGATCGCGCGGTCCGCTTGCGTCACTATCGCCCATGTCGGGACCGTCCTGGGCGGCCACGTGCGCCCGCACCGATCGAACCCAGGCGCTTCTCCCGGGGAAACGGGGCGCTGCGACGCTGGATTTCAGGCGCTTGCACCCCGATACTGACGCCCCCTTCGATTCCGAGCGACTCATGTCCGAACGCGAACCGCTGCGGCAGCGGCTGCGCTCCGGGCTGACGGCGCTGAATCTGACACTGGGCGATGCCGTCGTCGAGCAGTTGCTCGACTACGTCGACCTGCTGCTACGCTGGAACACCGCCTACAACCTGACTGCCGTGCGCGATGCGGGCGAGATGGTGACCCGCCATCTGCTCGATTCACTGGCAATCCTGCCTTACGTGGAAGGTCGGTCCCTGGCCGATCTGGGCACTGGCGCAGGCCTGCCGGGCATTCCTCTGGCCCTGGCAAGGCCAGAGCTCGAGGTTTGCCTGGTCGATTCGAACGGCAAGAAGGCGCGCTTTCTGCGCGAAGCAGTGCGCCAATTGCATCTGGCGCATGCGCGGATCGTCGAGGCTCGCGCCGAAAGCGCCAGCGGCCGGTATGATTGCGTGACGGCACGCGCATTCGCGACACTGGCCGACATGCTGGGCTGGGGTGGCCATTTGCTCGCGGACGACGGCCGATGGCTGGCGCTGAAGGGGCGATTCCCTCAGGATGAGCTCGACAATCTGCCCTCGGGCTTTGTCGTCGAGGCCGTGCATCGGCTTGCCGTGCCGGGCCTCGACGCCGAGCGACATCTGGTCATCATCAAGCGCAGCGGGGATGGACCGGCTGCCCGGAAACCTTCATGACACGCATCATCGCCATCGCAAACCAGAAGGGTGGGGTCGGCAAGACCACCACGGCGGTCAATCTCGCTGCGGCGCTCGCGGAAACGCGTCGGCGCATCCTGCTCGTGGATCTCGATCCGCAGGGCAATGCGACCATGGCCGCGGGCATCGACAAGCGCGAGGCCAAGCCGAATGGCTGCGACGTGCTGCTCGAGGAGGCATCCATCGACAGCGCGATCGTCAAGACCGAGGGTGGCTTCGACCTGTTGCCTGGCAGCGGCGACCTGACTGCCGCCGAAATCAAGCTGATGGACGCGCTGGCCCGCGAGCATCGCCTGAAGGAACAACTCGACAAGCTTGGCGATCGCTACCACACGATCCTGATCGATTGCCCGCCATCGCTGCACCTGCTCACCCTGAATGCCCTGACCGCGGCGCACGGCGTGCTGATTCCGATGCAGTGCGAGTACTTCGCCCTGGAGGGTCTGTCGAGCCTGGTCGATACGATCAAGGCCGTGCGCAAGCGACTCAATCCGGGCCTCGAGATCGAAGGCTTGCTGCGGACCATGTACGACGTGCGCAACAACCTGAGCAACGACGTCTCGGCCCAGTTGCACAAGCACTTCGGCGAGAAGCTGCTGCGCTCGATCATCCCGCGCAACATCCGCCTGGCCGAAGCACCGAGCCACGGCAAACCGATCAACCTCTACGACCGCGAGTCGCGTGGCGCCATCGCGTATCTCGGCCTGGCCGGCGAGATGCTGCGCCGCGAACGCGCACCGGCCGCCCAGGCCGCCAGTTAGGAAACCCACAGCAATGGCAGCAAAGAAACGCGGGCTTGGCCTCGGACGCGGGCTCGACGCCCTGCTCGGCGGCGCCGATCCCGAAACCGAATCCACCACTACAGCGAGCGCGAGCGAAGGTGAGTTGCGCTCGCTGGCCGTCGCATCGATCAGTGCTGGCCGCTACCAGCCGCGCCGTCACTTCGACGAGGCCCTGCTCGAGGAACTGGCCGAGTCGATCAAGACGCAGGGCGTGATCGAGCCGATCATCGTGCGCAGCACGGACGCCGGCCGTTTCGAACTGATCGCCGGCGAGCGGCGCTGGCGCGCGAGCCAACTCGCCGGACTGACCGAAATACCGGCTCTCGTGCGCGATATCGACGACCGCACCGCGATTGCCATTGCCCTGATCGAGAACATCCAGCGCGAGGACCTCTCGCCGCTGGAGGAAGCCCATGCATTGGCCCGCCTGATCGCCGAATTCAAGCTGACCCACCAGCAGGCCGCCGATGCGGTGGGCCGTTCGCGCGCGGCGGTTTCCAATCTGCTTCGCCTGCTCGACCTGCCCGATCCGATCCGCGCCCATCTTGACGACGGCCGTCTCGAGATGGGCCACGCGCGCGCCCTGCTCACGCTTCCGCAGGCGCGCGCGATTGCCCTTGCGCAGAAGGCCGTCGATCAGGAATGGTCGGTTCGCGAACTCGAGGAAGCCGTCCGTCGCGCCACCGAACTGCCGAAGGGCAAGGCGGCGAGGCCCAAGCGCGATGCCGACATCGAGGCACTCGAAAACGAACTGGCCGGCAAGCTCGGCACGCGGGTATCGCTGAGCCATGGGCGTGGCGGCCGTGGCAAGATGGTGATCCACTACCACAGCCTCGACGAGCTTGACGGCATACTCGGGCGGATCCGCTGATTCGGGTTGTTTTGTCGCAGGTCTGGGGCTGAACGCGTCGATCGGCGATAATCGGCGACGACATCGGCGCCGCGCGGTCGCCGGATTTCCCTCACAGGATGCGGCTCATGCCCCAGCTCTCGGTCGTCGTGCCAGTCTTCAACGAGCGCGACAATGTCCTGCCCCTGATCGGAGAGATCGCGGCCGCACTGCGCGGAGCGGCTGATTTCGAGATCGTCTATGTCGACGACGCGAGCAAGGACGATACGCTCGCCGTGCTGACCGCGGCCAAGGCCGACTACCCTGAACTGCGCGTGATCCGGCACCTGTCCCAGAGCGGCCAGAGCACGGCCGTGCGCACCGGGGTCAGGGCCGCGCGTGGCGAGTGGATCGCCACCCTCGATGGCGATGGCCAGAACGATCCGGCCGATATTCCCAGGCTGATCGCCATGCGCGACGAATCGCCGGACACGATCAAGCTGTTCGCCGGCTGGCGCGTCAATCGCAAGGACACCGGCAGCAAGCGCTTCGCCTCGAAATTCGCCAATGGCCTGCGCAGCCGCCTGCTCCGCGATGAAACCCCGGACACCGGTTGCGGCATCAAGCTGTTCGAGCGCGCCGCCTTTCTCGACCTGCCCTATTTCGACCACATGCATCGCTACCTGCCGGCGCTGATGCAGCGCGCCGGCTGGCAGGTCAAGAGCGTCCCGGTCAACCACCGGGCGCGCGGATCCGGGGTGTCCAAGTACAACAACCTCAATCGCGCCCTGGTCGGCATCGCCGACCTGCGCGGCGTGGCCTGGCTGATCCGCCGCTCGAAGCGCACCGCGACCGAGGAAATCTGACGCTCCTGCGCGGCCCCGGCTTGCCAGAAACCGGGGAATCGGCTATAAAGCGCGGCTCGCTTCGGCCCGTTCCGCCGGTTCTCCGGTTGGGCAGTCCCCGGTACACGACCCCTCTGTCGCATGGCCGAAGCCCCCCAGCATCGTGTGGCGCACTGTCGCCGCTGGGCCGCTTCCGTCCTGGCCAAGGGCGGTAACAGACTACGACGAGGTTCGCATGTCCAAGGTATGCCAAGTCACCGGAAAGAGTTTCCAGTCCGGCAACAACGTTTCACACGCCAACAACAAGACGCGCCGCCGCTGGCTGCCGAACCTTCACGAGCGCCGCTTCTGGGTGGCCAGTGAGAACCGCTGGATCAAGCTCAAGGTCTCGAGCCACGGCCTGCGCACGATCGACAAGAAGGGTATCGAAGTAGTCATCGCCGAGCTGCGTTCGCGCGGCGAGAAGATCTGAGGAGTATCGAATCATGGCATCCAAGCGCGACAAGATCCGCCTCGTGTCCTCCGCAGGCACCGGCCATTTCTACACGACCGACAAGAACAAGAAGACCACGCCCGACAAGATGGAGATCAAGAAATACGATCCCGTCGTGCGCAAGCACGTGGCCTACAAGGAAGCCAAGATCAAGTGAAGCATTGGCCCACGCGCACCGCGCGTGGCTTTGCCAACGCTTCACCCCGGCGAAAGCCGGGCCCAGCTTCTAATCAGGTGCTTCAAGAAGAACCCGCCGAATAGCGGGTTTTTCTTTACTGCTGGTTGTCCCCCGCGCAAAGCGCGTGGCTTTGCTAAAGCTTCCATCTGGAAGAAGCCCTGACCTGGCGCATGGCACCTTCAAACTTGCAGGTCATTCTGCGAGGCGTTGGTACAGCAGAGCTTTCACTCGCCTTCGGCGAGCGAGTTACTTTCTCTTGCGTGGCCAAGAGAAAGTAACCAATTCTAATCAGGTGCTTCAAGAAGAACCCGCCGAATGGCGGGTTCTTCTTTACTGCTGGTTGGCCCCCGCGCAAAGCGCGTGGCTTTGCTAAAGCTTCTATCCAGAAGAAGCCCTGACCTGGCGCATGGCACCTTCAAAGTTGCAGGTCATTCTGCGAGGCGTTGGTGCAGCAGAGCTTTCACTCGCCTTCGGCGAGCGAGTCACTTTCTCTTGCGTGGCCAAGAGAAAGTAACCAAAGAGAAGGCCACCCCAATGCAGTGGTCTCCGGGCATCCTGCCCTGCGACTTCGCGCAGCGGCTCCGGGGTTGGCTGACAGTCCATCCATGGACTGGCAGCCAACTGGCTCGCATCCCTGCGAGCCACCCTGCGGGCCTTTTCTCCGCCACTGCGCCACTGCATAGGGGCCCCATTCACTGCGCATCCTGCGCAGCCAAGACGAAGCAGACTCCCGCAAGCCTGCGGATGCGGCTTCGTCTCTGCTCTTGAACTTCCTTCTCCCGCCGTGCGGGAGAAGGTGCCGCAGGCGGATGAGGGGCTTTGGCTTTGGCTTTGGCTTTGGCTTTGGCTTTGGCTTTGGCTTTGGCTTTGGCTTTGGCGTTGGCTTTGGCTGTTGCTGTTGCTGTTGCTGTTGCTTTTCGCTCTGGCGCGCAGGATGCGCGCTAACCGGGCCCCGTAAGTGGTGGCGGACGGGCGAAGGAAAGGCGCGAAGGGTGGGCGCATTGGATTGCGCCCAGTTCGCTGCCAGCACACGGAGGTGCTGTCAGCGAACCCCCGTAGTCCGGCCGCGTAGTCGCAGGGCAGGATGCCCGGAGACCACCGCTTTGGGGTGGCCTTCTCTTTGGTTACTTTCTCTTGGCCACGCAAGAGAAAGTAACTCGCTCGCCGAAGGCGAGTGAAAGCCCTTACCCCCACGAATGCACCGCGCAGCGATGCACGGACAAGCGGAAAGGCCAAGGCACTGGATCCCTGCCTGCATAGGGACAACAGCGTGGATGTTCGAATCGTGCGGAAAGGCATCGCGCCTGAAGGCGCTCCTACAGTGGCAGCGGAGTGCCTCGCTCGCCGGAGGCGAGTGAAAGCTTGGCACTGGATCGACACATCTCGCGCCGCGTAGCGATGCACGAACATGCGCAGAAGCCGAGTCACAAGGTCCCTGCCTGCACAGGGACGACGATGTAGAAGTTCGAGTCGTGCAGGACAGCATCGCGCCTGAAGGCGCTCCTACAGTGGAATCGGAGTGACTCGCTCGGCGAAGGCGAGTGAAAGCTTTGCCCTGAGACCAAACGTGGGCCGCAAAGCGATAACCTACAGCTCGAAAAGCAAGGTCGCTGGGTCCCTGCCCGGACGAACCCCGGCCCGTCCTGAGCTTGTCGAAGGGAAGGGACGACGGCGTAGAAGTTCGAAGCGTGCAGGAAAGCATCGCGCCTGAAGGCGCTCCTACCGTGAGTCCGAATCAACTCGCTCGCCATGAGGCAGTGCAACTCCTCCTCCAAATCTCCGGGAGATCGAGCCAAAAAGGGAGCAGGGAAGCGAATTGCCGCTTGCCCTTCCCGCGCATAGCCGGAACAATCCGCCCGGCATGAATGAATCCCCCCCCGTGCTCTCCCTCGATCGTGTGTCGCGCCGTCTGTCCGGCCGCGCCATCGTCGAGGAGATCGACCTCAGCCTCGATCGTGGCGAAGTGCTCGGCCTGCTCGGCGTCAATGGCGCCGGCAAGTCGACCACGTTGCGCATGGTGTCCGGCCTGCTCGCGCCGACCTCGGGCAGCGTGCGACTCGGCGGACGCGATCTCTACGGGCATCCTGAAATCGCACAAACGGAGATCGGCTACCTGGCCGAGGATCCACCGCTGTATGGCGAGCTCAGCGTCGAGGAATACCTGCGCTTCTGTGCCCGCCTGCACGGCCTGTCGCGCACGGCGATCGGGCCCGCGGTCGAGCGTGCCATCGAGCGCTGCGAGCTCGGCGAGATGCGCCGGCGCCTGACCAGCCTCCTGTCCAAGGGCTTTCGCCAGCGCGTCGGCCTGGCCCAGGCGATCATCCACGAACCGGCCCTGATCGTGCTCGACGAGCCGGCCTCGGGCCTCGATCCGATCCAGGCGCTGCGTCTGCGCGAGTTGATCCGAACCCTGGCCGACGCGCATGCCGTGATCCTGTCCACGCATGTGCTGTCGGACGTTCTGGCCTGCTGCGATCGCGTGGCGATCCTGCATCGGGGGCGCCTGCGCCACACGGCGATCCTTTCCGAACTCGATGCCGGCGCTGCCCTGCGCGTGCGCGTCGAGCGCCCGGTCGGTTCGCAGGACTGGACTGCCATTGCAGCGATCGCCGAAGCGAGGGCGCTCGACGCGCAACACTGGCGCATCGTCCTGAAGGAGGGCGTTCCCGCTGGCGAACTGGCCAGGGCCATCAACGAGCGCGGCTTCGGTTTGCTGGAACTGCGCACCGACGGAAATGCGCTCGAGGACATCTTCGTACGCATCGCCGGCGAAACGGGCGCGGAGGCCGCCGCTTGAACGCGATCCGCCTGATCGCCGGCAACGACCTCAAGCGCCGGTTCGCCCAGCCGTTTGCCTGGATCCTGCTCGCCCTGACCTGCGCCCTGCTGGCCTGGCAGTTCCTCGTTGCGCTCGACGCCTACCTGCGCATCCTGCCGAAACTCGATGCCGTGCCCAACGCCCAGGGCGCGACCGACCTGATCGCCATTCCGCTGCTGCGCAGCCTGTCCGGCCTGCTCATGCTGATTGCGCCGCTGGCGACCATGCAGAGCCTGGCCGGCGAGCGTCGCGCACACACCCTGCCGCTGCTGCTGTCTGCCGGTGTGGGCAATCTGCGCATCGTCGTCGGCAAGTTCCTTGGTGCGTTCGGCCTCGTTGCCCTGGTCGTGATCCTGGCCGTGCTGATGCCATTGAGCCTCGAGTTCGGCAGCAGCCTCGACCTCGGCCGCCTCGCCGCGGCCACGCTCGGCCTGCTGCTCTATGCCGCGAGCCTGACCGCGATCGGCATCGCCTGCTCGGCCTGGACCGCCTCCCCGGCCCTGGCCGCCGCTGCGGCGCTGATTCTCGGTAGCCTGCTGGCCATGCTCGACATGGGTGCGCGGTTCCAGGGCGTCGACAATGCCCTGATCAACTGGCTGTCGCTGTCGACCCATCTGGAACCGTTCCTGTTCGGGCTCGTCGCCAGCGTCGATATCGTCTACTTCCTGCTGCTGACGACGCTGGCCCTGCTGCTGGCTTCGCGCAGACTCGACACCCTGCGGACGCGAGGCTGAGCCGTGGGCGATCGCCTGAACAACCTCTTCCACCTCGTCCTGCTGGTTGCGGTCGCCCTGCTGGTCGGTTTTCTGAGCACGCGCTACGGATTCGTCCATGACATCAGTCGCGCCCAGCGCCTGAGCCTCGGTGCCGAGTCGAAGGCCCTGCTCGAATCGATGAAGGGGCCGGTCGAAATCGTTTCCTACGCGCGACCGCAGGGCAACCTGCGCAAGACCATCGGGGACTTCATCGCCCGCTATGAGCGCGTCAAGCCGGACCTGAGCCTGCGTTTCGTCGACCCGGATGCCGATCCGAATGCGATGCGCGAGGCTGGCGTGCAGATCGACGGCGAGATCGAGTTGCGCTTCAATGGCCGCAGCGAGCGCCTGAAGGAACTCAGCGAGGGTGCCTTGAGCGGCGCCCTGTTGCGCCTGTCGCGCGCGCGTGAGCGCCTGGTCGCGTTTCTCGAGGGCGAAGGCGAACGCAAACCCGACGGTGTCGCCAATGCCGACTTCGGCCAGTTCGGCGAGACCCTCAGGCAACGCGGGATCCGCGTCCTCAATCTGGCCCTCAGCACGACCCGGCGTGTTCCCGACAATGTCGACCTGCTGGTCATCGCGAACCCGCGCGTCGCCCTGCCCGGACCTGCCGCGCTCGAACTGGTCGACTACATCGAGCGCGGCGGCAACCTGCTCTGGTTCATCGAACCCGACGAGAACAGCGGCCTCGATGCGCTGGCCGAAGCCTTGTCGATCCGCGTGCTGCCGGGCGTGATCGTCGACGGCTCGGGGCAGGCGTTTGGAATCCAGGACCCCAGCTTTGTTGCGGTGAATCGGTACACGGGCCATCCCGCCCTTGCTGGTTTCGACCTCGGCACGCTGTTTCCGCAACCGGTCGCGCTGGCCCAGCTCGCCCCGCCGCGCTGGGATTTCAAGTCGCTCCTGCAGAGCTCGCAGCAATCCTGGAACGAAACCGGGCACATTCCGAAAGCCGGCGAGCCAGCCGCGGACGTGCGCTACGACGGCAAGGACGGCGAAATCGCCGGTCCGCTCGATTTCGGCTTCGCCATCACCCGCCTGTCGCCGCGGCCCGGCGCGCGCGAACAGCGCGTCGCCGTGATCGGCGATGGTGATTTCCTTTCCAACAGCTATCTCGGCAACGGCGGCAACCGCGAGCTCGGCACGCGCCTTTTCGACTGGCTGCTGGCCGATGATGCCCTGATCGCCATTCCCGAACGCAGCGCCGAGGATCGCCATCTCGACCTGTCGGAGACGACCCTCGCGATCTTGAGCTTCGGCTTCCTGCTCGGCTTGCCGATCCTGCTCGCCGGCAGCGGTCTGTGGATCTGGCGTCGACGTCGGCGGCGCTGATGCAACGCGCAAGCCGCACCAACCTGATCCTGCTCGGCCTGGTCGTCCTGCTCGGCCTGGCCGCCTGGTGGCAGGTCGAGCGCGAAGTGGCCGGTTTCGAGCCGCCACTGAGCACGCTCGATACCTCCGCCGTCCGACGCATCGAGGTCAATTGCCGGCAGTGCCAGCGTCGCGTGTTCGAACGCGACGGCGCACATTGGACGATGCGTCAGCCGTATGACCTGCCGGCCGACGACGCCGTCGTTGCAAGGCTGCTTTCAATTGCCCGTTCGCCGGTGCGCAGGCGGCATGCGCTGGACGCCTTCGATGTCGCCAAGGTCGGACTTGCACCGCCGCTGATGCGCCTTGTTCTCGACGATACGCATTTCGACATCGGCTTGACCGACGCGCTGGGTGGCGATCGCTATGTGCGAACCGGCGACCGCATCGCCATGGTCCCCGATCGATTCAGTCCGTTTCTCCTCGCCGCGCCCGAAAGCGAGCTCGATCGCCACTTGGTTCCAGGAGGTTCGACCCCGGCCAGCCTGCGCATCGACGGCAGCGTGCGCGCGGATCTCCTCGGGGCCTGGAGCGACGCGCAGGCGGCGCGCCTGGTCGCCGACGCGGATACAGCGACCGCCGCGACCGGTACGCAGGTCGAGCTGCGGTTGGCCGATGACTCGACGATCGAGTTCACGCTTGGGGCCGACGCCGAGGGCGCCTTCCTCCGGCGTGCTTCTCCACCCATCCGTTATCGGCTGGCTCCGGGACAGGCCCAGGCCCTGCTCGGCAGGCCCATTCCCGCGTCACCCTGACGGTCCTCGGCCATGCCCGAACTTCCCGAAGTCGAAACCACGCGGGTCGGTATCGCACCGCACCTCGTCGGCCGCCGCATCAAGGGCCTGGTCGTTCGCCAGCCGCAATTGCGTTGGCCGATACCGACGCCGCTGATCGACGCCTTGCCCGGGCAGTCGATCAATGCGGTTGAACGCCGGGCCAAATACCTGCTCGTGCACACCGAGGTCGGCAGTGCCGTGATCCATCTCGGCATGTCCGGCAGCCTGCGCGTGCTCGGCGAAAACACCGTGCCGGGCAAGCATGACCACTACGACTGGCACCTCGATTCCGGACGCGTGCTGCGCTTTACCGATCCACGCCGCTTCGGCAGCCTGCTCTGGCAACCGGCCGGCACCACCCATGAACTGCTGGCCAAGCTCGGACCCGAGCCGCTCGGCGACGCATTCGACGGTGACATGCTCTGGCGCACGGCCCAGGGCCGCTCGACCTCGGTCAAGACCTTCATCATGGACCAGGCCGTCGTCGTCGGCGTCGGCAACATCTACGCAGCCGAGGCCCTGTTCGCCGCCGGCATCCATCCACGACGCCGGGCCGGCGCCGTTTCGCGCATGCGCTACGCCATGCTGGCCGATGCGATCAAACGCATCCTGCGTTACGCCATCGATCGCGGCGGCACCACGCTGCGCGATTTCATCTCGCCCGACGGCGTACCGGGCTACTTCGAGCAGGAGCTGTTCGTCTACGGCCGCGCGGGACAAGCCTGCCGCAATTGCGGCACCCCGATCCGCTCGATCACCCTCGGCCAGCGCTCGACGTTCTACTGCCCGCGGTGTCAGCACTGAAAGCCGGGATTCGGGATTCGGGATTCGAATCAATTCGACGCTCTCAGATCGAGCGGAATTCAAAGCTTCGGTCGTCGCCAGGAAGCTGGTACAGGGCAAAGCGCGGCGCTGTTTCGAATCCCGAATCCCGAATCCCGGCTTTCAAAGCGGCAACACCGGCTGCTGCAGTTCGATGCGACCTTCGCCGGCGACGATCTTCTTGAACTCGGCGCGGCTGACCGAGACATAGCGCTCGTTGCCGCCGATCTCGACCTGCGGGCCGTCGGTCAGGGCGCGGCCGTGTTCGTCGACGCGCACGACCATGGTCGCCTTGCGGCCGCTGTGGCAGATCGTCTTGATCTCGTCGAGGTGGTCGGCCCAGGCCAGCAGGTACTGGCTGCCCTCGAACAGTTCGCCGCGAAAATCGGTACGCAGGCCATAGGCAAGCACCGGGATGCCGCGCAGGTCGACCACGTCGGTCAGCTGCCAGACCTGGGCCTTGCTCAGGAACTGCGCCTCGTCGACCAGCACGCAATCGAGCTTGCCATGCGCGCCGATGTCGGCATCGATCAGGGCCAGCAGATCGTCATCGCGCTCGAAGCGCAACCCCTCGGCCTTGAGCCCGATCCGCGACGCAACCACGCCTTCGCCCGAGCGGTTGTCGAGCTTCGGGGTCAGGATGCGCGTGCGCATGCCGCGCTCGTGATAGTTGTAGGCACTCTGCAGCAGGGTCGTGGTCTTGCCGGCATTCATCGCCGAGTAATAGAAATAGAGTTTGGACATCGGGAGGCCGGGATTCGGGAATGGAGAATGGAGAATGGAGAATGGGGAATAGCGAAACGCTCCGAAGCAGGGGC
Organism: Dokdonella immobilis; assembly: GCF_900115085.1. Classification (GTDB taxonomy): domain Bacteria; phylum Pseudomonadota; class Gammaproteobacteria; order Xanthomonadales; family Rhodanobacteraceae; genus Dokdonella; species Dokdonella immobilis. Next base: position 290,390 of record NZ_FOVF01000002.1, on the reverse strand, counting down.
GCGATTCTGTCACATCAATATTGATCGCCGTCCCCGCGCATGACGGATCGGTGCCGCAAGGGCACAATTGCGGGTATCCGCTCTGCCCATTCCCGATTCTCCATTCCCGATTCCCGGCCCCACATGCTCAACCCCCAACAACGCGCCGCCATCGACTACTGCGACGGCCCCCTGCTGGTGCTGGCCGGTGCCGGCTCGGGCAAGACCCGGGTCATCACCGAGAAGATCGCCCATCTGGTCCGGCGCAAGCACCTGTCGGCTTCGAAGATCGCCGCGATCACCTTCACCAACAAGGCCGCGCGCGAGATGCGCGAACGCGTCGGCAAGTTGATCCAGGGGCCCGCTGCGGAAGGTCTGACGGTCTGCACGTTCCACGCGCTCGGTCTCAAGTTCCTGCAGCTCGAACATGCGCGCGCGGGTCTGCGCCGTGGCTTTTCGGTTCTCGATGCCGATGACAGCCAGGGCCTGATCAAGGAGCTGGCGCCCAAGGGCATCAAGAACGACGCGCTGTGGGCCCTGCAGTCGCTGGTTTCGCGGGCCAAGAACGAGGGCTTCACGCCCGAGCAGGCCGCGCAGGCGGCCGCCGGGGCGCGCGAGCGCGAGGCGGCCGACATCTATGCCGCGTACCAGAAGCGCCTGGCCGCCTTCAACGCGGTCGATTTCGACGACCTAATCCGGCTGCCGCTCGCGATACTCGAGAACGACGACGAGGCGCGCGCTGCCTGGCAGGAGCGCATCCGCTACCTGCTGCTCGACGAGTACCAGGACACGAACACGGCCCAGTACCGACTGGTCCGCGCGCTGGCCGGCGAGCGCGGCATGTTCACCGCGGTCGGTGACGACGACCAGAGCATCTACGCCTGGCGCGGCGCCAATCCGGAGAATCTCGGCGAGCTTTCGCGCGACTACCCGAAGCTCAAGGTCATCAAGCTCGAGCAGAACTACCGCTGCGCCAGGCGCATCCTGCGCGTGGCCAACGTGCTGATCGCCAACAACGCCCATCTGTTCGAGAAGAAGCTCTGGAGCGAGGGCGCCGAGGGCGCGCCGATCCGGGTCCTCGAGTGTCGCGACGACGAGCACGAGGCCGAACGCGTCGCCGCCGAGATCACGCACCTGGCCGGCAAGCACAAGGCGCGCTGGAACGAGTTCGCGATCCTCTATCGCGGCAACCACCAGTCGCGTCCGCTGGAAAAGGCGCTGCGCATTGCCCGCATTCCGTATCACCTGACCGGCGGCACGGCCTTTCTCGATCGCGCCGAGGTCAAGGACCTGCTTGCCTACCTGCGCCTGATCAACAACCCCGATGACGACGCCGCCTTCCTGCGCATCGTCAACATTCCACGCCGCGACATCGGCGCGACCACGCTGGAAAAGCTCGGCCAGCTTGCCGGCGCGCGACATGTCTCGATGTTGCGCGCGGCCCAGCACGATGCCGTGCTGAGCGAACTCGCCGCGCGCCCGGCCTCGGCCCTGGCCGATTTCGTCAACCTCGTGCGCGACCTGGCCCGCAGCGCCGAGCGCTCGAGCGCGGCCGAACTGGTCGATCAGTTGATCGAGCGCACCGGTTATGTCGAACACATCGCCGCGCAGGTCAAGGAACCGGGTCTGCGTGCGCGGCGCCTGGAGAACCTCAAGGAACTCGGCGACTGGTTCCGCACCATGCAGAAGGAAGGCGCGGCCGGCGACCTCGCCGCCCAGCTCGCCCTGCTGACCCATGGCGATCGCGACGATCCGGGCAATGCCGTGCGCCTGATGACCCTGCATTCGGCCAAGGGCCTCGAATTCCGCTTCGTCTTCATCGTTGGCGTCGAGGAAGGCGCGTTTCCGCACGAGGCCAGCATCGAGGAAGGTCGGCTCGAGGAGGAACGGCGCCTGATGTACGTCGGCATCACCCGGGCCAAGGAGCAACTGGCACTGAGCTTCGCTCGGCGCAAGCGCCGCTTCGGCGAAATCACGGCCAACGATCCGAGTCGTTTCCTGGCCGAACTACCGGCGTCCGACCTGCACTGGTCGGGGCGCGATGCCGAACAGGACGAGGTCCAGCGCAAGGAAGTCGCCAGCTCCAGCATCGCTGCGCTGGCCGCCCTGTTCGACGACTGAAGCCCGCCAGCACACCGGCCGCGCGCGGGAATACTCAGACCAGCTTGCCGGCCTCGAGCTCGCGCTTCAGGTAGGCGTAGTAGATCGGCGCGGCGATGATGCCGGCGATGCCGAACGCGGCCTCCATGACCAGCATCGCGATCAGCAGCTGCCAGGCCCTGGCCCGGATCTGGCCGCCGATGATGCGCGCGTTGAGGAAGTATTCGAGCTTGTGGATGACGATCAGGAACGAGAGCGCCGCGATCGCGACCCAGAGCGAGACCGACAGACCGATCACGAAGATCAGGGTATTCGATATCAGGTTGCCGATCACCGGCAGCAGGCCGCAGACGAAGGTGGCCACGACCAGGGTCTTGGCCAGCGGCAGGTTGACGCCGAACAGCGGCAGGACGATGAGCAGGAAGATCCCGGTGAACAGCGTGTTCAGCGCCGAGATCTTGACCTGGGCGAAGACGATGTCATGGAACGCGGTGACGAGGTTGCTGCAGCGCGCATTGAGGACCATCGTCAATGGGCCGGTCGAATCCTTCGGCAGGCTGGTCTGCAACGCCAGCATCGCACCAAGCACCATGCCGATCAGCAGATGCACGAGGATCCTCGCAGCATTCTTGCCGGCGAGCTGAAGTTGCGCCGCATGCTCGCGCAACCAGTCCATCACGGCGATACGGATCTGTTCGGAATTGCCGGGCAGGTGGTCGACGATGAACGCCGGCAACTGCGCCCTGGCCCGCTCGATGACCGGGGTCATGCGTTCGAACAGTTGCGAGGGGTTGCCGTGCTCGGAACCGAGGTAGGCAAGGCCGCCGGCAATGGCGAAGGTCAGGAAGCCGACCACCACCGCCCCGAGCAGGGCGACGACGAGCCAGTGCGCGCGCGTGCCGGGCAGGTGACGCTCGAGCGCCGGCGCCAGCGAACGGACCAGGGCATAGACCAGCAACCCGGCCAGCAAGACCGGGAGCAGACGCAAATACAGGACCAGCCAGAGGGAAATGGCCGCCAGTACATAACTGGCCTGGGCGACCCTCAGCGGCAGAATCGACGGATTTGTTGGCATGGAGGACGCGGGTCGAATGACGGCCGCAGTCTGTCAGCAGGCGCGACGCAATGCCAGCCCGGAAAGTCACGCGCATGTCGTAGACTCCGGCGAAACTGGTTCAATGAAGAATCCGCGGAGTCTCCTGCATGCGCAAACCCATCCTGATCGCCCTTCCGCTGTCGCTGTTGCTCGCCGGCTGCCTGTCGAACACACGCCCGGCGTCGCCGGTTGCGACGGTCGAGCCAGCCGCACCGGCCGCGGCCGAACTACCCGCCGCGGACGACAATCTCAACGCCGTGGCCTGGACCCAGACCGCCATCGAGCGCGATCTGATCTATCGCCAGACCTACCATGCGGCCGCCTTGCAGCTGGATCGTGCGCTTGCCGACCCGACCTGGGAAGCGCTGGCCAACGGCGAGCGCAAGACCCCGGTCGTGGACCCTTCGAAGACCGCCGTCATCCTCGACGTCGACGAGACCGCGCTCGACAATTCGCCCTACCAGGCCCAATTGATCGCGAACGGCGCGTCCTACGACGAATTCACCTGGTCGCAATGGTGCCGCGAGGAAAAGGCCCGAGCCGTGCCGGGCGCGGCCGAATTCGCACGCCTGGCGGCCGAGCGCGGCGTGACCGTTTTCTACCTCTCCAACCGGGCCAGCGACCTGGCCGAAGCCACCCTCGACAACCTGCGCAAGCGTGACTTTCCCATTGCCGAGGGCGAGCAGGTTTTCCTCGGTCTCGGCACGGTCGTTTCGGGCTGCGAACAGAATGGCAGCGAAAAAGGCTGCCGACGCGAGCTGATTTCACGCAACTACCGCGTCCTCCTGCAGATCGGCGACCAGATCGGTGACCTCGTCGATGTCCTCGCCAACACCCCGGCAGGTCGCCAACAGGCCGTGGCACCGTACCTCGACTGGATCGGCGAACGCTGGTTCGTCCTGCCGAATCCAACCTATGGCTCGTGGGAGCCGGCTCTCTTCAACAACGACTGGAGCCAGCCGGCCGGGATGCGTCGTCGGGCCAAGATCGAGTCGCTGCGCCTTGAATGAGGAATGAGTCGAGGATTACTTATTACAAATCAATGTCTTACCTTTGGTAAGTTAAGGTATTGCATTAGGAATAACGGCGCCGTAACATGTGGCCAACAACTTCATCGGCGCCTGCAGCGCTGGACCCTGGATACCACCGCAAAGAACGAAGAATCGATTCCCCCTCCGGCGTTGCCGGATTGAACCCGGAAGACATCAGTCCTCCGGGTTTTCTTTTGCGCGGGTTATCGGACTGGTAGAGTGCGCGCCTCACTTCCAGTGCGGATTTTCCATGTCGAAGTTCCTTGCCCGCGTCTCCCTCCTGGCCATGCTTGCCTTCGTCGTCGCCGGCTGCAATCGCGACAGCGGCTCGGACACGGCGGGCGCCAATGCCGGTCCGCAGCAAACGGTGCAGCGCTCGATCGAGCTGACCCGCAGCGGCGACATCGCCGGCCTCATCGAGCACATGCTGCCGCCCGCCGAGTTTGCCCGGGTCAAGGCCGAATGGAGCGAGCGCAAGAACGAGGACACGCCGAGCGAGGAGCAGCGCCAGAAGTTCGCCGAGATGATGGCCAAGCTGACCGCGCCAGACGCCGTCGACACGATCTACGCCGAAATCGAGCCCGATATCCGCCAATTCGATGCGCAGTACCAGAAACAGATGCCGACCATCGTCTCGATGGGTCGCGGCTATCTGCGCGGACTGGTCCAGCAAAGCCAGGAATTGACCGCGAGCGAAAAGGAACAGGCCAACAGCGTGATCGAAGCGCTCGCCCAGTGGGTCGAAAAGACCCGCTTCACCGACCCCGAGCGGGTCAAGAAGGCACTCGCCATCATCAGCGAGACCGCGCGGCAACTCGACCTGAAGACCCTCGACCAGGCCCGCGCGCTGGATTTCGACCAATCCGCGCCGAAGATGAAGATCGCCTTCAACGGCCTCAAGAAGGTGCTTGAGGTGTATGACTTCTCGGTCGACCAGACGCTCGATTCGGTCAATACCGAACTGGTCTCCAATGAGGGCGACAAGGCCGCGGTGAAGATCTCCTATACCCTGCTCGGCACGCCGCTGGAAACCCGTTCCGAGATGGTCAGGATCGACGATCGCTGGTTTGCCAGGGATACCATCGACAAGCTCAGGGAGCGCGACAGCGGCCAGGCCGCTCTCGCCCCGGCCGCCAGCGGTGGCTGATCGATCGGGCCCTGCGCCGGCGCACGCCGGAGTGCGGGCAACGAACCGCCATGCAACAGCAACTGCCTCTCCATCGTACTTCCGATCCCCTGGTCCGCGGGCCGGCCTGGCTGAACCTGCTCGGTGCGCTCCTGCGCCCATGGATCCGCATCCGCCGTGAACCGAAGAATCCGCAGGAACTGCTGCCCGATGATGGCGTTCCCACGGTCTACGTGGTCGAACGCTACGGCCTGTCGGATACGCTGATCCTCGAACAGGCCTGCCGCGAGGCCGACCTGCCTTCACCCTACGAGGCTGCCGCCAGGCTGCCGATCAAGCGCACCCGAGCAATCATCGCGCTGACCCCGCGGCCGAGCCTGTTCCGCTCGCGTCCGCATCCCTCGCGCTCGGAAACGCTGAGCCAGCTGGCCGAACTGATCAGCGGGAACCGCCAGGACGACATCCGCCTGGTGCCCGTTTCGATCTTCGTCGGCCGCGCACCTGACCGCCAGTCAGGCTGGTTCCGCGTGCTGTTCGCCGAGAACTGGGTCGTGGTCGGCCGCTTCCGCCGCCTGCTGGCCATCCTGCTCAACGGTCGCGACACCATCGTGCAGTTCTCGGCGCCGGTTTCGCTGCGCCAGACCCTCGACGAACAGGGCGAGGTCGCGCTCGAACGCAGCGTGCGCAAGCTATCCCGCGTCCTGCGCGTGCATTTCCGCCTGACCCGGACCACGATCATCGGCGCCGACCTGTCGCACCGGCGGACCGTGGTCGATGCCGTCGTCGACGCCGATTCGGTGCGCCAGACCATCGCTGCCGTGGCGACCAAGGAAAACATCCGCGAGGAGCAGGCGCGGCGCCGCGCACGCGGCTACGCCCTGGAGATCGCCGCCGACTACTCGCACACGGTGGTGCGCTCGATTTCGTTCATGTTGATCGCGCTGTGGAACAAGCTCTACGACGGCGTCGTCATGCACCACTTCGACAAGCTGCGGGCGGTGGCCCCCGGGCACGAAGTCATCTATGTGCCCTGCCATCGCAGTCACGTCGACTACCTGCTGCTCAGCTATACGCTGTACCAGAACGGGCTCGTGCCGCCGCATATCGCCGCTGGCGTCAACCTCAACCTGCCCGGCCTCGGTTCGATCCTGCGCCGCGGCGGCGCGTTCTTCCTGCGCCGCAGCTTCAAGTCCAACGCCCTGTACTCGGCGGTGTTCACCGAATACGTCAGCCAGCTGTTCGCCCGCGGCGTGGCCCTGGAATATTTCATCGAGGGCGGCCGTTCGCGCACCGGACGGCTGCTGACCCCGCGCAGCGGCATGCTCGCCATGACCCTGCGCAGCTTCCTGCGCGAATCGCGCCGGCCGGTGATGTTCCAGCCGGTCTATTTCGGCTACGAGAAACTGATGGAGGGCAAATCCTACATCGGCGAGCTTTCCGGCAAACCGAAGGAAAAGGAATCGCTGCTCGGCCTGCTGCGCGCGTTCCGCGTACTGCGCCAGCACTACGGCAAGGTCACGATCAATTTCGGCGAGCCGATCGAACTGGCACCCCTGCTCGACGAGGTCGCACCGGCCTGGCGGGCATCCACCGGCGTACCGGAGGCCAAACCCGAATGGCTGCCCGCCGCGGTCGATACGCTGGCCGAGCGCATCCAGTCGAACATCAACCGCGCCGTCGACGTCAATCCGATCAACCTGCTCGCCCTGGCCCTGCTGGCCATGCCCAAGCACGCCATGGCCGAGGCCGACCTGCTCGCCCAGATCGGCCTGTGCAAGGACCTGCTGGTCGCCCTGCCGTTCGGCGACCGCATGACGATCACCGACAAGAATCCGGCCCAGATCATTGCCTACGGCGAATCGATGCAATGGATCCGGCGCGTCGAGCACCCGCTCGGCGACGTGCTCGTGGTCGAGGGCGACAACTCGGTCCTGCTCTCGTACTTCCGCAACAACGTGCAGCATGTGTTCGTCGCCGCGGCCTGGATCGCCTGCTGCTTCCTCAACAACCGGCGCATGAGCCGGGCCACCCTGCTGCGCATCGGGCGCCTGGTCTATCCGTTCATCCGCGCCGAGCTGTTCCTGCCCTGGAGCGAGGACGAATTCCGCGAACGCCTGCAGGTCACCCTGGATTTCTTCGTCAAGCGAGGCCTGCTCGAAACGGACGCCGACGGGCGCGTCATCGAGCGGGCGCCAGGGCAAAGCGACAGCGCCTTCCAGCTTCGCGTGATGTCGCACAGCCTGCTGCAGGCCGTCGAACGCTACTACATCACCCTGGCCCTGCTGGTCAGCAACGGCCGTCATACGCTGTCGGCGGCCGAACTGGAGAACCTGTGTTCGCTGACCGCGCAGCGCCTGTCGTTGTTGCACCAGCTGAACGCGCCGGAATTCTTCGATCGTTCGCTGTTTCGCGGATTCATCCAGAAACTGCGCGAACGCCGCGTGATCTGGGCCGACGAGAACAACAAGCTCGATTTCGATGACGGACTCGAGGACCTGGTCAAGGAGTCGAAAGTCATCCTGAGCCGGGACATCCGTCATGGCATCCTCAAGCTGACTGCCGAACTGCCGATGGCGGGCGGCGACGGCGATGCCAGGCGCAACGACGAGGCGGCCTGATCCGCGTCGCGACAGGGTCGACCTGCGCCTGACCCGGTCAGGCGTCCAGATCGGGAATCAACTGGCTTTCCAGCAAGGCGATCGAGTCCTTCAGATGCAGCTTGCGCTTCTTCAACCGCTTCAGTTCGAGTTCGTCGTTGCCCGGGTCGACCACGAGCCGCGCGATCATCGCGTCGAGTTCGCGATGCTCTGTTTTCAGCGCCGTGAGGCGGCGCACGGTGGCCACCGGGTCTTCGGGATTCATCGGTCCGCTAGCCTCCACCCACGGGGGACACGCAGGGCATGCCGGGCACGCGAGATCGGCCGGCATTTGCGAGGGGCCCAGTCTAACGCCGCCGAAGGCGCTCGCGCATGCGTCCCCTGGCGGTTCCCTGCGACCATCAGGAAACTCGCGCACCGATGACCATGGATATTGCCGGAAACGACCCGAGCACTTCGCTGAACCGTCGCCTGCGCCATCAGGTCGGCCAGGCGATTGCCGATTACCGCATGATCGGCGACGGCGACCGGGTCATGGTCTGCCTGTCCGGCGGCAAGGATTCCTGGACCCTGCTCGACATCCTCCGCGACCTGCAATCGCGGGCACCGGTAAGGTTCGAGTTGCTCGCCGTGCACCTGGACCAGAAGCAACCCGGCTACGACGCCCGCCTGCTGCCAGACGCATTGCGCCGCGCAGGCATTCCGTTCCACATCCTCGAACAGGACACCTACAGCGTCGTCAGGCGCGTCATTCCCGAAGGCAGGACCCTGTGCAGCCTATGTTCGCGACTGCGCCGCGGCGCGCTCTATGAGTTCGCCGCGAACAATGGCTTCAACCGCATCGCCCTCGGCCACCACCGCGACGACATCGTTGAAACCCTGTTCCTCAACCTGTTCCATCAGGCCCGGCTCAAGGCCATGCCGCCGAAACTGCGGTCCGACGACGGTCGCAATGTGGTGATCCGCCCGCTGGCCTATTGCAGCGAAGCCGACATCGCCGCCTATTCCGACCTGCGTGGCTTCCCGATCCTGCCGTGCAACCTCTGTGGTTCCCAGGACACCCTGCAGCGCAAGGCAGTCAAGGCGATGCTGGCCGCCTGGGAGCGCGAGACCCCTGGCCGCAGCGAAGCGATCTTTCGGGCCCTGACCCGGGTCGACCCCTCGCAACTGGCCGATCCGCGACTGTTCGACTTCGGCGCGCTCGGAACGGACGCCGCCCAGCGGTATCCTGAGCAGATCGGCTCCGAGGCCATCGCGGCAGACCGACCCTGATAACCCCCGCAATCTCAGCGCCTGATTCCCGGCATCGCCAGGATCGCGTCCCTGCACCTCCAATGGAACCCGCAACCGCCCATGTTCTTCCGTAACCTGACCCTGTTCCGATTCCCGAAAAGCACCAGCAAGTCCTTGTCCGAACTGGAAACCCGTCTCGCCGATCACCGCCTGCGCCCCTGCGGGCCGATCGAACTGGCGACGCGGGGCTTCGTGTCCCCGTACGGTCGCGAGTCGGAGGAACTCGTGCACCGCTCCGGCAAGTTCGCGCTGATCGCGATCGGCAGCGAGGACAAGCTGCTGCCCGCCTCGGTGATTGCCGAGGCCCTGGCCGAGAAGATCTCGGCGATCAATGCGAAGGAGGGGCGTCGGATCGGCGCACGGGAGCGCAAGCGGCTCAAGGAGGAGGTCGTCACCGACCTGCTGCCGCGGGCCTTCGTGCGCCCGTCGCGCACCTTCGCCTACCTGGCCGAGGAGTCCGGCTGGATGGTCATCGATACGGCCAGCCGCAAGTCCGCCGAAGAGTCCGTCAGCCAGGTCCGCGAGGCCCTGGGACGGTTTCCGGCCACGCCGATGGCGCCGACCGAATCGCCGCGAATCCTGATGACGGACTGGCTCGTTGCTGGCAAGCTTCCTGCAGGACTGAGCTGGGGCGACGAATGCGAATTGCGCGATCCCGCGGAGGCGGGCGCCGTGGTCCGCTGCAGGCGCCAGGACCTTGAATCCGATGAGGTGCGAGAGCATCTGAAATCGGGTAAACAGGTGTTTCAACTGGGACTGGAACTCGACGGGCGCATGGCGTTCGTGCTCGGCGAGGATCTGACCGTCAGGAAATTCCGCTTCCTCGATGTCGTGCTCGACGAAATCGGCGAAGAGGCCTCGGAATCGGCGCAGGCCGAGCTCGATGCCCGGTTTGCCCTGATGACCCTGGAGACGAAGCGCCTCCTCGAAAAGCTGGATGAATGGTTCGGTTTGCCGCGACCGGACGCGAAGGACTGATGGAGTTGCCAGCGGCGGGAAGACACCGATGAAGCTGGAAACGGAAAACAGTTACCTGGAACTGCCGACCCTGGCCGGCGAAAAGATCAAGGTGCTGCGCAGGAGCCACCCGAGAGCACGGCGCCTGCGACTGACCGTGACCTCCGGCGGTGCGCGGGTTACCTATCCCGAAGGCACCCATCCGGCCCAGGTCTTCGCCTTCCTGCGCAAACATGGCGAGTGGCTCGAACGCAAGCTCGACGAACTCAAGCTCGGTGCCCAGCCGCCGGCCCTCGAACCCGGCGCGACCACGGTGATTCCGCTGCGCGGTGAAACCACGCGCCTGGTCTGGCGGGCAGGTACCTATCCACGCATCGAATTGAACGCCGATCGCCTCGTCCTGACCCTGCCCGAGCCGCACCGGCGCGCGCTCGATGCGGCGCGCGGGCTGCTGCGTTCGTTTTTCGAGGCGCAGATGCGCCGCGACGTTTCGCGTTGGCTGGCCCGCATCTGCCCGCAACTCGACCTGGCTCCGAACGCGGTGCGCATCCGGCCCCTGAAGAGCCTCTGGGGGAGCCTCGATACACGCGACCGGGTCACCCTCGACCTGGCCCTGGCCCTGGCTCCTCCGGCCGCGCTCAAGTATGTCGTCGTGCACGAGCTCTGCCATCTGCGCATCCGCAATCATTCGCGGCGCTTCTGGTCGCTGGTCGAGACGATCCAGCCGCACTGGGAGGAACAACGCGACTGGCTGCGCGTGAATGGCCAGGCCCTCAAGGCCGAGCTCGGTCGTCTGATCCAGGCGCCGTGAGCGGATTCAGCCGGACTCGAGAAAGCGGTTGATGGCCGCCGCCACCGGAACCGGGTCTTCCAGGTGCAGGTGATGGGTGCCCTGCATGCGGATAACCTCGATGTCGCGGACCAGCGCGATACGGGCGTCCATGATCGATCGCGGCAGATAGGGCGCCTCCGGCGCGGCCAGCACGAGCAGGGTTTTCGCCGAGATGTTCGGCAGGATCACCGCCAGTTGTTCCTCGGACAGCCGGGTCGGACTCGGCAGGGTCAAGGCCGGATCTGTGGACCAACTGAGGCCAGGAAACGCATTGTCCCTATCGAGGCCGCGGTCCCCATCGCCGCTCCCTGCTTGCACCCGCTGCCCCGCCTCACCTGACGTTCCGAGCAGAAACGCATTGTCCCTGTCGAGGCCGCGGTCCCCATCGCCGCTCCTTGCTTGCACCCGCTGCCCCGCCCCACCTGACGTTCCGAGCAGAAACGCGTCGCCCCTTTCGAGGCTGCGGTCCCCATCGCCGCTCCTGACATCCGGCCCGCCCTCCGACCCACCCGCATCACCCTGCATCGTTGCCGGTCGGACGACGCCCCCTTCTCCCGCAGCCCGCACCCCGCGCTCGACGATACAGCGCGCCGCGTGCTCCGAGAGCTGGCCCGCACTGCGCCGCGCCGCGATCGCCGCGTCGATATCTGGAAATACGCGAAGACCATTGCCCTTGAAGGCCGCGCGCGCCGTGAACGATCGCCGCAACTGCTCGAAGGTCTTGTCCACGGCAAGGGTCAGCGGGCCCAGACCCTCGATCAGTAGCAGGCGGCCCACCCTTTCCGGGCACAGAGCAGCAAACAGGCTGACCAGGGTGGCCCCGAGCGAATGCCCGAGCAGGTCGACCGTCGGCCAGCCAAAGCCACGCACGACCTCGCCGAGGTCGTCGAGAAAATCGACATACGGATACCAGCTGCCGGATGGGCGGTGGTCGGAGCGGCCATGACCGGCCAGGTCGAGTGCGATCACGCGGCGTCCGGGCAACAGGGGCGCCAGCCGATCGAAGCTGGCCGCGTTGTCGAGCCAGCCATGCACGGCCAGGATCGGCGGATCGTCGGCATGGCCCCAGGCCTTGGCGGCGAGGCTCAGATGGCGCAGCGGGATGCGCAGTTCCGCAGCCTTTGGCATGCTCATGCGCCAGGCGACCCCTCGACGCTCGCCGGCAGGCTGAACTCCGGCCAGCCCTGGCACTGCCGCTGGATCAGGGCCCGGATCGCGGCAACCTGGTCATCGTTGTCGTTCAGGCACGGGATATAGCGGAATGCCTCGCCACCGGCTTCGAGAAAGGTCTCGCGTCCTTCCATGGCGATTTCCTCGAGGGTTTCGAGGCAGTCGACGGCAAAGCCCGGGCACATGACATCGAGGGTGCGCACCCCGAGCGCCGGCAATCCGGCCAGGGTCATGTCGGTATACGGTTGCAACCATGGCTCGCGACCGAGGCGTGACTGATAGCTCAGCAACAATTCGTCCTCGGCCATGCCGAGGCGACGGCGCAAGTGCGCCGTGGTCGCTTCGCACTGCTCGCGATACGGATCGCCATTGCGGATGTAGCGCTCGGGAATTCCGTGGAATGAGAGCAGCAGCCGGTCGCCGCGGCCATGCTCATGCCAGTGCCGCTCGACGCTGCGGGCGAGCGCCTCGATGTGCGCGGATTCGCCGTGGTAATCGCTGACGAAGCGCAGTTCGGGCGGTCGCCGCCAGCGCCGGAACACGGCGCCGACCGCGTCCAGTACCGACGCGGTCGTGGTCGCGGAATACTGTGGAAACACGGGGACCACGAGCAGACGCTGCATGCCGGCCCGGGCCATTTCCTCGAGCGTCTGCGCGATCGAGGGCGATCCGTAACGCATGGCATGCCGGATCGTCACGCGCTCGCCGAATGCGGCCTGCAGCCGGCCGGCCAGGGAGCGTGTCTCGACCTCCAGCGGCGAGCCCTCGGCCGTCCACACCTTGGCGTAGGCGCGCGCCGAGCGCCCCGGTCGGATGCGCAGGATGATGCCGTTGAGAACCAGCCACCAGAGCCAGCGCGGCTGTTCGACGATGCGCGGATCCCAAAGGAATTCAGCTAGATAGCGCCGGACTGAACGCGTATCCGGCGCATCCGGCGTGCCCAGGTTGACGAGCAGGACGGCCAGCCGCCGCGGATCGGGGGACTCGGGAAAAGCGATAAAGCGCGACATGCCAGGTAGTCGTCCCGACGCAGGGAAAGGAATCGCAGGGAAAAACGCCAAGGCCTTGTCGGCGCAACGAAAAATGCTAGACTCGGACCCGCCTCACCGGTAACGGCGAGGCTGACGATTACCAATAACATAACAAAGAAACGCCGCCATGCGCATGCGTGCCTGCCTCACCGCAGCTGTGCTTCTGATCGCCCCGTTTTCGCTGGCCCAGGCGGAACCGGTGGGCTTTGGCGTGGCTTACGACGAGCTTTATCGCATCGACCTCGGCACGCGCCAGGCGACCTATGTCGGGTCTGCCGGGGATTACGCCGGCGTGCCACTGGCTGCGCTTACAGGCCTCAGTTATGGGCCCGGCAACGAGCTTTATGCCGTTGCCGGCAACCAGAAGGCACTGGTCAGGATCAGCGCGTCCGACGGCGCAGCCAGTTATGTCGGCGACCTGGGCTTGGCTGGCCAGGGCCAGGGCCAGTTCGACGCACTCGACCTGTCGCTGGCATACGGGTGCGATGGTTCGTTCTGGATGACCTCGGCGATCAATCGCAACCTGTGGCGGGTCAACCCGCAGACCGGCGCGACAACCCTGATCGGATCGACTGGCAGGCTCATCAGCGGACTTGCCGTGCGCAATGGCATTCTCTATGGCACGGGTATCGGCGCTGACCAGGGGCTCTACAGGATCGACCCGCAGACCGCCGTTGCCACACGCGTCAGCACATTCTCGGAGTCGGTCCCGTGGATCGATCCCAGCTTCGGCGCCGACGGGACGCTGTGGGCAACCTTCAGTTACAACCCGCCGTTCAATCGCGAGTGGAGCGACCTGGCCACAATCGACCCAGTCAGTGGAGTTGCGACCAATCTCGGCCCCATCACCGGTCCCGAACGGCTGCGCTACTTCAGCATGAAGGGACTTGCCGTAGCGCCTACTTCGTGCGCGCCATCCGATCCAGGCGGCGGTCCGGGAACACCGTCGGCCGCCCTGCCGGCCAACTCAAGCTGGACACTGGTGATTCTCGGCTGGCTGTTGCTGGCAGCAAGCGTGCCCGCGCTATCAGGGAAGCGGCGCTGAGAACCCTTCATCGCAGACTCAGGTTCACCTGATAGCGTGCTCCGGTTGACCTATCCCGGAGTTGCCCGATGCGCCTGACGATCCGCCTCGCTTCTGCCCTCATCCTGCTGTGCGCCGTTGCCGCGCAGGCGGCCGAGCCCGAGCTCAAGCGCGCTGAAAACGCGATCCGTGTGCTCGGCGAAATCATGCAGGCGCCGGACAAGGCGATTCCGCGTGAGCTGCTGCAGTCCGCGCATGCCATCGTCGTCGTTCCCGACGTGCTCAAGGCCGGATTCGTCATCGGCGGGCGTCGCGGCGAAGGCCTGATGTCGGTCAAGACCCGCGACGGGGTCTGGTCGAATCCGAGCTTCGTCAACCTGACTGGCGGCAGTGTCGGCTTCCAGGCCGGCGTGTCCTCGACCGACGTGGTCCTCGTGTTTCGCACCGAGCGCGGCGTTGATTCGATCGTGCACGGCAAGTTCACCCTTGGCGCCGATGCCTCGGCCGCGGCCGGCCCGGTTGGTCGCACCGCCCAGGCCTCGACCGATGCGCAGCTGAAGGCAGAGATCTATTCCTATTCCAGGGCCCGTGGCCTGTTTGCCGGTGTCGCCCTCGACGGCTCGGTGCTGTCGATCGACAACGGCAGCAACCAGCTGATTTTCGGCGAGGGTGTGACACCGCGACGCATCTTCGAGGGCGGGGTCAGCAATGTGCCAGACGTCATTGTCGAGTTTCGCGACCGCCTTGAGGAGTACACTGCGCGCTAATCTGGCGCGATTTCGAATGCGCCAACCACGAAGCGGCAACGAATAGCCCGCCATCGAAGCCCGCGCCGTCTATCGCGCTCCGGGCCGACGGCCCGCCATTCGCCAACCGCGCAGACGGAGTACTCAACATGGGTGGTTTCAGCATCTGGCATTGGCTCATCGTCCTGGTCATCGTCGCGCTGGTGTTCGGCACCAAGAAATTGCGCAACATCGGTGAGGACATGGGCTCGGCCATCAAGAGCTTCCGCAAGGGCATGCAGGATGGAGACGAGCCTTCCAAGCCCTCCGAACTGAAGGCCGATCCGCCGGAATCCGCGAAAACGGCGAGCGAATCCGACAAGGACCGCGTCGAGCGCTGATCCATGTTCGATTTGAGCTTTGCCGAACTGGCCCTGATCGCCGTGGTCGCCCTGCTCGTGCTCGGGCCGGAGCGATTGCCGGGCGTGGCACGCACCGCCGGCGCCCTGCTGCGCCGCTTGCGCAACAGCTGGCAGGGCGTGCGCTCGGAAATCGAGCGCGAGCTTGCCGCCGAGGACATCAAGCGCAGCATCCGCGAAACCGCGCACAGCGTTGATCTGCGCGCGGATATCGAGTCAGCCGGCGAACAGATCCGCAAGGCGGCAAGCGAGACCACCGACAAGCCCTCCGCTGATGAGCCACGCTGACAATACCGGGGACGCCGAACAATCGTTCCTGTCCCATCTGGTCGAGTTGCGCGCGCGCCTGCTCAAGGCGGTGGCTGCAGTCCTGCTCGTTCTGGTCGCCCTGATTCCACTTGCCAACAAGCTCTATGGCTGGCTGGCCCGTCCGCTGCTCGAGCACTTGCCGGCTGGCGGCGCAATGATCGCCACCGACGTCGCCTCGCCATTCTTCGCGCCACTCAAGCTGGCCTTCTTCGTCGCCCTGTTCCTGGCCATGCCATTCATCCTGTACCAGTTGTGGGCATTCGTGTCCCCCGGCCTGTACAAGCACGAGCGCCGGCTCGCCGTTCCCCTGCTCGCCTCATCGGTGCTGCTGTTCTATATCGGCTGTGCGTTTGCCTATTTCCTCGTCCTGCCGGCGATCTTCACCTTCATGACCAGCATCGCCCCCGAGGGTGTCGCGGTGATGCCGGACATCAGCCGATTCCTCGACTTCGCCCTGGTCCTGTTCCTGGCCTTCGGCTTCTGCTTCGAGGTCCCTGTGGCACTGGTCATCCTCGTCGCGATCGGCGTGACGACGCCGGACCAGCTGGTCAAGAGCCGTCCCTACACGATCGTCGGCGCGTTCGTCGTCGCTGCCGTGCTGACGCCGCCCGACGTGATCTCGCAACTGCTGCTCGCGATTCCGATGTGCCTGCTCTACGAACTCGGCATCATCGCCGCGCGTCTGGCGTCCCGGCGCGCATCCGCGGAGGAACACACGCCGGCCGCCTGAGTCCGTCTCGCCGCTTGCCTCGGTCCCGATCAGCCCTGCGCGGGCAACTCCGTCGCGCCCGTGTAGACCTGGCGCCAGGCCAGGTAAAGGCCGCAGGCCACGGTCGGCACGAGCACCGTGCTGACCAGCAGGCTGCCGAGGAAACTCAGCACCGACAGCACCACGGCCAGCACGATGAAGCCGAGCATCAGCACGCCGACGAAGACCAGGTAGGCGCCGACATTGGCCAGACAGTCGCGCAAGCTCTGCTTCATCGCCGCCATCGGCTCGGCACCTTCGAGCATGACCCGCGGTATGGCGAAGAACTGCAGCGCATATACGGCCAGCGCGATGGCGAGCATGAGCGGAACCAGGATCAGGGCACCGGCGCCGAGGGCACCGACGATGGCAGCCGGGGAGCCGCTGCTGACCGAGGAAAAACCGCCGCCGAGCAGGGCGCCGCCGAGGAAAATGATCAGAAGGACGAATATCAGCACCGCCCCGGCAATGCTCGGCAGGCACAGCATGATCATGGGCCCGAGCTTGCCGGGCTCGTTGAAGGCCCGGAACAGCTGCGGTATTTCCGCATTACGGCCCTGTTCCTGCTCGTGCGCGGCGTAGATGATGCCCCCGTACAGGGCCGGCCCGAGGATGACCGTGACCAGGCCGCCGAGCAGCGGCACGATGCCGATGGCCGCCACGATCAGGCCCATGACCAGGAAGGCCACCGGATTGCGCAGGATGCGCTGGAAGGATCCGCTGATCCATTCGATCCCGCTGGCTGCAGACACTGATTTGGCATTCATCTTCGGTTCCTCGACTGGGGGGGGGGCGTTTGCTCCGTGCGCTGGGCGCACAGGGATATTCACAAATTCTTACCGGGGCCAACCGATGACACATTTATTCCAAGCCACAAAGGCGTTACACTTGTAGCCGTGGCGAAAAAGGATTTCGTCGCACATGACTATTTATCTCTGTCCCTAAGGGGGAAACCATGGCTACCAAGAAGAAAGAAGTTCAACACGATGACGCGCGCGACGCCAGCCTGCGTGTATCCAAGCGCATGCGCGACAGCCTGAAGGCGACGGCCGCCGTCATGGGCCGCCCGCTCTACGACGTCACCAACGAAGCGATCAACAGCTACCTGTCCAACATCAAGCTCGGCGACCCGCTGCAGGCGATCCGTCGCGGCGCGCGCGGACGCAAGTAGGGAAACGCCCGCCGGGCGGGAACCACTCGTTCCCACCCAGCGCAGTTTCAATGACGGCCGGTGTCGTCCGCCTCGCGGACGGCCCGGCCGTTTGCGTTGGTTGGACCGGCTTCGGCGAACGTTTGCGCAAGTCAAGGGCCGCTGGGCGCCGCGACAGTCGTGCGGTGGAACGCGCCGCCTCCGGGACGCCCGGGCACCGGCTATTCGACCGGCGGCAACACGTTCATGACTTCGCGCAGGGTGGTCACCCCGCGCGCCACCTGGGCCGCCGCCGACACGCGCAACGGGCGCATGCCCTCGGCCAACGCCGTTTGGCTGACCCGCGCAAGGTCCATGTCGGGCTGGATCAGGGCCCGCAACGGCGCCGTGATGCGCATCATCTCGTAAATGCCGGTACGCCCCTGGAAGCCGGTCTTGCGGCACTCCAGGCACCCCTTGGGGCCGAAACTCACTTCAGGCAGCGGCAGGTTCCAGCGATGGGTCATCGCTGCCCAGCCACGTTCATCGAGCGCCACCTCCACCTTGCAGTGGGCACACAGGGTGCGCACCAGGCGCTGGGCGACGACGCCGGTCAGGGTCGATTGCAGCAGGTAATTCGGTACGCCGAGGTCGAGCAGCCGGGTCAGGGCGCTCGGCGCGTCGTTCGTATGCAGCGTCGAAAGCACCAGATGCCCGGTCAGCGAGGCCTGCACGGCCATCTGCGCGGTCTCGAGGTCGCGAATTTCACCGACCATGATGATGTCCGGGTCCTGGCGCATCAGGGTCCGCACGCCGGCCGCGAAATCGAGGTCGATGGCGTTGTGCACCTGCATCTGGTTGAACTCGGGACTGACCATCTCGATCGGATCCTCGACTGTGCAGACGTTCAGGTCCGGCGTCGCCAGCACCTTCAGCGTGGAATACAGCGTGGTCGTCTTGCCCGATCCGGTCGGGCCGGTCACCAGCACGATGCCGTGCGGTCGCTCGACCATCTCGCGCCAGGTCTTTTCCTCGTCGCCGGTGAAGCCGAGTTGGCGGAACTCCTTGACCACGATGTCCGGGTCGAAGATGCGCATGACGATCTTTTCGCCGAACGCGGTCGGCATGCTCGACAGGCGCAGCTCGACCTCACGCCCGCCAGGCGAACGGGTCTTGATGCGGCCATCCTGCGGCCGGCGCTTCTCGGCCACGTCCATGCGGCCGAGGATCTTGATGCGTGACGTCACCGCGGTCATGACCGGCGTTGGCAGCTCGAACACCTTGTGCATGACGCCATCGATGCGAAAGCGGATCAGGCTGGTGTCGCGGCGCGGCTCGAGATGGATGTCCGAGGCACGCTGCTCGAAGGCATACTGCAGCAGCCAGTCGACGATGTGCACGACATGGCGGTCGTCGACGCCGAGTTCGCCGGTCTTGCCAAGCTCGACCAGCTGCTCGAAATTGAGCAGGGCGGAACTCTCACCAGCTTCGGCCTTGGCATCCCTGGCCCGCTGGATCGAGCGCTGCACCCCCCACCACTCGGTCAGGAAGCGGCTGATGTCGATCGGGCTGGCGACCATGCGCTGGATGTCGCGGCGCAGGATGTGGCCGAGATCGGCCATCCAGCGCGTATCGAACGGCTCCGAGGTCGCGAATACGACCTGCAGCTGGCTGACCGCGACCGGCAGGATCCGGTAACGCAGCGCATAAGCGTGGCTGACCACCTGGGTCACCGCGGGCACATCGATCTTCATCGGATCGATCTTCAGGTAGGGCAGCCGCGCCCGATTGGCCAGCCACTGGGTCAGGACCTCGAGACTGAGCGGCTTGCCCGGATCGCGGGCATCCTCGAGCTTCAGGTTCGCGACCAGTATCAGCGGGTGCAGCTCGAGCTTGCCGCGCGCCGTGCGCGCATCGGCGCGCACGCGGCGCAGGTCGGGCTCGGTAATAACCCCGTCGGCGAGCAGGGCGGCCAGGGTCTCGTCGAGATCGATGCGATGATGCAGACCCAGTTGCGGCGCCTGCGCGGGGCTGCCCGCCGCGGATTTCCCGACGTTGTCAGGTCGCACCGGTTGGGTTGCCATGCCGCGGCGATCCTCGTATTGGGTGACGGGCCGTTATACTAGCGCGCTTTTCCGCCGCTACCGTGAGCCAATACATGGCCGGACCCAGTTTTCAGGATGTCATCCAGACCCTCAACCGCTATTGGGCGGATCAGGGCTGCGTACTGATCCAGCCGCTCGACACCGAAGTCGGCGCCGGCACGTTCCACCCGGCCACCTTCCTGCGTGCACTCGGTCCGGAGCCGTGGTCGGCGGCCTATGTGCAGCCTTCGCGACGACCGACCGACGGCCGCTACGGCGAGAACCCGAATCGCCTGCAGCACTACTACCAGTACCAGGTCGTGCTCAAGCCGAACCCCGACGACATCCTCGATCTCTACATCGGCTCGCTGAAGGCCCTCGGCATCGACCCGCTCGTGCACGACCTGCGTTTCGTGGAGGACAACTGGGAATCGCCCACGCTCGGTGCCTGGGGGCTCGGCTGGGAAGTGTGGCTGAACGGCATGGAAGTGACCCAGTTCACTTATTTCCAACAAGCCGGCGGACTCGAATGCCGGCCGGTCACCGGCGAGATCACCTACGGCCTCGAGCGCCTGACCATGTATCTGCAGAACGTCGACAACGTCTACGACCTGGTCTGGACCAATGGGCCGCGCGGCGTGGTCAGCTACGGCGACGTGTTCCACCAGAATGAGGTCGAACAGAGCACCTACAACTTCGAACATGCCAACGTGCCGAAACTGCTCGAATGGTTCGACACCTGCGAAGGCGAGGCGAAAAAGCTCGTCGAAGCCGGCCTGCCCCTGCCCGCCTATGAACAGGTGACCAAGGCCAGCCACACTTTCAATCTGCTCGACGCGCGGCGCGCGATCAGCGTGACCGAGCGCCAGCGCTACATCCTGCGCGTGCGCACGTTGGCCCGGGCGGTCGCCGAGGCCTACTACGCACAACGCGAACGACTCGGCTTTCCGGGCCTGCGCACGCGCAAGGAAGCGGCATGAATCCGGCTACCCGACGCGCGCCCCTGCTGATCGAGATCGGCACCGAGGAACTGCCGCCGAAGGCGCTCGACAGCCTGGCCGCGGCATTCGCCAGCGGCGTGGCCGAAGGCCTGGCCCGCAATGGCGTGGCCTTCGACGCGGACAGCGTGCGCAGTTATTGCTCGCCGCGGCGCCTCGCCGTGCTGATCGCGAATGTGTCCAGCGAGCAGCCGGACCAGGCCATCGAGCGGCGCGGACCTGCCATCAGCGCCGGACTCGATGCTGACGGCAATCCGACCCGCGCCCTGAGCGGCTTCGCGGCCAGTTGCGGGGTCGAGGTGGCGGCGCTGGAGCGTCTCGAGACCGACAAGGGAGCGTGGTTCGTCCACCGCGCCGTGCAGCGCGGCCAGCCGACCGCGGCCCTGCTTCCGGCAATCGTCGAGCAGGCGCTCAAGGCCCTGCCGATTCCGAAACCGATGCGCTGGGGCGATCATGCCTACACGTTCGCAAGGCCAGTTCACTGGCTGGTCATGCTGCACGGCGCCGACGTGATCGCGGCCAGCTTGTTCGGCCTGAACAGCGGTCGCCAGTCGCGTGGCCATCGCTTCCACCACGCCGGTCCGGTCCACGTCGCCGACGCCGACTCCTGGCTCGTGGCATTGCGCAACGCAAGGGTACTGGCCGATCCGGCCGAGCGCCGCCAACGCATCGTCGACGAGGTCGCGCGCGTCGCCGCCGAGACCGGCGGCACGCCGCGCCTGTCCGCCGACCTGCTCGACGAGATCGCCAACCTGACCGAGTGGCCGGTGGCGATTGCCTGTGCGTTTGACCGCGAGTTCCTCGAAGTACCCCAGGAAGCGCTGGTCATGACGATGGAGTCGAACCAGAAATTCGTTCCGGTTTTCGATGCGGCGGGCAGGCTCAGCGAGCACTTCATCGGCATTGCCAACATCGACTCGAAGGACCCGGCCGAAATCCGCAAGGGCTACGAACGCGTGATCCGGCCGCGCTTCGCCGACGCCAAGTTCTTCTACGACGAGGACCGCAAGCAAGGCCTTGCCTCGTTCCAGGATTCCCTGAAATCGGTCACCTATCAGCAGTCGCTCGGCAGCGTCTGGGACAAGAGCGTTCGTGTTGCCGAACTCGCCCGCATCATCGCCAACCGGGTCGGCGCCGATGCCGCGCTGGCCACGCGCGCCGCGGCCTTGTCCAAATGTGACCTGATGTCGCGCATGGTCGGGGAATTCCCCGAATTGCAGGGCATCATGGGCCGCTACTACGCCGGCCAGGGCGAGCCGCCCGAATCGGCCGAGGTCGCCGAGGCGCTCGATGAGTTCTATCGGCCGCGCCAGGCCGGCGACGCCATCGCCTCGACCCCGATCGGCCGGGTCCTCGCCGTGGCCGAGCGCCTCGATACGCTGACCGGCATCTTCGCCGTCGGCATGAAGCCCAGCGGCAACAAGGATCCGTTTGCCTTGCGTCGGGCCGCGCTCGGACTCGCGCGAACGCTGATCGAGGCGGGGCTCGACCTCGACCTCAAGGCGCACCTGGCCGAGGCGCTGGCCGCATTGCCCGAGACCGCCCTGGCGGCCGGACTCGGCAAGGCCAAGGATGGCCAGCCGCACAAACTCGATGCGGGCCAGCGCCGTGCCGAACTGGCGGCCGAGCTCTACGAGTTCATCGTCGATCGTTTGCGCGGCTATTACGCCGAGCGTGGCATCGCCGGCGAAGTCTTCGAGGCGGTGCGCGCCCTGTCACCTGGGTCGCTGCTCGATTTCGACCGTCGATTGCACGCGGTCGTGCAATTCTCGACCCTGCCGGAAGCGCAGTCGCTGGCGGCCGCCAACAAGCGCATCGGCAACATCCTGCGCCAGGCCGGCGACAGTGGTCACGGTGCGCTCGATCCGTCCCTGCTCGAATCGGATGCCGAGCGCGAGCTCGTGCACGCCGTCGAACAGGCCGAAGCGAGCGGCGCGCCGCTGATCGCGGCGGGAGACTACGTCGGCTTGCTCGGGACCCTCGCGGCCCTGCGCGATCCGGTCGACCACTACTTTGAAAACGTCATGGTCATGGCCGATGACGAGCGCGTGCGACGCAACCGGCTGTCCCTGCTCGCGCGGATCCGCTCGATGTTCCTGCGCGTCGCCGATGTTTCCATGCTGCCGGTCTCCGGCGCGGCCTCCTGATCCACGGCATCGGGTTGTCGCGAAGTCACGAGCAGTGGCCGCCGTCGATCGCGTAAACTTCGCCAGAGCCCGGCCTGAACCGGGCCCGGTGCACTATCCACAGGGGATGCAACCGACCACCATGAGTCCTCGCAACAACGATGCCAGCACGACCCAACGGCGGACCATGCTTCCGTTGCGCCGTGCCGGCGCCGGCGAGGTCCCGGCCTGCCTCGTCGTCCTGCAGGGACAGCGGCTTGGCCAGCGCATCGATCTCGGCGAGTCGGCATTGGTCATCGGCCGCGCGCCCGAAGCCGATTTCCAGATCGTCGAGCGCAGCATCTCGCGCGCGCATTGCCGGATCACGCGCGAGCCAGCCGGGTATCGGATCAAGGATCTGGATTCAACCAACAAGACCTTCCTCAATGACCAGCCAATCATCGAGGCCGAACTGAAGGACGGCGACCACATCGCCGTTGGCAGCTGCGTGCTCAAGTTCATGGAGCGCTCATCGGTGGAGGCCCGCTACCACGAAGAGCTGTACCAGCTGGCCACCGCGGACTCGCTGACCGATCTGTACAACCGGCGCCAGTTCCTCGAACTGATCGATCGCGAGATAGCCCGCGCCTCCAACTACAAGCGCCCGTTGTCCCTGCTGATCATCGATCTCGATCATTTCAAGGCGATCAACGACCGCTACGGACATCCAAGCGGCGACCTGGTGCTGAAAAAGGTGGCCCTGGCGCTGCGCGGGCATTCACGCGAGGAATTCATCGTCGCCCGAATCGGCGGCGAGGAATTCGCCATCGTCCTGCCGGAAAATGACCTCGAGCAGGCCGTGGCATTCGCCGACGAACTGCGCGTGGCGCTGTCGGACCTGGAGTTTTCCCTGAATGGAGAGCCCAAACGCATCACCGTCAGCATCGGTGCTGCCGACTGGCTGAATGGAATGACCGCGACCGGCGATCTCATGCGAGCCGCCGACGAACAACTCTATCGGGCCAAGCAGGGTGGCCGCGATCGTGTCTGTTCCAAACTGACGCGTAACCACCAGAGCGCCGATTGACCGCCGAACCAAGGCCGCATTCAGTTGACCGCCAGGGCCAGCACCGTGGCGTCGTCCTCCGGAGCCACACCACTGGCATGTTCGCCGAGGGCCTTCCATGCCAGCGCGATCGCATCCACCGGCGTGGCGGCGCTGGCAACCGCTTGCGACAAGCCTTCGGTACCCCACGCAGATCCCTCTGCGCCGCGCTGCTCGACGACGCCGTCGCTGTAAAGCATGACCATTTCGTCGCGCCCCAGTTGCAGGGCCTCGGCGACGAATTGGGCCCGGGCATCGATGCCGAGCGGTATGCAGCCGCGCGGAGACAGCGGCTGCACCGAGCCGCCCGCAAGGCGCAGGGCATGGCCGTGACCCGCGTCGACGAAATGGCAGCGTGAGCCACCGTGTTCGAAGACGCCCAGCCACAGGGTGACGAATCGACCGTCCCCGGTCTGTGCGCACAGGTGTGCATTGAGCTGGCTGACGACACGCACCGGATCGCCGTCGTGGGCGAAGCCCGCGCGCAGGAAGGATTGCACCGAGGCCATGACCAAACCCGCCCCGAGGCCGGCTCCGCTGACGTCGCCAAGCGCGGCCACGACACGTCCGCCGTCGATCTCGAAGACATCGACGACATCGCCGCCAACGACCCGGCCGGGGTGGAGATGCAGGGCGTAGCGGACCGTCCCGATCGTGCCGGTGGCCGGCGGAAGCAGGCGCTTCTGCACGTCACGGGCGCGTTCCAGGTCTGCCGTGAAAGCGGCGTGCTCGCGTTCGTGCTCGAGCCGGTGCAGGTTGGACAAGGCCAGTGCCGCCAGCCGGGCCAGTGCATGGCAGAACGTCGGCGCGTCGGCATGCCGGCGTGTCCCGATCCGCTCCGAGTCCAGATACAGGAAGGCCTCGGCGCGACCGTCGAGCATGATCGGCACGCACATGGCGCGTCTCGACTTGCGCGGTGCCAGAACGGATCCGTCGCCCTCGGCCATGTCGGATTCGAGGCGCGCGAGCTCACCGCGGTCTGCGGAGGCCACCAGCGCGGCGTTGAAACGCCAGCGTCCAGTCGGCGACGGCGCAGGTCGCTGGCAGCGCACGACGATCTCATCCCCGCGGCGCCAAAGCACCGTGGCCCGCGCGTAACCGGACCCGAGCAGGGCATGCTCGGCCAGTATTTCGGCCAGGGTGTCTTCATCGCCGGCCGCGGCAATGTCGCCCGCATATTGCAGCAGCAGCTCAAGGCGCTGTTCGGCCAGATTTCCCCCGGCACGCACGACGCTGATCCGGGTCGCCGCATCGGCGCTGCCCGGCAACGGCGTGTCTCCGGCGCACACATCGATGCGGAACTGCCAGGGGCCCACGGAGAGGATATCGCCGGCGCGAATACGGGCCGTCCCCGACTCTTCAAGGGCCAGGCCATTCAGTTCAGTGCCCTGCCGCGAACCGCAGTCGCGGACCACCCACTCGTCTGCGACGCGTTCGACGCTGGCGTGACGCCGGGAGATGCCGGGATCGGGCAATTCGAGCTCGTTGCTGGCGGAGCGACCGATCCGGAAAGGATCGCTCAAGCGCCAGCTGCGGGCGGCCAAACGCGGCCCGTCGATCTGCTTCAGGGCCAGGCCGTCAGATATGGGAATGGTTCGGGATTCGTTGTCGATCATGAGTCAGGCAGGTATCTGTGGGTTGGCAGGATGGCGGGCGCCGGTATCAACTGCAGACGCTGCCCATGCAACGAACAGGAGCTCCGACGCGTCCTTCTGATGGCCTTTGCTGCATCGTTCTGGCATCGCCCGGTTGTTGATCCTGGGCACGGCACCTGGCTACCTGCGACCAGCCCATCCTAGCGCCTGTTGCTGAACGCACGGGAACGGGGGCGGCGCGCCGCAGGTCGGTCGATCGAGGCCGGAGTGATTGATTACATTGCTTCGCGGCATTATTGTGCTCGGCCCGCGAGACGCCCCCGAGGAGCGCTTCGCCAAGAAACCCCGAAGCCGGTCTGTCGTGCGTTCATGTAACGAGCGGTATGCTTGCCGAGTAATCTACGATGCATTTCGTCTATAGTTCCTGGAGGATTCCGCCATGTTGAAGTATGTCGCCACGGCCCTGACTGCGCTGGCCGTTCTCGGGGGCTGCAGTCCCTCAAACCAGCCAGCCGGCACGCCCACGGCGGATGGCAATGGTGCACCTCCCACGGCCGCGCAGCTGGCCAACGCGCCGATTCCTTCGCAGATCACCGGAACGGTGACCTTGCGTGCGCCTGCCGTGATCAACCCAGGCGCGAAACTGACTGCGCAGCTGGTCGACGTGGCCCAACAGGACATCGTCATTGCGCAGAGTTCCGAAGACGTCAGCACGCAGCCTCCGTATCAGTTCACCCTGCCGCTCGAGCCGGGCCGCATCGACAAGACGCGCGTCTACGTGGTCAACGTGCTGCTGACCGATGGCGAACGCCGTTACGTGCAGGCGCTGCAGTCGCCGGTGTTGACCGGTGGTGCCGGCAACACGATCGAGGTCGTGCTCAATTCCGAAGCAACGCCCGGTGAAAACCTCAAGGAGGACTTCAACAAGCTCAAGGCCCATATCGGTGGCATGAAGCGCATCCAGGATTCGTTCCTCGACGGCGACCTCTCGGTGGCCTGGGACGGCTTCGCCGAAGCGGGCAACAAGCTGCGCTTCATGCGCGTGAACTCCGAACTCGGCGATGGCGATTCGGCCGTGCGCACCAATGTCGAATATGCCTTCCTCGAGGGCAAGCCGATGGCGATCCTGAAGAAGGGCTCGGTGACGACGCGGGTCGGCTGGAACGAGCAGGGCGAGGTCATCCTCAATGAAAAGAGCAACGGCGAGACGGTGTCCGACGAAGAAGCGAAGGCATTCTACGACGATGCAGTCAAGGCGTTCGCCATGGGCGAGAAGAAGTTGCCCAGGAAGAAGTAACCCGCGCCGCGGAATCCCGACGCAGGAAAGGCCGGCATTGCCGGCCTTTCCTTTTTTTGCGACCAGTGCCTGGCCGGCTTCAGCGACGCGCCTTGTTGAAGGCTTCAGCAAGGGCTCCGGCGGCGGGCGTAACCGCCTGCGGGGCAAGTTTGGTTTGCGCCGGTCTCGATGACGATGGTCGGGCCATGCCGGCATCGAGAGGCCTGCGCGATGTCCCCGGCTCGTCGTCGAGGCGCATGCTCAGACCGATGCGCTTGCGCGCGATGTCGATCTCGATGACCTTGACCTTGACGATGTCGCCTGCCTTGACGATGTCGCGGGGATCCTTGACGAAGGAATTGGACAGTGCGGAAACATGCACGAGTCCGTCCTGGTGGACGCCGAGATCGACGAAGGCGCCGAATGCCGCCACGTTGCTGACCACACCTTCGAGGATCATGCCGGGCTTGAGGTCGCGGATGTCTTCGACGCCTTCGGCAAAGGTGGCGGTCCTGAACTCGGGGCGCGGATCGCGGCCCGGCTTTTCCAGTTCACCGAGAATGTCTCGCACCGTGGGCAAGCCGAAAATCGAGTCGGTGTAGCGCTGCGGATCGAGCGAGCGCAGGAAGCGGCTGTCGCCGATCAGCGACTTCACTTCGCGCCCGCACTGCTCGATGATCCGCTGCACGACGGGATAGGCCTCGGGATGAACAGCCGATGCATCGAGCGGATCATCGCCTTCGGTGATGCGAAGGAAGCCGGCGCATTGTTCGAACGCCTTCTCGCCGAGGCGCGGAACCTTGAGCAGCGCCTTGCGATTGCGGAATGCTCCGTTCGCCTCGCGATAACGAACGATGTTCTCCGCAACCGCAGGGCTCAGTCCGGCGACACGCGCCAGCAATGGGGCCGATGCCGTGTTGACATCGACGCCCACGGCATTCACGCAGTCCTCCACACGCGCGACCAGGGCATGCGCCAGCTTCACCTGGTTGACGTCGTGCTGGTACTGGCCCACGCCGATCGACTTTGGATCGATCTTGACCAGCTCGGCGAGCGGATCCTGCAGGCGCCGGGCAATCGATACGGCGCCGCGCAAGGAGACGTCGAGGTTCGGAAACTCCTTCGCCGCGACTTCCGAGGCCGAATAGACCGAGGCGCCGGCCTCGCTGACGACGACCTTGGCCAGGCGCAGGTCGGCATGCTTGCGAATCAGTTCGGCGACCAGGCGATCGGTTTCGCGCGACGCAGTGCCGTTGCCGATCGCAATGAGGTCGACCGCATGCCTACGACAGATCGCGGCCAGCTGCGCGATTGATTCGTTCCAGAGTTTCTTCGGCTCGTGCGGGTAGATCACGTCGGTATCGAGCAGCTTGCCGGTGCCGTCGACGACGGCCAACTTGACTCCGGTCCGGATGCCTGGATCAAGTCCCATGACGGTCTTCGGTCCGGCGGGTGCGGCCATCATCAGGTCCTTGAGGTTGTCGCCGAACACGCGGATTGCTTCGGCATCGGCAGCCTCGCGGGCACGCCCGAACAGATCGAGACTCAGATGCAAGTGCAGCTTGACCCGCCACGCCTGCCTCGCGGTCTCGAGCAACCAGCGATCGGCCGCCCGGCCACGATCGGCGATGTCGAAATGGCGGGCCACGCGCCCTTCGGCCTCCGCATGTCCGGCCGCGGCTGCTTCGTCGAGTGCCGCACCGGGATCCTCTGTCGCGCTGGTGCGCTGCGGCGTGGTCGGCCGGGGTGCCAGTTCGAGATCGAGCACGCCTTCATTGCGCGCACGGAACAGGGCCAGCAACCGATGCGAGGGAATCGAGCCGATCGGCTCGACATGCTGGAAGTAATCGCGGAACTTGGCGCCTTCGCTCTCCTTGCCGGCGACCACGCTCGCTCGGATCACGGCCTTGGTCGTCAGCCAGTCGCGCAATGCCCCTACCAGGGCCGGATCCTCGGCAAAGCTCTCGAGCAGGATCGCGCGCGCACCGTCGAGCGCCGCCTTGGTGTCGGCGATGCCCTTGCCCTCGTCGACGAAGGCTACCGCAGCCTGTTCGGGCGGCTGGTCGGGATCGGCCAGCAGGGTCTTGGCCAGCGGCTCGAGGCCCGCCTCGCGCGCGATTTGCGCCCGGGTCCGGCGTCGCGGCTTGTATGGAAGATAGAGATCTTCGAGGCGCGCCTTGTTGTCGGCGGCCAGGATGTCGGCGCGCAGATCTTCACTGAGTTTGCCCTGCTCATCGATGCTGGCGAGCACGGCGGCGCGGCGTTCCTCGAGTTCGCGCAGATAACCGAGGCGTTCCTCGAGCTGGCGCAATTGAGAATCGTCGAGTCCGCCGGTGGCTTCCTTGCGGTAGCGGGCGATGAACGGCACGGTGGCGCCGCTATCGAGCAGTTCGACGGCGGCCTCGACTTGTTCGGGGCGCGCGGCAATTTCACGGGCGATGCGATGTTCGATGCTGGACATTGTTTCCTTGGCTGCGATACCGCACGCACAGCAGGGCCGCAAAGGGGCCTGCGTGCCTGCAGGGGTTGGGGGGATTCAGGCGACGCGCCGGTGCCGCTTGAGATGGACGAGGAGCAGCGAAATGGCGGCCGGGGTCACGCCGCTGATGCGTTGCGCCTGGCCGACCGTGGTCGGCCGGGTACCCTTGAGCTTGTGCATGACCTCGGCCGACAGCCCGCGCACGTGCTCGTAGTCGAAATCCTGCGGGATGACCGTGTCCTCGTTCCTGCGGCTGCGCTCGATCTCCTCGCGCTGGCGCTCGAGATAGCCGGCGTACTTGATGCCGATCTCGACCTGCTCGGCGACCTCGCCATCGTCCACGGGCGGCCCGAGTCCAGGCACGCGGACCAACCCGGCATAGTCGAGTTCGGGACGGCGCAGCAGATCGAGCGCATGCGCCTCGCGGCTCACGGCCACGCCGAGGGTGGTTTCGAGGGCGCGTCCGAGTTCGTTCGCCGGCGTCACCCAGAGCGCACGCAGGCGCGCGCGTTCGGCCTCGATTGCCTCGTTCTTGCGTTGCAGGCGCGCGTACCGCGCCTCCGGGACGCAGCCGTGGCCATGCCCCTGCGCGGTCAGGCGCAGGTCGGCATTGTCCTCGCGCAAGTGCAACCGGTATTCGGCCCGCGAGGTGAACATCCGATACGGCTCGATCGTGCCGTTGGTGGTCAGGTCATCGATCAATACGCCGATGTAGGCCTCGTCGCGACGCGGCGTCCACGGCTCAAGGTCGCGCGCCGCGCGCGATGCGTTGAGTCCGGCGATGAGGCCCTGCGCGGCCGCCTCCTCGTAGCCTGTGGTGCCGTTGATCTGGCCGGCGAAATAGAGGCCGGAAATCGCTTTTGTCTCCAGTGAAGGCTTGAGTCCACGCGGATCGAAGTAGTCGTATTCGATGGCATAGCCCGGACGGGTGATATGCGCGTTGCCGAAGCCGCGGATCGAACGCACGAGTTCGACCTGCACGTCGAACGGCAGGGACGTCGAAATCCCGTTCGGATAGATCTCATAGGTATCGAGGCCTTCGGGCTCGATGAAGATCTGGTGCGAGGTCTTGTCGGCGAAGCGCACGACCTTGTCCTCGATCGAAGGGCAATAACGCGGACCGACGCCCTCGATCGTTCCGCTGTAGAGCGGTGAACGATCCAGGCCGGCCCGGATGATCTCGTGCGTGCGCTCGCTGGTATGCGTGATCCAGCAGCTCACCTGGCGCGGATGGTCGACCCGTGAACCGAGGAATGAAAACACCGGTGCGGGATCGTCGCCGGGTTGTTCCTCGAGCCCCGTGAAGTCGATCGTGCGCCCATCGATGCGCGGCGGCGTGCCGGTCTTCAGCCGGTCCACGGCAATCGGCAATTCGCGCATGCGTTCGGCCAGTCGCTGGGCCGGCGCTTCACCGGCGCGGCCCCCGGAATGGTTGGCCATGCCGATGTGGATCTTGCCGGCGAGGAACGTGCCGGCGGTCAGGACCACGCTTGCGGCTTCGAAGCGCAGGCCGGCCTGGGTCCGCACGCCGATGACCCGACCACCCTCGACGAGCAGGTCGTCGACGGCCTGCTGGAACAACTGCAGACCGGGTTGCGCCTCGACGATCGCACGGATCGCCGCCTTGTAGAGCACGCGGTCGGCCTGGCAACGGGTGGCGCGCACGGCCGGTCCCTTCGACGCATTCAGGGTGCGCCACTGGATGCCGGCGCGGTCAGCCGCCTCGGCCATTGCGCCGCCCAGCGCATCGATTTCACGGACCAGATGACCCTTGCCGATGCCGCCGATGGCCGGGTTGCAGCTCATCTGGCCAATGGTCTCGATGCTGTGGCTGAGCAGCAGGGTTCGCGCGCCGCTGCGCGCCGCGGCGAGCGCGGCCTCGGTGCCGGCATGGCCGCCACCGACCACGATCACATCGTAACGATGCGAGGGATTTGAAGACATGAAGCGACCACTCGTTGCAGACCCATGCAATTCTAACCCAGGGCTGTGCTGCTCGATGCTTGGCACGGAACCTGCTGTTGATCCATCGCACTCCCACCGGCGCTAGGCGTATGCGAGCACGCCGAAAGTCGGAATTCAGGGGCTGGCTGCGCGCCGGTGGGAGCATGCACAGACTGATGGGCGACGACAGAAAGGCTGGCGCCCGGCGGTCTCATGAACAGGGGGAATCCAGGAGGACCATGGTGCCGGGCGCCAGTTGAGCAAACCTCCCGAACCCACAGGAAATGCCGCGCCTGCAAGGGCGCGGCATTTTTTTGTGGCCGCTGTTGGTGAGTGCGCCTGGCTGACCTTATCGGTAACAGCAATTGGCAGACTGTGACCGTAATCGCGGAAAAGCGGCAGGCCAGGGTGAGGCACGCCAGACCCGGTCAACTTGCGACACGAAGCGTCAGTCGGGCGGCACGCTTCGCGGACTTTTCTTGATCCAGGCCCGATTTCGGTGAGTTGGCACGCCCCTTGCTACCTATCAATCGACCAACCATCACCCCGGGAGCACGTCACCATGATGTCCACCGCCGCCAGCATGAACCTCAATCCACTCTTCCTGCGCCACGACCTGATGATCGAACTGGGTCGCCTCGAAATGGCAATGCAGGACATGCGCTCGACCACAGCGATGAATGACGCCAACGCCCAGCTGCAGCAGCTTGAAAGCCGCCGCGCAAGGATCAACGAAGCGCTCAGCCGCCTGCCCGCCTGACCACCGATTCGGCAGTACTCCCGGTGGACGAAAAGCCGCGCGAAAGCGCGGCTTTTTTGTTGTCCGCAATCAGTGCTTGTGGGGCACGTTTCGCGGCGGCGGCGCGGTACGGATGACCGGCGGTGCGGTCATTCGCGCTGGCGGCGCCGGGCGTGCAGCGGGTCGGATCACGGTTGATCGGTGCGCATCAGCACCTGACCGGGACGGGACGGGCGAAGGACGCAGCGATGGTTGCAGCCGGCCCGGCTTGGCGCGCAGCGGCGCCGCGATCGCGGGTCGCGCCACAAGCGTGCTGCGCAGGGCGCGATCACGCTGGACCTGCGACTCGCGCCATGTTCCGCTGTCATGTTCATACGGGTGCGGCCACCAGACGTAGGGCGAATAGCCGAAATACCACGGCGCCCACAAGCCCGGATAGCCACCCAGACCATAGCCGAGTCCAAACCCGTAGCCGTAGCCGAGACCCCCGCCGTAGCCGTAACCATGGGCGAACCCGTAACCCGGGCCGCTCGAATCGAGCGTTGGGCCGGCGCTGTCGGAAGTGGAGTAGTAGTCTCCGCTACCCTCGTAGTGATAGACGGTGCCCGACGAAGTCGCGCAACCCGCCAGGGTGAGCAGCAGGGGCAACAGGGGAATCAGGCGAGACATGGCATTTCTCCAGTCATCGCCCCGCCAGGGGGCATCGTTTTCAACATGCGCCCTTCATGCGTCGCATTCAAGTCATGCAAGCCGCAGGTGAGCAGGCGCCGACCGGGCGAGGAGCACGGCCACGGCCTCGGCGATGCGCGAGACCCGCTGCCCGGTCACGGACACGGTGAAGGCGGCCTTGCCCTGGCCGGAAACCTGTCACGCAGCGGATAGGCACCGGCATCACGCGACCGCCGCGGTCCGATCGGACCTCGTTACGACTCGCCCAGGCTGCGCCCGAGTATGTCGGCCACGTCTGCCGACAGGTTTTCGGCGGTCCGCAGTCGGCGCATTTCCTCACGCATCACCGCGCGTCGCCGCGGCTCCATGCGCTGCCACCCTCCAAACGCGGTGGCCAGGCGGGCCGCGACCTGCGGATTGATGGCATCGAGCTTCCGTATCGCTGCGGCCGTGAACCTATAGCCCTCCCCGTCGAGGCGATGGAAGACGATCGGATTGCGATGGGCCAGGCCGAGCAGCAGCGCATGGACCTTGTTCGGATTGTCCCAGCGGAAGGCGGGGTGCCCGGTCAATTCGCAGACCCGCTCGAGCGCTGCCGCCGATGGCATGGTCGCCTGCACCGCAAACCACTTGTCCATCACGGTCGGATCATCGCGATAGGCGGCTGCAAATTCCTCGAGCAGCGCCGGTGCCGCGGAAGCGGCCGAATGCACGATGCAAGTCAGTGCGCCGAGACGGTCGCTGAGGCAGCTGGCCCGGGTGTAGTGGGCAGCGGCCAGAACGTGATGTCGCCGATCGACCACGCACAACAGTTGCAGGCAACGGTTGCGCAATCGACGCCGGGCTTGCGCCGCGGGCTCGGTTCCTTCCGCCGAAGCCGATGCCAAGGCGGCATAACTTTCGAGCAGCTCCGGCTCCAGGGCGCGCGCCAATGATGTTTCGAGAGTCAGGCGCGCTTTGAATACGGCATCGGGATCGATCTCGGCCAAGGGCTCAGCCAGGGCCGCCAGGTCGGCGACGGTCAGCATTTCGGCCAGCGTTGCCGGCTCGATTGCGGACTCGGCCAGGCTCGCCCGTAGACTGCAGATCCAGGCCTCGAGGAAGGGCTGCCCGCCGCGCTCGCCGGCCAGCAGTTGCGCGAACGCCTGTCGCGCCATCGCGTCGGCGGCCTGCCAGCGATTGAAGCCGTCTGTTTCGTGGCTGGCCAGGATGGCAAGGCCGCGTGCATCGAAGCTGGTGACCAGGCGCACCGGTGCAGAATAGCCTCGCAACAGCGACGTCACGGGACTGCTGTCGAGGTTGGTGAAGCGGAAGGTAGCCTCCGCCTCCTCCAGCAGCAGCACGTCCCCGCGCAGGCGCTCGGCATCGTCGCACTGCAGCGGCAGACGATTGCCGCGCTGATCGAAGAATGCCAGCGCGACCGGTATCGGCAGGGGCTGCTTTTCACTTTGCCCGGACGTGGCCGCGGTGTGCTGGCGGAGCGTCAGTTCCAGGCAACGTCGTTCGGCGTCGTAATGGCTATGTGCCTCGAGCACCGGCGTTCCGGCCTGTCGATACCAGCCCAGCCAGCAACCGAGATCGAGGGCGTTGGCATCACCCAGGGCGGCCAGGAAATCCTCGACCGTGACGGCGCTGCCGTCGTGCCGCTCGAAGTAGAGATCCATGCCGCGGCGGAATCCCTCCCGACCGAGCAGGGTGGCGAGCATGCGAA
The DNA here is from genome assembly GCF_900115085.1 of Dokdonella immobilis. Lineage (GTDB taxonomy): Bacteria > Pseudomonadota > Gammaproteobacteria > Xanthomonadales > Rhodanobacteraceae > Dokdonella > Dokdonella immobilis. Next base: position 256,119 of record NZ_FOVF01000002.1, on the reverse strand, counting down.
CGATTTCGGCGCCCTTGTCGTAGACCGTCGTCGTGTAGAAATTATTTATTTCCCGATACTGGTCGGGCCGCACCGGGTGGGCCAGCGGTCCGGCATCCTCGGCAAACTGCGTACGCCAGAGCGAGCGCACGTCCTCGATCCTGCGCAGGGTGCGCGATGCCAGATCGGACTCGAATTCCTGCTCGCGGTAGACAGTCAGGCCTTCCTTGAGACTGAGCTGGAACCAGTCGCGGCAGGTGACCCGGTTGCCCGTCCAGTTGTGGAAGTATTCGTGACCAACCACGGCGAGGACGTGCCGGAAGTCGTCGTCCGTGGCATGCAGCGGATCGGCCAGGAGATACTTCGAGTTGAAGATGTTCAGACCGGTGTTCTCCATCGCACCCATCGTGAAATCGTGGGTGGCGACGATGTGGAATGCATCGAGCCGATAGCTGCGGCCATACGTCTGCTCGTCCCACAGGAACGCCGCCTTGAGGCAATCCATCGCGTGCCGGCAGCGATCCAGAACGGCCGCCTCGGCCCAGATCGCGAGCCGGACCCGTCTTCCCTCGGCAGTCGTGTAGGCGTCCTCGATCGAATGTAGACGTCCGGCCACGAGGGCGAACAGATAACTCGGCTTGGGCTGCGGATCGACATAGCGCACCCAATGGCGGCCATCATCGAGTTCTCCGGCGGCCTCCCGGCCACCCCCCGCGAGCAGCACGGGATAGCGCTCGCGATCGGCGCGCAGGGTCACCGTGTATGGCGCCAGGACATCGGGCCGGTCGATCGACCAGGTGATGTGCCGGAATCCCTCGGCCTCGCATTGGCTCAACAGGAACCCGGTCTCGAGCGCCCCGCTCAGGTAGAGGCCCTGCATGGCCGTGTTGGCGATCGGTCGGATCCGACTGCGCGTTTCCAGAATGGCGCTGCCACGCACGCCGCAGACGACGAGGCCATCGGCTTCGATTCGGTAGCGGTCGGTACCGATGTCGCGGCCATCGAGGCGGATTTCCAGCAGGTCCAATGCCGAACCGTCGAGGCGCAATTCCGCGTCCGGCCGCTCGGGGTCCTGGCGCAACTCGAGGCGCGCCTCGACGAGAGTCTGCTCCGCATCGAGATCGAAGCTCAGGTCGACCCGCTCCATGCGCCACGCAGGGGCACGGTAATCGCGCAAGCGGACCAGCGGATGCGTTTGACGATCACTCGGGTTCATGCGCGGGCGTGGATTCCGGCTGTCGGATGGACAGCGAGGCGGCAATGTAACCAGCGTCGACCACGTTGGCTAGACTCAGCCGTCGCGGCACCCGCCTGCCCTTCCTGGCCGGACGGCCGGCTTCGATGTCTCGATACGGCACAGGTCGGAAGCCGTGTGGATGCCATGCCCGGTGCGCCGGTGGACCCGACCGTCGCTGGCGTGCCGCCATCCTGCGCGTGTATCGTGAAATTCCGAATTCGACCGGACCGGTTCCATGGCTGCAGATTCCCATGCGGGCGCGATCACCTTCGCCAACGTCGAAGAGGCGGCCGCGCGCATCGCCGCGCATGCGCAGCGAACCCCGGTCCTGCGATCGCGCTCGCTCGACCTGCTCGCCGGGGCCGAACTCCACTTCAAGATCGAAGCCTTGCAGCGAACCGGTGCGTTCAAGTTTCGCGGTGCCAGCAACGCGGTATGGTCGCTGCCGGACGAGGTCGCCAGGCGCGGCGTCGTCACGCATTCATCCGGCAATCACGGCGCAGCATTGGCCCTGGCTGCGCGCACACGCGGCATTGCCGCGCACGTGGTCGTCCCCGAAGGCGCGGTGCGCTCGAAGGTCGCCGCGATCGAGGCCTATGGAGCAACCGTGCATCGCTGCGCGGCGAGCATCGCCGCGCGCGAGGAGGCGGCCGAGCGTGTGCGCATGCAGACCGGCGCGACACTCGTGCACCCCTACACGAACCCCGACGTGATCGCCGGCCAGGGCACCGCGGCGATGGAGCTGCTCGGCGAAACCGGCCCGCTCGATGCGCTGGTTGCGCCGGTAGGGGGCGGCGGCCTGGTCAGCGGAACCGCAATCGCCGTCGCTGCAATGGCCCCGCGGGCCACGGTCTGGGCTGCCGAACCGTCGGGCGCCGCCGATACCGCCGAATCGCTGCGGCGTGGCGAACGGGTCGGGTCCTTCGTCCCGGATACCATCTGCGATGGCCTGCGCACCCTGGTCGGCGAGATCAATTTCTCGATCCTGCGCGCGCACCGCGTGCAGGCGCTGACCGTCGACGACAGCCGCACGGTCGAGGCCATGCGCCTGATCTGGCAGCGCCTCAAGATTCTCGTCGAACCTTCCGCGGCGATCGTGCTGGCGGCGGTGCTCGAGCATCCGGCGCAGTTCTCCGGCCGTCGCGTCGGACTGATCCTGAGCGGCGGCAACGTCGATCTCGATGCATTGCCCTGGATGCCGCTGTCGGCAAGCACCAGCGCAACGCCATGACGCAAGAGCCGGGCGCGGGGCTGCCACAGAGGCGCCCCTGCGGGTATGCTCACGCGTCGACTCCGCGACACCGAGCCCGCCGATGTCCGCCCGCAAACCCGAGAACAACAGCGACAAACGCGTCACCAGGAACCTTCCTGCGCCGGACGACGGCCGGGTTCGCTGCGCTTGGGCGACGGGAGATTCTGTCGATCTGATCTACCGCGACTATCACGACCTCGAGTGGGGCGTCCCTGTCCGCGACGATCGACGCCTGTTCGAATTTCTCGTACTCGAAGGCGCCCAGGCGGGATTGAGCTGGCGCACCGTACTCGGCAAACGGGAAAATTATCGCCGCGCGTTCCACGGCTTCGATATCGCACGGGTGGCGGCCATGCGCGACCGCGAACTCGAATCCCTTCTCGACGACCCAGGCCTCATCCGTAATCGGCTGAAGATCCTGTCGGCACGCAGCAACGCACGCGCCAGCCTTGCCGTGATCGAGGAAGTCGGCAGCCTCGAGGCCTGGCTATGGTCCTTCGTCGGCGGCGAGCCGCTGCTCAACCGCTGGACCGCGCACGACAAGGTTCCCGCCACCAGCGCGCACTCCGACGCGATGAGCAAGGCGATGCGCAAGCGCGGTTTCAGCTTCGTCGGCTCGACGATCTGCTATGCCTTCATGCAGGCCACCGGCATGGTCAACGACCACCTGACCTGCTGTTTCCGCTTCCCGGGCAAGCCCGCGCCGGGCAAGGGCAAACGCACTTGATCGTCACCCGTCCGCAGGATTTCCTGGATGCCGTCGCCACCCGCGCGATCGCGGCCGACCTTCCGGCTACGGCGCAGGCCGCATTCCTGATCAGTCCGATCGATTTTTCGCTGGCTGCGGAATCGGCCAGCGACAATCGCTACATGGACCTCGGCGATGCGCCGGATCCGCTGCGCGCCCTGGCCGAACACGCCGAACTCGCCCGCCGACTGGCCGAGGACGTGCCGGTCACGACCTTTCCGGGTGATCCGCTGGCTCCCGATGGCGTGTTTCCGAACAATGCATTCGCGACCGCTCCCGGGCGCCTGATCGTCGGTCGCATGCGCCATGCCGTGCGCCGGCGCGAGACTTCGCGTGCCGATATCCGGGCCTGGTTCGAACGCCTGCTCGGTCGCGAGGTCGTCGACCTGTCCGGCGCCGCGCTGGTGGCAGAACTGACCGGTTCGCTGGTCATCGATCGCGCCCGCGGAATCGGTTACTGCGGTCTTGGCGAGCGCTGCGACATGGCCGGTGCGCGCGCAATGCACGAGGCCTTTGGGCTGCGTCTGACCTACTGCTTCGAACTGGCGGAAGGCGAATACCACACCAACGTCGTGCTGGCGATCCTGGCCGGGCGCGTCGCCCTGATCGCCGAATCGGGATTTCGCGACAGCGCCGACGCCAGGGCGATCGCGAGTCTCTATCCGGACCAAGCGCTGTGGCTTGGTGCAAGTCAGAAAGCGGCCTTTGCGGCGAATGCGATCTGTCTCGCCGGGAACCGGGTATGGATGAGCGAACGGGCGGCCCGCGCCCTGTCCGAGCCGCAGCGGACGTGGCTCGGCGAACAGGGTTTTTCGATTGGCAGCACCCCGCTGGAGCAGATCGAAAAGGCCGGGGGAAGCCTGCGATGCTGCGTCGCGGAGATATTTTGAGACCTGCAAACCGTTGTTCTGCATGGTCATTTTCGGCATTTCAGCGGAGCCGGAATGACCGAGTTCAGCGGGAATTCAATGCGCGCAGTCGAGACTGCACGAACCGCGTACATCGAGCGGTTACCCATGACGACCTGACGCGAAAATGATTGCCGCCAAGCGCCTCAAGCCCTTCCCTGTGCTGGCAGCAATCATGGCCGCGTTGCTCTTCTCGTCGGCTGTCACAGCCCGCGAGATCAGTGTCCAGGAAGCCATGGCCATGATTCAGCGTGATACCCATGCGAAGGTACTCAGCGTGCAGACCCTGCGCATCGACAAACGCAAGATCTACCGCTTCAAGGTGCTGACCCCTGGTGGTCAGGTGCGCGTCATTGAAATCAAGGCCGACCAATAACAGGAGATTGCGATGCGAGTACTGCTCGTGGAAGACGAAGCACCACTGCGCGAGACCCTGGCAGCGCGATTGAAGCGCGACGGGTTTGCGGTGGATGCCGCCGGCGATGGCGAGGAAGGCCTTTTCCTCGGCCGGGAAGTTCCGTTCGATGTGGCCATCATCGATCTCGGCCTGCCGAAGATGTCGGGCATGGAACTGGTCAAGCAGCTGCGCGAGGACGGCCAGCGCTACCCGATCCTGATCCTGACCGCCCGCTCGTCCTGGCAGGACAAGGTGCAGGGTCTCAAGTACGGCGCCGACGATTACCTGGTCAAGCCGTTCCATGTCGAGGAGCTTCTGGCCCGTCTCAACGCGCTCGTGCGGCGGGCCAGCGGCTGGTCGCGTCCGCTCCTCGAATGCGGCCCGATCGCGCTCGACACGACCGCGCAGACGGTCAGCTCGAACGGCAACCCGGTGGACCTGACCAGCTACGAGTACAAGGTGCTCGAATACCTGATGATGCATGCCGGCGAGCTGGTCTCGAAGGCCGATCTCACCGAACACATCTACCAGCAGGATTTCGACCGCGACTCCAACGTACTCGAGGTCTTCATCGGTCGCCTGCGTCGCAAACTCGATCCGGAAAACACGATCAAGCCGATCGAAACGGTTCGCGGGCGCGGCTACCGGTTCGCGCTTGAACGCACTGACAGCGGGGCGGACGAGACCGCATCCGAACCGGCCGCCTGATTCCGGCCCGCGCGATGGCCCGCCCGCTGTCGTTGCAGGCCCGTTCGCTGGCAGCGGCGGGCATTGCGCTCGCGGCATTCCTCGGCCTGGCCTTCTTCGCCCTCGACAAGGCCTTCTTCGATGCCGCCCTGAGTTCGCAGCGCGATCGCCTGCAGGGTTACATGCACGCCTACCTCGCCGGTGCCGACACCAATCGCGCCGGCAACCTGATTCCACCCGAGGTCGGGCCGGATCCCCGCTTCGACCGCCCAGGTTCGGGCCTGTATGCAAGCATCGTCGGCGACCATGTGCGCAATGCCAAGGAGCGCCAGTGGCGTTCGCCTTCGGCGCTCGGGCTCGAACTGCCGTTCGACACCGAGCTGCCCCAGGGTGCAACCGTGTTTCGTGGCCCGGTGCAGACGAGCCTGGGGGATCTGTTCATCCTCTCGCAGGGCATCACCTGGAGCGTCGCCAACCGGCCCGAACTGAAACTGACCTTGCATATCGCCGAGGACAGCGCCGCCCTGCAGAACCAGGTGCAAGTGTTCAGGCGTACCCTGCTGGCCTGGCTCGGTGGACTCGGCGTACTGCTGCTTCTGCTCCTGCTCGGCGTCCTGCGCTGGAGCATGGCGCCACTGCGCCGGGTGGCTGCCGATCTGGCCCGCGTCGAACGCGGCGCCGAGGGGCATCTGGCCGGCCGCTATCCGGCAGAACTCTCAGGACTCGCCACCAACCTCAACAATTTCATCGACTCCGAACGCGAGCGTCTCGAGCGCTACCGCAATACCCTGGCCGATCTCGCCCACAGCCTGAAAACCCCGCTGGCCGTGGTCCGCACCCAACTCGAGTCCGAGACCGATGGCAAGGAGTTGCGCTGGACGGTGCTCGAACAGGTCGGTCGCATGGACGAGATCGTCGCCTACCAACTCTCGCGGGCGGCCACCTCGGGGCGGCAGACCTTCGCCGCACCATTGCCGCTTGAACCGTATGCCGAAGAAATCGTGCGCAGCCTCGAGAAGGTCTACGCCGACAAGCAGGTGCTGTGCGAATTCGAGATCGATCCCGACACCCGTTTCCGTGGCGACCAGGGCGATCTCATGGAACTGCTCGGCAACGTGCTGGAAAACGCATTCAAGTGGGCCCGGCACAGCGTGCTGCTGACCGCGCGGCCGGGGCGATCGGCCGATTCGCGGAGCGGCGGACTCGACCTCTGCGTCGAGGATGATGGCCCGGGTATTCCGCCGGACCGCGTCGAGTACCTGCTGCAACGGGGCGTACGCGGGGACGAGCGCGTCCAGGGCCATGGCATCGGCCTGTCGATCGTGCAGAACATCGTCAAGGCCTATGGCGGCACGCTCAAGGTCGGCCGCTCGAAGACGCTTGGCGGCGCGCGCTTCGACTTGTACCTGCGTTCAGGCTGAGCTTTCCGCCGACGTACTTGCCGACCGCGACAATCACGCCGCCGCGAGAGCCCGGACTTCGGCGTCGAGGCGCGCCTTGACCTGATCGCGGCTGTAGTGGGCGAGCACGTATTCGCGGGACTTCACGCTCCAGTCGCTGCGGGTCGCCGGGTCGAGCGCGAGCACCTGCCCTATCGCATCGACCAGTGCGCCGGTGCCGCGATAGGCCAGGCCACTGCCGCTGGCTTCGACATGGTCGACCAGGACCTCGCACTGGGCATTGACGATCGCCGGCGCACCTTGCGCCATGGCTTCGAGCAGGACGATGCTGAGGCTCTCGTACGGCGACGGCTGGACGAATGCCGCCGCACCGGCCATCAGCTCGAATTTGCGCTGTTCCTCGACGAAACCGAGATAGCGCACGTCCTTGCGCTTGCCGACGCCGAGCACGTCGTTGCCGGTCAGGACCAGTTCGAGGTCCGAATCCGGATGCGCCACCTTGAATGCCTCGAAACCCTCGAGCAATTGCCCGCAACCCTTGCTGACGTCGATGCGTCCGCAATAGAGCAGGTACGGGCGCGTTTCGCGGGCCGGCTCGACCCTGTCGGTGGCGACGGTCATGGCGACGACGTTGCCGCCGTGCACGCCCCAGAGTCGCGCGCCGAGCCGCTGTTCGGCCGGCGTGTTCCAGAGGATGCGCGGCGCGGCGCGGGCCATCTGCGCAAAGGTCTGCAGGTAGGCTGGCGGCTCGTCATGCAAGGCAGGTATCAGCGCCCAGCGCCGATGTCGCAGTGCACGGATGCCGTCTAGCGCCAGCGGGTACAGATAGGGCAGGAAGAATATCGCCGCGTAGGCGTCGCCATGAATCGACAGGTGAGCGGTCAGGTCCGGACAATTCGGCCCCTGGGCACGAATGAATTCCTCTTCGAGCGCCTCCGGCCATCCATAGCGCGGCGCCTGGCCGGAAGCCGGGGACGCCTGCATCTTTTCGAACGCATCGAGCATGGTCCGATGTAGGGCATGGAAGTACGGCGTGCGCCCGCGCGCGACCCTGAACCGGCGAATCGTGATGCCTTCCCTCTGCTCGCTGCCGGGCTCGAGATCGTTGTCCCATTTCGTATAGTCGAAAGCGGCCGACGTCAGCACCTCGACTTCGTGGTCGACAGCCAGCAACTGGGCATATTGCCAGCCCAGAGCCTCGGCACCGCCGACCAGCCGCGCGTGGCAACGCGGTACGACGATGGCGATGCGCGGCCTCACAGGGCGGGCTCCAGGAAGCCGATGAAGCGCTCGCGCAGCACCTCGATGGCGAACTGCTGCCGATAGCGCAGGCGCGCCCGCTCCAGCATGCCCGCGCGCAGCGCATCGTCCTCGAACAGGCGCGCGGCGCTGGCCGCATAGAGCCACGGGTCGCGTTCCTCCCAGATCAGGCCCGCATCACCCAGCGTCTCCGGCACCGCACTCGATGCATGGGCGACGATCGGCGTGCCCACCGCCATCGACTCGATCAGCGGAACACAAAATCCCTCGTGCTCGCTGAGGAGCATGAACACATGGCTGGCGAGATAGGCTGCCTTGAGCTGCGCCTCGCTGGCCGCGTCGATCCAGAGCACCCGATCGGCCAGGTCCAGGGCCTCGATGCGACCGGTGATCGCCGCGGTGTAACGGTCCAGGCGCGGATCGATCTTGCCAAGGATGATCAGCCGGGCAGTCGCGGAATAGCCCCGTACATACGCATCGAACGCATCGACCAGGGCAAGGTGGCCCTTGTTTGGCGCGACCCGGCCGACCATGAGGAAATTGCGCGATCCGTCGGTCAGCTGCTTGATCAGGGCGACATCGCCCTCGGCTTCGGCCATTTCGTCGACGCGGTGGAACGGGGCGAGCACGCCGCCTCGATCCGCCGGCATCCCGGCCTTCTGCAATTCACCAAGGTTGTAGGCCGAAGCGCCAAGATAGAGCTCGCATCCCAGCGTTGCGATGCTCGCGATTTCCTGCCGCCCATTCCTGCAGGCGGTCTCGTAGTCCGCGGAGATGTCGCTGAAGAATTCCGGCGGCGTGATGTTGTGGTACTTCACGATGCGATAGCCGCGACAGCGCCCAAGCAGCTCGATCGCGGCCGGCCAGCCAGTGGAGAAATGGTAGATGACCAGGTCGCGTGGGCCGCCGGCAAATTGCGGCAGCTGATTGGCCGGGTAGGTCTTGCGTTCCACCCCGCTCGCGGATTGGCAGAACACGCGGGTCTCGATTCCCATATCTTCCAGGATCGAGGCCATGGCCAGGGCATCGGCGCCCACGGCGTCCTTGCTGGTCAGCACCGGAATGAGGATGGCCGCCCTCATGCCTGACCTGCCAGGGCGGCACGCGAGGGCGGACGGCGACCACCGCCGCAGTGACCGTATTGCATGCGATTCACTCCGGCAGACTCCCGATCCTGGCGGCGAGGCAGACCGCACCATCGCTGGCCACCAACGTCCGGACGTCGACAAAGCCGGCGGCCAGCAGGGCCTGCCGGATCAATTCGGCATTGAGCTGGACATCGGCGCGCCCGCGCAAGCGCGCAGTGATGCCTGCTGGTTCGCGACCGCAACCCAGCACCACGAGTCCTCCTGGCAGCAACACGCGACGGATGGCCACCAGCAGCGAATTCGCCGGCATCTCGCACAGCAGGGCACCCGTGTCGAGCGCGGTCAGGCCGTGCAGCGACCGATCAGCCGTACGCGCCAGCACTTCCGAGGGTTCGGCGACCGCCATCGACAACCCGGCCGCGCGCGCTCGTGCTCCGACCTCCGTATTGGTGTCGATTCCAATCGCCTCTATGCCGTTGCCGACCAGGCACGCCAACCAGTCATCGCCGCTGCAAAGGTCGAGGACCCGGGCGCCTGCTGGCAAGAGGCTGGCGACCTGCCCGGCCCAACCGCCGAGTCGGTCCGGACGCGCGGTATCCAACGCCATCATCCGGGCGGCGATGTCCGCATCGAGCGTATCCGCCTGGCGTGCCTGGTCCGCCTCGGCCAGTTCCAGTGCCGAGAGATTCTTGCGCAGCGAAGCCAGCCAGTGATTCATGCTCAACACGAGGTGGCGCAATTCATGTGCATCGGCGCCGACGCGCGCGATTTCGGCCTGCAACTGGGAGGTACGATCATTCAGATCATCGAGGCGGACACCGAGGCGTTGCTGGTCGGTATCGAGCCGGGCAATGTCACCGCGCGCCGCCGCGAGTTCAGCCTGGAGGCCGCGAAACGCGGAGAGCACTTCCTGGAGGCGTACGCTATGGTAGATGTCCGCAGCACGCTGATGCTGGACGATACGCGGCAGGCCGCCGAGGCAGACGACCCATTCGAGCAGATAGCCGAGTACCGGGATGCGCAGGCATTTGGCCAGAAGGTAGCGCGGCAGCAACCATGGCACGCGCACGCCGATTTCGCGCCCTTCAGGCGACCAGCGCAGATTGCCGAGCACCTCGATCTTGCTGCGTCCCTGGGCCAGCAGGCGCGCCTGCGCGTCGAATCCTGCCGGGTCGGGCGGGCGCCGAAGCAGAGCCTGGAAAGCGTGTTCGAGAAAACCCGGGAAGGGTGCATGGCTCAATTCGGAGATCGAATACCGGCTTTGCGTCGCAGCCGCGGGAGCCGTATTCGAAGTCGCCTGCGGCGGCTTCCGGGCCGGCCGCGGAGGCGCACGCAAGCGGGCGGACTCCGCATCGGCCCGTATCTCGTTCCTGACCACCTCAAGCGGCTTTTCCTGGGGCAGTCTGTTCACGGAATATGGCTGGTTGGACGTTGCGGACGGTGGGGCGCCGAAAGGGCGACTGGAGCACTGCCGGCGCGGTCGCCCCGGCCGACGGCGAGCGGCATGATGCCATAGGCGCGCGCTTTCGAGATGTCGATGAGTGCGTAGTCGGGGCGATGTCGCCCATCCAGGCGCGGCGCAATCCTGCGGTAGCGATCCCGCCCCGCACGGCGCGCCGCCTCGAAGCCTTCGATGGCACGCTGCCGCGCCGGGCGCGCACCCGAACCGGACGGCGCGGGACGCGCCTGCCCGGCAAATCCGAGCAGGGTGGTTTCGAGAAACTCCGCTTCGTGCCGGGCGTCGTCGGTGTAGAAGCCGACGAAGGCATGACCCGGGACAAGGACCAGGAAGCTGCCCACGCCGAGCCGTTCGAGCGCGGAGGCAATCAGGACACTGCCATCCAGGCAGTTGGCCACGCGCTCATCCCAGGTACTGGACAGCAAACGCACGCGCTGGCTGTAGACGACCGGACCCTGGCTGATTCCGGCGCTGTCGTCGGCGTAGCGCAGGCCATGGCGCTCAAGGCCGAACCAGATCGCTCTCGCACGCGCGAGCCGGTCGGCGCGATTCGACGGCATGCGCATCATGCCCGTGATATCGATACCGGCGAGTTGCAGCAATTCGTCGATGACCGGATCCTGCGGATCGACCCAGGCCGCGAACGACCAGCCCAGATCGATGCGATTGTTGCCTTCGCGCACGAAGTACAAGGCCTCGTCGAGAGGGTGCAGGCGAATTTCGACGGTGCGGATGATCGGGTCCATGCCGGGAGAACTGAGCACGACCTGCAGGGCCTGGCGGCGCACGCCTTGCATCCCGCGCAGGGCACCGATATCCCACTTCAGGCGGGGACGCAGGACGATGTCTTCATCGATGTGCGTATCGATGACGGTTGCCGTAGTCAGGCCCGGGGTGGATACGGTCAGTCGGGCATCGCGTGGCTGGCCGGAATGTCCGACACGAAGTCGCAGCAGACCGTTTCCGGCGTGTGCTTCGCCCCCGTCGGCCGTTCTGGGCTGGGAAAGTTCGAGGGCGGGAAAGAGGTCTCCCGACGGCGTCGTCTCGATGTCCAGCGAGAGCGCGCCAGCCGGGGCCACGAGCGCCATCGATGCGCTCAAGGCCAGGTAGATGCGCAAGACGGCGCGCAGCAGTGGCCGCGCCGGAGCTCCTCTCGATGGTGTGGTTGCTGATCGGTGCATGGCACGACTATCGTTGCCCCGGGCCGCCCGTGTCCAGTCGCACCGCTGCCGGGATTTCATCGATTTGGCCGCGCCGGGGACAGATGCCCAGGTCCATCGTCGGGCGCGCGCAGCCCAGGCGCCGCGGCGTCGGCGCAGCGCTTGCCGAGGAATGCGATGATCCCGGGAGCAACCGTGCCGTGCGCTGCCTGCCGGCAACGGCTAGCATTGCAGCCAGATCTTTTCCCTGCCGCACGGAGTCGTCATGCGCCGAATTGTCCTGTCCAGCCTTCTCGTCCTGGCCCTCACGGGTTGCGATCAACCGTCTCCCGACGCGCCCGCGACCCCGGCGAAAGGGTCGACCCAATCCGCTTCCACCCCACAAGCGGCGCCTGCGCCTGCGCCAGCGCCCGCGGCCCGGCCACCCGAGGGCACCTGCGGCGACCAGTCGGGAATCCCCGAGGCAGACCGCCTCGCCAATACGCCGAAATGGTCGCTGGCCAGCGAGCAGGACAATTTCGGCTTCGATGTCTTTCGGGGCGATTCGGAAAACGGCGAATTCGTCAAGCTGAACAAGGATCCGATCCTTGGCGCCGGCACCACCGACGAAACGCAGAAGTACCAGTATCGGGACGACAGCATCGATCCATGCAAGGACTACTGGTACTACGTCGAGTCGATCAGCACCAGCGGCGTGCGCGAGAAGATGACGCCGACCTTCAAGGCGCCGGCCAAGCGCTCGCCCAGGACCGAACCCTCGGCCGGATGACCGCGCGCCGTCCGCGCCGGCCGGCCCACCCTGCGCTGGGCCGCCGAGCTGGCCTCGGCGCTGCCCGCCGTGCCTGAGCCGATGAATCCCCTGCAGCGGACCGGCCCGGAACCGGTCCGGCGGGCCTGGCTGGTTGCGGCATTCCTGGCCTGGGCCTTGCTCAACATCGGCCTGCTCTGGATCTATTACTCGCCGGCGACCAAGGTCCTGGTCGGCGACGAGTTCGACTACAACCAGCGCGCGCTGGCCCTGCTCGCCGGCAAGCCGATGCCGGAGCTCTTCATCTGGCCGCCTGGGCAAGCCTGGTTCATCGCCTTCGTCTACCGCCTGTTCGGTGCGCACGTGCTGGCCGTGCAGGGGGTCCAGATCGCTGTGCTGGCGCTGTGCGCGCTCTTGCTCGTGCGGCTCTGGAAGACGCTCGACGAGGGCCGTGCCGCGTTTGCTGCCGGCGCCCTGTTCCTGCTCAATCCGAGCACGCTCGCGCATGCGCAGTGGCTGTGGCCCGAGGTCACGCATCTGGCCTGCCTGCTCGGCGCGCTGGCATTGCTGCTGACCGCGCATGGGCGGCCGCACCTGCGCGCGTTCGTGGCCGGAGTGCTGATCGGTCTGGCCCTGCTTTTCAAGAGCCTGCTCGGCGGTTTCTGGCCCGTCTTCCTGCTGTTCTTCCTGCGCCGCAGTGAGCGCGGGCCTTCGTTTGCGTGGATGGCGGCGCTGGCCTTCGTCGCCGGCATGCTGCTGTCGATCTCACCGGCTCTTTGGAAAGGCGTGGTCGAAACCGGGCGACCGCTGATCGCCGACAGCTCCGTATACAACCTCGAGGTCGGCATCCGCGACATCAGCCGCAGCGACTACATCGACGAGGCCGGCCTGCCTGCCCTGACCGCTTTCCTCGAAAGCGCATCGACCCCGCAGCAACGCAATGCCATGGCGCTCGACCGGATCCGATCCGTGGTCGCCGAGCGCGGCCTGGCCAGCATCGTGGCCGAGCAGCTCGGCACCCAGTATTTCCGTCTGTTCAATGCCAAGACCCTGCTCGTCTCGCAATTGCCCGGCCCGGCCTGCGCGGGCCACCTCGGCGCCTACGCCGCGAACAGCCTGGCGGCGCCGTTGACCGTATTGGCCTACCTGACCCATTCCGCCACGCTCGTCCTCGGCGCCTTCGGCATCGTCCTGTGGCGACGCTGGCGGCGGCCGCTGGCGGCGTTCCTCGGACTCTTCCTGCTCTACCAGTTGCTCCTGTACGCCGGCCTTCACGTCATGCAGCGCTACCTGTTCCAGATGCTGCCGGTGCTGTGCGGGTTTGCCGGCAGCTTCCTCGTCGCTGCTGTGGACCGCGAGCGCAGGTCCGAGGTGCTCGCCCAGAGCCGATGGCGCATCGCCCTGGGTGCCGCCCTGGCCATGGTCCTGCTCGGCCTGGCCTGGCTCGGGCCGATCCTCGACGGCAATTGCGCCTGACGGCGGGTGCGGAGCGTCCATGCCCGCCTCCCGATCCGGTATCCTGCCTGCCTTCGCCTCCATCGTCCGTCATGCCCCAGCACCTTTTCGAACTGATTCTTTTCAGCACCTATGCCGAGTTGCGCGCAGAGCGTTCGCGAAGCTATCTGGGCCTGATCTGGTGGATCGCCGAGCCGGCCATGATGATGGCCGCGTTCTGGCTGGTCTTCGATGTGATCCTGAAGACCGGCGGTCCCGGCTATCTGCCCTTCCTTCTGGTCGGCCTGACCGTCTGGCAGTGGATGAAGTCCTGCATCACCCACGGCGGCCATGCGATCTGGACCAATCTCGGCCTGATCCGCCAGGCGCGCCTGCCCGTGCTGGTATTTCCATTCGTGCAGATGCTCGCCGACACGATCAAGTTCCTGTTCATTTTTGCCTTGCTGCTGGTGATCCTCTGGGTCATCGGATATCCGCCGAGCCTGAGCTACCTGGCCCTGCCGATCGTGTTTGCCGTGACCCTGCTGTTCGCCGCCGGGGTCGGCTTCCTGGTCGCCGCCGTCGTGCCCCTGATTCCGGACCTGCGCTTCGTCATCGAACAGGTGCTGACCGTGGTCATGTTCCTGTCCGGCGTCGTCTTCGCCCTCGATTCGGTGCCCTCGCCGCTGCGCGAGGTGATCGCACTGAATCCGGTCGCGACCCTGCTCGACGCCACCCGCGGCATCCTGATGCATGCGCAGTGGCCGGACTGGCCGGCCCTGCTCAAGGTCTGCATCATTTCCGCGATCGTCTTCGCGATCGGCATTGGCGTGGTCAGGCAGCTGGCCCCGCGCTATCCGAAACTGGCCGTCTGATGAGCGCACCGCTGATCGAACTCGAGCATGTCGGTGTCGCCTTCAGCGCGCAGCGGCGCGTTGGCAGCGGCAAGTTCTGGGCGCTGGAGGACGTCAGCCTGAGCCTGCGCCAGGGCGAACGGCTTGGCGTGATCGGCCGTAACGGTGCCGGCAAGAGCACCCTGCTGCGGGTGCTCGCGGGGATTCTTCGCCCGGACCGCGGCCAGATGCGCCGCGACCGCGTGTCGTGCCAGTTGCTGTCACTGGCGCTCGGATTCACGCCCTACCTTTCCGGGCGCGACAACGCGATCCTTTCTGGCCTGATGATCGGCCTGCGCCAGCGCGAGATCATCGCCCGCCTGCCGGCAATCAAGGAGTTCTCCGAACTCGGCGATTTCTTCGAACAACCGATCGCCAGCTATTCGTCGGGCATGGTCATGCGCCTCGGATTTTCGGTGGCGATCCAGGCAGAACCCGATGTCCTGCTGATCGATGAAGTGCTCGCCGTGGGCGATGCGGAATTCCAGGAAAAGTCCGGCGCCGCCTTGCGCGAACGCATGCGCCAGGGGCATACCGTGGTCCTGGTCAGCCACGATGAGACCCAGGTCAGCGCCCTGTGCGACCGCCTGCTCTGGGTCGAGCATGGTCGCAGCGTGCGTGAAGGCCCGCGCGACGAGGTGTTTGCGGCCTACCATGACGAGCTCGTGCACCCGGAGGGTGGCGCATGAACCGCGAGGAAGTGCGCCGACTGCGGAACCTGGCGCACCGTCTCGGCAGTACGCCGCGTCGCCTGCTGATTGCCGCGGCGCAGGCCATCGACGACGGGAACGATACGCCGCAGGCGATCCTGCGCTCCATCCGCTGCAGCGCAAGGCAGCCGAGCGTACAGACCTATGACTGTGCCAACCTGCTGCTGACGCCGGTATCGAGCTACGCGCGTGACACGCTTGGCACGGCCCTCGGCGCGCTCTGGCAGACGTCCGCGCCGGCACAGGACTAGGAAGGCCCTGAACCGGTGGCACAGAGGTCACGACACCTGCCCGCGTGCAGATCGCGGCGCGCCGGCGCAGACAGACGCGCCGCCTTTCAGGTCGTCGCAACAAGGGGCTGCGTGCAGGCAGGCATCGCCCAGGCGATGCATTCAATGGTGGAAAAAGGGTGGCATCACGGGTTCAGAGTCTCCCTGGCCCGGATTATTCGTGAATTCGCGCGATGATCGCGCAGGACCCTGGGTTCAGGCGGTATTTCGCGAGTGATGGGATAGCGGGCCCTATCGCCGAATGAGCGAAAAGCCGCGTGGATTCAAGGGACAAGCGAGGGCGCGTGAAATTCATGAATAATCCGGGCGAGTGTCGTGTTCCGCAAATGGCAAGCGTATGTCGCGCCGCGGATTCGGTCCCGGCACAAGGCGCGAGGAGGAGGCATAGTGGGACCATGGTGACGTCGAGCAACGCCGGGCCGGAGTCGAAGACCCAGCGAGAGTTGTGCGCTATTTGCGGGACTCGGCACTAGTGCGCGGGGCTAGCCTGATCGTGCTGGCATGGAACCAGTGGGCTCTGACCCGACGCTGCCTGGATTCGCTGCTGGCCTGCCGGCTCGAGCAGGCCGAAGTCATCGTGGTGGACAATGGCTCGGAAGACCAGACGCCGGCGGGCCTCGAGGAATACGGCGCGCGCGTTCGGGCCATCCGCCTGCCGGAAAACCTCGGCTTCGTGCGCGGCATGAATGCGGGAATCGCCGCGGCACGCGAGGACAACGACGTCGTCCTGCTCAACAACGACCTCGTCTTCGAGCAGGTCGACTGGCTCGATCGCCTGCGCGATACCGCCTACGCCGCAGCCGACCACGGCATCGTCGGCTGCCGCATGCGCGGCCCCAGTCCGGACAACCTGCTGTTCCATCTCGGCGGCTTCATCGAGCCGGAATTGCTCTGGGGTCAGCAGACCGAATCGGGACAACAGGAATCGGATGTCGGTCAATTCCCGCGCGACCGCAGGGTGCAAAGCATTGCCTTCGCGCTGGCCTATATTCGTCGCGATTGCCTTGATCGCATCGGCCTGCTCGACGAACGTTTCCACAGCTACTTCGAAGACACCGACTACTGCCTGCGCGCCGCCGATGCCGGCATCGCCACCGTCGTCGCCGGCGCGGTCACGGTCTGCCACGACCAGCACGGTTCGACCCGCGAGGATGGCGGCTTTCGCGAACGCCTTTGGAAACAGAGCCGCGCCAGTTTCGCCGCACGCTGGCAACAGCGTCTGATCGAAGAGTACCGTGGCACGGTGCTCTGGCAAGGCCTGAGCCGTCTCCCGCATGCCTACGGCCAATTGACCCGCAGCCTGCTCTGGCGCCTCGATGCGCGCTCGCTGCGCATGGCCTATTCGCCGGTCGCGCCGGAGCTGCTCGATGGCAACGACTTCCGGCTTGAACTGGCCGCGCGGCGTATGCTGCCGGCCTTGCCCGAGGTCGCCCTGGTCTGCGCGCCGGCACGGATGCAGACAACGGCACGCGGGCGCTTCCGCCTGTCGTTGGCGTTTTCGGAATGGGCGCGGCCGGACAAGGCCTGGATCGAACAGTGCAACCGGTTCGACCTGTTGCTGGTGCCGGATCCGTTCCAGGCGAATGCCTTCCGCGAAGCGGGCGCCCGTGTACCGATCGAAGTGCTGCCGCTCGGCATCGATCGCGAATACTGCCACCCGGACGTTCCGACCCAACGCAATCCTGACGGGAAGTTCGTTTTCCTCAGCGTGGTCGAGATGCTCGGGCGCGATGCCCCCGAACGTGTGGTCGACGCATTCCGGCGCAGTTTCGATGCCGGCGACCCGGTCGAACTGATCATCTACATTTGCCCCGGCAACGACGAAAGCGCCCTGCGCGAGGAGCTAGAGCCGCTGGCCGCCATCGACAACGCCGCGCGCGTGCGCATCCTGGCCGGCTGGGGTTTTCCGGCCTACGAGCGCGCCCAGTTGCTGGTTGCCGCGGATGCCTATGTCAGCGCCCGGCGCGGCGCCGGCTGGGATCCGGTCGTGCGCGAGGCGATCGGCTGCGGCAGGGTCGTCATCGCACCGGCCTATGGCAGCCAGAAGGACTTGATCGACGAATGGGGCCACGCCGTCGAGGTACGCGAGGAAGTCGCCGACCCCGACCAGCCCGATTGCCTGTGGGCGCAGCCGGATTCCGCATCGCTGGAATGGCGCCTGCGCGATGTGTACAACCGACGAGCCGATCTGGTCGCCGAAGCGGCAGCCCGGGCGGCGCCGTTTGCCGAAGCCAACAACCTCGACGCCAGTGCCGATCGACTGGTCGAGCTGCTTGCCTCCGGCGGCACGCTGAAACCCGCTGCCGCGAAGTCGCCCAGGCACCGCCCGGTCGACCTGCGCCGGCCTGCAACAGGCCAGATCGTCGTTCTCGGCATGCACCGCTCCGGCACCTCGAGCGTGGCCGGCCTGCTCAAGTTGATGGGCGCGTGGCCAGGCGCCGAGGAGTTGCTTCTGCGCGGGCCGGACAATCCGCGCGGCCATTTTGAACATGGCGGGCTGCACATGGCCTGCGTGCGCCGCCTCCAGTCCGCCGGCGGAGACTGGAAAGCGCCACCGCGCACGGCGCCTGCCGAGGCCGTCGATGCGTTCCGTCGTGAGCTCGCACCCGTGCTCGAAGCGCTCGAGCCGCATCGTCCCTGGTTCGTCAAGGAACCGCGGCTGTGCCTGCTGGCGCGCGAGATGCTGCCTCTGCTGACGCGCCCGGTCTTCATCCTCGTGGTTCGCGATCCGCATGAGGTGGCCGCTTCGCTGCAACGCCGCGACGCGATGTCGGCGGCCTCGGCACTGGCCTTGTGGGAGCACTACACGCGCGAGGCGTTCGCCGCCAGCGAGGGTTGGGCGCGGGTCCTTGTGGATTATCGCGAACTGTGCGATCAGCCCGCGGCGACCACCGGCCGCCTGTTCGATGCGCTCGTCGCGATGGGCATCGAGGGCCTTCGACTGCCCGCCGAAGACGACATCCGGGAGTGGATCGAACCGTCGCATGCACCGCCCGACCTCGACGAGGCCCTGACCGAATCGCAGCGTGCCCTGCTGGCTGCCATCGAAAACCGAAGCATTCTAGGCAGCAACCTTGTCTACGCATGAGCGCGCAGGTTGCCGGGTCGGTCCCCGTCGTCGGCAGGTAATGCCCGTCCGCGCTTGCAATGCGGACCGCCACGCGGCGTAATCGCGCGTCCCTGACGATGCCGCAACTCTCCTCCATGCCGATGTCCCCGAACCGCCAACCGTCTGCCTTGACCTGGGACGGGCAGACGCTGTGCCTAACTCCGGCTGGGGTCGGCCCTTGCGCCGTGACGATCGACGGCAGCCGATTCTGCGAGATCGAAGCCAGCGCCGATGGCGTGGCGCAACTTCGCCTGCCCTTCTCGCCGTCCGGCAACCGCGTGCTCGACGTTCGTGTCGAGCAGGATCGGGTGGAAGCGGCAATCGAACCGGTTGTTGCCAGCATCGAGATCGGCGTGCCCGGCCTGCAGCCGGCGCTGCACCTGCCGCCGATGCTGGGCGCGCTGGCCAGTGCCGAGCGACCCGTCCCCGTCGAACTCGAACCGATGCAACGCGAAGTCGCGGTGATCGTGCCGGTCTACAACGCAGCCGAAGGGGTCGCACGCTGCCTCGATTCGGTGCTGGCGCACACCACCGGGCCATGTCGCCTCATCGTCATCGACGACGCCAGTACCGACCCTGGCATCTCTCCGTTGCTGGAACGCTATCGCGGCATCGCCGGCGTCGACATCCTCGCCAACGAGAGGAATCTCGGCTTCACGGCCACGGTGAATCGCGGCATCCGGCATGCCGGGGCCGCCGACGTGGTCCTGCTCAACGCCGATACCGAGGTGGCCGCCCACTGGCTGACCGGACTGCGCCGCGCCGCTTGCTGCGCCGCCGACGTGGCCACCGCAACCGCGGTATCGGACAATGCCGGCGCGTTTTCGGTGCCCGAGCTCGAGCGCGAGAATCCGATTCCTCCGCCATGGACCTTCGAGCAGACCGCGCGCGCGCTCTGGCAATCGGCAGGTCACGCCTATCCGCAATTGCCGACCGGCAACGGCTTCTGCATGTACGTCCGTCGCGAAGTCCTCGATGCAGTCGGCCTGTTCGACGTCGAGGCGTTTCCGGAAGGCTACGGCGAGGAAAACGACTTCTGCCAGCGCGCCAGCGCGCGCGGCTATCGGCATCTGGTCGCCGGCAATGTGTTCGTCGCGCATGCACGCAGCCAGAGTTTCGGCATCGAGCGCCGCGAGCGACTCGGCCGCGCTGGCATGCAGGTCCTGCGCGAACGCTGGCCGAACTACGAGACAGAGGTCGGCGCCATGCTGTTCTCGTTCGAGCGCCGCGTCCTCGACTGGCGCGTGCGACGCATCCATGCCCTGGCGCCGCTGCTGCAGCCGCTGCCGCGTGTGCTGCATCTGCTCGCAGGGCAGAATCCGCCGCCGCTGCCCGGTTACGATAGCTGGATGATCACGATGCACAATCAGGAATGGGTGCTGCACGGAGCCCGGGCGGAGCTGGTCGAATCGGCCCCAGCCGGACCCCTGGCGTCGCGCCATGTTTCGGAGTGGTTGCAGCGATACGGCTTCGAGTGGGTTGCCTTCGGCGAGCGGATTGAAGCGGGTGCGATGAAGCTGCTCGGTGCGCAGGCCCGGCGCCTCGGCGTTCCGGTGCTCGACCTCGCCGCGGGTCCTCAACCCGGGCCCGGCGTAGCCGCAGCCGGCATCAATCCGCTGCGCAGTTTCAAGGGCGAGCGGCCGTGAAGCGCCGATATCAGCGCGCCCTGGTCACTGGCGTCGGCGGACAGGATGGCGCCTGGCTGGCCGCGCAGCTGCTCGCCGAAGGCGTGGAAGTCATCGGCACTCACCGCCCTTCGAGCGCGGCCGGCAACTGGCGACTCGATGAACTCGGCATCGCCGGCCACTCCCGCCTGCATTTGCGCACGCTCGAACTGGCCGATCCCGCCGCCTGTCGGACACTGGTTGCCGAAGTGTCGCCGCAGGCGATCTTCCACCTGGCCGGACAATCGCGCGTGGCCGACTCGTTCCGCGATCCGCTCGGCAGCGTCCATGCCAACGGCATCGGTACACTGAACCTGCTCGAAGCCATGCGGCGCGACGCCCCCGACGCGCACTTCGTGCTCGCCTCGAGCGCCGAGATCTTCGGCAGTCCGCAGCACGCACCGCAGGATGAAAACACGCCGACCCGTGCGACCTCGCCGTATGGCCTGTCGAAACTGCTGGCGCACGCGGCCATGGCCAGCTGGCGTGCCAGCTTCGGACTCGCCGCCAGCAGCGCGATCCTGTTCAATCACGAATCCGAATTGCGCGATGCGGCATTCGTGACACGCAAGATCACCCAGGGCGTGGCGCGCATCGCGCTCGGAATCGACCAGCAGATCCTGCTCGGCAACCTCGACGCGCGCCGCGATTTCGGCTACGCCCCGGAGTACGTCTCGGCGCTGGCCGGCATGGCCGACAACGACCACGGCGACGACTTTGTCCTCGCGACGGGCCAGGCCGCCAGCGTGCGCGAATTCGCCACGCTCGCCTTTGCCTCGGCCGGGATCGCCCTCGATTGGAGCGGCTCCGGCATCGATGAAGTCGCCACCGACCGCGCCGACGGCACGCCGCGCATCCGCATCGATCCGCTCCTGATGCGTCCGGTCGACGCGCCCCTGCTGGTCGGCGATGCGGCCAAGGCCCGGGCCCGTCTCGGTTTCTCGCCGCAGGTCGGATTGGCCGAGCTGACCCGGCGCATGGTCGAGGCCGATGTCGAGCGCGAACGGGCCGGAATGAACGCCTGATGCGCGTGATCTTCAACGTCGACGCGATCAGCGCGCCGCTGACCGGCATCGGTCGCTACGCACTGGAACTCGCGCAAGGCCTAGCCCGGCATGCGTCGGTCGAAGAATTGCGCCTGTATTCCGCGGTGCGCTGGGTCGACGACCCGGCCGACGCGCTACGCTCGAACCGCCTGTTCGCCAGCCTGCGCCAGAACCTGCCATTCAAGACACGCGCCCTCGAGGCCTACTCCCGGGTGCGCAACACGTTGTTCCGCGCGCACACGCGAAAGCTGCACGGCTTCCTGCTGCACACGCCGAACTACATCCTGATGCCGTTCGACGGACCGGCCGTGACCACGGTGCATGACCTCTCGGCGTTCAACTATCCGGACACCCATCCACCCGAGCGCGTGCGCTTCCTCGAGCGCCATCTACCAGGCACCCTGGAGCGGGCCGATCGGGTGATCACGGATTCGGAATTCATTGCCGCCGAGATACACGCCAAGCTCGGCGTACCGCGGGAAAAGCTGCGCGTCATCGCATTGGGCGTCGATCCGAGGTATCGGCCGCACGACGAACACGAGCTGGCCGAGGCCATGGCGCGCCACGGTCTGAGCCACGGCGCCTACCTGCTCGTCGTCGCCACCCAGGAGCCGCGCAAGAACCTGGTCCGCCTTGCCCGGGCCTATGCCGCGCTGCCGGCACCGCTGCGCAAGCGCCACCCTCTCGTCATCGTCGGCGCCCGGGGCTGGCTCAGCGCGGATCTGGAGAAGGCGCTGGCACCCCTCGAGTCCAGCGGTGCGGCACGCAGGCTCGGCTACGTCAGCGAAGCCGACCTGCCGCTGATCTATGCCGGCGCGCATGCATTCGCGTTTCCGTCGCTCTACGAAGGATTCGGGCTGCCGGTGCTCGAGGCCCTTGCCAGCGGTATTCCGGTGCTGACCTCGAATGTCTCCTCGCTGCCCGAGATCTGTGCCGACATCGCCTTGTGCGTGGACCCGTTCGACCCGGCCGCCTTGCGCGACGGACTCGAGCGCCTGCTCGAGGACGAGGTATGGCGTCGCGCAAATGCCGTCCGTGGCGTGGAGCACGCCGCGGCATTTCCGTGGTCACGCTGTGTCGACGAAACCGTGGCGGTTTACCGAGAACTGGTTCGACCAGGACACTGAGTGCCAGCATCCGGCACCGGACAATGGCGAGCGTGCCCAACCGCGGCGCCCTCTCGGGGATTCCTGAATGCAATTCAGCACTTGGCGCCGCCGAGGATGAATGCGCGGGCCAATGCGACTATGCTTGATCCGGAGCGAAACCGGATCGTCGATCCACCCATGGCGGGTCATGGCAGAGACGCGATACGCTTCGCGGGCGAGGGGGTAACAAGTGCGGAAGGCTGGCCCGGGATGGGCTGTCGCCGGATGCCGACGGACACGCGGAGCTGAACCGGGTCGTTTCTGTACGGGAGCTCCACAGCAGTCGCCGACGAGGGACGGATTCGATGTCGGAAGTGATCGACGAACGCCTGCGAGCCCTGCTCGAGGCCATGCCCGATGCGATCATCGTGGTTGGCCCCGACGGACGTATCGTGCTGGCCAATTCGCAGGCCGAGATCCTCTTCCGCTACGAACCGCGCGCCCTGATTGGCTGCCCGGTCGAGCAATTGCTGCCGGATCGCTTTCGTGACGTGCATGGCGGCCATCGCGAACGGTTCTTTTCGCATCCGCGGACGCGCGCGATGGGGGCCGAGCTCGACCTGCATGGCCGATGCCGCGACGGTGACGAGTTTCCGGTCGAGATCAGCCTGAGCCCGATTCACATTGGCGACTCGACCCTGGTCATCAGCGCGGTGCGCGACGTCAGCGCGCGACGCCGCGAAAAGGAGAAATTTCGCGACCTGCTCGAGTCGGCGCCCGATGCCATGGTGATCGTCGACAACCGTGGGCGGATCGTCCTGGCCAATTCCCAGGCCGTCCGCCTGTTCGGCTGGCAGCGCGAAGAACTGCTCGGCAATTCCATCGAGATGCTCGTTCCGGAGCGGTTTCGCGCCCAGCATCCGGAGCATCGCGCCGGCTTTTTCGGTCAACCGCGGGCCCGCAACATGGGGACCGGCCTCGAATTGCACGGACTGCGCCGCGACGGCAGCGAGTTCCCGGTCGAAATCAGCCTGAGTCCCCTGCAGACCGAGAACGGTCTGCTCGTCTCGAGCGCGATCCGCGATGTCAGCGAGCGCAAGCAGGTCGAAGCGTCCCTGCATCAGGCCAATCGCCTCAAGAGCCAGTTTCTCGCCAACATGTCGCATGAACTGCGCACGCCATTGAACGGCATCATCGGCTTTTCCCAGCTGCTGATCGATGGCAAGGTGGGCAGTCTCGAGCCGAAGCAGCGCGAATTCATCGGTGACATCCTCGACAGCGGACGCCACTTGTTGCGCCTGGTCAACGACCTGCTCGACCTGTCCAAGATCGAGGCCGGCAAGATGGAGATCCATGCCGAGGTTTTCGACCTCGGCAGCGACATCCCGGAAGTCTGCGCGGTGCTCTCGCCGCTGATCCAGGAGAAGCGCATCGTACTCGGGATCGAAGTCGCCGCCGGGCTGGCCGAGGCCAGGCTGGACCGGCACAAGTTCAAGCAGATCCTGCTGAACCTGCTGAGCAATGCGGTCAAGTTCACCGAGCCGCTCGGCCAGGTCCGCGTCGTTGCCGACCGCGATGCCACGGGCGCCCTCGTGCTTCAGGTTTCCGATACCGGCATCGGCATCGAGCCCGGCGACATCGAGCGCCTGTTCGTCGAGTTCCAGCGCGTCGAGCGCGATACCGCACGGCGATCACAAGGCACCGGGCTCGGCCTGGCCCTGACCCGCAAGCTGGTCGAGATCCAGGGTGGCTCGATCGATCTCGATAGCACCGTCAATGTCGGCACGACCGTCACCGTGCGACTGCCGCTCGCGGGGCCTGCCTCATGAGCCAGCGCATCCTCATCGTCGACGACAATCCGGTCAACCTGAAACTCGCGCGCAGCGTCCTCGAGATCGAGGGCTACGAGGTGGATGCCGCCGTCGACGCGGAAGATGCCCTGGACTATCTCGCGACGCGCAGTCCCGACCTCATCCTCATGGATATCGCCTTGCCTGGCATGGACGGACTCACCTTGACCCGCAAGCTCAAGGCGGATCCGCGCTGGCGAGGGATACCGGTCATTGCATTGACGGCATTCGCTATGCTCGCCGACGAACGCCAGGCACTCGATGCCGGTTGCGACGGCTACATCACCAAACCGATCGATACGCGCCAATTGCCGTTGACCGTCAGCGCCCATCTGCGCGAGGGGCCGAATCGATGAAGCTGCTGATCGTCGATGACTACCCGGCCAACCTGCGCCTGCTGCGAGCCCAGCTCGAGGCCGAAGGGCATGCCGTGGTCGAGGCCCCCGATGGCGTCGAAGCGCTGGCTGCGCTCAATGGCGACAACGATTTCGACGGCATCGTCTCGGACATCCTGATGCCGCGCATGGACGGCTACCGCCTGTGCATGGAGGTGCGCCGGAGCCAGAAGCACGCGCGTCTGCCATTCCTGCTCTACACGAGCACCTACAATTCACCCGCGGACCGCGAGCTCGCCCTCGCCGCCGGCGCCGATGCCTACATCGCCAAGCCGGCACCGATCGAAACCCTGCTCGAGGCGATCCACAGGGCCTCTGCAGAGGACCGCCAGCCGCTCGCACCGGGCACCGCCGAAGAACTGCAGACACCGGTGCTGAGGCAGTACAGCGAGACCCTGGTGCGCAAGCTCGAGGACAAGAGTGCCGAGCTGGAGCGTGCCTACGAAGGCCTGACCCAGACCGAGGCGCGGCTGTCGGGCATGGTCGAGTCGGCGCTCGACGCCATCATCGCGGTCAACGACCAGCAGAGGATCGTCCTGTTCAACCGGGCCGCCGAAGGTATGTTCGACTGCCCGCGCAGCGAAGCACTCGGCGCGTCCCTGTCCACCTTCATACCCCAGCGCTTCCGCCAGCAGCACGAACGGGACGTCGAGAACTTCTCCAGTCCGTCGGGTCAGGCCCGGCCGATGTCGATTCCGGCACGCATGGTCTGGGGCGTGCGTCGGGATGGAACCGAGTTTCCGATCGAGGCATCGGTTTCCCGCCTCAATACCTCCCAGGGGCGGCTTTTCGTCGCCTTCGTCCGCGACATCACCCAACGCTACCGGGCCGAACAGGAGCTGGCGCGCAGCCAGGCCGGGCTGCGCCACGCCCAGCAGCTGGCCAAGCTGGCGCATTTCGTTTCACTGGCTGACGGCCGCTTCGAAAGCTGGTCGGAAACCCTGCCCGACCTGATCGGCTCCGCTGCGGACCAGGTACCGGCCAACTGGCGGCAATGGCTGACCCGGGTTCATCCGGACGACCGCGATGCTTTCAACGAACAGGCCGACCGCGCCTTCGAGCAGCACGAACGCGCGGAGTTCGCCTATCGTCTGCGGCGCGGCGAGGATTGGGTGCATCTGAGGCATGTCGTGGTTCCCTCGAATCATTGGAGCCAGCGACGCGATCAGCCGGGCGGCTGGTTCCACACGCTGCAGGACGTCAGCGAACAGAAGAAGACCGAGCTCGGCATGCGTAGCCTCAACCGCGTGCTCTCGGTGCTCAGCGCCATCAATGCGCTGATCGTGCATACGCGCGACCGGGACGAACTGCTACGGGGCGTCTGCCGCATCGCGGTCGAGGCGGGGCAATTCCCGCGCGCCTGGATCGGCCTGCTCGACCATGCAGGTGACGGACTCGGGCTCATGGTCAGCGCCGGCGCCTCGCCCGATTATGAAGACACCTTGCGACAAAAGCTGAACGAAGATTCCGACTTGCGCAAGATCGTGGAATCGCTGTCGACCGGCAAACCGCATCCGATCATCATCAACGACCTGGCCCGGGATCCCCGCGCGATTCGCGAATCGATAGACGCGGGTTCCCGCTCGCTGGCCATGCTGCCACTGACGATCGAGGGCAAGGGAGTCGGCGCCCTGATGCTTTACGCTGAGATGCCCGATTTTTTCGACAGCAACGAGATGGAACTGCTGAACCAGCTCGCTGCGGATATCTCATTCGCCCTCGAACACCTGCAAAAATCCGAGCAGATCCGCTATCTGGCCCAATACGACAGCCTGACCGGCTTGCCGAATCGGCAGCATTTCCTCGATATCCTCTCGCACCAGATGTACCGCCACGCCAGCAGCGACAACCTGCTCGCCGTCGTCTTCGCGGATCTGGAGCGGCTTCGGCACGTCAATGAAACACTGGGGCGGCATGGCGGCGATGAACTCCTGATCCAGGCCGGAGAACGGCTCGCGCGGGCGAATACCTCGGTAGCCCGGATCAGTGTCGACATCTTCGCACTGACCCTGACCGACAAGGCCTCGGTCGCCGAGGTGGCCCGGTCCCTGGAAGAACTGAAGTTCCGTTGGCTCGGCGTGCCCTTCAGCATCTTCGGAGAAGAGCTGCGAATCGGCTGCAGGATCGGCATCGCGATTTTTCCGAGCGATGGCGACGATGCCGAGACGCTGCTGCGCAATGCCGAAGCCGCGCTGCGTCGAACGAAGTCGAGCTCCGAGCGCATCGTCTTCTACTCGCCGGAACTGAATGCCCGCGCAGCACAGGCGCTGAGCTTCGAAAGCCGCCTTCGCCGCGCCATCAAGGCCGATGAATTCCTGCTTCATTACCAGCCCAAGGTCGATCTCGGCAACGGCCAGATCTGCGGCGTCGAGGCATTGATCCGTTGGCAGGATCCGGAACGCGGCCTGATCGCCCCGGGCGAGTTCATTCCGGTACTGGAAGAGTGCGGGCTGATCGGCGAGGTCGGCGAATGGGCGCTGCGCAGGGCGCTGATCGACCAGGGTCGCTGGCGTGAAACGAATGCCAATGCCCCCAAGGTTGCGGTGAATGTCTCGTCGCTGCAGTTGCGCAAGACCGACTTCGCGGAGCTGGTCTGCTCGCTCTCGGAATCATTCGATCTCAGCAATCTGGAACTGGAGGTCACTGAGTCCTTGCTGATGGAAGAGCTCGAGTCATCGGTGCAGACCTTGCGCAAGATCCG
The DNA here is from genome assembly GCF_900115085.1 of Dokdonella immobilis. GTDB lineage: Bacteria > Pseudomonadota > Gammaproteobacteria > Xanthomonadales > Rhodanobacteraceae > Dokdonella > Dokdonella immobilis. Next base: position 228,616 of record NZ_FOVF01000002.1, on the reverse strand, counting down.
CGATAAGGGCGTGACCGTCGCGGTCGATGATTTCGGCACCGGCTATTCCTCGTTGGCCTACATTGCCAAGTTGCCGATCACGGCATTGAAGATCGACCGATCGTTCATCATGGAAATGAACATTGGGCCGCAAGGCCTCGCGATCGTGTCCGCGATCATCGCGCTCGCCCACTCCCTCAACCTGAAGGTCATCGCCGAAGGCGTCGAAACCGAGGAGCAATCCCGGCTGCTGCATCTGTTGCGTTGCGATGAGGCCCAAGGATACCTGTTCAGCCGGCCGCTACCGGCGGATGAGATGGCCGAGCTTCTGGCGACCAAGGCGAAACTTCCTGTTGGAAACGCGTCGAGTGGCAAGGGGCAGAGCATGCACCGCGGCGCATAGGATTGGCTGACGCCTTCGTATCCGGGTTCGGGTGCAGCATCGGTACGGAGTCGGGGCGGAGGCCGATGGAGCGGATCAAGCCCTTCTTGTCGTGGCATCCGACCCCTGGTTGCCGTTTGCCATGCGTGTGGCGAAAGCACCGGCCTTGACCGCCGTCACGCCGGGGGTAAAGCCCATGCCTGAATCGCGCCATGCACGGCAAGAATCCGCGCATGGCAACAGTCCGGATATGCCCTCCTCCGAGAAACCGGATGGCTTCGGGGCAGCGCGCCGGACTCCGGAATACGAATCCTCAGACCGACAGGTCCTTGATGCTGGCGGATGCGCCGTTGGCCTTGACGCTGGCGATCCCGGCCTCTCGCGAAGCCTCGGACGCATACATCTGGCTCGTACCGATGACCTGATGATTGGCCGACTTCAGGTTGAAATAGGCCTTGTCGTTGGTGGCCGTCTTGCGTTCGTAGTTCGCATCATCGGCGCTACTGGACTGGACCGAAGCGATACCACCCTGCGCGGCGGCCCTGGACGAATACATTTGGCTGGTCAGGATCGTTTGCGCATTGCCCGCCTTGAGGACGAACCGGAACTGACCGTCGCTGCTCTTGCTCAATTCAAACCAACCTGCCATTGACCTTCTCCTGTCCGCATGGAACCGAATCTTGTCAGACATGCCGCCTGGCGGCGCGTCGCAAGCCCCGGATTGGAACCTAACACGGGCAAGTACGGGCAGAGCCGCTCCAATGTCCTGGATGACCAAAGTTCACGATCTGGCGGCTGGCGAACCACGACTCGCGCGGCGCAATCATTGTCGAGAGCGGTCGAGCGCGCCAACGGGATTATCATGCGCGCTCGATTCCCGAAGCACCATGGAGGTGCGCATCATCCGGCAAACGGAGGGGGCTTGCCGACGGGATTCTAGATCCGGCGCGGCTGGCAAGCCTATGGGGTGCCATCGGATCTGGTGCCGGCACCCGGATTCGAACTGGGGACCTACCGCTTACAAGGCGGTTGCTCTACCAACTGAGCTATGCCGGCATGGGGCGCGCATTCTAGTGGAGTGGGCGCGAAATACCAATTCAGGCGGATGCGGCCAACCGGCTTGCGGATCCTTTGCGGAGCCCGCTGCTCAGAAACAATCGATCCGGCGTTCCTCGAGGCCGACCGGACTGGCTACGTGCGAACGCCAGTCGACGTTGTTGTTCCTGTCCCTGGCGAGGTCGATCCAGTAGACCGGCAGTTCCTCGGTGCGCTGGATCAGTTTCGGGTCGAAGCCCATCGCCGCAATTTCGGCCTTGCGCCGTTCGGCATTGGCCTGTTCGCGGAACAGACCGAGCGAGATCGTATTGAGCTGGTCGCCGGCGGTGACCACGTAGTAGTCGCGAACGCCTTTCGCCGACAACGAACGGGCTACGCCCAGTGCCTCTTCGCGATTCTTCAGGGCGGCTAGGAACACCCAGTAGCCGCGCGACTGGGTCGCGCGTTCGTCGCGGTATTGGATGCGCTTGACCAGCGGCGACAGCGAATTGAGCGTGGCGCGCATGTCCGACTGGGTCTGGAACGGGCCGATCGACAGGCAGATATCGTCACTGCTGCTCGATCCCGGCCTGGCGGCAGCGGGCTGCGGCGAGTGGCCCGATTCGCGCTCGCTCAGCAGGACCAGGGCAGGCACGCCCGGATCACTCGGCGGCCGCGACACTTCCGGCGCCTTGGGCGCAAATGCGATCCAGCAGGCACCGCCTATGTTGAGCGCAAGCAGCAGCAGGAACAGGACTCTCGGGAACATCCGGGCTCGATGGGGACTGCACGGGACGGGCAGGTATTGGTGTTTGATTCTAGCCCGAACCCCGGTCGCCTACGGTGATCGGAGGCCGGATTCGCGTTCCGACCAGAGCGCCAGGCCGCGCAGGACCAGATCACGGCCGCGTTCGACATCGGGCAGCAGGGACAGCCATTCGCCGACGCCGCCACCGTCCGCAACGACGGCGACCGGCGCCCCGATCCGCGCATGGAATTCGCGGCGAAACCTCTCGATCAGGGCAACCGCGGCGAGCAGGCAGCCCGAGTAGGCCGCATCCATGGTGTTGTCGGCGATCTCGACGAGATGCCCCGGTTCCTCACCGACGCGAGCGGTGCCGCGTCCGAGCGATTCGCGCATGAGCGCCGGCGACGGTGCGATCAATCCACCCAGATGGCGACCGTCGGCGCAGAGCGCATCGAGCGTCAGCGCCGTGCCGCAGCTGACGATCACCTGCGCCCTGGGCTGGGCCGCGTGCAGCGCGGCCATGGCCAGAAAGCGGTCGACTCCGAGCCGCTCCGGCTCGCGGTAGGCATTGGTGATACCGAGGCCCGAGGCAGGACTGCGCACGAATTCGGCCTCGGTTTCGAAATGCGCCTCGATCAGCTCGGCCAGTTCGTGCTCCCGGGCAGGGTCGACGACGCTGGCAACGAGTATTGCCTGAAGACGCGGCAGCGCGGACCAGTTGCTGCTGAGCGCGGCTTCGAGAGTGGTTTCGCGGTGGGCAAAGACACCGCCCATGCTGCGCCGGCCGTCCGCCCAGAGCGCCCATTTCAGACGCGTGTTGCCAAAATCGACGAGAAGTTTCACGAGGCGGATCCGGATTGCGGTCGCACGCTTACCTCGCCACTGTCGACCCGCAACTCGCCATCCGCGGTGCGCAACAGGAGCGCGCCATGCCGATCGACACCGGCGGCTTCACCGCAGCGCTCCCCACCGCCGCCGGTCACGCGCACGGGCTTTCCGCGCAGCACATCGTAGCGCGCATATTCATCGGCGAACGCGGCAAATGAGGATTGTGCGAAACATTCGAGCGCCTCAAGCAGGTGCTCGAGCAGGCACGCGGCAATCCTGTTGCGATCCGCCGGCGCACCATCGCCGATGCGGACCAGATCGGTCCATGGCTGGTCGATCGCCCCACCTGCGGCCGCATCAATCCGCAGATTGAGGCCAATACCGACCACGGCATGGCAGGGCCCCAGCGCATCGCCGCCGAGTTCGACCAGGATGCCGCCAAGCTTGAGGCCCCGGTGCTGGATGTCATTCGGCCATTTCAGACCGATGCCGTGATAACCAAGCCGTTCGAGCGCTCGCATGACGCCGATGCCGACGGCCAGACTGAGTCCGGCCATCGAGGCCATGCCGGCATCGAAACGGCGCCAGATCGAGAATGCGAGCCCGCCGCCGAGTGGCATATGCCAGCGACGCCCGCGCCGTCCACGACCGGCCGTCTGGATCTCGGCAAAACAGGCACCGGGGCCGCTATCGCCGGCCTGCACGCGCCGGCTCAGCGCGCTATTGGTCGAATCGATCTGCCAATGCACTTCGAGCGACTCCAGCCTGCTTCGCGCCGAATCGGACATGGCCGCGCGAATGGCGTCCTCGTCGAGCAGCGCGAGTGGGCCGCGCAGCCGGTAACCGCTGCCGGCGGCGGCTTCGATCGGCGCACCCTTCTCTCTCAGTGCCTCCATCTGCTTCCAGACCGCGGCACGAGACACGCCGAAGCGCGCGGCGAGTGCGCTGCCGGATACCGGCTGCGCTTCGTCGAGAGCCTGCAACAGGGCACGCGCTTCGATCATGGCGAACGCGCAGCGCGGCCGATGCGCGGTTCTTCGCCACGCACCATGCGACGCAGGTTGGCCCGGTGCGTGAACAGGATCAGCGCGGCGATGGCGAGGGCAAATGCAGCGAGTGCCGGCGGGAAGGCATGTCCAGAACGATCGAGCAGCCACAGACCGACAGGAAAGGCGAGCGCGCCGAGTACCGTGGCAAAACCAACGTAGCGAAATGCGGCGATCACGGCCAGCCATACGGTGAACATGATCCCGGCCAGGAGCGGCGCCATGACCAGCAGGGCGCCGAACGCGGTACCCGCCCCCTTGCCGCCGCGAAAGCCGAAGTAGACCGGCCAGCAGTGCCCAAGCACGGCGGCGAACGCGCAGGCACAGGGTGCCAGCAGGGGCGACGACCACCAGGCCGGCTGGTCGAGGCCAGCGACCGACAGACCACCGAGCCACGCCGCCAGCGCACCCTTGCCGACATCGATGGCGACGACGCCGAGGGCGAATCGCCAGCCGGCGACACGCAGGGCGTTCGTGCCGCCGGCGTTGCCGCTGCCCTGGGTGCGGATATCGACGCCGCGCAGGTGGCCAAGGACGAGGCTGCCGGAGATCGACCCGAGCAGGTACGCCACAATCAGTTGGGCGATCAGAAACGCCAAGATTCCCCTCTCCCGGGCCGTCGGCGGAAGGCCGCGCACGACGATGATGCCATTACCGTGGCGACGGCGGCAGCTTCGGCATGAGTGCCAACACGACTGCACCGGCACCGGCGTGTGCACCGATGGCGCTGCCGGCGTCGAATACGGGGGGACACTCGACCCCGGGCAACTGCGCGACCAGAGCGGCCCGCACGCGCTCGGCTTCGTCAGGGTTGTCGCAATGCATGACCTGGCCGCGCCAGGCCGTGGTCCGATCGATGCCGCGCAGGCAGCGAACCACGAAGCGACGCGGCAGTTCCCTGCGATCCAGGCCGATGCCAAGCACGTGCAGGCGTCCGTCGCGGGCACCGATGCGGGCCAACGGGACCAGGCCCAGCCAGCGCGTGATCGGCAGCGCCCAGGCCGGAATGCGGCCTCCGCGTACGGCCGAGGTCAGATCGCGGACGTAGGCAAACGTTGCGGTTCGCGCGCGCAAGGCCTCGAGCTCGGCGATGATCGTCGCGGCATCGGCTCCAGCCGCGGCGCGTTCGGCCGCGTGCCGCGCGAGCAGACCCTGGCCACCCGAGACGTTCGCCGTGTCGAAGACATGAACGCGCCGATCCAGACCCGAGGCCGCGGATTCGCCGGCCTGCAGCGTGCCTGAAATGGCGCGCGAGACGCCGACGTAGAGGACTTCCTCGTGATGGCTGAGGAGGAATTCGAACAGCCGCCGGAAGTCGCCCGGTGGCGGTTGCGAGGTGCGCACGGTGTGCTCGCTGGTGCGCAGCAGGGCGTAGAACGCATCGGCGGACAGGGACACCTTGTCGAGGAAGTCCTGCGCACCGACGTTGATGCGCACCGGAACGACCTGTAGGGGCAGAGTCTCGAGGGCCTCGGCCGTAATGTCGGCCGCCGAATCGACGACCACGGCGACCTTGCCGCTGACATGCGCGGAACGCTGCTGGGCGAGCATGTCGTCGGCCTTGCGCGCGCGCACTTCGCCGAACCGCGACAGCGCGTCGAACAGGCGAGCGGGCTCGTCGATGTGCATGTGCACGCGCAGCTTCTCGCGCGTGCCGGCCATGACCAGGCTCGAGCCGCCCAGTGCATCGAGGGCCAGGCGCACCTGGGCACGATCGATCGAACTCGCCGAAAGCACACACTCCGTGCACCAGCGGTGGGTCGGATCGGTATCGATCTCGGACCCGACCATGACGCCGACATCGGCGGCAACCGGCTGGGCCTCGCCGTGCGCGGCCACGCGACCGCGCTGGATGTAATCGTTGATGCCTTCGAGAAGATGCAGGAAGCCCTGCGCGCCGGCATCGACGACGCCCGCCTTGCGCAGCACCGCCAGTTGCTTCGGCGTGTCCGCGAGCGCTTCGCGGCTTGCCGCGAGAGCGCGCGCAAAGGCGGTACGCAAGTCCTCGACGCCCTGGTCGCAGGCCTGGCGCAGCGATCGCGAGAATGCTCCGATGACCGACAACATGGTGCCCTCGCGCGGCTCGGCGATCGCCTGGCGAGCCTGCAGCGCACCGATGTCGACGGCCGCCGCCAGCGGGCACAGGCCAAGGCGCCGCTGCCCGGCCAACGGTTCGCTGACGCCCTGCAGGAACTGAGCGAGGATGGCGCCCGAATTGCCGCGCGCGCCATCGATCGCCTCGCTGGCCATGCGCTGGAAGATCGCGCCGGCGTGCGCACCCGACATGCCGCGCAGGGCGTTGCGCACGCTCGCCAGGGTGAAGCCGAGATTGCTGCCGGTATCGCCATCGGGCACCGGAAAGACATTGATCCGGTTGAGGAGGTCGCGTTCGGCGAGAACGCGGCCGATGCCGGCAATCAGCGCCTGCTTGAGCGTGCGTCCGTCGGCGTCGCGGTGATGTCTCGGGCTTAAACCCGGGTTTTCGATGGCGGACGATGGCATCGGTAGCGGGGTCCGGTCAGGAAATGGGGCGGAATGCGTTCGCGGCCCGGCCTGCGATACGCGAACGCCCCGCATGGAACCATTATGTGGCCTGCCCGATCAACGTCCGGCGCATGCCCGGGCATCCGCTGGCGCAGTCGGTACGGGTGCCATGCCGGCCTTGCGGCCGGGTTCGGGCGGGCGATTCACCGAATGTTCGCCTGCGGACACGGACGTGTCCGCGACTGTCCGCCGCTGTCCACTGGACACCTGAAGCGCACCGCGAACTGAACCTACCATTTTGATATTCATGGATATTCTGGCTTGGCATGATAGCTGCTGAAGCTTGCCCGGGACCGATTGCAAAGCAGCCTCGGCAATCTCGCTTGCAGGATGGATTGCTGGTGTCCGTCCAGGGATCGTGGGAAACTTCCCCGCTCTGGCGCCGACGCAGTCCCGTGCAGCAATCCGGAGACGAAGCATGACCACGCGCAAGTTGACCTCCTCGCTTTCACTTCTGGCCGCGCTGTTGTTCGCCGCGGCGGCGCATGCCGGTGACTACTCGATGGATGTCGGCACGACATCCGAACGTGGCGCGGGCGCATCGAGCGCGCAGAACGATTGCGCTTCCTCCGGTTCCGCTGCGGCCGATGGCGGCCGCAGCGTCACGGGCATTCGGGACAGCACGCGTGCCTCCGCTTCGGTCGCCAACGACAGATCAGCGCCTGCGGCCGCCGAAGCCGCCGAATCGACACCGGGCGGCAGCAACACGTCCACCGAGTCCATCAGCGTACCGATCAAGGCGCGCAGCAATCGCTGGCAGTCGCTCGTACCTGGCGCGATCAAATAGCCACCGTCACCGCATTTCCGACAGCGCCCGCCAACCCGGCGGATCCGCAAGCCTTGAACCTGGATCGGGCGGGGCAATGAAAAAGGGCAGGCCTCGACGGCCTGCCCTTCTTGTTGAAACCGCGGGCGATGATCGCCCGCGCAATTCCTGGCCGGTCTAGTCGACCGAGTAGCTCTGCAGCGAGACCGGCGTGGTGCCCGCCATGATGCCCGAGCCATCGTCCTGGTAGCAGTACTGGTTGATCGTGACCGGATATCCGGTCGGGCCCGTGGTCGAGAGCGAGACCCAGGCGTAGTTCGTCGTCGCGGTGCCTTCGTTGTTGAAGGCCACGCCGACATAACCGTTGGTTACGCCACCGAGGAGCGCACCCGGATTGACGATGCCGGCCGTGGTCAGCGGCGAGGAGCCGTCGATCATGGTGCCCGCCGGAAGGACGTCCGCGGTGGTGCCGGTACCGACGATGCGGTTGGTGTTGGCAGCATTGGTGGAGGTGAAGAATCGAAGATTGCCGCCGGTCTGATACGCATTGAAGTCCCAGCCGGCCACGGTTCCCGCCAGATTGACCACGCCCGTGGCGAAATTCACGTAGGCGCCGTCAATCGTCGCGGGCACGTCGACCGGGGCCGGAAAATTCGAACAGATGATCGCCGCGATCGCCGATGACGAACCGATGGTGGCCGAGGCTAAGGCCAGCGAGGCAACCACAGCTGCGCGGCTGAAACGCGGCTTGCGAGCTACTGAAAGACTATTGGATGTGCTCATTAACATTCACCCGAGATTGATTAATGAACTTTGGATCTTTGTTTCCCTGCCGGATCCTAGTCCGCCATGCAAAGTTGCTGAATAGACGATCCCATCTCCCCAGTGCGTCAAGCTACCACAACCCGGCGTGTGCGGCATTCAGCTTTGGGGCGGGGCGGAGTGATGTCGAGCCGGACCGGCGCCATCGGCCGACGATCACCTGCCGCTCGCTCAGGTCAGGGCCTGCCGCAGTGCGTCAAGCAGGTTTCCGTAGTTCCCGGCCACTCCGGTCTGACGGCGCATCGGCTGGCGCACCTGCGCCGAACTGGCGGTCCGCACCGCGCGCCGGGCATCCTCCGGACTCAGGCAACCGGCCTCGAATGGCAGGCCACAGAAGTCCAGCAGTTGCCGAACCTGAACCGGCGCATCCGCCAGAATCGCCTCAAGCGCCTGCACGCGCACATGTCCGGGATGCTCGCGCTGCCAGAAATCGGTCAGCCATGCATAGTCCTTCCAGCAGGCGGCAAGGTCCGCAAAGGCGTAGCTGAAACGCATCAGCCCGGGCGCGAACATCTGCTTGTAACAGGACCAGCAGGTTTCCAGCGGATCGCGTCGGCAGTCGATGATCCGGCTACCTGGCAACATGGCGCGGATTACGCCCACGTATTTCCAGTTGTCGAGCGCCTTGTCCGTGGAGATGGGTCGCTGGCTGCGCCAGCGCGCGGTTCGCTCCAGGTATTCCCCGCCCAGTCGCTGCCAGTCGGCAGGGCTGGCCCGAGGCGCCCAGTTCGCCAGCTCGGTGCCACGGCGTCTCGACTCCGCGTTCAGGACGAGACCGAGATCCGGCAGTTCGCTCGCACCTTCCACGAGCGAGTGTGCGGACAGGATCTGCTCGACCAGGGTCGATCCGGAACGAGGCAATCCGACCACGAAGATCACCTCCGACCCGCGAGCATCCCCGTCAGGACCTGCGGCCAGGGACCTCGATGTCCGCGCCAGGGCCTCGACCTGGGCGTGGTGCTCGGTCGCGTTCCAGCGCCAGCGCTCCCGCGCCGCCGCATTGGCCCGGTCGAACGCCGCGAACGCCTCGGAATATCGCCCGAGCCGCTCGCAGGCCTGGCCGAAGGCAAAATCGACCTTCATGCGGGCCTCGCTGGAGAGCCCCGGATCGGAGGCGAAAGTGGCCAGGGCCTCGAACTCGCCCGGGGCCAGCTCGACGGTCTTGATGTCGAGCAGCCCAAACCAGGCGTCTTCGCGCGCCTGCCCCTTGGCCAGCAGCGATCGATACGCTTGCGCGGTCTCGGCGATCCGACCGAGCGCCTGCAGGCTGCGCGCCTTCAGGAAGCCGGCGCGGGTCAAATTCGGATCCAGCGCCAGCGCGCGTTCGGCGGCATCCAGGGCCGCTTCGTGCTCGCCGCAGGCATCGAACGTGGCGCCAAGCGACAGCCAGCGTGCCGGTTCGGGACGGATCGTGCAGGCCCGCTGCAGGGTGTTCGCGGCGGCCAGCACCTGACCGGCGCCGGCCTGCGCGGCGGCCAACAGGTCCAGCAGTTCCGGATCGTCCGGGCAGGAACGCAGGGCGCCGCCAAGGTCGTCCATTGCATCCTCGTTGCGACCCTGGCCCAGGTGCAGGCGTCCGAGCCGCTCGAGGACGGCCGGATGTCCGGGAGCGAGCGCCAGGGACGCCGCCAGCAGTTGCTCGGCCTCGGCCCAGCGATGCAGGTGAAGCAACGGGTCGATCCGTTCCAGCGACCTTCGTGCGGCCCCCGTCAGTCCGTGCAGCCTCCCCGGCTGTGCTTTCCTGCCAGTGCGTTTTGAAATCATCGTCGGGGGCGGCTCCTGCTGGGTCGGCCTTGACCGGTCCAGCCGGCAAGGCCAATGCTTCTAGAATTTGCGCATCGGCGATCGCTGCGGTTGCAGCAGTCGCACAAGGCCATTAGCCTAGCCGATTACTTTCCGGTACAACCCAGCTGATGTCGAATGTGAATCTGCCTCGCCCAGCGCCGATTCGCGCGGTGACCCCGTTTCGCAATTCCCTGCTCGCGATCCTGTTTGCCCCGGCCCTCGCTGGCGCCTGCGAGGGCAACCTGAATGTCGAAATCGAGCACACGGGCGTCTATGCGCTGGGCCACGAGGACGTCGTGGCCATCCAGCCCGGGCTGGCCGGGTGCGCCAGTTCGGACCTGCGCCTGACCAACCTCGGCGTCGAGGTACCAATCGCGGTCGCCGATGGCGGCGATGGCAGGTTCGACCCGGGCGACCGGATCGAATGGATCGGCCAGCAGCTGCACGGTCCACAGAGCTGGTTCGATACCTACAGCATCAACAACAGCTACATGCTCTCGGTCGCACCGGGTCCCCATGCGCGCATTCGCGACGAACGCCCGATACCGGGTTCGAAACCGGCTGCGCTCGAGCGGACCCTGCATTTCGAGCAGGAAAACCTCATGATCCGGCTCGACCAGAACGCCCAGAAGCCCGGCGAGGAGCCCGACCTCTGGCAGTGGGCCAAGCTGACCCAGGCCGACCCCAAGCCGCTGCCCGGTCGCTTCGACCTGCCCGAATTGCAGGTATCCGCGGGCAAGGTTGGCGTGAAGATCAACTTTCGCGGCATTTCCGCACTGTTCGTGCCGTATGACCATGAGTCCCAGCGACCCCACGATCACCGGGTCGAATTCCGCATCAACGACCGCCTGGTCGAACGTTTCGAATGGGACGGCAAGGATGAGGTGAGCCGGGAACTCGAGCTTCCCGCGGCCTGGCTCAAAGCGGAAGGCAACCAGTTCGAACTTTCGATTCCCAAACGGGCCACGCCCTGGAATCCCGACAACTCCCTGGTGGACGTCGTCATGTTCAACTGGATCGAATTCCGCTACGCGGTCGGCAGTCTTTCGGCGACGTCGCCGCCGGTCCAATTGGACCGCGCGTCGAATGGGTCATTTGCGGTGCGCTGGCAGGGCGAGTCGCCACCTTTGCTATACGGCGACGACGGCGTGCGTCGGTACGGCGAGCTGCAAGGCAACGGCGAAGCGACCTTCGCGGCCGCTCCCGCCGGCACGACCCTGTACGCGGCTGTCGATCCGCTGGCCCGACCGAAATCGGTTCGCGCCGCCAGGCCGGCTCTATGGTCGATGCCAACGACCGGCTACGACTACCTGATCGTCAGCCATCCCAGCCTGATGGAGGCGATCGAACCGCTCGCCGACTTTCATCGAAAGCGCGGCCTGAAGGTTGCGGTTGCCGACATCAACGACATCTACGACGGCTTCAACTTCGGCATCCCGCATCCGCGCGCCATCAGCAACTTCGTGCGTACCGCCTGGAAGGACTGGCCCGCACCCAAACCGCGCTTCCTGCTCCTCGTCGGCGATGCCAGTTTCGACATCCGGCACGAAACCTACAACGATCTCGCCTATGCGAAGTTCGCCAACAACTCCACGGAGCTCAACTTCTCCGGGCACTTCTCGGGAATACCGGCAACACCCTACAAGGAAGGGTCGGCCGCGTTCGCCGATCGCAACCTGATTCCGACCTGGCAATACCCCTCTCCGGAAGGGCAGTCCGCCAGCGACAATCCGTTCGGGGTCGTCGATGACGGCTACTACCCGTCCGTCGCAGTCGGCCGTTTTCCCGTCGTCGAACCGGCCGAAGTCAGCGCCATCGTGGCCAAGACCATTACCTACCTGACCCGGCCGGACCCGGGCATCTGGCGCCGCGACGTGATGTTCATCACCGACGAGTCGGACTACTTCAAGAAGTCCTCGGACCAGCTCGCGAACAGCGTCAGCAGCCGCGGATTCAGCGTCGACAAGATCTACGCCAGTCCGGACGAGGCCGACAACCTCTCCCACCAGAGCGCGATCAAGGACGGCCTCAACGCCGGCCAGCTGCTCGTGCACTTCATCGGACACGGCGGTCGATTCATCTGGCGTACCGGCCCACCCGATCTGCGCAAGAACCACGACCTGTTCACCCTCGACGATGTCAGTGAGCTGCAGAACGGCGGGCGCCTGCCGATGGTCCTCTCGATGACCTGCTACTCGGCGCCGTTCGACAACCCGACCGAGGATTCGATCGGCGAACGCTTCCTGCGCGAGGCCGACAAGGGCGCCGTCGCCGTGTTTGCGGCTTCCTGGCGAAACTCGCCTTCGACCGCCTTCAGCAAGAGCCTGGTCGATGAGCTGCTGGTTCCGGGAGCGACCATCGGCGAGGCCATCGTACGATCGAAGAAGACCCTGCAGGACCGCACCCTGGTCGAGATGTACAACCTGCTCGGCGACCCCGCCGTCGTGCTCGAGCGTCCGCGGGCCGATGCACGGCTCGCCCTCGACGCCGATCCGTGGCGACCGTCGGTCCTGGTCTCCCTGCCGGGACGGACGTTCGGCGGACTGGTTGCGATGGACTGGCTGGACGAACAGGATGCGCTGCTGTCGACCACGGTGCGCCGGGTCGACGAAACCGTATTCAGCGTGGACATCCCGAAGTTTCCCGACGGCAAGCTCGCGAAGTTCGTGCGTCTGTATGCGAACGACGAGCGCAGCGGCCAGGACATGTCGGCCGGATTGAGCCTCGCCGGAATCGGCGAACGGCGCTCGAATGGCTGGCGCTGGCCGGATGGGCTGCGTCCTGCCCCGCGCGCGCAAGCCGCGGATACGCTCAAGCGCGATGGCTTCGACCGCCATGCGGCCGCTTCCGCGGGCAACGACTGAATCCATGCGAACCGCCCTGGCGCTGCTCGAACTGGCGCGCCCCGCGCAATGGATCAAGAACGGCTTCGTCCTGCTGCCGCTGTTCTTCGCCCACGCATTGCTCGATGGCGATGCCCTGCGCGGCGCCCTGCTGGCGACGGCGGCATTCTGCCTTGCCGCCTCGGCGGTCTATGCCTTCAATGATGCCCGCGATGCCGAGCGCGACCGCCTGCATCCGGACAAGCGCATGCGGCCGGTGGCACGCGGCGCAGTCGGCGCGAAACCGGCCTACTGCCTGTCGGCGGCGCTGGCCCTGCTATCGCTGCTGATCGCCGCTGCCGTCCGCATCGAAGTGGCGGCGGTCATCGCCCTCTACCTCGGCATCCAGCTGGCCTATTCGCTGGGCCTCAAGCGCATTGCCTACCTCGACGTCGTCATCGTCGCCAGCGGATTCGCGCTGCGCATCATCGCCGGCGGACTTTCCGCCGACGTGCCGCTGACGCCCTGGATCCTGGCCATGGGGTTCCTGCTCGCCCTGATGCTCGCCCTCGGCAAGCGTCATGGCGATCTGGTCCACGTCGAAGACGTCCGCGCGCGTGCCGCGTCGGGCTATGACCTGGCCACCATCGAGCGCCTGTTGGCCGGCCTGTCCGGAGCCGTCATCGCCGCCTATGTTCTCTACACGTTCTCGCCCGAGGTGATTGCCCGCCACGGTCATCACGCCCTCTTCTATTCGACCCCCTGGGTCCTGCTCGGCGTCCTGCGCTACCTGTTCCTGGTCTTTCGCCGGGGCGCGGGCGGCGATCCGAGCCGGCTCGCCGTGCGCGATCCGGTGTTGCTGCTGGCGACCGTGGGCTGGCTGGCCACGCTCGGCGGCATCCTCTACCTCTGACTGCCATCATCGGCGCATTCCGGCGACAATGACCTGACTCGTCCCCTGCAAGGGAATCCGCGTGCCCGCATTCGCATACCAGGCGCTAGACAGCGACGGCAAGACCCAGCGCGGGGTGCTGCAGGGCGATACGGCGCGGGCGGTGCGCAGTGCCTTGCGCGAACGCGGCCTGAATCCGCTGGCCGTCGAGGAAGCCACCGAGCATCGGCGCAGTGCCCTTCCATTCTCGCGGCGCGGTCTTTCCGGTACCCAACTGGCCATGCTGACCCGGCAACTGTCGACCCTGGTCGGCGCCGGACTGCCGATCGACGAATCCCTGGCCGCCCTCTCCGAGCAGGACGACAACGAGCGCCAGCGAACCTTGACGGTGGCCTTGCGCTCGCGGGTCATGGAGGGCGCCAGCCTGGCCCAGGCCATGGCCGATTTTCCCGACAGCTTCCCGGAAATCTTCCGGGCCACGGTGGCCGCCGGCGAACAGTCGGGCCATCTCGATGAGGTGCTCGACAAGCTGGCCGACTACGCCGAGGCGCGCGACGCCCTCAAGCAGACCCTGCTGGCCGCGCTGACCTATCCGCTGCTGCTGACCCTGGTGGCCCTGGCCGTCGTTGCCGGCCTGCTGACCTGGGTGGTGCCGCAGATCATCGGGGTTTTCCAGAACATGCAGCAGACCCTGCCGCTGGCCACGCGCCTGCTCATGGGCCTCTCGGATTTCCTGCGCCACTGGGCCTGGCTGCTGCTCGGCCTGCTCGTGCTCGCGGCGCTCGCGGTGCGCCTGGCCCTGCAACGCGAGTCGGTGCGCTATCGCTGGCATGCGCTGCTGCTGCGCCTGCCATTGATCGGCCGCCTTACCCGCGCCGCCAATACGGCACGGGCCGCCCGCACCCTGGCCCTGCTCGCCGGCGCGGCCGTGCCCCTGCTCGATGCCCTGTCGATCGCCGCCCAGGTCGTGCCTAACCTGCCGATGCGCGAGTCCCTGCGGCATGCCGCGTTCAAGATCCGCGAAGGCAGCAGCTTCGCCCGCGCGCTGGCCGAGAGCCGGCAGTTCCCGCCGGTTGCGCTGCGCCTGATCGCCAGCGGCGAACGCTCGGGCGAACTGCCGCGCATGCTCGACGAAGCCGCCGCCCAGCAGCAGCGCGACCTCGATCGCTGGCTCGGCGTGCTCGCCGCGACCCTCGGTCCCGCCGTCATCCTGCTGGTCGGCGCGATGGTCCTGTTCATCGTGCTGGCCATCCTGATGCCGATCTTCGATCTCAATCAGATGGTCAAGTGATGGGATTCGGGATTCGGGATTCGGGATTTGCAGGAGCCGCCAGCAACGGAGCGGCTAGTCCGCGTTACCGAATCCCGAATCCCCAATCCCCAATCCCGGCCATCCAATGATCCACTTCGACAACGTCAGCAAACGCTATGCCGGGGGCCATGAGGCGCTGAACGGGCTCAGCTTCGATGTCGAGGCCGGCGAAATGGTCTTCGTCACGGGCCATTCCGGTGCCGGCAAGACCACCTTGCTCAAGCTGCTTGGCATCATCGAGCGGCCCTCACGAGGCGAAATCGTGCTCAACGGGGCCGATCTGGGACGCGTGCGCCAACGCTCGATCCCTCAGGTGCGTCGCGGCATCGGCATGGTCTTCCAGAACCATCGCCTGCTGATGGATCGTTGCGTGTTCGACAATGTCGCCCTGCCCCTCGGCATCGTCGGTGCCGGTCGCGAGGAAACCGCCAAGCGGGTCCGCGCCGCGCTCGACAAGGTCGGCCTGCTCGACCGCGAGCGTGCGGCGCCGGCCACGCTGTCGACCGGGGAGCAACAGCGCGTCGGCATCGCCCGCGCGCTGGTCGGCAAGCCGCCCCTGATCATTGCCGACGAGCCGACCGGCAATCTCGACCCGCAACTCTCCGTGGAGATCATGAACCTGTTTGCCGAATTCCAGCAGGTGGGCACGACGGTCCTGATCGCGAGCCATGACCTGCACCTGATCCGGCACATGGGCAAGCGCGTCCTCGTGCTCGACCATGGCCAGCTGATCGACGATTTTCGTCCGCAGGCCGCGTGATGGCGAGAGCGCGCCCCCAGGCCAATCGGCTACGCGAAGCGCCACCGGCGAACCAGAGCGTCCCGCGCCAGCGGCGCTCGCTGCGGGCGCGCTGGAGCGCCTGGATCCAGCAGCACCGGGAGAGCTTCCGCTCGAGCTTGCGGCGCATGGTCGAGCGCCCGTGGGCCTCGATCCTGACCGTACTCGTCATGGGCATCGCACTGGCATTGCCGCTGTTGTTCTATGTCCTGCTCGACAATGCCAGGGCCCTCTCGGGCGGCTTGCGCGAGGCGCGCGAGTTCACCGTGTTCCTGCAAACCGGCGAGGGCACGGACGCGGCCCGGCGCTTTGCCGCCGAGCTCGGACAGCGCAAGGATGTGGCCGCGGTCGTGGTGCGTACGCCGGAGCAGGGGCTGGCCGAATTCCGCCAGCTCTCGGGCTTTGCCGAGGCCCTCGACGTGCTCCAGGACAATCCGCTGCCGAATGTCCTCGTCGTTTCACCGATGGCCGACAGTCGCGTGGGCAATCCGGCCCTGCTCGAGGAACTCAAGGCCGACCCGCGGGTCGACATGGTGCAGTACGATGCAACCTGGCGCCAGCGCCTTTCGGCCATCCTCGAATTCGGGGCGCGTGCCATGCAGGCGTTGACGATCCTGCTGGGCTTGGCCACTCTGCTGGTCGTGGGCAATACCGTTCGCATGGATATCCAGGCGCGCGCCGAGGAGATTGCCGTCGTGCAACTCATGGGAGCTAGTGATGGTTATGTACGCCGACCGTTCCTGTACGCCGGATTCTGGTACGGCCTGTTTGGCGGCGCGCTGGCCGTGATCGCGGTCGGACTGGTCGAACTGGCAATGCGCGGGCCGCTGCTGGAGCTGCTGGCCAGCTACCAGAACCGCTTTGCGCTGCACGGCTTCGGCTGGCGCGAGCCGCTGCTGGTGGTGGCCGCGAGTTCCCTGCTGGGCTGGCTCGGCGCCTGGGTCGTCAGCACCCGCTACCTGATCGCCGGACGTCCGCAGCGATGAGCCAGAAACCCAACCTGACCCGACATCTGTCATCCGAGGAGCCGCGCGTGCTCGTCGTCGATGGCTCCAAGGTGGTCCGCCGCCTTATCGAGCAGATGCTGAAGGCCAACCTGCCCGGCGTCACCGTGCTGGCCTGCGAGTCCGGCGCCGAGGCGCTGGCCAAGCTCAGTGAAGGCGTCGTCGATTTCGTCACCACCGCGCTGCGCCTGGCGGACATGGATGGTCTCGAGCTGGCGAAGCGGATCCGCGAGCAATCGCCACAGGCCTACATGCCGATCGTGGTCGTCTCCGGAGACGTCCAGGAGCGGCTCGTCGAACGCTCGATCAGTGACGACGTGACCGACTACTTCGACAAGTCGCTCGGCTTCCAGGCGCTGGCCGAGTTCATTCGCGGCTATGTGCGACCGACCGAGCTGACCTCGGGCGAGGTTCTCTATGTCGAGGACAGCCGCGTGGTCGCGCTGGCGACCCGGCGCATGCTCGAGAAACACGGCCTGACCGTGCTCCACGTCATCTCGGTCGAGGACGCCCTGGCCCTGCTCGAAACCGCGCAGTCGATGGACCGCATCGGCGCCGACATCGTCCTCACCGACGTCAACCTGAAGGGCGAACTGACCGGCGGCGACCTGCTCGAGCGGATTCGCCACCAGCTTGGCTATGGCAAGGGCCATTTGCCGGTCATCGTCATGACCGGCGATGACAACCCGGACAACCAGGCCGTGCTGTTGCGCGCCGGTGCCAACGATCTGGTCGAGAAGCCGATCGACGAACGCCTGCTCGTGACCAAGCTGCTGTTCCAGTTGCGGGTCGGACGCAACCTGCGCGCCCGGGTCAGCCAAGCGACCGCATGACCGAAAGTCGGATTCGTCTCGAACCCTCCTGGCGGCAACGCGTCGGCGCGATGCTCGAAACTCCCCGGATGCGCCAGCTGGCGACCTTCCTGCGCACCGAAAAGGCGGCCGGCAAGACGATCTATCCGCCCGGGCCACGCATCTTTGCCGCGCTCGACACGACCCCGTTCGATGCGGTCAAGGTGGTCATCCTTGGCCAGGATCCCTACCACGGTCCCGGCCAGGCGCACGGGCTGTGCTTTTCGGTCGGCAGCGGGGTCGCCGTGCCGCCCTCGTTGCAGAACATCTTTAAGGAAATCTCGCGCGACCTCGGCCTGCCGCGTCCGCGCCACGGCGATCTGACTGCCTGGGCGCGCCAGGGCGTCCTGCTTCTGAATGCAGTGCTGACGGTCGAGCGCGGCCAGCCCGGATCGCATCAGGGCAGGGGTTGGGAGGAATTCACCGATTCCTGCATCGCTGCGCTCGACCGGGAACGCGAGGGTCTCGTGTTCCTGCTCTGGGGAAGTCACGCGCAGGCGAAGGGCCGCCTGATCGATGCGCGGCGGCACCGGGTCCTGAAGGCGCCGCATCCGTCGCCACTGTCGGCCCACCGCGGATTTCTCGGCTGTGGCCATTTTTCCGAGACCAATCGCTACCTGCAGGAGCATGGGCAGACGCCGATCGACTGGAGCCTGCCAGATATCGCGACGGGACCCGGTCCCTAGGAGCCCGTCGGACTTGAATCGATCGGGTTTCAAATCCGTCTGCGCGGTCCATGTTTTCGCCGCTTCCTGGCCCATAGAACCACTATGGGCCTGCGAATCGTCGAAAATCTGTCCTCACGCAGCCGAATATTCGCCTCGACCGCTCAAGTCAGACAGACACCTGGAATCCATTGGGCTGCGGCACCATCCCGGGGCCTGCCGAGCGGGATTGTTCACGCAATATGGCCAGTCTGCTCACTGCGGATTAACACAATCCGAGCTACTATACCGGGCAGTTCAGTTATCTATGGGCCCCGGGCGACAGGCCGGGAACTCCCGCCGGCTTTAGCACTCCAAGTGGCCGAGTGCTAAAGTGTGCCGCAAGAATGAGGATTTCTGCATGAGCAACGCCCTGATCGCCAGCAATTTTCCGGTTCCCAGTCCGCTGGGCAGCCTGGATGCCTATATCTCCGCCGTGCATCGCGTTCCCATGCTGAGCCCGGAAGACGAGCAGGCCCTGGCTCGCGACTATATCGAGAACGAGAACATCGACTCGGCGCGCAAGATGGTCATGTCGCACCTGCGCTTCGTCGTGCACGTCGCCCGCGGCTACGCCGGCTACGGCCTGCAGATCGCCGATCTGATCCAGGAAGGCAATATCGGCCTGATGAAGGCGGTCAAGCGCTTCGATCCGGACCAGGGTGTGCGCCTGGTCTCCTTCGCCGTGCACTGGATCCGCGCCGAGATGCACGAATTCATCCTGCGCAACTGGCGCATCGTCAAGGTCGCGACGACCAAGGCCCAGCGCAAGCTGTTCTTCAACCTGCGCAAGTCGAAGAAGCGCCTCGGCTGGATGAACAACGACGAGGTCAACACGATCGCGAAGGAACTCGGCGTGCCGGCCGCCACCGTGCTCGAGATGGAGTCGCGTCTGAGTGGGCGCGACATCGCGTTCGATGCGCCGACCGACGACGACGAGGACGCGCGACCGTCTCCGGTGATGTTCCTCGAGGATCACCAGAACGCCGATCCTTACCTTACGGTCGAGAACGATTCCGAGGAGGAGTCGTCGCTGGACACCCTGCACAAGGGCCTGGCCAAGCTCGACGAGCGCTCGCGTGACATCATTCAGCGCCGCTGGCTCGGCGACGAGAACAAGGCCACGCTGCAGGAACTGGCTGACGAATACGGCGTCTCCGCCGAGCGCATCCGCCAGGTCGAGGCCAATGCGATGAAGAAGATGCGCGCCCTGTTCGTCGCCTGATCCGGCCGCGCGTCCGGGCAACGAAGAAGGCCCCGCATGCGGGGCCTTCTTGCTTTGTGCCTGTTCGGCACGCGCCGCGGCACGGTATGCTTGGCGACACCGGACACCTTCGAGGATCAAGGATGAAACGTACGCTTGCCCGCTCCCTGTGCCTTCTTGCCCTGTGCGCGCTTTGCGCCTGCTCGCACGTGAGCTCATTCGAATCGCCGCGAACCGGCACGCGCCTGCTGGTCAAGAACGACGCCATGACCCTGCCGGCCACGCGCGACCTGCGCGGTACGAGTTTCGGCAACTACGAATTCGAGGCGCGCGAAGGCGAAGGCGACGCCTTCTACGGGATCCTGCCGCTGAAGTTCAAGGGCGGCCACCTCGCCGCCGACATCATCCTGTTCGCCCCGGCCGCGTTCTTCAACCTGCGCTCGGTATTCCCGTTCTATGAGGTCGACGTCGCAGCGGGCGTCATCCGCTACAAGGAAAAGCGTTCGGATCCCTGGACCGAATACCGGCCAAAGCCCGAAGAGGCCGAGCGCGCACGCGCGTTCTATGCGGAACGGGCTTCGACCGCGCAATAGATTCCGGACCACGGGTCAGGGCCGTCCTTTCGCCCTGCCCGGCCCGCTCAGCCCATCTCTACCGGATCGACGTCGATCGACCAGCGCACACGGCGGGCGCTCGGCCGACCTCGCAGCGAAGCGAGCCAGTCGGGCAGGAAGGCCTGCATGGCGCTGCGCTCCGCCGCTTCGATGATCACCTGGCTGCGCTGGAAACCGGCCCGGCGCGGCATCGGTGCCGGCAACGGGCCGTGCGCAGACACTTGCGGGGCATGGGCGCCGGCAGCCTCGACAGCCTCTGCCAGAAACCCCTCGGCGTCACCCATGGCTTTCGCTTCGGCACGAAGCAGGGCGAAGTGCCCGAACGGCGGCAACGACGCCGCCCGGCGCTCGTGCATCAGGGTGCGCGCCAGCGCCGGATAGCCACCCTCGATCAGGTCGCGCAGGAGCGGGTGATCGGGCTGGTGCGTTTGCAGGATCACCGAGCCGGCGCGGTCGGCACGTCCCGCCCGCCCGGCCACCTGCACGATCAGCTGACCGAGACGTTCGGCGGCGCGAAAGTCGACGCTGTGCAGGCCCTCGTCGACGCCGGCCACGACGACCAGGGTCAGGCCCGGAAGGTCGTGGCCCTTGGCCAGCATCTGCGTCCCGACCAGGATCCGCGCACCGTCAGCATCGAGTTGCTCGAAGATCAGCTCGCGACCGCCGCGGTTACGCGTGGTATCGCGGTCCACCCGCAATACCGGCACGTCGGGAAAGCGCTCGCGCAGGACTTCCTCAATGCGCTCGGTACCCTGCCCTTGCGGCGCCAGGGCCGGGCTCGCGCACTGCGGACAGGCCGGCGGAATGCGCGCTTGGGCCCCGCAATGATGACAGCGCAGCCGCGCCGCGCCGCGATGCAGGGTCAGGGGGCGGTCGCAGCGCGCGCACTGGGCGGTCCAGCCACAGCCGTGACAGAACAGTACCGGCGCATAGCCGCGCCGGTTGCGGAAGACCAGGACCTGCTCGCCGCGGGCCAGATGCTGCTGCATCACCTGCAGGGTCGAGACGGCCAGGCCCTGCTCGAGACGCTTGTTGCGCAGGTCCATGACCTGCAGGGACGGCGGCCGGGCCACGCCGGCACGCTGCGGCAGGCCCAGTCTGCGGTAGCGGCCCGCCTCGGCATTGGCCAGGCTCTCCAGCGAGGGCGTCGCCGAGCCGAGCAGCAGCGGCACGTCGAGCGCCTTGGCGCGGACCACGGCGAGGTCGCGGGCGTGATAGCGGAAACCGTCCTGCTGCTTGTAGGAAGCATCGTGCTCCTCGTCAACGATGATGAGGCCGGGCAACGGCAACGGCACGAAGATCGCCGAGCGCGTACCGAGGATGACGCGAGCTTCGCCGCGCGCGGCAGCCAGCCAGGCCTTCGCGCGCTCCCGTTCGGACAGACCCGAATGCAGCACGGCGATGTCGAAACCGAGGCGTTCACGAAATCGGCGCGTGGTCTGCGGGGTCAGGGCAATCTCGGGGACCAGGACCAGGGCTTGCCGGCCGCGCGCGATCGTTTCGGCGATGGCCGCGAGATAGACCTCGGTCTTGCCGCTGCCGGTGACGCCCTCGATCAGGATCGGCGCGAAGCGCCCGAGGTCCGCGCGAATGGCCTCGACCGCTGCCTGCTGGTCGGCATTCAGTGCCGGCGCCGCGACTGCGCCATCGGCACGCAGCGGCCCCTCGAGCCTGCACTCCGCTACCCAGCCACGTGCACGCAGACTGCGACAGGCCGCGCGCCAACCGGGCAGGCGCTCGTCTAGCGTCACGCTCGACTGCGGACCGTCAGCGAGGATTTCCAGCAGCGCGGCGGTTCGGCTGCCGCACCGGCGGCGCGGATCGGCCAGGGCCGACTGCCCGGCTCGGCTCAGTTCGAAGCCATCCACGCCAGCGGCCGGCAGCTCGCCGGCGCCGCGCATCAGCACCGGCAGGGCCGCCTCGAACGCCTCGCCGATCGCATGCTGGTAGTAGCGCGCCGCCCAGCACACCGTGCGCATCAACTCGTCGCCGAGCAGCGGAGTCGTGTCGAGAATCGCTGCCACCGGCTTCAACTGCCCGGCGGGTACAGCACTCGTGTCGGTGCATTCGAGCACAACGCCAGTCAGCGTCCTGCCGGCGAACGGCACACGCACGCGGCAACCCGGCACGGGCTCGGCGAGACCGGCCTCCAACAGGTAGTCGAACAGGCGGAACAGCGGCACCGGGAGCGCCACACGGACGATGCGCGGCATCAGGGAAGCTCGTGACCACTGGCGCAATCGTCAGGGCGTCCGGAAGGCTCGCCACAGGTGCTGCGTGGCGAAGCGGAGGGTGGTTGCCGTGACGAGGCGCGCGGTGCCTGTGGCGGGCCTTCTGGACGCCGCCCAATTCCAATGAAAGTCGTCTGTGGGGAGACGTCTGCCTGCGCGCAACTCCTTGTTGCGCCGACTTGAAAGACTGCCAGTCTGTCTGCATCGGCGCGCCGCGATCTGCACCGAGACAGGCGTCGTGACGGTTGTGCCACTGGTTCAGGGCCTCCTTGAGTGCGGGATCCGATCGAGCGAGTGCGCAGTCTAACGCCCGCCCGCCGTTTCGCCGCCATGAGGGCTCCCTGCACTTGCGACCCATTCCTGAGAAGGAGACGAGAATTCTTCCCCAAGTCGCTGGCCTGGCTACGGAATTTTCCTTATCCACAGCGCCTGTGGATAAGTTTGTGGATGAGGACGGGATTTGCCCCATGCGGCCCCGTCGCGGCGCGCTCGCTGTCATCTTGGTGAAACTTTGACCAGTCGCATTTAAGCTATGGATTTCAACAACATGGAGAACGCGGATCGGCAGGGTGGCGCACCGGCACAGGCCCATACAGGCTGCTGTGTCAAGCCACTGCAACTGTGCAAAACAGTCTTGACAGCACCGAAAAAAACCGGATTTCAGGCGGAATGCCGGCTGGCCGCCTGAACGAGGGCGGCGCGGGCGAAATCCGGGGCCGTCTCGGCACGTGCGACGGTGGTCCATCGGCCGGTATGCACGCGCCGATCACATCACGGCCATCCAACCGCGCCCTCCGGGAACCCCAGCCGCGACGGCGGGCTAAGTCGCTCAGGTCAAGGCGAGGCTGATCAGTCCGGCAGCGACGAGGGCGAGGGACAGGAAGATCGAGTAGCACCAGCCGATCACGCAGTACTTGAGGATCGTCATCAGCCAGCCCTGGCGATAAACCCGCTTCTGCATCAACAGCAGGTACACGAACAGCCAGGTCCACGCCGCGGCGAGGAGCCAGCCGAGCAGGACCTCGAGCCAGCCGATTCCGGCCGAGAGACCGCGCAGGAACTGGATCAGCAGGATGACCAGAACCGACAGGAAGATGAAGGCGTGGCTGTGCAGGGCGACCAGCAGATGCTCCATGTAGAGCCGGCGCTTGAACAGGTAGAAGAACTTGAGCAACACGGCAAACAAGGGCATGACCACGAACAGCGTCTGCGGCAGCACCGAGAACCAGCCAGCCACGAGGCGCCCGGGGTCGGTTTTCCAATGCTCAATGTTCTCCTTCATGTGCTCGAGCGTGCCGTTGAGCTTTTCGTTGAGACCTTCGGAAAGCCAGTCGACATGGACCGGGTTGGCTTTAAAGTCCCATGGCTTGCCGTCGACCGAGAACAGGGTGACCTCGGGGTCGGCTTGGTCCTCCTCGACCTTGGCACCGCTGGCTTTGGCGGCGGCACGCTCCTCCAGGATCTTGATGCGGCTGGCGCCGCGATCGCGGATCTTCTGCATGCTCTGGTCGATCTTCCGCTGCGCCTTGGCCGGCAGGCCGGGAACGTTTTTCGACACGGTCAGCTCGGCCAGGGCCTCCTCGACGCGCTTGTTCACTTCCTCGGGCGTCTTCGCTTCGGCGATGCTGTCATCGGTGTTGAACTGGATATTGTTCGGGTCGATTTTCGGCAGCGACGCCTGGATGGCAAAGAAGGCGATGATCGAAAGGAAGAAGAATAGTCGGAACGGCGTCACGTAGCGGGCGCGGCGTCCGGCCAGGTATTCCGTGGTCAGATAGCCGGGTCGGAAATACAGATCGCCAAGCGAACGGAATATCCGCGAATCGACATTGAAGACGATGTCGGCGAGATCGACCATGACCTCGGAAAGATGGCGGATCATGCCCTTTTCGGATTGCCCGCAGGCATAACAGAACGGTCCGTGCGCGGGCGCACCGCAATTCGGACAGGTGCGTGCCGGACGGTCGGAGGCGGACCGCGGGAACTCGGCGTCGGCCAGTTCGTCCGAGGGCGCCGGGGGCGGTGGCGGTGGCAGTTCGATTCCGGTGTTCATCGCGGCAGCAGCATTCCCTGTTCGCGTAACCACTCGCAGGTATCGTGCACGAGGGTCGGCAGCGGCGTGGTGCGGTAGCCCAGTTCGAGCACCGCCTTAGAAGAGTCGACGCGCAGGTCGTGGCAGGTGAAGGAGACCGCCTGCGGAGTCAGGCCCGGCTCGCGCCCGGTGACCCGGCTGATCGCATCGAGAACGCGCGCATAGCCGCGCAGGAAACTGGCCGGCATCGGCTTGGCCGGTGCGCTGCGGCCCAGCTCGGTCGCGATCGCCTGGATCAGTTCGAGGAAACTCGCATGCGCGCCGCCGAGCAGGAACTGTTCGCCGTGGGCCGGTCGACGCCAGGCCGCGAGCGCGGCGGCGGCGACTTCGCGGACATCGGCGAACGCCCCCGAGCCGGGCGGCGCCCCCGGCAGCTTGCCCTGGTCGATGAGCAGGAACATGCGTGCCCAGTTGTGGGTGTCGCCGGGACCCAGGATATGCGCCGGGTTGAGGACCACCGCCTCGATCCGGCCCGCCGCATCGGCTTCGAGAACGCGTTCCTCGGCGATGGCCTTGGTTCGCTCGTAGTTGATCCAGGAGTCCTTGCCGAGGCGCGGCGAGGCCTCGGTCAGGATCTCTTCCTGCTGGCCGAAGGCGGAAACCGACGAAACATGCACGAGGCGACGCACGCCGGCGGCTTC
The DNA here is from genome assembly GCF_900115085.1 of Dokdonella immobilis. Taxonomy (GTDB): domain Bacteria; phylum Pseudomonadota; class Gammaproteobacteria; order Xanthomonadales; family Rhodanobacteraceae; genus Dokdonella; species Dokdonella immobilis. Next base: position 203,536 of record NZ_FOVF01000002.1, on the reverse strand, counting down.
GGCCGCTTCGATGACGTTGCGTGTACCCTCGACATTGGTCCGGGTCTGACGATCGATGTGGCCGCGCCACTGGCTGGTATCGGCGGCGACATGGAAGACCGCATCCGCCGGCTCGGCCAGGGCCTCGCGCAGCGAGGCCGGATCCTCGATCGAGCCGATAACGGGGTCGACCCCCGAGGCCCTGAGCCGATCGCCGGCTTCGATCGAGCGGACCAGCGCGGTGATCTCGACCGCCTGCGCGCGCAATTGCGCGAGCAGGTGCCCGCCGAGGAAACCGGTGGCTCCGGTCAGCATGACGCGCATCAGGTGTACTCCGTACAGATCGATTCGGAAACTCGTCGCGGCACGGCCTGTCGGCCCTGCCGGGATCGGTGGCGCGTTCAGCGCCGGCGCCGGGGCACCGTTATACTCCGCGGCCGCAGGAAGCTCCTCCCATGACCGCCATTCTATCCACCGACCGGCCCCGGTTGGCCAGCGAACTCGACGCAACCGTGCGTCTGGCCCTGCCCCTGGTCCTCGGTCAGCTCTCCACGATCGGCATGAACCTGATCGACACGGTGCTGGCCGGCCATCTCAACGCGCACACGCTCGGTGCGGTCGCCCTCGGCAGCAATGTCTGGGTGCTCTCGATCATCATCATCATCGGCATGATGATGTCGCTGCAGCCATCGATTGCCCAGTTGCGCGGCGCGGGCCGCGAGCATGAGATCGGCCCGCTGTTCCGCCAGGCGCTCTGGCTGGCCCTGCCGCTCGGCATCGGCCTCGGCCTCGCGACGGCCTTCGTGGCGCCCGGCCTGTTCGGCCTGATCGGCGTCGATGCAAGCCTCGTGGCCGATGCCGGCGCCTTCCTGCGCGCAATTGCCTGGGGAGCACCGGCGCTGTCGGTGTTCTTCGTCCTGCGCGGCCTCAGCGAAGGCATGGGCCTGACCCGGCCGACCATGTACTTCAGCCTGCTCGGGCTGACCCTGCTCGGTCCGATCGGCTACACCCTGATGTACGGCGCCTTCGGCGTGCCCTCGCTCGGCGCACGCGGCTGCGGCCTGGCCACGGCGATCGTGCTCTGGCTGCAGTGCCTGGCCTTCGCCGTCTACCTGGCCCGACGCAAGCGCTATCGCGAACTGCGCCTGCTCGAACGCTACGACGCGCCGCACTGGCGCACGATCGGCGAACTGATGCACATCGGCATGCCGATCGCGGTCACCCTGCTGATGGAAGCGGGCCTGTTCGTGGCCGTCGCCCTGGCCATCGGCAAGCTCGGCACCGACGTCATCGCGGGGCACCAGATCGCCATCAACATCGCCTCGGTGGCGTTCATGGTGCCGCTCGGCATCGCCATGGCGACGACCGTGCGGGTCGGCCATGCCCGCGGCCGCGGCGACGCGCACGGCGTGCGCCAGGCCGGCACTGTCGGCCTGATCCTGACCCTCGGCGTGCAGCTCGTGTCGGCGACCCTGCTGTTCACGATTCCCGAGCGCATCGCCTCGATGTACACCGACGATGCAGCGGTGATCGCGCTGGCCGCGCAGTTGCTGACCCTGGCCGCGATCTTCCAGCTCTCCGACGGCATCCAGGCCGCCTCGAATGGTGCCCTGCGCGGACTCAAGGACACGCGTCTGCCGATGCTGATCACCGGTTTCGCCTATTGGGGCGTCGGCATGCCGGTTGGCTGGTGGCTGGCGTTCCCTGCCGGACTCGGCGCCCGCGGCATGTGGATGGGCCTGATCGCCGGCCTCACCGTTGCCGCTGTGCTGTTGACCGTGCGATTCTGGGGAATCGCCAACCGCAATGCGGCCGCGGTCTGAACGGAGGCACCGACAGATCCGTGGCGTCCGGGCCATGCCCCCGGCCCGATGTTCCGCTAACCTGCACCCTTCACCGTCGGACCCCGGGTCCGCGCCGGAGTCGCACCATGTCGCAAAACACGCCGGGCCTGTTCGTTCGCCTGATCCGAGGCATCTGGAACACCCTGAATTTCACCCGCCGGCTGATCTTCAACGCGGTCTTCGTGATCGTCCTGTTCCTGCTGTTCGCCGCGTTCTTCCGCTCGGCACCGATCATCGGCGCACATACGGCGCTCGTGCTCGATCCGGAAGGCCTGATCGTCGAACAATACAGCACCGACGCGGGCGAGCGCGCCCTCGGCAGCCTGTCCGGCGACAGTCCCCACGAAGTGCAGCTGCGCGACCTGCTGAGCGTCATTGAGGCGGCCGCCGTGGACAACCGGATCGACCGCATCGTACTGATCCCGGACCAGTTCAGTGCCGGCATCTCGACCCTGCGCGAACTCGGCCAGGCGCTCGATCGGTTCCGCAACCACGGCAAGGACGTGGTCGTGTTCTCCGAAGGCATGGGCCAGGGCCAGTATTACCTGGCCGCGCATGCGGACGAGATCCTGCTCGATCCGGATGGCGCGGTCCTGCTTGAAGGCTTTTCCAGCTATCGCAGTTACTACCGCGACGCCCTCGACAAGCTAGGCGTCGACGTGCACCTGATCAAGGTCGGCGAATACAAGTCGGCCGCCGAGCCGTTCATCCTCAATCATGCCTCCGATGCCTCCAAGGAAGCCGACCTGTTCTGGATGGGTGGCATCTGGAGCGAATTCCTCGATGAAATCGCCGCGATGCGCAAGCTCGATGCCGGCGAGATCAGCGACGACATCAGTCACCTCGATACGCTCGTTCCGCAGTTCAGAGGCGATCTCGCCAAACTGGCCCTCGATCGCGGCCTGGTCGATCAGCTGGCGACGCGTGAGGAAGCCCGTGAATTGCTCAAGAAGAAAGGCAGGCCGGATGAGGACGGCGAATCGTTCCGCCAGGTCGGCTGGCAGCGCTACCTCGGCATGCAGTTGCGCGACGACCTGCCCGACCTGCGCCCGCAGGTCGGCGTCGTCGTAGCCCAGGGCGACATCGTCCAGGGCGAACGGGCCCAGGGGTCGGTCGGTGCCACGACCACCGTGCAATTGCTGCGTCGCGCACGCGAGGACGACCGGATCAAGTCCGTCGTCCTGCGCGTCGACTCACCGGGTGGTGACGCCTACGCCTCCGAGATGATCCGCCGCGAAATCGAGCTGATCCAGGGTGCCGGCAAGCCGGTCGTGGTTTCGATGGGCGACGTCGCCGCCAGTGGCGGCTACTGGATCTCGATGAATGCCAACGAGATCTGGGCGCAACCGACCACGATTACCGGATCGATCGGAATCTACGGCATGTTCGTCACCATTCCGGACACCCTGGAGAAGTTCGGCGTGCACACCGATGGCGTGGCAACGACGCCCATCGCCGGCGCGTTCGACATCCGCCGCCCGTTCAACCCGAAGGTCGAGACGATCATCACCAGCGTGATCGAGAAGGGCTACCGGGATTTCATCGGCAAGGTCGCCCAGGCGCGCGGCAAGACGCCCGAGCAGATCGACGCGATTGCGCAGGGTCGGGTCTGGAGCGGCTCGCAGGCCAAGGAGCGCGGCCTGGTCGACAAGCTCGGTGGCCTGCAGGAAGCGATCGCTTCCGCCGCCGCGCGCGCGGATGTTGCCGCGGACTACCACGTTCGCTACGTCGAACGCGAGCTCAGCGCGTGGGAGCGCTTCGCCCTGACCCTGAGCAACAGCGAAGCGGCGGTCAGCCTCGGTCGCTGGTCGGGATTATCGGCACTGCCGCGGCACCTGCTCGGCAATGCCGAACTCGAACGCACGCTGGCCCTGCTACGCAATCTCGGCGGCAATCGCTACGGCGTGGTCGCGCATTGCTTCTGCACCCTGCAGTAAGGTCGACCGCTGCCGCCGCGATTCGGGCGGCAACGCGGTCACGCGCCGACGATCAGCCGCCGGCATCCTCGATCGCCTTGTCGCGATCGGCCTGCTCCTGCTTCAGCGTCCCTTCCACGGATTTCGCCTTGTCGAGAGCCTTGAGCTGATCGTCGAATACGGTGGCCGGGCGTTTCGCCGCTTGCGCCGGGGCATCGGCGGACGGCTTTGACTGCGCTTCGTTCGAATCCGGCGCCGACGATGAGCAGGCCGCGAGCAGGCCGAGTGCGGCCGCGATTGCGGTGACCCGCAGGGTTTGTCGTAACATGGTTTCCTCGCACGGCAACGGAACGGCTGCAGTCTGCACCGCGATCCGGCCGCGGACAAGATGGAAATCCGAACGATGAATCCGTCCCGCTGGCGACTTGATGGACAGACCGCCCTGGTCACCGGCGCCAGCCGCGGCATTGGCCTGGCCACGGTGCGTGAGCTGGCGATGCTCGGCGCCGACGTGGTCATGGTGGCCCGCGACGAGGGGCATCTCGAGGCGATCCGCAACGAACTGGCCGAGGAGTTTCCGGACACCACGCTGCGGGCATTCGCCGCCGATGTCAGCGAACACGAACAACGCCTCGAGGTGTTCGACTTCATCGCTGATCTAGGACTCGAACTATCGTTGCTGGTCAACAACGTCGGCACGAATACGCGCAAGGCGACCCTCGATTACGCCGAGGAAGAAGTCCGCGCGTTGATCGGCATCAACCTGGTTTCCGCTTTCGAGATGTGTCGCCTCGCCCATCCGCAACTGGTCCAGCACGCGAACGCCGCGATCGTCAACGTCGGCTCGGTCTCAGGAAGCACCGCGGTACGAACCGGCTCGCCCTACGGCATGACCAAGGCCGCCCTGCACCAGCTGACCCGCAACCTCAGCTGCGAGTGGGCGGAGGACGGCATCCGCGTCAATGCAGTCGCGCCATGGTACGTCCGCACCCAGCGCACCGAGCCGGTGCTGGCCGATCCCGAGTACCTCGAGGAGGTGCTCGAACGCACGCCGATGCGGCGCATCGGCGATCCGGTCGAAGTCGCCGCCGCGATCGCGTTCCTGTGCCTGCCCGCTGCGTCCTATGTCACCGGCGAATGCATCGCCGTCGATGGTGGCTTCCTGCGCTACGGGTTCTGATCCGCATCGTTGCGCATGCGTGCGCAGCGACCTCGCGGTGCGCTCCTTTAACCTCCCGCATTCGCGCCGATGACGACTGTGGGCCTGCTGCATCGGAGACGGCGGAATTACCCGCGCCCCTTCGGTGTCTGGTCTGGCACTTCCCGGAACAGCACGGTCGACCGATTTCGGCGCCCGCGCCGGGTGCCCGCATTCGTGGCCGAATTTGGCGAGTCGACAACGGCGATCGCGGTAGCATGCGCACACCATGCAGACCGAATCCGCCAGCAAGACGCTCGATCCCGCCATCTGCGAACAGGCGCGCCTGACCCGGGATGCGCGCTTCGACGGCCTGTTCTTCACGGCCGTGAAGACGACCGGCATCTACTGTCGGCCGGTCTGCCCGGCGCCGACGCCGAAGGCCCGCAACATCGTCTACTACGCGAGCGCCGCCGCAGCCGCTGCGGCCGGGTTCCGGCCCTGCCTGCGCTGTCGTCCGGAGGCGGCGCCCGGCTCACCACTGCACCACGCCGGCAGCGCGCTCGTCACCGGCGCGCTGCGCCTGATCGAACAGGGTGCGCTCGACGAGCGTCCGGTCAGCGCCCTGGCCCGTCGCGTCGGCGTCGGCGAACGCCATTTGCGCCGGCTGTTCGACCAGGAACTCGGCGCCAGTCCGCTCGAGGTCGCCGCGACGCGGCGCCTGCTGTTCGCCAAGCAACTGCTCAGCGAGACGGACCTGGCGATTACTTCGATCGCGGGTGCGGCCGGCTACGCCAGCCTGCGCCGCTTCAACTCGGCCTTCCTCGATGCCTACGGCAAGCCGCCCCGCGACTTCCGCCGCGGCCGCACGTCGACGAGCACAAACGACGCCATCGACCTGCGCCTGCCGTACCGCGAGCCCTACGACTTCGAAGCCCTGCTGGCCTTCTACGAGCGCCGCGCCATTCCCGGCGTCGAGTGCATCGACGCCAACGGCTACCGGCGCAGCATCGTCGTCGATGGCGAAGCGGGCTGGATCGACGTATCCCGGGCGAGCAACGATTCCGCCTTGCGTCTTCGTGTGCACGGGGTGCGTCCGGCCCGACTCGGCCAGGTCGTATCGCGCGTTCGTCGCATGTTCGACACCGACGCCGATCCGGCCGCAATCAGCGGCGCACTTCAACGCGAGCGGCGCCTGCGCGCGGTCGCCCGGCGTTGGCCCGGGCAGCGCCTGCCAGGCGCCTGGGACGGCTTCGAACTCGCCGTGCGCGCAGTCCTCGGTCAACAGATTTCGGTGGCCGCAGCACGCACGCTTGCGGCGCGCATCGTCGAGCGCCATGGCTCGCCGCACGAGACGGCGCGGCCGCTCGGACTCGGCGCGCACTTTCCGCAGCCGGCCGATCTGGCCGATGCCCCGCTCGAAGCGATCGGCCTGCCGCGCGCCCGTGCATCGACGATCCGCGGACTGGCCCAGGCCTGCCTCGATGGTCGCATCGATTTCGCCGCGCACCAGCCACTGGAGCCGTTCGTGGAACGCCTCGTCGCTCTGCCCGGCATCGGCGCATGGACCGCGCACTACGTCGCCATGCGCGCGCTGTCGCAGCCGGATGCGTTTCCCGCCGGTGACCTCGTGCTGCGCAAGATCGCCGGCGACGGCACGCCGATCAGCGAGCGCGCGATGGCGTCGATCGCCGAAGCCTGGCGCCCTTGGCGCGCCTATGCCGTGATGCTGCTCTGGCGCAGCGCAAACTGAATGGAAGACCGCTCATGTACTACGACACCCTCGATACTCCGATCGGCCGCATCCTGCTCGTCGGCAACGGCGAAGCCCTGATCCGGGTCGACCTGCCCGATGCACGCCATCCGCGCCCGCTTGCGCCCGAGTGGCGACGCGACCGCACGGCACTGGCCGAAGCACGTCGGCAGTTCGAAGCCTACTTCGACGGCGAGCGGATCGATTTCGACCTGCCGCTCGCGCCCGAAGGCAGCGCGTTCCGGCGTCGCGTCTGGAATGCGCTCTGCGACATTCCCTACGCGAGCACGATCAGCTACGCCGAACTGGCGCGCCGGATCGGCAACCCGAAAGCGAGTCGTGCCGTGGGCCTAGCCAACGGCGCCAATCCGCTCGCCATCGTGGTGCCCTGCCATCGCGTGATCGGTGCCGACGGCAGCCTGACCGGCTACGGCGGCGGACTGCCCGCCAAGCGCTTCCTGCTCGACCTGGAACGCCGTCACGCGCCGGCCGCGCCATTCGCGCTGACGTCCTGAGTCCCTCGCGGCGACTCAGTTTCCGCATGGCGCCGCGCGCAGGCGCCAGGACTCCAGTTCGGCACGGATGGCCGGTGCCTCGTCGCTGAAGGCCAGGCGCAGACGCCGCTGCACCGCATCGATGCGCACCGCATAGAACGAGCAAAGCGCGTTCCCGGACTCGAGCCGGCACGGATCCTCGACCCATACGTAGAGCGCGCCAGGCGAGCCGCGCGACGAGCGATCGTGCGGAATTTCGCGAAGGCCCGGTGCGGAAACCCCGATCCCGTCGCGTCCGCCGTAGGCATCGGCGAGCGTTCCGGAGGGGATACCGAGCATGCCGAGCGGAACGGCCCGCCGCTCACCGCGTCCGCTCTCGCTCAGGTAACGGCTTCCGTCCTCGCGGACGCAGATGGATTGCGCCGGCACCGGGGAGTCGGCAGGCGGCATCGGATCTGCGTTGATTGCAGGCGGCTTGGTCGGCGGGGGCGGTGCCTCGACCTCGGGTTCGCGCACGACGTCCGCATGCGGATCATCGGGCAGGCGGACAAGGCTGGACGATTCACCTTGCGCGCAGGGTCCGTCCTGGAATGCGACCCGGCCATCCGGTCCCACACACTTGCGCACTTCAAGCGCCCGGAGTGGCGCCGAGCCGGCCAGCAGCACCGCCAGGCAGGTAAGAACGGGTGCCGTCGCCCGCCTGTTCGAGATCACGCCCGGTTCTCCAGGAACGGGGGCGATACCGATCGCCCCCGTCCATTACCCTATCACCGAACTGCCTCTCAGCGCTTGGCATCCTCGGCAGCGGCCTGCGCGTCATCGAGGGCACGCTTGGCGTTCTGCTTGGCGATGTCATGGGCAGCGTTTGCCTGGTCCTTGCACGGACCGACCTTTGCCGAATCCATCGTCTCGCAGCGTTCGACGGCGACCTTCAGTTCCGCGTCGGCCTTGGCCACGGCCACGTCGTAGTCGGCCTTGGCCTGGGTGTTGATGGCATCGGCCTCGACCTCGGCGACATCGCTGCGCGCTTCCTTCGCCGCATCGAGCGCGTCACCGGTCGCCGAATTGATCTTCTCGTTGGCCTCGGTATCGGCCTTCGCCACGTCGGCGCGCGCTTCTTCGCGGGCCGCATCGAGCTTCCGTTGCGCTTCGGCAGCCTGCGCGCTGGCTTCCTGCTGTGCCTTGGCCAGGTCCTCGGCGGCCTGCTGGCGCGCCTGCTCCACATGGCGCTGCGCTTCGACCGCGGAATCCTGCTGACTGCAGGCCCCCAGGCCGAGGGTCAGGGCGATCATTGATACGAGCATCAGGTTCTTCATCGGTTTTCCTCCAGTTGGTCGGCGGCTCGCCCGGTGCCGGTTCGCAACGATCCGGACGCCACGCGGCGCATTGGAACCGGAGAAACGTGAACGCCTCGTAATCGATTCGAAAACCGTTCAGCGCGCGGACAACTTTGCCCGTCCTTCGCTACCCGACCTGGCCGCGATCGCGGACGCGCGCCACCGCGCTCGGCAGCGTGGCGATGCGCGCATACTCGCCGCGCCTGAAGATTTCGGGATCGGCCAGGGCTGCTTCGATCATCGGCGTCGCGTCATTGCCCCAGAAGAGCTGATTGCCGAGCCTGAGCGTCGGCACGCCGAATACGCCACGACTGATCGCCTCTTCGGTGTTTGCGCGCAATTGTTCCTTGACTGCAGCCGCGGCGATTGCGGGTTCGATGTCGACGATGCCAAGGCGCTTGCCGAGCGCTTCGAGAGCGGCCGCCGAATCACCGGCGTGACCCTGCTTCCAGAGATGATCGAAGATTTCGCCGATGCTCTCCCAGCGCGTGCCGCCGGCGATGGCCAGGCGCAACGCGGCCAGCGGATTGAACGGGTGCGCCGGCGGGAAATGCAGCTCGATACCCAGCGTATCGGCGCTCCACTGGACCATGCGGTAGGTGAACTCGCGCTTGCCCGGGATCTCGGCCGGACCGAGCTGGCCATGATGTGCGAGTACGGCGCCCAGCACGACAGGGCGCGGCGTGATCGGCCATCTCCCGGCGAGCGCGCGCATGCGTGCGAACTGCAGATACGCGAACGGCGATATGAAATCGAAATACCAGACTGCCTGCTCCGCCATCAGCGCAGGCTCCGGAATTGTTCGGGTGTGAAGGCATCGACCTGGATCACCTCGTCGCGCAGGTCGCGCGCTTCATTGAGCCGGTCGTACTCTTCGCGGGTGATGATGCCGGCAGCCAGGCCGGTGTCATCGAGCATGTGGCCCGGCGCTCGATCGAGCTTGCCGGCGCGGACTGCGTCACGCAGCTTGGTTTCTATCGGCAGGGCGGCGACGGCCTTGTCGAGCGCGGCTTCGAGTCGACCCAGCCCGGGCTGGTCGCCGGCCGGAACGTACACGTCCTCGGTCAGGGTCCTGCGCGCCTCGCGGTCCTCGAGGATATCGCGGGCGACGCGCGCGCCGAGTCGGTCCGCGGGTGGACGGAAGCGCGCACCGAGGGGAAAGATCAGCAGGTCCAGCAACCAGGCCGCGGTGCGATTCGGCAGGTTTTCGAGCACGCCGAGCAGGGCTTCCTGGATGCGGTACAGGCACAGTTCGACCGACCAGCGCACGAGCCCGAAGTTGGCCGTGGTCTTGCCCTCGTCGTGGTAGCGCTTGAGTGCGGCAGAGGCGAGATACAGGAAGGCCAGGGCATCGGCCAGGCGCCCGGAGATCTTCTCGCGCCGCTTCAGCGTGCCGCCGAGCGTGCCCATCGCGGTATCGGAGAGGATCGTGAAAGCCGCCGAGAAACGCGACAGGTGCTGGTAGTAGCGCGCGGTGTCCTCGGTCTGCGGCACGCCGGCGAGGCGGGACCCGGACAGGGCCAGCAACGTGGCCCGCACGGCGCGCGTGAAGAGCAGGTTGACGTGCCCGAAGATGGCCTGGTCGAAGGCCTTCAGGTCGTTCTTCGCAACCGCCTCGATCTCCCTGTGCACGAATGGATGGCAACGGATCGCGCCCTGGCCGTAGACGATCATCGAACGGGTCAGGATGTTCGCACCCTCGACCGTGATGCCGATCGGCACCGCATCCCAGGAACGCGACAACATATTGCGGGGTCCACGCTGGATCGCGCTGCCGGCGCGGATGTCCATCGCGTCGGTGATGACCTGGCGCATGCCTTCGGTCAGGTAGGCCTTGGCGATCGATCCGATCACCGCCGGTTTCTCGCCGGCATCGAGCGCGCCGCACGTCAGGGTCCGCGTCGCCGTCATCAGGTAGGTCATGCCGGCGATGCGCGCAAGCGGTTCCTCGATGCCTTCGAAACGCCCGATCGGTGTATCGAACTGTTCGCGCACGGTCGCATAGGCGCCGCAGATGCGGGTCGCCATCTGTGCCGCGCCGATGCTCAGCGCCGGCAGCGAAATCGAGCGCCCCGCGGCGAGCGATTCCATCAGCATGCGCCAGCCATGGCCGACCCCATCGCGCTCGCCGATGATCGCGTCGATCGGCACCCAGACATCGCGACCAATGGTCGGGCCGTTGTGGAATGGCACGCCCATCGGATCGTGGCGCATGCCGATCTCGACGCCCGGGGTATCGCGCGGTATCAGCGCGCAGGTGATGCCGCGATCGACCTCGTCGCCCAACAGATGGTCGGGGTCCTTGAGGCGGAAGGCGAGACCGACCAGGGTCGCCACCGGAGCCAGGGTGATGTAACGCTTCATCCAGTTCAGGCGCAGGCCGAGCACTTCGCGGCCGTCGATCGTGCGCTTCTCGACGATGCCTTCGGACTGGGTCGCCGCGGCATCCGATCCTGCTTCGGGGCCGGTCAGGGCGAAACACGGAATCTCCTCGCCCTCGGCGAGGCGCCTCAGATAGCGATCCTTCTGCGCCTGGGTGCCGTAATGCATCAGCAGTTCGCCGGGACCGAGCGAGTTCGGCACCATCACGGTCACCGCAGCGGTCACCGAACGGCTCGAAATACGCGTGACGATGCGCGACTGGGCCAGCGCCGAAAAACCGTGGCCGCCGTATTCCTTCGGAATGATCAGGCCGAACAAGCGGTGCTTGCGGATCAGTGCCCAGACCTCGGGGGGCAGATCGCGGTCCTGGTAGACCTGCCAGTCGTCGATCGCCGCACAGAGATCATTGACCGGCCCGTCGAGGAAGGCCTGTTCGTCGTCGCTGAGCGGGCGCGCCTCGAAATCGAGCAGCTTCTGCCAGTCCGGCATGCCCGAGAAAAGGTCGGCGTCCCACCACACCGTGCCGGCCTCGAGGGCGACGCGTTCGGTATCGCCGAGCCGCGGCAGCACCTTGGCGAACACCGGCATGACGAAACGCGATATCAGCACGCGGCGCAGCGGCGGCAGGCCGAATACGGCAGCGACCAGGATCAGGCCCGCCGTGACCGCCATGAACAGCGAGGGCGAAGCGATGCCGTACAAGCGCCAGCCGACCAGGAGGATCGCCGCGGCGCCAGTCCAGGCCAGGAAGCCGAACCCACGAAATGCGAGCACGAGTAACACCACGATCGCCAGTGCGAGTGCAATCCACATGAGCCGGGCTCCTCGGGAAGACCGCTCGATTATGCGCCAGGCGCACGTCGCGACGCCAAGCTCGCACCTGCGGCCGCGCGTTGCGGGACGGCATTGCCACGGATGCCGTCATGCACCCGCCGGCCGCAATCCCGGCGTCAGGCGTTGTCGTCGGCCCCGCGCAGGAACAGGCGATAGGCCGGGTTCGCGCTCTCGTCGTCGTGCGGATAGCCGAGCCTGCCGAGAAACGCGCGGAAGTCCTTCATGTCCGCTTGCGGCACCTGGATGCCGACCAGGATGCGGCCATAGTCGGCGCCTTCGTTCCGGTAATGGAACAGTGAAATATTCCATCCTGGGTCCATCGCCGAAAGAAAGCGCAGCAAGGCGCCGGGGCGCTCCGGAAACTCGAATCGATACAGCAGTTCATCATGGGCATCGGCCGAGCGGCCGCCGATCATGTGGCGCAGGTGCTGCTTGGCCAGCTCGTCCGTGCTCAGGTCGAGCGTGGCGAAGCCCTCGGCACGCAAGGCCCGGATGGTGCGTGCATGATCGCCCGCACCGGCGACCTGCAAGCCGACGAACAGGTTGGCCTGGGCGCCGTCGGCCATGCGGTAGTTGAACTCGGTGATGCTGTGACCCTCGAGCACCGTGCAGAAGCGACGGAACGACCCGCGCTGCTCGGGAATGGTCACCGCCAGCACCGATTCGCGCGCCTCGCCGACTTCGGCGCGCTCGGCGACGAAGCGCAGCCGGTCGAAATTCATGTTGGCGCCGCAGGCGACCGCGACCACGGTCTTGCCACGGCAGCCATGCTGCGCGGTCCAGGCCTTCATCCCGGCCACGGCCAGGGCGCCGGCCGGTTCGAGGATGCTGCGCGTATCCTGGAAGACATCCTTGATCGCCGCGCACACCGCGTCGGCGTCGACGCGCACGATCTCGTCGACCAGTTCACGGCAGAGGCGGAACGTTTCCTTGCCGACCTGCTTGACCGCGGTGCCGTCGCAGAACAGGCCAACGTCCTTGAGCGTGATGCGCCGGCCCGCGGCGAGCGACCGGGCCATGGCATCGGAATCGAGTGCCTGTACGCCGATGATGCGGATCCCGGGCCGGATCGCCTTGACATAGGCGGCGATGCCCGAAACCAGTCCGCCGCCACCGATGGCGACGAAGATCGCCTCGATCGGATCCGGATGCTGACGCAGGATTTCCATGCCGATCGTGCCCTGCCCGGCGATCACATCGGGATCGTCGAACGGATGCACGAAGACGAGGCGACGACGCGTGGCCAACGCATCGGCATGCGCCTTGGCATCCGAATAGGATTCGCCATGCAGGACGATCTCGACGCGCGCTCCGCCGATCGCATGCACGGCATCGATCTTGACCCGCGGCGTGGTCACCGGCATCACGATCACGGCCCTGCAATCGAGCCTGGCCGCAGCCAGGGCGACGCCCTGGGCATGGTTGCCGGCCGAGGCCGCGATGACGCCGCGCTTGAGCTCGGCCCGGCTCAGCGTCGCCATCTTGTTGTAGGCGCCGCGCAGCTTGAACGAGAACACCGGCTGGTTGTCCTCGCGCTTGAGCAGCACCGTGCAGCCGGTCCGGGCGGACAGCCCCGGCGCAATCTCGAGTTCGCTTTCGCGGGCCACGTCGTAGACGCGCGAGGTGAGGATTCGTTTCAGGTAGTCGACGGGCATCGCACGGTCCGGCAGCGGACCTGCAGCCTAACCAGCCGCGAGCCAAGCCACAATTGCCCGGCGTCCGGTCCTGCCGGCGGAGCGGAGCTACTCGGCTTTCTTGAGGTCTTCCATGCTCCAGATGAACTCGATCGAGATCACGCTGGCGGTCTTGCCGTCGACGCGCGCCTTGCACTTGAGCATCTGGGTGAATTCAGATGCCAGGCCGCGATCGAATACGACCGGCCCCGATACCTGATAGGTGTCGGCCGCATCCGCCTTGGCGGCGCTGGTCAGCAGCTTGTCGGCATCGACCTCGTAGGTCTTGCCGGCCAGGCGCTGATCGACTTCCTTGACGCAGGCGTCGGCCACCAGCTTCTCCGGCCCTCCGCCTGCGCACGCGCCCAGGAGGAGGCAAACTAAGGCGGTGGCAGTTGCACGCATTGGCTTACTCCTGCATCGATGTGCCCAAGGTCGCACGGCGTGACGCAATGCACAGCATCACGCTGATCAGGAGTATAGGTGCAGCGTTCGAATAACCCATGCTGCGATGCAACGAACCTGCTCGTAGTTCAGTACGCCGGCACGGTCGGGTCGATCTCCCGCGACCACGCGTCGATGCCGCCCTCGATGTTGTGCAGCGAACGGAAGCCATGCTCGCGGAAATGCTCGGCGGCACGCCGGCTCGAATTGCCATGGTGGCAGAGAAAGGCCAATGGGGTGTCGACCGGCAGCTTGACCAGGCGCGCGTGCGACTCGGCATCGAGCACTTCGGCACCGGCGAACGGCGCACGCGCACGCTCGTCGGCCGGCCGCACGTCGATCACGGTGACGCGGCCCTCGTCGAGGAGCTTCTTCAGCGCATGCACATCGAGCGCGTGCACCTTGGGCGGCGCAGCCGGAAGGTCGATGGACAGGCCCTCGCCCTGGGCGGTCTCGGTCCAGCCGATGCGCGCTCCGCGCGCGCGCTGCGCGCTGGCCGGATCGAAGTGGACATCGATGCCATTCGCGCTGACGCGGATTTCGCCGCCCTGGATCTCGCGCAGCTGGAACTGCGGGTGGTAGCGGCCGTCGATGGCAAGGAACAGACCCATGCCTTCGGCGTCAGCCAGAGCGGCCCGAATCTGGGTCGCGGCCTCGTCGCTGATGCTGATTTCGGGTGGGGTGCGGTCGGGCTCGGGCACGCCAAGAAGCTTGTGCAGCTCGCCACTGGCCGCCATGCCCTGGACGATGTCCGCGCCGCCGACCAGTTCGCCATCGACATAGAGCTGGGGAATGGTCGGCCAGTTGCCATATTCCTTGATGCCCTGGCGGATCGCCTCGTCGGCGAGTACGTCGACGGTGAAGTAATCGTCGAGGAGGTCGTTGAGGACGCCGGAAGTGGCGGCCGAAAAACCGCAGCTCGGCGCGTCGCGCGTGCCCTTCATGAAAAGGACGATGCGGTTGCTGGCCAGCATCGACTCGATGCGCTGACGGACGGGTTCTTGGCTGGACATGACGTTACCTCGGGGCGGGTTCGATGGGACGGGCAAATCCTCGGTCACGAGGCATGGCCCTGCGCATGCATGCATGTGGGTGCGCAGGCCAGGATGCACAAGGGTCCGGATCGAAACCGCGCCGCCATACCTGCCGGCGCACGGAGGTTTTGCCGCGCCGCGAAAATACAGGATAATTGGAAGTTCAGGGGACCAGCCAACGTCAGGGGAAGTGACATGATCCGCAAGTTGCCGCTTTGCATCGCCTTCGCACTCGCTGCTTCGGCGAACGCGCAACCCAGCTCCGAACAGGCGGCAGGAGACGCCGCGATCCCGCTGACCTATGTCGGATCGAACGCCCGCGTGTCATTGGGCATCAACGACGACGGCGACGTCCTCGGCGAAATCCTGGCCATTCTCGGCAAGACCGACAGTTCGGCCTGGCTGGCCGAACTGTGGCTGGGCCAGGGTGGTTCGGGCGGGCTCCAGCTCGGCTACAACCGCCTCTCCGGCAACCCGCAGAGCAGCACGGCGACGGTCTGGAAATTCTTCGGCGCCGGCGACCAGAATGCCTACAAGGACCGCAAGGCGACCCTTGGCCTCGGCTGGGAGCGCAACGACCTGTTCTTCAGCGGCTACTTCAGCCACGCCACATCGGGCACGCGCCTGGTCGATACACGACTGGTCAGCGACACGACCACACTGAGTGGCAGCGACTCGACCGGCGACTATACCCAGACCCAGACCATCGAGACCCTGACCCGCTTCTTCGAACACCCCTACGAGAATGGCGCGGGCCTGCGCTTCGGCGCCTATTTCGACGAACCCCTGCTGCGCGTGCGGGCCGGCTTCGACTACGAGAAGGGCAAGTACAGCTCTGACCAGACGACCTTCTCGCTCGGACTCGACAAGTTGTTCCGCAACAGCCCGTTCAGCCTGTCGCTGCAGGGCGAGTTCGCGCGCAAGTCCGGCGATTTCGAGACCGACAAGTCCGACACCCGCGGTTGGCTGCTGGCCCGCTACGATTTCGGCCAGAACTACCGCGCCCGCGAACCGTTCCGCCTGGTCGAAGTGAAGACCCCGGCCGAGCCGGCAACGACGCCCTCCGAACCTCAGGTGATCCGTAACGAAGTGCGCCTCGATGGCGACGCGTTTTTCGGTTTCGATCATGCCGACCTGCGCCCCGATGCGATCGCCGCCCTCGACGAACTGGTCGACAAGCTCAATTCGACGAGCCGGGTCAGCCGGGTCAGCGTCGTCGGCCATACCGATTCGATCGGCACCGACGCCTACAACCAGGGCCTGTCCGAACGCCGCGCCGAAAGCGCCAAGGCGCATCTGGTCAGCCGCGGCATCCCGGCCGACCAGATCGACACCCGCGGTGAAGGCGAGCGCAACCCGGGCCACCCGAACGACACGGCCGAGAACCGGCAGAAGAATCGCCGCGTCGACGTCGAGTTCCTGACCATCGAGGAAACCGTGGTGCCGGCGCCCGAGCCGGCACCGGCCGCCGAAAAGGTCGAATGGGTGCGCGAACCGGTCAAGGCCAATCCGGCCTGGATCGAGCGCGCATTGCGCAACCCGGCCGAGCACAAGCGCACGGTCGATGTGTACAAGTTCGAGGAACAGACATCGACGACCACACTGGGGCCGCGCGTGTATCTCAACGGTGCTCCGCTGGCCGCCGATGACGCGGTCACGGTCGACTTCGAATCCGCGGCCACCGTGATCGACGTGCTCGCCAACGACAGCGACCCGGACAACGATACGCTGACGATCACCGCCGTCTCCACGCCTGCGCACGGGACGGCCGTCATCGGCGCGGGCGGCGTCAGCTACGCGCCCGCGCCAGGCTACTCGGGCAGCGACAGCTTCACCTACACGATCAGCGATGGCCGCGGCGGCACGGCCACGGCGAACGTCAGCGTGACCGTGAACCCGGCCTCGGCATCGAACCAGATGCCGGTCGCTGTCAACGACGACGGTGGCGTACTCAAGGGCTACGACACCGATATCGACGTGCTCGCCAACGACAGCGACCCGGATGGCGACCCGCTGAGCGTCGTCTCGGTCGAACACACCGGGCCCGGCAATGCAGTCATCACGATCAACGCGGACAACACCGTGCATTACCAGTCGATCCACGGCTTTTCCGGGCACGACTTCTTCGAGTACACGGTTTCCGACGGCCGCGGCGGCACGGCCAAGGCGACGGTGACGATCGTCGTCTACGAACTCGTCGGCGGTTGAGCACCAGCACCGCGGTGCCCCTTGGGGTGCCGCGGGCGCGCGGGCCAGGGCTCAGGCGTCGCGTGCGCCGAGGATGGCGCTGGCAACCGGAAAAACGCGGTCGACCCACAAGGCGTATTGATTGGCCGAGGGATGCAGGCCGTCCTCGACCAGCAGGGTGCGGCCGCCGTCACGCGACAGGTCGGTGACGTCGATCCAGTGCGCACCGCGATTCTCGGCCCGCTCCCGGTTGATCGCGTTGAATCGATCGATGGCGGCAGCGACCGCAATCGGATCGGTACCGCGCTCGGCGGCGAACGGAGTGACGCTCCAGTCCGGAATCGAGAGCACGAGGACGCGCCGGGCCTCGCCCCCGGCGAAGCCGACGGCGCGATCGAGCAATGCGGCGAATTCCTCGCCGTACTCATCCGCCGAACGGCCGCGGTATTGGTTGTTGACCCCGATCAGCAGACTGACCAGCGCATAGGGCGGTGCCGGCCTGGCGGCTGCGATTCCTTCGAGCAGCTCATCCGTGGTCCAGCCCGTGGTGGCGATGATCTCGGCGGCTTCGATATCGATGCCAGCTTCGCGCAGTCGCGCAACCAGCTGGTCCGGCCAGCGCAAACCCGCGGCGACACCCTCGCCGATCGTGTAGGAATCACCGAGGGCGAGGAACCGCGCCGGGATGGCTGACGCCGATTGCGGCATCCTCGTCCGCCTCAGGCGACCTGGCGTGCCGTGGAGCGAACCTCGGCCGTACGCACGAGGGCCCGTTCGATGCGTCCGAACACGTCGGCGATCACCTCGGCCCGTGGCAGCAGGGTGATCCTGAAATGGTTGCGGTAGCGGACGTTGAAGCTCGAGCCCGGAACGATCAGCACGTCTTCGGTTTCGAGCAGGTGCAGCGCGAACGCTTCGTCGTCGAAGTCGGGAATCAGCGCCGTGTCGACGCCGGGAAACGCGTACAGCGCGCCGGCCGGGGCAACCACGCGGAGAAAGCGGCTGCGCTCGACTGCTTCGAGCACGGCGCGCCGCGAGTCATGCAGGCGTCCGCCCGGAGCGGTCAGCGCGGAGATCGTATCGGCGCCCTGCAGGGCCGGCTCGATGGCCCATTGACCCGGCACGTTGCCGCACAGACGCAGCGCGGCGAGCAGATCGAAGGCATGCAGCATGTCGACCACGCGCGCCCTGGACCCCGAGACGCTGAACCAGCCGACCCGGTAGCCGCAGGCGCGATGGACCTTGCTGAGGCCGCCAAAGCTCAGGCATGGCACGTCGCCCGCCAGCGCCGCGAGCGGCTCGAAGCGCGCCCCGTCGTAGAGGATGCCGTCATAGATCTCGTCGGCCAGCAGGACCAGTTGGTGGCGCTCGGCCAAGGCGACGATGGCGCCGAGCAGTTCGCGAGGATACGTGGCGCCGGTCGGATTGTTCGGATTGATCAGCACGATCGCGCGCGTGCGCGGTGTGATCAGGGCCGCCATTTCCTCGACATCAGGCAAGTGGCCACGACCGGCCGGACAGGGATAGTGCACCGCCTTGCCGCCATTGAGGATGGTGGCGGCCGTCCACAACGGATAGTCGGGCGCCGGCACCAGCACTTCGTCACCCGCTTCGAGCAGGGCGCGCAAGGCCAGATCGATCAGCTCGCTGACGCCATTGCCGATGAACACGCGCTCGGCGTCGACCGACAGCGAGCCGCGCATGCGCTGCTGCGCCGCGATGGCTTCGCGGGCCATCGGCAATCCTTGTTGCTGGCAGTAGGCCTCGCTGTTCGGCAGCGAACGTGTCACCGATTCCCGGATGTGTTTGGGCGCCTCGAAACCGAATGCACCGGGATTGCCGATATTGAGGCGGACGATCCGCCGGCCTTCGGCTTCGAGGTCGCGCGCGCGATGGCTCAGCGTCCCACGAATTTCATAGCGGACTTCGGCGAGTCGCGAACTGGTCGACACGGGGCGATGGGGCATGGAAAGACACGCGCGGCAGATATTCGCGGCATCTTAGCAACATCCAATGCTGCACTGCACACAATCGGCCCCTGGCGCAACCTATTCCGCTCCGCGTGCATCTCAGATCGTCGACACCATGACCCGATACCTTCGGCAGGCGCGGCCACGGCACCATTCCCCCAGACTCGCCGCCCGCCCGACCCTTGACACGATGAGTTTTGGTGTTATAGTTACCTACAACACTACTTGAGAAGTCACTGCGATGTCCCGCCTGACCCCCTTGTTGTCCTTGTCCCTGGCCCTGATCGCTGCCCTTGCCGGCTGCTCGGGTGGCTCCGCGCCCGCCCCCAAGACTGCGGCCGCCGCTGAAAAGACGGCCGCCGAAGAGGGTCAGCCGGTCGAGACGGCACGCGTCGAGCAGGGCGACCTGACAGCCCGCTATGCGGCCACCGCCACACTGCAGGCCGAACACGAAGCCAAGATCGTCAGCGAAGTGCCGGGCACCGTGCTCGAACTGCTGGTCGAGGAAGGCGACAGCGTGCGCAAGGGCCAGCTGCTGGCGCGGGTCGATGCGACCCATAGCCGTCTCCAGTTGCGCGAAGCCGAGGCCGACCTGCAACGCCGCAAGAACGATGTCGACCGCGGCGAGAAGTTGCTTGCCCGCAAGCTGATCGCGGCAACCAGCCATGATCAGGCCGAATCCGAGTACGCCGTGCGTCGCGCCGAGGTGGCCCTGGCCCGCGTGGTCGTCGCCAAGAGCGAAATCCGCGCCCCGTTCGACGGCGTGGTGACGCGGCGCTGGATCAAGCAGGGCCAGTTGCTGGCCGCCAACGACCCCGTTTTCGACGTGGCCGATTTTTCCGACCTGCGCGCCGACCTGCGCGTTCCCGAACGCGACGCCGTCGCCCTGGCCGCCGGACAGCCGGTCGATTTCACCGTCGACGCGCTCGGCAGTCGCCATTTCGATGCGCGCATCGAACGCGTCGCGCCGGTGGTCGATCGCGAAAGCGGCACGGTCAAGGTCACCGTACGCGTCGACAACCGCGACCGCAGCCTGCGACCGGGCCTGTTCACGCGCATGGATATCGCCTTCCTGCATCTCGCCAATGCCGTGCTGATTCCCAAGACCGCCGTGCTCGGCAGTCGCGACGCGGAAATCGCCTATGTCATCGTCGACGGCAAGGCGCAACGCACGCCGATCCGAACCGGCTACGAAAGCGGCAAGCGCATCCAGGTCCTCGACGGCGTCAGTGCCGGTGCCGAAGTGGTCGTGACCGGCCATGCCGCCCTGACCGACGGCGCCCTGGTCCAGGTGATCAATGCCGCGCACGATGCCAAGATCGCCCAGGCCCGTGCCCTGGCCGCGACCGCCAGCAACGGCAGCTGAGCGAAACCCTCGCGCGAATGGCAATCGCCGGTAGAATCCCGGCGATGGCCGACCCCACCGAATCCCCGCTCACCCGCATCGGCTGGCATGGCGCCTTGCCGCCGTCGTCGGACGATGACGCCGACGACTCGCGCATTGCCCGCGTCATTGCCCAGCATCGGGCGGGCTACGAGCTGCACGATGGCGTTTCCGCGTTCAACGCGCAGCCGGCGCCGCGCTTCCTCAAGCCATCCCTGGACCCGGCCGAGCGTCCGGCAGTCGGCGACTTCGTCCGCGTCAATCGCAGCAAGCCTCCGTCCATAGAGCAGATCCTGCCGCGTCGCAGCGTGCTGGCACGTGCCGCCGCC
Source organism: Dokdonella immobilis (assembly GCF_900115085.1). Lineage (GTDB taxonomy): Bacteria > Pseudomonadota > Gammaproteobacteria > Xanthomonadales > Rhodanobacteraceae > Dokdonella > Dokdonella immobilis. Next base: position 182,838 of record NZ_FOVF01000002.1, on the reverse strand, counting down.
GGCGAACGCCACCAGCGCCAGCTGATCGCGACCAACATCGACACGGTGATGGTGATCAGCGGCCTCGACGGAGATTTCAATCCGGCCCGCATCGAACGCTACCTGATGCTCATCGAGGGCAGTGGCGCCCGCGCGGTGGTGGTCCTGACCAAAGCCGATACCGCCGGGGATGCCGACGCGGCCATGGCCGAGCTGCGCGGGCGCGTACCCGTGCAAACCGCAATCCACGCCGTCAACGCGAAATCCGCCGACAGCGTTTCGGTGCTGCTGCCCCTGCTCGGCCCCGGCACGTCGACCGTGCTGGTCGGCTCGTCCGGTGTTGGCAAGTCGACCCTGACCAATACCCTGCTCGGCGAATCGCGCCAGGCCACGCATGCAGTGCGCGAGACCGACAGTCGCGGCCGCCATACCACGACCTACCGGGCCCTGATCCAGCTTCCGAGCGGTGGTTGCCTGATCGACACTCCGGGCATGCGCGAGATCAAGTTGACCGGCGAGGAATCACTCGACGGCAGCCAGTTCGGCGACATCGAGGAACTGGCCGAGGACTGCCGCTTCGGCGACTGCAGCCACCTCAGCGAACCGGGCTGCGCGGTACGCACTGCACTCGAGGACGGCCGCCTCGACAACGACCGCTGGCACAACTACCTGAAGCTGCGCGACGAACTCGCCGCCGCGGCCGACAGCCTCGAGACGCAACTGCGCCGCAAGAGCGAGGCTCGCGTGATGACCAAGGCACTCGGTCGCCGGCTCGACGAGAAATACGGCCGGCATTGAGAGCCGGGATTGGGGATTGGGGATTCGGGATCGCGATGCCGGCATCGGTTTCGTGGCAGCTAGGGAGGGTCTGATCAAGTAGCAAAGTCGTCATGGCGTTCAGAAGGTTTTCCACAGGTGCCGCGTGGCGAAGTGAAGGCTGGTTGCCTTGACGAGGCGCGCGGTGCATGTGGAGAGCCTTCTGGACGCCACCTTTTCAGCATCCAATCAATCAGGCAGGCGTCGTGACGACTTTGCTACTTGATCAGACCCTCCCTAGTGAACTCCGTCGTAGGCGGACTGCGCCAGTTTGACCAGTAGCTCGCGTTCGGCAGGGCTCGGTTCGGCGCCGGGAATCCAGCTGAACTCGAAGTGCTTGCCGCCCTTGAGGTAGCGCACCATCGCCCGCGCATTGCCCTCTGCGCAGGCGAAGCCGATGCTGCCGTGTGCGCCGAGCGCCGGCAGCGGCGTCGATCGGCAGTCGCCACTGGCGGCCATCGTCTGGGCGAGCGCTGGGCCGACATTGTCGACGATGGCCAGCAGCAGCACGCGCGCTCCGGCATTGGCGATGCAGCTGTTCGCGCCATAGACCTGCTGCGAAAACCCTGCGCCCTTGAACAGCTCGTCCAGCAGGTCCTGGTCGAAGTAGGTACAACGCGTCGCAGCGGCCAGATTTTCGCTGTCGCCGGCCAGATCGAAGGCGCGCCGGCTCAGCGCCAGGAAGCCTTCCCGCATGTCCGCGGATACCTCACCGGGCACGGTCAGCGTGCCCATTGCGACTACGCGACCCTCGTGGCCGACCAGGAACAGCGTGCCGCGCGCATCGCCAGCGGCCGCATCCTTCGGCCGATAGCTGAAACCGCGCCGCCCGAGCGAGGCCATCGGCTCGACGAGGTATTCGCCACCGAGATTCTTGCGCAGGCTGGCGACGAAATCCTCGGCCTTGGCCGGTGATTCCTCGACCCGTTGGATCAGGCTCAGGATCGCCGCCCCGCGAGGCGTCCGCCCGAGGAACTGGCAAGCGCCGACCTTTCCGCCTGCCATGGTCTGCCAGGGTTTGAATTCGGGCAGCGCGCGTCCGACCTGCGCGACTGGCAGCCAGAGACAGGATTCGACGGCCGGTGCTGGCATCGAGATCGCCAGCAGAACGAGACAGGCCGCAAGCATGGGGAGTCGGATACGCATGGCGGAAGCCTCGGCCAGGGACTGGCCGGCATTCTGCCGCGCCGAATGGGCGGGCGCCAACCGCGAGTGCTCGCCATGGCCTCCAGTCGACCGAGGCAGCGCCGATCCGCGTCAGCCGGACTGGGCTATATTTGCCAGCAGCCCATGCCGACGATGACGCACAGCCTTGAACACCTGGCCGAACTCGACCGGCGCCTGGTTGCCGCAGTCAAGGGTATCCGACTGCTCGCCTCGGTCAGCTGGCCGGCCAGCGTCCAGGAAAGATTCCTTTCGCAGTGGCGACGCGGTGCGCCGAGCCTTCCGCAGATCGACTACGTCCAACCCGACTACGCCGCCGCGCGAGCGGAAATTCTTGCCGTGCAGGCAAAGGCCGATCCGCAGCATCCGGTCGGCGACTACATCCGCCGAAGCACCGAGTCCTGGCGCGTAGCGACTGAAATGCTCGACGCAGTCGGCAGCGCCGAATTCTGCGCGCATTCCATCCAGCTCTACGGACGCCCCGGCTCGCGCGTGCCCGGCAGCCAGCTCAGCAACCTCGACGCCGCGCGCCACTTCATCAGCCTGGCCGACGAGCTCGACAACGAGGTGCTGACCAGCGAGGCGGACTACTGCATCCCCGCCTCGGTCCTGCGCGACGAATTGCAGGCCCAGCTCGACGCGTTCTTCGGCAAGGCTACCGTGCGCGTGGAAGTGGATGACCAGCTGATTTCCAAGGCCGCCGCCGGCGCCACGCGCATCCGCCTGCGCTCGGCCACCTGTTTCAGCGAATACGATCGCAACCAGTTGCTCGAGCACGAGGCCTTCGTGCATACGCTGACGGCATTGAACGGCAGGCGCCAGCCCAGCCTGCCCTCACTGGGCCTGAGCTCACCGCGCATTACCGCGACCCAGGAAGGCCTGGCCGTGTTCGCCGAGCTGATGACCGGATCGCTCGACATCGAGCGCTTCAAGCGAATCAGCCTGCGCATCCTGGCCATCGACAAGGCCCTGCATGGCGCCGACTTCATCGAGGTATTCCGCTTCTTCCTCGATGCCGGGCAGACCGAGAGCGACAGCTTCTCTTCGGCGCAGCGTGTCTTTCGCGGCTCACCGACGACCGGCGGATACGCCTTCACCAAGGACACGGTCTACCTGCATGGCCTGCTCTCGGTGCACACGTTTTTCCGCTGGGCCCTGAAGAACCGCAAGCTCAACCTCTGTCGCAACCTGTTCGCCGGCAAGATGAGCTTGCACGACGTGGTCTCGCTCGAAGGGGAGTTCGACTCCGGCTTCATCGTCGCGGCGAACTGGCTGCCGCGCTGGATCCAGCACGCCAACGGCCTGGCCGCGATGCTCGCCTTCTCGCTGTTCGCCAATCAGATCCGCCTTGATCGCGTCGAGGCGGAGGATCTCGTGCTGGCCCTGTAGCAGTCGAGTCGGGCCGAGAAGACAGTATCCGCTTGGCAGAGTGCCATCGAACCCGCGTGATATAGTGGAAAACCCTGTGATACCGCCAACTTAGAGGTCCGCGCCCGCACCATGTCCAGCGAAACCGAACTCCTCAAGCAAGCAGCGCTCGACTATCACCGACGCGCTCCGGCGGGCAAGATCAAGGTCGTGCCGACCAAGTCGGTGGTGACCCAGCGCGAACTTTCGCTGGCCTATTCGCCCGGCGTCGCCTATGCCTGCGAGGAGATCGTCCGCGACCCGACCACGGCCGCCGAAATGACCTCACGCGGCAACCTGGTCGCGGTCATCACCAACGGCACTGCCGTGCTCGGCCTCGGCGACATCGGCCCGCTCGCGGCCAAGCCGGTCATGGAAGGCAAGGGCATGCTGTTCCAGAAGTTTGCCGGCATCGATGTCTTCGACATCGAGATCAACGAATCGGATCCGCAAAAGCTGATCGACATCATCGCCAGCCTCGAACCGAGTTTCGGCGGCATCAACCTCGAGGACATCAAGGCCCCGGAATGCTTCATCGTCGAGCGCACGCTGCGCGAGCGCATGAAGATCCCGGTCTTCCATGACGACCAGCATGGCACCGCGATCATCCTCGGCGCGGCCTTCATCAATGCGCTTTCGGTGATCGGCAAGAAACCCGACCAGGTCAAGATCGTGCACACCGGCGCCGGCGCCGCCGGCATCTCGTGCATGGACATGCTGGTCCATCTCGGCGTGCCGAAGGAAAACATCTGGGTGGCCGACCGTCACGGCGTGATCCACAGCGGCCGCGACGACCTCGACGAAAACAAGCGCCGCTACGCGCGCGATACCGATGCACGCACGCTCGATGACATCATCGAGGGCGCCGACATGTTCGTCGGCCTGTCCGGCCCGGGCGCACTGACCCAGGCCATGGTCGAGCGCATGGTCGATCGGCCGATCATCTTCGCCCTGGCCAACCCGACCCCGGAGATCCTGCCCGAGCTGGTCAAGGAGGTTCGCCCCGAGGCGATCGTCGCGACCGGACGTTCGGACTACCCGAACCAGGTCAACAACGCCCTGTGTTTCCCTTACCTGTTCCGCGGCGCCCTCGACGTCGGCGCCACGGTGATCAACGAGGCGATGAAGATCGCCTGCGTCAAGGCCATCGCCGACCTGGCCCGGCGCGAAATGTCCGACGTCGCCGCGCGCGCCTACGGTGGCCAGACCCGTTCGTTCGGCCCCGAGTACCTGATTCCGCAACCGTTCGACCCACGCCTGCTGATCGAACTGTCCTCGGCGGTTGCCGTCGCGGCGATGGAATCGGGCGTGGCGACGCGCCCGATCGCCGACATCGAAGCCTATCGCGAGCGCCTCAACACCTTCGTGTTCCGCACCGGCCTGGTCATGAAGCCGGTGTTCGACCGCGCGCGCAGCGACCTCAAGCGTGTCGTCTACGCCGAGGGCGAGGAGGAAACCGTGCTGCGCGCGATCCAGCACATCGCCGACGATCACCTGGCCTGGCCGATCCTCATCGGCCGACCGGGTGTGATCGAGGCGCGCATCAAGCGCATGTGCCTGCGCATCAAGGCCGGCGAGCACTTCGAGATCTGCAATATCGAGAACGATCCGCGCTTCAAGGAATACTGGACGCTCTACCACAGCCTGCTCGAACGCCACGGCGTGACCCCCGACAGCGCCAAGGCCGTCGTGCGGTCGCGCGCATCGGTGATCGCCGCCCTGATGGTCCATCGCGGCGAAGCCGACGCGATGCTGACCGGCCTGGTCGGGCGCTACCACAAGAAGCTGCGCTACATCCTCGACATCCTGCCGCTCGATCCCGGCGTGCAGGCCGCCTCGGCGATGACCGGCGTGCTCAACAACAATGGCATCTTCTTCTTCCTCGACACCCACGTGAAGCTCGACCCGAGCGCGGAGCAGATCGCCGAAGCGACGTTGCAGGGTGCGATCCGCCTGCGCCTGTTTGGCGTCGAACCGAAGATCGCCCTGCTCTCGCACTCGAACTTCGGCAGCCACGAGGACGCCTCGGCGGCCAAGATGCGCCGCGCGCTCGAGATCATCCGCGAACGCGCGCCGGACATGGAAGTCGAAGGCGAGATGCACGCCGACACCGCCTTCAATGAAGACGTGCGCGACAAGCTGTTCCCGAACTCGCGCCTCAAGGGCCGCGCCAACCTCTACGTCTGCCCGAACCTCGATGCCGCCAACATCGGCTACAACATCACCCGCGTCATGACCGAAGGCGTCGCCCTCGGCCCGATCCTGATGGGCGTATCGAAACCGGCCCACATCCTGACCCCGGCCGCGACCGTACGGCGCGTCGTCAACATGACCGCGATCGCGGCAGTCGAGGCGCAGATTCGCGCCGCCCAGGGCGGCGGCACAGGGTAGAGGGACCTGGCTTCAACGTGAATCTTCAGGTCTTGAATCTTGAATCGCGGCTCTTCTTGATAACTCGGCTGACCATCGAATAGTGGAGACCGAAGTGGTCACCGATCGTCTTCATGCTGTAGCCACCGCTTGCATAGGCGGCCGCAATAGCGTGATCCCGATCGCGGTGGGCCTTGGCATACTGCTGCAAGGACATGGGCGGCGGCCGATGCTGGGTCGTAGGAACCTCATCCAGTAAAGCATCGCCCTCCAGCGTCGCAATCATCCGGTCGACGAAGGCCTCGTCGCCGAGATACATCTGCCGCTTCAGATCGTCCCAGATCGAACCCGCGCCACGTCCCTCGCTCACAAACCGACGATAAGCCTCCCTCGCTGCCTTGCGTCGGGTTCCGAATGCCGACAGCAGCCAATCGATGCTGAGCCACGGCGGAACATCCACCCACCCAGCCGTCGCGCGATAACTGCTCCAGGGCCAATCGTTGACGGATCGGACCATGCCGGCGCGAACCGGATTCAGGACGACGTAGCGAGCCACCTCCAGCAGATAGGCTTCCTTCTGGATCAGGATGGCCTTGTAGCGCCCTTGAAACACGTGTCCGACGCGACGGTGCCTGCGGTTGGAGCGCTGCGTAAAAACTCCGTTCAAGTGGCGCATGCCCTTGGCCAGCGTCGAATCGCGGGTTTCGATCAACAAATGGTAGTGATTGCTCATCAGGCAGTAGGCATGACACGCCCACTGAAAGCGCTCGCAGACCTCGCCCAGCACCTCGAGAAACATCATCCGTTCGACATCGTCGAGATAGATGTCCTCGCGTCGGTCACCCCGCGAGGTGACGTGGTACAGCGCGCCAGCGAACTCAATGCGAAGGGGCCGGGCCATGCATCCGAACCTACGCCGAAAAACGGCGCGATTCAAGATTCAAGACCTGACCCCTTTCTCATCGTGACCCCTTTCTCATCGCAACAAAAACACGATGGGAGCCGGTCGACAACGATAACGGGACCCGCCATTCCGCTGCTCGCTCAGCGGACGGAAGCGTGTTGCCCGGTTGACAGCGGAGGCGAAATGATGACCACTTTCTTCCCTGCCTCCTTCCTTTCTTCGCTGCACCTATGCTCAGCGCACATGCTCAAACACTGGCTCAGAGAGTGCGACCACGTCTATTACGTCGTCCAGGGTTACTATCGCGTAGTGCGCTAGGGAGTTAAGTTCGCGGACACTATGATTCTGCGATTGAAACCAATTTATAAAGTCAGACGAATTGACTCTAAAGAAAGATTTTCCGAGCATAGACTGTTTGTGTAATTCATTGATGAGAATCAGCGAATCGCTCTCTCCTACTTTTCGATATGCCAAATAGCTGTCGAATTTGCAACGGACTCTCTTACCATCCACATCCATCAACTCAACAACTAATACCCCTCCGCGGTCCAATAGCAGGTCGAAGACATATGGCTCCTTAGACTCGAACTTCTGAAAAATATTGACATAGGTGTTCATCTAGGCCACCTCACTTGTTGCCGTATCTGACTTTGTCACTGGTCTTCCCGTGCTGAATCTCCAGAGTAGGCCTACCGTCGCTACTGTTTGGCCTCACTACAATTGTCGAACCGTCGGGCAATTTTCCGACCCGGCCACCGTTGGGAAGGGTCCTTACTCCGGTAGGTTGTTTTCCGTCAAAGTCTCGATCGGCCTCGGTCATCCCGCCCGGCGCTTCCCATTGAGTAGTTCGACCTCTCGTTTCTCGTCCCGGCTTTGCGCCTGGCACAGGTGGAGCGGTTTCTCCTGAATCAGCATTCTCCCCAGCCTCATTCGACATAGTAGAACCACGTAAACCCTCCAATCCAGCAGCCCCAGTTAGCGCGCCACACGTATTTCCGCAACCACACATACACTCGTTTGGATCACCTGCGTTTGGTGAATAAAGTATCAGCGCGGTAGCGATACCGGCTAGGCCACCCCTTCCTGCCCAGGGAATCCGCCCGCTAGTACCACTGAACCCCCAAGGGAACGGACTGACCATTTCGCCAAATCTGACGGCTGCCGTTGCGGTGACTACCACTGCGCCAAGCATTCCATCTTGGTTGCCATGATCTTGTGGCTTGGTTGGTGCGCCTGGATTGTCCAACGCTGGCTGCTTGGTGGCAGAAGTGGCATCCGCCGCGCTCACTGGAGCCACTTTCACAGACTGTGATTGACTCCCACTGCTCTTCTGTTTGGGACCTTCACTCCTCTGGCCAACTTGAATCTGCGCAACTCCAATGCTGTCGCAATCTGGCCCACTGCTTCCTTCAATGTGCGTCCCGGTTGAGCAAGACTGATACCCCGTCGGATCCCTCCCCGACAACGGGTTATTCATAATGTACGAATACGGATTCATCGACTGCGTATTCGTCGGAAACTGAATCACCGGATCCACACTCAAAAACCGCCCCAGCTGATAGTCGTAAACCCGCCCGTTCATATGAATCAGGCGCACGTCATCGACATGCTGGTGCCCGGTGAACCCGCGAACCGTATCGGGCAGCAGATTCAAGGTGCCGTTGGCCTTGTCCGAGTAGTCGCCGTTTCGCACCTTGCCAAAAGCGTCATAGGCCGTCGCCGAGTTTTCGGCGCCCGGGCGGTTCAGGCCGTCGCCGACGCAGGCATGGGCGCCGCCCTTCCAGATTGAACAGGGTCTGTTGCTGCCGGTTCCGATACACGCGCGCACAAAATAGTCGTATGTCGTGGAATCCGGCCTGGTTCCTCCTGGAGGGCTTCCGGGCAGCCCATGGGTGAATGCCATGTGGTCCGCGGTCGTGAAGTAAGTGCTGGGCCCGGGGACATCAGCGTTGCTCTCAAGGACTTCGTACTCCGTTCCGTTCGTGAGCGACCAGCTGATGGTGTAGGACGCCGGATGTCCTGCACTTACATGCCCGCAGTTGTCCCCCAGGGAACTGGTGATCGTAGGAGGCATGATCGGGAGCCCGCTTCCCGAGACATGCTCCGCGACAACATTTGACTCGCCACTGCACCGGACCTGGGATCCGATAAAGCATCCGCGCACCTTGTAGTGGTAATCCCCATCACCGCGATGCAGAACCACAGATGTTCCATGGATGCCCTGCCCGTTGTCATCGCCAATTTCCGACCAAACGCCGTTGACCTGCTCGGACAGCCTGTAGTAGGTGGCGGTGGGTGAAGGGCTCCAGGAAAGCTCGAACTGCCCGTTGCTGCTTGTCGGGCTGGGCGGGTGCATCGTCGGGACATCGGGCACCAAACGCACCGTCTCAATATAGACAGCACTGTAGCCGCTACAAGTTGTACTGTAGGCCCTCACACGATAGGGGTACGAACCGTCCGGTTTTCCGGTGACATCAAACAGCGTTGCTGTCTGATCGGACACTACGTGCCACTGATACGGCGTGCTGGCAGTCGTTGATTCTTCTACGCTGTAGCGAATGCCGGTTCCTGGGACTGGATCCCATGTCAACCGGAAGTTTCCGTCGAGGCTATTGTCCGGCGCGATCACAAGGTTCTGCGGATTGCAGACGGCAAGCGCATCAACAGTTATTGTCGCGGTCGGACTGTAACCGACACTGCACCCGATAGAATTGCACGCCCTTGCCCGGTAGGTGTACGTCCCTGGTGGTCTATTGGAAAACAGATGGAAAGTGCCAGTGACACCATTGACAGGAGTAAAGTTGCCCAATCCGATTTTTTCCTCAAGCAGGTAGTAGCTGGCAGAGGCTGAAGAGGCCCAATTTACTCGATAGCTTGTCGTGGACCCCGCTTCAAAGGTTGCAGTCAGCCAGGCCGGAGGCTGTGGCACGTTGACGGCGGAGTTAACGGTTTCCGTAACAACGGTGCTGAAGCCACCGCAGACATCCGAGCAGGCAAGCACACGGTAGTTGTATTTCCCTGCCGCCTTTCCGAGCGCATCCCAATGAGTGGCGGAGGACTGGTCAAGCAAGACTACCCATGGCGAAGTCCTCGCGCCGGTGACGACTTGCTCCTCCAAACGAAACGTTTGGGCGCCGTCTGGATGCGTCCAACTCACCGAATAGGTCCCGGTGCTGGGGTTTGGGCTCAGCGTTATGCTGGCGGGAAGTGGAGCGACCTTCTGAATGAGAATTCCACTGAATTCGCCGCAGGCAACATCACATGCGTGCCAGCGGTAGTTGTAAGTGCCCACGGGTCGCGGTGCCGCTGGCGACCAGTGCGTGTCTGCCCCCGCATATACGAGCATTTCTTTTCCATCACCAACTTGCTCGAACAATTCATAGCGCGTGGCGCCAGTGACCGTCTGCCAGCTGATCGTGTAATGGCCATCCAGGCTGGGATTGGCATTACTCGTTGGAGCAGGCAACGCTGGTGGTCCGCCTCCACCGCCACCGCTCCTGCTCACCAGCATGACTTGCGAGCCCAAGCGATCCCGTAAGACTGCCTTGGCGGTATCAGCTCCGTTTTCTCGCAGCACGAGAACGGGCCCCAACTCATGACGATAAACCGTAACGCCCGCTACTACGCTTGTCTCGTAGCCTTCCGGCCCAATCCAGGTGCTTTGATCACCGGCAATGGTCCTGAACAGATCACCGTTTGGCGTATACGCAAACAGCGCTGTCCCTGCGCCTGAGCGGCTTACCTTCCAGGGCTGATTGTTGAAATCGTAGTTTGCAAAGGTGATCTCAGATCCACCGATCACATTGCCGTTCGCGTCGCATGTGTACGTCCGCGTTATGCCGCTATTCGCCACGCCTGTAACAGCGTGCGGGCCGCAGGTACCGGCATCGTAGGTATATGCGTTGTCGCTAAATGAACTGAAGTCGCTTTTGGCTTCCAGATTGCCATTGGGCTTGTACTTGTAATTAATTGGAGCCGGATTGCCTGGCACGCCGATTCGCGTGGTCTGGGTCAGCCGCTGCAGTCCGTCGTAAACATAGGATTCACTAGCAGCGACGCCACTGAGCACGGCGCCCTGGAATTTCAGGTTGCCAAAGCTGTCGTACTTGTAGTCAAGCTGATTTAGCAGAGCAGAGTCCTGAGTCCAGGTCTTGAGCGCGGCCTGTCCGGTAGATGGATAGCTTGAGTGGACGCCGTTGATACTGTCGAGATAGGTTTCTCTGGTGGTGTTGCCCCAGGCGTCTTGTGACTCCCCCCTCCAGTATTCCGTGCCATCGATGAAGTTGCTGAGCCTATTGAGCAATCCGTAGCCTGTATAGGCCCTTTCTACTGTTAAGCCACTTGGATAGTCCACCCTGTCAACATGCCCTGCGGCGTCATATGCATAACCGGTCAATAGTGGATTTTGGCCTTCAAACTCCGTGGTGACGGTAGAGGGGCGCTTGGTATTTGTTTCGTACAGGTACGATTCTTTCCAGATTGGCGACGATCCCAGAGTCGCCAGGCTGGCACCGGTTCGACGTTGCGAATAGGCGAGCAGGCCCTTGCCCCCACTGAATCCCTTCGGGTCATATGACCATTCATCGAAAATGACCTTGGGAACTGGAGAAGCCGCACTACTGTCGGTGGCCGTCCTTTCAAAGACTCGACCCAGCGAATCATATCGCTGCGTTGTCGATACACCGCGGGCATCGGTCTGCGTTACCAACTCGCCCAAGCCGTCATAGATGAAGTGCCGATGCCCAGCATCGGGATCATAGAGGTCGGTACGCTGACCGAAATCATTGTACATACCCTTGATGACCGATCCCCCGGCATCTCTGGCAGCAATAGGATTTCCCGTTCCGTCATACCAGTAGTCGGCCGCGGAATAGGTGGGGTTCGTGCCATTTCCCTGGACAGTCTGGGCCAGCCGCCCCAGCATGTCGTAGGTCCGGCTCATGTTCATGCACTGGTTGTTCAGGTTATTGCAGCTGCCGGTAAACCCGACCACGCGGACGTTGATCGAGGTCTTGTTTCCCTCATAGGCGTAGGTCGTCAATACGTCGCCAGATGAGGCACCGAGGTCCCCTACATAGACGCGCTTCGTGAGCGGTCGACCCAACGGATCATATGTCCATGCGGTAAGCGATCCGTTTCCGTCGAGGCGGTAGAACGGCGCGCTCTGCTGATACACCGTTCCCATCGCTTCATACTCGGTAAAAGTCTCGACAAAATCTGCGTCACTGAAACCACGTTCGACATGTTTGATGGTGCGGCCCAACGGATCGAACCAATCCACCGCTGTCGGATGCCCGCTTTGCACACGTACCACACGCCAGGCGGCGTAATGTTGATTGTCCGTGTTGCTGTCACCGAAACCGTTCCCACAACTACTGTCGTATCCACCGCTACATGGGAAATATCCGATGTTGACGGGCGGCAGCATGACGTTGTTGTTGGCATCCATGAAGCTCATGCTCTTCAACCGACCAAATCCGTCGTATTCGTTGCTCGTCGTCAGTTGATTGGGATCCACCGTGTCCAGGACTTGGCCGTATCCAAGTTCGTGTGTCGTCCTTGTTGAATGCCCCGCGGGGTTCTTCGTATTGAGGACGAAGTATCCATCCATGGCGGCCATGCCCGCTCCGGCACTTGTTGTTCCATCCTTTGTATAGTCAAACGTGGTTCTTCGAGAAGCTTCGAGATTGGAAGCATCGATAGTGACCGCATTGGGAAGGCCCTTCGCATTGGTCTCACTATAGTCGTAGGTGGTTTCAACCCACGTCGACTCCAGTTCGTCATGGACCTTGGTTGAAAGCGGGGTACGATCAGGGTTCCAGCTGTACTCGGTTCTTATCTTGCGGGCAGGGGGCAAATTCACCCCGTTAGGCAGCGGATGATTGCTCGAATAGCTCAGTGATGTCGTTACCGTGCTGCTTGAAAGCTGGCCCAGCCACCAGCTTCCAAGATCATTTGCGTATACATTTTCATTCACAACTCCGTGCTGGCTGAAGACAGCGTTGGCTCCTTCTTCGACGCTTGTTATGACTTGATTCTTGAGGTTTCCATAGAGATCCCATCCAGATGAAGAATCGCCCTCAGCGTTGACTGTCTCGGAATAGTTGTAGCGAGCCCCCGAAACAAGATCGAAATTCTCAACAAGTTGCTTGTCCAATAGCGGCGCAAATACGACTCCACCGTTCGTGGAGGATGGCAAGCCCGGAATGTCGCCGCCTTGCGGACATGATCCTCTCGCGAGATCGCATATCCAGGTGTCGGTTTCGTGTTTGAGCAGCCGGCCGCTTGAGGGGACTTCTGTATCTACCTCCTCAATCCGTCCCGTCAACGGAAACTTCTGATGAAAGGTCGTTGTCGTGCGCAGCGCGCGATCGCTTGGGTCATCGATTGTGGAGCTGATCGAGCGAAAGCCCTGAAAGCCACGGCCAAGGTGGTGATACATCGCCTCTCGATACGTATAGGTGGCGCTACGATATCCGCTAGCGCTTCCCAGTCCGTTGTTCTGCGCCATACCGTAAACAGTCGGCATTGAACTCTGGAAGTAGTAGTGCCTTTCATCCGCATATCCGTTGGGATCCTGCGACTGATCAGGAAGCACCGTATAGAATATCTTGTTGTATCGATCTTTGGCCGGAACCGACAGCGGGTAGTAGCCCCAAACCGCAAAATCACCGACCCCACCTACGGCACGATCCATCAGACCCGGTAGATGCGGTATCGGCAAAGAGAGATTGATGCCGCCGGTGGCGTTCAGGGTCGGCGCCGAGGGTCGCGGCGAGCCGGGAATGGTAGTAGCGTCGGGTGATCCTCCGGGCGCGGGGATTCCCTGATTGACATTGGCGTACAGCACCAACTGAGCTGCAAGCGCTGAGACAGGTGTTCCGTCCGGAATAGTCGCGGGACCAAAGTCTGGATCATCGACTGGAGAGCATAGCTGATGAATCCAAACGGGACTATTGGGATCCCCATGAAATACCTGTATATCCAAGCAACCGACAGACGTCGTGAGATCCTGCAACCCGTCGCCGAACAGATCGTCGTTGCCACCGTAGTAGTCGGACAATCGGGAAACCAGAGGCGTTTCGGTGACACTGGCGGTAAATGACGCAGGCCCTGTCTGCACGAACTTGACCTGCGCCAAGTGGTAGACACTGTTGTCGTCGAATGTGCCGCCGTGAATGCTGCTGCTTGAGTAGGAATTGAATGCGGGAACGGGTTGACCTTGTGGATCAAACCACGACCATCTATAGCCGGGCTGACGAGGGTTTTGCGGCATGTCGTCGAGAAAATCCGGATCGTCATCGGGATCGCCGGAATCGGTTTCGAGGCTTTCCGGATAGGGCGGACACGCGTACGCCGCGCAGACCTCCCCCACTTCTGGATCTTCTCCTCCACTCGACGGTGGCGCACTCCCAGGCGTCGGACAACCTTCAGTGCCAATTTGTCGAACTTTTTTTAGCGTGCACATTCTCAGCGCAAACGCCGCCTTGCCGGGCTTTTGCGATGGAATGAGAATGTCCGCCCTTCCATCGCTGTCGACGTCCATCGACGGAAGTCGATCGGCATATCGAAAATTTACCGGCACTAACCCGCCAGTGGTGTAGGTCTGCAATCCGGCACTGCTGCCGGTGTCGATATCGACACCGAGTTGACCATTGCCGTTGTTCAGACGGATATGCCATTTCCCCTGGACCGCGACCGGCTTGGCGAGCACCAGATCCTCAAGGCCATCGGCATTGACATCCATCCAGCGTGATACATAGCCGTTGCCCCACGTACAATCATCGCTGGCAAGGCCGATCTGTGCACACGAACCAATATTCGCGGAATTGGCGCCTAGCTGAGTAATCGCTATTCCCGCAAAGTCCCCTTTCTCTTCACCCCCCCCCGCATAAGTCAGAAAAACGTCCGCAAGCCCGTCGCCATTGAAATCCCCAATATGATCGACGACCGCCTCGACGTAGACACCGCCGGAAACAATACGAGGTAAACAGGTGAGAAAATTCCTCCCACCAAAATGCGCCGTGTCGGTCGAGCTAAGCGCGCCAGTGATTTGATTTTTGTAGAAGGAGAGGCCGTTTATCGTGCCGGGGCCGATGGAACCGCATGCCGGTTCAGGACGGACGACGAGAATGTCGGTATGTCCATCGCCGTCGAAGTCGCCCGGATACACATTATGGATGTGACCAATGGGAAAAGCGGAAGACAGTGCAATATCCGATTGAATCGCAACAAACGGATTCTGACCTGGAGGGAGCCCCCGCGGAAACCGCTCGATGTCCCACATGCCGAACGCGACGTTGAGTCCCGTCTGCATCGTGCCGACCAGTGTCGAACGGCCGCTTCCGTCTATGTCGGCATCCAGGGCTTGCAGGAGATTGTAGTCCGATGGAATGAGTAACGGATTGTGAACGCGCCTGTCGGCCGTAAATTGCGCTAGATACGCGCTACCGGCCACTCCATTGGTAATGCTCACCACTGTTTCTCGTGTACCGTCTCCGTCGTAGTCGCCGCCAACGCGGACGCGATAGACATCGCTGTGGGCCTGGCCATCGAGACCGGGAGTCGGCGTGGGTGGCGACGGCAGCCCTAACGCCGACAAAGACTTCAGCTGAAATGTCGGTTCGCTAGCAGATGCTGGGTCGAGCCATTCGTCGTTGTAGACAAAGCGCGATGGAGGATGACAGGTGGCGGTCTCACCCGCACACTCCTTCATGGATGTCAGCAGGAGTCGGCCGCTGTATTTCGACACTGCGTAGTTCGGTTCGTATCGAAGAACGGTCACGCCTCCGACAGCTGTCCTGATCCAATCGAGCGCTTGGGTTTGCATCGACATACCGCCTGCTAATGCACTCGAAGCGACGTCCTTGGCACCACTGGCGGCGTCCGTGCGCGTCTTGTAGTGGAACGTGACCGTGCGATTGCCCGCAACACCATTGAGGCCCGTATAGGTCACCGTATCGAGCAGGACCTCGCCATAGCCATTGCTGACGTCGTAGCTGTAGCTCTGGAAGTTGCCAATCCGATCCTCGATCTTGTCGACCAGCCAGCTCAATGGTTTGTTGTTCGTTCCGCTCGGCGCTACTCGGGAGTTGGTTGTCGTGCCGTAATACAGGATGCGGCCATCCTTCTGCTCAACCTTGAAGTACGCAGAGGCACCGTCGATATTGCCGCCCAGTTGCGTGATGCGCGCGTAACTGTCGATTTCGGTCTTGTAGGTCGCATTGAGCTGACCATAGCTGCCACCGACTTTGACCAGGCGCTGGCCGTCCAGGCATAGACGGTCATTCAGGGTGTAGGAGACACCGCGTGTTTGCCCGTCCTGTTCGGGCGTCTGTGGGCAACGGTGGATCGAACTGAGACCGGAAATCGACCAACCCAGTCCAGCCACGCCGTCGCCACTGCGACTGTTGTAGACCAGGGCCAGGGAGGGCTGCATGCCGGCACGACCGGGCGGCACGACGATCGGAACGCGGTAAGTGGACGCGCCACCATCCGTTCCAGCCTGATCGGCCATCGTGCCTGTTGAGGCATCGTGGTTCGGCGCGGCATCGAGAGTGACGTTCGGCGGCAAGGTCGTCACGCCCGAAGCAAGGGCCTCGCGTTGCGGATACAGGGACGAGACTCCCGCACCCAGCGTCATCAACATTGCGCAGACGAATGCGAACGGCGCATGCCGTCCCTGACGTTCCCGCTCCATGATCCGCTCCCATTGCGTTAGAGATTCGCCGAGCATACGAAAGCCCGGGCAACGCAATTGCGGATCTGAATCTTAGCGACGCTTACGTCCGGGGGACACGTTCTGGGCGGCAAACTCCTCGGCCAGGCTTATCAGGAGCGACCGTTTGCGAGTCGGAATTTCCCGGAAAACGGTGAGCAGGTTCTCTTCCTGCACGGAGTGCGCGTAGATCTCAAGGGAAATCGCCGGCACCTCGGAAGCAGGTGCACCCACCCCGCCTCCATGTGCGATTCTACCCATGACCAGCCAGTCCGGTGAAACCCCGGTAATTTCGAGTATTCGGATTAGGCTCTGCAACGAGGGTTGGGTGCCGCTCGGATGTTCCCATTGGGCCACTGCGCTTGCGCTTACGCCAATACGCCTTGCCAGTTCGGTCTGCGATATCGCGGCTTTCCTGCGAGCGGAGCGTACCCGATCTGCCAGTGATTCCTGGAGAGTTCCGTTAGCTGAACTTGGATTCTTTTTCAAGGCCCACTTGTCCTTAAGCAGCGCTTCAGTCCAGCCGCGAATGTTAACGAACGCAACCGACTGGATACAAGCATGGGCAGAAAGTCTCCAGGAGCACCTGGAAAGCCGACCTAAGTAACTCGACCCAGCCGGCGGGCACGCCATTACCGCCCCGACCAACGGCGCCGCCGGGATCATGCTGACGGTCATGCACTACTACGACCACTTCTCTGCCCGAAGGCCGACGAGCAGGGCATCATCGACTTCCTGCTGACCTCGGGCGCGATCGGCGTCCAGTACAAGGAGTACGCCTCGATCTCGGGCGCCGAAGTCGGCTGCCAGGGCGGGGTCGGCGTGACCTGCTCGATGGCCGCTGGCGAACTCACGGCTGCGCCCGGCGGCAGCATCTACCAGATCGAGAAGGCCGCGAGATCGGCATGGAGCACAACCTCGACCTGACCTGCAATCCGATCGGCGGCCTCGCCCAGATCCCCTGCATTGAACGCAACGCAATGAGATCGGTCAATGCGATCGACGCCCCACGCATGGCCATGGGGTGGGCACGACAAGCACCGCGTCTCGTTCGACAAGGTCATCAAGACCAAGCGCGACACCGGCCGCGACATGCAGGACAAGCGCAAGGAGACCTCGCACGACGGTCTCGCCGTCAATATCATCGAGCGCTAGTTCGCGAGACGAGGCGCTACTTCGACACGCCCGCTGATGGCGTGGTCATCGCCGCTGGCGAACGATGCGCCTTACCGTCGCGAAGAAAAGCCCGAAATGATCGGCAATCTGCGAGTAGCTGTTTTCGGCGGAAGCCCACGCTGCGCGAATGACCTCGCTACTGTCCTTGATTTTCTTCGCGATCACAAGAAGGGAGTCATGCCCTGGGTCCCGAATCTTCTTGATACTCCTTCTGACCATCGAATAGCGCAGCCCGAAGTGATCGGCGATCGCTTTCATGCTGTATCCACCGATTGCGTAGACAGCCGCGATAGCCTGCCCCCTATCGCGGCGGGCCTTGACATGCGGCCGCAAGGACTTGGGCGGTTGCCGACCAGTAATGCACCTTCCTCCAGCTTCGCAATGAGGGGATCAGCGAAGACCTCGTCTCCGTCGTACCTCTGGCGGTCCCTGAGCGGGCACGCGCCGCGTCTTGCGCGGCGTGGGCACGGCGCCGTCGACATGTTTGCGACGGGACTTGTGACCTTCGCGCGGTCCGGATGCGGAGCACCCTGACCAAGCTGACTCTGGCTCGCCAGCAGAGACAAAGATGGCGAATGAACAGGGGCCGATTCACGATGGCGCCGAGAATGGGCAACCCCAGGAGCGATCGCCTTCGACGTGAGCCGGCAGTGCGGCCGATCGCGTCCGCCTCGACGAGTCGTTCAATCAGCCCATCTCGCGAATTCGCCCCGCCGATGTGCCACCTACGGCCCGTTGCCTTAAACTGGCCGGATATCGAGTGGCTACGCATCGGCGTGGCCGCGGCGCCCGGAGAATTCGCAATGAACCAGCTAAACGACATCCTCGACCAGGACCTCGACCCGGTCGAAACGCAGGAATGGACCGAATCGCTGCAGGCGATCATCCAGTCCGACGGCCCCGAGCGCGCGCATTACCTGCTCGAGCGCATGGTCGAGGAGACCCGGCGCGCCGGCGGCCACCTGCCGTTCCAGCCGACCACCGAGTACATCAACACGATCCCGCCGCACATGGAGGCGAAGTCGCCGGGCGACCCGGCCATGGAATGGCGGATCCGTTCATTGGTGCGCTGGAACGCGATGGCCATGGTCATCCGCGCCAACCGCAAACCCGGTGACCTCGGCGGCCATATCGCCAGCTTCGCCTCGAGCGCGACCCTCTACGACGTCGGCTTCAACCACTTCTGGCGGGCGCCGAGCGACGAGCACCCGGGCGACCTGATCTTCCACCAGGGCCACTCGAGCCCGGGCGTCTATGCGCGCTCGTTCCTCGAAGGTCGCATCAGCGCCGAACAGCTCGACCATTTCCGCATGGAGGTGCAGGGCAACGGCAAGGGCCTGTCCTCGTACCCTCACCCGTGGCTGATGCCCGACTACTGGCAGGTACCGACCGTCTCGATGGGCCTCGGCCCGCTGCAGGCGATCTACCAGGCCCAGTTCATGAAATACCTCGAGCACCGCGGCCTGATCGCGCCGAGCGACCGCAAGGTCTGGTGCTTCATCGGCGACGGTGAGTCGGACGAACCTGAGACCCTCGGCGCGATCTCGCTGGCCGGGCGCGAAGGCCTCGACAATCTCATTTTCGTCGTCAACTGCAACCTGCAACGCCTCGACGGCCCGGTCCGCGGCAATGGCAAGATCATCCAGGAACTCGAGGGCGTGTTCCGCGGTGCCGGCTGGAACGCGATCAAGCTGTGCTGGGGCAGCTACTGGGATCCGCTCCTGGCCCGCGACACCAAGGGCATGCTGCGCAAGCTGATGATGGAAACCGTCGACGGCGAATACCAGAACTGCAAGGCCTTCGGCGGCAAGTACACGCGCGAGCATTTCTTCGGCAAGTACCCGGAAACCGCCCAGCTCGTCGCCAACCTGTCCGACGACGACATCTGGCGCCTGAATCGCGGCGGTCACGATCCGCACAAGGTCTATGCGGCCTACCACAGGGCCGTCAATACCAAGGGCATGCCGACCGTGATCCTGGCCAAGACCGTCAAGGGCTACGGCATGGGCAGCGCCGGCGAGTCGCAGAACATCACCCATCAGCAGAAGAAGATGGACGATGCCGCCGTGCGCGCCTTCCGCGACCGCTTCAACATCCCGATCTCCGACGAAGACCTGCCGAGCGTGCCGTACTACCACCCGGGCAAGGATTCGCCGGAGGTGCAGTACATGCTCGAACGGCGCAAGGCGCTCGGCGGCTTCCTGCCGCAGCGGCGCATGAAGTCCGAAGCGCTGGCGACGCCCGAACTGTCCGCGCTCGAACAGCTGACCAAGGGGACCGGCGAACGCGAGATCTCGACCACCATGGCCTTCGTGCGCGGCATGAACCTGCTCCTGCGTGACAAGGTCATCGGCCCGCGCATCGTGCCGATCGTGGCCGACGAAGCACGCACCTTCGGCATGGAGGGTATGTTCCGCCAGATCGGCATCTACGCGCCGTTCGGCCAGAAGTACAAGCCGATGGACGCCGACCAGCTCATGTACTACCGCGAGGACGAATCGGGCCAGGTGCTGCAGCAGGGCATCAGCGAACCGGGCGCGTTCTCCTCGTGGATGGCCGCGGCGACGAGCTACTCGATCAGCAACGTGCCGATGCTGCCGTTCTACATCTATTACTCGATGTTCGGCTTCCAGCGCATCGGCGACCTCGCCTGGGCCGCCGGCGACATGCGCGCGCGCGGCTTCCTGCTCGGCGGCACGGCCGGTCGCACCACCCTCAACGGCGAAGGCCTGCAACACGAGGATGGCCACTCGCACCTGCTTGCCGGCGCGGTCCCGAACTGCCGCAGCTACGATCCGACCTTTTCGTTCGAGGTCGCGGTGATCCTGCAGGACGGCGTACGCCGCATGCTGACCGAGCAGGAGGACACCTACTACTACATCACGCTGATGAACGAGAACTATGCCCATCCCGACATGCCGAAGGGTGCCGAGCCCGGCATCGTCAAGGGCATGTACCTGTTGCGGGAATCGGGAATGGGCAATGGGGAGAACGGGAAAGCAAAGAGCAAGGCGAAGAACGTGCCGCAGGTGCAGTTGATGGGCAGTGGCACGATCCTGCGCGAAGTCATCGCTGCCGCGGAACTGCTTGAAGAAGAATTCGGCGTCGCCAGCACGATCTGGTCTTGCCCGAGCTTCAACGAACTGCGCCGCGACGGCTTCGACGTCGAACGCTGGAACCGCCTGCACCCGATGAGCAAGAAGCCGCGCAAATCCTGGGTGGCCGAATGCCTCGAGGGCCACGCCGGGCCGGTGGTCGCGGCGACCGACTACGTACGCGCCTACGCCGACCAGATCCGCGCCTTCATCCCGGATGGCCGCAAGTTCATCGCCCTCGGTACCGACGGATATGGCCGCAGCGATTCACGCGAGGCCCTGCGTGGCTTCTTCGAGGTCGACCGCTACTGGGTCGCGCACGCGGCGATCGCCGCCCTGGCCGAGGAAGGCAAGATGAATCCCGAGGATGTCGCGCGGGCGATCAAGCAATGGAAGCTCGATCCGGAGAAGCCCAATCCGACCACGGTCTGAGGCTCCGCCGATGCGCGGAGGCGGGATCATGCTCATCTTCGCACACTGGCTGCCGGGTTAGGCGGCTTCGATGGGCAGCGCAATCCACGACATCGCCAGGCAGTTTCTTCCGCTCAGGCCCCACTATTACTACGCGCGCATCAAGCTCGCCACCGACCCGCTCTACGCCGGCGTCGGCGAGGTCCTCGCTGGCACCTCGGCGCCGCTGCTCGATCTCGGCTGCGGCATCGGATTGCTCGCCCATGCCTTGCGCGCACAGGGATTTTCCGGGCCCTATCTCGGGGTGGACAGCGATGCCCGAAAGATCGATGCCGCCCGCGCCGCGGGCGGTCGCGCCGAACTGGCTGCGGTGGCCTTCACGTGCTTCGATCTCGAGAACGGATTTCCCGACCACGAGGGCAGTGTCGCCCTGCTCGACATCCTCCAGTTTCTCGCACCGACCGCCCAGGATGCCGTGCTCGAACGCGCCATGGATTGCCTGGTTCCGGGGTCGCGCCTGGTCATCCGCAGCGGACTCGCCCTTCCCGGCTGGCGGCTCGCATTCACACGCGGCGTCGACCGGCTGGCGCGCCTGGTCGGCTGGATGAACATCGGTCCGCAGCGTTACCCCGATCGCTCAGCGCTCGAACGAAGATTCGCCGAGCGCGGCCTCACCGCCACGTTCCGCCCCCTGCACGGACGAATGCCGTTCGAGAACTGGCTGATCTGCGCGGCCCTCGGCCCAGGTCAGACGAGGTCCGCCCGGCCATCGCCCGCGCTCACCCCGGATTGAGCGTCCACAGGCTCGCGTTGAGCACGGTGGCAAAACCGATCCAGGCGAGATACGGGAGCATCAGCCACCCGGAGATGCGGTCACGCCGGAAGAACAGCGCGATCGTGACGATGACGACCAGATCAAGAACGAGGATATCGATCAGCGCCAGGTCGATGCGGTGCGCACCAAAAAACAGCGGCGACCAGGCTGCATTGACGACCAGCTGCACGAGCCATGCGCCGATCGATAGGTCGACGCCTTGGCGCCGATAGACCCGCCACGCAGCGATCGCCATGAAGACATAGAGCAGCGTCCAGACCGGCCCGAATAGCCACGCCGGCGGATTGAACGCGGGTTTGGTGAGCGCGGCATACCACGTGTCCGGAGCAGCCATTGCGCCGGCACCCGCGGCGGCCGCGACCAGCAGGAAGAAGACAGCCAGGCTTTTCCATCCGCGCATGAGGGTGGCTCCGATCGGGTCATTGCAGCGAACGCTACACGAATGATCGCAACCCGGCTTGAACGACGGCGGCGGCGCGTCCGCATGACGGGTGCGCCAGCGAAAGATGTGGCCGGCACCTTTCGGGGATGGCCTTGCCCCCCGTGATCGGCAGGCGATCTGTCCCGATCGCTCCGGCCAGCTTGCCGGCGACAGCCGACTTCCGGCCTGTCTGCGCGCTGGCTGCCTGCCTCCGGGACAAATGTTTCCCGCACATGGAGCACGGCTCAATGACCGAGAATGGCGTGCCAGGCCGGCAAGGTCGCCATCGAGAACAAGGTCCCGTAGCCAATCAGGGCCGCAGCCAGTTCCGGCGCAAGACCGGCGCTCGCGAGCAAGGCGCCCGAGGTCATCATCGGCGGCATTGCGGTCAGGTAGACGGCGACCAGGGTCAGTTCCGGTGAGAGTCCAAATAGACGGCACAGCGCCCAGGCGAGCGCCGGCATCAGCAGCAATTTTGCGCTCAATCCGAACGCCAAGGGCAGAACATGATGGCGTGGAAGCCGCAGCCGCAGTTGCATGCCGAGGGCGAGCACGACGATCGGCAGCAACGCATCGGCGAGCAGGCGCAAGCCATGGCCGAGAACCTCCGGTGGATCGGCCGGCATCACGGTCAGGGCCACGACCAGGGCAATGAACGGCGGAAAGACCAGCACCCGGCGGGCAATGGTCGACAACCTCGGGCGTGCGCCGCCACCGTACAAGGCAACGACGAACAATCCCCAACTGGCCAGGATCAGGAATGAACCGAGCTGGTCATAGACCACGGCATAGCGCAGCGAATCCGCACCGACCAGAACCGGTATCAGTGCATAGCCGATGAAGGACGTGTTGCCGAGAGGGATCTGCAGCAACAGATTGGCCGTGACCTCGCGCGGAAGCGACACCTGCCTGGCCAGCGGCAGGACCAGCACGATCGACGCCAGCAGGATGATCCACGGAATCGCAATCAGGCCAATCAGCTCGCGCTCGAATTCGAGGCGCGGTGCGTACAGGAGGATGGCCGCCGGTAGGCAGACGTAGAGCACCACGAGATTGAGCGTATCGGCGGCGTTGCCGGGCACCCAGCCCCGCCAGTGCAGGACCCGCCCGATGGCGATCAGGGCCAGAATCAGGGCAAAGGTCGAAACGACCGGCATCGCTCATCCTCGTCAGGGCGCTGGCGCGCCCGCCACTATAGAGGACGATACCGGTCGCGAGTTCGATGGGCCCGGAGCCGTTGGCAAACCGCCCATGTTTGGACGATAGTGAACGTCAGTGACCGACCGAGGGTCGCGTCCCGCGCGGGAGGTTTCGATGAAACGCCTTCTATCCGTGATGCTCGCCGCAATAGTCGGCGGATGTGCCTCGGCACCACCATCGCCGGCGCCGCCATCCGACGCCCTGTACCGCTCGCTCGGAGGCACGCCGGGAATCGAGCGACTGGTCGATGCGAGCCTGGCCAGGGTCCACGCCGACCTGCGCATCAACCTGTTTTTCGAGAATACCGACCTGGCCGACCTGCGCCGCCTGCTGATCGAGCAGATCTGTGCCGCGAGCGGCGGACCCTGCGTCTACACCGGCCGCAGCATGGAAGAAGCGCACTCGGGCATGAACCTCATCGACGAGGACTTCAATGCCTTCGTCGAGGACCTCGTTGCAGCCATGAATGAAGTCGCGCTCGCTGCTTCGACGCAGGAGCAGGTGCTCGGCCTGTTCGGTCCGATGAAGCCCGAGATCGTCGGCCAGTAGTCGCTCGCGCAACCGCGCCCGCCCTGCCGCGAGGCCTTGTCCGGGCCCGTTGGCCTGGGCCGCCGCGACGATACGACGCCCGTATACTTGAAGTCGATTCCTGCCACACAACACGAGACGATGGACAGCCCCGGTTCCTCAAACAACCTACATTTTTCGACCGTCGTCGTCGGCAGCTACGTGCACGATCATGTCTGGCTGACCGACCGCTTCCCGGAGACCGGCGAAACGCGCCGGGCCCTCGGCTTCAGCACCGGTCCTGGCGGCAAGGGATTCAACCAGGCGGTGGCCTGCCGGCGTCAGGGGGGAGAGGTCGTCTTCATCGGCGCCCTCGGTGACGACGCTCTGGCGCAAGCCGCGCGGGCGTTCGCCGAGCAGGAGGGCCTGGACTGCCGGTGGCAGATCTGCACAGGCACCCCGACGGCTGCCGCCAGCATCGTCGTCGACGCCGACGGCGCCAATCGCATCCTCGTCAACCTGGCTGCCAACGAGTTGCTCGAGGTCGACTTCCTGCAGGCCCATGTAGCGTCGTTTTCAGGCGCCCGCGTCCTTCTCGCACAACTGGAAAACTCCCTTGACACGGTGCGCGCGGCGCTGGCCCTCGGCCGGCGACACGGTCTGGTGACCCTGCTCAACCCGGCTCCGGTGCACGCCGACATCGACGCAGGCCTGCTTGCTCTGTGCGACCTGATCACGCCCAATGAACTCGAATTCGCCCTCTTGCTCGAGCGGATCAGCGGCGAGAAGGTCGATCACTCGGGCCTTGCCACCCAGGCCGACGAGCAGCTGCATGCACTGTGCCGCCGGCTCGATGTTGGCAGCGTCGTGATCACGCTCGGCGCGGCCGGCTGTTTCGTCTCGCACGGCGCCGGGGCGCGCTTCGAAGCCGGCAGCCATTACCGGATCCCTGCCGAAAGGGTGCGCGCGATCGACACCGTCGGCGCCGGCGATGCGTTCAACGGCGCACTGGCCGCCGCACTCGCAGATCCCGAGGCCGGGACGTTCCGCGATGCGGTGGTCCACGCCAATCGCGTCGCTGCCCTCAGCACCGAGAAGATCGGCGCCTCGCTGGCCATGCCGACCCTCTCCGAAGTGCACGATCGATTCGGTGCGGATTGAACGGCGGCAGAGCGCGGCTCAGGGCCCGGAGAGGCGCGATCGCCGGCGCCGGCGATCGCGAATGTGCATCAGCGCACGCATGCGCGCCGAGCGTCGCCAGAAGTAGCGCACGACAAGCATCACGACGACGAAGGCCACGATGGACAGGATCACCTTGCCGCGACCTAGCCAGGTCAGCAGCCATTCGTGGTTCTGCGCCCCGTAGTAGCCCAGATAGACCCAGACCGGCACGCTGATAAGAGCGGCGAAACCATCGAGCAGGAAAAAGCGCAGGAACGATACCCGTCGGGTCATCCCCGCGGTCAGGAAGATCGGGGAGCGCAATCCAGGCAGGAAGCGCGCTACGAACATCAGGCGATTGCCATAACGACTGAATTTCGCCTGGACCAGGGCATAGCGGCGCGGGGTCAGCAGATAGGCCACCCAGCGTACGCGCAGCGCACGTTCGCCGAACACGCGACCGATGACGAACATGATCGCATCCCCGGCGAGGACACCGGTAATGCCAACCGCGACCATGACATGCACGTTCGCATAACCGAGACCGGCGATGACGCCCCCCGCGACCAGGGTGATGTCCTCCGGAATCGGCAAGCCGAATCCGCAGATCATCAGCACGATGAGGACGGCGACATAGCCGTTCTCGGTGAAGAAGCCGATCAGGGTGTTGAGCAGCTCCATCAGCGCACCCGCTGCAACGGGCGCCGGCAAAAGGTTCCTGGATTTCGGCGCGGATTCGGGTTCAAGCGGTTCTGGAACGGCAGCGGGGGCCATCGAAGTTTAGCAGGCGACCCCGGCCCGCAACCCCCGTGGCCGATTGCCGCGCGACCCGGTGCGCTGCGGCCTGGGGCGATCTCCGGCTAAAATGGCGGGCCATGCGCATCGGATCCTTCCAGATCGACCCACCCGTCGTCCTCGCGCCGATGGCCGGGGTCACCGACAAGCCGTTCCGCCAGTTGTGCAAGCGACTCGGCGCGGGTCTGGCCGTATCCGAAATGACGACGGCTGATCCACGCCTGTGGCACACGGCGAAGTCGCAGCGGCGTGCCGACCATGCCGGCGAGCCCGATCCGATCAGCGTGCAGATCGCCGGCTACGACCCACAGATGCTGGCCGAGGCGGCTCGCTACAACGTCGGTCTCGGTGCGCAGATCATCGACATCAATATGGGCTGCCCGGCGAAAAAGGTCTGCAACGTCTATTCAGGCTCGGCCCTGTTGCAGGACGAAGGGCTCGTCGCCCGCATCGTCGCCGCGGTGGTCAAGGCCGTCGAGGTGCCGGTTACGCTGAAGATCCGCACCGGCTGGAACCGCGACAACCGCAATGGCGTCGCCATCGCGCGCATCGCCGAGGATGCCGGTATCGCCGCCCTGGCCGTGCACGGGCGCACCCGCGCCGACCTTTACCAGGGCGAGGCCGAATACGAGACGATCGCGGCGATCCGTGATGCGATCCGGATTCCGCTGATGGCCAATGGCGACATCGACTCGCCGCAAAAGGCCGCGCAGGTCCTCGCGCGGACCGGCGCCGACGCGGTCATGATCGGACGTGCGGCGCAGGGACGACCATGGATTTTCGGCGAAATCGCGCATTTCCTGCGCACCGGCGAACACCTCGCTGCGCCATCGCCCGCCGCGGTGCGCGACATCCTGATCGGCCATCTCGAAGCGCTGTACGCTTTATACGGCGAACAAGCCGGCGTTCGCATCGCGCGCAAGCATCTCGGCTGGTACGCGAAGGATCGGGCCGAAAACGCCGCATTCCGCACGGTCGTCAATGGCACCGATTGCGCCGCGACCCAAATGCGCCTGACCCGCGACTATTTCGACCGTCTCGCCGAAGGTCAGCCTCTGGCGGCCTGAACCGATCACTCCGCTCGGCCCACCGGCGTGCTCAGGGCAAGGCCTGAAACGGGCACAGATGTGACCAGATCTCCCCGAGTTGCGGCGTCGTATAGTTGTGGGTGCCGACGAACAGGGTGAACCAGAGATCGCTGTAGCGGACCCAGCCGTGGTCCCGGAACCGGTTGTAGTCGCTGATTGCGGAGTTTGCCAATGGGTCGCCGTTGCCGACATGGATGTCGATCGGAATGTGGCGTGGCGCCGCGGCAACGATCGCATCGCACTCGGCAGGACTGCCGCAGGCGAACGAACTCAGCGCACCGGCGCTGACCGCGAAAGCGGCAAACGTGTCGATCGAGACCGGCGCGCCGAAATCGTTGAAGACGATGTCATACATGACATGTCCGCCGGCCGAGAATCCCCAGCCGACGCGTCGGGTCCGGTCGATGTTGTAGGCCGCCTCGGCGTCGGCAATGGCCGCGGCAAAGATGTCGTAGTCGCTTGGATTCGGTGGCGGCGGTGTCCAACCGCCGAGCGCCTCTGTACCGATCGGCGCGATGACGATGAACCCGTTTGCGCTGGCGATCGGAGCCCAGGTGTTGCGTGCCGTCTGCGCCGCGGCATCGCCCTGGCCCGGGCCGGCCTGACCGTGCAGAGCGAGGACCAGCGGCACCGGATGCGCCGGCGAATAGGACGCGGGAACGGAGAGGTACACGGTATGCGTTCCGTATCCGGGGACATTGATCGCCCGCGCAATGCTGCCGGTCGCCCCGCCACTGCCGTTCGAGGGTAGCCGGGTTATGGCCGTTGCCGACTGGAAGCCGTTCACGAACAGCGCATCGGGATGGGCGCAGACCCAGGATGGCAGCACGCCGACATTCATGGCAAACGCTGACTGGCCGAACGCGAGCGCGATCAGCGCAATGACGCGGCGAGCGTTCTCTGGCATCGCGCATCCCGTATCAATGGAAGACATGTACCACCCCCCGTCAGTCGCTCGCGGCCCTCTTCGCCCACCTCTGCCCTCAACATCGGCAAGCGTCGGCAGCGGCGCTCGAACGCGCCGCAAATGGCAGAGCTGTTCGGTCGCTACCGACTCCGGCAGGTGAGCCTGATCAAATCCGTGACCCCTGTTCCATAAGCGTAATTACTCTCGAGATGCGTATCCGGACTTCGTCGATCGATCCAACCATTGACGCTAAGACTGGGTGTTCCTTCGCTTCTTCTCTTCTTTCGCCGCTGCGATCAGGCGCACAGCCTCGGCAATTCGCTCTGTATCGCCACTGAATTCAACATGCTCAGGCGCGATGCCGTCGAAATTCGGGCGCGACGCATAGCTCATCACAACGTCCACGATGGCGCTGGCCTGCCGCGCATCAGCGAGTCCCTTGCTCTGGAAAAGCAGGTTTCCCTCGGAATCGACCAGCTTCGCAAAGTGCAATCCACTTTCGACGTATCGCTTCCATTGTGGCAACGCCTTGGGACTGGAGATTTCGCCTTTCGGGACACGCGCACCGAACGGTTGCTCGCTGCCTAGGCCCACGGCTTCCCGCAAAGCACGAAGCAGGGGCACGCTACGTTCGCGCGCCTTTCGTGCCCCGTCACGGAGAATCGTCTCGATGTCGTGCGGCCGAGCCATGAGATCGTTGTATCGCTCCCTGGACTCTGCGAGCTCGCAGTCAATGCGCTCGAACAGTTTCTGCTTGGCGTCGCCCCAGCCGATACCATCCGCGAATGCCTCACGCATCGACCAGGTTTCGTCCTCAGTAGCGAATGCCTGATAGAGGGCGAACACATTCGATCCCTCGGGATCCTTGGCTTCACCGGGCGCGCGCGAATCAGTGACGATGCCGAGGATGGCCTTCTTCATCTGCTTCGCCGGCAACCACAACGGAATCGTGTTGTTGTAGCTCTTGGACATCTTGCGCCCGTCGAGGCCGGGCAAGGTTGCCACGTTGTCGTCGGTGACCGCTTCCGGCAGGACGAACGGATCGTCCTTTGATCCCGTGACCGCCCGAAAGGCGCCACCGTAGAGATGATTGAAACGCTGGCCAATGTCACGGGCCATCTCGATGTGCTGGACCTGGTCGCGGCCGACCGGGACGCGATGCGCATTGAAGATCAGGATGTCGGCGGCCATCAGCACCGGGTACATGAACAGGCCGGCCGTGACGCCGGCATCGCCGTCCTCATTGTCTGCGACATTGCGATCGACCGCGGCCTTGTAGGCGTGCGCCCGGTTCAACAGCCCCTTCGCGGTGACGCAGGTCAGCAGCCAGGTCAGCTCGGGTATCTCGGGGATATCGGACTGACGATAGAAGAAAGCCCGGTCCGTATCGAGGCCGAGGGCCAGCCAGGTCGCGGCGATCTCGAGGCGCGATTGGGCGATGCGGGCCGGATCCTCGCACTTGATCAGGGCGTGGTAGTCGGCGAGGAAATAGAACGACTCGACGTCGTCGCGGCGGCTGGCCTCGATGGCCGGCCGGATCGCCCCGACGTAGTTGCCGAGGTGCGGGGTGCCGGTCGTGGTGATGCCGGTCAGGGTGCGTATCTTGTCGGTCATTTTCCAGGTCGGGACGGTGAATCAGGTCGCCCAGTCTAGCGAATCCGGGCGCTGCATCCGCTTGGCGCAGCCCTGAGCGGGGCCGCCGCCGACATAAACCGCAGCCAAACAGGTCGGAGCGGACCAACCCCGGCGGCTCCAGGCCCACGTTGAACCCTTCACCCACCCGCAACAGGAGTTGCCCCATGCGTGCCCTGCTCTGTTCTGCCTTGCTTGCCCTGAGCGCCGCCTCGCCGGCCTTTGCCGGCAACCTGCTCGATCTCGACGTGGTCGACCGCGACACCGGAACGACCCTGCGCACCTACATGAGCGACGGTCGCCTGTACGTCGCCGGCAAGCCAGGTCATCGCTACGCCGTGCGCCTGGTCAACCGGACCGGCGGCCGGGTGCTGGCCGTGCTTTCGGTCGATGGTGTCAACGCGGTCAGCGGTGAAACTGCCAACGCCAACCAGAGCGGCTACGTGCTCGGCCCCTGGGAATCGACCGAGATCAACGGCTGGCGCAAGAACCTCAACGAGATCGCCCAGTTCAATTTCACCGCATTGCCGGACAGCTATGCGGCCCAGACCGGGCGCCCGATGAACGTCGGCGTGATCGGCGTGGCCGTGTTCACCGAACGCAGCCAGCGCTGGATCGCCGAGGAGCGTGACAACCGCACGCCGCCGTCCGCTCCGCCGGCTACCCGTCCATGGGCCAAGGATTCCGAATCGGCGGAAGCTGCTGCCGCGAA
The DNA here is from genome assembly GCF_900115085.1 of Dokdonella immobilis. Lineage (GTDB taxonomy): Bacteria > Pseudomonadota > Gammaproteobacteria > Xanthomonadales > Rhodanobacteraceae > Dokdonella > Dokdonella immobilis. The sequence goes on along the minus strand of NZ_FOVF01000002.1, from coordinate 152,540 downwards.
TGAGGCGCCGGCCGCCGGCATGGCCTCGAAGTCGCGCTCGGCCGACGCGATAGCGCAAAGTCAGCCACGGCGCGAGCGGCTTGGCACCGGCCATGGCGAACGCGAATGGTCGCAGGTCGGCACGACGCGCTTCGAACGGGCCAGCGCTCGACCGGCCGAAACCGTGGCGATCTGGTACGACAGCTACCGCAACCTGGCCGCCCGCGGCATCATTCCGCGCCGTCCACTGGCCAGCCGCGAACCGGAGCCGTTTCCGAACGGCTTCGTCCCGGATCCGCCGGGCCGCTATCGCTAAGTCGCCAACGGACCCTGACCGCCCCCGCACGTTGCGGGGGCGGTCGCTCGTGATCAAGCCCGTGCCGCCCACCCCGGCAACGTAGTCAGGCGGAATACGGCAAGGTCTGAAGTCGCAGGAACATGGGTCCTGGCCGCGCATCCGGAGCCGGTCACGAGGTCACTGTATTCGCCCGCCATGGCTCCTGCTCAACGGCACCTCGATGTCGAGCTCGCACCCATCTACAACGGAGCGAATGCGGTTTCCTCGGTGTATATCGGCAACGTGGTCGCAAAACAGACGGCTGCAACCTCCACGACGGCCGGCAACACGATGGAGGTCGATGACCTGACATTCGGCGATACCAACACCCCGCCGACTTGTACGCCGCAATATCCGGCGATTGTGTCGTCCGCTTCGTGCGGCGACGGTTTTTTTGAAGGGCGCCGAAAGGCGCCCTTCTATTTTCCCGGATCGGTTTCCGCCGACACCGATGGTCCGAACCATCCAGCAGCCGTGGGGCCAGTTCCGTGGACCGTCTTTCGGCACCGGCCGCGGCAGACACAAGGCGCGTGGCGTGCCGCCAGGCTTTTCGCCGTCGGCGGCGGGATTCGCGCCGCCGCTGCGAGTCATCCGCAGTTTGTATTCTCCAAGGCGGGTCCGGCACGCGAAACCAGGCCAGGACAGTTCACACGTTGGTGCGACCCTCCCCCCGCCAGAGTGAGTATCCGGGTTGGCTAGGCTGCGTGCAGGAGCGACCGGTCGGCTCCGCGTATACCGGTGGAGCAAGCGGATCCGGGTGCACGCAGATGGCCGGATCAAGCGGGCGGACCTCGCGGAACGGCTTCCGCCACTTGCCCTCGCCTGTCCGTCGATCGGCGCGGACGAACGCTCGAGCGGGGGCCCCGATCTGTCGTTTCGTGAGCCAAACCTCGATAAGCGACGACCGTTTCCGCGACGCTGCGCTTCTATGAATCGCGTGTATCGAGGTCGGTGAGGATGCGGGTATTTCTTCTTTTCGGTGCGTGGCTGGCAGTCGCGCCGGCGGCCATGGCAGCGACCGGGGCAATGACCCTGGATGGATCGGAGCTGTCGCGCTTGGCGCGCTTGTCACCCGGCGCTACGACCACCATCCGGGACTTTCCTGCGGATCCTGGCGTACTGGCCGATTTCGAGTTCAAGCGCATCGATGTCTACGCCCCGGGAACCCGCATCATCGTCGTCGATGCCCACGGTCAACACGAGGTCCCGCGTAGCCAGCGCGTTCACTTGCTCGGCTACAGCAAGGACGGCAGATCACGCGTAGGCCTCTCCTACGATCCTGATCTGCTGAGCGAGCCCTATGGCGCCGGCTCCGGTCCGAGTGGCGCATTTGTCCTGCGCAGCGAACACGTGTCGGGCGGCTGGCGCTTCCATGCCGTCAGTGCCGAGTCTGCCCTGCCGGCGGGTACGACCCCCGAATTCACCGCAAACGAGGATTCCCTGCCGAATCCTGACGCCGCACCGGCAACCCTCGATCATCTCATCGACTTGCAGAGCCCGAGCGGAACATTGCGCAATGCCGTGGTCGCCGTAGACACCGACACGACCTTCATGAGCAAGCGCTTTGCTGGCAACACTACGCAGGCGACGGCCTGGATCGCCGACCTGTTCGCGCAGATGAACGTGATGTACGAGCGCGACCTCGACGTGCACCTGCAGCAGGGAACGACCTTCCTGCGCACGGCATCGGATCCGTTCGCCAATAACGACAGTTCCGCCACTTCGGCCATGCTCAACGAGTTCGGCACCTACTGGCAGAACAACTACAGCAGCGGCAGCGGCACCGTCGGCCGGGCCTTCGCGATGCTGCTCTCGGGCAACTCCTCATCGGGCAATTCGGCCTCGGGGATCGCCTGGGTCAACGCCTACTGCCGGACCAACAGCAGCGGCGGCAGCTACAGCACCAACCAGATATTCACCAATCCGGCGATTGGCGTTGCCTTGAGTGCATTCATCGTCGGCCACGAACTGGGCCACAACTTCGGCGCGTCGCATACGCACTGCACGAATTCGAGCTCGGGAAGCGCGCCGACGGGCTCGAACACCATCGACCAGTGCTATTCGGGCGAGAGCGGGTGCTATTCAGGGCCGGTCAGCTGTCCGACAGGCACGCCTGAGGCGCCGAAAGGCACCGTGATGAGCTACTGCCATGTCAGTAGCGCGAGCTGCGGGCAAAATGTACAGGTCTTCCATCCGACCCACATCACGGTCATCCGCAACCGCGTCGCCGCGAACACCCCGAGTTGCCTGACGACCAGCGTGGATCTGATCTTCGCCAACGGTTTCCAGTAGCCGCGCCGTCGCAGGCCCGACTCAGCCCTCGGCTTCCAGCGAGATCGGCACCGCCGGTGCCGGTTCGACTGCGCCGACCGCGGGATGGATACGGATGACCGAACGGCGTGCCTCGCGGCGACGTGGCTCGCGCGGTACGTCGAGGCGGATGCTGCTGCGTTCGATGACGCGGCGCTCGATCATCTGGCGATCGGCGCGGTGAATGGTCTGCTCGAGGTCCTCGTCGTTCTTGCGCATCGCGAGGCCGTATGAAAACGGTACGGTTTCCTGCGTCGCCAGTGCGCCCTGCAGGCGCGCGGCAAACGATTCGAGCGTAGCCTGGTCGCACTGCCGAAGCAGGATGACGAATTCGTCGCCACCGAGGCGAACGATCGAATCATCCTTGCGCACGATCCGCTCGAGGAAACGGGCCACGCGGACGATGGCCTGGTCACCCGCGCGATGCCCATAGGTATCGTTGTAGCGTTTGAGGTGATCGATGTCGATGACCACGCTGGCCCAGCAGGCACCGGGGCTGGCATCGGCCTGGAAGGCGGCGAGGTGGCGCCGGTTGTAGCAGCCGGTAAGCGGGTCCTTGCGACTTTTCTCAAGCAACCGGTGCTCGTTGCGACTGCGTTCGCTGATGTCGATGGCGCAACACAGCACTTCGCGGCTGCCGTCGGCCAGGGTGCGTATCTGGTTGCGGAATTCCCAGACCAGCTCGCCACCGTCGCGCCTGAGCATATGGACCGCTCCAGAATCGGTGCCGTTGCGACCGACATTGAGCAGGTACTGCGAGAACGCGTCGTGCTGGCGTGGCACAACGAATTCGGAGAGGTTCCTGCCGACGATGGCCTCGACGGGAAGATCGAGGGCGCGGGCGAACGCCGGATTGACCAAGGTCAGCGATCCGTTGAGATCATGGGTAAAGACGATGCCGAGACTCAGGTCGATCAATTCCCGATAGTGGCGCTCGCTCTCCTCGAGGCCGCGCACGAGCTGCAGGCGCGCAGTGACATCGACGACGACGATGAGCCAGACTTCACGCCCGGCGTGACTGATCTTCTGCACATTCAGCTCGACCCAAAGCAGACTGCCATCGGCGCGGCGATGACGAACCAGTCCGCTGACCGGTACGACGTCTTCGCCATGGGAACTTCCTGACGTCGATTGCTGCAGGTTCGAGATGCGCAACCCGCGCAAGTCGCGAAGGGTGAATCCATACAGGTTGGCGACCGCGGAATTGGCCGCGACGATCTCGTGAAATTCGCAATCGACGAGCAGGGTGGGTATCGGTGTCGCGACGAACAGCGATTCTCCGACGACGCCGGCTTCAGCGCATTCGCGATCGGCAAACCCCTGGGCGACGCTTTGCCCGCGGCCGCCGACGGAAGCCCTTCGCATCGACACGAGCACGGCGGCGACCGCAGCGGTCAGCAACAGGGCCAGCAACGGCGGAGCGAAGAGATGGGTGTTGGTGCCGAGGGTGACGACCGCGATCAACGCCAGGATGGAGATCGCCATTGAACGACCGAGCAACGAGCTGCGCTCGGGTGGCTCCAGCAGAGTCACCAGTCGAGGCTGATCGTTTTGCTTGCGAGCGAACATGCGGGTTGCCTGTGCGTGTTTCGTCGTGCGTGCTCCAGAACGGACCCGGGATTCGGGGAGTTCCGGCTTTCGTCCATACCCGCCGGCCGGGAGCGGCTTGCGGATACCCCTCGCAGCAATTAAACCTGCACTGCGGTGGTCGCCGACGCTGGCACCGGCGATGGTCAAGGGCGCTGCACTTGTCCCCATTCAGCAAGCAAGCAACATGCCACGTGGCGGTCCTGGGACAGCGACCCGGGCCGGGCGGTCCATCCGTTGTTCTGCGATGGGGCCGGCAGCGCCTGGGCTTCGGCGAGCCGGCCCGGAGGGAGCGGTCAAGCGCAATGAACGATGGTTGTCACATTCAAGCAGCCAGCGGCGGCAGTACGCCGACAGGATCGACGCCGCGCGGGCTCCGCGCTGTCCGACGTGCCAGCCGGCGCGCGCCTGCGGCGCATCAGTCCCGCATCAGGGTGCTCTTGCCGAACAGGCTCTCGACCAGATCGACCGCCAGCACGGCGGTCTTGTTGTGTTCGTCGAACGCCGGATTGAGTTCCATGATGTCGAGCGAGCCGAGCCCGCCCCGGTCGGCGATCATTTCCATGCACAGCTGTGCTTCACGATAGTTCGGTCCGCCGGGAATGGTAGTGCCGACGCCCGGCGCAATTTCAGGGTCGAGAAAATCGACGTCGAAGCTCACGTGCACATGGGTATTTTCGTCGATGTCGGACAGTGCCTCCTCCATGACGCGTTTCATGCCGATTTCGTCGATGTAGCGCATGTCGTAGATATCGAGCCCGGCGTCGCGGACCAGCTTCTTCTCGCCGGTATCGACCGAACGGATGCCGATCTGCCGGACGCAGTCCGGAGAGATGGCCGGCGCCGTTCCGCCAAGCTCGGTCAGCTCAGGCGGCCCCAAGCCGCAAAGACAGGCTACGGGCATGCCGTGGATGTTGCCGGAGGGCGTCACTGAACTGGTGTTGTAGTCGGCATGCGCGTCGAGCCAGAGAACCAGCAGCCGCTTCTTGGTCGCCTGGCAATGCCGGGCAACGGCCGTGATCGAACCGATCGCCAGGCAATGGTCGCCACCGAGCAGCACAGGCAGATGGCCCTGGCCGAGTTCGGCGGCGACGGCCTCCATCACCGAACGATTCCACGCCACCACTTCGGCCAGATGTCGATAGCCATCGACCGGGCCGGTCCACGGATTCATCGGACCGCCCAGGTTGCCACGATCGACGACCCTGATTCCGCGCTGGGTCAGCGCCTGGCCGATTCCTGCCACGCGCAGCGCCTCGGGTCCCATCGAGGCACCACGATGCCCGGCACCGATGTCGGTGGGTGCGCCGATAAGGGAAACCTGGGTAGTGCGCTGCATGGTCTGAATGTCCTCGCTCGGGGTGCGCAGGATAACGCTCCGCGCCCGCGCAGGCCAAATGAGGCTGCGCGCAAACAACGCGCACGGAAATACAGGATGGGGCGAAAGCGCGGTGCCCGACTGCGGTTTCAGTGTGTCCGCTTGATGGGCGGCGAGGGGCCGCAGCCGCGAGCGAGCGCGTCGATCAGGCGTTCGAAAAGTGGCGCCAGCGCGGACAGGGTTGCGTCGATGGAAGCGACGTTCCGCCGGGCCACATCGAGATGGCGCAGCGCTTCGAGGCCCTCATCGACCTGGCTCGCCAGCGCGCCGATTTCCTCGTAGCCATAGGAGGCCGCGGAGCCCGCGATGCGATGCACGACGCGCTGCAGGCTCTCGAGCCTGACCGGATCGGAAGCCTCCGCGCGCAGTGACTGCCAAGCCAGCTCCACGCTGGCGCGCTTGATCGGCAGTGAGGCCTGGTAGCGTGCGCCGAGTTCGGCCAGTCGGCTATCGACTCCGTTCATGGCAGCTTCTCCTCCACGTCGCCTCCACGGCTCGGAACTTCGGACCCAGCCTAGCGCAGAAAGGACGGACCCAGGCCGGCGTAACGAAGTTTGACGAATCCATGCGCGGTGGCGCTGGCGCGACCCCTGCAGCGTGCTAAGTTGGCGCTCCGAACCGGAGGGAACACCACATGAGCGACCTGACTTCGAAGGTTTTTGAACAACTGGATCAATCGCATATTGAATCGATTGCCCACCAGCTCGGGATTGATCCGGCCCAGGCCAGCAATGCCGTACAGCAGGCCCTGCCCCTGCTGATGGGCGGGCTGGCGCGCAACGCGAGTTCGCCGCAGGGCGCCAGCGCCCTGCACACCGCGCTCGAGCGGGACCATGCGGGCGTCGACATCGGCGGCCTGCTGGGCTCGGTGCTGGGTGGTGGCGGCAGCGGTGGTGGCATCGGGGACGTGCTCGGCTCGGTGCTTGGCGGCGGCAATGGCGGCAGTGGCATGGGGGGCGCGATCCTCGGCCATATCTTCGGCGGCCGGCGCGAACAGGCCGCGCAGGGACTTGGCCAGACCAGCGGCCTCGGCAACCAGGGCGCCTCGCAACTGCTGGCAATGCTCGCACCCCTGGTCATGGCGGCGCTCGGCAACATGACCCGCAAGCAGGGTCTCGATGCAAACGGACTCAGCGGCATGCTCGGCCAGGAGCACAACCGCCTGCAGCAAGGCAGCGTCGGCGGCCTGCTCAGTGGCGTGCTCGACGCCGATGGCGACGGCGAAGTCAGCATGGGTGAAATGCTGCAGGCCGGCGCCGGGTTGCTCGGGGCATTCAACAAGCGCTGAGTTCACCCAGGGCTGCGCCTGGCTGCGATGCCAGGCGCTGCTCCGGAGCAACACGGACGGGTCGGGACCTTCCTGGCCACGCGGGGGCGGGCGTCGATTTCGGGAAAATCGCGCAGCACGCGCGACCGACGTGCCGCGGTGTCCCTTCAGTCCTCGCGGGTAACCCGCAATACTTCCTCGGTCGTGGTCAGGCCGGCCATGCACTTGCGCCAACCGTCTTCGAGGATGCTCGGCGCGCGACTGCGGGCATGGCGTTCGAGTTCGGCCTCGGAGGCGCCTTCGTGGATCAGTCGGCGCATCGTCTCGTCGACCGGGACGAGTTCGTAGATGCCGGTGCGGCCCTTGTAGCCGGCATGACGATTGCCGGCGTCGGCGCGCGGCCGGTACAGGGTGACGACCGCATCGGCAGGCTGGCCGAATGCGGCCAGTTCGGCCGGCGTGGCCTGGTAGGCCTCGCGCAGGGCCGGGTCGAGCGCGCGCACGAGACGCTGGGCGAGCACGCCGACCAGGCTCGAGGAAAGCAGGAATGGTTCGACCCCCATGTCGCGCAGGCGCGCGACCGCGCCGACCGCGGAATTGGTATGCAGGGTCGACAGCACGAGATGGCCGGTCAGCGAGGCCTGCACGGCCGTCTCGGCGGTGTCGAGATCGCGGATCTCGCCGACCATGACCACGTCCGGATCCTGGCGCAGGATCGCGCGCAGACCGCGCGCGAATGTCATGTCGACGCGCGTGTTGACCTGGGTCTGGCCGATGCCGTCGATGTAGTACTCGATCGGATCCTCGACGGTCATGATGTTGCGCGAGGAATCATTGAGCTTGAGCAGCGCGCCGTACAGCGTGGTGGTCTTGCCCGATCCGGTCGGGCCGGTCACGAGCAGGATCCCGTGCGGGCGCGCGATCATCGACTCGAGGCGGGTGCGCGAATCGGTGTCCATGCCGAGCTGGGCGAGATCGAGGCGTCCGGCCTGCTTGTCGAGAAGACGCAGCACGACACGTTCGCCATGACCGGCCGGAATCGTCGACACACGTACGTCGACCGGACGGCCGGCGATGCGCAGGCCGATGCGACCGTCCTGCGGCAGGCGCTTCTCGGCGATGTCGAGCTTGGCCATGACCTTGATGCGACTGACCACGGCATTGGCGATGCCCTTCTGCGGCGCCAGTACTTCTCGCAGCACGCCGTCGATGCGGAAGCGCACGACGAGGCGGCTCTCGAACGGTTCGACGTGGATGTCCGAGGCGCCTTCCTTGACCGCCTCGGTCAGCAGCGCGTTGATCAGGCGGATGATCGGCGCATCGTCCTCGCTTTCGAGCAGGTCCTCGGGCTCGGGCAGCTCATCGGCCAGGGTCTTCAGGTCGAGCCGCTCGTCGAGATCGGAGACCATCGCGCGCGCATCGTCGCCCTGTTCGTAGAGGTCACGCAGGAGCCGCTCGAAGGCGACCGGCTCGTAAGGCGTCAGGTGCAGTTCGACGCCGAGATGGCGGCGTAGTTCGGCCAGCACTTCGGGACGCACGCCCTGGCGACAGGCGATCTCGGCCGAATCGGCATGCCAGGCGGTCAGGGTGGCGCCATGGCGCCGCGCGAAGCCGAAGCCGGGCCGCGCCGGGCGCGTCTCGGCGCGTACCGTCTCGCTCATCGCTGACCCTGGCCTGCCGGCTTGTCGGTGCTCGCGCCGAGCGCGGGATCCCGCAGGAAATCGTGCGTTTCGGGCAGCAGCGGGCGTTCGCTGCGCGGCGTCAACGGCGCGGCATCCTCGCGCAGGCGCAGCTGTTCGGTGCGCATGTAGTTGTACTTCTCGGTCGAGACGGCCTGCTCGGTGGCCGCATCGCGCAGGATCTGCGGGCGCATGAAGATCATGAGGTCGCGCTTCTCGTTCTTGTTCGAGCGATAGCGGAACAGGTTGCCGATCAGCGGAATGCTGCCGAGGCCCGGCACCTTGCTGTTCGTGTCGCTGACGTTGCTGTCGAGGAGACCGCCGAGCACGAGCAGGGCGCGATCCGACACCAGCGCACTCGTCGTCAACTCGCGTTTGTTGGTGACGAGATCGACCGCACCCGTGACCGGTGGGGCCAGCGACGAGATCTCCTGATGCAGTTCCAGGCGCACGGCGTCGCCTTCGTTGACGTGCGGCGTGACCTTGAGAACGATGCCGACGTCCTTGCGCTCGATGGTCTGGAACGGATTGGTCACCTGGCCGTTCTGGCCGCTGCTGGCCGTATTCGTGTACGAGCCGGTCAGGAAAGGAACCTCCTGGGCGACCTTGATCTCGGCTTCCTGGTTGTCGAGGGTGAGGATCGACGGTGTCGACAGGATGTTGGTCTTGCCGTCGCCACGCAGGGCGCGCACGAGGGCACCGAGGTTGAGGATCTCCTTGTCCGTGCCCGGGATCTTGATCGTGCCGTCGACATAGCCGAGCGAGAGGCCGCCGAGACCGGACAGGCCGAGCGGATTGGTCGCCAGTCCGGTCAGGCTCGAGTTGCCGTTCGGTCCGGGGAAGTTGGTGCCGCCGATGATGCCCTGGCCGATGTTGTCGCCATCGGTCTGCGGCGCCGTGAACCATTGCACGCCGATTTCGCTCGCGGTCGAGTCGGCGACTTCGGCGATGATCGCCTCGATCAGCACCTGGGCGCGGCGCACATCGAGCTGGCGCACGACCGAGGCCAGCGAGCGGAACACGGCCGGCGGTGCACTGATGATCAGCGAGTTGGTCTGCTCATGGGCCTGGATGGTCGCCGTCGAGGCACTGGCAGGTCCGGCCGCTTCACCGGGCTTGGCCGCCGTCGGTGGAGCGATCCCGGTCAGGGTCGCGGCCACGCCCTGCAGGATCGGCACGAGATCCTTGGCATTGGCGTTGCGCAGGTAGATGACCTGGGTGTCGCCGCCGTTTTCGAGCGGTGTGTCGAGGTGCGCGATCAGCGCACGCAACTTGAGGCGGGCGTTCTTGGCCCCGGCCAGCAGGATCGAGTTGGTTCGCGTATCGGCGAACACGCGGGGCGCCTCGGCATTCGCCTGGGCCGCCTTGTCCTCGGCCAGCGAGGTCAGCGTGCGCGCCATCTCGGCGGCATTCGCATGGGCCAGCGGAATCACTTCGACTTCGGCGTCGGAGACGGTATCGATGCGGTGGATGATGTTGACCAGGCGGGTGACGTTGCCGGCCCGATCGGAAATGACCAGCGAGTTCGACGAGGCATGCGCGATCAACTGGCCGCCCTGCGGCATCAGCGGGCGCAGGATCTGGATCAGCTCGTTGGCCGAGACGTGCTTGACCGGAACGATCTGGGTGATCAGTTCGTCGGCGGAATGCTCGCGGTCGCCATTGAGCGCCGCCGAGCCATCCTGCTGGGCCATCGCCTCGGGCACGATCTTGATCATGCTGCCCTGCTCGATCGCGGCATAACCGTGCACGCGCAGCACCGAGAGGAACACGTCGTAGATCTCGTCCGGCTTCATCGGCTTGGCCGAAATGACCGTGACCTTGCCCTGCACGTTCGGACCCAGAATGAAGTTCTTGCCGGTGATCTCGGAGACCGTGGCGATCAGCGCCTGGATGTCGGCATCCTTGAGGTTCAGCGTATGCCGGCCGTCGGCATTCGCCGACACCGCGGACTGCGGGCTCTGCGCATGCGTACTCATTGCCAGCAGGCACGCTGCCGTGAAGACCATTCGGAACAGGCATGCATGCTTCATCGATCTGGACTCTCGCTAAGGTTTTTGCGGACGTGCGCCATCATCGCGACACACGCCAATGCGTTGATTCCCCGCCATCCCCGGCAGCCCCGTGATGACGGCCGTCCAAGCGTAGCAAAGCGCGCCAGTGAGTGGGTTGTTTCAATCCCATATGGCGGCAGTCCACCATCCACCGCCACCCTCCTTCCGAATCCCGAATCCCCAATCCCCAATCCCGGCTCTAACGCAACTGCACATTGATTTCGGTCGGCAGCCCATCGCGGGTGACCGTGACGCGCACGCTGTTGGCGTCGCGCAGGCTTTCGAGGATCTGCTGGCCGCGCGCGACCGAATCGACCGGCACGCCGTTGACGGCGGTCACGATGTCGCTGGGACGCAGGCCCAGCCGACCCAGCAGGGCGGCATCGCCATTCATGGCGGAGACACGCACGCCGGCGATGCGGCCATCGTCGATGACCGGGTCGACGCGGACGTTCTTGGCCAGTTCGGCCGGACTGCCGCCGACCTTGTCCATGGCCTGCTGCCAGTTGAGCGAGCCCTGCGGTACGTTGATCGGTGCAAAGTTCGTGATCGTACCGGGCTTCGGAGCAGGTGCAGTGTTGCGCAGCGGCGCGCCGCCGCGCTGGTCCGGCGGAATTGGCGCGACCCGGCCCGACTGCTCGTCCCGGCTCAGGGTCAGCACCTCCTGGACGCCGTCGTGGAGCAGGACTACGCGATCGGCGTAGACCTCGTCGACGCTGACGCCGATCGAGATCTGTTCGCCGGCGCGCCAGGCCCGTTCGACGCCCTGGGCGTCGGCGATCACGGCAATGCCCTGATGCGGATCGGCGTCGGCCAGGGTTCCGCGCAGGCTCAGGTCCAGGGTCGTCGCCGGTGCATTGCCCTGCGCACGCGGGCGCTGCGGCGCATTGCCGAACAGATGCCATTTGGAAATCGAAATGGCCGGCCGGTCGCCGACCGTGACCACGGCCTGGCCCGGCACGCCGGCCAGCCCCTCGTCGCGCGGGACCAGCATCCAGAACGTCCTCGCCAGCAACCAGACCAGCAGCAAGGCCAGCACGAAGGTGCAGATCAGCGCCGACCGCTCGGACCAGCGGTCACGATCGGCCCCGGTCAATCCGGTCCCTTTCAGGCGACTCAGCATCGGCACGATTTCCATGACAGGCAACGAGGCGGACTCTAGCAAATCGACCCATGCAACAGGCCCAGGACGTCATCGCGCGGTAAGCCCGGCCCGCTCAGGGGCCGGTCCGGACCCTGCTCAGTGGCGGCCGAAAAAGCTGGCAATGCGATTGAAGAAACCCTGCTTCTTGTGCAGGCCGGCACTCGGCTCCGGCGCGGACGTGCTGGCCGGATTCTCGGCGTGCGGGCCGCGTTCGCGGCGCGGCTTGCGCTCGGCCTTCTTGCCCTCGGCGCGAGCCTGGCCCGATTGCGATTCCGGAATTGACGGGGTTGCCGCTTCGACGGTGCCATTGCCGCTGCCGTTGCGATTGCGACCCCGACCACCGCGACGACGACGCTTCTTGGGCGTGTCCGCAGCCTGGGCTGGTGCTGGCGCTGGTGCTTCCTGTGCCGCGGCTTCGCGGGCCGGTGCGCTGGCAACCCGAGGTTCGCCGCGTGGCGATTCGCGACCGGGACGACGTTCGCCGTCGCGACCGCGGACCGGCCGGCCCGAAGTGCGCGGCCCGCCCTGTCGTGGCTTCTGTTCCTTCGGCGGTGCGCCGGCCGTATTGCGCAGATCATCCGCGGCATTGGCCGCGGCGTCTTCCTCCGAATACGCCGGCCGCTCGCGCACGCGCGGCGGCGGCACCACGAGCATTTCGGGATCCACCGTGGCGGTCGGGATCTTCTGCTCGATATAGGCTTCGATGTCGGGCAAACCCATGGCATAACGGTCACAGGCGAAGCTGATCGCATCGCCCTCGGCGCCGAGGCGTGCGGTGCGGCCGATGCGATGCACGTAGTCCTCGGCGTCCTGCGGCAGGTCGAAATTGAACACGTGCGAAACCGCCGGGATATGCAAGCCGCGCGCGGCCACGTCGGTGGCCACGAGAATTTCGATGTCGCCCTTCTGGAATCGCGCCAGCAGGCGTTCACGCTTGGCCTGCGGCACGTCGCCCGAGAGCGTGGCCACGCGATGGCCGTGGCGCTCGAGGGCGCGGGTGACACGCTCGGCCATGACCTTGGTGTTGATGAAGACGATGCTGCGGTGCTCCTGGACCTTGTCGAGCAGGTTCAGCAACAGCGGGATCTTCTCTTCGTTGGCCGGGAAGTAGACGACCTGGCGGACCCGGGATGCCGTGACCGACTCGGTTTCCGCAGTCACCTTCTCGGGACTGTTCATGTGCTCGTAGGCGAGTTCGAGGACCCGATGGCTGAGCGTCGCGGAAAACAGCATGCCCTGGCGCTGCTCGCGGGGCGGCATCCTTCGCATCAGGAAGCGCACGTCCTTGATGAAGCCAAGGTCGAACATGCGGTCGGCCTCGTCGAGCACGCAGACGTCGACGGCGCGGAACGAGACCACGTGCTGCTTGAGGTAGTCGATGATCCGTCCCGGCGTGGCGATGACGATGTCGACGCCCTCCTTGAGCATTTCACGCTGCTTGTCGTAATCGACGCCACCGTAGACCAGGGCCGAGGTCAACCCGGTATGCCGGCCGATATTGCGGAAATCCTTCTCGATCTGGATCGCCAGCTCGCGGGTCGGCGCGAGGATCACTGCGCGCGGATCGCCCGACTTGCGCTCGACCAGGGCCGGGCGGGTCAGCAGGCGGTTGAGCACGGCGACGAGGAAGGCGGCGGTCTTGCCGGTGCCGGTCTGGGCCTGGCCGGCGATATCGCTGCCCTTGAGGGCAATCGGCAGGGTCAGCGCCTGGATCGGCGTGCAGCGCACGAAGCCGGTGTCGTTGAGTCCGGCCAGCAGGCTCGGATGCAGGTCGAAGCTCTCAAAAACGGTGTCGGTAAGCGGTTGTTGGTGTGACATTCAGTGGGTATCTCGTCAAGGCGCAGTGCTTTGGACTGCGGATCAGGCGCCCTGGCGGCAGCAATCTCGCGACGATCGGGAAGCCTTCGTCCCACTCCGGAATACCGCTCGCGGAAGTGCAGGAATGCCTGCAGAACCCCGCGAATGGCCGGTGAAAGTGCGAACGGCGAGTCTCGCGAATCGAAATTGCTGCCGCCAAGGCTCCTTGTGCGGAACCGATCCGCCCCCAACTTGCGCAGGGCAGCCGATTGGGCTGAAATGGACCGGAATGGGCGCAGGCTCATGATGCAGTCCACGCCGTCAAGCCGGGCAATTGTAGCGGAACGCGCTTCCGTACGCTTGAAAGCGGCATGTTCCTTAACCATATTTTTCCTGGAGGTTCCGCGTGAGCCAGCAAATCGCCCACGTCAGCGACGAACAGTTCGATGCTGAAGTCCTGCAATCAACCGAACCGGTCTTGGTCGACTTCTGGGCCGAGTGGTGCGGCCCGTGCAAGATGATCGCCCCGATCCTCGACGAGCTCGCCGCCACCTACGACGGCCGCCTCAAGGTCGCCAAGATCAACATCGACCACAACCAGAAGACCCCGCGCAACTACAATGTGCGCGGCATCCCGACCCTGATGATCTTCAAGGACGGCAAGGTCGAGGCGACCCAGATCGGCGCCGTCAGCAAGACCCAGCTGACCCAGCTGATCGATAGTGCGATTGCGTGAACGGCCGGGATTCGGGATTCGAGATTGGGGATTCGCAACAGCTGAATGAGGCAGCCGAGAGGTATGGGTTTGCCGCGCTGGTGACCTGAAATATGCGGAGCCCCCAGAATTGCGAGGCTTGCGTTTACGAATCCCGAATCCCGAATCTCGAATCCCGCCGCTCCATTCCAATCCCGAATCCCCAATCCCCAATCCCTGCTTAAAAGCTAGACGCCCGCAATTCGCGGTGCTAAGTTAACCATGGTGATCAGGAGCGCAGCCGCTCCGCCTTCCGCAGCACCCCCCGGAATCCCTTTTTTCTCCTACGGCACCCAAGAGGTCCGTCCGTGTCCGATATCGATAATCCAGAAAGTGGCGAATCCGCCACGCCTCAAACTCGTCCGGAGCCGCGCCAGCGGCAGCCGCGGGCGCCGCGTGCCGCCAAGGCCGAGAGCAAGTCCGGCGACGCCGACTCGGCGTCCGAGCCCTCGCCGCCGCGCTCGGAGAAGCCTGCCGCCGTCGCCGACGGCAATCGCCAGGACGACAGCGCTTCCGACAACCGCTCGATCTCCGAGCGATTCTCGAATGACCGTGCCGACAGCAACGCCGAGAACGGCAACCAGGGTGGCGGCGAATCATCCGGCGCCAACGCCGAAGGCTCCAACCAGGACGGCGGCAACGCCGGTCAGCGCCAGGGCGGCAACCAGCCGCAGCGAAACCAGCAGCAGGGCCAGCAGCGCCAGGGCCCGCGCGGACGACGCGACCGTGACCGCAACCGCGGCGGCGGTGGCGGCGCCAACCGCCAGCAGAACCATGCCCATCGCGGCCTGCCCCGGGATGACGAGGAATACGATCCGAGCCGCGACAACGGCCCGTTGATCGACCTCAACGAGCTCAAGCGCAAGAACGCCAACGACCTGATCGCCCTGGCCGAGACCCTCGGCATCCAGGAGGGCGTGGCCCGTGCACGCAAGCAGGATGTGATCTTCAACATCCTCAAGGCGCACGCCAAGGCCGGCGGCGGCATCTATGGCGAGGGCGTGCTCGAGATCCTGCAGGACGGCTTTGGCTTCCTGCGCGGCCCCGACCAGTCCTACCTGGCCGGACCCGACGATATCTACGTTTCGCCTTCGCAGACGCGTCGCTTCAACCTGCGCACCGGCGACTACATCGCCGGTCGCATCCGCCCTCCCAAGGAAGGCGAGCGCTACTTCGCCCTGCTCAAGGTCGACCACATCAACGGCGAACCACCGGAGGCCTCCAAGAACAAGGCCCTGTTCGAGAACCTGACCGCGCTGTTCCCGCGCAAGTCGTTCCGTCTCGAACGCGGCAACGGTTCGACCGAGGACATCACCGGTCGCATCCTCGACCTGGTCGCGCCGATCGGTCGTGGCCAGCGTGGCCTGATCGTCTCGCAGCCCAAGGCCGGCAAGACGATGATGCTGCAGAACGTCGCCCAGGCAATCGTGCACAACCACCCGGACGTGCACCTGATCATCCTGCTGATCGACGAGCGCCCCGAGGAAGTCACCGAAATGCAGCGCAGCGTGCGCGCCGAGGTGATCAGCTCGACCTTCGACGAACCGGCCACGCGCCATGTGCAGGTGGCCGAGATGGTCATCGAGCGGGCCAAGCGCCTGGTCGAGCACAAGAAGGACGTGGTCATCCTGCTCGACTCGATCACCCGCCTCGCGCGCGCCTACAACACGGTGATTCCGTCCTCGGGCAAGGTCCTGACCGGTGGTGTCGACGCCAATGCCCTGCAGCGGCCGAAGCGCTTCTTCGGCGCCGCGCGCAACCTCGAGGAAGGTGGTTCGCTGACCATCATCGCCACCGCTCTCGTCGAGACCGGTTCGAAGATGGACGAGGTCATCTACGAGGAGTTCAAGGGCACCGGCAACATGGAAGTGCACCTGAGCCGGCGTATCTCCGAAAAGCGCGTCTATCCGGCCATCGACATCAACCGTTCCGGCACGCGTCGCGAGGAACTGCTGATCGAGCCGGACATGCTGCAGAAGATCTGGATTCTCAGAAAGCTGCTGCATCCAATGGACGAGCTTGCGGCCATGGAATTCATGCTCGACAAGATGAAGAACACCAAGTCCAACGACGAGTTCTTCAATTCGATGAAGCGTGGCTGATCATTGCGCCTTGGTCGAAGCGAGGGGCCGCCGTGAGGCGGCCTTTTGCTTTCGGGGACTGACAACGAGAAGCAGCGCCCGGCGCTTCAGGGCTTTGCTCAGCGGCGCGAGTACGGATTGCGATCGGTACTTGTTGGCCGGATCGAGTAACGCTTGTAGTGCCACTGATACTGGTTCGGCGCAATGCGCACGCACTGTTCGACACCTTTGTTCAGCGCCGTGCATGCGGCCTTGAGGTCGGTGTCGGCGATGCGCGGCGGCGCGGCTTGCAGGTGGATGCGGAATCCGGCGCCGCGAGGCAGGCGTTCGGCGAAGGCGAACAGGACCGTGGCGCCGGTGCGTTCGGCCAGGCGCGGCAGCAGGACCATGGTCAATGCCTCGATGCCGAAGAACGGCGCGAACTCGCCATCGCCCTGCCTGGGCTGCTGGTCGGGCAGGATGCCGACCACGCCGCCCGCGGCGAGCCGGCGGTAGAGCGTGCGCACCCCGGCTCCTTCGGCCCGCACCTGCTCGATACGGCTGGAACCGCGGGCCTTGATCAGCAAGGGCTCGAGGTCCGCGTTGCGCGGTGGCCGATAGACGATCGCCAGCGGCGTGCGCGCCGCCAGCCAGTAGCTCAACAGTTCCCAGCAACCGAGGTGCGGCGCGGCGATCAGGATGCCGTTGCCGCTGGCCAGAGCCTGTTCGAAAAGGTCTCCGCCGCGCACTTCGCGGACCAGCTCGAGCGCACGTTGCGGTCTGGCGCACCAGATCCGGGCGACTTCGAGGGCCGACTTGCCGGCCTCGCGCAGCACCGCGCGCGCATCGATGGGACCGAGATCGGCCTCGGGCCGTGCTTCGAGCAGGGTCACGTTGATTTCGGTGATGCGCCGTTCGCGCAGGCGCGCCCACCAGGCGAAATCACCGACCAGGCTGCCGAGCCCGTGGAGGACGCGCAGGGGCAGGAACCCGGCCAGCCAGAGCAGTGCATAGAGCAGTCGGATCGGCCAGGTCATTGCGCCAGATGCAGGTAAGGGGATATCCCGATTCTAGCGGCTTCGCCGTGTTTGACCGACCGCGCCGGCAAAGGCGAGCATGTGACCGCCCTGCAACGGAGCCCGACATGATCGCCCTGATCCAGCGCGTCAGTGAAGCCAGCGTCAGCGTCGATGGCGAGACCGTCGGCCGAATTGGTCCGGGCCTGCTGGCCTTCGTCGCGGTCGAGCGCGGCGATGGCGAGGCCCAGGTGCGGCGAATGCTCGATCGCCTGCTCGGCTACCGGGTGTTCGCCGACGACCAGGGGCGCATGAACCGCTCGCTGCGGGAGGTCGCCGGCGAACTGCTGCTGGTCTCGCAGTTCACCCTCGCTGCCGACACGCGCAGCGGCATGCGGGCTGGATTCAGTGGCGCGGCCAGCCCCGCGGAGGGTGAACGGCTGTTCTCTCGCCTCGTCGATCTGGCACGATCCGAGCATGGGAAGGTGGAAACGGGGCGCTTCCGTACCCATATGAAAGTCCAGCTCGTCAATGACGGCCCGGTCACCTTTCATTTGCGGGTGGCCCCGGACTGACCGTTCGTTGTTGGGCAGTCGGACGATCAACTCAATATTTTCAATAACTTGGGTCGCCCTTGACGGGCCGCCTATACTTCCGAGTCTTTGTTTAAGGCACAGCAGAACCTACATGGCGACCGAGCACATCCAGGAGCAGAAGACCACCGACATCAAGATGCTCATCACCAAGGGCAAGGAGCAGGGCTACCTGACCTATGCCGAGGTGAATGACCATCTGCCCGATGACATCGTCGATCCCGAGCAGATCGAAGACATCATCGGCATGATCAACGACATGGGCATCGAGGTGCACGAGATCGCGCCCGATACCGAGACCTTGCGCGCGACCTCGACCGGCTCGGCCGCCGACGACGACACCGCGACCGAGGAAGCGGTGGCCGTGCTCTCGGCCGTCGATGCCGAAGTCGGACGCACGACCGACCCGGTGCGCATGTACATGCGTGAGATGGGCACGGTCGAACTGCTCACCCGCGAGGGCGAAATCGCCATCGCCAAGCGCATCGAGGAAGGCCTCAACCAGGTCCAGGCCGCGCTGGCCAGCTTCCCGTGGTCGATCCAGTTGCTGGTCGAGGAGTACGACCAGTTCACCGAGGGCAAGAAGCGCATGTCCGAGGTCGTCACCGGCTTCCTCGACATCGAAGTGCCGACCGCCGAGGAGATCGCGGCGGCCGCGGCCAAGGAAGCCGAGGATTCGGACAGCGACAGCGACGGCGACGACGATGACGATGCCGAGGGCGGCGACGAGGAGTCGACACCGGTCGATACCGGGCCGGACCCGGTTGAAGTGGCCCGGCGCATGGAAGAACTGCGCAGCGGCTACGCCAAGTTCCAGAAGCTGTCGGAAAAGCACGGCCTCGGCGACAAGCGCGCGCTCAAGCTGCGCGACCAGATCGCAGAGGAATTCCTCAAGCTCAAGCTGCCGGCCGTGCTGATCGATGCGCTGGTACGCAAGCTGCGCGAGGTGGTCAGCAACATCCGTCACCACGAGCGCCTGATCATGGACGTCTGCATCAAGCAGGCGAAGATGCCGCGCAAGGAATTCCTCAAGGTCTTCCCGTCCAACGAGACCAATCTCGAGTGGGCCGACGAACTGATGAAGAAGCGCCAGAAATGGTCGCCGGCCGTGAAGACGCACAAGGACGCCCTGATCGGCGAGCAGCACAAGCTGGTCTCGATCGAGAATACGTTGTTCCTTAGCGTCGCCGACATCAAGGAAATCAACCGCGCGATGTCGATCGGCGAGGCCAAGGCACGCCGGGCCAAGAAGGAAATGGTCGAGGCCAACCTGCGCCTGGTCATCTCGATCGCCAAGAAGTACACCAACCGCGGCCTGCAGTTCCTCGACCTGATCCAGGAAGGCAACATCGGCCTGATGAAGGCGGTCGACAAGTTCGAATACCGCCGCGGCTACAAGTTCTCGACCTACGCGACCTGGTGGATTCGCCAGGCGATCACGCGCTCGATCGCCGACCAGGCGCGAACGATCCGCATCCCGGTGCACATGATCGAGACGATCAACAAGCTCAATCGCATCAGCCGCCAGATGCTCCAGGAAATGGGCCGCGAACCGACCCCCGAAGAGCTGGCTGTCAAGATGGAGATGCCCGAGGACAAGATCCGCAAGGTGCTGAAGATCGCCAAGGAACCGATCTCGATGGAAACGCCGATCGGCGACGACGAGGATTCGCATCTCGGCGACTTCATCGAGGATCTCTCGATCGTCTCGCCGATCGAGTCCTCGACCAACATCGGCCTGATGGAGACCGTACACGACGTGCTCGGCGGACTGACCCCGCGCGAAGCCAAGGTCCTGCGCATGCGCTTCGGCATCGACATGAACACCGACCACACCCTCGAGGAAGTCGGCAAGCAGTTCGACGTCACGCGCGAACGCATTCGCCAGATCGAAGCCAAGGCCCTGCGCAAGCTGCGCCACCCCAGTCGTTCGGAACAGCTGCGCTCATTCCTCGACCTGGAATAGGCGCGGGGGACGGATACGGCGAAAACGGCCGCGCTTGCGGCCTTTTTCGTTCTTGCGCGCAGTGCGGCGCGGCGCGAATCGGCCACACGCCAGGCAGATGCCCCCGTTTACGCCGACGCAGGAAGGCGAAATGATCGTCGCGTTGCGCGCAACCTTCGTTATAGAATCCACGCACGGGCCTATAGCTCAATTGGTTAGAGCAGGGGACTCATCGAACAGGTGCCGCCGCGCCGTAATGCGTGGACGGGATCGGGATGAATTCAGGGAAACCTCAGCGGCGCGTATTGCGTGGCCGGTGGCAACCCTGAGCCAAGCTGGCGGTACACCGTCGGAAGGTGCAGAGACTACCTGAGGGCTGCAGCGCCCTTGATCACAGGCTCGAGCGTCCCGCACCCCACTCGTCTCGGCGAAGGGTGAAGAGATAGTCCGCGCCGATCGGAAACGATCGGAACAAGCGAATCCCTTGGTTCCAGGTTCGAGTCCTGGTGGGCCCACCACTTTGAAGTTCTGGCCAGTCCGACGAAGCGCGCAAGCCGGCTGAAAATGTACGCATACGGCGTACAAGCATCTCGGCGGTATCCGGCTGATGACATTCGGCTCGCTCGCACGCATGCACAGCGAAACCAGGATCCGCCGGGCAAAGTCCAGATCGCCCGTCTCCGGCGTCGCCGATACCAAGCACATGCATATCGATTTGCGTCCGGCGGGCTCTACGCCATGGCGCGCACGCATCCTTCGGGATGAGGTGCCCGGACTCAGGCCCGTCCTCATCAAGCCCAGGTTGGCCCATGCACCGAGATCCCCTTGGGCGCGTTTGCAATGGAACTCCTCTCACCGAAGAGAGGAGCAGGATGTTGCAGGCCTGGGCCGACCATCGAGACGGGTTGGGCGCGTGGTTGGTTGCGCGATCGCTTCCTGCCCAGAACGGACATCAGGATTTTCTACTTGCCCATCCTCAGCGCGGTTCGTCCGAGCGCCTGAAGCGCCGCTTCAACCCGAGTCGTCAAGGGATGGCCAAAGTTGATGCGCACGCAGGAACCGAACCCGGGTGAAGTGGAGAACATCGGGCCTGGCGCAATGCTGATGCCTGCCTGCATTGCCTTTCGGTGAAGGAGAAGCGCATCGATGGCGCCGGGCAGCACGATCCACAGGAAGTAGCCGCCTGCAGGACGGCTTACTTTCGTGCCGGAAGGAAAGTGCTGGCTGATTGCCTCGATGTATTGATCGCGATTCCTTTGCAGATCGAGTCGCAGAGCCCGCAAGTGCCGTTCAAGACTGCCCCGTTCGAGGTAGCGCGCGATGCCCAGTTGCGCCGGGATGGAGGTGGCCAGCGACGTCGTGAGCTTCTGGTAGGTCACCTCTCGCAGGAAGCGGCCGGGGCTTACCCACCCGACGCGATACCCGGGCGCCAGCGTCTTGGAAAACGAGCTGCAATGCATGACCCAGCCTTCGCCATCGAATCGCTTGGTAGGGGCCGGCCTGTGACTCCCGCAATACAGCTCGCCGTATACGTCGTCCTCCACCATCGGCAGTCGATGGCGCGTGATCAACTCGACCAGCGCTTGCTTTTTCGCCTCGGGCATCGAACTTCCGAGCGGGTTCTGGAAGTTCGTCATCACCCAGCATGCCTTTGGACGATGGCGAAGAATTGCGGCTTCGAGCGCGTCCACGTCGATTCCTGTGCGCGGATCGGTCGCGACTTCGACGGCATGCAGGCCGAGCCGTTCCAGTGCCTGCAGGCAGGCGTAGAAGCAGGGTGACTCGACCAGCACAGCATCGCCGGCCTTGCAGACCGCACTCAGGCACAGGTTGAGTGCCTCCATCGCACCGTTGGTAATGACGATTTGATCCGGTCCGACCTGTACGCCGTCGATGAGGTAGCGCAGCGCGATCTGCTGGCGAAGCGCCTGACTGCCAAGAGTCAGATTGTCCACCGTTGTCCATGGGTCCAGTCTGGAAATGGCGACCGAGGTGGCGCGACCGAGGCGGTCGAACGGGAATAGAAGTGGGCTGGGAAAGGCGGATCCCAAGGGCACGACGTCGCGTGACATCGTCGACTCCAGGATCCCAAGGACCAGCTCGCTGATGACGACCGGCCGCGCCTCTCCATCGGGCCTGGAAACCGATTCCGGTTCGGGCGGCAGCCTTGCCACTCCAGCGGCAACATAGTGGCCGGAGCGGTCTTTCGAGCGGACCAGGCCCTTGGCCTCGAGCAGGTAGTACGCCTCGAAGATGGTGGCCGGACTTACGTGCCGGCTGATGCTGGCCTGCCGGACGGACGGCAATTTGTCGCCAGGCTTGAGTGTCCCGTTCTGGATCGAGGCAGCAATGTCGGCCGCGAGGGCTTCGTAGCGTTTCATGGGCGGGCGCTGGGTTAACTGATCTGGTTTTTCCCACAAGAACTGATCCGGGAAAAACTGAAGTGCAGAGCCTAGGCTAGCACCTGGCCTGATTACGTTTGGAATTCCCGGTGAACGAAACAATCCAGCTCAATCTCGCTTTCATCCTCTTCTTGCCCTGGTACGCGATCCTTGCGGTTCTCTACTGGGTGTATCCCCGGCAGCCCCGCACCTTGCTGCGCTGGTGGTTCGACATGGGCAGCCTCACCGCGGCCGCGTTGGCGACCGTGGCGAGCATGCAGTGGAGCTATCGCTCCGCGGACAAGGCGATCGATGCCATATGGCCGCAGGTGCTTGCCACCTCGGTTTCGTACGGCGTCTTCCTCGGCATCATGACCGCCGCCTACTTCATCCGGCGTCGACTCATCGTTGCGCGCCATCAGGCTCGAGTGCCGACCGACAGCCTCACTGAATCTTTTCCTGGAGCAACCTCATGAAAACAGTGCTGATCCTGAGCTTCCTCGCTCTCATCGTCTACAACCTCGGCGCGGGGCTCTACTACATGCTGACCGACAAGGGAGCAAGCAATCGCACCGTCAATGCGCTGACCAGACGAATCGCCCTGTCCGTGCTGTTCATCCTCTTGATCGCTGCCGGCATCAAGACCGGTTACATCCAGCCGCACGGCCTGGGGAGCCCCTGAACAGGTGGCGCAACCGTCACGATCCCTGCCTGCGTGCGGATCGCGGCGCGTCGACGCAGACGGACTGGCCGTCTTTCACGTCGGCACAACAAGGCGCTCCGCGCAGGCAGGCGCCGCCCAACAGTCGGACTTCATTGGAAAAAGGTGGCGTTCAGTAGGCCCGCCACAAGCGGTCAGCCAACCCAGGTCTGCCGTGTGGCAACGGCAGGCGGCCCCCTATGCGGCCTTCAAGGACGGACTCGAGGTGCCGACGCGCTACAGGGCCAAGGCGTTCGGTGGACGCCGCATCCGGGTCAATGGCGGTGGCACCGGGTGCGATCTGCACCGAGCTGGGCGGCGGGCTCAACGTTGAGTTCGAAGCCCATCTGGCCTCGCAGACGGCACTGGGCCGGGTCGGCGAGCCGGAGGATGTGGGTCGGGTGATGGCCGCGCTGCTCTCCGGTGAGCTGGCCTGGGTGAATGCGCAGACCATTGCAGTGGCCGGCGGCTACAACATCTGATTCGCAATTGGAGTACGACATGCTGGATCACGACTTCCCCGCCGTATCGGACCCCATGCGCGCGGTTGCCTTCCATACCGCCGCGATCGCCGACGCGGCCGATGCGTTCCATCGCCCCGGCCCGGACTACGACCCGGGTCGCTGCGCCGTGCAGGTTCGCGACCCACATGGCGGCATGTGTGGCATTCGCTTGCAAGCGCCGGCGACACGGCCATGAATGACACGACCCAGCCGCGCCCGCTCCAGGCAACGGTGGCAGCCTTCGTCGCGGCCGCGAACGCTTTCGATATCCAAGCGGCACTGGCATTGTTCGCACCTGCGGCCGTGATTGACGACCCCACCACGGGGCACACGTTCAAAGCCCATGCTGGCGTACGCGACTACCTGGAGCGCTATTTCGTGGGTTACCACACGGTTTCCCGTCTGCTGTCGGTGGAAGACCTTGGCGATGCACGGGTGCGCGCGCGCATCGATTTCACCGGCGATTTCGGCCACGAGATCGGGCTGCTTGACGTGGCAGTGGATTCGCAAGGTCGCATTTCCCGCATTGACGCCCAGCTCGAATGAGCGCGATGAGGCGTGCACCATGGCGAAAATGATGTTCTGCAGGGCACCCGGACTCACCGGATGCATGGCCGCCGCGGCGCCAAGGGGACCGGGCTGGAACTTTCGGTGGTGGCCGAACGGGACAACGCATGGCCTAAGGCGCCGACCGCAAGCCTGGAGGTGCAGCATCGCCGGTCCGCGCCGCAGGACCCGGCCGCCGTGGGGTGCGCACTGGAGGCCATCTCAATGCAGCTGAACCTCGCAGGTTCCCTCGTGCACACCGCGGGCTCGGCCTGCCCGTGCACAGCTGCGCACTATCGGAATATCACCGCCGGGAGGGCACACGGCCGCAGGAGCCTGCTGCGTCATATCGATTTGCAGGTCGGACCGCGCCCAACCCATGACCGTCCCGTTGCAGGACCCAGGATGGGTTCCGGAAAGTTCAACGACGCTGTGGGGCATTTGCGCTTTCCAGAGCGGTGCTCGCGCACGGAAGCCACTCAAGCAAGCTCGAGATCGGATTAGACCCCTGTCCAGCGGTGCCCGCTGCAATAGCCGCCCTCACCAACCTGGGTACGAGCCACTGTTCCAAAAAACCGGAGCCTGAGATGCCGACATCTGCAATGGCCAAGCCAGACGACCGAGCGATCACCTTTGGACCTTTCAGCGTGTACCCTGCGCGTCAGCTGCTGCTCAAGGAAGGCCGGCGGGTCCCGATTGGCAGCCGGGCATTCGGCCTTCTCATCGCCTTGCTGGAGCATGCGGGCGAGCCAGTGCCAAAGGACAGGCTGATCGCGAGGGCGTGGCCAAACCGGGTAGTCGAGGATTCCAATCTCCGGGTGCAGGTGGCGCTGCTGCGCAAGGCGCTGGATGATCGCCGGGATGGCAACGAATACGTGGTTGCCGTGCCAGGGCACGGTTACCGTTTCGCCCCAGCGACGACCTGCACCGAGGCGCGACATGCGGGATTCGGCACCGACGTGCGCACCAACAATCTTCCACTGCGTCTGAATCCGGTTATTGGGCGCGACGATGTCGTGGACATTCTTGCGGCCCGACTGCGCCGTCAACGTCTGGTCACGGTGGTCGGGACCGGAGGGGTCGGCAAGACTACGGTTGCAGTGGCAGCCGCGACCGCGCTGCTGGCCTCCTACCGCGACGGTGTGTGGCTCATGGATCTGGCGCCGATTGCCGACGCGACGCTCCTCCCTTGCGTGCTGGCGACAACGATTGGGCTGCCGCTCACCTCCCACGATCCGATGGCTGAGCTGCTCAGTGTATTGCGGGACAAGCACATCCTTCTAGTTTTCGACAATTGCGAGAGGGTAATCGAGGCGGCGACCATACTGGTCGAGGCCATCATCAAGGGCGCGCCGAGCGCGACCATCCTGGCTACAAGCCGGGAACCACTTCGTGCCGAGGGTGAGAGCGTCCATCGCCTATCGCCGTTGCAGATACCGCCCGCGACGCCCGGGCTGACGGCCGCCTCGGCGCTGCACTACTCCTCGGTGGCGCTTTTCGTCGAGCGCGTGGCCTCCAGCATGGACGGATTCCGGTTGAGCGATGGCGACGCGCCCGTCGCGGCCGATATCTGTCGTCAGCTCGATGGCATTGCACTGGCAATCGAACTCGCGGCGGCACGCGTGGGGGCATTTGGAATGCGCGGTGTCGCCGAGCGACTGGGTGATCGTTTCCGGATATTGGTGGGCGCTCGCCGGACCGCACTGCCCCGGCACCAGACCCTTCTCGCCACGCTCGATTGGAGCCACGCATTGCTGGCGGAAGAACAGCGGGCCCTGCTTCGTCGCCTCGGCGTTTTCGCCGGCGGCTTCACGCTGGAATCCGCGTGCCGCGTGGCAGCGGACAAACAGCTCTCCGCCAGCACCATTCCGGACCTTCTCGGCAATCTGGTTGAAAAATCGCTGGTAGCCCTGGAAGCAGGTGGGCGTCTGGCGCGCTATCGCTTGCTCGATACGACACGCGCCTACGCGTCGGCCAAGCTGGCGGAGACCAGTGAGTTCTCGGACGTCCAGCGGCGGCACGCAGAATGTTTTCGCGACCTCCTCGCCCGCTCGCTTGCCGAGTGGGAATCGCACCTTCCCGAGGAATGGCTGGGGCGCTACCGGCCGGAGATCGACAATGTCCGGTTGGCCCTGGACTGGGCCTTTTCGCCGGCGGGGGACATAGCCATCGGCATCTCGATGACCGTCGCTGCCATTCCATTGTGGTTTCGGCTTTCCTCCACCGAGGAGTGCAGGAGTCGGGTCGGGCACGCACTTGCCAAGGCGGGGGCGACGGCAAGCGGTACGCTCCATGCCCGGAACGTCATGCAGCTCTATGCGGCGCTGGGTTTGTCCCAGACCTTCACGATCGGACTGGCGCCGCAGGCCTCGGCGGCCTGGGCCAAGGCGCTCGACATTGCCCACAGCCTGGCCGACCAGGAATTTCGACTGGAAGCGCTTTGGGGCCTCTGGCTCTGCCACATCGGGCTGGGCGAATACCGTTTGGCGCTGGACGCGGCGCGCGAGTTCCGCAAAAACTCTGAGTCGCCCTACGATCGCGCTCTCGGCGACCGCCTGATCGGTGTGCCGCTGCACTGCCTTGGGCATGGGGCAGAAGCACGTCGCCATATCGCCAGTTCCTTGAGGCGAAACGCAGCTTCGGTCGAGTCTTCCACGAGCATCCGGTTCCGATTCAACCAGCCGCTCGCGGCACGCGCCATGCTGGCCCAGATGTTGTGGCTCGAAGGGTCGCCGGAGCAGGCCATGGAAGAAGCCCATCTTTGCGTCCGGGAGGCTCGTCTCGGCGGACACGCAATATCGGTATGCGATGCGCTCGCCCAGGCTCAGTGTCCGCTGGCAATGTTCACCGGGGAATGGTCGCTCGCCGAACAAGCGATCGTGGAATTATTGGATGAAGCCGACCGCGCCGCACTCGTACCCTGGGAAATTCTTGGGCAATGCTGGAGCGCGGCGGTTCAGGTCAAGCGTGGGGAGTTCGACCCAGGGCTGACTAGGCTGGCCGATGGTCTGAACAATCTCCGCCAGGTCCGGTTCGCTCTCTTCCACGCCGGCTTCCTGGCCACGTTGGCAGAGGGTTTGGCCATGGCTGGAAGGTTCGCTCAGGGGTTGCGCGCGATTGACGAAGCCCTGCAGCTTTGCGCTCGACGAGAAGACTTGTGGTGCGTCGCGGAGCTGTTGCGCGTCAAGGGCGAGATCGTATTGCAAGGTGCTGACCCGCGGCTTGCGGACGCCGAATCGCTGTTCAATCGATCGCTCACGCATGCCCGTCGGCAGCGCGCGCTTTCATGGGAACTGCGCGCGGTCACGAGCATCGCCCGGCTCCGGTGCCGGCAAGGCCGTCCCACCGAGGCCAGGGCTGGTCTGGCGGCTACCTACGTCCGCTTCCGCGAGGGCTTCGCGACAGGCGACCTGAGAGCGGCAAAGACACTCATGGACGAACTGTCTTAGACCATCGACATCCTCACCGCCTCGATCGCAGGTCCTGGCTTTTCCTTCCGTTTCACGAGAATTCACCGCAATTCTCTGGCCGCCAGGTGAAACCAGGGCGTAGCGTGCGGGCTCACGGCTCAATTCGGACGGCTGGCGCCACGCGCCGGTAGGAGATCATGACCAAGACGCAGATGCGTGCTGTTCTTGTCGACGGGGCGAATGCGCCATTGCGCCACGTCTCGCTCGATCGACCCGTTCCGGGTGTCGGCCAGGTATTGGTCCGGATCATGGCCAGCGGCGTGAATCCCCTCGATATCAAGATCCGCCGCGGCAACGCAGCGCACGCAAGGCATCCGCTGCCCGCTGTCCTGGGCATGGATCTGGCCGGGGTCGTCGAATCCGTCGGTGCCGGTGTCACCACGTTCGAGCGTGGCGACAAGGTCTATGGACTCACCGGGGGCGTGGCTGGACTACAGGGATCACTCGCGGAATACGCGTCAGTGGACGCCGAGCTTCTGGCCCCCATGCCGGCGAACCTGGGCATGCGGGAGGCCGCAGCGCTGCCCCTCGCATTCATCACCGCATGGGAGGGGCTTGTCGATCGTGCGGATATCAAGGCGCGCGAGAGGGTGCTGGTCCAAGGCGCGGGGGGCGTCGGGCAGATGGCCATACAGATTGCCCTGGCGTTCGGCGCGGAAGTTTTTGCGACAGGCTCAGGCCGATCGCAGCAAGCGATCGAGCAACAGGGTGCGACCGCGATCGACTACGGTCAATCGACCGTTGAGGAATATGTTGCCGATCACACCGGCGGCCTGGGTTTCGACATCGTCTACGACACGGTCGGCGGCGCAACCTTGGATGCCGCGTTCCATGCCGTACGGCGATTTGGACACGTGGTCAGCTGCCTTGGTTGGGGCACGCATGCACTGGCGCCGCTCTCGTTTCGTGCCGCGACTTATTCGGGTGTCTTCTCGTTGCTGCCCATGCTTACCGGCGAGGGCCGTGCGCATCACGGCGCGATCCTGCGCGAAGCAACCCGGCTGGCGGAAGCTGGAAACCTGCTGCCGCGCATGGACAGTCGTCGCTTCGACTTGGGTTCGGTCGGCGCCGCGCACGAAGCTGTCGAGTCACGCACTGCGGCTGGAAAGGTCGTGATCGACGTTGCCCGCTGACCCTGACTCATGCCGGAGGATTCGAGCGATGCCATTGGCAAATGTCAAATTGGTCGAAGGCGTGTCCTCTTCGGAAGAGAAGCATGCCATGGCAAAGACGCTCCCGGACGCCATGGTCAGGTTCGAGGGGTCAGAGGCTTTCCATGAAGGCGTCTGGGTCCTGATCGAAGGACTCCACACGGACGGATGGCATGTCGGTGGCCGCCCCTTCGAGGGGCGCAAGTCGCTGCTCCAGACGCCCAGCAATTCCAGGGCGATCTGCGAGGCCATCAAGGACGCGCCGACCACGCGGAAGTATTGGGCCATTGCATTGCCTTTGCACGAGCGGGGTCATCGGCTTGCCGGGCCCAATTGTCGAGGTTCCCGCACCGAGTGACCGGATCGGGCACCAGCGGCGCGTCGTTGTACCAGATGGAGACCACCATGAAATCGATACCACCGGCCAATCGCAACATCGATGAACTGCGTCGCGCCCTTTTGATCGGCAGCGGGCTTGCCGTCACTGGCCTCCTGCTTCCGCTCGGCGGGTGTCACGGACCGCAGCCTGCGGGCGTCGCGACGAAGCCATCTCCCTCCCCCACCAACTGGAGCAAGACCATGGGCACGTTCACCACAAAAGACGGTACGGACATCTACTACAAGGACTGGGGCAAGGGCCCCATCGTCACGTTCAGCCACGGCTGGCCGCTGACTTCTGACAGTTGGGAAGCGCATATGTTCTTCCTTGCATCCAACGGCTATCGCACGATCGCACACGATCGCCGCGGCCATGGACGTTCGGCGCAGCCTTCCGAGGGTAACGACATGGACACCTACGCCGACGACCTGGCGCAGTTGCTCGACCACCTCGACGTCAAGGACGCCACGATGGTCGGTTTTTCCACCGGCGGAGGCGAGGTGGCGCGTTACATCGGCCGCCACGGAAGCAGGCGATTGAAGAAGGCTGCGTTGATTTCGGCGATTCCGCCGCTGATGCTGAAGACCGCGAGCAACCCGCTTGGCACACCGATCGAAGTATTCGACGGGCTGCGCAAGGCTTTCCTGGAGAGCCGTTCAAACTTTTTCCGGGACATCCCAAGCGGACCCTTTTACGGCTTCAACAAACCGGGCGCGAAGCCCGACCGGGGTCTCATCGACTTCTGGTGGTTGCAGGGCATGCAATGCGGCTACAAGGCCACCTACGAGTGCATCAAGGTGTTCTCCGAAACCGACCTCACCGAAGACCTCAAGAAATTCGACATCCCCACGCTGATCGTGCACGGCGAGGCCGACCAGGTCGTTCCCATCATTGCGTCCGCCCACGAGGGCACGAAACTGATCAAGGACAACACGCTGCTTGTCTACGAAGGAGCACCGCACGGCCTCGTGGACACGCACCGTGACAGACTCAACCAGGACCTGCTCGCGTTCATTCGATCCTGAAGGGCCGGCCAGGTCATACGCAGGTATTGGAGCGGGCTCGAGGCAGGCTCCTGTCGTTACCGGCCTCTTCTTCACAATGTCCACGCTGACGCATCTGGCGAGGTTTGAGCGGGGTCGATCGACGATCTTGCGCCTGGTCCACGGCGCGTGGCCATGCCTGCGCCTGGCAGCTCGGCCGAACTCCCTGTATGAGAGGCCATCAGCCTGCTGTGTTTACCCGGGGGCCGCTCGCGATCCAAAGAAGACGCGGGCGGCCCAACGTACGTGGCGGGCGATCCTTCCGTCGATCGCTTGGCTCCCACCTCCCGCGAAGGCACACCCCGCCGCCCGCAGCGGCGACAAATCCGATCCCGCCATCGGGGCTCTGCCCTCCAGACTCAGATGGCGTTCGCCATTGGCTTTCCCTGGGCCCGGGTCGGGGCATCCCACTGGCGGGGACAATGGCTTCTCCAGGGCAAGATATCCAATGACCCGGGATCAGGCTGGGCCTTGGCGCAAGTCGGGCAGGCGCTGGACTCGTCGTCCCTGCATAATTGCGATGCAATTGCCGACTCGGCAACTGCCGGTGTCCTGGAAATGAATAGGTAATTCACGGGACTCGGAACACAAGCCATTCCCGCAAGTTGATGGATACGCGCAAGGATGCACGCAAGGCGGAATTGTCCGCGCGCATCCAATCCCCCGGAAATCAAAGGCGTACAGGTACCGATTTGATTGCTGGTTGGCCAATCTTCAACCTGCGGGATATCTTCATGCCGGCACTTCCGTGCAGGCGACACGCAACCGGAGCAATCAGAGACAAGCGATGGAGATCTACAAGAAGTTCCGCATCGAGGCGGCGCATCGCCTGCCGAATGTACCGGACGGACACAAGTGCGCGCGCCTGCATGGCCATTCCTTCGAGATCGAGGTTGTCCTGCGCGGCCCGGTCGCGGCAGAACCGGGCTGGGTCTGCGATTTCGCCGATGTCGGGGCGGCCTTTGCGCCGCTGTTCGAACAGCTCGACCACCACTATCTGAATGATGTGCCGGGCCTCGAAAACCCGACCAGCGAGAACCTGGCCATCTGGATCTGGAATGCCCTGCAGCCCCGCTTGCCATTGCTGGCGCGGGTCACCGTACACGAAACCTGCACATCCGGATGCCATTATCTGGGGCCCACCGCCTGAGCGCTGGGATTACCGCAGTGCGTCACGAACCTTTGCGCCCCGTATTCTCGCTTTTGTGGCTGTAGCCATACCTGTCCTGAACGGGGCCGGGCTTCCCCTCGACGATTATGTTGCAACGCAACAAATGTCCTGCTAGAGTGCGTCCATCAACCATCCTAGAGAGGGAGTTTCCCATGTACGAGCAGATGAATTCGCAGTTCCTTTCCCTTGGCAAGAACTTCGCCGATGCCGCCGTCAAGGCCCAGAGCGTCGCCCTCGCCAGCTTCGAGAAGATCGCCGACCTGCAGCTGAAGGCCGTCGAGAACCACGTCAACGCTTCCAGCGCGTTCCTGTCCGAAGCTGCCGAAGTGCGTGACTTCGACGGCGCCAAGGCGATCTGGCCGAAGGGCATCCAGCTGGCCAAGGAATCCGCCGAGAAGCTTTACAGCACCAACCAGGAAGTCTTCGGCCTGACCCTGAAGACCAACGAAGCCCTGGGCAACCTGATCAAGGGTTCGTTCGAGGCCACCAACGAGACCGTGACCAGGCAGGTCAATGCGGTCAAGA
This sequence comes from Dokdonella immobilis, assembly GCF_900115085.1. Classification (GTDB taxonomy): domain Bacteria; phylum Pseudomonadota; class Gammaproteobacteria; order Xanthomonadales; family Rhodanobacteraceae; genus Dokdonella; species Dokdonella immobilis. The sequence continues at coordinate 120,771 of NZ_FOVF01000002.1, read as the reverse complement.
AGGCTGCTTCGGGCAAGTAATCCAGCGGCGTTCGAAAGGCCGCGCGGGGCAAGACCCACGCGGCCTTTCACGCAACACCCGAAACCGGACGGCTCGCCGTCCGGTTTTTTTCATGCGCCGCCTTGGCGGCACGGAAGCCCGTGATTGACCGCATCGGTATGCGCCATGCGAAACTGCACGACATCATGCCGCGCCTGACCATCACCGGCGGCCCGCTGGCGGGCCAGCAGTTCAGTTTCACCGATTCCGTGGTCATCGGCCGCGGCGCCTATGCCGACATCCGCATCGACGATCCGACCGTTTCCCGGCGCCATGCCGAGGTCCACTGCGGCGTCGACGGCATCTGGCGCATCCATGACCTCGGCAGCGCCAACGGCATCATGCATGGAGGCCACGCGGTTCGTGGCGAACTGATGATCGATGGTCGGGTCGAGCTGGTCATCGGCGAAGTCGAAGTCGAACTCAGCACCGCGGAGCTCGAGGAGGCCGTTCCAGACGGACAGCGTCCGTTCCACCAGATGCTCGACCGCCTCGAGCTGATGGCCTGGGTTGCCGCCCTGCCGACCCGGCGCGAAGACCCCGCCCTGCTGATCGGCCAGGTCCTCGACACCGTGCTGGGTGGATTCGATGGCTGCACCCGGGTCGGGCTGTTCGTGAACCGGCCAGGCAGCGCCACGCTGATACCGTATGCCTGGCGCGACAAGAGCGGCGACAACGAGACCCGGCCCGAAGCCGGGCTGGCCCAGGCCTGCCTGCGCCATTTCGACGGGCTCGCCGGCGGCCATGCCGCGATCGAACCGCTCGGCGTCGCTGCGGCGCCGGCCGGCATCCTCGCCGCACCGGTCATTCTGGCCGGAGAAACGCTCGGGGTGTTCGTCGCGGAGTCGGAGCGGGCCGACACCTGGAACCCCCTGGACCGCTCCGTCGCCAAGGCGATCGCCAGCGTCATCGCAGGATTGCTCGAAGCAGAGCGCAGCAGCCAGCCCGAGCGTCGCGTGGCCGAGCGCGACCTGCTGCTGGCGCGGCGCGTGCAGCAGCACTTCCTGCCGCAATCGCAGATCCGCCTGCCCGGCTACCAGCTGGCCGAAGCCTATGTGCCGGCCCGCGTGGTCGGTGGCGATCACTACGACTATTTCAGCTTCGCCGACGACCGCGTCGGCATGATCATCGCGGATGTCTCCGGCAAGGCGGTTTCGGCGGCCCTGGTGATGGCGCGGTTCGGCATGGCCGTGCGTCTGCTGGCGAGCCAGGCCTGCAATCCGGTCGACCTGCTGGTCACCCTCAACATCCTGCTGCTCGACGAGCTCGAACCGGGCATGTTCGTGACCGCCCAGGTCCTCGCCGTGCATGCCGAATCGGGCGACGTCGAGATCGCCAATGCCGGCCACCCGGCACCGTGGGTGCGCTCGGCCGACGGCCATGTCACCGAGCTGGTCATCGACTCCGGGGCCGCCCTGGGCGCCAATGCGCAGACGCGGTTTGGCACCCTGAAGACCCGACTCGAGCCCGGCGCCTGCCTGCTGCTCTACAGCGACGGTCTCAACGAAGCGGAAAACGAGGCTGGCGAGCAGTTCGGCATGGAGCGCGTCGTCGCGGTCATGGCCTCGGCCAGCGATGCCACCACCGCCCTTGCCGGAATCAACAACGCACTGGCCAGCTACGTGGGCAGCGCCGCGGCGGTCGACGATCTGACCCTGCTGCTGATCAGTCGCGACCACACAGCCTGAGGATCCGGGGTCAGGCCCTGCCCTGGCCAACTCCCAGAATGCCGGCGACCCGCGAAGCCAGCGCCGCATCGGATTTGCCACCGGGCTTCGCGGCGCCCTTGATGCCGAGTAAACGCGCAACCGTCGAGGCCATGGTGGTTGCGTCCGGAGCGCGCTCTTTCGTTGGCGCAGGACGGGTCTTGCCGGCCAATGCCGCGTCACGGCTGGCGAAAATCGCGAATAGCTGGGTGAAGCCGGCCACGTCGAAGACCTGGCGGACGGTCGGATTGAGTCCGGCCAGGCGCAAGCCGCCGCTGTTCTCGACCGTCTTGCCGAGCGAGAGCAGGACGCGCAGGCCGGCGCTGCTGACATAGCCGACGCCGGCAAGGTCAACCACAAACTGGCGCACGCCGGCCTGCATCAGGTCCTGCACGGTGAGTTCGAGATCCGCCGAGGTGTCGGTGTCGAGGCGCCCTTCGAGGCCGAGCACGGTCACCTCGCCGACCTTCTCTTCATGGATCGCGAGCGCCACTTACCCCTCCCGGAAAACGAACCGGGCCATGCCGATCTGGACCACGTCCTCGTGCCGCAGCAGGCGCTGGCGGATCGCTTCGGCATTGACGCGGGTGCCGGACTTGCTGTCGAGGTCAACCAGGGTGTAGCCCTTCGAGTCGACCGTGATCTGTGCATGCCGGGCTTCCACGCCGGGGCCGCCGATGCGGATCTCGTTGGCGGCGTCGGCGCCGAGGGAAATCGGCTTGGGCGGCAAGGGAATGGCCGACCGGCCCGCTTCCGGGTTCTGCGGAACAAGGCGCGCCGTGCGCAACGACATCGTTGCGTTCGGCCCGAACGATGGGCCCTTGGCGTCCGCACCGGGAGGGGGCGGAACCCGGGGCGGCTCGGGCATTTTCAGGACCTGCAGGATCTGCGTCTGGGCAGCAGCCGGTTCCCCGGCCGGCGGACCGGAGCTCGGAGGGCTTGGAGGACGCGGCGGTGGCGGCGGCGGGGCCGAAACCCCGGGATCCTCGGCAGCGGGCATTTCCTGGGTGCTGGACGGCCCCGGAGTGTCCATTTGCAGCAGTTCGTCTTCGCTCTCGAAGACCTCGAGGAAGCGTCCGCGCAGGGCTTCGCCCTGTTTGTGCGCCACTGCACGCTCGGCCAGCGCCGCCTCGATCGCCTTCAGTCGATCCTTGTATTCGGCCTCGTCGAACTCGCCAAGCTTGCGGCGCAGCTCGATTTCCTGGCGATCGAGCTTGACCGCCTCGTGCGCGTCGGCGATGTCAGCAAGGGCGCCACGCAGGCGCGCATACGACTCTCGGGCCTGCTGGCGCAGGGGTTCGGCCTTGTTCTCGACCATGGCCAACTGCCTGGCATAGTCGGCATTCACGCGGCTGAACACGGCAGGATCGAAATCGGCCTTGACCGCCTCGAGCCCCGTCAGGCGCTCGCGCAGGACATCGGCCTCCTCCTTCAGCGCCTTGAGCGCGTCGATGACGCCGAGATCCACTTCAGCGAGTGACTCGGGTAAATCGCGGGTGTTCACCATTTCTCGCTCTCCCAGCCGCCTCAGGCGGTAGCAAAATCGACTTCCACGGCACCAAAGCGCAACTTGTCGCCGGGCTTGATCGGCACGTCGACTCCGGTGGTCACGCGAACGTTGTTGACGAAGGTGCCATTGACCGTGCCGGCTTCTTCGCGAACGAAGTAGAGCTGGCCCTGGCGCACCAGTTTGGCATGCCGGCGGCTCAGGCTGCGGGTCGGATCGACGCCGCTCAGGTTGATCTCGGGATTGATTCCGGCCGCCGGGTCGGGCCGGCCGATCAGGAATTCGCTGATCGAGGGATCGAGCGGAAAGGATTCGCCCTGGGCGTGCCGAAGCACGCAGCTCGGGCGCGATGGCGCGACGGCGGGAGGCGCGGGAGGCTCCGCGCGACGCGGCGGTGCAGGCTTGGGCGACGCCTTTTCACGCGGCACGGGCGGCGCCGCGCGTTCTGGTTCCGGCTGCGCTTCGGGCTCGGGTTTGGCCGAAGGCGCCAGCACCGGCTTCTTACGCAGGCGCGCCGCCTCGCCGAGCGCGTCGGTCAGCAGCATCTCGCAGCGCTGATGCCGTTGCGCCAGCTTGCGCATGAGGGCGATGGCGATGCCGACGTTCTGTCCGAGCAGGTCGGCAAGCTCGGTGCGCTCGATCCGGAGCAGGCGACAGGACTCGCTGGTGACGGCGCTGGCAAATCGCGGCTGGTCGTCCAGCATCGACATCTCGCCGAAGAATTCACCCGGGCCAAGCTGCGCAATCGGCTGCTTGCCGCGCGCAGCCAGCACGATGTCGACGGCGCCGGATTCGATGAGGTACATCGTCTGCCCCGCGTCGCCCTCGGCGAAAACCGTCTTGCCGGCCGGCAGGTCGAGGTAGGAATCGGCAGCATTGCTCATCGAAAACGCATCCTGTCACGACGGAACTGGCCTGGACTTCCGATTATGCCGAGCGCGTGGCGCCAGCGGCAACCGGCGTGAGACATTGCCTGGGGCTCGCCTTGTCGGCGCCAAAATGGGCTCGATGCGACATATCGACGCGCTTTTACTGCAATGGTTCCGGTGCGTCGGGGCGGCATTTCCGCGATTCGGCCATGGCGCCCGCCGAAGAGCCTTGGTGCGACTGGGGCGGGATCTGCGCGCAGGGACCTCGCGGCCTGGTCCAGGCAGGCGATTGATGGCCGCGACTTCCGGCGGCACCGGCGAGGGTTGGTTGCGGCTCACAAAACGCTACTGATATCATTCGTCGGCTCTGCGGGCGGTGTTTGGGCTGCCTGCCTGCAGCTCCACAAGACATTCGGGAAAAACTGGTGCGCAATTCCATCGCCTACGGCTGGCGGGTGGCAGTTCGCACCACGCTATTGCAGATCGGCGCGGCCGTTACGGTGGCCCTGGTCATTTCAATGTTCGATGTGCGAATCGGCCTGGCCACCGTCACCGGCGGCGCCATCATCGCCATCGGAAATTGGGTTTTTGCAATGCGCCTGTTCGGGCGGGGAGTCGCCCCGGCACGCAGCGCGTTGCGCTCCGCCTACATGGCGGAGGTGCTGAAGTGGATCTGGCTGTGCCTGGCCCTGTATCTGGCCATCGCAGTCTTCAGATTGCCGTTCGCCGGGCTGATCGCCGGCGTGCTGGCTGCACAGTTTTCATTCTGGATCGCCTTAATCGCAATCAGGTAGCACGATGGCCAGCGAACACGAATCGCCGAACATGACCGGGTACATCAAGCACCACCTGCATCACCTGCAGGTGCAGGCGCCGGGTACCGAAGGGCAGTTCTGGCTGATCAACATCGACAGCATCTTCTTCATGCTGCTCGCCGTGCTGGTGTTCTTCTGGCTGTTCATGCGCGTATCGCGGCGCGCGACCGCGGGCGTGCCGGGCAAGCTGCAGTGCGCGATCGAGATGATCCTGTCCTTCGTCGACGGCATGGTCCGCGAGACCTTCCACGGCCGCAGCAAGCTGATCGCGCCGCTGTCGCTGACCATCTTCGTCCTCGTTTTCCTGATGAATTTCATGGACATGCTGCCGGTCGACCTGCTGCCCTGGATGTGGGCCAGCGGTCATGCGCTTGCCGGCCACGATCCGGAGCATGCCTACCTGCGCGTAGTGCCGACCGCCGACATCAACACCACGGTCGGCATGGCCCTGACCGTATTCCTGCTGATCCAGTACATCGGCATCAAGCACAAGGGCGTGTTCGGCTTCTTCAAGGAATGGTTCACGGCTCCGTTCGGGCCGTGGTTCGCCCCGTTCAACCTGCTCCTGCGCGTGATCGAGGAGGCCGTGCGCCCGCTCTCGCTGTCGCTGCGACTGTTCGGCAACATGTACGCCGGCGAGCTGATCTTCATCCTGATCGCGGTGATGACGCTGGGCGCATCGCTCGAGCACGTCTCGACCTACCTGCTCGGCGCGGGCCAGGTCATTGCGGGCTTCGTCTGGACTGCCTTCCATATCCTGATCATCACCCTGCAGGCCTTCATCTTCATGACCCTGACCATCGTCTACCTGAGCATGGCCGCAGAACACCACTGATCGAACTTGACCTGCAGGCATGCTGGCCTGCCCGCTTCAGACAGAGCCTCTGCGACCACCCATGATCGCGAGAATCAAATAGCAGGCATCCAAGCCTGCACCGTTCATCTAAAAGCTGTTTTTTCTTTCATTCAACTCAGAGAAACCCGGAGAGAACCATGGAAACCATCGCAAACGTTGCCCAGGTCGGCGACCTGCTCAGCATGACGGTCATCGCCGCCGCCCTCCTGATCGGACTCGGCGCGCTCGGAACGGCGATCGGCTTCGCCCTGCTCGGCGGCAAGTTCCTCGAAGGCGCCTCGCGCCAGCCGGAACTCACCCCGATGCTGCAGACCAAGATGTTCATCGTCGCCGGCCTGCTCGACGCGGTGCCGATCATCGGCGTCGCCATCGCCCTGCTGCTGCTGTTCGCGAACCCGCTGCTCGCCACGCTCGGCGTGAAGTAATCGTCCACGAAACCCGGCATCCGCGCGGCGGCCACCCGGCCGCCGTCTCGCAGGAGCAAGATCAATGATTCCCAATATCACACTGGTGATTCAGGGCCTGGCGTTCTTCGCCGTCGCCCTGCTCGTGATGAAGTTCATGTGGCCGCCGATCATCGCAGCCATCGAGGAACGCCAGGCCAAGATCGCCGAAGGCCTGGCCGCGGCCGACCGTGCCCGTCAGGAACTGGCCGACGCCGACGCCCGCGTGGCCGACGAGATCCGCAAGGCCCGCGTCGATGCCGCCGCGATCGTCGACAAGGCCAACCAGCAGGCCAACCAGATCATCGACAAGGCACGCACCGACGCGATCGTCGAGGGCACCAAGCAGAAGGCCATCGCCGCGGCGGAAATCGAGAGCATGGCCCACCGGGCCCGCGAGGAACTTCGCACCAAGGTCGCCACGCTGGCCATCGCCGGTGCCGAAAAGATCCTCAAGCGCGAAATCGACGCCAACGCGCACAAGGACCTGATCGACCAGCTCGTGAGCGAGCTCTAGGCCCATGTCGAGCGCACTGACCCTGGCACGACCGTATGCGCGCGCAGCGTTCGAGCTCGCGCATTCGCACAATGCGTTGCCGATGTGGGCCGACAACCTGGCCTTCGCCGCGGAGGTCGCCAGCGACCCGCGCGCGGCCGCGCTGTTCGGCAATCCGCGGATTTCACCGAGCGAACTGGCTTCGCTGTTCCTGCCGCATGGCGAGAAGACCGATTCCGGGTTCGGGCGCTTCGTCGGCCTGCTGGTGGAAAACGGCCGGCTGCAGGTGCTGCCCGAGATCAGGACGCTTTTCGAGGAGCTCAAGCTCGAATCCGAACGCCTGCTCAAGGTGCGCCTGCGCACGGCGACGCGGATCGAGGCGGCCGAACTCGAGAAGATCACCGCTGCGCTCAAGCGACGCTTCAACCGGGACATCGAGCTGACCCAGTCGATCGACCCGAAGATGATCGGCGGCGCCATCATCGATGCCGGCGACGTCGTCATCGATGGCTCGGTGCGCGGCCGCCTGGCTCGGCTCGAACACGCTCTAACCAACTAATTCGAACTTCGTAGGGTGGGCTCGCGCCCACCGTTTGCGGTGGTGGCAAAGACCACCCTACATCGGGAAACGACAATGGCAACCACGATCAATCCGTCAGAAATCAGCGAACTCATCAAGCACCGCATCGAGGAGTTCAAGCTCACCGCCGATGCGCGCAACCAGGGCACGATCACCAGCGTGTCCGACGGCATCGTGCGCGTGAACGGCCTCAATGATGTGATGTCGGGCGAAATGATCGAATTGCCGGGCGACACGGTCGCCCTCGCCCTGAACCTCGAGCGCGACTCGGTCGGCGCCGTGGTCCTCGGCAGCTACGAACACCTGCGCGAAGGCGATACGGCCAAGACCACCGGCCGCATCCTCGAGGTGCCGGTCGGCCGCGAGCTGCTCGGCCGCGTCGTCGACGCCCTCGGCAATCCGATCGATGGCAAGGGCCCGATCAACGCCAAGCACACCTCGGCGATCGAAAAGGTCGCGCCGGGCGTGATCTGGCGCAAGTCGGTCGACCAGCCCGTGCAGACCGGCTACAAGTCGGTCGACTCGATGATCCCGATCGGCCGCGGCCAGCGCGAGCTGATCATCGGCGACCGCCAGACCGGCAAGACCGCCCTGGCCATCGACACGATCATCAACCAGAAGGGCTCCGGCATTAAGTGCGTCTACGTCGCCATCGGCCAGAAGCAGAGCTCGATCGCCAACGTCGTGCGCAAGCTTGAGGAAAACGACGCCCTCGCCCACACCATCATCGTCGCCGCCTCGGCCTCCGAGTCGGCCGCCATGCAGTACATCGCGCCCTACTCGGGCTGCTCGATGGGCGAATTCTTCCGCGACATCGGCGAAGACGCCCTGATCATCTATGACGACCTGACCAAGCAGGCCTGGGCCTACCGCCAGATCTCGCTGCTGCTGAAGCGTCCGCCGGGCCGCGAAGCCTATCCGGGCGACGTCTTCTACCTGCACTCGCGCCTGCTCGAACGCGCCGCACGCGTCAGCGAGGAATATGTCGAGAAGCAGACCAACGGCGCCGTCACCGGCAAGACCGGCTCGCTGACCGCACTTCCGATCATCGAGACCCAGGCCGGCGACGTCTCGGCCTTCGTGCCGACCAACGTGATCTCGATCACCGATGGCCAGATCTTCCTCGAGACCGACCTGTTCAACGCCGGCATCCGCCCGGCCGTGAACGCCGGTGTCTCGGTCTCGCGCGTCGGTGGCGCGGCGCAGACCAAGATCGTCAAGAAGCTGTCCGGTGGCGTCAAGCTCGCCCTGGCCCAGTTCCGTGAACTCGCGGCCTTCGCCCAGTTCGCCTCGGATCTCGACGCGGCCACCCGCGCCCAGCTCGAGCGCGGTCAGCGCGTTACCGAGCTGATGAAGCAGAAGCAGTACGCACCGCTGTCGATCGCCGAACTCGCGCTGTCGATCTACGCGGCCGAAAAGGGCTACCTCGACGACCTGCCGATCGCCAAGATCCTGCCGTTCGAAGCCGCCCTGCACCAGCACTTCCACAGCAACTACGGCGACCTGATGAAGAAGATCGTCGACACCGGCGACTGGAACAACGAGATCGAAGGCCAGTTCAAGGCGGGGCTGGACGAGTTCAAGACGACGGGCTCCTGGTAGGAGCCCTTGGGAATCGGGAATAGGGAATTGGGAATCGTGAAAGCACGCTTCGCCACAATTCCGCTCTAGCCGATTCCCGATTCTCCATTCCCTATTCCCCCGAAGCGAGCAAAGCGAGCGAAGCAATGGCCGGCGGCAGAGAAATCAAAACCAAGATCAAGAGCGTGCAGAACACCCGCAAGGTGACGCGCGCGCTGGAAATGGTCTCGGCGTCGAAGATCCGCAGGGCGCAGGACCTGATGAAGGCTTCGCGTCCGTATGCGCGCCTGATGCGCCAGGCCATCGGCCACATCGCCCTGGCCAACAGCGAATACCGGCACCCGTTCATGGTCGAGCGCGAAGACGTCCGGCGCGTCGGCTACGTGATCGTGTCGACCGACCGCGGCCTATGCGGCGGCCTAAACACCAACCTGTTCCGCACCTTGCTGCCGCAGATCCGGGCGTGGCAGGACAAGGGCGTCGAGGTCGACCTGGTCTGTATCGGCCAGAAGGCGACATCGTATTTCCGCCGCCTCAAGATCAACATGCTCGGCAGCGTCACCCACCTCGGCGAGAAGCCGCAGGTGGCCGAACTGGTCGGCGTGATCAAGGTCATGCTCGACGCCTATACCGAAGGCCGCATCGATCGCCTGTCGCTGGTCTACAACGACTTCGTCAACACGATGACGCAGAAGGCCACGATCGACCAGCTGCTGCCGCTGCCGCCCGGCGACGAGTCGCCGTCGACGCATGCCTGGGACTATCTCTACGAGCCCGACGCGCGCACGGTCCTCGACCACGTGCTGACGCGCTATGTCGAGTCGCTGGTCTACCAGGCCACGCTCGAGAACCTCGCCAGCGAACATGCCGCGCGCATGGTGGCCATGAAGAGCGCGTCGGACAACGCGACCAAGGCCATCGGCGAACTCACCCTGATCTACAACAAGGCGCGACAGGCCGCGATCACCCAGGAAATCTCGGAGATCGTCGGCGGCGCGGCGGCGGTATGAGTTGCCGGGATTCGGCATTCGGGATTCGGGATTCGTCAAAGCGCGGATTCTGAGCGCTCCTGCGAATCCCGAATCCCCAATCTCGAATCCCGCTACCAAATAACCAAGCATCACAGTGGAGTTTCACACCATGAGCCAAGGCAAAGTCGTACAAATCATCGGCGCCGTCGTCGACGTCGAATTCCCGCGCGATTCCGTGCCGAAGGTCTATGACGCGCTGACCATCGACGGCATGGCGATCACGCTCGAGGTGCAGCAGCAGCTTGGCGACGGTGTCGTGCGCACGATCGCGCTCGGTTCGACCGACGGCATCAAGCGCGGCCTCATCGCCAGCAATACGGGCGATGGCATCAAGGTGCCGGTCGGCAAGGAAACCCTCGGCCGCATCATGGACGTGCTCGGCAATCCGATCGACGAAGCCGGTCCGATCGGCGAGAAGGAGCGCTGGGTCATCCACCGCAATGCGCCCGCCTATGACGACCAGTCCTCGAGCAACGAACTGCTCGAAACCGGCATCAAGGTCATCGACCTGGTCTGCCCGTTCGCCAAGGGCGGCAAGGTCGGCCTGTTCGGCGGCGCCGGCGTCGGCAAGACCGTCAACATGCTCGAACTGATCAACAACATCGCGACCCAGCACTCCGGCTTGTCGGTGTTCGCCGGCGTCGGCGAGCGTACCCGCGAAGGCAACGACTTCTACCACGAGATGATCGAAGCCGGCGTCGTCAAGCTCGACGACATCCAGCAGTCCAAGGTGGCCATGGTCTACGGCCAGATGAACGAGCCGCCGGGCAACCGCCTGCGCGTCGCCCTGACCGGCCTGACCATGGCCGAGTACTTCCGCGACGACATCGATCCGGCTACCGGCAAGGGTCGCGACATCCTGTTCTTCGTCGACAACATCTACCGCTACACGCTGGCCGGTACCGAAGTCTCGGCGCTGCTCGGCCGCATGCCGTCCGCGGTCGGTTACCAGCCGACCCTGGCCGACGAAATGGGCCGCCTGCAGGAGCGCATCACCTCGACCAAGACCGGCTCGATCACCTCGATCCAGGCCGTCTACGTTCCGGCTGACGACTACACCGACCCGTCCCCGGCTACGACCTTCGCCCACCTCGATTCGACCGTGGCGCTGTCACGCGACATCGCCAGCCTCGGCATCTACCCAGCCGTCGATCCGCTGGCCTCGACCAGCCGCCAGCTCGATCCGCTGGTCATCGGCAACGAGCACTACGACACCGCGCGCCGCGTCCAGGGCACCCTGCAGCGCTACAAGGAGCTGAAGGACATCATCGCCATCCTCGGCATGGACGAGCTCAGCGAGGACGATCGCAACACGGTCTACCGCGCGCGCAAGATCGAGAAATTCTTCTCGCAGCCGTTCACCGTGGCCCAGGTCTTCACCGGCGCCCCGGGCAAGTACGTGACCCTGAAGGAAACCATCCGCGGCTTCAAGATGATCTGCGACGGCGAGTGCGACCACCTGCCCGAGCAGGCCTTCTACATGGTCGGCGGCATCGACGAGGCCTTCAAGAAGGCCGAGGACATGGCGAAGAAAGCGGCGTAAGCCGCTTTCGGGAATGGGGAATGGAGAATCGGGAATGGGCAAGGCAACAGCCTGCCGCTTCTGACCATTCCCCACTCCCCATTCCCTATTCCCGTCGAACGAACGAAGTGAGAGAGACCCCATGAGCACCATCCGCTGCGACATCGTCAGTGCCGAGCAGGAAATCTTCCATGGCCATGTCAGCATGGTCATCGCTACCGGCGAGATGGGCGAACTCGGTATCGCGCCGCGGCACGCGCCGCTGATCACGCGGCTGAAGCCGGGCCAGGTCCGGCTCAAGCTCGAGAACGGCGACGAACAGTTCTTCTATGTTTCCGGCGGCATTCTCGAAGTGCAGCCGCAGGTCGTCACCGTGCTCGCCGACACCGCCGTGCGCGCTGCCGATCTCGACGAGGCCGCCGCGCGCAAGGCCAAGGACGAGGCGGAACGGGCCATCGCCAATCGCAGTGACGCCATGGAGATCGCCGAGGCGCAGAACCAGCTGGCCCAGGCCATTGCCCAGCTGCAGGCGCTCGAGCATCTGCGGCGCAATTTGAAGCACTGAGAGCGCCGGGAATGGGGAATAGGGAATAGGGAATCGTAGAAGCAGCTTCCGCGAGGTTCTGCTCCTGGCTATTCCCCATTCCCTATTCCCCATTCCCCTCCATCCATTCCCGATTCCCGGCTTTTGAGCTATCGTTCCGTTCTGTTCTGGGGAGTTGGAACCGATGCCTGCCGCTTCGCTGCATGTTGTGATTCTCGCTGCCGGCGAAGGCAAGCGCATGAAGTCGGCGCGGCCCAAGGTACTGATGCCACTGGCCGGCCGTTCGATGCTCGGCCACGTCCTCGACACCGCCCGCGCCCTCGAACCGGCAGCGATCCATATCGTCTATGGCCACGGTGGGGACCAGGTTCGAGCCGCATTCGCCGATCCCGACCTGTCCTGGGTCAGGCAAGCCGAGCAACGCGGCACTGGCCATGCCGTGAAGCTGGCCATGACCGGCATTCCCGACGATGCGCGCGTGCTGGTCCTGTATGGCGATGTCCCGCTGATCGGTCGCAACACGCTTGAGGGCCTGCTGATGACCGCCGGCCCGTTGACCGCGCTGGTGACCCAGCTCGAGGTTCCGTTCGGCTACGGCCGCATCATTCGCGATGGCATCGGCCGGGTCCGGGCCATCGTCGAGGAGAAGGACTGCACCGCCGAGCAGCGCGCCATCAACTGGGTCAACAGCGGCATCCTCGCCGCCGAGGCCCGCCGCCTGCGCGTCTGGATCAACAACCTGTCCGACGACAATGCCCAGCACGAGTACTACCTGACCGACATCTTCGCCCAGGCCAACGAGGAGGGCGAACCGGCCGAGGCCAGCCTGTGCTCGAATCCGCAGGAGGTTTTCGGCGCCAACGATCCCTGGCAGCTGGCGGCGCTGGAACGGCTCTACCAGCGCATGCAGGCCACCGAACTCGCCGCCCAGGGCGTGCGCTTTTCCGATCCGATCCGATTCGACGTGCGCGGCAGGGTCAGCGTCGGCCGTGACGTCGAGATCGACGTCGACGTGATCCTCGAAGGCGATGTCGTACTCGGCGACGAGGTCTCGATCGGCCCGTTCACGCGGATCGGCAATTCGCGCCTGGCGGCCGGCACCGTGGTCAACGCGCACTGCGACATCGAGGGCATCGTCACCCATGGTCCGTGCGTGATCGGTCCGTTTGCACGCCTGCGCGCAGGCACCGAGCTTGGAGCCGGTTCGCGCGTCGGCAATTTCGTCGAGATCAAGAACACCCGCCTCGGTGCCGGGGCCAAGGCCAACCACCTCAGCTACGTCGGCGATGCCGACGTCGGCAACCAGGCCAACATCGGCGCCGGCACCATCACCTGCAACTATGACGGCGTCAACAAGCACCGCACCCACATCGGCGACGGCGCCTTCATCGGCTCGAACTCGTCGCTGGTCGCGCCGGTCTCGGTCGGCCGCAACGCCACGATTGGCGCTGGTTCGGTGATCACGCGCTCGGCACCGGAGGAGCAGCTGACCGTGGCCAGGGCCCGGCAGGGCACCGTGCCCGGCTGGCGGCGACCGCGTAAATCCTGAATCTGCGCGCGGCGCGGACAGCCGTTCGCCCGCCAAGCTCAGTCGAAGCCGTTTGCGAAGACGGGATCCGGGCTCGAAGTCGAGGCCAGCACGGCCCATCCCAGGCCGCCGGAAACGCGATGTTCCCAACCGTACTTGCGCCATGGCGAAACGCGATAGGCCGGCAGGCCGCTGCCCGGCCCGTTCGGCCGGATCCAGAAATTGACGCCCGTGTCGTAGGTGAAATACAGATCCTCGGTGACCTCGGCCAGGCGCGGGTCGGGCTGCTGGGTCAGCTCGGCGAAGTAATTGGCCCAGGCGGTAGCGGCCGCGACGTCGAGCCCATGCTCGACGTCCGAGGCATCGACCTGACCGTCGACGCCGTTTGAAAGCACCGCGTAGCGCGGCAAGGCGAGCGCGCCGCCGTAGTTGTCGTAGCCGTGGTCGGTCGTCGTGATCGTCGCGACCCGCAGGAAATTTCCCATGCGCCGGACGAAGTTGGCGATGGCAGGGTCCTCGGACGTGGAGTAGGCACGCAGCATCGCATCGACGACGAGCACGCTCATCCAGCTCGAGGCACCCAATGCACCATCGGCCCAGTCGCCATCGTGCTGCGAACCGTAGTGATAGAGCCCCCCGTCGACGAAGCCTGTCGGCTGCGGGATCTGTCCATTGGCGCCGTTCTGGTGGGTCACCAGACGTCCAACGAGGGTCGCCACGACGGTCGCCTGGCTGCCGCCGTTGATTTCGTAACTGATCTGGTTGGCCAACAACTTGAAGGCGGCATGGCGCTCGGTCCAGAAACCCGTTGCAGGCGTCCAGTTGTCGCCGAAGCCGGCCTGCGCGCTGACGATCGCGGAAAGCCGCGTCAGGGCCGCGTCATCGCCGGTCAGCCAGTAGCGATAGGCCAGGTTCTCGGCATAGACGTACTTGGTGTCGCCGTTCTTGAGGTCGAAGAAACCGCTGGCGTTGACGTGGTCGGTGTAGAAGTCCGAAGCGCGCACCGCTTCGCGCAACGACTTGTAGAAGCCGCTGCGAAAATACAGGGTGAACATCGAGGACGCGCGATCGTAAAGCCAGGGTTCGTAGTCGGTCTTGTACTTGCACTGGTTGGCGGCGGTGACCGCTGCATCATCTTCGTTGATCAGGCTGTAGAAATTGTTCTTGGCCGCGCGGTCGGCCTCGTAGTAGGCAGGCCAGTGGTCGATCGCCGAATTGGTGAACGGGTTGTCGCGTGCCTCGTTGTTGCTGGCATCGAACGGCACGCTGCGGTTGCCCTTCAACGCGCCCAGGCTCAGCCAGTCCTTCGGCAGCACCGCGTAGACATCGGGCTCCTGGACGTTGTCGGAAGCGATGAAGCTGCCGCTGGTGACGGTGTGCCAGGCGCTGCGCACCGGGGTCAGGGTCGTCACGTTGAGCTGACGCGCCGCGCCGCCCCAGCTCACCGTGACGGTTTCGGCGGCGCTGCCCGAAAACGCATTGTGGATCTGGATGCGGGCAACCCGCACCGAGGTGCCGTCAAGGGCGGGATCGAGCCGATGCCGCCACGGCGTCAGCTGGTCGACAAAGGCCGGAACCTCGTTGCCTCCCTTGAACACACGCACGGTTGCCAAGCCGGCCTGGTTGATCGATCCGCGTGGAAACGGCACGCCGAAGGTGACCAGGGTGCTGTTGCCGGGAGCAACCACTTCAGTCGGCACCAGCTGCACGCTGATGCTCCCGCTGCTGACGGCCGGAGCGAGGAAGGGCTCTGCCGCGAACACGCAGCTGGCGAATGCGAGCAGGACGCCGCAGATCAGGCGGATGGACAACACGGTCGCACTCCAACTTCAGGGGCGCGCATGATGAGTCCGCAAGACCCCGGATTTCATGAATCGGATCACATAGTTACGCTTGGCCACACGATCGACGTCCGAATCTGACGGCTGGGTCACGCGAGCGCCGCCTGCCGGTCGCTGCGACCAGGCGGGCGGCCACCGGACCAGCCAGCCCAGGTCGCGCCATCGGCTCCTCTGCAAGCGCCTCGACACGCGACGGAACTTCGCTAAAGCGAGGCGCCTCTTGCTAGACTTGCGGTTTGTTTTCGCCGGATACCGTCCATGGTTGCTGCCGTCCTGCCACGCCCCGAAGAAGCGAAACTCGCCGTCATCGGGTTGGGCTATGTCGGCCTGCCGCTGGCAGTCGGATTCGGTCGCCAGCTCGAAACCCTCGGCTTCGACATCAACACGCGACGCATCGAGGAACTCTCGGCGCACCGGGACCACACCCTGGAAGTGTCCGCGGACGAGCTCAAGGCCGTTCCGAACCTGAGGTTCAGCGCCGACCCGGCGGAACTCGCGGCCTGCAACGTCTTCATCGTCACCGTGCCGACCCCGATCGACGATGCCAAGCGTCCGGATCTGCGCCCGCTCGAGTCCGCCAGCCGCACCGTTGGCCGGGCCATTCGCCCCGGCGGCGTGGTGATTTTCGAGTCGACGGTCTATCCCGGCGCGACCGAGGAAGTCTGCGTGCCGATCATCGAGCGCGAATCCGGGTTGCGCTTCAACGTCGATTTCCATGCCGGCTACAGTCCCGAGCGGATCAATCCGGGCGACAAGCAGCACCGCCTCGAGTCGATCATGAAGGTCACCTCCGGCTCGACGCCCGAGGCGGCCGATTTCGTCGATGCGCTCTATCGCCTGGTCATCAAGGCCGGTACGCACAAGGCGTCCAGCATCCGCGTGGCCGAGGCGGCCAAGGTCATCGAAAACACCCAGCGCGATCTCAACATCGCCCTGATCAACGAACTCGCCCTGATCTTCAACCGGCTCGGCATCGACACCAGCGAAGTGCTTGCGGCGGCCGGCACCAAGTGGAACTTCCTGCCGTTCCGGCCGGGCCTGGTCGGCGGCCACTGCATCGGCGTCGATCCGTACTACCTGACCCACAAGGCCCAGCAGATCGGCTACCACCCCGAGGTCATCCTGTCCGGGCGGCGGATCAACGACGGCATGGGCAGCCACGTGGCCCAGCGCGTTATCAAGCTGATGATCCAGCGCCGCATGCATGCCGCCGGTGCCAGGGTGCTGATCCTCGGTCTCGCCTTCAAGGAGAACTGCCCCGACCTGCGCAATACGCGGGTGGTTGACGTGGTCGCCGAGTTCAGGGACTTCCATGCCGAAGTCGAAGTCCACGATCCCTGGGTCGACGCCGCCGAAGCCCGGCACGAATATGGCCTGGAACTGACGACCGAATTGAAGCCGGGCAGCTACGACGCGATCGTGCTCGCGGTTGCCCACGAACAGTTCGTGGCCATGGGTGGCGAGCGCATCCGCGCGCTCGGAAAGCCCGGCTGCGTGCTGTTCGACGTCAAGCAGGTGTTGCCGCGCGACGCGGTCGACGATCGCCTATGAAGCTGAGGATGGATTCATGCGTGTACTGGTAACCGGGGCCGCTGGCTTCATCGGCGCCGCGCTCAGTGCGCGCCTGCTCGCGCGCGGCGACGAAGTCCTTGGATTCGACAACGTCAACGCGTACTACGACCCGAGCCTCAAGGAAGCCCGCCTCGAGCGCCTCGCCCCGCAGCCGGGATTCCGCCTGATCCGCGCCTCACTCGAGGACCGGCCCGCGGTCGAGAGCGCATTCGCGCAATTCAGCCCGCAGCGCGTGGTCAACCTTGCCGCCCAGGCCGGCGTTCGCTACTCGCTCGAGAATCCGCACGCCTACATCGAAAGCAACATCGTCGGCTTCACCAACATCCTCGAAGCCTGCCGACACGGCGGGGTCGAGCATCTCGTCTACGCCTCCTCGAGTTCGGTCTACGGCGCCAACCGCAAGCTGCCGTTTTCGGTGAACGATCCGGTCGACCATCCGGTCAGCCTGTACGCGGCGACCAAGAAGGCCAACGAGCTGATGGCGCATACCTATAGCCATCTGTACGCCCTGCCGACGACCGGCCTGCGCTTCTTCACCGTGTACGGTCCCTGGGGCCGGCCCGACATGGCCCTGTTCCTGTTCACGCGCAAGATCCTCGCCGGTGAACCGATCGACGTCTTCAACCACGGCCAGCACACGCGCGACTTCACCTACATCGACGACATCGTCGAGGGTGTCCTGCGCACGCTCGACCGCATCCCCGCCGGCGACCATACTTTCGATCCGATGCGGCCGACGCCGGCCAGCTCGAGTGCACCCTACCGGGTCTACAATATCGGCAACCACCGACCGGTCGAGCTGGCCCGCTACATCGAGGTGATCGAGGCCTGTATCGGCCGCAAGGCGACCCGGAACCTGCTGCCGCTGCAGCCGGGCGATGTCCCCGACACATTCGCCGACATCGAGGAATTGACCCGCGATACGGGCTACGCGCCGGCCACGACCGTCGAGGAAGGCGTGGGCCGCTTCGTCGAGTGGTATCGGGGCTACTACGGCGTCTGAACCCTCTTCAAAGTGTGATAGGTTTCACATTCCGCGATCGAGTGTACAAGGGGACTCCGATGATCAGATTGGCCAGGCTGTTCGTGTTCATGATGGCGACCCAGCTCGCCGCGTGCGCCAGCGGCCCGAGACCGGGCGACGCGCCACGTATCGATCCCGAGGCCCAGGCCGTCGAAGCCTATCGGATCGGGGTCGACGACGTGATCCGCGTGGCGGTCTGGCAGAACCCCGACCTCAACGTGACCGTGCCGGTGCGCCCGGACGGCAAGATCTCGGTGCCCCTGGTCGGTGACGTCGAAGCCGGCGGCAAGACCCCGGAAGAAGTGTCGGGCGAGATCACGACCAAGCTCGGGAATTTCGTGCGCAATCCGCAGGTGACGGTGATCGTCGACCAGTTGCGCAGCCACGAATACCTTGCCCGGGTCCGTGTCACCGGCGCCGTGCGCACTCCGATCTCGGTACCCTACCGGCAGGGCATGACCGTGCTCGACGCCGTGCTCGCTGCCGGCGGAACCAACGAATTCGCGGCGGCCGACCGCACCGAGCTGTATCGCAAGGAAGGCTCGTCGACCCGCGCCTACGCCGTGCGCCTCGATCGAATCCTGCAAAAGGGCGAACTCGGCACGAATTATCCGGTCCAACCGGGTGACGTGATCACCGTGCCCGAACGATCCTTCTGAATGATCCATCGCCGGCCAACCATGGACGTCGCGGCATGAATACGGAAATGGCTCCGATCGCGGAGATGCTGCCGGAATTCGCGCGTGAAGCGCGGCGATACCGCATCGCCCTCTCGCTGATATTCGCCGCGATCGCGCTGAGCGGACTCGTCGTGGGCATCCTCTGGCCGCGCACCTATGTCTCGTCGACGACCATCCTTGCCCAGAGCAGCGACATCATCCAGCCGCTGCTGGAAGGTCGTGCGGTCGCCACCGGCGTTACCGACCGCGCCGGCATCGCCCGCCAGGTCATCTACAACCGCAAGATCCTGCAGGATGCGCTGGAGGTCGGCGGATGGATGAAGGAGCGGCCATCGGTGCTCATGCAGGACCGCCTGATGGAGCAGATCAAGGGACGCACGACGATCACGAGCCCGCGCCCCGAGCTGATCCAGATCACCTACCGCGATTCGGACCCGCACCGGACCTTCGCGATCACGCAGCGTTTCGCCGAGAAGTTCATCGAGGAAAGCATCGCGACCAAGGAGCGAGAGAGTCGCGACGCCTTCGAGTTCATCGACAGCCAGGTCCAGGATTACCACAAGAAGCTGACCAACGCCGAAGAAGGCTTGCTCAAGTACCGATCCGAACACGCCGACGCGCAACCCGGCAGCGCCACCGACGCGAACGCCCGCATCAGTGCCCTGCGTACCCAGGTCGAGCAGGCGCGCATGAACCTGATGGAGCAGCAATCGCGCGAGTCGGCGCTGGTCGCGCAATTGTCGGGAGAATCCGAGGTCACCGCCGTGCAGACGCGGGCCAGCCTCTATCGCGCGCAACTGATCGAACTGCAGGCCCAGCTCGATCGCCTCCTGCTGACTTATACCGAGCAATACCCCGATGTCGTGCGCACGCGCCTGCAGATGCAGGACATCCAGCGCCAGCTCGAGGACGAGGAAAAGCGCCGGAGCACGAATACGGGCGCGAGCCAGACCCCGTTCGACAACGCCCAGTTCAACCCGCTCTACCAGGAGCTCAAGCAGCGCCTGGCCGAGTTGCGCCGCGAAATCGCCGCCAACCGTTCGCGCATGAGCACCAGCGAGGCGATGCTGAATGCCGAACTCGACCGCAGCCGCCGCATCGCCGCCTCCGAGGGCGCCCTGGCCGAATTGACCCGCGATTACGAGGTCAACCGCGACATCTACCAGGACCTGCTGCGCCGGCGCGAGAATGCGCGCGTTTCAATGGTCATGGACGAGGAACAGCGCGGCCTGACCTTCCGCATCCAGGATCCGGCGATCCTGCCGCTGCGACCGTCCGGATTGCGCCTGATGCATTTCGCCGGCGCCGGCCTGGCCCTTTCCGTGCTGGTGCCGCTGGGCCTGCTGTTCGTCCTGATCCGCTTCGATCCGCGTGTTCGTTCGGCGCGCCAGCTCGAACGTGCGACCGGACTCAACGTGCTCGCCACGGTTCCGGTCTACGCGACCAGTCGCGAGCGCCTGCGCAACCGCGCGCGTACCGCACTGGCAATGTTCGTCGTGGTCGGCGTCATCGCCGCCTTCGGCTTCACCTACTGGATAAGGCAGGTAACGGGATGACCGGCGATCCGCCCTCCAACGAGATGTCCCTGCCCGACCACGTCGGTGCCGCGCTCGGTGCCGCGGCCGGCGACATCGCCCGCCGTGCCGGCGCCTCGCGTTCGATCGCGCGCATCGTCGAGCCGAACGTACTGGCCCCGGTCGCGCTCGAGGAGCGTCGACTGATCCATCGCGAAGAGTCGGTGCGTCGCCAGGCCGACGCCTTCCGCGAGATCCGCACGCGCCTGCTCGCGCTCGGCGGCGACCAGAACTTCGTCACCATGGTCGCCCCGATCAGCCCGCGTTCGGGCGGCAGCTTCGTCGCGCGCAATCTCGCTGCGGCCTTCGCCTTCGACGAGGCGCGAACCGCGCTGCTGATCGACTGCGACCTGCGCCATCCCTCGCAACACACGGAACTGCGTGTCGACCCGGTCAACGGCGGCCTGATCGACTATCTCGACCATCCGGCGCGCGGCATCGAGAATATCCTCTACCACACCGGCATTCCGCGGCTGCGCCTGATTCCCTGCGGCCGGCAGCGTGAAATGAGCAACGAGTATTTCTCGTCGTTCCGCATGCGCGCGATGCTCGATTCGCTGCGCAGCCGCTATCCGGATCGCTACCTGTTCCTCGATGGCCCGGCGGTCAAGGGCTCGCCGGACGCGCGCATCCTCGCCGACCTGGTCGATTTCGTCGTTCTCGTCACCGGCAGCGGTCGCGACACGCCCGGATCGATCCAGAAAGTCGTGGCGAACTTCGACTCCAACAAGCTTGCGGGAATCGTCCTCAACGAAATGCCTTGAGCGATGCCAACGGGGGAGGAAGCGGGACATGCGAGCCATTGCGAGAATCGTCGCCACGACAGCGCTGGCGACCGGATGCCAGCCGGCCCTGGCCTTGCGCGTGGACTACGCCCTCGAACTGGGCCTGGTGCACAGCGACAACATCAATCTCAGCGCGAGCGATCCGGTCAGCCAGAGCGTGCTGATACCGCACCTCGCCTACAGCATCAGCGAGAGCGGCTCGGCCGTGCAGGCCGAGGTCAACGGCGTGCTCGAATACCGGGACTACCTCGGCGATGCCTTCGGCAGCGAATTCCGCGGTTCCCTCAACGGCCTGGTCAACTGGTCGATGGTGCCTGAACGGCTGAACTGGACCTTCGCCGACAACCTCGGCCTGTATCCGGTCAGCCTGCGCAATCCCGACGTCCCCGGAAATCTGCAGCAGACCAATGTGTTCACGACCGGGCCGACCCTGCGCTTCCGCTTCACGCCCACCCTGCAGGGCCAGGCCGAACTGCGCTATATCGACAGCTACGCCGAGGAAACCGGCGCCTTCGATTCCCGCCGCTACACGGCGGCCTTGCGCTCGCTCTACGAGATCAGCGCCACGCGCAACCTCAGCGTGAACCTCGAGCACCAGCGCATCGATTTCGACGACAACCTGCTCGCCGAGGACTACCGCAGGACATCTGCCTTTGTCGGCTACACCCAGGCCCTGTCGCAGCTCGACCTGAATGCCTCGCTGGGCTATTCGCGCCTCGATTTCGATCACAGCGCGAACGCCTCCGGGCCGCTGGCCCGTGCATCCGTCGACTGGCGCGCGAGCGAGCGCAGCACCTTCGGTCTCGGCATGGCCTGGCAGTACACCGACGCGGCGACCAGCATCAGCGAGGGCGCAACCGCATTCGATGCGGGCTTCGGCGGCGTCGGCATCGGCGGTGCGGCGATCACGCCGGAGGTCTATCAGGAGCGTCGCATCGATGGCACCTACCTGCTCCAGTCCACTCGCCTGAACCTGGCCACCCTGCTGCGCTATGGCACGTTCCGCTATGAGCAGGACCTGGCCGCGCTGGCGAACGATCGCGACGAGATCGGCTCCGGCCTGAACCTCGGATACCTTTTGCGGCCGACGCTGACCCTCGGCGTCACCGCCGAAGCCACGCGGCGCCGCTTCAGCGAAACCGGACTGGTCGACCGCAACTACCGCTACGGCGCCTACCTCTCGCAGCAGATTACGCGCCACCTGCGCTGGCGCGTCGACCTCGCACGCAACGAGCGGCACGCCGACGATGGCGCCGAATCCTACGACGAGAATTCGATCTATCTGCGCCTCGTCTACACGAACTAGGATCGACTGGACCATGCCCGAGACGCGAGACCCGACGAAACCCATCCTGGTCACCGGCGGCGCCGGCTACATCGGCAGCCATGTCGTCCGCCAGCTGGTCGCCCGCGGCGAGAAGGTGGTCGTCCTCGACAATCTCAGCACCGGCTTCCGCGAGGCCCTGCTCGGCGTTGAGCTGGTCGAAGGCAACGTCGGCGACAGCCCGCTCGTCGACGCCCTGCTCGTCGAGCGCGGCATCGAGACGGTCATGCATTTCGCCGCGCACACGATCGTGCCCGAATCGGTCAGCGATCCGCTCAAGTATTACGGCAACAACACCTGTGCCACGCGCGCCCTGCTCGCGTCTTGCGCCTCCGCCGGTGTGCGCGAGTTCGTGTTCTCCTCGACCGCGGCCGTGTACGGCATGCCGGCATCCGGCGAGGCCGACGAGCAGACGGCGACCGCACCGATCAACCCGTACGGCATGTCCAAGCTGATGAGCGAGACGATGCTGCGCGACCTTTCCGCGGCCGGTTCGCTGCGGCACGTCATCCTGCGCTACTTCAACGTCGCCGGCAGCGACCCGGGCGGACGCATCGGCCAGTCGACGCGCAATGCGACCCTGCTGATCAAGGTCGCCTGCGAGCATGCCGCCGGCAAGCGTGCGCAACTGTCAGTGTTCGGCACCGACTACGACACCGCCGACGGCACCTGTATTCGCGACTACATCCATGTCGAGGACCTGGCCGCCGCGCACTTGCGTGCGCTCGATTACCTGCGCGCCGATGGCGGTTCGATCACGCTCAATTGCGGTTACGGCCACGGCTACAGCGTGCGCGAAGTGATCGATGCCGTCGAGCGGGTCAGCGGCGAGAAGCTGAATGTCGTCTTCGAGCCGCGCCGTGCCGGCGATCCGCCCGTGCTGGTCGCACGCAGCGAGCGCCTGAAGTCGGTCCTCGGCTGGCGGCCCGAACACGATGATCTCGATTTCATCGTGCGCACCGCGCTGGAGTGGGAGCGCCGATCGGGCGCCACCGGTCCACAACGCTCCGTCAGCGCCGTCTGACCCAAAACCGTCGACAGGCCGGGCCTGCCGCAGGCCCGGATTACCGCAGGAGGACGATCCGATGAAGGCCCCGCCCGGCACCCAGATCCTGCTGCTCGTTGCTGCACTTGCCGTGCTCGCCGCGCCGCGCCCGGCCCTTGCCGAGCTGCGCATCGACACCGGCAAGGTCGATCGCAACAGCGAGGAATTCCAGCGCTTCAAGGCCTACGTCGATGCGGCCGTCGATGGTCGCCCCGGGTACGGCTTCTCGGCACTCGATGCGGCGACCCTCTACAGCATCACGCCGAAAACCCCCTACTGCGAGCTTGCCGTGCGGGATGTCCAGGCCCAGGTCGATGAAGCCACGACATGGATCGACCGCGGCGGCCGGCCCCCGGTTTCCGGCGATTCCTATCTCGAAGCCGGACCGATGATTGCTGCCCTGTCGCTGACCTGGCAGGTCTGCAGCGCGCTCATTTCCGATGCGCAGCGCGCCCAGTGGTCGGCCTACGCCGAGCAGACGGTCTGGAACATCTGGCACCCGCAGGCCGCGAAATGGAAGGAGCGTCCGTTTCCGTGGACCGGCTGGTCGATCGACAACCCCGGCAACAACTACTACTACAGCTTCGTCGAAGCGACCATGTACTGGGGCCTGGCCAGCAACAACGAGACCTGGCTGACCCTGCTGCGCGAGCAGAAGTTGCCGGCGCTGTCGGCCTACTTCGGCAAACTCAAGGGCGGCGGCAGCCTCGAAGGTACCGGCTACGGCGCGGCCCACATGCGCCTGTTCGCTCTGTATCGTGTCTGGCGGGATTCGACCGGCACCGATCTGGCCAACGCCAATGCGCACGTCGACGACAGCATCCGGTTCTGGATCCACGCAACGATGCCGACGCTGGATCGCTTCGCCCCGATCGGCGACCAGTCACGCGTATCGGTGCCCGAGCTGTTCGACTACCACCGCCGATTGATGCTCGAAGCCCGTGCGCTCAGCCATGACGCTTCGGCGCGTTCGCAGGCGTCGTGGTGGCTGCATTCGATTTCGGTCGGACACATGAGCCAGGGCTTCAATTTTCGCCACGACCTGCTGCCGGCAGGCGACGCGGGCGAACCGCCTGCCGAGCGGGTCTATCACGCAACCGGCACCGGCCACCTGTTCGCGCGCACCGGCTGGGACAGAAAGGCGCTCTGGCTCGGCTTCAATGCGGGTCCCTACCTGGAGAGCCATGCGCACCAGGACCAGGGCGGTTTCACCCTGTTCGGAAGCGACTGGCTCGCCGTCAGCGAGAACATCTGGACGCACAGCGGCATCCAGCAGGGCACCGAAGTGCAGAACGTCCTGCGTTTCGAGCGCAAGGGCGAGATCATTCGCCAGCGCGAACCCTCGACCTCGACCATGCAGATCCTCCGTTCGGACCCCGCCAGCGGCGCTGTCGAGGCGCGCGCCGACCTTACTCCGGCCTATGCCCCCGGCGCCGGCGTCGATGCGTGGCAGCGCACGATCGACTTCCGCGAACGGCGCCTGCGCGTCAGCGATGCATTCACGCGCAAGGCGGGGGTCGATGCCGTATTCCAGGTCAATGTGCCGGTCGAGCCGCGAATCGAGGGCCGCGAGGCGGTTGCCGGACGCCTGCGGGTCAAGGTGATCGAGCCCGAGGATGCGACGCTCGAGGTTCTCGACTGGTCCTCGCTCGATCGCGACGAGTTCGGCAAGGGCTGGCGGATCGACGTGCGCGGAGGTGGGGATGCCTTCGTTGTCGAGCTGTCGGAACAGGCCCCCTGAGCGCAAGCTGTTTGCCGGTGATGGCGGCCGCAGCGGACCGGGCCCGGCAGCGGGAATGCTTTGCGCTCGCTGCCGAATGACGGAAACTGGGCCTGGCTTTCCCGGACTCCACGCATGAACTGGAAACTGAAGGGCATGTTGCAGCGCGCGCTGTCGCACCTGCCGTATGGCTCCTGGATGCACTTTCACCTGCAGCGCCGGTTCGGTGGCCTGCGTGATTTCAACCGCGAATTCGACGTCAAGCTGTCGGACTGGACGATCATGCTGCGGCGGCTCGGCGAGGCCGGCTTCGACATTTCCGGCAAGCGCCTGTTCGAGATCGGTTCCGGTTGGTATCCGACCTTTCCCCTGGCCTGCTACCTCGGCGGTGCGGCGCGCGTCACCACGGTCGACCTCAATCGGCACATGCGCCCGGGCCTGCTGCGCGCATGCGCCGAGCGGCTCGGCGAAAATCTCTCGACCCTCTGCGCCGCCACCGGCGCCGATGAGGCCTCGGTGAGGGCTCGCCATTCGAAGTTGATCGAGGTCCTCGGCCACGGCGGCGACCTCGCGAGCGCCACCAGCGGCGTCATCGACTACCGCGCGCCGGCCGACGCCACGCGCACCGGCCTGGAAGACGGGCAGATCGATTGCATCTTTTCCAACAGCGTGCTCGAGCACGTGCCGCTGGCAGTGATCGGGGCGATGTTCGCCGAAGCCCGGCGCATCCTCGACACCGATGGCGTGATGTTCCATTCGGTCAATTGCGGCGACCACTATGCCTACGTGGACCGCTCCATCAACCAGCTCAACTACCTTCGCTTCTCCGATGAGCAGTGGAATCGCTGGAACAATGCCTTCCTCTACCAGAACCGCCTGCGCGCCCACGTCTTCATCGAGCAGGCCGAAGCAGCGGGATTCGAGATCCTCCTGAATACCGCGAAAGCCTCCGACCTGCGTCTCTCCCAGCTGGCTTCGATGCCGGTCCATCCGCAGTTTTCCGCCATTCCGGCCGAGCGGCTGTGCATCACCAGCATCGATTTCATCGCCCGCAAGTCGGTGAATTCCGAGGCAGCGGCTGGCATCATCGAGGACCAGAATCTCAATCCTGGAGCCTGAACCCGCGACTTCGATTCGCCCGACCTCGCCATCCTGCCCGAGTATCGATCATGCCCCGATCAGCCTCGCCGTCCTGCCTGGTCCGACTCGGACTGATCGTCGCGCTGGCGCTGCTACCCGGTATCGAGGGTCATTGCGCAGGTCGCGAAGACGCTCGGCCGGTCGTGACGAGCCCTATCGAACTGCACAGGCTCGACAACGGCGATGGCATGGTCCGCGTCACGCTTGGCATTCCGTTTGCCCCGGGCCTGCTGACCGACCCGGCGCGTCTGCGCATCCTCGACGAGGGCGGCAACGAGATGGCGGTACACGTCGTGCCGACCCTGCGCTGGCACTTCAGGGACGGCAGCATTCGCGCGTTGCAGGTGCAGTTCCTTGCCAAGGTTGGCGCCACGGTCCGCAAGCTGCGCTTCGAGGTCGGCACGCAGCGCGAGACGGATGCGCCGGGCTGGGACTATGCCGAGGGTCTGTTCGATGCCGGGCACGGGCTGCGCATGCCGCGCGTCCTGGCCACGCTCGATGCGCGCTGGATGACGGCGTCCCTGCTGGCCGGTCCGCAGCGGCCGGTCGATCCGGCCGATGCCTACGATCGCTATGTCGAGGCCCAGTTCGAGTGGGCCGGCGCCTTGCCGGGCACGGACTCGACGGCCTGGCTGTTCGACCGCACGAGCACGCTGTTCAAGCTCTATGTGCGCAGCGGGCGCATCGAGCACCTGCGCCGCGCGGTCGAGAGCTACCGCTTCTACATGAGCCATCTGCAGCGCGACGACAGGCGCTGCCCCGGCGGCTGGCAGTTCGATCGGGCCCGGGTCTGCGACGCCAAGTACGTCTACATCGAACCGATCGTGCTCGCCCTCGGTCTCAGCGGCGACGATAGCCTGCACGACGCGAGTCTGGTCGAGGCCATGGTCGGGCTCTGGGACCGCGGTGGCTGGAGCGACATCGGCGGTGCCTATGCGCGGATTGACCAGAATTTCACCGAGCGCCACGCCGGTCTCGGCTTGCTGGCCACGGTCAGCGCCTTCGAACTGATCCCCGATCCGGCCTACCGCAAGCGCATCGACGACCGCATCGGCTGGCTGCTCGCGCACCAGCAGGACAATCCGGACGGGCTCGGCGACGACGGCTCCTGGCGCCACAGCTGGCAACGCCACGATGGCGAGGACTATTCACCGGCCACCGATGTCCGCGGTGCCTCGCCATGGATGAGCGAAAATATCATCGACGGCCTCTGGCATGCCTGGCTGGTCAGTGCCGATCCGCGCATTCCGGGAATGATCCGGGACTTCGCCCAGTACCTGGAAAAATTCGGCTGGATCGATCCGTCGGTCTTTGCCGCCGCCGGACACAGCTGGCGTGACGACTGCAGCGGACCGGAAGGCCAGATCGCCTGGTACTGGTCCTCGTCTCAGGCGCCGCTGTCGACCTTGATCCGCATGCAGGATGCCGGCGGCGAATACAGCGATGCCCACACCGTCGAGCTTGGCCTGGCGGTCGCCGCCGCGCGCTATTTCGAGCACGACGCCGAACGCAAGCGTGCGCTCGATCGTCGGCTCGGCCTGATCGCGCATTCCTACGCCACGGCCTGTGCCACCAATCGCGCGACGGCGCGGCGCTTCAACTGGAACAATCGCGGCGCGGGCGTCGTCAACTGGTTCAGGGCAAACTTCGACAAGCCCGATCCGGCCGGGATTCCGCGCAGGCCGCGCTGAGTGGCGGCCAGCTGATCCGGGCGCAGCAACTGCCGTGCAGGCCGCTGCTACGGATCGAAACTGCTGGTGAAGATCGCCTCGCCCATCGTCATCTCGACGACGAAACCGGTGTTCGTCGATCCGCCCTGCACTTCGAGCTTCCAGCCGGCCAGGAAATCGCTGTCGACATTGCGCCAGTTGACCGCGCTAAGCGTGGCATTGGCCGGCTGGAGCACGCGGATGGTCAAGCCGCCGGCCTTGGCCGTATTGCCCGTGATGATCGGCTGGGTCGGCGTGTTCACCTGGAAGATCGCCGTGGTGCCCGAGAGCACCGAAAACTGATCGGTGACGAGCAGGCGCGTGCCGGTGAAATCGAGGCTGCGCTGCCAGGAATTGACGCCCTGGCCCGCGATGTAGGCCGCCGAGAGGTTGCCGGTGACGTGGACTTCGCCCGGACCGGGGCCCTGCTGGGTGATGTTCATCGAGGACACCGAAGGCTCGCGCTGGCGGACGTTCGCGCCGTTGCGCACGAAGCGCACGACGTTGTGCACCTCGGTGCCCTGCTGGATGCCGCTGTGGCTCCAGATGTTCTCGGTGACGGCCAGCCAGTCACCCGAGAACAGCGTGAACGATCCCTGGTCCTGGTGCGCGTGGCTCTGCGAGTACGAGCCGGCCGAGAAGCTGAGCCAGGTGGCCCCGGTTTCCCAGCTGGTGCGCGTGAACAGGTGGCCGACACCGGCGGCGCGGTAGGTCAGCGGCGCCGCCGGCAGCGTTGACGACGTGCCGGGCGGCAGCAGGTCGTCGCGGTAGTTGAAACCGCTTGCCATCTGCTGCACCGAGTTGTGGTTGATCCACCACGAAGCGAGATCGCGGGCTGCCGGGCTGCTGGTCAGGTAGCGTGCCTCGAGCAGCAGATGGCGATGGTAGTCGTAGAACTCCGGGTTCGAACTGCGCGACTGGTCGCCGTACGGCGCGAAGCGGTTGCGCGTCGGCACGGTCGCATGCAGCCAGTAGGAAATCGTGTCGGTCAGGTGCGAATTGGCGTTGGCCAGGTCGGTGCCGGTCGAATCGCGCCAGACCCGATAGAGCTCGAACAGCTTGTGGTGCGAGGTGCCATAGCCGGTGCCTTCCTCGCTGCCGCCACCGATCAGCGTCGCGAAATAGTCCTCCAGCGGCGGCAGCTTCTGCGTCTGCAGGTAGGTCGTCCAGGTCGAGCTGCCGCTGGCCAGCGCCCAGTACATGGTCGCGCGCAGGAAGCTGTAATAGTAGTTGTTGGCCGGATCGTTCGTGCCCCAGCCGCTCCAGCTGGCCGGACGCGTGCCCCACTGGGCCGCATTCGGATACCAGATGTTGCTGATCGTGCGCTCGGCATAGGCCGACCAGCGCGTGCGCTGGGACGCGCTGACATAGGTCGAGCACCAGTCGTAGGTCAGCGCGAGGTCGCCGATCATCGCACCGGCGTAGAGGTAGGAATCGTGCGCCACCTCGGGATTCTGGTTGGCTGCGATCGCCGCTTCCGCGGTGGCGACCTGGGCCTCGACCATGTTGCGGGCCAGGATGCAGTACTGCGACTGGTTGGTCAGGCGGAACATGACCACCGCGTCGTTGGCCGAAAACTCGTAGCCGGGGTTGCCGCCGACTGCCTGGTCGACCCAGTTCCTGAATCGCGAGAACGCCTGCGACTGCATGTTCACGTACGAGAGATCGGTCGTGATGGCCGCATTCGCGAGGCCGCAGGCGCCCAGGGCCAGGGCGGATAGGAAGATCGAGCGGATGGCGGCACGGGTACGGATGAACATGGGCGTCGGGTCTCGCGAGCTCGGGTACGACAAGCGCAGGAGGCAGACCCGTTTCGGGCACACCCGACTGCGCATCAGGGAGCGTCAAGTTACCGAGACCCTTGGGCAAAAATTGAGCACCGCGTTCAGGAATGCCGAAGCGACCGCCAAATAGTGTGAACTGGCACGCAAGTCCCCGATTCTTTTGGGGTTCCGCGTGCGTTCGCGAGGGCTGGCCCAGCCCCCGGGCAAGCAGGTCGACGGTCTTGCAGGCTAGGGAGGGTCTGATCAAGTAGCAAAGTCGTCACGACGCCTGCCTGTGTGCAGATCGCGACGCGTCGACGCAGACAGACTGGCCGTCTTTCAAGTCGACGCAACAAGGATCTGCGCGCAGGCAGGCGTCGCCTGACTGATTGATTGGATGCTGAAAAGGTGGCGTCCAGAAGGCTCCCCACATGCACCGCGCGCCTCGTCAAGGCAACCAGCCTTCACTTCGCCACGCGGCACATGTGGAGAACCTTCTGAACGCCATGACGACTTTGCTGCTTGATCAGACCCTCCCCAGGTGTGGCCCGAAGCGGATCAGCGGCGCTTGGCCAGCGCATTCCAGAGGTAGTGCAGCATGTAGACGAGTGACCGCGCCAGCGACAGCCGCTCGACCTCGCGGTAGATCCGCCATTGCCAGCCGGCCGCCCGGAACTTGTTCGCCGATACCGAACCCTCGCGCACCAGGTAATAGGCCAGGGGTTCGGCCGACTCGATGCGCACCGCACCGCCGGCACGACGCACCATCTGCAACCAGAACACGTAATCCTCATGGCCGATGGCGAGGAATTCGGCGGCACCGAGGCTGCGGGCGAAGGCGCCGGTCAGGTTGCCGATGAAGTTGCTGCGCAGCATGTCGGCATGGCTCAGGCGCGTGGGCGGCAGCACGGTCGAGAGCACGCGATCGTCTTCGCCGACCCGCTGGTAGGCGCAGTAGCTGACGCGCTCGCCGCCTTGCTGCATCTGGCCGATCTGCCATTCGAGCTTGCGCGGATGCCAGCGGTCGTCGCTGTCGAGGAAGGCGACGTAGTCGCCGCGCGCGACCGCCATACCGGCGTTGCGCGCCGCCGCCACGCCAGCATTCTGCGGCTGTCGGACCAGGCGGACGCGCGCATCGCCGCTCGCGTAGCGCTCGACCAGCGCAACGGTCGCGTCGGTCGAGGCATCGTCGATGACGATCAGTTCGAGATCGCCGAGGGTCTGCGCCAGCACCGAATCGATCGAACGCGCGATCGTCGCCGCCGCGTTGTAGGCCGGCATGATCACGCTTACCGTGGCGCCTGCCGCAGCCATCGATGCTGCCGCTGCGGTCACGTCGAGGTACTGCCGCGCCGGTGGCCCGGCGGCGGCAGGATGAAGTCGCGCCACTGTGCCGGATCGCCCTGCTTGCCGGCTTCGGCGGCCTTGACGATGTTGTAGACCTCGCGCGCGGTCACGTAGTGCAGGACGTAACGCTCGCCATCGTTGTAGGCCTTCTCGAGATAGTCGTGCATCGCGTCCATCTGCGGGCCGAGCAGGGTGTCCATGTCACCCTCCTGCGTACCGTGCGTGTGGATCTTGACGAACACCCACTCGGGACGCCCCTCGACATGGATGCCGGTCTGCACCCAGGCATCGACGCGCTCCGGCGTCGGCGGGCACGAGCGGCGGATGTCGGCATTCTCGATGCGCGGAACCAGGCCAAATCGACGCTGGCGCCAGTTCAGGGCCAGTGGCCCCTGCACGATCATCAGGTCACCGACCGCGCGGCCGCCGACCCGCACGGGCTCGCCGCGGTCGTGCGATTTCGGCTTGCACGGATCGTCGGTCGCGTAATAGATCGCGTTGACCGTGCGGGTCTGCGTATCGCTGGGCGCCGAGGGCAGCGTGAAGTCGGCGTAGCAGCCGAGCTCACGCAACAGGATCAACTCGTTGTTGATGCCGCACCAGCGTCCATCCGCACGCGAGTTGTCGAGCGACCAGTTGCCGTGGATGAAGGCGAAAGCGAGCTCGCCGGTGCGCGGATCCCGCGCGAGCGCGCCGTGGCGTTCGTGCAGGGTGTTGCAGAAGCGGCGCATCGTGGCGCAGAAATTCTCGGCGTTGTCGTTGTCATGATGCAGGTGGATCTCGATCTCGCCGAAGCCGTCTGCGCAGAGCGAGGCGATCTTGTCGAGATGCTCCGCGACGTACTCCTCCTCGGGATAGAAGAACCCGTGCTGCGGGTGACGGCCATCGGCATCGCGATGGCGGCCGGCCAGGGCGCGGTAGTCCTGGCACCAGCGATCGACGCGGCGACGCTGGGTCTCGAGGTCGGCGCGCCCCCACATCGGCTCGAAGTGGTCGACGAAGCAGAACAGGATGTGGACCGGGCCCGGCACCTGCGGCCGCGCCGGCCGCGCCAGGTAGCTACGCAGCCAGATCTGCATGTTGCGCGATCGCAGCAGCAGCCAGAAACCGGCGGCGGCGAGAATCAGCAGGGCCGGCAAGCCCAGGGCAACGAGTACGATCAGGCTCACCGGGCTCACTCCTTCAGGTTGGACGTCCGCTCATGCACCGGAGGGTTCAGGCAGGCAGCGCAAGGCGAATCCGGCCTGGCGCCATTCCGGCAGCAGCACTTCGAGCGCCTCGAGGGTCGCCTCGCTGTCGTCGTGCATCAGCACGATGTCGCCGGCGCGCGGGGGATCGCGGCGCATCGTCTCGATCAGCACGCTGGCCGGCTTGCGCTGGTAGTCGAGGCTGTCGTAGGACCAGTAGGCCATGCGGCTGCGGCGAACCGCGAAATGGGCAAGCAGGGAAAGCGGAAAGCGGCCCGATGGCGGCCGGAAATAGTGTTCGCGCTTGCCGTCGATGGCACTCAGCAGCTGCTCGGTGCGCTCGATCTGGCTGTACTGCGTGATACGCGGAATGCGCGTGAAACGCGGGTGGTCGTAGGAATGATTGCCGAGCAGATGGCCTTCCGCCGCAGCACGCCGGGCTATTTCGGGAAATTTCTCGATCTGCTCACCGAGCAGGAAGAAGCTCGCCTTGGCCTCGTTGCGCGCGAGCACATCGAGCAGGCGTGAGGTATGGCGTTCCTGTGGCCCGTCGTCGAAGGTCAAGTAGAGCGCCGCATCGGCCGCCGGCCCCGTGGTCATCATCCACGAGTTTGGCAGCCATCTGAGCACCTTGAGCTTGTTCGGCCTTGGATTCACTGACGGGTTCCGGAAGTTGGGCGATGAATCCGGCAGCGCCGGCGCGAAGCGGGATTGCGGCCCGTGTCGGGCCCGGCACCCGCGCGAATCGCGGACGAGGTCCCGATTTTACGCGGAGCAGACGGCGACGCATAGCGCAGGACCCGAACGCCCGCGCGGTCATCCGCGCGACCGCGCGGCGCCATCGTTTCGCGTGGGGCGGCGGAGCTAGTCGGAGTCACCGACGCCGCGCGCGGCATACAGGGCGTCGTAGCGCTTCGCCATGGTCGTGAAGGAGCCTTCGCGCAGGGCCCATTCGCGACCGGCCTGGCCGAGTACAGCGCGCAGCGCCGGATCCTCGACCAGCTCCTGCAGGGCCGTCATCATCCGCAGGCTGTCGCCCGCCGGCACGAGCCGGCCGTTGACGCCGTCGCGCACGATTTCGGCATTGCCGCCGACGTCCGTGGCCACGATCGGCAAGGCGGCTGCAGACGCCTCGAGCAAGGCGATCGAATAGCCTTCAGTGCGCGAGGACATCGCGAACAGGTCGAATCCGCGCAGCAGGTCGCCGACATCGTTGCGGTCGCCGAGCAGGAAGACCCGATCCTGCAGCGCAGCGGCGCGAATCCGCGCCTCGAGTTCGCCGCGCAGTTCGCCGTCTCCGACGATGACGAGGGCGCAATCCGGCACCCGGCCGCTCAATTCGGCGAATGCCGTGATCAGGCCGAGGTGATCCTTGGCCGGCGCCAGGCGACCCACCGTGCCGATCACCCGGGTTTGCGCCGGAAGCCCGAGGCTGTCGCGAAGGCGGCCTCGCATGCTTGCATCGGCGGCCGCATAGCGCTCGATCCGGATGCCATTGGGTATGGCGACCAGCTTCGATTCGGGAACAGCGCCCAGACGCAGCAGCTCGCGCCGGGCGGTTTCGCAGACCGTGACGACGGCATCCGTGCGCGCCAGCGAACGGCGATAGAGCCATTCGCGCCGGCTGCCGATCTCGAGCGCGCCCATGCCGTGGCGCGTGTTGATCGTGCGCTGGATCGGCAGGCCGAGGGCGGCCAGAACGGCGTGGTAATGGGCGGTGGCGTTGTGCGTGTGCAGGATCCCGGTGGCGTGCTCGCGCAGCCGCCGGCGTGCCCGTTTCAGCGCGGACAGATCGAAGCCGCGGCGCTTGCCGCAGGCGTGCACCGGGACATCGAGTTCGGCCAGTTCGTCGGCCAGGCTGCCGCGCTCGAACAGGCAGATCACCTGGCAGCGATGGCCGAGCGCGACCTGGGCACGGACCAGATCGATGACGGCCCGCTCGAGGCCACCGCGATTGAGGTTCTCGACGAAATGCGAAATGTTCATGGCAACCGCGAGATCGTCACGCGCCGCTTGCCGCTTGCCGTCAGCGGAATGTCCCCGACGCGATGGATTTCCAGCCGGGTCGAGTCGCCGACCACCTTGCCGAATTCGCGGCGGATCTCGGCCTCCTGATCGCTGCCGAACGCCGCATCGGCCACGATGTTCAGGCTCAGCGACTCGAGGTGTTCCTGCACGACCTGGAACTGGCGCACACCGGCAATGTCCTTGAGCATGTGCGGAAAGAATTCGCCCGGCAGCAGGCGACCGTCGGCGGTGCGCAGCATGTCGAGCTTGCGACCGTCGATGCGTTGCAGCAGCGGCAGGCCGCGCCCGCACCGGGGTTGCGGTGCCGGCGCGCGCGTGGCGACGTCGCCATTGCGGTAGCGAAGCAGGGGCATGCCCCAATTGTGCAGGTCGGTGATGACGACCTCGCCGGTCTGCGCGCCGCCTGCATCGATCGAGGCGGGGTCAAGCTCGACGACGAGGTGATCGACATTGACATGCAGACCTTCGCATTGGCCGCACTCCGACGCGATCAGCATGAATTCGCGGCAACCGTAGGTATTGAAGACGGGGCAGCCGAATGCGCCGGCGATCGTCTCGCGCTGGAAATCCTCGAGCGCTTCAGCCGCGCTGAGAACGGCCTGCGGCGGCGCGACCTGCTGGCCGGTCTGCTGCATCCACGCGGCGATCCGGTGCAGCGGCCCGGCATAGCCGACCACGATCTCGGGCCTGAAGCGGCGGATCGCCTCGACGAACTCCGGCAACGCGGCTTCGCTGAGCTTGAAGACATCGAGCATGCGGCGGTTGAAGGCCCAATGATAGAGCCTCTCCTTGAGCGATTCCTTCCAGGTCGGTCGGCCCACGGCCCCGCCCCAGAGGAACACGGACCTGCGCCCGATCCGCGCGCCGGCCCAGGCATAGCCGCGAAACATGACCGCCAGCCTGCGCTCGTAACTCTCGCGCGTATAACCGAAACGCAGCGGCTCTCCGGTCGATCCGCCGGTCGCCTTGTACAGCAGCCGACCGCGCAGGGACCGCGCGTGCAGGTCGTCGAAATTCTCCCGGATCGCGGACTTGTCGAGGGTCGGCAGGCGCGCATAGTCGGTCGCGCAAGCGATGTCGGAGGGTGCGATGCCGAGCGCCTTCCACTGGCGCTGGTAGTAGGGCACCTCGCGCCAGCAATGATCGATCAGGCGCTTGAGTCTGGCCCACTGCAGGGCTTCGATCTCGTCCGCGGAGAGCCACTGGCTGCGCTCGTATTCGGCCAGATGCCTCAAGGTCGCGCGACGGCGCAGCACGCTCTCGTAGAGCGGATACATGACGTGCCGGAACAGGATCTCGTGCAGGTTCAAGGCGCGGCCGACCGGTCAGGCGATTTCACGGATGGCGACACGGAACTTGCCGCTCTTGCTCGGCGCGATGTCATCGGCGGTGTGGAAGCGGATCGCCATGCTCGGACCGACCGCCTTGGCGATCGCGCAGCGGATCTGCTCCATGATCGCCTCGCCGAAGCCCTCGTCCGGCACGATCGTGATGTCGAGCACGCCGAGTTCGCGTTGCACGACCTGGTAGCGCTTCATCGAAGGCACGCCGAGGAAGGCGTACACGATGTACTCGCCCGGCAGCAGATGGCCCTCGGCGGTGAGCAGGGTATCGAGCTTGCGTCCTTCAACGCGCTTGAGCATGGGCAGGCCGCGACCGCAGGCGCAGGCGCCTTCGCCCGCACTGGCCAGGTCACCGTTCGCGTAGCGCAACAGGGGCATGCCGTAGTTGTGCAGGTCGGTCACGACGATTTCGCCGATCGTCTCGCCGCCCGGCGTCGACTGCGGCGACTCGAGCTCCACGCAGAGATGGTCGGCGCTGAGGTGCAGCCCGCTGCGCTGCTCGCATTCGCAGGCGATCAGCATGAATTCGCGGCACCCGTAGGTGTTGTAGACCGGGCAGCCGAACGCCTTCTCGATGACCTTGCGCTGCACGTCGTGCAGGGCTTCCGCGGCGCTCAGGACCGTCTGCGGCCGATGGATCGGGTGGCCGTTGGCGAGGATCCATTCGGCCATGCGCAGCAGCGGCCCGGCATAGCCGACGATCACCTGCGGCCGGTACGCATCGATTTCGGCCGCGTAGTCCGGCATGCGCTGCTCGCTCATCAGGAACGCATTCAGCATGTGCCGGTTGAAGGCGGCGTGATAGAGGCGATCCTTGACCTGCTGCGGCTTCAGCGGGCCGGCCAGCGACATGCCCCACAGATACAGCGTGCGCCGGCCCATGCGCGCACCGGCCCAGGCATAGCCGCGCCACATGGCCGCAATCCGGCGCTCGTAGCTCTCCCGCGTGTAACCGAACCTGAGCGGTTCGCCGGTCGATCCGCCGGTGGTCTTGTAGAGCAGCTCGCCGCGCAGCGAAGGCGCATGCAGGTCCTCGAAATGGGCGCGGATCTCCGCCTTGGTCAGGACCGGCAGGCGCGCATAGTCGGCCGGCGAGCGGATGTCCTGCGGCGTGACGCCGAGCGCCTTCCATTGGTCCCGGTAGTAGGGAACCTCGCGCCCGCAGTGCTCGAGCAGGCGCTTGAGCTTGCGCCATTGCAGGGCCGCGACCTGTTCGGGGTCGAGCCACTGGCTGGCCTCGTACTCCTTCAGATAGGCGAGCGTGCGGCGACCGCGCAAGCCGCTCTCGTAGAGCGGAAAGAGCACACGTCGAAACAGCGACTCGTAGCCGACCGTCATGGCAGCTCCCGGGTCACCGAACGGCCCGACCAGTCGAGCAGACGGCCGAACGCGCGCGGCCGCCCGCCGGTGAAGCGCTGGTGCAACTGCTTCAGGTGCTCGATGTCCTCACTGCTCCAGCAGCGCAGCAGCAGGGTCAGTCCGGCGTACAGCGGAACCGTCAGCAGGCCGGCCGCGAGCAAGGTCGGCAGCGCCGGCCAATGACCACGCAGCGGCGAGATCGCCACCGCGGTGATGGCCGCGGCGAGGATGATGCGCAGCAGGCGCACCCAGTTCGGCTGCATCCCGATCATGCGCAAGGCAAGGAGCAGATTGGCCATGGCGCCGAACAGCGCGGCCGAGACGTAGGCGATGGTGGCGCCGCCGAGGCCATAGGCGCGGATCAGCCAGACATCCAGCACGATCTTGATCACGCCAATGGCGACCACGAGGATCAGGATCGTGATCTGCCGATCGGCGCTGATCAGCAGGCTCGACCCGCTCTGCGAGACCGTGGATAGCGCGCAGGCGAACAGGCAGACCGCGAAGACCGGTGCCGCCGGCGCGTACTGCGCGCCATACATGAAGGCAATGATCGGATGGCAGAAGACTGCACCGAAGGCGACCAGCGGCGCCGCGAGCAGGACCAGATAGGTGGTCGACGCGACGAAGCGGCGTCCGGCCACGTCGCGCCCCTGGCTCAGGGCATTGGCCATCATCGGCAGCAGCATGGCGCCGATCACTCCGGGCACGAGCATGGCGGCGCCCGAGGCGAGCAGGTAGGCAACCTTGAAATGGCCCGCCGAATCGGCGGTACCGAACATGTTGAGGAAGAACACCTCGACTTCGCTGGCCGCGAAAAAGCCGATCGTCACGGTCACCGCGACCAGGCGCATGTGGCGGCGCACGCGTCGCATGAGGTCGTCCGGCAACTGCGTACCGGGCGGCGTCGGCGGAATCAGGGGCGCGGTCTGCCGCTGCGACATGCCGTAGAAGATCGCGCTCGAGACCAGGAACACGCCGAGCAGGGCCCAGACCTCGGCGTCGAGCAGCCAGGCGGCCACGACCATGAGCAGATTGAGCGGCGTGGCCACGCTGGCGACGATGGCGGTCGCCCGGAAATTCTCGAAACCCTTGGCGATGCCGACGTTGAACATGTATTGGGAACGCAG
The DNA here is from genome assembly GCF_900115085.1 of Dokdonella immobilis. GTDB lineage: Bacteria > Pseudomonadota > Gammaproteobacteria > Xanthomonadales > Rhodanobacteraceae > Dokdonella > Dokdonella immobilis. The sequence continues at coordinate 82,683 of NZ_FOVF01000002.1, read as the reverse complement.
TGCGATGCCGACGGCGAGAAAGCCGAAGATCGCGCGATGGTCGAATCCGGGCGCAACGTGCTGGCCCGAGAGCAGCAGCAGCAGGGCCACCGCAGCCAGCACGACGAACAGGAACCAGCGCTGTGCGCGGCGCAGATAGGCGATCGTCGGCGCGATCAGCGCCTCGCGCCCGGAGCCGCGCAATTCGGCGACGAACTTGATCACGGCGCTGGCCGTGCCGGCATTCGTGATGGCCACGCCCATCGCCACCAGCCAGATCACCGCGCTGTAACCGCCGTAGTCGGTCGGACCGAGGTGGCGCGCGATGAATATCGAGGTCAGCATGCCGAGGAAGTATTCGGTATAGATGCCGACCGACGAGAACATCGTATTGCGCAGGGCCTGCGCGCGAACGGTCATGACGTCACCAGGAGGATTTTCACGAGCAGATAGAGTCCAATGATGCTGCCGACGGCGGCAAGCGGCCAACGCACCAGGTCGCGGGAAAGTTCGAATCGGGGCAAGCCGGGATAGCGTTGGCGCGCCCCGACGTAATAGCCGAGCACGAGCGCGGCCAGCAGGTACAACAGGATCACATAGCTGCGGCTGAGAAAGAACGTCGCCGTGTAGAAGCCGACCTGGGAGAGCAGCAAGGTCATCGCGATGGAGCGCTCGGTCTTCCACTCGGCGATCGCCGCCGGCTCGGTCAGTTCCGGCTCGTGGCGAAGGACGGCGAGCATCATCATGAATCCGTAGCAGACGAAGGCGAGCCAGAAGACGTAGCCGAAGAACCCGGTTTCGGCGATGACCAGCACGAAGGAATTGTGCGCGGTCAGGTTGAAGTTGTTGTCGGCGAAATTGCCGGGGCCGATACCGAACAGCGGATGCGCAACGAACATTTCCATGCCGCTGTACCAGGCATCGACGCGACCGGCCGCCGAGGCCTCGCCGGCGTCGATCTCGCCCATGCGCGAGGGCAGCATCATGACCCCGCCGAGCGCGCCCGCACCGAGTATCGCCGCCATCATCACGCCACGGCGGCGCCAGACCCAGACCCCGAGCACGCTGATCAGGGCGAGCAAGGCGCCGCGCGAGCTGGTCAGGTAGATGCCATAGAGCAGCAACCCGCCGCCGGTCCACCAGAACAGCCTGCGCAGGCCGAGCAGGCCGCCCCGGGAGGCCAGGTACATGGCCATCGGCAAGGCCATGATGAAGAGCAGGCCGAGGTCGTTCGGATCGTTGAAGATGCCGACATACTGGATGCGCGTTTCCTGCGACAGGCCGATCCCGGTCCAGCCGATGCCGTCACGCACCTGCTCGATGCCGTGCACCGAGAGCACGGCCGAGCAGGCGACGATCATGGCCATGGTCGTGACCACGCGCTTCCTGTCGACGGTCGCGTGGCTGAGTACCAGAAACGCGAGCACGGCCGGGCCGAACGAGGACAGTTGCGCGATCGCCCCGCCCATCCAGCCATTGAAAATCTGCGAAACCATCAGGACCAGCAGGAAGGCCGGCAGCAACAGGTACTGCGGCGCGCTCAGGTCCTTGTTGCGCGAGGGCAGCCAGAACAGGAACGCGGCGACCAGCAGGATCGGCAGGATCGGGATTCCGAGGTTCTCCCAATCCGGATAGTCCTGCGGGCGGACCAGCACGAATGCGAGGTAGAGCAGCATGAAGAAGAACATTGCCGGTCGGGATGCTCAGCCAAGTCGATGTCGGGACGGATAGCTGAAGGCCTCGGGCAGTCCGATCAACGAGGCAAACCAGTCGATGTTCATGTGGCGCTCCACCGGCAGGCGGTGCAGGTCGAACTGCGGCTGGCGCGGAACCGGACTGGTTCCCGACACATAGCTGCAGCCGAGTTTGTAGCCGGCGGCTTTCGCCGTCGTGACAACCTGGTCGTCGAAGGCATCCCGGCCACCGACCGGATAGGAAATGACATCGACGGGTGCCTCGAGTTCGCGCTCGAGCGTCCGCCTCGAGCCCTCGACCTCTTCGCGCATGGTCCCGTCGGGGAGCTTGGCCAGCATATTGTGCCAGACCCCGTGCGAGCCGATTTCCATGCCGGCCGCGTGCATTTCGCGCAGCTGCGCCCAGTTCATCGGGCGGCAGTCGGCATGGCCGGCCGCGCGCGGCATCGACCATTCCGTCTCGAGCTTCGTGACGATGCCGTCCTGGGTGCGGGCGTCGAGCCCTTTCATGCGGTCGAGCAGGTCGACCGCCAGGCTGCGCCGCTGCGAGCGGGTGGCGGGCAGGTCCTGGTCGATCTCGAGCTCGACGATGCGCAGATGCGTGGCTGGCGTGCAACACAGCATGTACACGAACCAGTCGTAGGAGAACGGCAGACCGCTTTCGATGTGCCCGGTCGAGACAAAGAACATCGCCGGCACGCCGAGTTCCCTGAGGATCGGAAAGGCGATCCGGTAATTGTCGTCGTAGCCGTCATCGAAGCTGACCACGACCGGGCGCGGCGGCAGGCGCTTGCCGGTCTCCATGGCCGTGACCACGTCGCCGAAGCGGACCGGATTGAAGCGCCGCTTGAGCAGGCGCATCTGCTCACGGAACTGCCCGGGATCGGCACTGACCAGTTCGAGATCGAAATCGAAGCGCTCTTCGTCGACCGCCAGCACCCGGTGGTAGGCGAGGATGCGCAGATCGCGGATCAGGGTCGAACGCAGCCAGGATGCCGCACCGATCAGGCCGGTCCGGCACAACAGGGAAGCCAGGATCTGCCGGCGGCTGGTCCTCGCGACATTGTCGGTATTGCTATCCATCAGGGCAGGCATGCCTGTCGTTCCTCCCTCCCGGCGACCCGGCCCGGCGTCCCACTGACCCCACCGTCCCGGCCGCGACGCCATGCCCGGGCACGGTCCCGGGTCCTCCCGCCATGGCGAACCGATACCCAAGGCCGGCTCATGCCCGCCACTATAGACGATCGGCTCGCGCACGCAGCGCCCGCGCGGCGAGAGGAATGCGGACGCCATGGCTGCCGTCGCGCCCGCGCAAGATCCCGGTTACGACGGCTCGCGCGACAGCGCCCGTGTGCCGCGCGCGGTAAGATTGGCTTCGCATCTGGGGGATCCATGGCCGGCGACACCGACTTCATAGCGCTCTACCAGGCGTTGGGGCTCGACCCCGACTGCTCGCCCGAAGCGTTCCGGCAGGCCTATCGCAAGCGCGTCGGCCTGCTCCATCCGGACCGCCCGGGCGAGTCGGCGCGCTCGACCCGCGAACTGCAACGGCTGAATGCGCTGTACACGGCGGCGATCGAGTTCCAGCGCCGCCACGGCCGCCTGCCCGGCGCCTCGCAAGCCCCCGCCGTGCCGCCATCGTCCGGCCCGTCGCCATCGTCCCGGCCGAGTGCCGCCGTCGAGGTCGAGCCACGCCCCAAGCAGGGATTGCCGATCGCCCTGCTCGGCCTGATCCTGGCCGGCCTCTGGCTGTTCGCCACGTTCGCGCCGGGCGAGCCTGCCGCGCCGTCGCCCATGGTCGCCGCCGAACCGTCTGCTGCGCATTCCCCGAACGAGCCCGCGAGCCTGCACGCGACCCGCATCATCGCGCTCGGCGCCACCGCGCAGCAGGTCCGCGAGATCCACGGCGATCCGGTCTCCGGCTGGGAACAGCGCTGGGAATACGGCCCATCCTGGATCGCCTTTCGCTGTGGCGTCGTCGTCGATTGGTACAGTTCGCCGCTGCGCCCGCTGAAAGTGGCCAGTGAACATCCGTCCGCGTCGACCGAATGGTCGCCGCCCAGAAACTGCAGGGAATGAGCGAACCGATGCCGAGCAAAGCCAGGGCCCTGCTGCAGAAGATCAAGCGCCGCACGTGGATGAAGTACGCGCTGCGCGGGGTCGGCCCGAACGACAATTTCGAACGCCTCGATCTGGCCTACACGATCGAGGATCCCTGGAACATGGACTCGCCCGGCGAGATCGCCCGGTTCGAGGCCACCAACAGGATCATCGCGCGCGAGTTCGGTCGCCTCGACTCGCTGCTTGAGATCGGTTGCGGCGAAGGGCACCAGTCGGCCTGGCTCGCGCGCGTGGCGAACCGCGTGCACGGCCTCGACGTCAGCGAAAAGGCCGTCGAGCGCGCGCGCCAGCGCGTTCCGGACGGGCAATTCGATGCCGCCGACCTGTTCACCCACACCTGGCCCGAGTCGACACCGCGCTTCGACCTCGTCACCGCCTGCGAAGTGCTCTACTACATGAGCGATGTCGAGCGCACGCTGGCGCGCATGTCCGAGCTCGGGCGCAACTGCCTGGTCACGATCTTCGCCCCGGCCGCGCGCCGGGTCGGCCCGCACCTCGACCGCATCGCCAACCTGCGGAAGGACTGGATCTGGCATGGCGGTACGGTCTGGCTGGTCTGCTGGTGGCGCAATGAGTGAAGCACGCGACCCGTTCCAGGGACGCGGCATCGTCTATTTCGGCAACGACTGGCACGCGGAGAATCGCACCAGCAGCCATCATGTCGCGATCCGCCTTGCCCGACGCGCCCCGCTGCTGTACGTGAGTTCGCCCGGCATGCGTGCGCCGAGCGCGAGCGGCCGCGACCTGCGCCGCATGCTGCGCAAGCTCGCCGCCACGCTGCGCCCGCCGACGCGCATCGAGGGCGATCTCTGGCACTGCACGGTGCCGCAGCTGCCGTTTCGCCGCATCCCCGGCGTCGATCGCCTGAACCGCTGGTTCGGACGCTGGGCGGTGCGCCGGGCAGCACGCAAGGCCGGGATCCGCCAATGCATCTCGTGGTTCGTGGTCCCGCATCCGGGCTTCCTGGCCGGGCGCCTCGGCGAGGATCTCTGCGTCTACTACTGCATCGACGACTACGCCGCCCATCCGGGCGTCGATGCCGACCTGATCGGCGCACGCGACGAGGCCCTGAGCCGCCGTGCGGACCTCCTGTTCGTGGCGCCACCGGCGCTGCTCGAGTCCAAGCGCGCGCTCAATGCCAACACCGAGTTCTCACCGCACGGCGTCGACCTCGCGCTGTTCGCGCGTGCCGCCGATGCGAACGCGCCGGTCGCGGCCGGCGCCGCGGGCCTGCCCCGGCCGATCGTCGGCTATTTCGGCTCGCTGCACGAGTGGATCGATCTTGAGCTGATCGAATGGCTGGCGCGCCAGCGTCCGCAGTTCTCGTTCCTGCTGATCGGCCATGAGGCGGTCGATTGCAGCGCCCTGCGCGCCCTGCCGAACGTGCATCTGCCCGGCGCCCAGCCCTACCCCGAACTGCCGGACTGGGCACGCGCCTTCGATGCCGCGATCATTCCGTACCGGCTCAATCGCCAGGTCGCCAATGCCAATCCGCTCAAGCTGCGCGAATACCTGGCGACCGGCAAGCCGGTGGTCAGCGTGCGCAACGCGGAAATCGAGAAGTTCGCGAAATGGGTGCGGATCGCCGACAATCGCGCCGCGTTCCTGACGGCACTCGACGCAGCCGTGCTCGATCAATCGCCGCAAGCCTGCGCGAGCCGCATCGCGGCGGTGGCCGACCAGTCCTGGGACCGCCGTGTCGACGACGTCGTGGAGCGCGTTGCGCGCGAACTCGCGCGCCGTTCCAGCCAAGAATCCTGAAGTCTCCCGAGGCCCGTCCGAATGAATGCAGTACATCCTGCGAAGCTGCGTGTCGCCGTGGTCGGCGCCGGCTACGTCGCCAGCCATCACCTGGCCGCCCTGAAACGACTCGACTTCGTCGAACTGGTCGGCATCTGCGACACCAACCTCGAAGCCGCCGAGGCGCTGGCCCGGCGCTTCGGCATCGGCCAGGTCGCCAGCGACCTCGCCGGCCTGGCCGCTGCGCGTCCGCAGGTCGTGCATGTGCTGACCCCGCCGGCCTCGCACGCCACGCTGGCCATGCAGGCGCTCGACATGGGCTGCGGCGTGCTCGTCGAAAAGCCGATGGCCGACAGCGTCGCCGAATGCGAGGCGATGATCGAAAAGGCCCGCGAGAGGGGCCTGATCCTCGGCGTCAATCATTCCGACCTGCTCGATCCAGTGGTCATGAGGGCACTCGAGGCGGTGCGCGCCGGGCGCATCGGCGAGGTCATCTCGGTCGACATCCTGCGCAGTTCCGAGTATCCGGCCTACGCCGGCGGCCGCCTGCCGGCCCAGGTCGCCCAGGGCTCCTACCCGTTCCGCGATCTCGGCGTGCATGGCCTGTACACGCTGGAAGCCTTCCTCGGCCCGCTCTCGGACCTGCGTGTCGATTTCCAGGCCAGCGGGCGCGACCCCGATCTGCAGTTCGACGAATGGCAGGCGCGCGTCAGCGGCGAACGCGGCTACGGCCGCATGCTGCTGTCCTGGAATGCACGGCCGATGGAGAGCCGCCTCGTCGTGCGCGGCAGCGCCGGCATCATCGAGGTCGATCGCTTCCTGCAGATCGTGCGCATCCATCGCGTCCTGCCCGGACCCAAGTTCATCGGCATCGTGCTCAATACCGTGCTCAGCGCGATGGCGGACTGCTTCCGCGTGCCGTGGAACGTGCTGCGCTTCGCCACCGGCCTGCTCAAGCCTTCGCCCGGCATCCAAAAGGGAGCGGCCGATTTCGCCATCGCCGCACGCGACAATTCGAAGCCGCCGTTCGACGGCGCCGCCGCGTTGCGCGTGATCGCCCTGCTCGAGCCAGCCTGCGCCGAACCCGATCGCCTGCGCCGCGACGCGATCGAATCGCGCTATGCACCGCTGCCCCCGGCCGATGTCCTGGTCACCGGCGCGGCCGGTTTCCTCGGTCGTGCCCTGGTCAAGGCCTTGCGCGCACGCGGCCAGACCGTGCGCGTGCTGCTGCGCAAGCCGAACGCCGACCATGCGAACGATGCCGGCGTGCAGACCGTGATCGGCAATCTCGGCGATCCGCGCAGCGTCGACCATGCGGTCGCCGGCTGCGGCGTGGTCTATCACGTCGGCGCTGCGATGCGCGGCAGTCCGCGCGATTTCGAGGCCGGCACGGTCTGGGGCACGCGCAACGTCGTCGAGGCCTGCACCAGGCACGCGACCAGACGGCTGGTCTACGTCAGCTCGATGAGCGTGTTCGATCACGCCGGTCGCGACCCGGCCGCGACCATGACCGAAACCTCCGCCTATGAGCCCCATCCCGAATGGCGCGGCGCCTACACGCAGACCAAGCTCACCGCCGAGCGCCTCGTCCTCGAGGCGATCCGCGACCGCGCCCTGCCAGCCGTGATCCTGCGTCCGGGCCAGATCTTCGGCCCCGGTGCAGAGAAAGTCACGCCGAACGCGGTGATCGGCCTGGCCGGACGCTGGGTCGCGGTCGGCGACGGCGCCATGAGCCTGCCGCTGGTCTTCGTCGACGATGTCGTCGACGCCCTGCTGCTGGCCGCGGAAGCGCCGGCAGCGCTGGGCAAGGTCTTCAACATCGTCGACACCACTGTAGTCAGCCAGCAGCAGTACCTGCAGCGCGCCCAGCGCAAGCTCGGCGATGAACTGCGCGTGGTGCGCGTGCCAACCGGCCTGTTCATGGCGCTCGGTTTCGGCGTCGAGCTGCTCGGCAAGGTGTTGCGCCGCGACGTGCCGTTGACGCGCTACCGCGTGCGCTCGCTGCGGCCACTGGCGAATTTCGACACGCGGGCGGCGCGCGAGGAACTCGGCTGGACGCCGCGCGTCGGCAGCGCGCGCGGCCTCGAACGGACCTTCGGCACGGCCGACTGAGCCGCTCAGCTCGCCTCAGGGCGGGCTGTGGGTTTGGCTTCGCGATGGCGCTTCCAGGCGCGCCGGATCCAGCGCATCGCCGGACGCTCGACGAGGAAGGTCAGCAGCGTGGCCAGGCCGGTGACCCCCACGGCCGCGCAGACGGCCGCCAGGCTGGCCGACAGCCCGTTGTTCTCGAGCTGCCAGATCAGGCTGAAGCCGATCGCCTGGTGCAGCAGGTAGAGCGAATAGGAAATCGTGCCGAGAAACGCGAACGGAGCCCAGCGCAGGCCGCGCAACCAGCCCAGCGCAAAGGCCGCGAAGATCGCCGTGCAGATCACCGCGACCTCGAGGTAGATCGGTGTGTAGGCGATCGCGATTGCGACCAGGCAGAGCCCCACCAGCAGGCCGTCGACGACGCGTTCGGTCGGTCGCGTGCGCATCCGGTAGAACAGGATGCCGATCGCGAAGTACGGAATGTGGTGCAGGATCAGCAGTTCGCGTGCCGTATAGGACACGCTGATCCCGTTCTTCTCGGCAAGTCCGCTGAGTGCCGCGACGACGAGCCAGGCAAAGATGATCCAGCGGATCCGCTGCAACTGGCCGAGCACGAACCAGAGCAGCATCTGCGCGTAGAAGAACAGTTCGACCTGCAGCGTCCAGTAGGACCCGTCCAGGTGCTCGGCGCCAAGAATCTGCTGGATCATGGTGAAATCGAGGGCGACGTCGCTCCACGGCAGGCGCTGCGATGGCATGCCGATCGAATAGACCACCGCCGCGCTGAGCAGGATCGCTGCCCAGTAGGCCGGAAACAGCCGCGAGAAGCGCGAGACGATGAAATCCATCGCTGTGCGCGTGCGCTCGAGGGTCATGAAGATGACGAAGCCGCTGATCAGGAAGAACAGGTGCACGCCATAGTTGCCGAACGCGAACGACATCGGCGCAGGACCGATATGCCCGACCTCGTTGCCATAGTGGGTCGTGTAATGGAAAGCCACGACGGCCAGCGCCGCCAGGCCTCGCAAGGCATCGAGTTCGACGACGCGCAAACCGGTCGAGGGCGGGTTCTCTAGCGGGCTCAATGCGGTTCCCGGCGCAAGACGGCTGGCGCGCATCATATACCTCGGCCCGCGGCGCCGGTCGCGAGAGGAGCGCGGTCGAACGGCCGTCCGGGGCGGGTCCCTGCGCGGGTCGGCAGCCGATACAATGCCGGCTTCCCCGTACAGCCGGTCCGCATGCGCCTACTCGTCGTGACCTCGCAGTTTCCCGTCGCCGGCGAGCCGACGCGCGGCCGGCCGATCCTGCAGACGGTCGTCGAACTGGCCCGCCTTGCCGAAGTCCGCGTGCTGAGCCCGGTCGCCCGTTATCCGCGCTGGGCAAGGCCGCGCAGCTACTTGTACCAGGCGCCCGAACCGGCCGCGGCGATCCCCGGGTGCGAGGTGGTCCATGTCAGCTACCCGGCCCTGCCGATGCTGTCGCGACCGATCAATGGCTGGCTCTGCGGGCGCGCCCTGCGCGCCGAGGCACGCGCATTCCGGCCCGATGTCATCCTTTCGTACTGGCTCTACCCCGATGCCGCAGGCGCACTGCGGGTGGCCGGCGAACTCGGCGTTGCGCTGGTCGCCGGCGCCCGCGGATCGGATATCCGCGTGCGTGATGCCATCAGCCGGCGCCTGACCGCGCCGGTCGTGCAGAAAGCCGGGCGACTGCTCGTGGTCAGCGCCGACCTCGGCCGTCTGGCCACCCGCGACTACGGCGCCGACCCGGCGCGCGTGCGCGTCATCGCCAACGGCTGCGATGCCGATACCTTCAAGCTGCGCGACCGCGCCGAGGCGCGCGCGGCGCTGGCCGTGGAGCCCGATTCGCAGCTCGTGCTCTACGTCGGCCGCCTGGTCGCCGAAAAGGGCCTGCGCGAACTCGTCGCGGCGACACGCGCGCTGCGCGACGCGCATCCGCGCGCCGAACTGGTGCTGGTCGGCGACGGTCCGCTGCGCGAGGAGCTCGCCCAGCTCGCCCGCGATCCGGCCCAACGCCTGCGCCTGGCCGGGGCGCAGCCCGCGGACAAGGTCGCGCAATGGATGGCCGCGTCCAACCTGCTCGCCCTGCCGAGCTATTCGGAGGGCCACCCGAACGTGCTGGTCGAGGCCCTGGCCTGCGGCCGGCCGGTCGTCTCCTGTCCGGTCGGCGGCGTGCCCGAAGTCGTCGACGCCTCGTGCGCGGTGCTGGTACCGCCGCGCGAGGTCGAAGCACTGGCCAGTGCGCTGGCGGCGGTGCTCGCGCGCGACTGGGACGAGCAGGCCCTGTCGCGGCGCTTCTCGCGGCGCTGGGGCGAGGTCGCCATGGAAACCCTGGCCGCCTGCATCGAAGCGCGCGACGCCCATCGGGCCGGAAAACGGGAGTAGACGAGCACGTGTGCGGAATAGCGGGATTCAGTGGCGCAACGGTGCCGGCCGAGCAGGCGCGCGGCGAACTCGAGGCGATGATCCATACGCTCGAACATCGTGGCCCGGACGGCTACGGCTATTACGTCGGCGCGGGTGTCGGCCTTGCCCACGCGCGTCTTTCGATCATCGACCTGGTGACCGGCGACCAGCCGATCCACAATGAGCGTGGCGATGTCTGGACGGTCTTCAACGGAGAGATCTTCAACTACCTCGAACTGCGTGCCGACCTGATCGCCCGCGGCCATCGTTTTTACACGCAGTCCGATACCGAGGTCATCGTCCATCTGTACGACCGCTATGGCGACCGCTTCGTCGATCACCTCAATGGCCAGTTCGCGATCGCGCTGTGGGATGCCAGGCGCCGGCGACTCGTGCTGGCCCGCGACCGCGCCGGCATCCGGCCGCTGTTCCATACGCGGGCGCGCGGGCGCGTCTGGTTCGCCTCCGAGATCAAGGCCCTGCTCGCGGCGGTGCCCGAGCGCGCCCGCCTCGATGCCAATGGCCTCGTCGAAGCGCTGACCTACTGGGCGCCGGCCGATCCGGATACGCTGTTCGAAGGCGTGCGCAGCCTGCCGCCCGGCCATCTGCTCGCGATCGAGGAAGACGGTCGCGAGACGCTGACGCAATACTGGGACTGGACCTTTCCCGACCGCGATGCCGCGCCGGCCTTCGCATCGGTCGAACAGGCCACCGCCGAACTGCGCGAGCTGCTCGTCGATGCGGTGCGCCTGCAACTGCGCGCCGACGTTCCGGTCGGCGCCTACCTGAGCGGCGGGCTCGATTCGTCCGGCATCGTCGCCATGGTCCGCGGCTTCACGCAGACCCCGGTGCGCACGTTCTCGGTCGCCTTCGAGGACGCCGAGTTCGACGAGAGCGAACACCAGCAGGCCATGGTCCGCCATCTCGGCACCGAGCACACCACCCTCACCTGCACGAGCGCGCAGATCGGCGCGGCCTTCCCGCGCCTGATCCGGCACGCCGAAACACCGGTCCTGCGCACCGCGCCGGTGCCGCTGATGCTGCTCTCGCAGCGCGTGCGCGAGGAAGGCTACAAGGTCGTGCTGACCGGCGAGGGCGCCGACGAAGTGTTCGGCGGCTATGACCTGTTCAAGGAGGCCAAGGTGCGCCGCTTCTGGGCCCGCCAGCCCGACTCGACCCTGCGTCCGAAGCTGCTCGGTCGCCTCTACGGCTACCTGGAGAATTCACCGGTGCGCAACCCGGGGTTCGCCCAGTCGTTCTTCGGCCAGGGCCTCGAGCACATCGATCGGCCGATCTTCGCCCACGTGCCGCGCTGGATCACCTCGCAACGCGCGCTCAACTTCCTCTCGCCGGAACTGCGCGCGGGCATCGGCCAACGCGACGCCCTGGCCTGGTACGAGCAGCGCCTGCCGGCCGCGATCCATGCCTGGGCGCCGCTGGCGCGCGACCAGTACGTCGAGGCCAAATCGCTGCTGGCGGCCTACCTGCTCGCCGCGCAAGGCGACCGCGTCGCCGCGGCGAATTCGGTCGAGGGCCGCGTGCCCTATCTCGATCATCGCGTGATCGAATTCGGCAATCGCCTGCCGGCCAACTTCAAGATTCGTGGCCTGACCGAGAAGTACCTGCTGCGGCGCGCCCTCGCCGACCTGTTGCCTGCCGACATCGTCCAGCGCACCAAGCAACCCTACCGCGCGCCCGACAGCCGCAGCTTTTTCGTCGATGGCCGGGCCCTGGATTACGTCACCGACCTGCTCTCCGCCGAACGCATCCGCAAGGCCGGCTATTTCGACGCCGACCGGGTCGGCCGCCTGCTTGACAAGTGCCGCGCCGGCAAGGCGACCGGATTCGCCGACAACCAGGCCTTCGTCGGCATTCTTTCGACGATGCTGCTCGACGAGACCTTCCTGCGCGGGACCCCGGCGCCCTGAGCCGCCGGCCCGGGCGCTCAATCGCCGACCAGTTCGAGCCGCAGCAGCTTTGCGCTGACCCCATCGGTCAGCAGGTAGAGCAGGCCGTCGGGGCCCTGCCTGACATCGCGGATGCGTTCGCCGCGATCGCCGAGCAGGCGCTCCTCGTGGACGATGCGGTCGCCATCGAGCTCGAGCCGGATCAGGCTGCTGCCGGCCAGCGCGCCGAGGAACAGGTTACCGTTCCAGCCGGGCATGCGGTCGGATGCATAGAAGGCCATGCCGCTGAGCGCGGGCGAGACCTTCCAGTAGTGGTGCGGCTGCTCCATGCCTGCGGCTGCCGTGCCGATCGCCTCGGGAATCGGCTTGCCGTCGTAGTTGATGCCGTAGGTAATGATCGGCCAGCCGTAGTTCCTGCCCGGCAGCGGAATGTTGATCTCGTCGCCGCCGAAGGGTCCGTGCTCGCTGGTCCAAAGCTGGCGCGTCCATGGATTCAGCGCCGCACCCTGCATGTTGCGGTGGCCATAGGACCAGATCTCCGGGCGCACGCCGGCGCGGCCGACGAAGGGGTTGTCGGCCGGCACGCTGCCATCGAGGTTGAGCCTGACCAGCTTGCCCTGCAGCTTGTCGAGGTCCTGCGCAGTCGGCCGCTTGTTGTTTTCGCCCTGTGTCACGAACAAGTGGCCGTCGCCGTCGAACACCAGGCGCGATCCGACGTGGGTGCCACTCGAGAGCTTCGGTTCCTGCTCGTAGATGACCTCGCCATCGGCGAGCGCATGATCGACCAGGCGGGCACGGTAGACGGCGGTGCCGGCCAGGTTGCCGCGCAGGTTGGACTTGGCGTACGACAGATAGATCGCCTGGCTGCGCTCGAAGTCCGGGGCCACGGCGACATCGAGCAGGCCGGCCTGGCCGTCGACGAAGATCGACGGCAAACCGCCGATCTCGGCGACCAGGCGGGCATCCGCATCGAGCAGCAGCAATCGTCCCGGGCGTTCCGTGACGAGCATGCGGCGGTCGGGCAGGAAGGCCAGGCCCCAGGGATTGTTGAACCCGCTGGCCAGTTCGACGATGCGCACCTCGCCGCGCTCGCTCGCCGCGAGCGCGGCCTGGCCGGTGCCGCTGACGACCGGCTGCGGGCGCGCCGGCGCACCGCCATCGAGACGGCAACCCGCCGTCGCCAGCAGGACCATCACAACGAGTGCCATCGCGCGCATGCGTGCATCCTCTCCGGGTTCGGCGATCTCGGCCCGCAACCTTAGCCAATTCGCCCCCGTCGCGCATCCCGTCGGGTCACGGGGGCGTGGCCGGCGGCATCGGCGACCTGCAAGGCAGGCGCCGCCGCTTTCGGGCACAATTCGCGCTCGCGGTCGGGGCGCATGCACGTCAGCAGGCGTGGCGCGGGGGAATCGGCCGGCGCGCACGCGAAGGCGCCGGGCGCAGGCCGAACACGCCATGCATGGGCCTGCCGGCGGTGTGCTCCGTCCATGCGGCCGCATCAATCCACAGGGGTGAAACCAAGTCGATGGACCAGAAGAAGCAGATCAAGGCATTCGTGCTCGAGAACTATCTATTCACCGACGATGAGAGCGCGCTGGCCGATGGTGACTCGCTGATCCGCGACGGCATCGTCGACTCGACCGGCATGCTCGAACTGATCGGGCATCTCGAAGAGACCTACGCGATCAAGGTCGAGAATGCCGAAATGATTCCCGCCAACTTCGATTCGATCGATTCGATCGCCGCCTTCGTCGCAAGAAAGTCGCCCGCCTAGGGAGGCGCATGATCCCGCTCAGTTCACGCATCGAACGGATCGCCCGCGTCGAACCGGGGCGTCGGGCCATCGCCGAAGGCGAGCGACGGATCGACTACGGCACGCTGTGGGCACAGGCACGCGCATTCGCCGCGTTCCTGCGGGCATCCGGCATCGATGCCGGCGATCGTGTCGCCGTGATCCTGCCAAATTGCATCGAAGCGGTGGTCGCCTGCCACGGCTGCTGGCTGGCCGGAGCCGCGATCGTTCCGCTCAACGCGCAGGCACGCGCACGCGACATCGCACCGTGGCTGCGTCACTGCGCAGCGCGCTGCGTGGTTTACCAGGCCGGCCATCGCGACAGCGAACTGGCCCTCGAGGCGATCGCCGAACCGATCCTGCGCGTGGCCACCGGCACATCCGGCGTCGACGGCGCCAGCATCGCCTGGGCCGACGCGCTGGCGGCCGCGGCACCTTCGGCGCCGGTGGAATACCAGGCGAGCGACCTGGCCATGATCCTCTACACCTCGGGAACGACCGGCGCGCCCAAGGGCGTCATGCTCAGCCACGCCAATCTCGCCGCCAACGTCGATTCGATCGTCCGCTATCTCGAACTCGGCAAGGACGACAGCATCGTCTCGGTGCTGCCGTTCTACTACTCCTATGGCGCCTCGGTACTGCACACGCACCTGTCGGTCGGTGCCTTCCTCGTCATCGAGGCCAACCTGGTGTTTCCGCACCTCATGGTGGAAACGATGGCGCGCGAGCGGGTCAGCGGATTTTCCGGCGTGCCCTCGACCTTCCTGCTCCTGCTCAACCGCGTGCCACTGGCCAACTACGACCTGTCCTCGCTGCGCTACCTGACCCAGGCCGGCGGGGCCATGGCCCCGGCGACCGCGCAGCGCCTGCGCGAGGCCCTGCCCCAGGCACGCCTCTACATCATGTACGGCCAGACCGAGGCGACCGCGCGGCTGGCCTGGATGCCGCCCGAGCGCCTGGACGAAAAGCCCGGCGCGGTCGGCATGCCGATCGACGGCGTCGAACTCGTCGTGCGCCGCGAGAACGGACAGCCGGCCGACGTGATGGAAGTCGGCGAGGTCCATGCACGCGGCCCGAACGTGATGCTCGGCTATTGGCGCAATCCGGAGGCAACCGCCGCCGTGCTGCAGGACGGCTGGCTGCGCACCGGCGACATGGGCCACTTCGACGCCGACGGCTTTCTCTACCTGGCCGGGCGCCGCAGCGACATGATCAAGACCGGTGCCCACCGCGTGCATCCGAAGGATGTCGAAGAGGCGATCGCGGAATTGCCGTGGATCGCCGAGGTCGCCGTCGTTGGCGTCGACGACGACACCCTTGGCCAGGTCATCAAGGCCTTCGTCGTCACCGATGCCGAGCATCGCTCGAACGCCAACGCGATCAAGGCGCATTGCCGGGAACGCCTGGCCGCCTACAAGATTCCGAAATTCATCGAGTTCGTTGATGCGCTGCCGAAGACTGCCTCGGGCAAGATCCGGCGGACCCAACTGACCGCCACCACCGAACCGCGGGAGGTCTCGTGACAAAGCTGGATTGGAGCGTACTGGACATCGACTACGAGCAGGAGGCCGATCGCATCGCCAGGCGCCTGCGCGAAGTCACCGCGCGCGAGCTGCACAAGCGCGGCCTCGTCGTCGCGATCTCGGGCGGCATCGACAGCTCCTCGAGCGTCGCCCTGGCCGTGCGCGCGCTCGGCCCCGAACGCGTTTTCGCCCTGATCCTGCCCGAACGCGACTCCAGCGACGACAGCGCCGTGCGCGCGAACCTGCTGGCCGGGCACCTCGGCATCCGCGTCGAGACCGTCGACATCGCCCCGGCCCTGGCCGCCATCGGCTGCTACGCGGCGCGCGACGAAGCGGTGCGCCGCGCGCTGCCCGAATACGGCGACGGCTGGCGCTTCAAGATCGTCATCGAAGGCGGCATCGAGGGTCGCATCAACCGCTTCCGCCTGGTCGCCGTGTCGCCCGATGGCGATCAGGTCGAGCGTCCGCTCGGCCTCGCCGAATACCTGCAGATCGTCGCCGCCACCAACTTCAAGCAGCGCATCCGCAAGAACCTCGAATACTTCCATGCCGACCGCCTCAACTATGCCGTGGTCGGCACGCCGAACCGGCTCGAATACGACCAGGGCTTCTTCGTCAAGAACGGCGACGGCTCCGCCGACGTCAAGCCGATCGCGCACCTCTACAAGACCCAGGTGTACGGAATGGCGCGCCATCTCGGCCTGCCCGAACGCGTCTGCGCGGCGGTGCCGACCACCGACACCTACAGCCTCGAACAGGGCCAGGACGAATTCTATTTCGCCCTGCCCTATCGCTCGATGGATCTCGCCCTGTGGGCGCTCAACCACGAGGTGGCCGCGTCCGAACTGGCGCGCGTGCTGGACATTTCCGACGCGCAGGCCGAGGCCGTCTACGAGGACATCCGGACCAAGCGGCGTACGACGCGCTACCTGCATCGCGCGCCGATCCTGGTCGGTGAAGTGAACGAACTGGACGCGCACGCTTGAGCCAGGGCAGCACGCCCGCCGCTTACCAGGTCGATCCGGGACAGGTCCGGCGCGACCGCGAGGCGATTCTCGCGGTCTGGCACGGCAACCTCGGCGAAGACGCGCGCATGGGCGCGAAGTTCGACTGGTTCTATGCGCAATGCCCGTTCGGCGAACCGAGCGTGTGCCTGCTGCGTGCGGCACCGCAAGCCGCGCCCATCGGCGTCGCCGCGGCAGGTCCGCGGCGCCTCATGGCCGCTGCGGGAGCGATCGAGGCCGGCGTGCTGGTCGATCTCGCCGTCGCCGCGGCGCATCGCTCGCTCGGCCCGGCGATGATGCTGCAGACCGCCCTGGCTGAAGTCGCCGGCCAGCGCTTCGGCCTGCTGTACGGCTTCCCGAATCCGAAGGCGGCGCCGGTGTTCAAGCGCATCGGCTATTCGAAGCTCGGCGAGATGATCCGCTATGCGCGTGTGCTGCGCTATGCCGGCTACCTGGCCCGTCGCCTGCCACGTCCGCTCGCCCGCCTCGCCAGCCTGCCGCTCGATTTCGCCGTACGCCTGCGCGATGCCTGGCGCGCGCGCGCCGACCGGCGCTGGAGCGCACGCTGGAGCGATGCCGCGGATGCGCGCTTCGATACGGTCTGGGCCGCCTCGCTGCCGATCGACGGCGCCCTTGCGATCCGCAATACGGCGTTCGCGCGCTGGCGCTTCGATGCCTGCCCGCTCGAGAAGACGCGCTACCTCCTGCTTGAAAACGAAACCGACGGCACCCTGCACGCCTGGTTCGCCTGCCAGCCGCGCGGCGACCTGCTGCACGTACGCGACTTCTGGGCCGTCGACGCCAGCCGCGGTCTCGACCGCGCCTGCATCGATGCGCTGCTGCGCGCCGCCCGCAAGGCCGGCCACGCCGCCGTCTCGGTCGAGATCGCGGCCGAGGCCGGGCACCTCGATGGCTGGCTCGGCGCCGGCTTCAGCGCACGCAGCCGCCGCCCGGTATACGGCAAATGGACGCGCGACGGCGCCATGCCGCCGCTGTTCCTGACCTCGGCCGACGAAGACGAATAGTCCGCAGCCTTCAACGTCACCCTGGCGCAGGCCGGGGCCCGGCGACAACAGCGAAGCGGCAACGCGAGCCCCGCCATCGAAACCCGCGCCGCAGGACGCGAGCCCTTCGCAGTAAGAGACTCCAGGCTAGATTCCTCTCAGCCATGCTCTCCGAGGAACATCACGGCTGAAGCCACTACGGCACATCCCCGCAACCCAGCACTCTCTCAAGCTGCAAGCCTCCGCTGCGGCTTGCGGAACAGCAACAACGCGAGCTTGTCCGCGCGAAAACGGCCGGCGCTGTCGACGATGCCGGACTGCTCGAAGCCGACCCGACCGAGCAACCAGTCCGGCTGCGCGTCCACCGGATTGATCGTCGGATCGCTCGTGAACACGAGTTCATACCCGGCCGCGCGGGCGCGCTCCGCGATCGCCGGCGTGTAGCGGCCGTGCGGGAACGACATCGTCAGCGGGGCCGCGGCCGAGGGCAGCTGCGTGGCGACCTGGGCACGCGCGCCGCCGAGTTCGGCATCGAGATCCTGCGCGCGCGTCATCGGCGTGTGGGTCTTGCCATGCAGGCCGATGGCGACGCCGCCGCGTTCGAGCTGGCCGAGTTCCTCGGCGACCACCATGTGCCGGTGGCCGTCATCGAGGGCGGCCTCGAACGGGGCCAGCGCCGCCTGGCGCGCTTCATCGTCGAGATCCTCGAGCCTGGCAATGGCCGTGCGCAGCTCGCCGATCCCGTTGCCGGCCGATCGGTCCTCGTCGCCCGTCGCGGCCAGCAATTGCGGCGCAGTGACGCGGCCGAGGCGCCAGGCCCCGACGATACGTTCCTGGAAGAACGGCAGGCGCCGGCCGACCACGTCGGCGACCACGAACAGCAGGGCCGGCAGCGATGCGGCGCGCAGGCGCGGCAAGGCAAAATCGACATTGTCCGACCAGCCGTCGTCGAACGTGATCAGCAGCGCGCGCGGCGGCAGCGCGCGGCCCTGCCTGCGCGCAGCGAGCACGTCATCCACGGAGACGATGGTGTAGTGCCGGCGAAAGAACGCGAGGCAGCGCTCGAACAGGCGTGTGTCGAGCGTGTAGTCCGGATCGCACGACGTCCAGCGCGGATCGTCCGGATCGAGCACGCGGTGGAACATGATCACGGTCAGGGAGCGTCGGTTGCGAAAACGGTGGTAGAGGCCGAGCAGGCCGCTACCATAGAGAAACTTCTTGACGAGATCGGACAGCATGACCGCGATTCCGGAGGTTTCCGCCATCATACCGACATACAACCGGCGCGAGCTCGTCGTGCGCGCGATCCGCTCGGCCCTGGACCAGACCCGTCCGGTCGAGGAAATCATCATCATCGACGACGGCTCGACCGACGGCACCGGCGAGCGCCTCGCCGCCGAATTCGGCGACCGCATCATCCAGGTGCGTCAGGCCAATGCCGGCGTCTCGGCGGCGCGCAACCGCGGCATGGCCATGGCTCGCGGCCGCTACCTCGCCCTGCTCGACAGCGACGACGAATGGCTGCCGGAGAAAACCGAACGCCAGGTCGCCTGGCTCGAGGCCCATCCCGGGTTCGGCATGGTCCTCTGCGATGTCGAGCGCATCGATATCGAACGCAAGCCGATCGACCGCTTCCGTCGCCGCGAGGTGATCCAAGAGGACGGCTGGGTGCTCGGCAGCGTCCTGCAGAACCCGGCCCTGGCACCGGTCTCGGCCATGTTCCGCCGCGAAGTGTTCGCCGACGTCGGCGGGTTCGACGAATCACTGGCCACGGCCGAGGACCTCGACTTCCACCTGCGCGTGGCCGCGCACTGGCCGATCGGCGTGATCGACGAAGTGCTCGCCCGCGCCATCCGCGGCCATGACGGCCTGTCTTCGCTGTCGCGTACCTATGACGACTACACCCGGGTGATCGAGCGTGCGGTGGCCGCCGCCGGTGACAAGGTGCCGGCCGACGTCGGCCAGCGCGCACTGGCCGCCGCCTACCTGCGCAATGCACGCGGCGCCGTGTTCGAAAACCGCTTCGGCGATGCCCGGCGCTGGATCCGCACTGCGCAGAAGACCTCCGCCAACCCGGACATCCGCCGCGAGGCACGCGCCATGCGCGTCCTCGCCCTCAAGCGCCGGGTCCTGAACCTGTTCCGGCGCCACCCCTGAGCCGGCCAACCCGTTGCGGAAATTCCGTTCGTCCTGAACACAGCGAAGCGGCGTCGAAGGACACCCGCGGCGTCATGCATACGATCTCGATGGAACGGCATCCGGCGCGCATCGAGGCGCGAGCGATGCCTCGATCCCATCACCGCCGCATCGTCTCCTTCCGGCGAGGCGCCCGATCCATCCGGGCGGCGACAAACCTGGCCCGTCGCTCGATCATGCGATCAATACTTAGGTATTTACCTTAGCATTGGCGCAGCGTAGACTCGGGCAACGCAACAGCCTCGCCCATCCCGGCAAAGGAAAACGAAGTGGCCCAGTCCGCCGTCGCCGACGCCGTGTTTCTCGCCCTGTCCAACCCGACCCGGCGCAAGGTCCTCGAGCGCCTTTCGCGCGCACCGGCCACGGTCGGCGAACTGGCCGCCCCGTTCGACATGCAACTGCCCTCGTTCGTGCAGCACCTGTCGGTGCTCGAACGCAGCCGGCTCGTGAAATCGAGCAAGCGCGGGCGCGTGCGCACGTATGCGATCGCGCCCGAGCGCTTCAAGGTCGCCGAGAACTGGCTCAGCGCGCGCCGACAGGCATGGGAGGCGCGCCTCGACCGCTTCGACCGGTACGTCACTGAACTCAAGGAAAAGGAACCGCAGACATGAACCCACCCTTCCCGTTCGATCCGAAAACCGACTTCGCCATCGAACGCTTCATCGATGCACCGACGCGCCTGGTCTGGGAAGCGTTGACGAAGCCCGAGCACCTCGCGGCCTGGTACATGCCCAGGGCCTGGGGACGCGTCTCGCATGCCGAACTGGACCTGCGCCCAGGCGGCATCATCCGCATCGACATCGCCGTCGGCGACGGCCCCGATTCACCGAACCTCGGCTGCGTCCTCGAGGTCGTTCCGCTGCAACGCCTGGTCTGGACTTCGATGCTGTTCCCCGGATACCGGCCGGCAGTCTTCGACGACATCCCGATCACCGCGATCATGCAGATGGCATCCGACGGCAGCGGAACGCGCTACGTGTTCACGGCCCTGCACCGCAACGAAACCGACTTCCAGACCAACAGGGAATCCGGCTTCTACCAGGGCACCGAAATCGCCATCGACCAATTCGTGGCGCACGTCATAGCGATGAAGTAGTCCGGTACCATCCGGGTCGGTCGTCGCTTCACGGCTTTCACGCCGACACCGCCTCCGCAAGCGCCAACCAACCCGCAGATCGACCCTTGGCCTCCGCTGCAAAGAAGGAATCACTCCGTTCGTCCTGAGCGTAGCGCAGCGAAGTCGAAGGATGACGGCGACAACCTTCTAGCAAAGATGCCATTCGCCGTATGCTCCCCGGTACCCGACAACGGACCCTGGAGCGGGAGACAGAAATGAAGCGATTCCTGATCTCATTCGATGACGGAACCATGCGGATTGCCGAAGCCGACCTCCCCGCCGTGGATGCGGCCGCCCGCGCCGTCGTGCGCGAAGCCAAGGCCGCAGGCGCCTGGATCTTCGGCGGCGGCCTGCTGACCCAGCAAGCCAGCATCGTCGCCATTGACGGAACGGTCACCGCCGGCCCCTACCCCGAAACCAAGGCCGTCCTTGGCGGCTTCTCGATCATCGAAGTGCCGACCCGGGATGAGGCCCTGACGTGGGCCGCCAAGTTCGCCGCGGCCTGCCGTTGCGCCCAGGAAGTGCGCGAGATCATGTTCGACCCGGAGTCCTGAGTCCCGATTGATCGCTTTTCTCGGCACGTCGCGATCCGCCGCGCACTTCGATCGATTGCCGTGGCCGATCGAATCCCGGGTCACATTTGTCCCGATCATGCGCTGACTCATGTCGACGACGACGCATCCGTAAAGGCGGATCCAGATCGAATACGCGTTCGCCGTGTGCTTCCGAACCGGCCATGATGGCAATGCCTATGCCGTCGGCTTCGATGGCGTAGCGCCCATCGAAGCCGAGGCGCACGGTGACGGTGCCGCCGCGGCCGATGGGTATGTCCAGCACCTTGAAGTCCAGTTCCTGGCCGTCGTCCCAGACCGAGAATCGCAATGGGTCCACGCCGCCGCGGTTCACGACGTCGTCGACTCCGCCGCGGATGACGATTCCCACGCGGGTACCTCCATCATCGCCGGGCGCGGTTTGCTGGGCCGGATCTCGAGCCTTGAACCCAGGTGGGTGCGGTCGAAGTCTTCTGCATAAGACAGAGCCCCAAAATGTCTTGTCCACAAGCCTGACTTGAGCCAGTGGCCAAGCGCTTCGCGCGCCCACCCTCACCGGCCTGTCGGCAGGTGAATTCGCCCCATCCATGGGGCTCAACCTCCGGGCAGCATTCGCTGCTCAAAACGGCAATCCTGCCGTTTTGTCTCCCCCCAAAGGGAAAGTCGATGCTTGGTGCGGCTTTTTCTCCCTCTCGCGTTGGCGAAAGAAGCGTCCAATTTCGACCGGCAAGTCCCGAGAGCTACTCGAACCCGTTCGCAAAGATCAGGTCCGACGCCGCCGAATCGAAGCGCCAGATGCGCCCGTTCTGGTGGTCGACCAGGTAGAGGTCACCGTTCGGGCCTTCGCCGAAGGCGCTGACCGTGCCGTAGCCGGGGGCGATGCCCGAAGGGAAGACCGAGAACGTCCAGTTGCCGCCACCGCCTTCGGTGCCGATGAAGACTTCGCTCGTGCACGAATCGCCGAAGATGAAGTGCCCGTTGAGCGGACTGATCGGGCCGCGGTAGCGCACCCCGCCGGCGACCGAGCAACGGCTGTTGGCGTGCGAATACTCCATGACCGGCCCGACCGTGCCGTAGGTGGCCGGACAGGTGGATCCGGTGCCGCCCGGTCGGCCGGGGTGGTTGCCCTCGCATTGCGGGTAACCGAAGTTGCGGTTGCCGCTCGCGTAGCGGTCGATCTCTTCCCAGTTGCCTTCGCCGACATCGCCGATCCAGATCTCGCCATTGAGACGATCGATGCTGAAGCGCCAGGGGTTGCGGAATCCGTACAGCCAGATCTCGGCGCAGGTATTGGCCGTGCCGGCATAGGGATTGCCGGCCGGAATCGAATACTGCGCCGCTTGGCCCGCCGTGGCGCCGCATTGGTTGGCCGCCGCCGAGGCCGTCGGGTTGCGCACGTCGAGGCGCAGGATCTTGCCCATCAGGTAGTAGGTGACGTTGCTGACGGTCTTCTTCCAGAGGTTCTGGGCGAGATCCTCGGGATCGAACGAACCGGTGCCCGAACCGGTGCTCCAGTAGAGGTAGTTGTCCGGCCCGAAATGGATGTCGCCGCCGTTGTGGTTGTAGAACAGCGGGATGCGCATCACCTCGGTGTCGCTGCCCGAGAACGTGTTGGCGGCCGGGTTGCTCGCCACCAGCCGGCGCAGGATCTCGCCGTTGGCGCCGCTGCCCGAGTAGACGATGTAGAGCGTGCCGTTGCTGGCGAAGGCGGGATCGAAGGCGAGGCCAAGCAGGCCGCGCTCGACATCCGAGGTATCGACCGAACGCGTGTAGTACGGCGTGGTCAGCAGGGTGCCGGCCGCGTTGATGATGCGGATCGCGCCGCCGCGCTCGACCACGAACAGGCGCCCGCTGCCATCGTTCGGACTGCGGATGGCGACCGGGTTGTTGAGGCCGGTGGCGACCGAGGTCAGGTGCAGGTCGCCCGGAATCGTGGCGCCGGCGAGGCCGGGCAAGGCCAGGGCGAGGGCCAGGAGAAATCCGCGCAGGGCCCGGGTCGGATCGAATGGATGCATGGTGGTTTCCTTCTCGTTGCTGCCACGGAGTCCGGGCCGCCGGCCTCTGGAGGCCGTTGTACGGACACTCGGCACGCGATCGTCCTGAATGGGCTGCCGGCATCCGGCGAATCGAAAATCCGGCGAATGACCGGATGCAGGCACGCATCTTAACGCCGCAGGTGGCGCCCCATCCAATCGTCGATCGAATCGATCAGGCGCAGGCGATCGGCGGCGGCAAAGAAGGTGTGGTCGCACAGCGGCCAGTGTTCGAATGCGACCGCGGCCGATCGGCTCGCGGCGCCGTAGGTCTCGCCGAATTGGCGACGGTGCAGGAAGTAGCTCGCGCCGCCGGTGAACAGAAAGAACATCGACACGCCGCGCTCGATCAATTGGGCGAACTGCGCGCGCTCGAGACCGTCCGCCGGCCAGTCGCGCAGGTCGGCGTCGGTCATGCCCGGTCCCGGGCGTGGCCGCACGCGCCGGTGCAGCGCGCGTACCCAGGCCACGGGGTTCTTGGCCAGGCCGCGGCGCAGCCTGGCGAAACGATACCACCAGCCCTTGCGCGCCAGGCCGTCGATCGAGAGCAGGCCGCAGACGCGCGCATCGGCCAGGGCCACCTGCCAGCCGAGATCGGCCGCGCTGCACAGGCCCCCGACGACGAACCTCGAATAACCGTGGCGGAACTGCAGCACGTCCATGGCCGCACGGATCGTCTGTACCAGCGGCACGTCGCTGCGCGCGATCGAATCGCCGACGCCGGGCGCATCGAAACGCAGCGAGGCATGGCCGCTCGCGGCGAGGCGCCGGGCCAGCCGCGTGTGCAGGCGGAACGGCCCGCTGCGGTGGATGAAGCCGGCATTGAGCAGCAGCACGCAGACGCCGCTGCCCTGCTCCGGCGGCGGCCCGGCCAGCACCCCGAAGCGGCCTTCTTCGAGAATGACGATCTCCTCGCTGCTCATCGTGCGATGGTTCCTGCGGCAAGCGCATCGGCGATCGTGCGAATCGGCGCGACGGCGACGCGCGACATGTCAATCTCCTCGGCCCAGGCCGACAGCGGCACGGGCAGTTCGACGAAGCGCGCATGGGCCGGCGATGCCGCGCCGACGCCGGCGTCGAGCAGGGTCACGCGCGCCGCATCGATGCCGGCATCGGACCAGGCCAGTTGTTCGAGCTCGTCGAACAACCGGGTCGTGAACGGATAGCCCATCAGGGAGTCCGTGGCGCCGGGCGGGATCGTGCGCGCCATCGGATAGCGCATCGGCGAACTGCGCTCGTCGGCATCGCGCTGGCGCAGGCCGGCCAGGTAGGACGCGCCGTCGACGACCGGCTGCCACAGCCAGAGCGCGTCGGCGATGCGTTCGCGCACGAGCCGGGCGGCGACATGCGCGCCGGCGCGAACGCCGAGCGCGACCAGCGGCACGGCGGGGTTCCTGCGGCGCAGGAAATCCGCGCAGAACGCGGCTTCGGCGTCTGCCTGCGACATCAGGAATTCCTCGGCGTCGCCTTCGGAATCGCCGCAGCCGCGGTAGTCGAATCGCAGCACGTCGAAGCCGCGCTCGCACAGTTCATGCGCGAGCAGGGCGAACAGGCGGTGGCTGCGCACGTACTCGTGCAGGATCGGTGCGCACAGCAGGATGGCGGCGCGTGCCGGTGCGGTGGCGACGTGCAGCACGCCGAACAGGCGCGGCGAACTTGCGGGTATCCACAACGGCTCAATTCTCACGATTCCGTTTCGCGCCTCATTCCGAACAGCCTGAGGGCGCGCTCCTTGAGGCTCGGCGCGCGTCGTGCGGCAGCCTCGATCGCCTCCTGCGGGAGATCGGCGGCGAGTGCGCGCAGGCTGCTGTTGGCGACCTTGAGGATGGCGAGGCGCACGCCGGTCTGGTCCTCGACGCGCGCAACCAGGGTCATCGCGAGCAGCGAATGACCGCCGAGATCGAAGAAATTGTCGGACGCCTCGACGGCGGGCAGGCCGAGCAGCGATTTCCACAGTTCGGCCAGCCAGCGCTCGCTGAAACTCATCGCCTCGGTCGCGGGGGCCTGCTCGCGCGGTGCGCGCGGCGGCGGCGGTCGGTGCAGGACGGAGCCGGCTACCGTGCCTGCGGCGACGATGCCGAGGCGACCGTCGTGCAGCCAGCGCGCGCGCAGCGCCGTGGGATACCACTCTGTGCCATCGACTGGATCGGCAATCGCAGCGAATACTTCGCTGCCGGCGGTGGACGCGAGCGGCACCGGACCGGCGACGCACAGGCGACCCGCGCTGGCGGTCGGGGCCAGGCCGCCACGCTCGTCGAGCACGCGCGTGCGCAGCAATGGCGTGCCGGCGAAGGCCCGCGCGGTGTCCGCGGCGGGCGCGCGACCGAGGGTGGCGAAGGGCAGGCCCGCGGCGCCGACGGCGCCGGCCAGCCAGACTTCGACGGCCATGTTGCGGGCGGCATCGACGCTGGCAACGTCGAGACCATCGCCGACGCAGATCGCGCAGCCAATAGGCGCGCCGCCGGCTTCCAGCGCGGCCAGCGCGATCCACACGTCGGCCGCCGCGAGGACGAAGCGCGGTCGAGTGGCTTCGAGGCGCGCGCGCAGCGTTCCGGCATCGTCGCGTTCGGCGCCCGTTGCGGGAATCCACTCGAGGCCCCGCACGAGGGCGAGCAGGCACTCGAATACCGACAGGGCCGCACCCGGCGCCGTGACGCCGAACACCCCGTCGCCTTCGTTCGCGCCGAGTCGCGCGGCACATTCGCCGAGCAAGGCGCCGAGTTCGGCGTGGCTGATCGCCCACAGACGCGTCGTCTCGGCGTTGCCGGGCCCACGCAGGAGCAGCGCGTGATCCCCGGCGGCATGGTCGGCGGTTACGCGCGCATCGGCGCCGGCCATGATCTCGGCGGCATCGGCATCGAAGCAGAGGCTCTGCTGGCGCGGCCAGTCGAGGCGGCCGACGAGGGTCGATTCGCCGAGCAGCAGGACGGCCCCGGCTTCGTTCAACGCCGCAGTGAGGGACGGCGCGGGCAAGGTCGGATCGAGCGGCAGCAGCGTGGCGCCGACCTTGAACACGGCGAGCAGCGCGGCGACCGCATTGACGCTGTGCTCGGCGGCGAGCACGACCACGGCACCACGGCCGATACCGCGCGTGCGCAGGCAGGCGGCCAGGCGATTGGCGCGCAGTTCCAGCTCGCCGGCGCTGGTCGCCCAGCTGCCGATGCGGACCACGGCGCGCGCCGGATCCTGGTCCGCGCGGCGCTCGAAGGCCTGATCGAGGCAAGGTGCCGGCTCGGCGCGCGGGGCAATCCGGCCGAAGTCATCGATACGGGCGAGGTCGGCGCGATTCGCCGAGGTCAGCGCGGCAATCGATTGCGCCGGATCGGCGACCACGCGATCGAGCAGTTCAAGATAATGCGCGGCGAACAGGCGTGCCGTGTCGGCCTCGAAAAGATCGGCGTTGTAGAGCACGCCACCGACCATGCCCTTGCCATGCTCGAGGAACCAGATCGCCAGGTCCTCGCTGGCCGCGCGCTGGAAGATCAGCACCTGTTCCTGTTGCAGGCCGGCCCAGCGGCTGTTGCGTTCGCGTGCGTCCTGGTAGGAGAACTGGGCCTGGTAGAAGTGCGTGGCGCCGGCCAGTTCGCGCATGCCGGGTTCGCGCATGAGATCTTCGAGCTGCACTTCGGGGCTGGCGAAGCCCTTCATCACGGTGGCCTTCACGCGGCCGACCAGGGCGAGGAAGCTTTCCCCGGGATCGACATCGATCGGCAGCGGCAGCAGGTTGGTGAACAGGCCCATCACGTTCTCGACCTGGTCCGAGGCGCGCACCCGTACCGGCGTGCCGACGACGAGGTTGCCGCTGCCGACGAAGCGCCAGAGCAACGCGTAGTAGGCCGCCAGCAGCGACATGAACAGGGTCGCATCGGCACGCCGGCCGAGCGTGCGCAAGGATTCGGTCAATGCGGCCGGCACGGCGATCCATTCGGTCTCGCCTCGGCCGACCAGGGCGGTGCCGCGCGGCCGGTCGGTCGGCAACGGCGGCGGCGCGCCGCTTTCGCCGAGGCGTTGCTTCCAGTGCGCCAGCTCGCGCGCGAATTGCCCGGCGTACTCGGGCCCCTGCAGCCATTGCGCATGCCACTGGGCGAACTCGCCGTAGCTCGCCGGCAGCGGCTCGAGCGCCGGCGCGCGGCCCTCGCGGAATGCCGCGTACAGTTCTGCGAACTCGGTGTAGAACAGATCGAACGACCAGCCGTCCCAGATGATGTGGTGCGGCATGAAGAAAAAGACATGCTCGTCCGCGGCAAGGCGGAACATGTGGGTGCGGTACAGCGGTGCCTGTTCGAGGTCGATGACGACATTGGTCAGCGCATCGAGCCGGCTCATCAGCTGCCGTTCGCGCTCCGCGGCGGGCAGCGCGGAGAGATCCTCGGCCGGGAAGAAGCGTGCCGGCACGACGTCGTGGATGCGCTGGATGACCTCGCTTCCGTCGCGCTCGATGGTCGTGCGCAGGATCGCCTGGCGCCGGGTCATTTCGGTGAACGCGCGCTCGAAGGCCGATTCGTCGAGGTTGCCGCGCAGGCGGTGCGCGGAGGGCGTGTTGTAGACGACCGTGCCCGGATTGAGCTGCTCGAACAGCCACAGGCGTTTCTGCAGCAGCGACAGCGGCGCGATGCGCGGATCCTCGAGCGGCTGCATGGCGGTGGTGGCCTGCCGCGCCGGCTCGGCCAGGCGCTGGCGCAGGGCCGCGGCCAGCCCGGCCACGGTCGGGAATTCAAAAAGCAGGCCGAGCGAGAGCGACAGCGAGAATTCGCGGCCGAGTTGCGCGGTGAGCTGGGCGGCCAGCAGTGAGTGGCCGCCGAGGGCGAAGAAGTCGTCCTCGACGCCGATCCCGGGCAGCGAGAGCGCCTGCTCCATGATCGCCGCGATGCGCCGTTCGAGCTCGTCGCGCGGGGCCACGTGCGCACGCACGGATTCGGCCTGGGCGAACTGCGGCGCGGGCAATCGCGCGCGATCGATCTTGCCGTTCGGCAGCAGCGGAATCGAATCGAGGACGATGAAATGCTGCGGAATCATGTACTCGGGCAGCAGCGTGCGCAGGTGCGTACGCAGGTCGGCCTCGTCGATGCCGGCGTTGTCGCGCGCGACCAGGTAGGCGACCAGGCGCTGGTCGCCGGGGCGATCCTCGCGCACGATCACGACCGCCCGGGCGACTGCGGCATGGCGCGCGAGATTCGTCTCGATGTCGCCGAGTTCGATGCGGAAGCCGCGCACCTTGACCTGGAAGTCGAGGCGGCCAAGGTGTTCGAGCGTGCCGTCGTTGCGCCAGCGGCCGCGATCGCCGGTGCGATAGCGGCGCGCCTGCGGATCGGTCGCGGACGGATCGGCGATGAAGCGTTCGGCGGTCAACTCGGCGCGATCGAGGTAGCCTGCGGTCACGCCGGCGCCACCGATGACGATTTCGCCCGCTACGCCGATCGGACAGGTGGCGCCGTGCGCGTCGAGGATGTCGATGCGCGTATTGTCGATAGGCCGACCGATGCCGATGCCCTGCGCGGTCGATGCGATGCGCGCGCAAGTCGACCAGACCGTGGTCTCGGTCGGGCCGTACAGGTTCCACAATTCATCGCAACGTTCGAGCAGGGTCGCGGCCAGATCGGGCGGCAGCGCCTCGCCGCCACACAGGGCCCTGAAGCCGCAGCGTCCCGACCAGCCCGCTTCGAGCAGCATGCGCCAGGCCGACGGCGTCGCCTGCATGACGCTGATCTCGCGTGCGTGGATCAGTTCGGCCAGGGCACGACCGTCCATGACCTGTTCGCGCGAGGCCAGCACCACGCTGGCGCCGACGCTGAGCGGCAGGAACAGCTCGAGCACGGCGATGTCGAACGACAAGGTGGTGACCGCGAGCAGGCGGTCGCCGGCGGCGAGACCCGGCTCGCGGCGCATGCTGGCGAGAAAGTTGGCCACGGCGCGATGCGGCACGCGCACGCCCTTCGGCGTACCGGTCGAACCCGAGGTGTAGATCACGTAGGCGATGGCCTCGGTGTCGCTTGCTGCCGGCTCGGTCGCCGCGTCGGCGGCGATCGGCATCGCAGCGGCGGCCGCGACCGTGAGCACGCGTTCAGGGGCGAAGTCGACGCTCGCGACGAGCGCATCCTCGGTCAGCAGCAGGGCAAGGCCGGCATCGCGGGCCATGAAGTCGAGGCGCTCGCGTGGAAAGGCCGGATCGAGCGGCACGTAGCCGGCACCGGCGGCAAGCACGCCAAGGATCGCCGCGAGCATGTCCGGGCCGCGTTGCACCGAGACGCCGACCAGGTCGCCGGCGACCACGCCGCGCGCGCGCAAGGCTGCGGCGATCCGGCGCGCGCGTTGTTCAAGTTCGGAATAGCTCAGGCGCAGTTCGCCGAATTCGATCGCGCAGTGCTGCGGCGTGCGCGCGGCCTGGGCGAAGAACAGGGCTTCGATGCGCCGCGCCTCGAACGCGGTCGGCGCCGGTTGCAGGGCGTGCAGTTCGGCGGCGGCCGTGGCCGAGAGCATCGGCAGCGCGGCCAGCGCGCGCGTGGCGTCGTCAACGACCGCCCGCAGCAGGGTCGCGTAGGCATCGAGCCAGCGCGTGATCGTCGCCGCATCGAACAGGTCGCTGCGGTACTGGCACTCGAGGCGCAGCGCCCCGCCGACCTGCACCGCGTTGATGAACACCTCGAAGTTCTCGAAGCTGCGCGCTACCCCGGCGAAGCGCGCGCGCAGACCTTCGAAGCCGAGACTTTCGTCCTCGAGTCCCGGATCGAGGTTGAACAGCACGGAGACCAGCGGCAGGCGGGCCGGATCGCGCGCGATCGAGAGGCGCTTGAGCAGGGTGCCGAAGGTGTAGCGCTGGTGCTCGAAGGCGTCGAGCAGGTCGCTGCGCACCTGCCTGAGGGTCGCCTCGAACGAGACCGCGGGATCGAGGGCGAGGCGCAGCGGCAACACATTGACCGCATGCCCGACCAGGCCCGGCTGGTCGGCCGCGGACTGGCCGGCCGCGGGAATGCCGACGACGAGATCGTCCTGACCGCTGAGACGCTGCAGGAGCACGCCGAAGGTCGCCAGCAGGGTTGCGTAGAGACTCGCTCCGCGCGCCGCACCGGCGCGCTTGAGCGCGGCCACGAGGTTGGCATCGAGGACAAGATCCTCGCGCCGCGAGACGAAGCCGCGCTGGCGCGGACGCGCATGGTCGAGCGGCAGGTCGAGCGGAGGCGGCAGCGGCGAATTGCGTTGCAGCCAGTAGGCTTCGTCGGCGCGGTAGTCGGCACTTTGCGGATGGACCGCTTCGCCCAGCGCGAACTCGGCGAAGGATGGCGGCGTCGGCAGCGTCGCTTCGCGGCCTTGCAGTGCCGCGCCATAGAGCTCGGCCAGCTCGCGCACGATCACGCCGAACGACCAGCCATCGCAGACGATGTGGTGGGTGCTGATCAGCAGCACGTGCTCGGTGGCATCGAGGCGCAACAGCCGGGTGCGCAGCAGCGGGGCATGTTCGAGATCGAACGGCGTCTCGACCGCTTCGCGCAGGATCGCCTCGAGCGCGGCCGCGCGCCCGGTTTCCGGCACGGCCGAAAGGTCGGTTTCGACGAATGCCAGCGTGGCCGCCGCCGCGACGCAGAACTGCTGGCCGTCCGCACTGAAACTGCCGCGCAAGGCGTCGTGGCGATCGAGCACGCCTTGCAGCGCGCCGCGCAGTGCGGCGACCTCGAGGGTGCCGCTCAGGTGCAGGGTCACCGATTCGTTGTAGGCGAGCGAAGCGCCTGGTTCGAGGCGCGCCGCGAGCCAGATCTCGCGTTGCGCTTCGGTGGCCGGAACGACGCGCTCGAGCGGCGCCTCGGCGAACGGATCGTAGTCGACGGCGACGGTGCCGCGCGCGGAGTCGGCCGGTGCCGTCATGCGTCCACCTTCAGGTATTTGCCGGGCAGGTCGGGATTCGGCACGAACCAGGCCGGATTGCCGTGCGCGTCCTTGCCGAGGCGCGCGCCCGGGAGCGGCGGCTGGCTGGCATCGAACGAGGGTGTGGCGGCGGCTCCGCGTCGCGGCAGGAAGTCGGCCTCCTGCAGTTCGGCGATCGATTCACGGAAAGCCTGCGCGATCGCAGCGAAGTCGGCCTCGCCATGCGCCGTGGTCATGAAGCACGGGAAATTGTCGAGGATGTGGATGCCGCGGCTGCGCATCATCGCGAACAGCAGGTCCTGCATCGGGTGGTCTTCCTGGAAATTGACCTTCCACACCGAGGCGAAATGGGTGATCGCGATCGGCGCGCCGAGTTCGGCGCAGCAGGCATTCATGCCTGCGACCATCGCCGCGGTGCGCGCGTTCAGGCCCTCCTGCAGGCCCGGCCCGTGTTCGGCCAGGTGTTCGAGCACGGCCTTGGCCGCGGCCAGGGCCAGCGGATGGCGCACGAAGGTGCCGGCGAAATAGGTGACGCCAACGGTCGGCACCGAGTCGTCGCCGAATTGCCAGTGGCCGCCATCGAGGGCATCCATGAAGGCGCGCTTGCCGGCGATCACGCCGATCGGGAATCCGCCGCCGACGACCTTGCCGTAGGTGGCCAGGTCGGCGTCGACGCCGAGCAGATGCTGGGCGCCCCGCGGATGCGAGCGGAAACCGGTGACGACCTCGTCGAAGATCAG
Source organism: Dokdonella immobilis (assembly GCF_900115085.1). Lineage (GTDB taxonomy): Bacteria > Pseudomonadota > Gammaproteobacteria > Xanthomonadales > Rhodanobacteraceae > Dokdonella > Dokdonella immobilis. Next base: position 50,911 of record NZ_FOVF01000002.1, on the reverse strand, counting down.
CAACGCGCCGGCCGCACGCGTGACCTCGCGCAGCTCGTGCAGGAAGGCGCGCGGCTGGAAGTCCGGGCGCCGGCTCTGCACCGGCTCGACGAGCACGGCGGCGATGTCGTTCGCGCGTTCGCGGATGATCGCCATCGCCTCGGGCGTGCCGTAGTCGAGCACGAGCACGTGCTCGGACGTATTGCGCAGGATGCCCGGCGCCGCCGGCACCGAGCGCAGGGTGCGCGTGCCGCGCACGATCACTTCGTCGAAGATGCCGTGGTAGGACCCGCTGAAGATGACCAGGGTGTTGCGACCCGTGACCGTGCGCGCCACGCGGATCGCGCCCATCACGGCCTCGGAACCGGTATTGCACAGGCCGGCGCGGTCGAAGCCGGTCATCTTGCAGATCAGCTTCGCGACATCGCCGGCGAGCACGTGCTGCGGGCCGATCTCGTAGCCGAGATCGAGCTGGCGCTTGACCGCGTCGAGCACGAAGGGTGGTTGCCAGCCGAACAGGTTCATGCCGAAGCCGTTCAGCGCGTCGATGTACTCATTGCCATCGATGTCCCAGACGCGCGAACCCTTCGAGCGGTCGACGACGATCTGGTAGATGATTTCCTTGAGCAGCGGGCGGAAGCCGTTGACCACGCGCGGGTCGGCCAGGTGCGGACGATGCCGGGTCGTGTAGTCCTTCGATTGCTGCGTGCGCGCGATGTAGCGGCGCATGAACGCGGCCAGGCGCTGGCGCTGGCGTTCGCTCAATTCGCTGCGCCCGGAGTGGATGCGCGCGATCGCGCCGAAGGCCTTGTTGACGTCGTAGTGCGTATGCGCAAGGGCGGCTTCTTCGTCCGAGGTGGCTGGCGCACTCGGGGTCGAGGCTGGCGTGGCCGGCACAGGCGCCGGCGCGGGCACGGCCGCTGCTGCTGCAGCGGTCGGTGCGGCGCCACCGAGCAGGGCCAGTTGCTGCTGCATGATCTGCATCTGCTGCGCGATCACCTGCTGGAGCACGTCCGCGCCGGCCGCCAGGGGCAGGCTCGCCGCGGGCATCGCTGCCGCAGCGGCGCTCGGCGCAGCAGCCGGCGCCGTATCGGCCGGCAATTCGGCATCGAGATGGGCGACCAGGCGATCGGCCGAGGACAGGTCTTCCATCAACTGGCGAAAGCTCAGGCGGATGCCGAACGATTTCGACAATTGCAGGGCGACCTGGGTCAGGGCCAGCGAGTCGAGACCGAGTTCGATGAAGTTCGCGGCCGTCTCGGTCTCACCGATCTCGGTGCCGGAGACCTCGTCGATCAGCGCCTTGATTCGGGCCAGCAGGCGCGCTCGCCGGTCGGCACCGGCGGGGGGAGTCATTTCGACGACCATGGGTTTCTCCGGAAGCACATCTGGCATGGCCAGCAGGGGTTGCGGCGGCAGCGTCGCCGGCGTTGCGATCGTGGCCGGCGCGGCATCGACCCAGCAGCGCCGGCGTTCGAACGGATAGGTCGGCAGGCACAGGCGACGCCGGTACGCGCGACGGTCGAGCACCTCGAGATCGAGCGCGACGCCGGCGCTCCAGAGCTGGCCGCAGGCCGCGCGCCAGGCGGCGCTTTCGGCCTCCGGCGAGTCGGCCAGGGTGGCGATCGCCAGGCGCGGTCGCTGCGGCTGCTGGCGGGCCAGCGTGGTCAGGGTGGCGCGTGGGCCGACCTCGAGCAGGACGCGCCGGGCGGCGGCGTCGAGGATCGTCGCCAGGGCTTGCGAGAAGCGCACGGTGCCGCGCAGATGCCGCGTCCAGTAGTCGGCCGAGACGGCCTCGTCGGCGTCGAGCAGGCGCCCGTGCAGGGTCGACACGATCGGAATGCGCGGCGCCGACAGCGCGACCTCGGCGACCTCGGCGCGGAACGGATCGAGCACGCCATCCATCATCGCCGAATGGAAGGCATGCGAGGTGCGCAGCAGGCGGCAGGCGACGCCGTCGGCTTCGAGGGCGACGCGCAGGGTTTCGACATCGGCGATCTGGCCCGAGACGACACAGGCCGACGGCGCGTTCTCGGCCGCCAGGCACAGCGACTCGGGCAGGCGCGCGGCGAGGCGCTCGGCATCGAGGCGCACCGACAACATGGCCCCGGCCGGTTGCGCCTGCATCAGGCGGCCGCGCCGGGCGACCAGGCGCAGGGCGTCCTCGAGGCCCATCACGCCGGCGATCACGGCGGCGACGAACTCGCCGACGCTGTGGCCGACGAGCAGACCCGGCCGCACACCGGCGTCCATCCAGAGCCGGGCCAGCGCGTATTCGATCGCGAAGGTCGCCGGCTGGGTAACGCCGGTATCGAGCAGGGCCTCGGCGTCGTCGGCGAACAGGCGATCGCGCAGATCGAAGCCGAGTTCGCCGGCCAGCATCGTGGCGCATTCGTCGAGCGCAGCGCGGAAGGCCGGTTCGCGCGCGTGCAGGGTCCGACCCATGCCGGCGTATTGCGCGCCCTGGCCCGGGAACAGGAAGACGACCTCGGGCTGCGCGCTCGTCTCGCCGGCCGCGTCGGCACGCAGGTCGGTCAGCCGGGTGATCGCCTCGGCGCGATCCGCGGCGACCACGGCGAGGCGGCGGGCGAAGGCCTTGCGCCCGTGCGCGAGCGTGAAGGCGACATCGGCCAGGGCGATAGCGGGCTGTTGTTCGAGGTGGCGGGCCAGGCGCCGGGCGACCTCGGCCAGTGCCCCTGGCGTGCGCGCCGACAGCAGCAGCACGTGCGGCCCTGCGCAGGTTTCGGCCGGCGGCGCGGGCGGCGCTTCCTCGAGGATGACGTGCGCATTGGTGCCGCCGACCCCGAACGCGCTGACCCCGGCACGCAGCGGAAACGCGCCGCGCCACTCGCGCCGCGCCGCGTTGACCACGAACGGCGTGCGGCCGAAATCGATCGCCGGATTCGGCGCGTCGACATGCAGGCTCGCCGGCAGGTCATGGTGCTCGAGCGCGAGCGCGGTCTTGATCACGCCGGCCGCGCCGGCGGCGATGACGAGATGGCCGACATTGCTCTTGAGCGAACCGATCGCGCAGAAACCGGTGGCATCGGTCGAGCGGCGGAACGCCGCGGTCAGGCCGGCGATCTCGATCGGATCGCCGACCGGCGTTGCCGTGCCGTGCGCCTCGACATAGCTGATCGAGCGCGCGTCGATGCCGGCGTCGGCATGGGCCATCGCGATCACGGCGGCCTGGCCGGCCTCGCTCGGCGCGGTGAAACTGGCCTTGTCGCCGCCATCGTTGTTGACCGCGCAGCCGCGAATGACCGCGTGCACGTGGTTGCCGTCGGCGATCGCATCGGAAAGCCGCTTGAGCAGGACGACGGCCGCGCCATCGCTGAACACCGTGCCCTGCGCGTTCGCCGCAAACGTGCGCGTGTGCCCGTCCGGCGAGAGCATCGCGCCTTCCTCGTAGCGGTAGCCGCTGCGCGGTGGGCAGGTCACCGCGACGCCGCCGGCCAGCGCCATCGCGCAGCGTCCGGCGCGCAGCGCATCGACGGCCTGGCAGATCGCGACCAGCGAAGTCGAACAGGCCGTGTGCACGCTGATCGCCGGCCCGGTCAGATTGAGCCTGCTGGCGACGCGCGTGGTGATGTAGTCCTTCTCGTTGGCCAGCATGACCTGGAACGCGCCGAGCCGTTCGACCCGGTCCGGATGGGCGCTCACGTGGCGCTGCGCATAGGTGGCGTTGTACATGCCGGCGAAGATGCCGACCGGCGCCGCATGCCGGTCGGGAACGTGCCCGCCGCGCTCCATGCACTCCCAGCACAGTTCGAGGAAGACCCGATGCTGCGGGTCGGTCAGCTCGGCTTCGCGCAGGCTGATGCCGAAGAAGGCCGGGTCGAAATCCTCGACGCCGTCGATGACGCCGCGCGCGCACACGTAGGCCGGATCGTCGCGCTCTTCGCGGCCGATCGAGGGATCGAGCTCATCGAGGGCGAACTGGGTGATCGATTCGCGGCCCTCGCAGAGGTTGGCCCAGAACGCCTCGACGTCGGCCGCGCCGGGAAAGCGCCCGGCCATGCCGACGATCGCGATCGGCTCGATGCCGTGGCCGGCCACGCGATGGCTGATGCGCTCGCAGGCCACCGAGGACGCGCCACCGGTCTCGATCTGCGTGGCCAGCGCGCGCGCCGTCGGCAGGCGGAAGAAATCGGTGATCGAGATGGTGTCCCCGGCAGCGGCCAGGCGTGCCACGCAGCGGGCGGCGAGCAGGGAATTGCCGCCGAGATCGAAGAAGTTGTCGTCGCGACCCACTTCGTCGACACCGCACAACTCGCCGAACAGCGCGCAGATCCGCGTTTCGATCGCACCGACCGGCACCGCGTACGCGACAGCCAGCTCCGGGCGTCGTGTATCCGGCGCCGGCAGGGCGCGCCGGTCGAGCTTGCCGTTCGCGGTCAGCGGCAATGCCTCGAGTGCGACGAACACCGAAGGCAACATGAACTCCGGCAGGCTGCGGGCGAGGAATGCGCGCAGCTCGGCCGTGTCGATTGACGCATCGGCGACATGATAGGCCACCAGGCGCTTCTGGCCGGGCCGATCCTCGCGCGCCAGCACGGCGGCCGAACGCACGGCCGGATGCGCGCACAGGGCTGCTTCGATCTCGCCGGTCTCGATGCGGTAGCCACGGATCTTGACCTGGCCGTCGGCGCGGCCGATGAACTCGAGCACGCCATCGTGCCGCCAGCGCACGAGATCGCCGCTGCGATACATGCGCGCAGGCACCGGCGCGAACGGATCGTCGACGAAGCGCGCGGCATCCAGATCGGGGCGGCCGAGGTAGCCGAGGGCGACGCCGGCACCGCCGATGCACAGCTCGCCGATCGCGCCGACCGGCACCAGCGCGTCGCGCGCATTGAGCACGTACAGGCGCGTGTTGGCGATCGGCCGGCCGATCGGGATCGACCGCGTATCGGCCGCGAGATCGCGCGGGATCGGCCAGGTCGCGGCGAAGGTCGTGCACTCGGTCGGGCCGTAGCCGTTGATGATCGTGGTTCGCGGCAACAGCGCCAGGGCCTTGCGCACGTGCGCGACCGAGAGCGCCTCGCCGCCGATCAGCAACTGGCCGAAGCCGTCCAGGTGGCGCGCGTCGTCGTCGACGATGGTGTTGAACAGGGCCGCGGTCAGCCAGGCGATGCGCACCTCGTAGCGGGCGATCGTGCGGGCGAGGCCGGGACCGCTCGGGATGCGTTCATCGTGCACGACCACGGTGCCGCCATTGAGCAGCGCGCCCCAGATCTCGAGCGTCGAGGCGTCGAAGCCGAGCGGCGCCGCATGCAGGATCCGCGGGCCGTTGGCGAGATCGACGTAGTCGACGTCGCGGACGAGGCGAATGATCGCGCGGTGCGGAATGGCGACGCCCTTGGCCACGCCGGTCGAGCCCGAGGTGTACATCACATAGGCCAGCGCTTCGCCCGACAGCACCTCGGCGACAGGCGTGGCCGCGGCGGGTGCCGCCTCGAGTTCGGCCAGCGTACGGCGCGGCACCTCGACCCCGGGCAAGGGCGTGTCCGCGTCGGCCGCCTCGATGACCAGGGCAACGCCGGCGTCGGCGATGACGAAGGCGAGCCGCTCGGCCGGATGACTGCGATCGAGCGGAACATAGGCTGCACCGGCCTCGAGGATCGCCAGCATGGCGACGATCGCCTCGGCGCTGCGTTCGAGCAGCAGGGCGACGGTCGCACCGCGACCGATGCCGGCGCTGCGCAGGCCGTTCGCCGCACGTCGGGCGCGCTCGCGCAAGTCCGCGTAGCTCAGTTCGGCCGCGACCGTGGCGACGGCGACGCGATCGGCGCAGTCGCCGGCGATGCGCTCGAACAGGCCGACCAGGGTGTCGGCCGCATGGCGCGGCACGTCGGTGGCATTGAAGTCTTCGAGCAGGCGCTGCCGCTCGCTGGCCGACACGATGGACACCTCGGCAAGTCGCTCGGCCCGCGCCAGGCCGGACAGGACTTCGCACAGGCCATCAGCGAGCAGGTCCAGGGCGGCTGCGCCGAAAGCCGCGGCGTCGGCGATCACCCGGAGCTGCGGCGGCGCAGTGGCGTGCAGGCTCCAGCGCGGAGCGCCGTCCGCAGCGGTGTCGGCGGCGCCCACGTCATGCGCCCAGCCACCGACCCGGCTCGTGGGCAGGTTCGAATCGGCCGGCACCGGCTGCGGACCCGCGCCGAGCCAGTCGTCGACGCGACGGCCGTCCCCGTCGACGAAGCGCAGGCGCGAATCGCCTGTGCCACGGAGGATCACATCGGCATTGCCGGTCAGGCGCAGGTCGAGCAGGCCCAGTGCGGCATCGAGCATGCCCTCACGGCGGATGCCGAGGCGCTGGGCGCGTGAGTCGAGTGCTTCGAGGAGGCCGGCCGCGAGGACGCGTTGCACGCAGACCGGCCCACTGCCCTGCGCTTCCGGCGCGGGCGGCAGGATGCCGCTCAGCTCGATGCGTTCGGCAGCGGCGTCGGTGGTCACGGCGCTCATGCCGGCACGCACCGGCCGCTCGCCAGCGGCGGCGATGGCGGCGCCGATACCATCGCCGGGCGCTCAGTGCACATCGGAGTGCGCGTAGGCCGCGCGGTCGGAGCGGATCGTGCGCCCGGCGACGCGGCGGACCAGCAGTCGTGCATTCGAAATCGAGCGAAACGAGGCGTGCAGGAAGCCGTCGAGCAGACGGTTGCTGTCGACCGCCGGCGCCTCGATGCCCCATTGGCGCAGGCGGTAGTGCGCGCGATGCAGGAGGCTGTCGCGCCGCGTCGCATCGGTGTAGTAGGTGAAGCTCATCGTGATCGACGGCTCGGCGCCGTTTTCGACCATGTGCGGACTGGTCGAAGGCATGTAGGCGCCCTGGCCCGGTTCGAGTTCGAACTTCTGCGCGCGCTCGCGCAGCTCGTCGCGCCAGACCAGCAGGTCGCGCTCGTGACAGGCGTGGAAGCGGTCGCGCGCGGCTTCGCTGGCCGCCTCGGTATCGCGATGGTCCCAGACGTAGACGGTCTTGCGGCCGCGGACCTGGAAAAGGAAATTGTGTTCCTTGTCGAAATGGAACGGCGTGACCGTACTCGGCGAGGTGACGAAGATCCAGCCGCCGCGATAGCACATGCCGGGGTCGCGGGCTTCGATGTCGGAGGCGATGCCGTCGAGGACCTCGTCGACGAGGGTCCGGTACAGCGGATCGGTCTGCACGTTGAGCAGCGACATCCAGGCCTTCGCGTCGGCGATGTGCTCGAGCGTGTCGGTCGCCGAACGCTTGTTCGGGTGCAGGCGCGGGGCATTGTTGAACGAGGTGCCGGCGTCGACGGCGTTGCTGTGCGTGCGCACGCGGCCGTGCGCCTCGAGGCGGCCACCGAGGGCGACCAGCTGGTCCGGCTGCAACAGCGGGTGCTCCATCAGGCGATGACGGAAGCCCTGGATGCGCCAGGGATCGAAGTTCGCCCAGTCCAGGTCGACACGAGCTGTTCGCTTGTCGCTCATGAGCCTGCTCCCATGCCGCATTTCTCCCCAGCCGCACGCACGTTCATCGCGCCTGTACCGATTTGCATGCGCCTCGATCGGCGCACCGTGAACCGGCTGGCCGCGCGATTCGCCATCGCCGGCCGTGCGCAGCGATTGGACCGGGTCGTCGAGCGCAACGCCATGCAAGCATCAGCCCCTGTCCGCCGAAGTGCCCTGCTGCAATTGACCGGCTCCGGGCGCAAAAGTTTTCCATCGCGTCCACTCATTCGAGGCTGAAGCACATGCCATGATAGCGGTCAATCGAGTATTCGGGACAAAAGGGAATTTGCACCGACCGATCCAGATGCTCCCAACGCTCGATGAGCCGATACCCCAACGCACGAATCCCGTGCAGGAACTCGGGAACGGCGCCGATCCGGTACGGACAGACCGCGACCCCGATATTCTGCAGGGTGAAGAAGCTCCGGTCTGGATGCATCGGCGTCAGGTTGACCAGCAACCTGCGCGGCAGCACGCGCTGCGCCTTGAGCAGCTCGACCAGGGAATAGTCGAGGTATTGCAGCGCGCCCTTGGCCATCAGAACGTCGCATCCGTCGACAGCGTCGAGATCGACGAAGGCGAGGCGGCGCTGTTCGCCGCGCTCCGCACACAGGGCTCGGCCCTTTTCCATCACCGCTGGCACGTCGTGCACCTGCCAGAGCAGGTCGCGCGGGTAGTCCAGGTAGGGCTGGAACGCGTAGTAGCTCAGCCCGACATGGCCGCCGAGGTCGACGATGCGCCGGCAGCCTTCGCCGAGCATGCGTTGCAGCCAGTACAGGGCCGGGTAGTCGCTCGCCTCGAGCCGGCTCAGGCGCTGCTCGTAGAGCTCGGCGGCGGCGGCGGTGTTGTAGTCGGGCGGCAGGCCGGGCGGAATGTCGGCACGCGCCGCTTCGAAACTCGCATAGACCCCGTAGTAGGCATTGCCGCGGCGGTGGGCGCGGAATCGGCGCCGATACAGCGGCCTGGCGAGCAGGTTCAGGCCCGGCAGTTCGCTGATCTCGTTGATGATGCGACGGATCCTGCTGCGCTGGACGCCCAAGGAGTGCTCCCTGCCCGATCGAATATGTGGAGGCCCGAGTTGCCGCCGGCGGATACGCTCGATGCCTCGATGCGTATGCGGAGACGGAGCATGGTAGCCCAGCCCCGTGGTCTTGTAAGCAGGCGGTCCTCGTCATCGGGGCGAAAGATCGCGCGGGCAAGCTGCCCGGGGGTATCGGGGGGCCGGTCCCGGCGGGTCCGCGCGGCTTGGAACCCTCGATGCGGGCGCGTAGCATCCGGTCACTCACCCGTGGAGGAAACCCATGCTGGCTGTCGGGCGCATCATCGCGTGGCTATGCACGCCTTTGGTCGTCGGCGGCCTCGTCGTGAGCTCGCCTGCGCTGGTCGAGAAAGCCGGCATGGTCAAGCGCCAGCTGACCCGGCGCAGCGACGGCGTCGGCATCGGCCTGCATTCCTCGCCCTGCCTCGCGCCCGGCCAGGCGAGCGAGGACCCTTCGGCGCTGCCGTGCCTGCCTGAGGCAGCCGCGGCGCCGCTGCTCGGCAGCCATGTCCTGCTCTGGCACGAGGACGGCAGCGGGCCGAGCACGGCGCTGACGCCCGCCATCGACACCCAGGTGGCGGGCAGCTCGCTGCTCGCGTTCAGCGCCGGCTATGCGACCAACACCGCGCTGCCGACCGATAACAAGGGCAACACCTGGACCGCGCTCGGCGCGCCGGTCGTCTACCGCGGCTACAACGGCCAATTCGACGTCAAGGCCTATGTCGTCCCGTCGGCGCACGGCGGCAGCGGGCATCGCCTCAGCATCGTCAAGAACGGCGAGCCGTCCGGTGAGATCACGGTCCCGTTCATCGAGATCCGACAATCCGGCGGCTTGCATGCCGTCGCGCAGAACTATCCGGCATCGGCGGCACTGGTGACCAGCGGCAACGTCACCACGAGCGGACCAGCGACCCTGGTCGCGGTGTGGTGGGGCGACGCGGCCGGACTCCAGCACAGCGCGATCCCGAACAACGGCTTCTCGATCATCGAGAACTTCGTCAGCCTGCCGCCCAACAGCGCCGTGCAATGCGTCGTCGCGGTGCGCCAGGTCAGTGCCGCGGGAACCTACAACGTGAGCTGGTCGCAGTCGCCGAGCGAGGGCGCCATCCTGTGGTTGCTCGCCTACCAGTCCGGTGACGCGGTGTATTCGAACGGGTTCGAGTAGACGAGCCGCCGCGCCGGATGCGATGGAACCGGCCGCAGCGCTTAGACTAGTGGGGTGTCTCGCAAATAACGCGAAGAAATTCCGGATGAATTTCATGGCGAGACAAGGCGCGAGGAGGAGGCATAGTGGGCGCTATGGCGACGACGAGCAACGCAGTATCGCCGTGAAAGACGCCGGAATCATTTGATGGTATTTGTGAGACACCACACCAGGGTGGGTCTGACCAGGTTGCGAGGTCGTCATGGCGTCCGGAAGGTTTTCCACAGGCGCTGCGTGGCGAAGCGAAGGCGGGTCGCCTTGACGAGGCACGCGGCGCCTGTGGAGAGCCTTCAGGGCGCCACCTTTTTGATTGACCCATCAATCGCCCAGGCAACGTGACGACTTTGCTACCTGATCAGACCCTCCCTTGGCGCATGCACGAACCGATGGCGCACGAGCCCGAATGACCGACCCGACCCAATCCGTACCCGCCGCCCCGGCCGCGGCATGGTCTGCCCGGCAACCGTGGCCGCGCAATGCCGGCGGCGAGTGGCTGATCGGCGGGCAACCGCTCTCGCAAGTCGTCGACAGCGTCGGCGGCACGCCGTGCTACCTGTACGATCGTGCGCGCCTCGGTGCACGCGTCGATCAGCTACGGGCGACCCTGCCCGATGCAGTCCGCCTTCACTACGCGATGAAGGCCAATCCGATGCCGGCCCTGGTCTGCCATATGGCCGGCCTCGTCGACGGCATCGACGTGGCCTCGCGCGGCGAACTGCGCGTGGCCCTGGACAGCGGCATGCCGGCGACGCGGATCAGCTTCGCCGGACCGGGCAAGTCTGCGCTGGAGCTGCAGCAGTCGGTCGCCGCCGGCATCCTCGTCAACCTCGAGTCGTTTCGCGAACTCGACATCCTGGCCAGCGCCAGCGCAGCCTGGGGCCTGCCCGCGCGCGTGGCCGTGCGCGTCAACCTGCCGTTCGAGCTGCGCGCCTCGGGCATGAAGATGAGCGGCGGCGCCCGACCGTTCGGTATCGACGCCGAACGCGTGCCGGAGATGCTCGCCGCGATCGCCGCACGCGGCCTGGCCTTCGAAGGATTCCATCTGTACGCCGGCTCGCAGAACCTGCGCCCGGCGGCGATCATCGAGGCGCAGACCTTGAGCTACGAGCTCGTGCTCGGCTGGCTCGATCACTGCCCGGCCGCGCCGCGCACGCTCAACCTGGGCGGCGGCTTCGGCATTCCGTATACGCTCAACGATACCCCGCTCGACATCGAACCGGTGGCCGCCCATCTCGAACGACTGGTCGAGCGCGCCCGGCGCGACATGCCCGCTGCGCATCTCGCCCTCGAACTCGGTCGCTACCTGGTCGGCGAAGCGGGCCTCTATGTCACGCGCGTGGTCGATCGCAAGGTTTCACGTGGCCAGGTCTTCCTGGTCGTCGACGGCGGCATGCACCAACACCTGGCCGCATCGGGAAATTTCGGCCAGGTCATGCGGCGCAATTATCCGGTCGCGATCAATCGCGGCGGCGCCGGGCGCGAAACGGCCAGCGTGGTCGGACCGCTGTGCACGCCGCTGGACCTGCTCGCCGATCGCGCCGAACTCGCGGTCGCCGACGTCGGCGACCTGGTCGTCGTGTTCCAGTCCGGCGCCTACGGACGCAGCGCGAGTCCCCGCGAATTTCTCGGCCATGCGGACGTGGCCGAAGCACTGGTCTGAACCGGCACCCCGGAGGATCAGGCTTCCTCGTCGGCGGATCCGCGGCCCTCGGCTTCGGCCTGCAGGCCGGCGCGACGGATCTTGCCGGTCGCGGTCTTCGGCAGCGACGCCCGGAATTCGATCAGGCGCGGAACCATGAAGTCCTCGAGCCGGCCCTGGCAATGGGCGATCACCTCGCGTGCCTCGAGCTGCACGCCCTCGGCCGGCACCAGAATCGCCTTCAGCGCATGCCCGAGCAGTTCGTCCGGGATGCCGACGACCGCCGCCTCGCGTACGCCCTCCATCGCATAGAGGACGTTCTCGATTTCCTTCGGACTGACCTTCTCGCCGCGCGACTTGAGGATGTCGTCCTTGCGCCCGACGAAGTAGCAATAGCCTTCCTCGTCCATGCGGAACAAGTCGCCCGTGTGCAGGACCCGCTCACCGGGATAGCGGCCCGGCCTCAGCGCGCGATCGGTCGCCTCGGCATCGCGCCAGTAGCCGAGCATGACATGGCCGCCGCGCACGACGAGTTCGCCGACCACGTTCGCCCCGACCGCACGGCCTTCGTCATCGGCGACCCAGACCTCGGTGCCCGGAATGGCGATGCCCACGCTGTCCGGCCGCCGCGCCAGTTGCTCCGGCGGCAGCCAGGTACAGCGCTTGGATTCGGTTTGTCCGTACATCGAGTACAGGCGTGCCTGGCCGAACAGGGACTGCAGGCGGGCGATGTGGGCCGGCGGCAGCGCCGCCGCCGTATTCGTCACGAAGCGCACGCCGGCCGCCCAGGCCGGATCGAAATTGCGCAACTGCACGATCAGCGCGGCCATGGTCGGCACCAGCGGAAATCCGGTCACGCCCTCGCTGGCCAGCATCGGCAGGATCTTCTGCGGAAACGCGAACGATTTCTCGAGGACCAGGGTCGCACCCCGCAGCACGCACATCAGCAACTGGTAGAGGCCGTAGTCGAAGGACAGCGGCAACACGCTGAGGACGACATCCTCGCCCCGCATCTGCAGATAGCTGGAGACCGACGTCGCCGCGAACAGCACGTTGCGGTGGGTCATCATCACGCCCTTCGGACGACCGGTCGAACCGGAGGTATAGACGAGCATGGCGAGGTCGATGTCGATGCCACGCGGCGCCGCTGCCAGCAGGGGCGCCTGGCCGGCCATGAACGCGGTCCAGCCGATTGCATCGGCGGCCGATTCGGCATCGACGACGATCAGACGGCGCACGCCCGGCGCTTCGGCCAGGGCCGCGCGCGCGACCGCGAGCAGCGAGGCCTGCGTGACCAGCACCGAGGCTTCGCAGTTGTTCAATATGTAGGCGAGCTTGTCGGCCTTGGTCGTCGGATTGATGACGCTGAACACGCCGCCGGCGCGCAACGTGCCGAACAGGCCGACCGCGGTCTCGAGACGATTTTCGAGGAACAGCACGCAGCGTTCGCCGCGCGCGAATCCGGCCTCGGCCACCAGTTGCGCGGCGCAACGTTCGACCTCGCCAGCCAGTTCCGCGTAGCTCGTGCGCTCGCCGCGGCAGACCAGGGCGACGCGCTCCGGATCGCGCTCCGCCGACTGGCGCAGGCTCTCCTCGAAACGGATCATTCCGTCAGTCCGGCCTCGGCGCGCTTGGATTCGACGTAGCGCACCAGCGCGCCGATGCCGTCGATGTTTTCCGGAACGACCTCGTGGTCTTCGACGTAGATGGCGAACTCGCGCTCGAGCCAGGTCATCAGGTTGAGCACGCCGATCGAATCGAGCACGCCCGATTCGAGCAGGCTCTGCTCGGCGGTCAGTTCGGTTTCGTTCGCGACCGGGAAGGTTTCGCGCAGGAACTTCCGCACGCGCTGTTCAATGGATTGCATACACGACTCTGGCGCAAGCCGATCCGGGGCCCTGCGGCGCTCCGGCCGGACTTGCTGACGGACAGGCGGCGCAGTGTGCCAGAAGCGCGTCCGGGCGACACCCCCCGGCGGTCGCGGCGCCTGCGCAGGCCGCGTTCCGGACCATTCCCCGCAGCAGGGTCGCTGTGAACACGTTCACTGTATCGGGGCCGTGCGCAAGCGACCATGGCCGCCTGCAAGTTGGCGCAGCAAGGGACTGCGCGCAGGCAGGCTTCGCCCAGGCGATTGATTCAATGACATAAGGGTGGCGTCCAGAAGCCATCTCGATTGCGCCACGTGTTCAGACCCTCGCCAAGGAATTGCGCATGCGTACCGAATCGCCCCGTCCGCTCCGCCCGCTTTCCCGGACTTCGCCGCCAAGCCATCAGGGGCCACTCGACCCGATCCGGATGCGGTTCGGCGCCGGGCATCCGCTGGGCTGGGCCCTCGCGGCGGCGATCACCGCCCTGCACTGCGCAACGGCGGCCGTGGCCGCACCGAACCTGCCGAACCCGATCATGTTCGTGACCCAGGTCCCGGTGCCCGGCGATTTCGCCACGGTTGGCTCGGTGTTCGCCAACCACATGGGCGACGTGCAGAGCGCCGCGCGCGGCGGCGATCTCTGGATCCGCTATGCGAACGGCACGCTGCGCAACCTGACCGCCGAAGCCGGCTACGGCAACAGCGGACAACAGGGCGCCAATGCGATCGCGGTGCGCGATCCAGCCATCCACTTCAGCGGCAGCAAAGCCGTTTTCAGCATGGTCGTCGGTGCACCGACCCAGCAGTACCAGACCATCACGCGCTACTGGCAGCTCTACGAGATCAGCGGCTTCGGCAGCGGCCAGACGGTCGTGATCAGCAGGGTTCCCGGGCAACCGATCGACACCAACAACGTCGAGCCGACCTACGCCTCGGACGGCAGCATCATCTTCACCAGCGACCGTCCGCGCAACGGCGAGCGCCACCTGTACCCGCAACTGGACGAATACGAATCGACCCCCACCAACAGCGGCCTGTGGAAACTTGATCCGGCCAGCGGCAGCCTGCGCCTGCTGCAGCACGCGCCGTCCGGCTCGTTCCGGCCCCTGGTGGACAGCTTTGGGCGCATCATCTTCACGCGCTGGGACCATTTGCAGCGCGACCAGCAGGCCGATGCCGGTACCTACGGCACCTTCAACTGGGCGTCGGAATCGGCGCAGGCGGCAACCCAGACCGCCAGCGAGGTGTTTCCGGAGCCCCGTTCGGACACGGCCGCGAGCTACGGGTTTCGCATCAACCACTTCTTTCCGTGGCAGCTGAACCAGGATGGCAGCGGCGAGGAAACGCTCAACCACGTCGGCCGCCACGAGCTGTTCGACTACTTCAACCAGAGCCTGAGGAACGATCCGAACCTGGTCGAATACATCTACGGCTCGGCACCGCCGCGCAACAACAGCCGTTCGGTCGACAACTGGCTGCAGATCGCCGAGGACCCAACCACCCCGGGACGTTATTTCGCGATCGACGCGCCGGAGTTCTACACGCATGCCTCGGGCCAGATCATCTCGATCAACGGCTCGCCGTCCACCAATCCCGATGACATGCTGGTCGGCTACCGCACGCCGCGCAGCACGAGCACCTTCTATCCAGGCACGGTGCCCGCCGACTTCAGCGGTCACTACCGCAATCCCTTGCCGCTGTCGGACGGCCAGATGGTCGCAGCCTGGGTCGCCGAGCCGCGCGGGGCCGCCAATGAGGGTACCCGGGCCAATCCGGTCCCGCGTTACAAATTCCGTCTCCACAGCCTGATCGCCGATGGTGGCGGCTATCAGCGCGCCGACCCGAATGGCGCGCTGACCAATGGCATCAGCAAGTCGGTCACGTGGTGGGATCCGGATGTCCTGGTCACCTACAACGGGCCGCTCTGGGAGCTTTCGCCGGTCGAGGTGCGCGCGCGCGCCGTGCCACCGGATACCGGCAACCTGCCGGCCGAGGCGCCGGAAGCGCAGGCGTTCGCCGCGGCCGGTGTGGATTTCCAGGCTTTCCAGTCCTTCCTCGCCGCACGCGGACTCGGCGTACTGGTCAGCCGCAACGTCACCACGCGCGACAAGGCCGACCACCAGCAGCCGTTCAACCTGCGCGTGCCGGGCGGCGTGCAGACCGTGGCCAATGCCGGCATCCTCTACGACATCCGCTACATGCAGTTCCTGCAGGGCGACCAGATCCGCGGCATCGGCGGCACCGCCTCGCCGAATCCCGGTCGGCGCGTGCTGGCCCAACCGCTGCACGATGCCGCAGCCCTGCAATGGATGCCGACCCCGGCAGCCGGTACACCGGCCGGCGCGGTGCCGATCGCCAGTGACGGCTCGGTGGCGGTGATCGTGCCGGCCCAGCGCGCGCTGGCCTGGCAGTCGACCGCGGCGAACGGCACGCCGGTGGTGCGCGAGCGCTACTGGATTTCGGTCAAGCCCGGCGAAGTGCGCGCCTGCGGCGGTTGCCACGGCGTCAACTCGATCGACCAGGCCGGCCACGCGCCGGCGACGAACATGCCAGTGGCACTGAAGAACCTGCTCGACTACTGGCGGGTCAATGCCGATCCGCTGTTCGCGGATTCGTTCGACTGAGGCAGGCCGACCCTGCCGCCGCCGCGCTCAGCGCGCGCCGCGGCGGAACAGGATGACTTCGAAGGTCTGGATCAGGATGATCAGGTCGAGCGTGAAGTTGTGGTTCTTCACGTAGAACAGATCGTACTTGAGCTTCTCGGCCGCATCCTTCTCGTCCGCGCCATACGGGTAGTTGAGCTGGGCCCAGCCGGCAAGCCCCGGCTTCACGCAGTGGCGCAGGTCGTAATACTGGATCTTCTTCTCGAGTTCGGCGACGAATTGCGGGCGTTCCGGACGCGGCCCGATCAGGCTCATGTCGCCGCGCAGGACATTCCACAGCTGCGGCAGCTCGTCCAGGCGCACCTTGCGGATGAAGCGGCCGACCCGGGTCACCCGATCGTCTTCCTTGCTCGCCCAGCGGGCCACCCCATCCTTCTCGGCATCGGTGCGCATGCTGCGGAACTTGATCAACGGAAAGGGCTTGCCGCGCTCGCCGACGCGCTCCTGCCGATAGAGGATCGGCGCGCCGGGACCCGACTCGATCCAGATCGCCAGCGCGGTCAGTACCATCAGCGGCCAGAGCACCAGCAGCATGATCGCGGTCGAGGTGACATCGAAGATCCGCTTGCTCGCCTTGCGCAACGGGGTGGCGTCGAAGCCCTGCGAGAAGATCAACCACGACGGGTCGATCAGGCTCAGCTTGACCTTGCCCTGCTCGCGTTCGAAGAAGGTGATCAGGTTGGTGATGGTGATGCCCCGCTGCTTGCAGGCGAGCAGGTCATGCATCGGCAACTGGCCGCGCCGATCCTCCGCGGCGATCACGATCTCGTTGATCTGCATGCGTTCGGCGATCTCGGCGAGGGGCTTGTCGCTCTTGACGACCAGCTCGTCGGGCACGACCGGGGCCTCGCCGTTCATCGGCAGGAAACCGACCACGAGGAAACCGCGCCGATCGACCCGGCGCCGCATGCGGTGCACGATCTTCTCCGCCCGCGCACCGACACCGAGCACCAGGACCCGGCGTTTGAGCGCCTTGATGTCGACCAGGCGCAGGAACAGCGCACGACCGAACGCAATGATCGGAAAGCTGATCAACAGGGCATAGCCGATGACGCCGCGGCCGATGAACAGCTGCGGAACCAGATAGAACAGGAAGGCCGTGGCGATGCCGCCCATGACGAAGCCGATCGTCTGCCGCGCGATCAGCCCGAGCAGGTTGTCGCGCAGCGACTTCTGGTACATGCCGATGGCCGCCATCGAGGTCACCATGACCAGGCCGAACAAGGTGGCGCGCACCTCGATCAGGATCGAGAACGCGGCCAGGTCTTCCGGCGCGCTCCAGAAACGGATGCGCATGGCCAGGATCAGCGCCCCGACCAGGACCAGGAACTCGGCGACGGCCAGCACCAGCAGCCAGCGCGCGCCTTGTTCGCGCAGGAAACGCAGCATTCACCCCCCCAATGAGTTTTGCCAATCGCCGCGAATCGGCATGCATGATTCGCGCCGGAAATTGGCAAGTCGCTGTTTCGGAACATGTTTCTTTCGGGCTGCATTTCGCGGCCTGGCGTTCCTTCCAGGGCCTTGCCCGGACGATCGGCGCCGTCCCGGTGGCCGATCGAGCCCGGATACTAAACGTTTCGGACGACGGCGTGCTGTCTTTGACGCCGATTCGGCGCCGGCAGGGCGCGGCGCGGCCCGGTTTCGGCAGCCCGTTGCGTCCGCGACTGGCCCGGCCGGTCGCCATGGATGCCCACGACACTGCCCAGTCGAAGGTCAAGCGTTTATCATGGCCGTCCCGATGGCAGGCAACGCAGCGCTCTGCCTCCGTTTCGAACCCGAGCCTGGATTGCCCATGTGTGGAATCGTCGCCGCAGCGGCCGAGCGTGATGTCGTCCCCATCCTGATCTCGGGCCTCAAGGCTCTCGAATACCGCGGCTACGATTCGGCCGGACTGTCGGTGCTGAGCGGCGAGGAACTCGCCCGCGCACGCACGGTCGGCAAGGTCCGCGAGCTCGAAGCGCGCCTGGAATCCCACCCGATCTCGGGGATGACCGGCATCGCCCACACGCGCTGGGCCACGCATGGCGTGCCCAACGAGGTCAACGCACATCCGCATGTCTCGATCGACTCGGTCAGCGTCGTGCACAACGGCATCATCGAGAACCACGTGGCCCTTCGCGAGGAACTGAAGGGCCACGGTTACCGTTTCGACTCCGACACCGACACCGAAGTCATCGCCCACCTGGTCCACCACCTGCGCAAGCAGGGCATGGACCTGCGCAGCGCCGTGCAGGCGGCGATCCAGCGACTGCATGGTGCGTTCGCCATCGCCGTCATGAGCCGTGACGAACCGGGTCACGTGATCGGCGCACGCCGCGGCAGTCCGCTCGTGGTCGGCATCGGCATCGGCGAGAACTTCCTCGGCTCAGACGTGCAGGCCCTGATCAAGGTCACCAACCAGTTCAGCTATCTCGACGAGGGCGACCTGGTCGAAATCACGCGCAATTCGATCCAGGTCTATGACCTCGACGGCAACCGCGTCGAACGCCGCGTGCATACGAGCGAGCTGTCCGCCGATGCGGTCGAGCGCGGCGAATACCGCCACTACATGCTCAAGGAGATCTTCGAGCAACCGCGCGCCGTCGCCGACACGCTGGAAGGGCGCATCGCCAGCGACCGCATCCTGCCGAACATCTTTGGCGTCAAGTCCGACGAGTTGCTGCGCCGCGTTCGCCACGTGCAGATCGTCGCCTGCGGCACCAGCTACCACGCCGGCATGGTCGCGCGTTACTGGCTCGAGGGCCTGGCCGGCATTCCCTGCAGCATCGAGGTGGCCAGCGAATACCGCTACCGCCAGGCCGTGGTGCCGGCCGACAGCCTGTTCCTGGCCATTTCGCAGTCTGGCGAGACGGCCGACACGCTGGCCGCGCTGCGCGAAGGCAGGCAGCACGGTTATCTCGGCTCGTTCGCCATCTGCAACGTGCCCGAATCGAGTCTCGTGCGCGAATCGGACCTTGTCCTGATGACCCGGGCCGGACCCGAGATCGGCGTTGCCTCGACCAAGGCCTTCACGACCCAGCTCGCCGCGCTGGCCTTGCTCGTGCTCGAACTGGCGCGCATGAACGGGCTCGCCGAGGAACGCTACCTGCGCCTCGTCAACGATCTCAGCACGCTGCCCCGGCGCATCGCCGACGCGCTCGAGCTCGCTCCGCAGATCGCCGAACTGGCCGAACGCTTCGTGCACAAGCACCACGCCCTGTTCCTCGGCCGTGGCGTCAATTTTCCGGTTGCCCTCGAAGGCGCGCTCAAGCTCAAGGAAATCTCCTACATCCACGCCGAAGGCTATCCGGCCGGCGAGCTCAAGCACGGCCCGCTCGCCCTCGTCGACGAGGACATGCCGGTGATCGCGGTCGCCCCGAACAACCAGTTGCTCGAGAAGCTCAAGTCCAATCTCGAGGAAGTCCGCGCGCGCGGCGGCGAGCTGTTCGTGATCGCCGACGACGAGGTCAGGATCGACAGCGACGGTGTGCGCGGCGCGCTGATCAAGGTCAATTCGGGCGGCAACCTGATCGCACCGGCCGTGTTCACCGTGCCCCTGCAACTGCTCGCCTACCACGTCGCCGTCCTGCGCGGCACCGACGTCGACCAGCCGCGCAACCTGGCCAAGTCTGTGACGGTCGAATGAATCGGTCGTACGCCGACATGTCTTGCAACCGGCAATGGCATTGATCAGTAACGCAAACGGGAGCCGATGACAGCATCCTCGCCCGATCCGAAGATCGACCCGCGTGCGTTCCGCAGCGTGATGGGCCGCTTTTCGACCGGGGTCGCCGTGGTCACGTTCGTGCGGGATGACCAGGCAGCCGGCATCACCGTGAATTCCTTTCTCTCGGTCTCGGCCGATCCGCCGCTCGTGCTCATCTCGTTGCGACGGGAATCGAGCGTCAATGCGCATATCGGGATCGGTGATCGTTACGGCGTCAGCTTTCTGACCGATGCGCAAATGGACATCAGCCTGCACTTCGCCGGCAATCGCGTTCCCGGCCTCGATTTCGAGTTCGCCGACTTCGAAGGCATGCCGATGATTGCCGAGAGCCTGGCTCAGATCGTCGCGCGCGTCGTCGACGTGCACCTGGCCGGCGATCACCTCCTCTACATCGCCGAGGTGCAAGGGCTGCGCAAGGGTCCTGAAGCCACGCCGCTGATTTTCTACAGCGGGCGGTACAAGCAGATCCACGCGCACGAGCCAAGCATGTCGATCGGAGAAGAGCTGCACGGCTGGTAGCGACGGTCGCGCGGGCGGACTACCGAGTATCCCGCTGCGCCAGCCGCCGATACGCGGCGAACCAGAAGACAGCCGGTCCGCACCTGGCCGCGTGGAAGCGGCATCAAGACCGGCACAGCCGCCTGCCACCGCAATTTTCAGGCCCGAGCCCGGCCACCCTTCCCAGCGATGCTGCAGCCCCCGCCGCGAGCGCAGTCACACGGGAAGGCAGCCAGGGTCCCGCCGGTCTTTGCGCAGTGCGCATTCGGCGACTCCAAGTGAACTTTGCGGCATAGGCATTTGTACTTCGCGGAACGTAGGAATAAATTGCATCACGGGGAGCGACGGCGGGCCGGACGTTCCGGTCGCCGGACATCCGGAACAGGGGCAATTTTCGTGGAAGAGTGGCACGAGAGCACCGAACCCTGTGGCGCGCAGCTGTCCAACGCCACGCTGGTCCTGGATTCCAGCGGCCGCTGTACGAGCCTGAGCGATGCGGCGGTCCGGCTGCTGACTGGCGGCCCTGCCGGAGACCTGGTCGGCCGGGTCGTCTGGGGTGCCTTCCCTTCGGGGGTCGGCGATTCCCTGCGGCATTCAGCGGCCATCGCCATGGAACGACAGGAAATATTGACCCTCGAAACGCGCTGGCTTCCGGAGAATCGCTGGATCGAATGCACTATCCAGCCGCGGCCCGATTCGATGTGCATCGGTTTTCGCGATGTGACCACCCGGCGTCGCGTCGATCGCATGAGCGAAGGCCACCGCGAAGTGCTGACCGGTATCGCCGCGCAGCACCCGCTGGCCGACAACCTGACGTTGATCGCGCAGTTGCACGAAGAGCTCAATCCCGGTGCGCTGTGCTCGATCCTGCTGGTCGACGCCGATGGCAGGCATGTCCTGCACGGCGCGGCACCGAGCCTGCCCACGGCCTACAACAGCGCCATCCACGGGGTCGCAATCGGTGAAGGCCAGGGTTCGTGCGGCACGGCGCTGCATCGACGCGAACGCGTGATCGTGGCCGACGTGGCAACCGATCCGTTGTGGTCGGATTTTCGCGACGTCGCCATCGAGAATGGATTGCTGGCCTGCTGGTCGACCCCCGTGTTCGGCAGCAATGGCAGGGCCCTGGGCAGTTTTGCCGTGTATCACCGCGATGCGCGCAAGCCCAGCGATTACGAGCTCGACTGCGTCGATCAGATGCTGACCATCACCACCATCGCCATAGAGAGCGCGCAGCTTCTCGAGCGGGTCCAGGAGCGCGATGGTTTCTTTGCCTTGTCCCTCGAGATCTATTGCGTCTTCGATATCCGCTCCCAGCGCATCATCCAGGCCAATCCCGCGTTCAGCCAGGTCACTGGATTCAGCGAGGCTGAGCTGGCGTCCCGCAGCTACGACGCGTTCGTCCATCCCGATGATCTGGGTTCCTGTGCGGCCGCGGTCGCCGCATTGCGCAACGAGGGCGACCGGGTCAGCCAGGTGACCTATCGTTTCCGCTGCAAGGACGGCAGCTATCGCTGGCTGTCCTGGGATTCCTTCGTCGGACCCGACGGCAAGGCCTTCGCCGTCGGCCGCGATGTCAGCGAAAAGCTCCGCGCGGAGGCCGAACTCGCCCATGCGGCCAGCCACGATGCGGTGACCGGGCTGCCCCATCGCATCGTCTTCGAGGCGGCGCTGGCCGCGATGGTGGGCAGCGCCGAAGACCCGGTATGGGTCATGTTGATTGGCCTGGATCGTTTCCAGGTCGTCAACGAATTCATGGGACATTTCATCGGCGACGACGTCCTGCGACGGGTTGCCATGCGTCTGCAGGATGCGCTGGGCGGCAACGGCCGCATCGCCCGCTTTGCGGGCGACGAATTCGCCATCGCCTGCGCGACACCGGAGCACGCCGAAATGCTCGCGCTCGCGGCCCGGCTCCGGACAGCGGTGGCCACGCCGATCGAGAGCAACGACTACCGCGTGATCCTGTCGGCGAGCATGGGAATCAGCCATTCACCCGACCACGGCCTGGACACGCAGGACCTTCTGAGCCGTGCCGAGGCGGCCATGCATCGGGCCAAGCGACAAGGCCGCGATTGCATCGTCGAATTTTCGGTGGAGGAAATGGAGGATACCGAGAGTCGGCTGACCCTCGGGCGCAGCCTGCGTGGGGCCGTGCAGCGCGGCGAAATGGAACTCCACTACCAGCCGCAGCGTGACGCCACGAGCCTCGCCCTGACCGGATTCGAGGCCCTGATACGCTGGATCAGTCCGGAGCTCGGGCGGGTCAGCCCTGCCCGCTTCATACCGATCGCGGAAACCCTCGGCATGATGCCCGAGATCGGCGAATGGGTGGTCGGCGAGGTCTGTCGCCAGGCGCGCGAGTGGCTCGACCAGGGCCATCGCGATTTCGAGATCGCATTCAATGTCTCTGCCCAGGAACTGCAGCGGCCCGGCTTCGTCGATCAGGTGCGTGATGCCCTGTCCGTCCATGAAGTTCCTGCTTCCACGCTCAATATCGAGCTGACCGAAAGTTCGCTGATGGAAAACGTGGATCGCGTTCGGCGCACGCTGGCCGAGTTGAGGGCAATCGGAACGAGGCTGTCGCTGGATGACTTCGGAACGGGCTACTCGAGCCTGGCTTATCTGAAGCAGTTCCCGATCGACAAGCTCAAGATCGACCAGCGCTTCGTCCGCGGCCTGCCCTACAGCGACGACGATGCGGCGATCGCGCAGACCATCGTCGTGCTGGCCCACCAGTTGCGCATGCGTGTCTCGGCGGAGGGCGTCGAGACCGGGGAGCAGGCCGAGTTCCTGCGCAAGCTCGGTTGCGACGAATTGCAGGGCTATTATCTCGGTCGACCGGCTGCAGCCCCTTCGGCGAGCGCGTTCTTTCCGGCTGCGCAGGTGACCGCCACCGGCGACGCATCCGAGTCGCTCCAGAACGCCTCCTGAGGACCCGTTCCACCCATGGCAGTCGCTCTGCCCGTGCTCTGAGCGGCCGTCACTTGCCGATGATCTTCAGCATGGCCTGCAACGTGCTCGCCTGCAGCAGGGACGCCCGCGGCACGGGCTCTGCCGAATCCCGCAGCGTCGGCTCGCGCTCGAGGATCAACCGTCGGGCCTGCTCGATATCCGCCTGGCCGATGCGATGCAGTTCGAAGCGGACCTCGGTCCGACCACTCGGATGCGCCATCAGCCAGAGTCCCGAATGCGTGGATGCGAGGCCGTCGAGGCGGTAGATGTCGAGTCGTGAATCGATCAGCATGACGGTTCCGTCATAGCCCATGACCCGCTGCACGCCCATCATGCGAAGGTCCGCGGTATCGTCATGACGCACGCTGCCACTCTGCGGAAACAGCACGAGCACCGGATACGCGAGATCCTCCGCGAGCACGGGTGGCGGCGCCGAACAGGCAGCGCCGAGCAGCATGCCCAGGAGCACGGATGCCCCGGCGAGCCGCGCTTTCCGGATCTGCCTCGCGCATCGCGGAAGCATGGGCATCGACCGCGCCGAGCCTGCGCGGGATTGTGACGAAGCGTGGTTCACAGCGGTTCGGGTCCATCCGGGCCGGTTCACGACCCCGTTCCTCGACCCGGGGATGCAGATGAAGACGAGCGCCGGCACGAGACCTGCGAGGAGCAGGAGGGTCGTCACCTGCAGCACCCGCGCACGGCGAACGCGGGCAGTACGGTTTTGGCGACCTGCACGATCAACCACGTCCCGGCCGGATTGAGACCGGCCATGCGGATCGCGTCGCGGCGATTGCGTCTGGCGGACAGGCTCATGGGGTTCCGGGCTCTCGAGTCCGCTCGAACGATCCTGAGGCAGGCGGATTCATGGCGCCTGTTTTGCCTTGGCGATCCACGCGCGCATTTCATCCTCGATCACGGGTAACGCCGAGGACTGGATCCTGAGCAGGCGATCGTGGAATTCGCGGATGTCGAACTTCCCGCCATGGGCGGCTTCGGCTTCCCTGCGCAATTGCTGCAGCTTGAGCATGCCGATCTTGTAGCCGAGCGCCTGCCCGGGCCAGACCACATAGCGCTCGACTTCCGATTCGGCAGCGCCCGGTTCAACGCCCTCGGTGCGGACCATGTAGTCGATCGCCTGCTCGCGGCTCCACTTCTTCGCGTGCATGCCGGTGTCGACGACCAGGCGCACGGCGCGATGCAGCTCGTCGCGCAGGCGCCCGAGGTTGCCGGACGGATCGTCCTTGTACAGGCCCATTTCCGCAGCCAGCGCTTCGGCATAGAGGGCCCAGCCCTCGGCCGCCGGATTCGAGGCAAAGCTCTTGGCGATGAACGGCATCGGCTGGTCGATGGCGATGGCCATCTGCATGTGGTGGCCCGGAATGGCTTCGTGGTAGGTCAGCGTCGGCGAGGAGAATTTCGGCAGCATCGCCGTGTCGCGCAGGTTGACCCAGTAGATGCCCGGTCGCGAACCATCGGGAGCGGGTGGATCGTAGTAGCCGCCCGGGGCCGAGTCCTGGCTGAATTCAGGTACCACGCGCACCTCGAGCGGATGCTTCGGCAGGGTTCCGAAGTACTTCGGCAGCTGGGTGCGGACCTTGGCCAGGTCGGTCTGGATGCCGGCCAGCAATGCCGCTTTTCCTTCGGCCGTGTTCGGATAGACAAAGCGCGGGTCCTTCGCCATCGCCGCCATGCGCTGGCCAACCGTCCCGTCCACGTAGCCTTGGGCGCGAAGCAAGCCATCCATCTCACCGGCAATGCGTGCGACTTCGTCCAGCCCGGTCTGGTGGATGGCATCGGGATCGAGATCGCTGTCGGTCATGTGCCGGATCATGGCCTTGTACAGGGCAGGACCATTCGGCAGGCGCCACAGCCCCGCGTCATGCGGCGCCTTCGGCGCAATCTCGCCCAGGTAGGTGCTGATGCGCCGATAGGCCGGCAGCACGCCATTGCCGACGCGGGTCAAGGCCTCGGATGAAAGCGTGTCCGCGTCGGTCACGTTGGCCGCCTTCAGCTTGGCCACGAAACTGCTGTAGAGGACATTCTCGGCCGCCGGTTGCGCACTGAACGCGTCGACCACGGCCTTCGCCTTGGCGATGATGAAGTCGGGTGGAATGGCGCCGAGCTCGACGTCGTGGCGAAGCCTGGCCAGGCTGCCGTCGAGTATCCGGGGCAAGGCTTCGAGCCGACTCAAATAGAGCTGCGCCTGTTCCCGGTTGCGTACGGACTGCTGGGCCTCCATCAACTTCGGGATGTCGACGGTGGGTCCGGAGTTCTGGTTGATCGCATAAGGCAGGTACCAGGTGCCGTAGACGTCGAAGCTGGTGCCGTAGTCGACGATGCGAGAGGGTCCGAGCGCGCCATCGAACAGGGTGATCAGGGTGGCACGTATACGCTGGCTGTCCGCATCGAGCGTTCCAGCGGATGTCGCCTTCAAGCGCGCCAGCAGTGTCTCGAGTTCGGCGACTCGCGCCGCGTCGCCGGCCACCGATCGATCGTTGAGCCCGGCATCGGCATCCCCGGCCAGATCCGGCGGCGCACCGTTGTAGGTCGCTGCCTCCGGCACCTGCTGGTAGTAGCCCTTTGAAAGCGCCACGACAGCCGCATCGAACGCGGATCCCGCCTGCGTCGCCTCACGGGTGGCAGGTGCTGGCGCAACCCGACCCGTTTCGCGGGTTGCACTCCCGCCGCAGCCGGCCAGAACCAGAATCGACGCCATCAACAGCGCGCGTGCTCGCAACATCAACCCATCCTCCTGTTCATCAGGCCGATGATCGACCTGGATACCCATACAAGACCGAGCCATCATGCCGGCACAGGCCCCAACGATGATCGTCGAATCCAGACGTTCCACGAGATCGCTCACGGCTCCGTGGTCTCGCTGCCGTACGCGCGTGCCTTCAGGAGCGTCTCGAAGCGGGGATCCCTGCGCAGCGGATCCCAGACCGGATCGAGCCTGAGCCGCGTCACCGAGATGATCGTTCCCGCCGGGATGGCCAGCAGTTGGTGCAGGGCCTCGAAGGCCTGGTCAGGCGCATCCGCATGCGCGGCGATCTGGGCCAGTCCGGACAGCTGGTAGGCGCCAAAATAGCCATCCTTGGTCAGGGGCAGCACTTCGACCGCCCTCTTCGCGGTCGCGATCGCCCGCGCCTTGTTGCCGAGGCAGACTTCGACCCAGCTCGATTGATGCAACAGGCCCAAGGATTCGGGTTGTCTTCGAAGCTCGGCGCCGAGCAGCGGCTCGAGGGCTGCGCACTCGCTTCTCAGCGAATCCCGCTCACCGGCAACCAGGCGGATCGCCACGCGCGCCACGCGGCCGGCCAGGCGTTCCTCGTCAGTCGTGGCCGGCGCAGTGTCCCAGTCGTGCAGGGCATCGTCGAATCGGCGCTCGAAGAAATGGATGTAGGCACGCGGATTGATCAGGAAGAACACATCGCCAGCCCATCGGCGCTGCCCGGAAATGCGCCAATCCGGTGGCTGGCGGAAGGCATCGCGCGCACCGGCGAGGTCGCCGAGTCCGAACAGGCGGACCTGCAGGAGCTGGTCCATCGCATTGGCATCCGCCGGTGCCATGGCCAGTGAGCGGGTCAACCAGCGGTCCGCCTCGGTGTAGCGGCGCAGCATCGCGAGGGTCTCGCCAAGACTGGTGTTGGCACGGGCATCGCGCGGAGCGAGGGTCAGGACCCGCTCCAGATGGGTCACCGCCTGCTCGACATGGCCGGTGCGCCGGGCGACGAATGCCAGGCCGTTGATTGCCTCGACGTTGTTTGGCGAAAGTTCGAGCGTGCGCTTGAACTCGACCGTTGCCGCGTCATAGCGGCGAAAACCCCAGTACTCGTAGTAGCCGAGCGCCAGATGGGCGTCCGGAAGGTCCGGCGCCAGCGCCAGCGCACGATCGATCGATTGCCTGGTTTCGGCCATCTCCGCGGGCGACAGGCCCGATGAGAACCAATGCCGGTCGAGCTGGCAATAGGCCAGCTTGGCATGGGCCAGGGCGAAATCGGGGTCGAGCGCGATGGCCTTGCGAAAGTTGGCGTCGGCGTCGAGAAAGGTGGCCTTGTCCCAGGACTCCATGGCCTGCCCCATCAGGTACTCGGCCTTGAAGTAGTAGTCGTAGGCTTCCGGGTTGCGTGTGGACACGCTGGCGATATTCGTCGACTCGGCCGAGGTCAGTTTCGCCTTGAGGGCATCGGCGATCTTCTGCGCCACCTCGCCTTCGACGCCAAAGATGTTCTCGAGCGTGCGTGGATAGGCTTCGGCCCACAGGTGCACGTCGCTCTGCGCGTCGATCAACTGGACGTTGATCAATACGGCATTGCCCGATTTCTGTACGCTGCCCTCGAGGATCGTCGCCACGCCGAGCTGCTGCGCAACGGTCTTCAGGTTGTCCGGATGGCTGGCATATTTCTCTGTCGAGGTGCGCGAGATGACCTTGAGGTCGGCAATGCCGGCCAGCTTGGTCAGGATCATGTCCTGCATGCCGCTGGCGAAATATTCGTTGTCCTTGTCGCCGCTGAGATTCTCGAACGGCAGCACGGCGATGGATTTCGCATCGACGGGAGGATCGACGACGGGATCCGCCGGTGGCCGCGACTTCAGGCTCGCCGCGACGTTGAGCGCGTCACGGGTCGGCCCGACGACGAATCGGTCGATCGCGAAATAGGCCAGGGCCACGGCCATGAGGCCGGCGATCATGTAGTTCATGCGCTGGCCGGTCTGCGGCGCGATCGATCGCTCGCGATCCACTTCGGTGTCGCGCTTGAGGCCTTCGGGCGTCAACTCGAACACCCACGAGAAGATCAGCGCCGGAATGAATCCGAGGGCGATCACGATGATGATCGCGCGCAGGACCCATGCGGGAATGTCGAAGGCAGGGAGCAGGGTCTCGGCGACCTGGATGACCACCCAGCCGCCCACCAGGTACAGCCCGGCCATGCGGATCACGTTGCGCCGGCGAAGTTCGGCGAAAAAGCTCAACGCCGACGCCTTTCAGCCACCAGGAGGCCCAATCCGCGCCGGATGCGGCGGCGGCGGGTGCGAGGATCGATGGAACCGGACATTGCCCACCTCCCCAGTGAACAGTGGTCCGGAATCTTACACGAACGAGAACTGCGTCACGGTTCATGCGACCTCCGCACGGCTATCCACGACCATCGCAACCGCCGTTTCGCCCATGGCCGGGCGTGCCGGGCCGTCGGCGCGATCAGCAGGCTCGTGCGTGCCGCGAACGGCGCATTCAAATTGCGCCGCACCCACCCGATCAGGTCGGAATCAGCCAGGGTTCCGCGTCTGCGAGGCTCGATCAGCGCTCGCCCGAGCCCTCTTGCCGGTCGCTGGCGTCCGATTCGCCGGCCGGCGACCGGATCTGCTGGCGCGCACGTGCAACCTGGCGTTCCGCCCAGCGCTTGAGGATGCGGGCCCGTCGTGCGCCGGTTTTCGGGTCGCGCACGACTTCCTCGACCCGGACAAGCAGCGCATCGACGTTTTCGCGATCGGTCGACTCGGCACCGCGCGCGGCCGACCAAAGATCGATCCATTCCTCGCTGCGTTCGCCGAGTCGCAGCACGGCGTAGAAATAGCGCGGTGGCTGAAATCGCGACAGCAGCAGGTCGAGCGCCGCGGCGGCGAGCGTCAGCGGACTCAGGGCGAGGTCGCGCAGGGTATCGAGCAGCAACTTGAATTGCAGCATCAAGACGTCCCGGATCAAGGTGCGCGGCGTGGGAACGGTTTCGGGATTCATGCCAACTATCCTGGAAGAAATATCGCGAGCAAGACCCGCCGCGATGGGTGTCCAGTGCCTCGATCGAATCGATCACCGTGACGGATGACGGCTTAGAATACCCAATTGGTTTCGTCGGGACCCCGCCATGCGTATCTGTGTCTATTGCGCCTCGAGCCAGGAGTGCGATCCGCACTATCACGAAGTCGCGCGCCGGCTCGGCGTCCTGCTCGCGACGGCCGGCTGCACGCTGGTTTACGGCGGCGGCTCGGCGGGTTCGATGGGCGCGGTCGCCGATGGCGCGCTGTCGGCCGGCGGCGAAGTCGTCGGCATCCTGCCGAAATTCATGGCCGATCTTGAATGGGGCCATCCCGGGCTGACCCGGCTCGAACTGGTCGAGGACATGCGCGAGCGTAAGCATCGCCTGCTGACCGGCTCCGATGCCGTGGTTGCCCTGCCCGGCGGCTGCGGCACGCTCGAAGAATTGTTCGAGGCGATCACGCTGAAGCGCCTCGGCCTTTATTTCAATCCGATCATCCTGCTCAACACGCGCGGCTTCTACACGCC
Organism: Dokdonella immobilis; assembly: GCF_900115085.1. Taxonomy (GTDB): domain Bacteria; phylum Pseudomonadota; class Gammaproteobacteria; order Xanthomonadales; family Rhodanobacteraceae; genus Dokdonella; species Dokdonella immobilis. The sequence continues at coordinate 21,602 of NZ_FOVF01000002.1, read as the reverse complement.
GCTGCAGGGATTCATGGAAAGCGTGATCGACGAGCGCTTCATGAACACCGAGCACCTGTCGATGTGGAGCCTGGTCGACGAGCCAGAAGCGGTGCTGCCGGCGATCCAGGCGACTCCGCGCTGGCGCGAGGATGCCCGGGAAATTGCCGTGGTGCGGCGCTGAGAAACGGAGTGGCCGTGAATGGCACCGACCTGACCCCGGCGTCCCCGCGAAGGCGGGCAGGCGGCCGCTTGATAGACCCCGGAAGCACTCAAGGCACTAGTGTGGCGTCCCGCAGAAAACGCGAAGAAATTCCGGATGGATTTCATGGCGAGACAAGGCGCGAGGAGGATTCATAGTGGGCACTATGACGACGACGAGCAACGCAGCATCGCCGTGAAAGACGCCGGAATTATTTGATGGTATTTGTGGGACACCACACCAGGGAGGGTCCCATTCCGACTTTGCACCCAGGGCCATGCCATTCGGGCCAGCCCTTGCTTCAATCGAAATCGCTCGAGGTACCGGTCAGTTCGCGCACGCCGCTGTCGCCGTCGCCAAAACCGTCGCCATCGTCGGTGGATGGCGCTTCGGTGCCGTCGATCGCCGCGCTGCGATCGGCCTGCTTCTCCCACCGGGTCTTGATCGGATTGTCCGATTCGGCTTCCTCGAGTTCGAGAATGAGGCCGCTCTTGCGCTCGGCGGAGAGGTCGGTCCAGTGGCAGTCGTCGATCGCGCCGGCAAGCGAATAGAGCAGGTTCAGGCTCGGCCGGAACCCCGCTCGCTTGACCTTGAGGAAGGCATCGACCGGGCCGACGCGAAACAGGTCTTCGCTGGTCCGCACGCCGACCTGGCGCAGCCACGCGGCCGATTTGGGCCCGACATTGCGGATCTTGACGTCGCGACTGCTCATGCTGCCTTCTCCTCCCCGACCTGCGTCGGCTGCAGGCTGTCCATGTACACCTTGCAGAGCACCTGCATGCCGATCCTGTCGTCGTCGTCGAATCGTCCGGGCACCGGGCTATCGACATCCCAGACGCCGATCAGGGCATCGCCGAGCACCAACGGTACGACGATCTCCGAGCGCGAGGCGGCGTCGCAGGCAATGTGTCCGGCAAAGGCCTCGACATCGTCGACCAACTGGGTCTCGCGCGTGGCCGCCGCGGTACCGCAGACACCGCGGCCGAGCGCGATGCGCACGCAGGCCGGCTTGCCCTGGAACGGACCGACGACGAGTTCCTTGCCATCGAAGAAATAGAAACCACACCAGTTGATGGTCGGCAAGGCGTGCCAGGCCAGGGCCGCAAAATTGGCCGCGTTGGCGATACGGTCGCGCTCACCGTGCAGGAGGCCGCGTGCCTGTTGCGCGAGCTCGGCATAGAAGGCGGCCTTGTCGGCGGCGTCGATGGGCTTGGCTTCGAACGACATCGGGGTTCTTCACGGTTGACGACAGCCCGGTATTCTACCTTTCCTGCCACACTCCCGCAGAATGTCGCGCCGCGGCGCCGGATTCGCGCCCGGCGGGACGCTGCGGCTACCATCCTTTCCCCCGACGGGCGGCCGAACCGGATTCGCCGCAAGGCCCGGCGCCCGGGCGGCACCAAGCCGGGCGGGCGAACAGCGCGGGACGGGCCAGGAGGAGCGATATCACCATGCACGAAGAGCCGGATCACGGTCGCGACGAAGATGGCTTCCGCAATCGCGGCGCCGAGGTTACCCGCATGGAGGCGTTCTTCGACGCCGCCTTCGCGTTCGCCGTCACGCTGATGGTCATCTCGATCGACGCGATCCCGAATTCCGCGCAGGCGCTGGTCGAAGCGCTCAAGGCGGTTCCCGCATTCGCGGCCAGCTTCCTGCTCATCGTGCTGTTCTGGCGCGGCCATGCCGACTGGAGCCGTCGCTACGGCCTGAACGATCGCGCCAGCCAGCGCCTCGGATTGCTGATGGTGTTCCTCGTGCTCGTCTTCATCTACCCATTGCGCATGGTCTATGCGTCGTTCTTCGCCTGGATCACCGACGGCTGGCTGACAGCCAGCATAAGCCTCGACACCGCCTACGATCTGCGCGTGATCTTCGCCGTCTTCGCCTTCGCGTTCGGTTCGATGGGTCTCGCCATGTACGCGCTCTATCGTCGTGCCTGGGCCCTGCGCGATCAGCTCGGCCTGGACCCGCTGGAATGCCTGCTGACGCGTCACTATCGTCGGCGTTGGCTCATGATCCCGCTGTTTTCGCTCGCCTCGTTGTCGATCAATGCGGCATTGCCGGCGGACCTCGGCAACAACTTCATCCTCAGCCTGCCCGGCCTGATCTTCTTCGTCCTCGAAGGCGTGCAACTCGTGCTTGCCCGGCGCATGCATCGCGCGACGCGACGACTCCTGGACGCGCCATGAGCCGCGGAATCTACGTGACGGGGACCGATACAGGCATCGGCAAGACCCATGCCGCCTGCTTGCTGCTGCGCAACCTCTCGCGAGACGGCATCACTGCGGTCGGCATGAAGCCGGTGGCCAGTGGTTGCGAGTGGACGCCCGCCGGCCTGCGCAATGCGGATGCGCTCGATCTGATCGCCGCGAGTGCGCGCGCCAGCGACTACGACGACGTCAATCCGTACGCCTTTGCCGATCCGATCGCACCTCATCTCGCTGCGGCCGACGCGCGCATCACGATCGACATGGAGCGGATCGGCGCCGCCTATTCCCGCCTCGCGGGCGATGACCGGTACGTTGTCGTCGAGGGCGTCGGCGGCTGGCTGGCGCCACTCGGCGCGAGCCTGATGCAGTCCGATCTCGCGCGCTCGCTCGATCTGCCTGTGGTCCTCGTGGTCGGGCTGCGCCTCGGTTGCCTCAACCACGCCCTGCTCAGCGCGCGTGCGATCGAAGCCGATGGCTGCACGCTGATCGGCTGGATCGGCAACGCGATCGATCCCGACATGGCGCGCCGCGAGGACAACATCGCCACCCTGCAGACACGCATTCAGGCGCCGTTGCTGGGCGTCGTCCAGCATGGAGCGGATGATGCATCGTTCGCCGGTGCCGCGTGCCTGGCGGTCGAACCGCTGCTGGCGGCGATGCGCGAAATCCATCCAAGGGAGTGAAAGACCATGGCCAAGGCGCAACGTTTCTTCATCACGGTCGACAATGTCGCCGAATCGCGCGGCGATATCGCTGCGCTCAGCTTCAATGGCGGTTCGCCCGAGCATCTGGCCAGCGTCCTGCAGGGGGTCCTGCGCGAAGCGAGCCTCTGGGAGCGCTGGCGCGCCCTGCAGGAAGACCCCGATGAAGTCGATCCGGCAACGGGGATAACCGATCCGACGGCCACGGTTTCCGGCAGCCTCGAGGCCAATCGTGCCGAACTCGTCGTCACCACGACCCTGCCGCATGCGATCGTCAAGCATCGCCTCGACCTGCTGATCGGCCGTCACTGGAAGTTGCGCGACGTCAGTTCGGCTTGATTGGGGGCACGCTGCTGCTTCGTCGTAGGAGCGGCTTCAGCCGCGATGCTCTTGGTCTTTCGCTTTCCGAAGGGCGTCGGGCCTGAAGGCCCTTCCTGCGAGGGGCGTGCGGCATGCGGCGCGGGTTCCGATGGCTGATCGCGCGTTGCCGCTTGGTTGTTGGAAGCGGCTTCAGCCGCGATGCTTTTCCGGAGTTGTGCCGAAGAGCATCGAGCCTAAAGGCCCTTCCTACGAAGAGCGCGAGAAGAGCGGCGCGGGCTTTGATCATGGGCGCCGCGTTGCGGCTTCGTTGTTGGCCTCGCGTTGCCGCTTCGTTGTAGGAAGCGGCTTCAGCCGCGATGCTTTCCCAAAGCCTTGCCGAAGCGCATCGCGCCTGAAGGGCGTTCCTACGAAAAGCGGCGAACCAGCGGCGCGGGTTTCGATCGCTGATCGCGCGTTGCCGCTTCGTTGTTGGAGCGGCTTCAGCCGCAATGCTTTTCCCACAACGTGGCGAAGAGCGTCGAGCCTGAAGGCTCTTCCTGCGATGAGCGTGCGAAGTGCGGCGCGCCTGAAGGCGCTCCTACGGGAGACGGCGAATTTGCGGCGCGGGTTTCGATGGCGACCCTCGCGTTGCGGCTCCGGTGTAGGACTTCTGTCCCGTGTCGGCGGCGCCGATTCGTTCTAGGATGGGCGGATTCCAACCGGGGAGTTCTCCATGATCCGACGTCCGATCGCCGCGCTCGTGCTCGGCTGTGTCCTGTTGCCCTTCATCGCCCAGGCCGAAGAGAAGAAGAAGGACGAGCCCAAATGGGACGTCAACGCGGCCCACGGCAAGACCAAGACCGTGCGCTTCAGTACCGATGAAGGCACCTGGCTCGACCTCGATGTCAGCCCGGACGGCAAGACCCTCGCCTTCAGCATGCTCGGCGACCTCTACACCCTACCGATCGCCGGCGGCAAGGCCAAACGCCTGACCAAGGGCGCCGCCTGGGACGTGCAGCCGCGGTTCTCGCCCGACGGCCGGGAAATCGCCTACACCTCCGATCGCGGCGGCGGCAACAATCTGTGGCGCATGCCGGTCATCGGCGGCGAGGGCACCCAGGTCAGCAACGAGGATTTCCGCCTGCTCAACAACCCGGCCTGGACGCCGGACGGCCAGTACCTGATCGGTCGCAAGCATTTCACGAGCGAGCGTTCGCTCGGTGCCGGCGAACTCTGGATGTACCACATCTCGGGCGGCGCCGGCCTGCAGCTGACCAAGCGCAAGAATGACCAGCAGGACCTCGGCGAACCGGCGGTCAGCGCCGACGGTCGCTACGTCTACTATTCCGAGGACGTCAGCGGTGGTTCGAACTTCGAGTACAACAAGGACCCGCACGGCCTGATCTACGCGATCAAGCGTCTCGACCGCCGCGACGGCACCACCGAGACCGTGGTCGCCACGCCGGGTGGCGCGGTGCGCCCGGAACCCTCGCCCGATGGCAGGTCGCTGGCCTTCGTCAAGCGCGTGCGCGACAAGACCGTATTGCACCTTCTCGATCTCGACAGCGGCGAGGCGAAGCCGCTCTGGGATGGCCTTTCGCACGACATGCAGGAGGCCTGGGCGATCTTCGGGCCCTATCCCAACTATGCCTGGACCCCCGATTCGAAGGCGCTGGTGATCTGGGCCCAGGGCAAGCTCTGGCGCGTCGATGCAGCCAGTGGCGAGCATGCTCAAATCCCGTTCACGGCCGATGTCGAACAGACCCTGGCCGAACCGCTGCGCTTCGAACAGACCCTCGCGCGCGGCAGCTTCGAGCCGAAGATGATCCGCGACGTGGCGACCAGCCCGAACGGGCGCACGATGATCTTCCACGCGCTCGGCCACCTCTGGGTCAAGTCGCTGCCGAACGGCAAGCCGACCCGCCTGACCGGCGACGACGCCCATTTCGAGTACCAGCCGAGCTTCAGTGCCGACGGCCGCAAGCTGCTGTTCACGAACTGGTCCGACGCCCAGCAGGGCCAGATCCTCGAGCACGACTTCGCCTCGAATGCCGACCGCATCCTGACCACGAAGCCGGGCTTCTACTACGGGCCGCGCTATTCGAACGATGGCGCGCATATCGTCTACGCGAAGACCTCGGGCAGCTCGCTGACCGGCAACCTCAATTCGGGTGAAGCCGGCATCTACGTGATGCCGTCCGCCGGCGGCGAGGCGCGACGACTGGTCCGGGAAGGCGGCGATCCGGCCTTCACCCCGGATGGCAAGCGCATCACCTTCCTGACCGGCGATGGCCTGAGCAAGAAACTCAAGAGCATCGCCATCGACGGCAGCGAACCGCGCGACGTCTTCGACCTGAAGTACATCAACTTCGTCAGCATCAGCCCGGACGGTCAGTGGGTCGCCTTCACCGAACTGTTCAACGCCTATGTCGCGCCAATGCCGATGACCGGCGGCAGCATCGAACTGACGAAGGAAACCAAGGCGATCCCGGTCAGCCTGGTCAGCAAGGACGTCGGCTCCTACCTGCACTGGTCGGCCGACTCGAAATCGCTGCACTGGATGGTCGGTCGCCAGTACCACTCGCGCGACCTCAAGGAGGCTTTCGCCTTCGTGCCCGGTGCGCCGAAGGACCTGCCGAAGCCGGGCAGCGACCCGGGCATCGATGTCGGCCTGACTGCCGCACTCGATACGCCGACCGACGTGTTCGCCTTCACCGGCGCGCGCATCGTGACCATGAACGACGCCGAGTCGAAACAGGAAGTCATCGAAGACGGCGTGATCGTCGTCGATGGCGACACGATCAAGGCGGTCGCTGCCAATGGCAGCGTTGCGATCCCGTCGAACGCGCAGGTAATCGACGTCAAGGGCAAGACCATCGTGCCGGGCTACGTCGACGTGCACGCCCATGTGAACCACTTCAACAGCGGCGTCGTGCCGCAGCAGAACTGGGCCTACTACACCAACCTCGCCTTCGGCGTGACCACGACGCACGACCCGTCGGCGACCACGGAAACGGTGTTCTCGCAGGCCGAACTGGTCAAGGCCGGCGCGATGGTCGGCCCGCGCATCTTCTCGACCGGCACCATCCTCTACGGCGCCGACGGCGACTTCAAGGCCGTGGTCAATTCGCTCGACGATGCGCGCGCGCACCTGCGCCGCATGAAGGCGAATGGCGCGTTCAGCGTGAAGAGCTACAACCAGCCGCGTCGCGACCAGCGCCAGCAGATCAACACCGCCGCGCACGAGCTCGGCATGCTGGTCGTCGAGGAGGGCGGTTCCACCTTCAACCACAACATGACCATGATGGTCGACGGCGTCACCAGCATCGAGCACAACATTCCGGTCGCGCCGCTGTATGCCGATGTCATCAAGCTGTGGAAGGAGACCGACGTGCGCAACACGCCGACCCTGGTGGTCAGCTACGGCGGCCTCAGCGGCGAATACTGGTGGTATGCGCGCGACAACGTCTGGGAGGACAAGAAGCTCAACCGCTTCTTCCCACGCGAAACGCTCGATGCCCGCGCGATCCGCCGCGAAACCGCGCCGGACTGGGACTACTACCACATCGAAGTGGCCAAGGCCGCGAAGAAGCTGCGCGATGCCGGCATCCGCATCAGTACCGGAGGGCACGGCCAGCTGCAGGGCTTGTCGGAAAATTGGGAGACCTGGATGCTGACCCAGGGCGGCTTCAGCAACTTCGAGGCGCTGCGCGCGGCGACCATCGACGGCGCCGACATGCTCGGCCTGTCGAAACAGATCGGTTCGCTCGAAGCGGGCAAGCGCGCCGACTTCGTCGTTCTCAACTCGAATCCGCTCGAGAACATCCGCGCTACCATCGACACGCGCTATGTCGCCGTCAACGGACGCGTCTTCGATGTCGATGCCGACATGGCCGAAGTCGGCGGCAAGGGCCGCAAGGCTCCCGAGTTCTACTGGCAGCGCCACCACGACGGACGCACCTTCGGTATCGAATACGGCCCGACCGCACCGTGCCATTGTCCAAAGTCGGGCACGCAGCACGTGCATTGACCGACCGGGGGCCGGCGCGACGCCGGCCCCTGCACCGACCCGCTCGACGACGTTGGGGTTCGCCTTCTCGTAATCCCGACTGCTGACTGAATCATCCACCTCTCCCGGGCGTCTCGGCCGCTTCGCATCTGTCATGCCGCGTTGCAACAATGTAGGCTTGGGAGATGGACAAGAAAGCCAGCAATGCCGCAGACAGCCTGCGCTCGAGCGACCTTCCCGAAACCGACAAGGCCCTGCGCGATGACGTGAACCGGGTCGGTTCGCTGGTCGGCGAGATCCTTGCCGAACAGGAAGGCGAGGACTTCCTCGATGAAGTCGAACGCATTCGCGTCGCCGCCATCCTGCGCCGCGAGAACAACGCCAGCACCGAAGAGATGGAACGCGAGCTGGCCGGAGTCGATGTCGCGCATGCGACCTCACTCGTGCGCGCGTTCTCGACCTACTTCCAGGCTGTCAACGTGGCCGAACGCGTGCACCGGATCCGCCGACGCCGCGAATACGAGCGTGCCGATGCTTCGCCGCAGCCCGGTGGCCTGCGCGACGTGGTCGGGAAGCTGCGCGGCGATGGTGTCGACAAGGCCGCACTGGACGCCTGCCTGGCTCGTCTGCACATCGAGCCGGTATTCACCGCGCACCCGACCGAAGCGGTGCGCCGTGCGTTGCTGGAAAAGGAAACCGAAGTGGTGCGCGCCCTGGTCGCCGACATCGATGGCGGGCGCACGCCGGTCGAACGCCGCGCCGATCTGGAACGCATGCGCATGGCCCTGACCGCGGCCTGGCAGACCGCCGAGTTCGCCCTCGACAAGCCGAGCGTGGCCGACGAACTCGAAAACGTCGGCTTCTACCTGACCGACGTGCTCTATCGGGTCGTGCCGGTGTTCTACGAAGTCCTCGCCGATGCGCTCGGCGAAGATCCGGCCGGCACCGAATTGCCGACCCTGTTGCGCTTCGGCAACTGGGTCGGCGGCGACATGGACGGCAATCCGAATGTCGGCGCCGAAACGATCGCGGCAACCCTGGCCACGCAGCGCCGCCAGGTCCTGGCCCTGTACCGGCGCGAGGTCTACCAGCTCGGTCGCCTGCTCAGCCACTCGCTGTCGCGGGTTGGCTGTTCGGCCGACCTGCTCGCCCGCACCGATGTCTACCGCGCGCTGCTGCCGACCGCCGCCGCGCGTCTGCGCGCGCGCCACGAGGACATGCCGTATCGGCAGTTCCTCAAGCTGGTCGGTGAGCGGCTTGGCGAAACCGAACGCGGCACCGAGGGCGGCTATCCGGACGTGGCGGCCTTCATCGAGGATATCCGCATCGTCGTCGACAGCCTGCGTGAGAATCGCGGCGTGCATGCCGGCTGGTTCGCCGCACGTCGCCTGCTGCGGCGCGCCGAAACCTTCGGCTTCCACCTGGCCACGCTCGATCTGCGCCAGGACTCGGCCATGCACGATGCCGCGTTCGCCGCCCTGCTGGACGATCCCGAATGGGCCTCGCGCGAAGTCGATGAGCGCGTCGAACGGCTGAGTGCCGTGCTTGCCAATCCGGCCTCCGTACGTACCAGCAGCGATGAAGTCGCGCGCAAGACCCTCGCCGTGTTCCGCACCGTGGCCCAACTTCGGCCGCGCTATGGCGAGCAGGCCTTTGGCCCCTACATCGTCAGCATGAGCCGAAGTGCCGCCGATGCGCTGGCCGTGGTCGCGCTGGCGCGCATCGCCGGATGCGTCAACGGCGGTGGCCAGGTTCCACTCGATGTCGCACCGCTGTTCGAGACGGTCGCCGACCTCGACGCCGCCGAAGCCGTCGTCACCTCGCTGTTCGCCGACCCGGCCTACCGTGCCCATCTGGCCGCGCGCGGCAACCGCCAGATCGTCATGCTCGGCTACTCCGACAGCGCCAAGGACGGTGGCCTGGTCGCCTCGCGCTGGGCCCTGCAGCAGACCCAGATCGCGCTGACCCGGCTCGCCCATGAATCGGGCGTGCGCATCATCTTCTTCCACGGTCGCGGCGGCTCGGCCAGCCGCGGCGGCGGCAAGACCGAACGCGCCGTGATCGCCTCGCCGCGCGGTTCGGTCGACGGCACGCTGCGCCTGACCGAGCAGGGCGAGGTGATCCATCGCAAGTACGGCATCCGCGCAATCGCCCTGCGCAATCTCGAACAGATGACCGGGGCGGTGCTGCGCGCGACCCTGCGCCCACGGCCACCCGAGCCGCGCGAGGCGAGCTGGCGTTCGATGGCCAGCGCCATCGCCGGCGAGGCCCGATCGGCCTATCGCGCCTTCGTGCACGAACATGCCGACTTCACCGAGTACTTCCGCAACGCGACCCCGATCGACGTCATCGAACGCCTGCGCATCGGTTCGCGCCCGTCGCGACGCGGCGGCACCGGAGGCGTGGAGAACCTGCGCGCGATTCCGTGGGTCTTCGCCTGGTCGCAGAACCGCGCCGCCCTGACCGGCTGGTTCGGCGTCGGCAGCGGACTCGTCCATGGCATCGAGACCTTCGGCCGGGAGGCGATGAGCGAGATGGCGCGCGACTGGCCGTTCTTCGCCCAGCTCGTCGACGATGTGGAGATGGTCCTTGCGAAGGCGGACCTCGCCATCTTCGAACGCTATTCGCGCCTCGCGGGCGCACTGCACGAACCGATGTATGCCGAGGTCAGCGCCGAATTCGAACGCACCCGATCGGCCATCCTCGAACTCAAGGACGAAGAGGAACTGCTCTCCCGCGACCTGCGCCTGCGCCAGTCGATCCGCCTGCGCAACCCCTACGTCGACCCGATCAGCTTGATCCAGGTCGATCTGCTGGCGCGCTGGCGCGCCGACGATCGCAGCGACGACGAACTGCTGCATGCGCTGATCGCCACGGTCAATGGCATTGCAGCGGGGATCCAGAATACCGGGTGAGTCATCAGGTCATGGCTGTAGCCGTGGCGCCTTTCCGCGCCTCGCCCAAAAGCATCGAGCCTGAAGGCTCTTCCTACGAAGAGCGCGCGATGGGTGACGCGGGCTTCGATGGCCCGCGCCGCGTTGCCGCTTCGTTGTAGGAAGCGGCTTCAGCCGCGATGCATTTCATCATTCGCGCGCGCGTGTCGAGAAGCATCGGGCCCGAAGGCCTTTCCTACGAAGAGCGCGTGATGGGTGACGCGGACTTCGATGGTGGGCCTCGCGTCGCGGCTCCGTTGTAGGAAGCGGCTTCAGCCGCGATGCTTTTCATCTTTCGCGTGTCGAAAAGCATCGGGCCCGAAGGCCCATCGCAATTGAAGGGCCTCGTCTAGTTCGCGGCCTCCGCCTTCGTCGCATAGCGATAGAGCAACCAGGCGATGAAGGCGATCAGGAGCAGACCGAGCCAGCCGCCGAAGTGCAGCGACTCCGGCAAGGCGAGCACGTCGGCGCGGCCGGTGATGACGATCGGGATCGCGATGAAGATGCCCATCAGCGCCTCGCCGGTGATCAGGCCGGCCGAGAACAGCATGCCCTTGCGGTGGATTTCACCGTGGTGCGCTTCATCTTTCGCGCCGCCGAAATGGCGCTCGACGATGTGCGAAAGCAGGCCGCCGAGGAAGATCGGCACCATCAGTTCGATCGGCAGGTAGATGCCGATCGCGCAGGCCAGCACCGGGATGCGGAATTTCTTGCCGCTGGCCTTGAGCCAGGAATCGACCGCGATGATGACCGCGCCGATGCCGGCGCCGATGCCGATCGTGACCCACGGCAACTCGCCGCCGAAGATGCCCTTGGCCACCGAGGCCATCAGGTTGGCCTGCGGCGCGAGCAGCGGGTTCGGATGTTCGGCGGTCGGCACGCCGACGCCGTAGGCATGCAGCAGCAGGTTCAGGACCGGCGCCATGATCAGGGCCGAGGAGACCGCGCCGATGGCCAGCATCAACTGCTGCTTCCACGGCGTCGCGCCGACGATATGGCCGCATTTGAGATCCTGCAGGTTGTCGCCGCCGATGCAGGCCGCACAACAGACCACCGCGCCGATCATGATCGCGGCCACGGCGCCGATCGGCGAATCGCGGCCGAGCAGCAGCACGAGGATCAGCGCGGCGAACAGGATCGTCGAGATCGTGATGCCCGAGACCGGGTTGTTCGAGGAGCCGACCAGGCCGGCCATGTAGGCCGACACCGAAACGAACAGGAAACCGGCGACGATCATGATGATGGTCATCGGCACGCTCGCCGTCCACTGGTGGACGATGCTCTGGTAGAGCCACAGCAGGGGCAGCGTGAACAGCACGAGGCCGATCGCGATGTACTTCATCGGAATGTCTTTCTCGGTATGCGCGATCACCGCGGTCGAGCCGGACCGGGTCGCATCGAAACCGCTCTTGATGCCCGAGAACAACGAGCTGCGCAGCGAGATCAGGGTCCAGATGCCGCCGATCAGCATCGCACCGACCCCGAGGTAGCGGATCTGCGCCGACCAGATCATGTAGGCCGCATCCTCGGCGCTCGCGCTGGCGACCTGGGCGGCCAGCGCCGGATCGGTATCGATGAAGAACGCGCTATAGATCGGGATCGCGATATTCCAGCCGATCACTGCGCCGAGCAAGCAGACGATGCCGATGTTGAAGCCGACGATGTAGCCGACGCCGAGCAGGGCCGGCGACAGGTTTGTGCCCATGTAGGCGATACCCTTGCCGACCCAGGCCGCGGCGGCGGCGGTGTCCGGAAACAGGCGCAGGCCACTGGCCGCGCCAACCTTGGCGAAGCCGCCGAGCAAGGCCGCGATGCCGAGCGTCTTTACGCCCTGCTTGGGGTTCTCGCCGGTCTTGAGCACTTCGGCGGCCGCCTTGCCTTCCGGGAAGGCAAGGCCCTGGTCGACGATCAACGAACGCCGCAGCGGTACCGAGAAGATCACGCCGAGCAAACCGCCGAGGCCGGCGATCGCGAAAACCCACTGGTATTCGAATTCCTTCCAGTAACCGAGGATGACCAGGGCCGGAATCGTGAAGATCACGCCCGAGGCGATCGACGAGCCGGCCGATGCGCCGGTCTGCACGATATTGTTTTCGAGGATGCCGCCACCGCCGAGCAGACGCAGCACCGCCATCGAAACCACCGCCGCCGGAATCGCCGATGCGATGGTCATGCCTGCGAACAGGCCGAGATAGGTATTCGCCGCGGCGAGAATCACCACCAGCACGATCGAAAGCAGGATCGCGCGCAGAGTCAGCTGCGGCGCGGGTTCAGCGATGACGCTCATGTAGGTCTCCCCGATGGGTGCCGGTCCGTCGGCGCGTTCAAGTGATGCATTGCAACATCCGGGACACACGGTTCACGCCGCGCGCCGCGACGTGCATAGTAGCCTGCAACCCCCATCGATCCGCAAACCCGATGACCGAAAATACGACCAGCCCGGCCAGCGTCCAGGACGCCGCCGCCCGCATGCCGCGACAGATTCCCTACATCATCGGCAACGAGGCCTGCGAGCGTTTCAGCTTCTACGGCATGCGCAACATCCTCACGCCGTTCCTGATCACGAGCCTGCTGCTCTATGCTCCGGTCGCCGAGCGCGCCGGCATCGCCAAGGATGTCTTCCACACCTTCGTCATCGGCGTGTATTTCTTCCCGCTGCTCGGCGGCTGGATCTCGGACCGCTTCTTCGGCAAGTACCACACCGTGCTCTGGCTCTCGCTGCTGTATTGCGTCGGCCAGGGCTTCCTGGCCCTGTTCGTCGACAACCGCCTCGGTTTCTACACGGGCCTGTTCCTGATCGCGCTCGGTTCGGGGGGCATCAAGCCTCTGGTTTCGGCTTTCGTCGGTGACCAGTTCGACCAGCGCAACAAGGACGTCGCCAAGGTCGTCTACGACGCCTTCTACTGGACCATCAACTTCGGCTCTTTCTTCGCCTCGCTGCTGATGCCGATCTTCCTGACCTCGTGGGGCCCGGCCTGGGCCTTCGGCATCCCGGGCATCCTCATGTTCGTCGCGACCGTCGTGTTCTGGGCCGGACGCCACAAGTACGTGCATGTGCCACCGGCGCCACCGAATCCCGATTCGCTGATCAACGTGGCCCGGACCGCGCTGCTGGCGCCGGGCAAGGGCCGTGCCGGCCTGGTCACGGCGGCAGTCGGCGTGGTCGCCGCGATCGCGATCTTCCTGCTCTGGGCGATCGGCCCTGCGTGGTGGCCCGAGCACTTCAGCTTCGTCATCACCTTTTGCGTCGCTCTCGGCCTCGTCATCCTGTTCGGCGGCCTCGGCACCTCGATGCAGCTCGAGCGTGCCCGCGAGAAGCATCCGGAAAGTGCCGTCGAAGGCGTGCGCGCGGTCCTGCGCATCCTGATCGTGTTCGCCCTGGTCACGCCGTTCTGGTCGCTGTTCGACCAGAAAGCCTCGACCTGGATCCTGCAGGGCAACGCCATGGTCATACCGCACGAAGCGTGGTGGTGGCCGAGCTGGCTGGTCAAGCAGGCCGCGCAAATGCAGGCGCTCAATCCGTTGCTGGTCATGCTGCTGATACCGTTCAACAACATCGTGCTGTACCCGATGCTGCGCAGGATGGGCTTCAAGGTCACCGCCTTGCGCCGCATGGGCTACGGCATCGCATTCTCGGGCCTGGCCTGGGTTGCCGCGGGCATCATCCAGCTCAGCATCGACGGCGGCAGCCCGACCTCGCTGGCCTGGCAGATCCTGCCGTACGTGCTGCTCACGTTCGGCGAGGTGCTGGTGTCCGCCACCGGCCTCGAGTTTGCCTACAGCCAGGCGCCATCGTCGATGAAGGGCACGATCATGAGCTTCTGGCTGCTCTCGGTGACCTTCGGCAACCTGTGGGTGTTGATCACCAATGCCGCCGTGCGCAACGACACCGTGATCTCGCGCATCGCCGACACCGGCCTCAGCGAGAACGCCTTCATGATGTTCTTCTTCGCCGGCTTCGCCCTGCTCGCCGCACTGGCATTCGCGCTGTATGCGAAGCGCTATCCGGTCGCGGATCATTATCGAACGGTGTGAGCGGGGAGGCCGTTTCCATCTGGCATTCGCCGGGGATGGAAAAGAAGTGTCGACCTGAGGCCAGCGGAAGCCGGGACTGACAGCGAGGGACGTTTTCCGCAGGAGGCGACGATGGTCCATGGTTGGGTGCCTCTCCCGCTAGCGGGAGAAGGAACAACGACAGCCCACCCACCCCGTTCGTCCTGAGCGTAGCGCAGCGAAGTCGAAGGACAGTCTGGCAGGAACCCGGCTCCGCTGGCCTGTCAATTGGCTGAGTCAGGTGCTTCTCCCGCAAGGCGGGAGAAGCACCTCAACACACGTTGCGCAGATCCGTGCCGTTTATTCCCGCGAGCCGGATCCGCAGCCGAATGAGTGGCGTGGGTTTCGATGGCTCTTTGCGCGTTACTGCTTCGGTGTTGGCGCGATGCTGACCGCGCGGAACAGCGCGTCGGCGTCGTACAGGCGGTCGCCGCGAATCGTCGTGCGCACCTTGCGGATGTCGGCCATGTTGATGGTCGGATCGCCGTCGACAAGGATCAGGTCCGAAACATAGCCGGGAGCAACGCGGCCGTACTCCTTCTCGCGCTTCATCACCTCGGCGCTCCCGCTGGTCGCGATGCGCAGGACGTCGGCAGGCGGGATGCCCGCCTCGACGTACAGCTCGAGTTCGCGCGGCAGGGTCATGCCGGCGAGATTGTCGGTGCCGGGGACGATGTGCACGCCGCTGCGGTAGAGCACGCCGACCATGTTGACCATGTTCTGGTAGGAATCGCGGAACAGCGCTTCCTGGCCCGGTTTCATCTCGAGTCCGCCGGATCCGGATTTGACCTGGCGCTGCCAGGTGGTCGGAAAGCGGTCGACGATCGCCGCGAAACCGGGGCCCGGATGGCCGGGCCGGCTCAGGAACATGTCCTCGAACGTGCCGACGGTCGGGTCGATGACGATGTGCCTGTCCTTGAGCAACTGGATGAAGTCTCGCACCGGCGGCGAGCTCAGATCCAGGCCCGCGCCGTATTCGGCGACCGTCGTGAAGCGGGCCGGCGTGCGCGTGTCCTGGACCTTGTCGAACATGAAGTTCAGGAACAGCATGTTGACGTGCTGGATCTCGTCGGCGCCGTTCTCGACGAACTGGCGCGCCGTCATGAAGGCGGGCACGTGACCGCTGACGCGCAGACCCTGTTCGTGGGCTGCCCTGGCGATCACCGGCATCAGTTCGGGCTTCACCGAGCTGTAGATCTTGATCTGCTCGTGGCCGGTGTCCTTGTACATCTTGACCGCGGCGATCGCTTCCTTTTCCGTATCCACGAGGACCTTGGTCGGCCCCGCGAACGGTCCCTTGCCGTCGATGATGCCGGCCCTGATGATGCGCGGCCCGATGTCCCTGCCAGCCTCGATGCCCTTGATCAATCCCTGCAGCACCTCGACCTGGTTGGCCATGTCGCGCACCGTGGTCACGCCGGAGGCGAGTTCGAGCAGGCCATCGGCACCACCCGAGAAGTGCACGTGCATGTCCCACAGGCCCGGCATCAGGAAACGGCCACCGCCATCGAATTCCTCGACGCCGTCGAGCAAGGCGACATCGGCGGCACCGATCGAGACAATGCGACCCGCATCGATCAGCACCGATCGCGCGTCGAGCACTTCGCCGGTCGGCGGATCGAACACGCGCACGTTGCGGATCAGCAGCGGCCTGGTCAGCGTGCGGGTCAATTCCTTCGCGCGCGTCTCGGCCAGGCGCTTTTCTTCCTGCTCCTGGCGATCGCCGATGGTCTTGATCGCGCCTTCATAGCCTTCGCGGATCATCGTGCTCCAGCCCGAATAGCTGGCGAAGAAGCGCTGGTCCTGATCGAGCCAGACCAGGTCCGGCAACAGCCCGAGCCCGGACAGGGCGTACAGATCGACGTTCTTCGACCCGGCCTTGCCCTTGACCTTGATGCTGGTCAGCTTGCGGATGCTGGCCTCGCCGGACGGGACCAGGGCGAGCTTGTGCCCGGGCGCCTTGAGCAGGGCGCGCACGAGCAGCACCGAATCCTCTGGCACTCCGTTGAGGGCCAGGAAAAATGAAGGCCCGGGGACCTTGCGTGTCTCGTCCTCGGAGCCGTTCTTCCAGACCAGCTCATCGCCCTTGCGCGAGAAACTCTCGGTGACCGGTGCCTTGAGGTAGTCGACGCCGGTCAGCTGGATCGATGTCGGCAAGCCGTTTTCATCGAGCGTGTAGGACGCATCGAGCTTCGGACCGCGCCCGCGGTCATTGAATTCGAAATGCGCCTTGAGGCTGCCGTCGTCGCCGTAGCGGGCTTCCTGGAAGCCGGCATTCGCCCCGGCCAGGATGAAGGCACTTCTTTCCACGCGCTCGGCCGCGTGCAGCGGCGCAACAGCCATCGCTGCCAGAACCAGGCAGAAGATCGGGGTTTTCATGGTGGGCTCCCTAGAATGCGCAACGCGAACTCTATCGAGGTTATCGGCCCGGCGGGCGTGCCACAAGTTAGGTACCGGCCCAATCTCTGGAGCCGTCTCCACCGGCGCAGCAGCGCCTTCGGATGCGATGCTTTCGGGGGCGGCAGCCTGCCGATGCCGATTGGGTCGCGCCATGCCGGCGGGCCCCGCATTCCGGGGTGGGATTCGCGCCGGACGGATCAGCCTTCAAGAAGGGGTTGGGCAGGGAGCGCCTGACGGGGCGGCGTCGGCGGGGATTCCGGCTGTCCGGGGTCGGTGATGGCGGGAATGCGGCCGAAAAGAGCTTCGGAGAGCACCGAGAGCCCCTGCTGTTACCTCCCGCACTTGGCGAAATCCCCGTTTCGGGTCTAAGGTGCGGGTTCTTTTGTCGCCAAGGACCCTGCCATGTTCCGATCCGCTCTTGCCGCCGCGTTGGTTGTCGCGCTGGCTGCGTGCTCGTCCCCATCCACCGAAACCGCGCCCCAACAGGCTGCGGCGCCTGCGCCGGCCAAGGAGGCCGCCCCCGTGAATGCCCTTCTGGTTCCAAGCGCGCTGCCGATGCAGGCACCGCCGTTCGACAAGATCCAGGACGCGGATTACCAGCCTGCGATCGAGGAAGGCATGAAGCAGCAGTTGGCGCAGATCGAGGTGATCGCCAACAACACCGAAGCGCCGACCTTCGACAACACCTTCCTGGAAATGGAAAAGAGCGGCGAACTGCTGACCCGTTCGGTGCGCATCTTCTTCGCCCTGGTCCAGGCCAACACCAATGACACCCTGCAGGCCGCCCAGGTCGCGTTGGCGCCGAAGCTCGCCGAGCATTCCGACGCGATCCACCTCAATGCCAAGCTGTTCCAGCGCGTCAAGGCGATCTACGACGCCCGCGAGAGCAGCGGCCTCGACGACATGCAGAAGCGCCTGGTCGAGAAGACCTACACCGATTTCGTCCGCGCCGGCGCCCAGCTCAGCGATGAGGACCAGACCAAGCTGCGCGCACTGAACAAGGAAGAGTCGACCCTTTCCACCGAGTTCCAGAACAAGCTGCTGGCCGGCACCAATGCCGCCGCGGTCGAAGTCGACGACAAGGCCCAGCTTGACGGTCTCGGTGAGGGCGGAATTGCCGCCGCGGCCGACGCAGCCAAGGAGCGCAAGCTCGGCGATGGCAAGTACCTGCTGACCCTGCAGAACACCACGCAGCAGCCGGTGCTCGGCTCGCTGACCAATCGCGATCTGCGCCTGAAGGTGCTCGAGGCCTCCGAGACGCGCACCAGCCGCGGCGACGACAACGACACGCGCAAGACCATCCAGCGTCTCGCCCAGCTGCGCGCCGAACGCGCCAAGCTGCTCGGCTACCCGAACTTCGCCGCCTACAGCCTGGCCGACCAGATGGCCGAGACCCCGGAACATGCGATCAAGCTGATGACCGACATGGTGCCGGCCGCGACCGCACGTGCTCGCAGCGAAGCGGACAAGATCCAGAAGGTGATCGATGCGCAGAAGGGCGGCTTCAAGCTCACTGCCGCCGACTGGGACCTCTACGCCGACCAGGTGCGCAAGGCCGAGTACGACCTCGACGAGGCTGCGATCAAGCCCTACTTCGAACTCAACCGCGTGCTCAACGACGGCGTCTTCTTCGCCGCCAACCAGCTCTACGGCCTGACCTTCAAGGAACGCCACGACCTGCCGGTCTACCAGCCCGACGTGCGCGTGTTCGACGTCTTCGATGCCGACGGCAAGCAGCTCGCCCTGTTCTATGCCGACTACTACAAGCGCCCGAGCAAGAGCGGCGGCGCCTGGATGGACGTGTTCGTCGAGCAGAACGGCCTGACCGGCACCCAGCCGGTGGTCTTCAACGTCTGCAACTTCACCAAGCCGGCCGACGGCCAGCCCGCCCTGCTCAGCTTCGATGACGTGACCACGATGTTCCACGAGTTCGGCCATGCCCTGCACGGCATGTTCTCGAACGTGAAGTATCCGAGCATCGCCGGCACCAACACCTCGCGCGATTTCGTCGAGTTCCCCTCGCAATTCAACGAGAACTGGGCGCTCGAGCCGACCGTGTTCGCCAACTACGCCAAGCACAACGAAACCGGCGAGCCGATGCCGCAGGAACTGGTCGACAAGATCGTCAAGGCGCGCGCCTTCAACCAGGGCTACGCCACGGTCGAGTACCTCGCCGCCGCCCTGCTCGACCAGGCCTGGCACGGCCTGTCCGCCGACGCCCCGCAGCAGGACGTCGACAAGTTCGAGACCGATGCGCTGAAGAACTACAAGATCGACATGGCCGAAGTTCCGCCGCGCTACAAGACCCCGTACTTCGCCCACATCTGGGGCGGCGGCTATTCGGCCGGTTACTACGCCTACCTGTGGAGCGAAGTGCTCGACCACGACGCCTTCCAGTGGTTCAAGGAGCACGGTGGCATGAGCCGCGAAAACGGCCAGACCTTCCGCGACCAGGTCCTTTCGCGCGGCAACTCCGAGGAACTCGCCAAGATGTACCGCGAGTTCCGCGGCAAGGATCCGAGCGTCGAACCGCTGCTCGAGTTCCGTGGACTGAAGTAACCCGAACGACTGCGCCGGCCCTGCCGGCGCGAGTCACCAGGAAAAGGCCGGCCATTGCCGGCCTTTTTTTGTTCATCCGCATGTCAAAGGCGCAGCCACCGGCTCGCGTGTCGTCCGGGCGTCGTCGTCCAGGAAACGCAACGGGAGCACGGCACTTCGGCAATGTCCGCCCTGTCCCAGTGGCACGGTCTGTCAGGGTCTGTCGCTGTCAGTCTGTTACAACGCCGCGGCCGACCATCATCTTCGGCTCAGCCGCAACGCCGGCCATGAGCGGCCCGAGGCGCAGCAATCGTCGTTTTGACTGTGCGCTCCGGCGAAAAGTGCGAACTCGAACAACAAAATGGGACATTGGCATGGCGCTTGCTCCCTCAATCATTGACAAGGCAACACCCATCCAACCGGGAAACCACCATGGGCAGCATCTTCAGTTTCGGATCACGCAAGACGGATGCATCGATGTCGGCCATCGACTGGGAATCACGCTATGACGGCGCCCTGTCCGTCGCGCTCGTTGGCCATATCCCGGTCGCCGGCATCTCCGGACCCTGGCCGGATGGCAACTACGCACTGACCTTCTGGTCGGTCCGCGAACTGGAAGTGGCACCGAGCATGGAATTCCATGCTTCGATGGACACGGCCCGGCGCCGCGTCGAAGAAATGGCCGGTCAGATCGCGCTGAGGATGTAAGGGTAGCGGGTAGCAACGAACCGGGCGGAAGCAGCCTTCCGCTCGATACGGCAACGCTCAGAGTTCCCTCCCGAGTATCCTAAACGCCGCGCGATCGCGCTCCGCAACTCCTTGATGCGAGTCGCCCCCCATTAATCCCCGGATCGGCCAGTCTCCCTGTCCAGGAAGGGCTCCTGCCTCCTCGCTCGGACTGCTCCACCTGCGCACCGCCAACGGGCTGCGCCAACCCCTCAACTAACGTAGTCTCCGGGTAATCGCCAGACGAGCGATGACAGGACGCCATCCCGATGACGCTCGCCGTCAACATTGCGCACGACTTCTCGCTCCTGCTGAGTGGCTGGACACTTGCGCTGGCGCTGTGCATCGTCGCCTGCGGGATGGCCCTTCTGGTTCTGTTCGTAAAGGGTCGACTCAAGCCCGCTGCCAATCTTGCACTCGCCCTCGTCGTGTCCATCGGTGTTCTGATTCCCAATTCGCTGCTGGCCACGCCGGCGACCTGGCAAGCCATGCTCGCTGCCTATGTCGCGGCGCCTCCGGAACGGTCCGCCGAATTCGCAGGCGATATCCGCGAATACTGGTCGGCGACGGCAAGGGGCGTGCTGGTCCGCGACTGGTATTTCATCGCTCATCGCTGGAGTGTCTGCCATGAACTTTGGAGCGATTCCGGCTGCGTCCATGCGCCGAGTCAACGCGAACCGATGGGAATAGCGCGGGATGTTCTGACCGACGTGGCTCAGTCTGGTCGCATAGGTTCTTATCCCTATGTGCCAGGCCGGGCATTGCCTCCACCCTGAATGGACAGATTTTCCAAAGGATGGGCGGGAAAGGTGCGCTTCTGTCAGTCTGTCTGCTGCTGATGGCCTCCTGTGATTCCGGCGGTGGGGCCGCGGCCTGCGGACTCCCGTGCACGTGCAAGAACGGGGTCAACCTGACCCCATTCGTTTCCCCTGGTCGACAACGATAACGGGACCCGCCATTCCGCTGCTCGCTCAGTGGACGAAAGCGTTTTGCCTGATTGACAGCGGAGGCGAAATGGTGACCCCTTCTTTCGGCTATTCGCCCGACCGGGATGCGGACGCTTGCGGAGAATGCGCAAAGGTTGACGACAAAGAGACGTCGAATGGCGCAGTTTGTCCCCTCCAGAACGACCCCTGCGGCAAATTCATTGCTGTCTAGTGATGATGGATGGCCAAGCTATCCTGACGTCGCGAAATTGCGAATCGTACGTACGAATCATGCGTGGACCACCCCTGATTTCTCGGACACCACAAAACGGGGACAATCCCCGGAAGGAGGTGTCCGATGGAAAAGCGTCGTCGATTCACGTCAGAGTTCAAGCGAGAGGCGGTTCGGCTGTTCCGCGCAGCGAAGAAGCCGGCCGCCGAGTTGGCCCGTGAATTGGGCATTCCGCGCAATCGTCTTTACAAGTGGGTGGAGGATGCCGAGAAGAAAGGTGATAAGGCCTTTCAGGGCAGCGGCCGTCCAAAGGTCGAAGCAGGTTCGCTGGCGGCCCTTCAGCGCGAGAATGCGCGGCTCAAGGAAGAGAACGAGATCTTAAAAAAAGCGGCG
>NZ_FOVF01000007.1 GCF_900115085.1 Dokdonella immobilis | reverse complement strand
GACGCTCTACCACGACGACATATCGATCTCACAAGGTCTCTTTGACCCCCCAACCACCTTCGCTGCATTGGCGGCCATCGCTGGCCTGATCGGCCTTGCATTCTGGCAACGAACCCGGCGCCCCCTCTTTGCCTTGGGCATCTTCTGGTTCTTCGGCGGCCATGTGCTCACCGCAACCGTAATCCCATTGATGCTCGCTTTCGAGCATCGCAACTATTTTCCATCCGTCGGCCTATTGCTTGCTGTCGCCTCGCTCCTCGTCCTCGAAGGACCTCGGCTGAGAGCGCGGATCGTCGCGTTGGGCGTCACCTCACTCTTCGCCTTCTACGCCTTTACCACCGCATTGCGTGCATTGGAGTGGTCAACACCGCTAACCCTCGCGGCGACGGACGCAGCCAAAAGGCCCGACTCCTCCGCTGCACAGTACGAGTACGCACTCGTCCTCCTCAGATCAACTAAGGACGGCGATCCGGAGCCCATGCGCCGAAAAGCTTTCGCAATTCTGGAGGAAATGTCCGCCAGACCAAACACAGATGCCGTTCTCAGCCAACTACTTATCGTCGCAAGCGCCGATCGCGGCTTGCCGATAAAGGATGGATGGTGGGAGACGCTTATCTCAAAGCTCGGTGAGCGCCCCGTATCTTCTGTTGATGTTTCCGCACTTGGCGGATTGATGGCATGCTTTGAAAATGGGGTTTGCTCTGTTGATGTCGCCCATCTGGATAGAGCTTTCAAGGCTGCAACTCGACACCCAGGCGGCTACGCACAACTCTTTTCCCTCTATGGCCAGTTTGCATTCAATTATCTCAAAGATTCAGACTTGGCTGAGGAGCAAACTCGGCTGGCAATTCGACAGGCGCCCAGTGATATCGAGACGAGAGCCAATTTGGTGAAATTACTGGTTGCGAGAGGCAAGAAGGGAGAGGCAAATTCTGCATTGAATGAGTTGCGCGCGTTCAATCATTTTGGACTGCTGGATTCTAAAGTCGCAGAATTGAGGAGTGCCATTGAGGCGCTCGAGTCCAAGTGAGTACGATGCGACCGCAAACGATCGCCATGGAAGAACGTGCGGTAATCGACCGAAGCGTCAGACTGTATCAACCTGCCCACACGAACGATTTTCGACGGACTCCACGCCCTCATGAAACTGATCATTCAGATTCCCTGCTTCAATGAAGCAGAATCGTTGCCGGTGACGCTGGCAGAGCTCCCTAGAAAAGTAGAGGGCTGCAGCTCCGTTGAGTGGCTGGTAATTGATGACGGTTCCTCGGACTCAACTGCGGCCGTCGCCCGGTCGTTGGGGGTGGATCATGTAGTCAGACTTCCGGTGAACCGAGGACTGGCGACGGCGTTCATGACAGGATTAGATACGGCGCTTGCAGCAGGAGCTGACATAATCGTCAACACCGACGCCGACAATCAATATGATGCGCGTGACATCGCCGCTCTCGTGCTTCCCATATTGAACGGAGAAGCCGAGTTGGTTGTCGGCGAACGACCAATCAGCGAGACCGATCATTTTTCCTGGATAAAGAAGCGCTTGCAACGCATTGGAAGCTGGGCCGTCCGCTTCGCCTCCGGCACACAAGTCGCAGACGCACCGAGCGGCTTTCGCGCCATGACGCGAGACGTCGCCACTCGCCTGAATGTCTTCAATTCCTATACCTATACCCTAGAAACGATCATTCAGGCTGGGCGCAGCAACATTCGCGTGACATCGGTTCCGATCCGCACCAACCCGGACATGCGTCCCTCGCGTCTTGTAAAGGGAATCGCCAACTACGTGACCCGCTCGATGTCCACGATCGTGCGCATCTTTGCCACCTACAAGCCATTGATGTTCTTTTGGCTGATCAGCAGCCTGTTCATGCTCATCGGCCTCGGCGCTGGCGCGCGTTATCTGGTCCTTCGCCTGCTCGGGCAAGGCGAGGGACATATCCAATCGGTAATTCTGGCAGCTGCCTGCGTGACTATTGGCCTGCTGATTTTTGTCCTCGGTTTTCTCGCCGATCTGCTGGCCGTCAACCGCCGACTGTTGGAACGCATCGAGTGGCGACTGCGACGGCTTGAGCTTGGCAATCGGGATCGAGATGTTCGGGAGAGGAAAGCGTGAGCACGGCGCAGCCAGCCGGGAACTACTACGACAAGTATCACACCCGGAATCCGATTGCCCGATACCTGATGCGGGGATTTCTCGAAGCATTCGATTCGCTTTGCAAAGTTGCAGCTGTCGAAAGTGCCATCGAGGTGGGCTGTGGCGAAGGCGAACTAAGCATGCGACTCGCTGCAGCCGGAGTACGCATGCGCGCATTCGACATTGCCGATGAGGCCATCTTGGAAGCGCGCAAGCGCGCAAGCGACGCCTCACTCGAAATCGAATTTTCTTCCTGCGCACTCGACCAAATGGTCGGAACCTCACCGAGTCCTCTGGTCGTTTGCTGCGAAGTCCTGGAGCATCTCGATGATCCACACGCAGGCTTGGCGGTGCTTGAGTCGCTCACTACGCGATGGTTGCTGGCGAGCGTACCGCGGGAGCCTGTCTGGCGCGCCCTGAACATGATGCGAGGTAGATACCTGAGCCGACTGGGCAATACCCCGGGTCATGTAAATCACTGGGGCCGGGAGGGGTTCAAGTCGTTCGTGGCAACACGATTCGATCTTGTCGAAGTTCGGACCCCACTGCCCTGGACCATGCTGCTATGCCGGCGTCGCTGACCCGACCGACGCGTTGGATCGGCGCCGGACTTACCGTGGTTTGCCTGGGATTCGTTCTCTGGCGCTTCGTGCAACTCGCTCCCCGGGTCGCCGCGCTTGCACCCTGGCCCTCCCTGATTTCCGGCATGGGATTGGCCACCCTGGTCTATTCCGCAGGAGGCGTGCTGCTGGCAATCGCATGGTGGCTGCTGCTTCGCGCATTGGCGAGCCCATCCATTACGGCGACGTCAGCGGTACGAGGCCACATGCGCGCTCAGCTCGCAAAATATGCGCCTGGAAACGTGTTCCATTTAGCCGCCCGACATGTTCATGCACGCCAGCAGGGGCTCGACCATGTCCCCGTGGCGACGGCCGCCGTAGCAGAATCCATTCTACTTGTGGCGGTGGCCGTGTCGCTCTCTTTTGCTATGCCGGCGACGGGGTTGCCGGGAGCATTGCAATGGCTGGCACCTTGGCGATGGATCATCCTGGTCGGCTTCTTCGGACTGATCGCAATTTTCTACTGGCTACGTTTGCGTGACAGGATGTCGGCCTTGGACGGCACCTGGCACGCCGGAATTGGCGGGGTCTTGGGAGCTACGGCCTGCTACTGTTCCTTTTTTGCCCTGGCCGCGATCGCTTTCAGATTCTTGTTCGAAGCGCCCGCTCTTGATGCGCTGGAGTTGCTACCAACGATTGCGGTCTGCTGGCTCGGCGGTTTCCTCGTTATCGGATCCCCCGGGGGACTTGGGGTCAGGGAGGCCTTGCTGGTGGGCCTGCTTGGCCCTGTGTGTGGGGAAGCGGAGGCACTCTACGCCGCCCTGGCCTTCCGGGGAGTCACTATTCTGTCCGATCTCCTGCTCTTTCTCGTCGGAATACTGGTCCCTGATCATAGTCGCTAATCGCTGGGCATCGGGCATTCCGGGCCGCGCCTTTGGCCGCCCGAAAAGCTCAGGGCGCGTCCCGGCGTGCTCCTCTCGGGGCCAAATAGTGTGGAATGGGCCACTATACGTCTCCGCGGGTGTTCTTTCGGCATGATATTTGCGGTAGATTCAACAGTGGTTACGGGGACTTGCGCGACATTCTTATGGCAACACAGCTGAATACGGGCACATTGGTCGGACTTTCCGGTATCAGCCGGCGTCTGGTCGCGGAAGGCCTGTTGGGCGAAAACGACGCGCGCAAGGCGATCGAGGACGCCAGCAAGCAGAAGATTCCAATTGGCGCCTGGCTCGCAGAGAACGGCCTGGTCTCGACCGCGCAGATCGCTTTGGCCTCGTCATTCGAATTCGGCGTTCCGCTGTTCGACGTCACCGCGCTCGACCTGAGCCAGATACCGATCAAGCTGGTCAAGGAAGAATTGATCAGCAAGCACAAGGCCCTGCCGCTGTTCAAGCGCGGCAACCGCCTGTTCGTCGGCGTCTCCGACCCGACCAACCTGCGTGCCCTGGACGACATCAAGTTCCAGTCCAACCACATCATCGAACCCATCCTGGTCGACGAGCAGCAGCTCGAGCGCGCCATCGAGCAGGCACATAACGCCACCAGCACTACGATCGAGGAAATGGATGATGCCGAGGGGCTCGAGAATCTCGACCTGGGCGATGTCGGCGGCGAGGACGAGGGCGGTACCGGTGTCGATGCCAACAGTGCCGATGACGCGCCGGTCGTGCGCTTCGTCAACAAGGTGCTGGTCGACGCGATCAAGCGCGGTGCCTCGGATATCCATTTCGAACCGTATGAGACCAACTATCGCGTGCGCCTGCGCATGGACGGCATGCTGCGACACGTGGCCTCGCCGCCGATCCGGCTGACACCGCGCATCTCCTCGCGCATCAAGGTCATGGCGGGTCTCGATATCGCCGAGCGCCGGGTGCCGCAGGACGGTCGCATCAAGCTCAATCTGTCTAAGACGAAATCGATCGACTTCCGCGTCAGCACCTGTCCGACGCTGTTCGGCGAGAAGATCGTAATGCGTATCCTCGATGGCTCTGCCGCGAAGATGGGCATCGACAAGCTCGGCTACGAGGACGATCAGCGCGAACTGTTCCTCGATGCGATCGAAAAGCCTTATGGCATGGTCCTGGTCACCGGACCGACCGGCTCGGGCAAGACCGTATCGCTCTATACGGCCTTGAATATCCTCAACACCGAGGGACGCAACATCTCCACGGTCGAGGATCCAGTCGAAATCCGCGTACCTGGCATCAACCAGGTCCAGCAGAACACCAAGCGCGGCATGACGTTTGCCGCCGCCTTGCGCTCCTTCCTGCGCCAGGATCCCGACGTGGTGATGGTCGGCGAAATCCGCGATCTTGAAACCGCGGAAATCGCGATCAAGGCCGCGCAGACCGGCCACATGGTGCTGTCCACGCTGCATACCAATGACGCACCGCAAACTATCGCACGCCTCATGAACATGGGCATCGCGCCCTACAACATCACCTCCTCGGTGACCCTGATCATCGCCCAGCGACTCGCCCGGCGCCTGCACACATGCAAGCGGCCGCTTGAGCTTCCAGAAGCCGCCCTGCTGGCCGAGGGCTTCACCAAGGAAGACATTGCCGCCGGCATGCAGTTGCAGGAGGCGGTTGGCTGCTCGGGCTGCAATGAGGGCTACAAGGGACGCACCGGCATCTACCAGGTCATGCCGCTGACCGAATCCATCGCAAAGATCATTCTCTCCGGCGGATCCGCCATCCAGATCGCCGACCAGGCCCGGGCCGACGGCATTCGCGACCTGCGCGCTTCAGCACTGCTGAAAGCACGCAACGGCGTCACCAGCCTTGCAGAAATCAACCGAGTCACCAAGGACTAAATCATGGCAACCACGACCGCAACCGCGAGAGCCGGCGTCAAGACGACCGTCGGCCAGTCGCGCGCCAAAGTGAGTCAGATGGAGACCTATGTCTGGACCGGCATAGACAAACGCGGCGTCAAGCTCAAAGGTGAGCATACGACCAAGAGCGCGAGCCTGGTCAAGGCCGAGCTGCGGCGCCAGGGCATCAACCCGCAGACCGTCAAGGCCAAACCCAAGCCACTGTTCGGCAAGACCGGCAAGACGATCAAGCCTCGGGATATTTCGGTGTTCAGCCGCCAGCTCGCGACCATGATGGCTGCCGGTGTGCCCATGGTGCAGGGCTTCGAGATCGTCGCCGGCGGCCAGAACAATCCCCGGATGAAGGACATGCTGGTCGATATCAAGACCGAGATCGAGGGCGGCTCTGCGCTGAACGAAGCTCTCGGCAAGTATCCGGTCCAGTTCGACGAGCTGTATCGCAACCTGGTCCGTGCCGGCGAATCGGCCGGCGTTCTCGATACCGTGCTCGACACGATCGCCAATTATCAGGAAAACATCGAAGCGATCAAGGGCAAGATCAAGAAGGCGATGTTCTACCCGGCCATGGTCCTTTCCGTGGCCGTGATCGTCTCGGCGGTTCTGTTGATTTTCGTCATCCCGCAGTTCGAAACGGTATTCAAGAATTTCGGCGCCGACCTTCCTGCCTTTACCCAGATGCTGGTCAGCCTTTCGCGCTTCATGGTCCAGTGGTGGTGGCTGATGCTGCTGGTATTCGTCGGCGGCATCTTCGGCATCGTCATGCTCTACAAACGATCGGACAAGTTTGCGCATCTGGTCGGACGAGGACTGCTCAAGATCCCGGTGGTCGGTGAAATTCTTCGCCAATCCGCCATGGCCCGCTTTGCGCGGACCCTGGGCGTTACCTTCCGGGCCGGCGTCCCGCTGGTGGAAGCCCTGGATTCGGTTGCCGGCGCTACCGGTAGCGTCGTCTACAACGATGCGGTCAAGCGCATCCGCGAAGACGTGGCTGTCGGTCATCAGCTCCAGCTTGCCATTCGGCAGACCAACCTGTTTCCGAACATGGTCGTTCAGATGGTATCGATCGGCGAGGAATCCGGTGCACTCGATGCCATGCTGTTCAAGATCGCCGAGTTCTACGAACAGGAAGTCAACAACGCCGTCGATGCCCTGGCCAGCCTGTTGGAGCCGTTCATCATGGTCATCATCGGCGTGATCGTCGGCAGCATGGTCATCGGCATGTACCTGCCGATCTTCAAGCTCGGTTCCGTGGTTGGCTGATTCCGGCGCCTCGCGGAGGCGCTGGCGAAAAGGCGCGGGTATCGCCACACCCCAGCGTGGCGGTCGGTTGCGAGTGGTCTTTTGCCCGCCCAACGAGGCCCGGCTGCCCGCTGCGGCAGCCTGTTCTGCACCCGGCGCGATTCTGCGCATTGATTCGATAGGTTCAAGCGTTCGCCAACGCCAAGGTCAAGCTGGTATTTTGGCGATCAAACTGCGGAGATCATCGATTCATGGACCCAGCCTGGCTTGAACAGCCTGCCCTGTTGATTCCGCTTGCCGCGGTGCTGGGCCTTTTGGTCGGCAGCTTTCTGAATGTGGTGATCCTGCGCTTGCCCCGGCGGCTGGAACACGATTGGAGGGCGCAGGCACTCGATATCCTCGGCAACGCGCCGGTCGAGACGGACCCGCCTCCACCTGACCTCGTCTTCCATGGCTCGCATTGCGTGCATTGCAAGCATGCACTGACTCCTCTCGAGAATATTCCGCTCTTGAGCTACCTCTTCCTCGGCGGTCGCTGCCGCTATTGCAAAGCACACATTTCGTGGCAATACCCGTTGGTCGAGCTGCTGAGCGCACTGGCGTGCGCGATCGTTGCCTGGAAATTCGGGTTCGGATGGCCATTGCTGGCCGGGTTGGCATTTACCTGGATACTTATCGCCGCCTCAGGTATCGACGCGCGGACCCAGCTATTGCCCGACCAACTGACCCTGCCCTTGCTCTGGCTCGGACTGCTGCTTTCACTGATCCCCGTCTTCGTTGGTCCTTCCGAAGCGATCCTGGGTGCGGCGATAGGCTGGACCAGCCTGTGGCTGGTGTTCTGGCTGTTCAAGTGGTTTACCGGCAAGGAGGGTATGGGCTACGGCGACTTCAAGCTGCTCGGTGCGCTCGGCGCCTGGATGGGAGCGACGGCATTGCTGCCGGTCATCCTCCTCTCCTCCCTGGTCGGCGCCCTGGTCGGCGGCATCGCCCTGTTCGTTGGCGGAAAGGATCGCAGCACGCCAATTCCATTCGGACCCTTTATCGCCATGGCCGGCTGGGTCTGGTTCGTTTTTGGAACGGAGCTGTCGCTGCTCTACGAACGCTGGTTTCTGATCGGGCATTGATCGCGGTAAGGTTGGCAGTCACCCGGTGACCTGTCCCCGACCGTGGCAAATTCTACGTTCCACTATCTGGGGCATCGCCCGGTGCCCCATTTTCGTGTTCCGATGCCGGCGCGCTCCGAGCCCGGCCCACGATGGGCACTGCGACGCGGCCTCCACGGCCTCGACCTGGGAATCGTCTCTCGTGATGGGTCATCAAGACCCATGCGGCCCGGACTTCGCCAGCCGGTGCGACAAGCAAGAAACCAAGCGGTTGGGAGAAGGAATGGTGGGCGATAGTGGGATCGAACCACTGACTTCCACCGTGTGAAGGTGGCACTCTACCGCTGAGTTAATCGCCCATTCGGCTGGACACCGTGACGATGTCTCCGCCTTGCCCGCCGCTGCTGCCCGGGATAGCCCGCCGTTGACCCGGTCTGCGCAAGGAGAGCCGGAGAATGGTGCCGGAAATAGGAATCGAACCTACGACCTCATCATTACGAATGACGCGCTCTACCAACTGAGCTATTCCGGCGCTCGCGGGGTGCGGAGTATAGACGCCAGGCCCTGTTTCGACAAGCCAATGCAGACGGTCGCATGTTGCCGGCGACTCTTTTGGGGAGGGCAGTCACTCCCTACCAGCAGCCGGCCGCTCCCAGGGTTCCGTCCGCAGTCTTGGCGCCAAGATTGTCGAGGGTCAGGACGCCGCATTTTGTGTCGTTGAGCTGGGAATCGACCGGGGTGGCCGTGATCGTGTAGGAGTTGATCATGGGATCCGGCGCATAGGTAATCGCATAGTAGGCTTTGCCGCTCCGGGGAGACTGGTCAAATCCACTCGTATCGAAGCCCTCGTAGCTTCGGTTCAGGGTGAATTCGCGCTCGAGCATCTGGGTGATCTCCAGCATGTCGGCCTTGGCCTGGGTGCGACGCGTCTTGCGTACGTGATCCTGGTAACCCGGTAGCGCGATCGCGGCAAGGACCGCCACGATGACAATCACGATCAGCAGTTCGATTAGTGTAAATCCCCTGAGCTGTTTCAAGATCTTGCCCTCGCTGCGCGGCCGGAGCGTCATCCTGCCAGGCCTGTTTTCAAGTTCAGGGACCATCCCTGCCCCGGTTTGACCAGGCCCGTCCATGGGCCTGGCTCACGTACCAACCGCGCTATCGAATCTGCTTCCACGAAATGCGACCACATGGTATGGCCTTGCCCGGAGGACGGCCAGCCGAATTCGGTGACCGCCATTCGCATTTCCTGATCGGCGGCACACAGGTCGGATCCGTCGTGGGATCGCACTCCGGCGGCGGCGGATCACATCCAGGCGTTCCCTGCAGACACGGAACTCCCGGATTCGGCGGACGGATGATGACGATCGGCGGCTCGCCTGGAGGCGGTCCGCGAACCGTATCGGTACCCACCAACGGACCCGGAGGCGGTTCCTGGCCAACCGGCCAGCCACCTTCCGGTGGAACCGGAATATAGTCCGCCGCGCCAGTCAGCGCGTCGAGCACCATCGTTGCGTTCAGACTTCCTGGCTCGCAGGTATCACCCTCGGGACGGAACGTATTGAAGATCACGTCGCTGAGGACGCCATCCGGCGTAGCCGTCACCCGTTCACCATCAATCAGGGCTTGGTCCGCGAGCGGACATCCGGTGCACGCCAGGTCAAGGTACCAGCCCAGCTTGCCCGGACCGGTGGCGGTCAGGCGATAGTCGACCGGGTTGCGCGTCGCGGTCCGGTAACCGTTGATACCGCCAGCTCCCAACGGGGTATAACTCGTGATCTGCTGGCGTTCGAGATCGGCATAGGTGCCGCTGGTTCGCGTCGCGATCGGGAAGAAGCTGGTCCATACATCGTTGACATCGTCATAGCTGCGGCTGTCCCAGATGCCATAGATCGAATCAACCGCGGGGCGGGTGCCCAAGCCGATCTGCGTTTCATCGGCATCGTTCGCATTCAGATAGCGACCGGTGCCGAAGATGACCATCGTGCCGCCAATCGGATTGGCGACCGCGTAGACACCGCTCGTAATCGATTGCTTCTTGCCGCTGGTGTCGCGGGCCTGGAAGATCGGCTGACCACCGTTGCCGAGCGCCCAGGCTCCACTGCTCAGGTTCTGTTCGAACCGCCACATGTTGCCCTGGTAGTCGCCCGCGTAGACCGTATCGGCCGCGCCATTGCCGCTGTTGTCGACCAGCACCGCCGTTGCAAGACCGTTGGGTCCTTCGACGCAGCCCGAGGTCGTGGATGGACATCCCACGCCGGTATCGATCTTGGCGACTTCGGTTCCGGTCTCAAGATCCATGATGTACAGGATGGCGCGCTGGCGGTCACTGTTCAGGCCATTGCCGAACGCGGCAACCCACTGGCCGCCCTCGGTGATGCCCATGTAGGGGCGACCTACAAACTGGCCCATGTCCGTGTCGAGGCTGTCGTTGAACTCCCATAACACGTCGTTCTGGTCGAAATTGCGCGGATCGCTCACGTCAAGCGCGAACACGGCGCGTGCACCGGCTCCAGTCGATGCGAGCAGCACCGTCTTCCAGGTTCCCAGATAGGCGTCGCTGACAGTCGGCGAAGCATCGACGAAGTAGCGATGCACATAGCCCGGTTGGGCCAGTTCATGCAGGTTGCCGAGTACGGCGTTGGGAATGTAGGCAAACAACTCGGTGCCGCCACCCGAGCCTGCGCGGCCGTCGAACGCATGCAGCATGCCGTCATTGGCGCCGACAAACAGGATCGGCGTTTGCGAGGTGTTTCCGAAGATGGTCTTCTTGGCTTCGACGTAGGCCGGGTATTCATCGGCAGCGGTACTCGCGATATCGCGCAGGATGCTGCCATAACCGAAACTCGTGACGCCGATGACCGCAGGCGTCGAGTTCAGGATATCGCCAACCTTTGAGCTGCGAATCCGGTAAGGACAATCGGTGGAGACTACGCAGGTAGCCGCACCTTGTTCGTTCGACTTGTCCCCCTTGATGTAATCGATCAATTCGCTGATCGTGAAAACGGCCGGGTCCAGCGTTCCCTGCACGCGCGCCTCCATGGCCGCATCGAGGCCGGAGGTCGTAAACGGCACACCAGAGAAGCCACCCGAGACCGGCTCTGCGGTAAACACATTGCGGGCGCCGGGCGCCGGCATGCTGCCGCTTGCACTCCACACCTCGGTTCCCGAGTTGTAGGTGGCATCGGCACGAAGGTTGTAGGCCTTGATATCGCCGGACCAGTCGAGCGACTTGTAGGACGCCTCATAAGCCAGGGTCGCGCCTGGCACGAAACGAGGCGTACTCGTCGCCACACTCGCGGTAGGCTGAGAATTGGCGATGATGTCCGCGAATGCCTTGTCGAGCTGCGCCCGCAGGGTTGCCGGGTTGGTGACGAGGAAGTAGTTGTCTGGAACGCCGTCATTGTCTGCATCGACTGCGCTCGGCGTCGGGGCGCCGTACTTGGCTGCATAGAACAACGGATTCTTGAGGATCGTCGCTCCACCCGTGGCGCCGGACGGCGACGGGGTAAACACCCGGGTCGAATTCAGCGGCAATTGCTGGCCGCACGCCGTCGGCGGCGAGGTAATGCCGCAGCCACCCGGTAGCACCGGATTTGGGGTATTCAGAGCATAAGGTTGAAAACTGCCGGTGCCGGAGTCGCTATCGCGAACGTCGAGATAAACGCCGTCTTCGGTAGTTCCGGACATGACAAAACCCATGTTCTGGTCTGCGCTGCCGGCCGCGTACTCTGAATTCAGCGTCACCGTGACGGTGCCATCGGCATTGGCATTGATCAGATAGCGGACGATCGCATCCATGTCATGGTCATTGCCTTGCTCGACGTCCTCGTAGTTGATGCGGAAGACAGCGTAGGGGCGTCCGCCGTTGATCGTCGCGTCGAACGGTTGGCCCGGCAAATTGAC
The DNA here is from genome assembly GCF_900115085.1 of Dokdonella immobilis. Taxonomy (GTDB): domain Bacteria; phylum Pseudomonadota; class Gammaproteobacteria; order Xanthomonadales; family Rhodanobacteraceae; genus Dokdonella; species Dokdonella immobilis. Next base: position 141,416 of record NZ_FOVF01000007.1, on the reverse strand, counting down.
GATCTGCTCGACGTAGAAATCGACAATCGTATTGGTCGGTTTGCGAGTGCCGCCACCGAAGGTGCCGCTTGCGGTCTTGCCGAACGGAAGCAGCGTGATCCTGCCGTCGCCCACAGGAAACTCAATGCGCGGCAGTGGCGACGCAAGGGCGATTGCGTACGTGCTGAGATTCTGATTGCCGGTAATGGAATTCAAATCGGTGACGCGCGCGAAACGTGCCACGCTGGCCGAATAGTACGTGCCGCCCTTGGTCGGTTCTTCGGGAGCAAGGCCGCGAATATTGCCGAAGCTGGAGGCGGTCTTTGCCGTTGGCGCGCCATCGGTCACGTTATTGACATCACCGATGAACACCGAGCGGCCGCCTGCGCCGAACTCGGAATTCCAGATAGCCTGGCCTTCGCTCGAAGCGTTGAATCCGCTGATGGAGCCTGGCGTCGTACTTGTTGTCGTAATGGCGCCAGTAAATGCGCTTCCCGGCAGGTCGCCGTCATAGCTTGGATTGATATCGCTGATGACGGTCTGGAACGGCCGCGAGCACGACAGGAAGCCACCGCCCGCGGGCGCTGCGGCATAGGGGTCCTTCCAGGTTTCCCTGGTCAGACCCATCGTGGTTTCCTCGGTCGTGCCGGCCGAAGCGCCACCGGTATTGAATCGGGCCGTCGGCGCCGCAGCACCGGCGTAGTAACGCATGCTCTCGTACATCATTTCTGCCAGCGGATTACCCCACATGCGGCATTCGCCGTTGTTGATCGCACGGTCGCCGATAGAGGGGCAATTGCCGGTACCATTGGCCCAGTTCCAGTTGGTATCGGAATTGAGGTTGTTGGTCGTCGATCCGTTGTAGTTGCCGCCAATCATGCGCAGGCGACTGATGGAATTTGCGATGCCATTGACACCCGACCGGAACTGCCCCGTGTCCGGATCGATCTCGCTGCCGAAATTCGACATGTTGCGGCGAAGCACACCGCCCTCGAGATTATTGTTCTGCGAACCGGTGATCAGGCCGAAGTACATGCGCGAAGATTCGCCGTAGTCATGCAGGATGCCGGTCGGCTTGAACTGACCATTTGGATAGGCCTTGCAGGACGGCTCGCGAACGGCGGCGTTGCTTGCCGGACAGGTTTCAACGCGAACCAGATAGTCGTCTCGCGACGTCACACTCGCCGGCGTATTGAGGAACAGTCCCCAGTTGTCGCCACCACCCGCTTCTTCGTGGCGGAAAACCACCGTGTGGGTTCCCGCGGTGAGATTGATCGTTCCCGAATGTGACAGCAACCCCGCGTCACTGCGGTCGTTTCCATGGCCGCCGTACCAGCCAGCGACCACCGTACCGTCGATCTGCACCTCGACAGCGTCATCCCCGTCGACGCCGATGCGATAGCTGCCCGTTGTTGGAACGGTAATCGTGCCGGTCATTCGCGTGATGTAGTTGTCATGCGTACAGCCGTTGGTGCCTGCGAACGGATTGTTGTTACTGCCGGTCGCATCGATCAGGGAAATGACGCCCGTTCCACAACGATTCGTTGCATTTGCATTGTTATTGAACAACGTGTTCATCTGGCTCGCATTGGTGGGGTGCGTGCCGGTTCCGGATGTCCATTTCCAGGTCGTAATGCTCAATGCCGTATACATCGAGGCCGGGACCAGATCCCAGGTGCTCGTGGCCGCACTGGAGGGCACACAGTCCACGCGGGAATTGGACGCGGTAAAACACTTGTTGCCTGCAACCGGGCCTTCGATCGACAACCAGTTCCAGACGCGCTTGTCGGTGTTCTTGAGCACGCGGAACAGCGGCGCCTGGTAACCGGCAGTGTAGGTATTCGTGTTTCCGGTGACTGTGGTCACTGCAAACAAGTGGTACTTGCCCGCATCGGGGGCGGACAGCGGCGAGTAATTGCTGATGTTGTAACCGTCACGGGCGACGCTCTGGTATTCCTTGCCCCAACTGTGGCCATCCTGCGGAAAGTAGGCGCCCTGGAGGATGGTCTGGGTGGTGCTGTCGACTTGGCGCCAGCCGCCGAAAAGCACACGGCGCAGCGCATCCATGCGCGAGGTCGTCAGGTAGTTGAGGAAATCGCCGCTCCAGCTTCCCGAGCACTGCTTGTTGCTGGTCGCCGAGACCGGGACGAAGTGATCGGTCGAGTAGCTGTAGCAAGCAAACGAATTGAAGTAGCCGTAGTAATCGAGCGTTGCCGGCTTGTAGCCGATGTCCAGCGCGCCGTCATTGTTCAGGTCCGAGGCATCGTTGTAGGCCTCGTAGTAGATCTTGTGGTCCTTGCCCATGACCAGCATGTTGAGCGGCGGCTGGCCGCTCGCCGTGAAAAGCGGCTGCTGGGCCACATCGATGCCACCGCTGGCGGCCTGGGCTCGCACATCGACAGGATGGGCGATCCCCGCCGCTGCGCAAAGCAGCGCGAGCATCGTGACCAGGTTGGTGTTGAGCATTTTCATTTGGATTCTCCCGTCCAGAGAACGGATCAAAAAACGTAGATGGATTGCACGGTGGCCCAAGCGGCACTTTCCGGATCACTTCCAGGATCCTTTTCCTGTCCGGAAATGATGTAGAAGCGCGGCTTCCTGCTCGGATCGATTCCAACGGCACTTCCGCGCTGCTCGGGACATGCGCCTCCACAGGCGCGCACGCGCAACTCGAATTCGAGCGCCGGCGGATATGTCGTCAACCAGGAATCCCATGGCATCGTGTCACCGGAGCCGAGGCCGATCGGAACCGGTGAGATGTTGTCGTAGGCGTAGAGCGGGTCGGTGACCAGGTCGCGCCCTTCGGCCATGCGGCCTTCTGCACGCTCGAAGGCGACCTGCTGGGCGCGGAAATTTCCGGACATGCGTTCCTGGAGCATGGTGACCTGCATCGCGGTGACACCGAGCAGGGTCAGCAGCAGCAGCATGATCAGCGCGACAAACAGGATCGCGCCCTGGTTGCGCTGGAAACGGGGATGGAGGTTCATGCTCATGGCGTTCTCAGGAATTGAACAGGCGATTGCGCAGGGCGATGGTCGTGTCGTAGACCTCGCGTATCGCCCCGTCGTTGGTCTCGAGCGGAGTCACATCCGTGTCGATCAGTCGGAACGTGCGGCTGCCGGTCGGAACTCCGGCCCGGGCCGGGCTGCGCAGCAGGAGGGCGACCCGCACACTGAGCACGCGCCTCCAGTTGTCATCGAGCGCGACCGGGTCCGCTTCTCCATCGACGACGTCTTCGGCGTTGCGATACTCATCGATGGCGCCGTCAGGGTCTGCAGAGGTATCGACTCCGAACCGCAACTGCATGTTTTCCACGCCCTCGACCAGTTCCTCGGGCGCGTGCAGATCGATCCCATCGCGATCGAAACGCTGCAGCCACAGCGAGGGTACACCGCCCGGAACCGCACTCCTTACGAAAAGCGCGTAGTACTCGGCACGATGCACTTCGGCATTCAGGCTGGCGTCGCCAACGAGCGGCTTGGCATTGAGGAACGCATTGGATATACGGAAGTCCCAGGGGCACGGTGCGGTGCCGCAGTTGGAGACCGAGGGATCGAGGTAGACGTTACCGTTCGAGGCGCCGGCGACATCCACGGACGAACCGGCCGTCGTCCCGCTCAAGCTGCCTACAAAGACGTCCGCGGAGCGGCAATTCTGCAGGCCCAGCAGGACATTGTTTCCGGGCGCGGGCAGGAACGGGGCATCTGGCTCGCCAACGTACAGGCTCAGGTCGTTATCCGTCTTGCTGATCGAGACGACCGGTGTGCTTTCCTCGCTGAAAATGCGCAGGATCAGTACATCGCTGCCTTCGACCATGTTGGTCAATCCGGACAGTTCGGTGGGCGCCGTCATCGTGCCCTGCGTGTACGCCTCCATCTGTCGCTGGAACCGGAACTTGTTGCCACCCGGAACGGCGTCACCGGGAAAAGTCGCAAGATGGTTGACAAACGTGGCCTGCGTGTCGCGCCCGGTATCTGCGCCGCAGCCCATGAACCCGACCATGCGTAGTTGGCGCTGCAGGAACTGGGTCGCAAATCGGCCGTTTTCCTGGACGCGGGATAGACCTTCCTGCATGTCCGAAGTTGTCTTCGAGGCGCCGAATATCTGGACCAGCCCGAGAGCGAGCAACCCGGCGATCACCAGGGCGATCATCAATTCGATCAGCGAGACGCCTGACTGCCCCTGCGCCAGGGACGATGGGAATGCAGTGGTTTTCTTGATGGTCATGAGGGCCGCCTACATTCGACTCGAAACGACGAAGACACTGAATTGCCCATCCCTGCCCGCGCCGGGCCCATCGGCGGTGAGCCCCGCTCCGAACGAGGCCGCATCCTCGGTGCATTTGCCATCCGCATTTCCACTCGCCGTCTCCCAGCGTTCATCGCTCCAGCGGATACACACCGCTACTTCGTTCGCGCTGATCGGCGCCACGGCGGCGCGCCCTTCGGGCAATTGGCAGTTCACCTGGATTCTCCAGACACTGAGGTCATGGGCACCGACGGAGGAGTCGTCGGGATCCGAACCGCAGTCGAAGCCATCTTCATAGTCATCGATGTAGTAGTCGCCCAGCCGCTCGCGATTGGAGCGGATGTTGTCGAGCATCATGTTGGCCAGCGCGGTGGCCTGGCTGCGAAAGTTCGCGCTCTGGTTGGCCTTGACCGAATAGGCCTGGAGCGCCGCCAGGCCAAGCAGACCGAAACTCAGGACAAGCATCGCGATGAGGACCTCCAGCAAGGTGAAGCCTCGCGTCCTTGCTCGTCCATTCATGCGCAGACAGGGCTGATTCATGTGCAATTCACCTTGCTTGAGCTCGACCGTCCGAGCGCATTGATGACGATCGAGCGTTGCTGCTGATTGCTGCAGTCACTGATCGGTTTCAGGGTAAAGACGACATCGGGATCCGGATTGGAACTGGCCATGCCGCGGGGATTGAAGCGGATGAAGGCCTGGTCGTCAGCCACGGTCAAGACGTTCTGCGGAATGCCGACCCAGGTTCGCAGTACGCTGCCGGCATCGACGGCGGTCGGCGGCGGATCAGTGGGCGCTGCAGTGTCGTCAATGAACGCCATCCAGCCCTTGCTCCAATCGCCTGCATCTCCGCAGCCGGCCGGGGTTCCCGCCGTGGTATCCGCGGCACAGAGCGTTACGCCCCGACTGCGGGTGATCGATTCGTTGCGCGCGTAGTTGAACGCGCTGAGCAAGTCGTTTGCCTGGGTAACGATGCGGTTGCCCCGGATCATGTAGGAGTAGCTCGGAAGAGCGATCGCCGTCAGGACCGCGACCATGGCGATCGTGATCATCAACTCGACCAGCCCGAACCCCCCACGGGAACCGGAATCACCGACGCTGTAGCGAATTTGCCGAGCAGGCATGCATCCCCCTTGTCCTGGAGCGGACTTATGACGATGAACGTACGCGGCGTGCGTCGACCCGGCAAGCCCGCTTTCGTGCGAGGTAGGATTTGCCGGATAAGCGGCAGGGGGTGGCCGCGGGCGGGGGCGGGGCCATGCCGCTTGCGCCAACGCGGCCGATCCGCCCGATTCAGGCGACGACGTTGATGCGCAGTCCCTTGGGCAGGGCGAAGGTGACGTTTTCAGGCTTGCCGGCGAGTTCCCGGACTTCGCTGGCGCCCCAGCTGCGCAGGCGTTCGATGACATCCTTGACCAGCCCTTCCGGCGCCGAAGCGCCGGCGGTCAGGCCGATGCGTTGGCGCCCGTCCAGCCATTCGCGGCGGATGTCGTCGGCACCGTCGATCAGATAGGCGGATACGCCCTGCTTTTCGGCCAGTTCGCGCAGGCGGTTCGAGTTGGAGCTGTTCGGCGATCCGACCACGAGGACGATGTCGCATTGCTGGCCGAGCTCACGGACCGCGTCCTGGCGATTCTGGGTGGCGTAGCAGATATCGTCGTGCCGCGGCCCCAGCACCTTCGGAAAGTGCTGGCGCAACGCTTCGATGACGGCCCGGGTGTCGTCCACGGACAGCGTGGTCTGGCTGACGTAGGCCAGCTTGTCCGGATTCGCCGGCCTCAGCTCGGCCACGCACTCGGGGGTCTCGACCAGATAGATCCGGCCGACGTTTCTCGCATCCCACTGGCCCATGGTCCCTTCGACTTCGGGATGGCCGGCATGGCCGATCAGGACCACGTCCCTGCCCGCCTTGCCATGCCGGGCGACCTCGATGTGGACCTTGGTCACCAATGGGCAGGTGGCGTCGAACACGGCCAGACCGCGTCGGTCGGCCTCCTTGCGCACCTCTTTCGAGACGCCGTGGGCACTGAAGATCACCGTCGCCCCATCGGGGACCTCGTCGAGCTCGTCGACGAAGACCGCGCCGCGGTTGCGCAGCGAATCGACGACGAAGCGGTTGTGCACGACCTCGTGGCGGACGTAGATCGGGGCACCGAAGGTTTCCAGCGCGCGCTCGACGATCTCGATGGCTCGATCGACGCCGGCGCAGAAGCCGCGGGGATTGGCGAGTAGGACTTGCATGCCGGCCATTATCGCGCAGCCGACGCCTTGCTGCCGAAGAGACCGAAAAACAGCAGCAGGACGGCGCCCACGCTGATCGCCGAGTCGGCGACGTTGAAGGCCGGGAAGGACCAGCCGGCGTAGTGGACATCGATGAAATCGACCACGTGGCCGAGCCGCACGCGGTCGATGACGTTGCCGATCGCGCCGCCAACCACGAGGGACAGCGGCAGCGCCGTACGCCAGTCCCCACGCGACGTGCGCCTGAGCCAGACCACGAGTACGGCGCTGACACCGAAGGCGAGGACCGTGAAGAACCAGCGTTGCCAGCCGCCCGCGTTCTGCAGGAAGCTGAATGCCGCGCCGTCGTTGAAGGCCAGGGTCAGGTTCAGCAGGCCGGGGATCAGCGGTAGCGTTTCATGCAACTGGAAATGGGCGAGGATGGCCAGCTTGCTGAGCTGGTCGGCGATGACAATGGCGACCGAAAGCAGCAGCCAGGACAGGGCGGTGGGACTGTTGTTCATGGGTTACCGATGGTTGCCGCGACGCATGGGTGGAGCAGATGGAAACGCTGACCTGGCCGTGTCCGCGACGATTCACCGTCGCGGACACGGCCGGATTCTGCGCGTTCAGAACCAGCGACGGACTTCACCGGCGCCATTGACGTTCTCGACGCAGCGGCCGCAAAGCTCGGGATCGTCGGCATGACTGCCGACGTCGGACCGATAGTGCCAACAGCGCACGCACTTGGCCGCATCGCTCGGCCTGGCCGCGACCCAGGCGTCGAGTCCTTCGACGCGCACGGCATCGGCCGGCTTGGCGGCCGCGTCGGCAAGCTCCAACTGCGAGGTGATGAACAGGAAGCGCAGCTCGTCGGCGACCTCGGCATGGCGTTCGCGCAGCGAGGCATCGGCATGCAGGGTGACCTCGGCCTGCAGCGAGGCGCCGATGGTGCCGGCGGCGCGCTTGCCTTCGAGCACCTTGGACGCGGTCGTGCGCATGGCCAGCAGCTCGTTCCAGGATTTGCGCTGCTCGGCCGAACCCTGCAGCGCAACGAGGCCGTCGTACCAGGTCTCGAACAGCACCGATTCGCCCCGCGCGCCGGGCAGCAACGGCCATATCTCCTCAGCGGTGAAGCTCGTGATCGGCGCCAGCCAGCGCACCAGTGCCTCGAGGATGTGGAACATCGCGGTTTGCGCGCTGCGCCGGCCGCGGCTGTCGGTCGGCATCGTGTACAGGCGATCCTTGGTGATGTCGAGGTACAGCGAGCCCATCTCGTTGGTGCAGAAGTTCTGCACGCGCTGGACGATTTCGGGGAAATCGTAGCGCTCGTAGGCGGCGATCACGGCGGTCTGCACGTCATGCGCCTGCTGCACGGCCCACTGGTCGAGCAGCAGGCATTCACCGACCGGTACGAGATGCTTCGCCGGGTCGAAACCGTCCAGATTGCCGAGCAGGAAGCGCGCGGTGTTGCGGATGCGCCGATAGGCATCGGATACGCGCTTGAGGATCTCGTCGGAGACGGTCATCTCGTTGCGGTAGTCGGTCGAGGCGACCCACAGGCGCAGTACGTCGGCACCGAGCGAATCGACGACCTTCTGTGGCGCGACCACGTTGCCGAGCGACTTGGACATCTTGCGGCCGTTCTGGTCGACCGCGAAGCCGTGGGTCAGCACCTCGTTGTACGGCGCGGGGCCGTGCATCGCCGAGGAGGTCAGCAGCGAGGAATGGAACCAGCCGCGATGCTGGTCGGAACCTTCGAGATACATGACCTTGTCGCCGGCCTTCGGCGCCAGTTCGGGACGCTGGTCGATCACGGTGAAATGGGTGACCCCCGAATCAAACCAGACATCGAGCACGTCGGTGACCTTTTCGTAGCGATCGGCCTCGTCGCCGAGCAGCTCGCGCGTATCGAGGGCGAACCAGGCGTCGATGCCGTCCTTTTCGACACGCTGCGCGACCTGCTCGAACAATTCTCCGCTGCGCGGGTGCGGCAACTGGGTGGCCTTGTCGACGAACAGGGCGATCGGCACACCCCAGGTACGCTGGCGCGAGATGCACCAGTCGGGGCGCCCGGCAATCATGCCGGTGATGCGCTCCTCGCCCCAGGACGGGATCCAGCGCACGTCCTTGATCGCCTTCAGCGCGGTCGCCCGCAGCCCTCCCTTCTCCATGCTGATGAACCACTGCGGCGTGGCCCGGAATGCCACTGGCGTCTTGTGCCGCCAGCAGTGCGGGTAGCTGTGTTCGAACTTCGCGTGGGCCAGCAGATGGCCGTTTTCACGCAGCAGTTCGGCAATCGTATCGTTGGCCTTCCAGATGAACTGGCCTTCGACCACGGGCGTACCGGGCAGGTAGACGCCGTTGCCGCCGATCGGATTGAGCTCGGCGGCTCTGTACTTGTCGACCAGACCGTAGACCGTGGAAACCGCAAAGTCCTCGACACCATGGCCAGGCGCGGTGTGCACGGCGCCGGTACCGTCTTCGGCGGTGACGTGGTCGCCGAGCAGGAGCGGGATTTCGCGCTCGTAGAACGGGTGACGCAGCATGGTCGAGCCCCTCTCCCCCCGGGAGAGGGGTTGGGGTGAGGGCGCGGCAGCCGATGAAATGTCCGTGCCGCCCGTACCCTCATCCGGCCTGCGGCCCCCTTCTCCGACAGGGAGAAGGGATGGCAGCGCGGAGCCTTTGGCCCGCCCGAGCACGCTCACGGAATCAACGCCGTAGCGCGCCAACGCCCTTTCGGCGAGCGCCTCGGCAATGACGAGCAGCTGGCGCCGTCCGTTGCGCGCCGGCCCCTCGACCAGCACGTATTCGAGGTCCGGCCCCAGCGACACGGCCAGGCTGGCCGGCAACGTCCACGGCGTGGTTGTCCAGATCGGCACGGCGACGATCGTGTCGTCGTCGACTTCGATCCCGAACTTTGCCGCCAGCGCCTTCGGATCGATCGCGTCGTAGGCGACATCGACCGCCGGCGAGACCTTGTCGGCATATTCGATCTCGGCCTCGGCCAGCGCCGAGCCGCAGTCGAAGCACCAGTGCACGGGCTTGAAGCCGCGCGTGACGTGGCCATTGGCATAGATCTTCGCCAGGGCGCGCAGCATGTCGGCTTCGAATTTCGCGTCCATGGTGCGGTACGGATGGTCCCAGTCGCCGAGCACGCCGAGGCGCTTGAAGTCGGCGCGCTGCAAGTCGATCTGCTTCGTCGCGTATTCGCGGCACTTCTGGCGGAATTCGGCAGCATCGAGCTTCTGCCCGACCTTGCCGAATTCCTTCTCGACGGCGATCTCGATCGGCAGGCCGTGGCAGTCCCAGCCCGGCACATAGGGCGAGCGGAAGCCGGCCAGCAGCTTCGACTTGACGACGATGTCCTTGAGCACCTTGTTGACCGCGTGGCCGATGTGGATCACGCCATTGGCATAAGGCGGGCCGTCGTGCAGGACGAATGCGTGCGGGCGCGCCGCCGTGCGTTCCTGGATTTCCTCGTAGCGCCGCTTCGCATACCAGTCGGCGAGAATCGCCGGTTCGCGCGCCGCCAGGTTCGCCTTCATCGCGAAGTCGGTCTTCGGCAGGTTGATCGTGCTCTTGTAGTCCTTGCTCACGCGGTCGCTCCGGCGCTGGTTCGGGTGCGACCGCCTTCGGCAGTCGCTGGTTGGGATCGATCGGATCCGGACAGGGCCAGGATGGCACGCGCCTCGGCCGCATCGATATTCATCCGTTCGACCATCGCATCGAGATCGTCGAACTTCTCCTCGTCGCGCAGCTTGGCGACGAATTCGACATCGAGGCGCCTGCCATAGAGGTCATCATCGAAATCGAACAGGTGGGCCTCGAGCAAGGGCTCGGTTCCGTTGACCGTCGGGCGCACGCCGAGGCTGGCCACGCCCGGCAACGCGAACGGCTCGACGCCATGCACGCGCACGGCAAAGATGCCGGTGATCGGTGAAGTGCGCCGACCGAGCCGGATATTGGCGGTCGGAAAGCCGAGTTTGCGGCCCAGCTGCTGTCCGCGCACCACATGGCCGCCGATCATGAAGCGCCGCCCGAGCATGTGCTCGGCGGCATCGAAGTCGCCGCAGCCGAGCAATTCGCGGATCGCGCTGCTGCGTACGCGCGCCTGGTCGATGGTGAACTCGGCAAACACTTCGGCGCGGAATCCCAGGCGTTCGCCCATGGCCTGCAACAGGTCCACGTCGCCGCGCCGGGCGTGCCCAAAGCGGAAATCGGCGCCGACCCAGACCTCCCGGACCGCAAGCCGTCCGACCAGCACCTGCTCGACGAAGGCCTCGGCCTGCATCGATGCCAGCGCGGCGTTGAAGCGCATCAGCAGCAGACGATCCATGCCGGCGGCGCGGACCTGCTGGATCTTGCCGCGCACGTTGTCGAGCCGCGGCACCGGGGTCGAGCGGGCGAAGTATTCGCGCGGAATCGGCTCGAAGCTGATCGCGGCCGCCTCGAGGCCCAGCGCTTCGGCGCGCTCGCGCACACGCGCCAGCAGCGCGCGATGGCCGCGGTGGACGCCATCGAAAGCACCGATACAGACAACACTGCCTCGCGGCGCCAGACAGGCGCCCAGGCTATCGCGACAAAGCCGGAACATCGGTCCAGTATAGCGGCTGGCCCGGTCCAACGCCGAAGCGGCAACGCGGGGCCGACCGTCACCGCCCGCGCCAGCCATCGCCCCCGCCGGAACGTCCCCTTCGACACGCTCAGGACAGGCTTCAGACGCTACGCTCTTCGCCAGTGCTGGCAAAAGCATCGCGCCTGAAGGCGCTCCTACGATGGCATTCGCCAGCCAGCGCGAACCTGCATCCACAAGCGGTCCCCGCCTGTTCCGTAGGAGCGCCTTCAGGCGCGAAGCCTTTTTGCACACCGGCACCGCGACCACGGCGTCGGTTTCGGCGCGGATCATTGCCAGGGAGGCTCTCAACAAGTCGCACCTAGGGCGCTCGCAAGTTGCGCAAGCGAAAGCCAGAAGCGAACAGGGCGACCACGAAGGCAAACCCGCCCGCGGCAATCAATCCGCCAAGACGCAGGACCCGCGATGCAACGTGCAGGTCATCCCAGTCTGGCCAAAGTGCCAGCCCGGCCCAGAGCACGGCGACCATGACCAGGCAGGCGCCCGCGAGGCGCGCCCAATGCGCTATCCATCCCGGCTCGGCCGCGAACACGCCATCGCGGCGCAGGGCCCGCCAGAGCAGGCCCAGATTCACATAGCTCGCGCTCGCGCTGGCCAGGGCCAGGCCCATGTGCAGGCCCGGCACGGTCGACAGACGCGACCACCACGAAGCCGCCGCGGTTTCCGGAACCTGCCAGAGAACCAGCAGCAGGCCGATGAACAGGACATTGAGCAGCATGCTCGCGACCATCGCGATGATGCCGGCGCGTACTGGCGTCTTCGTGTCCTGGCGGGCATAGAAGGCCGGCGCGACCACCTTGACCAGGGCGAAGGCCGGCAGGCCGAGGGCCAGCGCCGACAGCGACAGCGAGGCCATCTCGACGTCGCGGGCGGTGAAGGCGCCGTGCTGGAACAAGGTGAACAGGATCGGCTTGGCCAGCAGGACGAGGGCCAGCATGGCTGGGACGGCGATCAGCAGGGTCGTGCGCAGGCCCCAGTCGAGCGCCTTCGAGAAGCCCTCGCGGTCGGTCGAGACGTGGTGACGGGACAGGGTCGGCAGGATCACCGTGCCCAGGGCGACGCCGAAGATGCCGAGCGGAAACTCGAGCAGGCGGTCGCTCTGGGCCAGCCAGGTCTGCGAGCCGGTGATCAGGAACGAGGCGATCAGGGTATCGAGCAGCAGGTTGATCTGGGCCACCGAGGAACCGAACAGGGTCGGCACCATCAGGCGCAGGATCCGGCGCACGCCTTCATGGCGCCAGCCCCAGCGCGGCAGGGTCAGCAGGTCGAGTCTGCGCAGGGCCGGGAACTGGACCACGAGCTGGAGGATGCCGGCGGCCAGGATCGCCCAGCCCAGCGCCATGATCGGCACCTCGAGCAAGGGCGCAAGCCACAGCGCGCCGGCGATCAGGCAGATGTTGAGGATGACCGGGGTCAGCGCGGGAAGCGCGAACTTGTTGAAACTGTTGAGGATTCCGCCCGCGAGCGCGGTCAGCGACACGAACAGCAGGAACGGAAAGGTCAGGCGCAACAGGTCGGTGGTCAGGGCAAATTTGAGCGGTTCGTCGATCGAGCCGGGCGCGAATCCGCGCGTCACCCAGGCCGCGCCGAGGACGCCGAGCGCGGTCACCACGAGCAGGATCAGGCCCAGGGTACCTGCGGTGCGCGACACCAGTTCCTTCAGTTCGGCATGCGAACGGGTTTCCTTGAACTCGGTCATGACCGGCACGAAAGCCACCGAGAACGAGCCCTCGGCGAACAGGCGACGCATGAAGTTCGGAATGCGGAAGGCCACCCAGAACGCATCCGTGGTCGCGTTGGCGCCGAACGCCCAGGCGATGGCCATTTCGCGGACCAGGCCGAGGATGCGCGAAACGAAGGTGCCGCCGCTGAAGGTCAGCATCGAGCGAAGCATGCCCGGCGGCTTCACTGCAGCCACCGTTTGACTCTGACCGGCTGCATCGGCATAATTCCGCCCCTTTTTCCGCCCCCCGCTTTTGGAGTTTTACCTTGGCCAACATCAAGTCCGCGAAGAAGCGTGCGCGCCAGTCCGAAAAGGCTCGCCAGCGCAACGTCAGCGCCCGTTCCATGGTCCGCACTGCGATCAAGAAAGTGATCAAGGCGATTGACGCGAAGGACAAGGCTGGCGCCGAAGCTGCCTTCAAGAGCGCCACGCCGATCGTCGATCGTTACGCCGCCCGTGGCCTGATCCACAAGAACAAGGCAGCCCGCCACAAGAGCCGCCTGAATGCGAGCATCCGCGCGCTGGGCTGAGCCCTTCGCCGCTGCTTGACGCAGAAAGCCGGCGCAAGCCGGCTTTTTTGTTTGGCTGACCCGCGGGGCGCGCCGCCTGCGATGGCTGACGCTGGCTACCGATGACCCGACGCGCACGGCCGGTTTGCTTGCTTCCGGCACGTTTCAGCCCTGACCGGTCGCAGCCGCAGCCTCGGCGGCATCTCGACGCTGCTCGTCGAAGAAGCGCTGGATATCGAGGCAGATCGGCCAGGTGTTCTCGCGCGCGATTGCGGACACCAGGTACCACGGCCCCGTCCACTTGAGCTTCCTGACGATCGCCTTGGCGACTTTCTCGCGCTCGTCGGCCGCGATCAGGTCGATCTTGTTGAAGACCAGCCAGCGTTCGCGCTTGAGCAACTCGGGATCGAAGCCCTTGAGCTCGTTCTCGATGACGCGGATCTGCTCGACTGGATCAGTCTCGCCATCCATTGGCGCGATATCGACCATGTGCAGCAGCAGGCGCGTGCGCGCGACGTGCTTCAGAAACTGCACGCCGAGCCCGGCACCGTCGGCTGCGCCCTCGATCAGGCCCGGGATGTCGGCGATCACGAAGCTCTTGTCGGTCTCGATGCGCACCACGCCGAGATGCGGTTGCAGGGTCGTGAACGGATAGTCGGCCACTTTCGGCGTCGCCGCCGACACGGCCCGGATGAAGGTCGATTTGCCGGCATTCGGGAAGCCGAGCATGCCGACGTCAGCCAGCACCTTGAGCTCGAGGCGCAGTTCGCGCTCTTCGCCCGGCGTGCCCTGGGTGGCCTTGCGCGGCGAGCGATTGGTCGAACTCTTGAAATGGATGTTGCCCTGGCCGCCGCGCCCGCCCTGGGCAACCAGCAGGCGCTGGCCGTGTTCGGTCAGGTCGCCGATCTGCTCGTCGGTCTCGACGTTCGAAACCACGGTGCCGACCGGAACGCGGATGGTCGTATCGCTGCCACCCTTGCCGGCCATCTGGCGGCTCATGCCATTTTCGCCGCGCTCGGCACGGAACATGCGCTGGTGGCGGAAATCGACCAGGGTATTGAGGCCCTCGTCGGCGACCAGCCAGACGCTGCCGCCTTCGGCCCCGTCGCCGCCGTCCGGGCCGCCGAACGGGATGAATTTCTCGCGCCGGAAACTGACGCAGCCGTTGCCGCCGTTGCCGGCTTGAACGCGAATGGTGGCTTCGTCGACGAATTGCATGGCTAGGGCCGGGAATGGGGAATGGGGAATGGGGAGCGGAGAGAAATATCGGGATTCGGGATTGGGGATTCGGAAAAGCGTACAGCAAACAGCGCGCGCTTCCGTAGGAGCGGCTTCAGCCGCGATGCCTCTCCAATCTGGACATCACGTGCAGGAGCATCGCGGCTGAAGCCGCTCCTACACCGGATTGAATGGGCAAATGAAAAGCCCCGCACAGGGCGGGGCTCTGTCACGACGCGGGCAAAACGATGTCAGTGGGTCGCGGTGGGGACCACGCTGACCGTCTTGCGCTTGTCGGCGCCCTTGGTCTTGAACTCGACCACGCCGTCGACGATCGCGAAGATCGTGTGGTCACGGCCCAGGCCGACGCCGGTACCCGGACGGAAGCGGGTGCCGCGCTGGCGGATGATGATGTTGCCGGCATTGCATGCCTGGCCGCCATACAACTTCACACCGAGGTATTTCGGATTCGAGTCGCGACCGTTGCGGGTTGAACCGCCTGCTTTCTTGTGTGCCATGACTTACTCCTTGGTCGCCTTCTTCTTGGCCGAGCCGGCGTTGATGCCGGTGATTTCGATCTCGGTGTAGTGCTGCCGGTGGCCCTGCTGCTTCATGTGGTGCTTGCGGCGGCGGAACTTGATGATGCGGATCTTGTCGGCACGGCCATGCGACTTGATCTTCGCGCCAACGGTGGCGCCATCGACGTGCGGGGCGCCAATGCTGACCCCTTCGCCGGAGCCGACCATCAGCACCTGGTCGAAATCGACCGTGCTGTCGACGTCGCCGACCAGCTTTTCGACGCGCAGGGTTTCACCCTGGGCGACCCGGTACTGCTTACCGGATATGAGAACGACTGCGTACATGCTTGATTTGCCTATGTAGTTATTCTGGAAGCGGCCTCCGATCCCGCCTGGACAGGGCCAAGGTCGGAAAAGGGGCGCGCGATGTTAGCGGCTTGGCCGCTCCAGGTCAAACCCGGCGGCACACCCCCGGCTCCCTGAAACGGCTCGCAGGGACCGCATTCGACCTGTAATGCGCATTTGCTACACTGCGCCGTTCCGCCCGTTCGGGCATGCGTTAACGGAAAATGAGCGAGGAACCCCCCAGTAGCAACGCACAGCGTTCGTGGTTTGGACGCCTGACCCACGCGTTATCCGGCGAAGTCAGCAGTCGCGAGGAACTGATCGAGGAACTGCGTCTCGCCCAGGCCAACGGCCTGCTGTCGAACGATACCCTTTCCATGATCGAAGGCGCGATCAAGGTCACCGACCTGACCGTCGGCGACATCATGGTGCCGCGCTCGGAAATGGTCTCGATCGCCGCCGATTCGAGCTTCGAGTCGGTGCTCGACCTCGTCATCGAATCCGGCCATTCGCGCTTTCCCGTGCATGGCGCGGATCGCGACGAGATCATCGGCATCCTGCTGGCCAAGGACTTGCTGCGCTGTTTCGCCGAGAAAGGCGCCAACGACATCCGCCCGCTGCTGCGCCCGGTCGCCCTGATTCCCGAAGCCAAGCGCCTGAACATCCTGCTCAAGGAATTCCGCCTCTCGCACCACCACATGGCCATTGTTGTCGACGAATACGGCGGCGTCGGCGGCCTCGTCACGATCGAGGACGTGCTCGAGCAGATCGTCGGCGACATCGACGACGAACACGACGAGGAAGAGACCCCCAACCTGATCCAGCCGCAGACCGATGGGCGCTTCCTGGTCAATGCGATGACCTCGATCGACCATTTCAACGATCGTTTCGAGTCGCGCTTTCCGGTCGAGGACTACGACACCATCGGCGCCATGCTCACGGCCGAGTTCGGCCACGTCCCGCAACCGGGCGAGGAAATCAAGCTGGCCGGCTTCCTGTTCCGCGTGACCAAGGGCGACAGCCGGCGCGTGCAGCAATTCGCCGTCCGGATCCAGGAAGCATGAGGGCCCGACGCTGGCGCTGCGGGCCGCGTGCGTTGCTGCTCTGGCTGGCTCTTGTCGTCGCCTTCGGCTGCGGCGCAAGTCCGGTCTGGGCTGATGGCGAACCGGCGGCGACTCTTCAAGTCAGCCTGCTCACCTTCGGCCCCGGCGACATCTACTGGGAACGCTTCGGCCACAATGCCATCGTCATCCGCGATCCGGCCAGCGGCACAGCGATCAGCTACAACTACGGCATCTTCGATTTCGAGGAAGCAGACTTCTTCCTCAATTTCCTGCGCGGGCGCATGAGCTACCAGATCGCCGCCGAGGATGCCGACGACGACATCGCCTACTACATTTCGACAGGCCGCTCGGTGGTGGAGCAGAGACTGCGCTTCACCGCGGTACAGGCGCGGGCTTTGCAGGACTATCTTGAAACCAACCTGCGCCCGGAAAACCGCCACTACCGCTACGACTACTTCACCTCGAACTGTTCGACCAAGGTCCGCGACGCCCTCGACCACGTCCTCGGCGGCACTTTGCGCCTGCAGATGACCTCGCCCTCGCGCGGGTTCACCTACCGCCTGCTGGCCGATGCGCTGACCCGCCCGGACCCGCTGCTGATGGGGGTGATCGATATCGGCCTCGGGCCTTATGCCGACCAGCGCCTGTCGTTCTGGAAGGACAGCTTCGTGCCGATGCAGCTGATGGCCCATTTGCGCGAGATGTCGACCACGGATGCCCAGGGCCAGCCGGTCCCGCTGGTGATCGGTGAACAGGTGCTGGCCGAATCGCGCTTGCCGCCCCCGCCGGTCCTGCCGCCGGATCTGCGCTGGCCATTTTTCGGCATTGGCCTTGGCTTTGCCGTCGCGCTCCTGCTGCTTGGCGCGCAACGCCGGCAGGCCTGGGCGCGGACCAGCCTGGCCGTCATCGCCAGCCTGTTTTCGCTGTTCTGCGGGACCTTCGGCCTGGTCATGCTCGGGCTCTGGTTCTTCACCGCGCACGAATCGGCCTGGCGCAACGAGAACCTGCTCGTCTTCAGCCCGCTCTGCCTGCTGCTCCTGCCGACCTGGTGGCGTTCGGCCCGCCGCGACTGGGCACCGTCGAAGACGGCGCTGCGTATTGCCGCAATCGTCGCCGTGCTCGCCGCGTTCGCCCTGTTCAGCAAGATCCTGTCGACCTTTCCGCAGGCCAATCTGCCGTGGATCCTGCTTCTGCTGCCGGCGCACCTGGTGCTGGCCCGCAACCTCCAGGTCCGACGCGCAATGAGCGACGCCGCCGTGGCCGGGAACGTCGAACGCGCCAGCCCCTGATCGCCCGCGGACCGATCGGCCGCCGCGGGCTCATGGGATTTCGCTGTCTACCGGAAGTGGCCAGCTGGCGAGGATGCGGTAGGCAGGCTCGCCCGAGATGCCGTGAGCGAGCGACAGCGTCCGTGCGCACCAGGCAATCGGTGCCGTCGGTTGCACCGCGTCGATCCGGTCGGCGCTGTAGAGCCAGGTCACGTGCGGCCGGAATGGGCGGGCAGCATCGTCCGCCACCCGCGTCGCCATCGCAACTTCAAGTCGGGCCGCCAGTTCCTTCAGCCGTGCCGCTCCGTCGCCCACACCGAATACACAGGGCGCCTTGCCGCGAGGCCGGGCAAAGCTGAAGGCGTGGTCGAGGACGAATGCGAGCGGCGCCGTCTCCGTCGCCGTCAAGGCGCCGACACCCCTCGCCCTGCCCTCGAGTTGCGCTTGCGCGGCGTCAAAGCGGCCGATGAAGTGCAGGGTCAGATGGAGCCGCGCGGGATCGACCAGGTGGCCCCGCAGCCGGCAGCGTTGCTGCACCGAAGCCGCTGCCCCGGCGATCCTGCCGCGCGTCGCCGCGTCCGGGAAAAGGGCAAAGAAGTACGTGTGCATCCTGCGTTCTCCCTATCGACCTGAACGGGGCCGGGCCGCGTGCGGATCGAATCCGCTGGCTTCAATGGCGGCCGCGCGCTACCCTCGCGCGCCTATGAATGAGCCAGTCAAGAACGATTTTACCCTCGCTCCCGACGACGGCGAGCGCCTGTCCAACCTGGTCGGTCCGTTCGACGAGCACCTGCGCCAGATCGAGATGCGTCTCGGCGTCGAGATCGCCAATCGCGGCAACGTATTCCGCGTGATCGGCGACGAGCGGCCGGTGCAACTGGCCAGCCGGGTCCTGCACCGGCTCTACGCGATGACCGAATCGGAGGTCCTGACCGCCGCGCAGATCAACCTGCACCTGCAGGAGTCCGGCATCGAGGCGATCGCCGAGGAGATGGCCGAGGGCGTGCAGGAAGTCAGCATCAAGGTCAAGCGCGGCACGATCAAGGGCCGCGGTCCGAACCAGGCGCGCTACCTGCATGCGATCGCCACGCACGACATCAACTTCGGCATCGGTCCGGCCGGTACCGGCAAGACCTACCTGGCCGTGGCCATGGCTGTCGACGCGCTCAACGACAACCGTGCGCAAAGACTGATCCTGGTGCGTCCTGCGGTCGAAGCCGGTGAGAAACTCGGCTTCCTGCCCGGCGACCTGACCCAGAAGGTCGATCCCTACCTGCGTCCGCTCTATGATGCGCTCTACGAAATGCTCGGCATCGAACGCGTGACCAAGCTCGTCGAGCGCAACGTCATCGAGATCGCCCCGCTCGCCTACATGCGCGGGCGCACGCTCAACGATTCCTTCGTGATCCTCGACGAGGCACAGAACACGACGATCGAGCAGATGAAGATGTTCCTGACCCGCATCGGCTTCGGCTCGGTCGCCGTGATCACCGGCGACGTCACCCAGACCGACCTGCCGCGCCACCTGAAGTCCGGGCTGCGCGACGCCACCGACGTATTGCGGAACGTGGATGGCATCAGCTTCACCTTCTTCAATTCCAAGGACGTCGTCCGCCACCCGCTCGTGCAGCGCATCGTGCGCGCCTACGAGGCGCGCGAGGACGATCTCGAAAAGTCCCGGGGCGACGGCTCGAAATGATCGCGTGGCGCGCGTTCATGGCCGGCATTCCCGGCGCTCTCGTCTCGGCAGTTGCACTTGCCCAGTCGCTGAGCGGGCCCGAAAGCATCGAGTACCACGCGCGCCTCGACCGCACGCTGATCAGCAACATCTACAACGGCGACATCCAGGTACGCAACGCGGCCGGCACGCTGGGTCTCTTCACCGCCGCGCCGACCGCGCCGTATGGCATCGAACTGCTCGCCGGCACGCTGTACGTAGTCGATTCGGGCCACGTCAAGGGCTATGACATCGACAGCGCCGCGCCGGTCATGGACCTGCCGCTCAGCGGTGCGGGATTCCTCAACGGCATCACCTCGAACGGCGTCGATACGCTGTACGTCAGCGATTTCAGCGCACATTCGATCTATTCGATCGATGTCTCCGATCCCGGCCTGCCGGTCCAGTCCGCGCCCGTGTCGACCGGCACGGAGACGCCGAACGGCCTCGCCTACGACGGGCGCGGCAATCGCCTGCTGATCGCCACGTGGGGCGGCAATGCCAAGGTTCTTGGCCTCGACCTGAGCCCGGGTGCGACTCCGGCCACCCTGATCGAGACCACGCTCGACAATCTCGATGGCATCGCCCTGGACTGCCATGGCGCCCTCATCGTATCGGCCTGGAGCGGCTGCACCTCGGGCGGCTGCCTGCGCCGTTTCAATCCGCCGTTCCAGCTGAATACGCCGGCCGTGGCGATCGTCGACGATCTCTCGAGTCCGGCCGACATCGACTACGACTGGGTCAGCGCCGAGATCGCCGTGCCGGAATCGGGCAGCGATTCGGTCAGTTTCCATGCCAGCGGCTGCGAGCCGGCCCTGTTTGCCAGCGATTTCGAGCGTTGAACCGGGCATGACCCTGACCCTGCACCTGTCGCGATCCGCTGGACTCCCTCGCAAGGGCATTCCGCTGCAGGCGAGCTTCGCCTGGTGGGCCGAGGCGGCCCTGCGCGCCGCGAACCGCCGCCGCGACAGCGAACTCTCGATCCGCATCGTCGATGCGCACGAGGGCCGCGAGCTCAATCGAGACTATCGCCGGCGAGACTACGCGACCAACGTGCTGTCGTTCCCGGCCGAACTGCCGGCGGGAATGAAACTCCCGCTGCTCGGCGACCTCGTCATCTGCGCCCCGGTCGTCACCCGCGAGGCCGCCGAGCAGGGCAAACGCCTGCGTGACCACTACGCGCACATGACTGTCCACGGCACCCTGCACCTGCTCGGTTACGACCACGAGAACGACAGCGATGCCGAACGCATGGAAGCGCTCGAGCGACGCGTTCTCGCAGGCATCGGGATTGCCGATCCCTATCGCAGCGCGTAAGCCGCGAGTGCAGGGCCAACTTGAATGGCCCGGGGAAATCGCTAAACGGGAAGGCTCGGGCCTCATAGAGGCCCACCCTGCGGACATCTCGAGCGTGTGGCGAGGGATGAATTGGGGGCCCGCCGGTGCCTATAGCGGGCCTCTGAACAAGTGACGCACTCGTCATGGCGTTCATAGGGTTCGCCAGGAATGCTGCTTGCCGAAGTGAAAGCTGGTTGCCTTGACGAGCCGCGCGGTGCGGCTGGCGGACCTTGTGAACACCACCTTTTGACTTCCAATCCAATCCGTTGGGCGACGCCTTCCTGCGCGCAGCTCTTCGTTGCACTGACTCGAAAGACGGCCAATCTGTCTTCGTCAGCGCTCCGCGATCTGCGCGTAGGCAGGCGTCGTGACGATTGGCCACTTGTTCAGAGGCTCCCTAGTTGGACACAGCCGGATCGAAGCCGTTACGGAACAAGACGTATCGGGTGATCGCTGTCGCCCGCAACGGCTCGCCCTGATAGATCGCTGTCGCGGTCAGCTGGAATTCGTCCGCGGGCCCGGCAACGACGGTACCGGAATAGAGGAATTCGACGTCCCCGCCGACCGACACGTCGATCGAAGCCGGAAGATTTCCGCTGCCGGAGGTACCTGACGAGCCACAGCTGCTGCCGGCATTCGCCGTGCAGGACCAAGCCATGCCTGAGAGCGGAAGTTCGGGCGGCAAGCTTGCCGACAGGGCAATTCCGCTGGCCGGACTCGCGCCGGAATTGCCGATCGTGATCCGGTACTCGACCAGGTCGCCCGCCTGGGCCGAGGGACTTTCACTTTCCGCGACGATCGACACATCGGCAGGAGGCAGCGCCGCCGCGAACTCGCGACCCTGTCCGGCCACGGTGACGAATGTTCCGGCGATACGAATCGGTCCGACAGGGTCGGTCGCGATGGCATAGACGTTGGAATTTGGCGAAGGGTTCCAAGCAGTGGCAGTCCCTGCGCCCGATTTGGACAGGCGTGCAAGGCGAGAGCGCGAGGCACCCCCAATCGTGGTGAAGGCCCCGCCTGCATAGAGGGCGTCGTCGCGCAGCGTCAGCGCCGCCACGCTGTCTCCAGCCGACGGATTCCAGGCGCCGTCAACTGATCCGGCTGCGCTGACGCGGGCGATTCGATTGCGCGGAAGTCCACCGAGGTTGAGAAACTTTCCACCAGCGTATACGTCTCCGTTGACATCGACCGTGAGCGCATAAATGTAATCGTCCACGCCGGGATTCCAGCCGGCGGCGGCCGAACCGACGCCGGTACCAGAGAGCTTGGCAAAGCGCGCGCGCGGTAATCCGCCTATCATGGTGAAGTCACCGGCCACGAACAGTGCAGAGGAGGTACCCAGGGCGAGCGCGCTGATGTACCCGTTCGGCGCAGGATTCCAGACCGTGTCGGCCTCGCCATTGCCAGAAGTCGAAAGCTTGGCCAGATGATTTCGCGCGGCACCGCCAATTGTGTCGAATTCGCCAGCGACATATAACGCCGAGTTGGCGGAATCGAGCACGAAGTCGCCCACGGACTGATCAGGCGACGGGTTCCATTCCAGGTCGAGATGCCCTGCAGCGTCGATCCGCGCGAGGTAGTTCCTCGATACGCCATCGACGAGAGTGAAATCTCCTCCCACATACACTTCGCCATTCTCGCCTTCGGCAAGTGCGCGGATATCCTGATAGTAACTCCCGCCACTGAGCATCGGGTGCCAATCGGGATCGAGCGAGCCATCCGGCTCGAGGCGCAAGAGCTTCTGCCTCACCCTGCCATCGACCTTTGCGAAGCGCCCCCCGATCACGGTCCCTCCGTCGGCAAGTGCCAGCATCACCTGCGGGTAGCCGCCGCCGAGCTCGACATCGACCAGTCCGCCGACCAACCCGGCTTCGGTAATCGCGGCAAGAGCGAGGTGCGGCGCACCTCCGATGAATTCAAACCAGCCGCCGACGACAATCGAGTCGGTTCCACGCCCGACAATCGTCGCGACAGCTTGATCCGAGCCGGGATTCCACAAGGCATCGGCCGGACCGGGTCCTTCGGTATACAACTTTGCAACCCCATTGCGCGACTGTCCGCCAATCGAATGGAATTCACCGCCTACGTAGAGTGTCCCGCCACCGACCGCAAGCAAGGCATAAACGGGGGCGTCTGCAGCCGGATTCCACAGCGAATCGACGGCACCACTGCCCGTGATCGACAGTTTCGCGATACTGCCCCGCGAAAATCCGCCAATCGAGGAAAAATCGCCCCCCGCATAGAGTCTGTCGGGGCCCTCGAGGGCCAGGCTGAAGACGCCATAGCCGACGACCGACGGATTCCAGTCCGGATCCGCGCTGCCTGCTCCACTGACGGACAACTTGGCGATCGACGCACGCGGCTGGCCACCTGCCGTGGTGAAGTGGCCACCCACGAACAGGGAGCCAGAGCCATCCAGGGCCATCGCGCGAACTTCACCGTCGGTTGACGGATTCCAACTGTCGGCAGCGCCGCTACCGGATGTCGCGAGCCTGGCCAAGTTGGCGCGCGATTGCCCGCCAACCTCGGCAAACGAGCCGCCCACATAGATCGAGCCGAGATCGTCCGCCTGCAGGCAGTGCACGACGCCCAGAGAAGCATCAGGGTTCCAGTCGGGATCGACGGCGCCGGCCCCGCTTCCCGATACCTTCGCGATATTGCCGCGAACAATGCCATTGACCGAGTCGAACAGGCCTCCCACGAAGACCGAGCCGTCCGCGTCAAGCGACAGCGCATAGACGATTCCGCCGATATTGACCGATGGATTCCAGACAGGATCCAGGGTGCCGTCCGGCTGCAGTCGCGCCAGGCCTCGCCGTGGCTCGCCATTTATCGACGTGAAATTGCCACCGAGAATGATGCTGCCGTCGGGCTGGCCCGCTGTTGCGAGCACGTTGCCGGCCATCAGGAATCCAGTGAGATCCGGCTTCGGTAGCGGTGGGGGACTCTGCGCGAAACCGGTCGTCGGTGAGGCCACGATCATGCCCATGAGGGCAAATACGATCAACGCGATCCACGTTCGCTTCACGGCGATATCCTCCCTGATGTAAAGCCATCTGTTTATCAGATGGATCGAAGAATGAGTGGTGGAATATATACCAACTTCGCGTTTTGACCACTCAGAGGTATCCGCATTCTGGATTCTTCGCGAAGTTCTCGCAACCGAGCCCGGAAATCGGCCCCAAGGCTACTCAAAGCTGTCGGCAAAAATCGCATCGGCGGGGCTCGCACAGGACTGGATCCTCACGTCGTCGAGATAGAAGCCGTCGGGGACTCGGCCGGTCGATGAATCGGTGGCGAGGCGGAAGCGCACGCGCACCGTCTCGCCTGCGTAACCATCGATACCGACCACCGATCGCGTCCAGTCACGCGGATCACTGCACCAGGCCTGCTTGCCGCGTGCCGGATTGTTGAAGGCCGAGCTGATCGGTCCGTCGTAGCCACCGACCAGGAGCTGCCCATCGGGGACCTGGCTCCAGCTGATGCCATCGTCGGTCGAAATCTCCAGCAGGACGCCGTCGTAGCAGCCGCCGATCCGGTCTTCCAGGGTCTGGTGGCTCCAAAATTCGAGAATCAGCGGCGCCTGGCCGGCCGGCAAGCTGATCGGTGGCGACAGCAGGCGCTGATCGGAAATGTTGGCCAGGTCCTGACCGAGGAACGCCTGGGCCCCGCTGTGCGCGCGAGCCGATGATAGTGCCCAGGTGTTGAAGCTGCCCGAGGCTGTCCAGTCCGAACTGGCGGCTTCGAAATCGTTGCCGTAGCTGGCCACCGATGCGGTTCCGGCCGGACATTGACCGGGAACCGGTGTGGTCGTGAACGAAGCATCTGCCGCAACCGGCGTGGCGCCGCAATCGTTCAACGCAGTCACCCTCCAGAAATAGAGGGTCGCGTAGTCGAGACCGGACTCGACGACGTGCGAGGTAGCTTTCGTTTCGGTGCTGTATACGAGGTCGGCAAAGGCCGCATCCCGCGCAATCTCGATCCGGTAACTCTCGGCCTGGGCGGAAGGCTGCCAGACGAGCAAGGGCTGCCTGGCGACATTGCTCGCACCGGGACTGGGTGCCACGAGGGCGAACGCGGACGGTGGCGCGCTGAACAGATCCAGGAGCGAGTAGCGCGTGCGCGAGATACCGCCGGCCTCGGCGTCGACCGCGACACGGTAACGTCCTGGCGCGGCTGCATCCAGGCTGCCCAGGGTGAGGATAGCCGTCGAGCCGGCCGGCATCGGGTTGACCGAAAAAGCCGCCGTCGTGCCGGGCGGATTGCCGGTGACAGCCAGGTTCAGCGCCGAATCGAACCCGAGTACCGGCGCCGCCGATAGGGTCAGGGGCACCGAGGCGATGGTCGCTGAACAGACGCTTTGCTCATGCGGTTTGACGTCGAAGACGAAGGTCGGCCCGCGTGCACAGTTGCTGCAGACGATGGCGAAATCCTGGTCGGTCGCATCGGCGTTGCCAGGGATCCCATCGCCACCGATATTGAATCCGCGAACCTGGATCGTGAACGGGCCCGGCGTTCCGCCCGGAAGGAAGACCGCTTCGACGTTGTTCACCGCGTCGGGACCTCCGCCGGGCGCACTCCATTGCCCGCTGAGGTGATTGCCGTGGTACAGGTTCGAACCGCGCGTGACATCGAGATCGAGATTGTTCACCTGCGGACTGGTACCGATCGCGCCCGGCGCATCGGTCCAGACCAGCGCGATACGCACCGGCGCACCGGGGATGGCGGCCTCGAACGTCGCCGACCAGGTGTCTCCGGACGCGCCGAGGATCTGGGTCTCGTTGAGCAGCCAGTTCGGCGTATCCGAGAACATGTCCGCGAGATCAGGCATGCCGAAACCCTGCGTGTTGCTCGGCAGGTCATCGTTCGCGTCGTCGCCGGTCAGGTAGGTGGGATGCGCGACCAGCCAGGCCTTCATCAGCGCGGGCGAGGGCACCGAAGGCACGCCGTTTTCGAAATCGAGGCTGCCCTGGCCGTTCGCGATCCACCACCAGGCCAGTGAGGCCACGCCTGAAATGGCCGGCGTCGAATGACTGGTTCCTGATGACGCGGCATAGGTCGCATTGCCGAGCGGGCGCGTGGCATCGCAGATGTCGCTGCCATCCCCAGGATTGGCCTGGGTCCCGGTGACATGCGTGCCTGGTGCGATCAGATCGGGCTTGGCCCGGTTTCCGGGCGAAGGCCCGCGCGAGGAAAAGAAGATCACGTCCATGGCATCGTCGGCGCCGGCCGCACCGATCTGGCAGCCGTCGATCCAGGTGCCGTTCTCGTCGACCGGTCGCGGATTTTCCGACGCCCCGACCGTGATCATGTTCTTGCCGTTGCCCGGTGCGCCGACCGTGCCCGCCCCGGGGCCGCTGTTGCCGGCGGAAAACACGGTGATCAGCGGCTGGTTGCCCGGTGCCGCCGGATCGGCATCGCGGGTGCCGGCATCGTAGGCCTGAGAGGAGACATCGTACTGGCCGGCGCAACCGGCACAGCCCCAGGAATTGGAGGAAATTCGCGCGCCGGCGGCATAGCTGGCTGCGATCACGCCTTCGTAGCTTCCTCCGCAGCCACTGAGGTCGAACCCGGGCGCGAAGACCCGCGTCGCGCCGAGCCGGCCGAATGGATTCATGCCCTGCCCGCGCTGGTATTCGCCAGGAAAGCGCGCGCCGGGCGTTGAGACATCGTCGCGAACGTCGTAACCGAGCGCGATGTTCGCATTCAGGTGTCCGTGGCCATCGACGATGCCGTTGCCTTTCGTGCAAGCCTGGTTGAAAACCATCCGCGTTGGCTGGCTGGCGTCGCCGAAGCGGTGCAGGGTCGGATCGCCGGTCGCCACCGTGCCATCGCCGACCCCGCTGTCGGTGATGTCGAGGATCGGGTAGGCCTCGGCGTCGGATGGAAACCCGAGCGCCTGCAGCCAGTCGAGGTAGCCGGGACCGAGCGGACCGGAACGATCGGCGTTCAGATAACCGCGAATGATCTGGGCCTGGACTTCGTCGTCGAGCGTCGGCTCCTGGTATTCACCGACCCAGTAGACGTCTGGCAGGTCGATCAGGGCGCGGACCTGGGCCAACGAGGCGCTGAACCGGGCCACTTCGTAGTCAAGTTGGGGCGTCCAGTCGTCGATCGGTTTCAGCCCGAGGGCGCCTATGCGCGCGCGACCGACCGCATCGTCGCCGTGGCGGTAGCGCTGAACGATGATCTGGAGCAATCCACCCTCGTCGGCGCCGGGCCGGGCGCGCGCGAACAGCGAGTTGCCGAGCTTGATGAAGGCGGGCAAGGGTTGGCTGTACTGCAGCGGATTGCCGGCCTGGGCCATCGCCGCCAGTCGCGAACGGGCCGCGGCATCCGCCCAGACCAGGTAGCCATTGCTTTCGATGTACTGGATCGGTACCGCACCGGCTGCGCGCAGTTGTCCGAGCCAGGCATCCTTGAGCGGACCGGCGAACTGCACGATCTGCAGGGCCGCACCGCTCGGAGCAGCGAGGTCGAAACCCGGCGGCGCGTCGATAACCGCTCGGCGCGTATCGATGCGCAGCCGGTCGAACTTCAGCTCATGGGCGGCGTCGAGGATCCAGGCGCCACGCGGCGCCTGCGCCGGATCGCCGCGATAAAGCCCATAGGAGCCGTAATCGGCCACCAATGCGTACGCGGCCGGTGCATCGGTGCCCTGCGGCACGACGAGGACGGAATCGGCCGAAGCGGTGGTGACAGACAGCGTGGCCGCGATCGCGGTTGCGAGTGTAAGGACCTTTTGCATGGGATGAAGGCAAGCCCGCCAGCTTGAAACGCAGGGCCTGCGGTCGTCGACCCTCGCGTCCGCAGTCGTTCAGCGCACGAGCATCCGGGGTTGCCCGGTCGACGTCAAGCGCATGAGCGTGCCATTCAGAATCGTGACCCGGGCCGTCAGTGGCCGCAGCCTGCCCGCCATCTGGCGGGCCAGCACAAGACCATGGCTGCCGACCCCGCTGCCGCGGTGCCCTTGGCTACGTGAACGGGCTTTCTCGGAATCCATGCCGCTGCGATGCAAACCTTGAAGTCGGCCTCCCCGCCACCACCTCGGGCAGTCGTAGCGGCGCGTTATATTGACCCGCTGCACTCCCCCCCAGATTCGAGCCAGATCCTGCCCATGGACATGATCCGCATTCGCGGCGCGCGCACCCACAACCTGAAGAACATCGACATCGACCTGCCGCGCGACAGCCTGATCGTCATCACCGGCCTGTCCGGCTCCGGCAAGTCCTCGCTGGCCTTCGACACGATCTACGCCGAGGGCCAGCGCCGCTATGTCGAGTCGCTGTCGGCCTATGCGCGGCAGTTCCTGTCGGTCATGGAAAAGCCCGACGTCGATCATATCGAGGGCCTGTCGCCGGCGATCTCGATCGAGCAGAAATCGACCTCGCACAATCCGCGATCGACGGTCGGCACGATCACCGAGGTCTATGACTACCTTCGCCTGCTGTATGCGCGCGTCGGCTCGCCGCGCTGCCCGGACCACGGCGAAGCACTCGAGGCGCAGACGATCAGCCAGATGGTCGATGCCGCGCTCGCCCTCGATCCGAAAAAGCGCTACATGCTGCTGGCCCCGGTCGTGCGCGAACGCAAAGGCGAGCATGTACAGGTTTTCGAGCAACTGCGCGCGCAGGGCTTCGTGCGCGCCCGCGTCGACGGCGTCACCCATGAACTCGATGCGGTGCCGGCCCTGGCCCTGCGCCAGAAGCACACGATCGAAGCCGTGATCGACCGCTTCCGGGCCAAGCCCGACATCAAGCAACGCCTGGCCGAATCCTTCGAGACGGCGCTGCGTCTCGGCGAAGGCATCGCCCTGCTCGTCGACATGGACGATGACAAGGCGCCAACGATGACGTTCTCATCGCGCTTTTCGTGCCCGATCTGCGACTACGCCCTGCCCGAGCTCGAGCCGCGGCTGTTCTCGTTCAACTCGCCGATTGGCGCCTGCCCCTCCTGCGATGGCCTCGGCATCACCCAGTTCTTCGATCCGGCGCGGGTCGTCGTGCACCCGGCGCAGGGCCTTTCCGCCGGCGCCGTGCGCGGCTGGGACCGGCGCAACATGTATTACTTCCAGATGATCCTGTCGCTGGCCAAGCACTACGGCTTCGACGTCGATACGCCATGGAACGAACTGCCGGAGAAGATCCGCCAGCGCATCCTGTACGGCTCGGGCGACGAGCCGGTCGCCTTCAGCTACGTCATGGAGAACGGCGGCAAGGTCACCCGCAAGCACAAGTTCGAGGGCATCATTCCGAATCTCGAGCGCCGCTACAAGGAGACCGAATCCCCGGTCGTGCGCGAGGAGATCGCCAAGTTCATCAGCCCGCAGGCATGCCCTGAATGCGAAGGCCAGCGCCTCAACCGCGCGGCCCGCCATGTCTTCGTCGGCGAGGTCAACCTGCCCTCGATCACGGCCCTGCCGATCGACCAGACCCTCGAGCACTTCCAGCAACTGGCCCTGCCCGGCTGGCGTGGCGAGATCGCGGCCAAGATCGTCAAGGAAATCCGCGAGCGCCTGCGTTTCCTCGTCGATGTCGGCCTCAACTACCTCACCCTCGATCGCCAGGCCGATTCGCTCTCGGGTGGCGAAGCCCAGCGCATCCGCCTGGCCAGCCAGATCGGTGCTGGCCTGGTCGGCGTCATGTACGTGCTCGACGAGCCCTCGATCGGCCTGCACCAGCGCGACAACGAACGTCTGCTCGGCACCCTCGTGCGCCTGCGCGACCTCGGCAACAGCGTGCTTGTGGTCGAGCACGACGAGGATGCGATCCGCGCGGCCGACCACATCGTCGATATCGGCCCCGGTGCCGGCGTGCACGGCGGCGAGATCGTCGCCCAGGGCAAGCTCAAGGACATCCTCGCCTCGAAGAAGTCGCTGACCGGCCAGTACCTGTCCGGCAAGCGCCGCATCGAGGTGCCGAAGCAGCGCCGCGCTGCCGATCCCGAGCGCATGCTGCGCATCGTCGGCGCCAGCGGCAACAACCTGAAGGGCATCGATGCCGAGATTCCGGCCGGCCTGCTGACCTGCGTCACCGGCGTCTCGGGTTCCGGCAAGTCGACCCTGATCAACGACACCCTGTACCGGCAGACCGCGGTCGAGCTGAATGGCGCCAACGAAAAGGCGGCACCGTTCGAGGAGATCACCGGCCTCGAGCTGTTCGACAAGGTCGTCGAGATCGACCAGTCACCGATCGGCCGCACGCCGCGTTCGAATCCGGCCACCTACACCGGCCTGTTCACGCCGCTGCGCGACCTGTTCGCGCAGATTCCCGAAGCGCGGGCGCGCGGCTACGGTCCCGGGCGCTTCAGCTTCAACGTCAAGGGCGGTCGCTGCGAGGCCTGCCAGGGCGACGGACTGATCAAGGTCGAGATGCACTTCCTGCCCGACGTGTACGTCTCCTGCGATGTCTGCCACGGCAAGCGCTACAACCGTGAAACCCTGGACATCACCTACAAGGGCCACACCATCGCCGACGTGCTCGAGATGACCGTCGAGGACGCCCAGGTCCTGTTCCAGCCGGTCCCGGCCCTGGCCCGCAAGCTCGATACGCTGATGGACGTCGGCCTCGGCTACATCAAGCTCGGCCAGAGCGCGACCACGCTCTCTGGCGGCGAGGCCCAGCGCGTGAAGCTCTCCCGCGAGCTGAGCAAGCGCGATACCGGACGCACCCTGTACATCCTCGACGAGCCAACCACCGGCCTGCACTTCCACGACATCGAACAGTTGCTCAAGGTCCTGCATCGCCTCGCCGACGATGGCAACACGGTGGTCGTCATCGAGCACAACCTCGACGTGATCAAGACCGCCGACTGGGTCATCGATCTCGGCCCCGAAGGTGGCGGCGGTGGCGGCACGATCATCGCCAGCGGCACCCCCGAGCAGATCGCCCGGATCAAGGGCTCGCATACCGGACGCTTCCTCGCCCCGGTACTGGCCTCGGCCAGGAAGAAAAAGGCGGCATGAACGATACGGCCGAACCGAAGCTGTTGGCGCGGGTCCCGATCCGGGTGCGCTGGCGCGATCTCGACGCCTACAACCACGTCAACAACGCGACCTTCCTGACCTACCTCGAGGAGGCGCGTCTGGTCTGGCTGGCCGGCATCGAAGGCGAATGGAAGACCGACGCATTCAGTCCGGTCCTGGCCGCCAGCCAGGTCAATTTTCGCGAGCAGATCGAATGGCCCGGCGAACTCGTGGTCGAGGTGCGCTGCGAAAGGATCGGCAACAGCTCGCTGACCCTGTCGCACCGGATCATGTCGGCTGATGGCGAGCGCCTGTACAGCGACGCCAGTGTAGTCATGGTCTGGGTCGATCCGGCCAGTGGCCGGCCCGTGCCGCTGCCAGCAGCCGTGCGCGCGGCCTGCGTCGGCTGAACCAGCCCGCACCCGGGCGCCGTCGCGCGAACGCTACCAGTCCGCGCCGAGCTTGAACATGACGCTGCGTCCCGGCTGCGTGTACAGGTCGAGATCGGGAGCATCCGGCTTGATCCCGCGCACGCCGAGCCAGTCCCGGTAGCGCCGGTTGCCGAGGTTGCCGAGAGCGAGATCGAGCCGAAGGTGTTCGCCCAGGTTCAGCCAGGCGTTCGCATCCCAGCGCGCATATCCGCCCGGCTGGTAGAGCGCGCCGGCGCTCGCATCGACGCGGGAGACGCGCTGCACGCCGGTCAGGCTCAATTGCATGCCCCAGCGTTCCCCCGGCGCCTGCCAGCCACCGGTAAGGCTGGCACGGCCCGGCGCCACGCTGTTGAGCGGCTGGTTGCGCTGCGTGTCGCTGCCGTGCACCCAGTTCGCACGCGCTTCGATGAAGACGCCCTGCCATGCGTCGCGCCACGCACCGAGGGTCCAGCGCGCATCGGCTTCGGCTCCGTAGATCCGCGCACGGTCGCGATTGACCGACTGGAAGACGAGGGCGCCCGATGCGGGATCGATGCCGAGATTGGCGCGGCTTTCGATGAGATCGCGAAAGCGGTTGTCGTAGAGGGCCAGGGAGCCCCCCAGCGCCGGACCGCTCCAGCGCAGTCCGGCCTCGAAGCCAAGGCTGCGTTCGGCCTTGAGATCCGGATTGGGCTTGACCAGGTAGTTCAAGGATGACAGGTAGAGGCCGACGTTGACGTCGGAAAACGGTGGCGCGCGATAGCCCTGCACGGCCTGCAGGTAGAGGCTGGCCTTCGGGCTGGCGCTGAAGCGAAGGCCGAGCTTGGGCATCCACTGCGTGCTGCCGAGATCGGCAGGGGTCGTCTGCGGATTGTCCGCCAGCCAGATCGCGTCGGGCCGGGCGTCGAGCATATAGCGCTCGCCGCGCAGGCCGGGCACCAGGCTCCAGCGCGGCGCGAATGCGATCTCGTCCTGCCAGAACACGCCGAATTCGCGCACCTGCGAGGTCGGGAAATCGCGCACTGGGAACACCTCGCCGAGAACCACGTTGCTGGCCTCGCCGCTGTCGAGATTGACCTGCACGCCATCGCGCAGTCCCTCATAGTCGTGGCACGCCAGGTCGACGCCGAACACCTGCCAGTGGCTGGCACCGGCCCAATGCCCGCGGGACTGCGCCACCAGTTCGATCCCGCGGCTGACCTGGACGAGTTCGAATCGGCGCGCACGCAAGGTCGGGTAGGCGGTCTGCGTATCGGCTAGGCGAAACTGGTCGGTGCGCTGCGTGGTATCGGATTCCTGCCGGTAGACCAGCAGGTCGAGGGCATCGATCGCGGACCCGGGTCGGGCCCAGTTGCCTGCGAGGCTGAGGCGATTGCGTTGCCAGTCGTCGTCGCCCCCCAGCGCATAGGTCGTGCTGTAGCGGCCGGGCCCGAACACCAGCGACTGGACGTCGGTCTGCTGGCTTCCACGACCATGGTCGGCGGTCAGCGTCCAGCGCCCGGCGCCGGCGCCATCGTAGACGACCTTGGCCAGTGCGGCGTCGCGATCGACATTGGCCGGGTTGGCCTGCATGCCGCCCGAGCGCGGCCGGTTCCCGGTCTCGTGGCCGAGATGCCGCGAGAGCAGCATGAGGCCACTCCAGTGGCCGCTCGAAGCGGCCAGGCTGGCCGCCCCGAAGCGGCTGTCATCGCGAGTGGACACGCCGACCGAGCCACTCGTTGCCCAGTTGTTGCCGCGCCAGAGGAAATCCTCCGGTGCGCGCGTCGTCATTGCAACCACGCCGGCCAGCGCCTTGCTGCCGTAAAGCGTCGAGGCCGGACCACGCAGCACTTCGACGCGTTGTACCGCATCGAGCGCGACGAGATCGCGGCCTGCGAGCGCGAACTGGCCGACACCGAAGCTGTCCGGCAGGGGCACGCCATCGATCTCGATACTGACGCGGTTGCCTTCGAGGCCGCGGATATTGAATCCCTGCCGGCCGAAGCGCACGGCATCGACCGGCACGCCCAGGCCGGGTACCAGGGTCGCCAGATCGGCGATGTCGAGTACTCCGTTGCGCCCGAACTGGTCGCGTTCGACCACGCTGACACTGCCGACCACCTGCTGCAACGGTTCCGCGGCGCGGCTGCCGACTACCACGACGGGATCGAGTACGACGGCCTCGGCATCGGTCGCGGGTTGAGCGCCGGCAAGGGCCGGGACCAGCAGGCCGAAAACGATGGCCATGGAAAGGCAAGGCAACGAAAAGACCGGCATGTTCGAGCATCCTGCTGACGAATTCACGGACAGATTGTGGCAGGCCGGGCCACGGGCGCCTTGATCCGCCTCAAGACTTCGCAAGTTCACGTGCGTACGCACCTAGCGAGGGTCTGATCAAGTAGCAAAGTCGTCACGACGCCTGCCCGTGGGCAGCTCGCGGCGCGTCGACGCAGACAGTCTGGCCGTCTTTTAAGTCGGCGCAACAAGGATCTGCGCGCAGGCAGGCGTCGCCCAACTGATTGACTGGATGCTGAAAAGGTGGCGTCCAGAAGTCTCCCGACATGCACCGCGCGCCTCGTCAAGGCAACCCGCCTTCACTTCGCCACGCGGCACATGTGGAAACCCTTCTGGACGCCATGACGACTCTGCTACTTGATCAGACCCTCCCTGGCATCGCCGCGATCGACGCTACTTGATCTGTGTCATGGCAGACCAGTCCAATCCATGGAAACTGAATGTGCAGTGCACCGGGCTTTTGGTGCTCCAGGCTGGAATCGCAAAGGGAGTCGATCATGAGCATCAGACACGTCAGCGGAATCCTGCTCGCCATGCTGTGGTTCGGCGGCCAGGCCACAGCCCAGGATGTCGTCAACGAACGCCCGCCAAAGCAGGGCAAGGAGGCCGGTGAAGCCGCCTACAAGGCCAACTGCGCGGCCTGCCACCAGCCCGACGGCAAGGGCCTGCCGGGCGCATTTCCGCCACTCGCGAAATCCGATTACCTGAACGGCCGCAGCGGCGCGGAGATTGCCGGCCATGTGCTGCAGGGCATCACCGGCACCCTGACCGTCAACGGCGAGACCTACAACAACGTGATGCCCGCGCAAAGCCACCTGAGCGATGCGGATATCGCTTCGATCATCAACTATGTCTATTCAAGCTGGGGCAATTCCGGCAAGACCATCGCCGCGACCGATGTCGCCGGGCAGCGCAAGGCGCTGAACGTCAGCACCGACAAGGCCCAGGGCGAGATGCATCCCGGTACCTCACGAAGTCTGGAAAACTACCAGGGCGCGCCCTCTGTCGCCGGTTCCGAGGGCGTCGACATGGTCGTCAACCCCGACGCGCCGCCGATCAGCAAGGTCGAATACAAGGAGGCCACGCAGATCTTCTTCGAGCGCTGCGCGGGCTGCCATGGCGTATTGCGCAAGGGCGCCACGGGCAAGCCGCTCACTCCCGACATCACGCGCGCCAAGGGCACCGATTACCTGAAGGCCCTGATCAACTTCGGCTCGCCGGGCGGCATGCCGAACTGGGGGAGCTCCGGCGACCTCACGCCCGCCCAGGTCGACCTGATGGCGCGCTTCCTGCAGCACGATCCGCCTGCGCCACCGGAATGGGGCATGCCTGAGATGATGGCCTCGTGGAAGGTGATCGTGCCGGTCGACCAGCGCCCGACGAAAAAGCAGAACAACTACAATATCGATAATTTCTTCGCAGTCACCCTGCGCGACGCCGGCGAGATCGCCCTCATCGATGGCGATACCAAGCAGATCATCAACGTCATCAAGACCGGTTATGCCGTGCACATATCGCGGCTGTCGCACTCGGGGCGCTATGTCTACACGATCGGCCGCGACGGCAAGATCGACTTGATCGACCTGTGGATGAAGAAGCCCGAGCGCGTCGCCGAGATCAAGATCGGACTCGAGGCACGTTCGGTGGAG
Source organism: Dokdonella immobilis (assembly GCF_900115085.1). GTDB lineage: Bacteria > Pseudomonadota > Gammaproteobacteria > Xanthomonadales > Rhodanobacteraceae > Dokdonella > Dokdonella immobilis. The sequence continues at coordinate 106,333 of NZ_FOVF01000007.1, read as the reverse complement.
ACATCGAAGTTCAAGGGCTTCGAGGACAAGCTCGCCATCGCCGGCGCCTACTGGCCACCGCAGTTCGTGATCATGGATGGCCCGACCCTCAAGCCGATCAAGATCGTTTCCACGCGCGGGCCCACCGTGGATACCCAGGAATACCATCCCGAACCGCGCGTCGCCGCGATCGTCGCCAGCCACGAGCATCCGGACTTCATCGTCAACGTCAAGGAAACCGGCCGCGTCCTGCTGGTCGACTACAGCGACCTCGAGGCACTCAACATCACCACGCTGGACGCCGCGCGCTTCCTTCACGATGGCGGCTGGGATGTCAGCAAGCGCTATTTCCTGACCGCGGCCAACCAGTCCGACAAGATCGCCGTAGTCGATTCGCGCGACCGCAAGATGGCCGCGCTGATCGATGTCGACAAGATCCCGCATCCGGGACGCGGCGCCAATTTCGTCCACCCGCAGTTCGGCCCGGTCTGGGGTACATCGGCCCTCGGCAACGAAAAGGTGACGCTGATCGGAACCGATCCGGAGGACCATCCGCAGAACGCCTGGAAGGTGGTTGAAGTGCTCAAGGGCCAGGGCGGTGGATCGCTGTTCATCAAGACCCACCCGAAGTCCCGCAACCTGTGGGTCGATACCACGCTCAACCCCGATCCGAAGCTGAGCCAGTCGGTTGCCGTATTCGACATCGACCATCTCGATGCCGGCTACCAGGTGCTGCCGATCGCCGAATGGGCGAAGCTCGGGGAGGGCCCCAAGCGCGTCGTGCAGCCGGAATACAACGCCCGCGGCGACGAGGTCTGGTTCTCGGTCTGGAACGGCAAGGACCAGAACAGCGCCATCGTCGTCGTCGACGACAAGACGCGCAAGCTGAAGAAGGTGATCCGCGACAAGCGCCTGGTCACGCCGACCGGCAAGTTCAACGTGCACAACACGGTCGACGACGTCTACTGACCGTCATCGCGAATGGGGAAGGCTCCGCAGGGGGCCTTCCCCTTTTCCCGCCTGCCCTCGTTTCTTCCCGCCCACCGCCGCATGCAGCCCGCGGGGGTGAACGGCCCCGCCATTCCGGCGGCTGCCGTCCGCAAGTCCCGAATCCTGGGATCCCGGCGATGACCCGGCCCGGCGGTCACGCCTGTGCAGCGCAGCGCGGCGATGCGACAATCGGCACCTGTTGCGGACCCGACTCGACGCGCCGCGTAGCTGGATCGACCATGAAGGCAGGCAACGAAGCTGCGGGCGCGGCCAATGCCGCACCCGCGAAGACGCAACCGGAACAACTGCCGGTTCGCATCAACGACAAGCCGTACTATCCCGATGGCGATCCGCAGATGCCGCTGCTCTGGTACCTGCGCGACGTGCTGCGCCTGACCGGAACCAAGTTCGGCTGCGGCATTGGCGCCTGCGGCGCCTGCACGGTATTGATCGACGGCAAGGCCGCGCGCGCGTGCCTGACCCCGATGCAGGCGGTATCCGGACGCGCGATCACCACCATCGAAGGGCTCGAAGGCGCGCAGCTGCACCCCGTGCAGCAGGCCTGGCTCGAGCACGACGTAGCCCAGTGCGGCTACTGCCAGGCCGGTCAGATCATGGCCGCGATCGATCTGCTCGCCCGCAAGCGCAAACCGTCCGACGACGACATCGGCGAGATAGCGAACCTGTGCCGTTGCGGCACCTATCCGCGCATCCGCAGCGCGATCCAGCGCGCCGCGGTGCTGATGGCCGAGGGCAATTCGTGAGTCCGACCCTGGCATTGACGCGGCGTCGCTTCCTCAAGTTCGGGCTGACCGCGAGCGGCGCCCTGCTGGTCGGCTACCGCTGCAGCGCCGCGGCCCGCGCGACCGTACCCTCGGAACTGCTCGGCGACGACCTGGTCAGCCTGACCGCCTTCGTCATGATCGAGCGCGACAACCGCGTCGTCATTGGCGCGCGCGGCTGCGAGATCGGCCAGGGCGTGATCACCTCACTGCCGATGCTGATCGCCGAAGAGCTCGACGTCGAATGGTCGCGCGTGCGCGTGATCCAGTTGCCGTATGGCTACGAGGAGGTCGACGGCAAGCCGTCCAATCGCTATGGCGACCAGTTCGCCGGCGGCAGCACGAGCATTCAGACGGCCTGGAAGGATCTGCGCGAAGCCGGGGCGCTGGCCCGCTGGCTGCTGCTGCAGGCGGCGGCGAATGCCTGGTCGGTACCGGTCGAGAACCTGCGCACCGAGGCCGGTCACGTGCTCAATGTCGATGGCCGGACCCTGAGCTACGGTGCGCTGGCGCGCACCGCGGCCGCGCTGCCGATGCCCGCGAACGCGCCGGCACCGAAGGATCCCGACAGCTTCAAGCTGGTCGGCAAGCCGATCCGTGCGGCCGATGGCCGGCGCATCGTCACCGGGCAGAACCGCTATGGCATCGACGAATACCTGAGCGGCGCGCTGGTCGCGGTCATGCTGCGCTGTCCATATCTCGACGGAACGCTGGAAAGCCTCGACGACAGCGAGGCGCGCAAGGTCCGCGGCGTACGCGATGTGGTTCGCATCGAGGGGCCGAAGCCGGGCGAACCGTTCGACGGGCCGCTGGCCGCTGGCGTCGCCGTTCTCGCCGACAATACCTGGGCGGCGCTGCAAGGCCGCAATGCCCTCAAGCCGGTCTGGAAGCAGGGCCCCTGGGCCGAAGAATCGAGCGCCGCGCTGGCTGCCCGTGCCAATGCCCTGCTCGACGAAGACAAGGATGGCATCGAAGTACGCAAGGACGGCGATCTGGCCAAATCGCGCAAACGCGCCCGGCACTCGCTCAGCGCGCGCTACGAAGTACCGTTCCTGGCCCATGCCACGCTGGAACCACCGGGCGCCCTGATCGAGCTGCGCCAGGATGGCGCCCTGCTCATCGCCTCGATGCAGAACCCGTCCGGCGCTTCGCGTGTCATCAGCGAACTGACCGGATTGCCGCGCGACAGGATCGAGATCCGCCTGCCGCGCTCGGGCGGCGGTTTCGGTCGGCGCCTCGAGAACGACTTCGTCGCCGAGGCCGTGCAGATCGCCAAGCTCGCCGGCAAGCCGGTCAAACTGATGTGGACGCGCGAAGACGATCTTGCCCATGATTTCTACCGCCCGTTCGGCGTGCATGCGCTGAGCGCGACGCTGGATCGGCGCAACCGCGTCGAGGGCTGGACGCATCGCTGCGCAGCGACCTCGCGCACGTACCGCACCGCGCGCATGCAGGACGACCCGGCCTGGACCGGCTGCCTCGAACCCGATGATTTCCCGGCCGGCCTGGTCGACGACCTCGAAAAGACCTTCTTCCCGGTCCAGTCCGGCATGCCGCGCGGCTGGTGGCGTGCCCCGCTGCACACCTTCCACGCCTTTGCCGTGCAGAGCTTCATCGACGAGATCGCCTACGAGGTGCGTCGCGACGCGGTCGAGTTGCGCCTGGAGATGCTCGGCGAGGCGCGCGAGATTTCCTACCGCGGCCATGGCGGACCGGTTTTCGACACGGGTCGCATGGCCAACGTGCTGAGGCTTTGCGCCGAGAAGATCCACTGGAAGGAAAAGCGCACCGATGGCCGCGGCATCGGCATCGCCTGCCACTTCACCTTCGGCGGCTACACCGCGCACGCCTTCGAGGTCTCGATGGACGGCGAACGCCTGCGCATCCATCGCGCCATCTGCGTCGTCGATGTCGGTCGCGTGGTCAATCCGCTCGGCCTCGAAGCGCAGATGATGGGCGGCACCATCGACGGCATCTCGACCGCGCTGAATCTGGCCATCACCGTGCGCGATGGCCAGGTCGAGCAGAAGAACTTCCCGCAATACCCGCTGCTGAAAATGGCCGACGCCCCGAAGAAGGTGGAAGTGCACATCGTCGAATCGACCCGCGATCCGGTCGGCGGCGGTGAGATGGGCATCGCCAGCGTCGCCCCGGCCCTGGCCAACGCGATCTTCGCCACCACCACCGTGCGCATCCGCAAGCTGCCTCTTCTGCCGGAACTGATGCGCATGCTCTAGGATTCTGTCGGACTTGAATCGATTGGCTTGCAAATCCGTCTGCGCGGTCCATGTTTCCGCCGCTTCCTGGCCCATAGAACCACTATGGGCCTGCGAATCGCCGAAAATCTGTCCTCCCGCGGCCGAACTTTCGCCTCGACCGCTCAAGTCCGACAGACTCCACGCCCGGGCTGCTTCAGTCCTCTGGCAACAGATAGGGATCGTCAGCCGATCGGCGCGGCATCGGCGGAACCACGCGCATGGCCTTGAGTTCCTCGATGCTGACGCGCGGGGTTGGGCCCCAGCCGCAGGCGCTGAAGAACAGGAAGGCTTCGCAGGTGATGCGGGTTCCGCCGCGAGTGTCATGGACGGACTTGCGCGTCGCCTTGCGCACCCATTCGCCGAGCAGGGTTTCGTCGGCGGGCTTCCAGTATTTGTCGAACGGCGTGGGCTTGTACGGCAGCGGCGAGAGGTGGGCCATAGGATCCGGCCGCCAGGTTTTCTCCGGGACCTTCGCAGCGAACCGGGCCGGATCGCCAACCCCGCTTTCCTTCGGCAGCAGGACCCGGCCGCTGCGATCGAAGACGCCCGGAACGGGCCGTACCGGTTGCGTCGCAATGCTGTTCGCCACGACCGCCGGCTGGGGGCGCGATTCGGACGCCACCTCGGGTGGCATGCCGGCAGACTGTGTCATTGGCTCGCTGCGGGCCCGGGGCGGCGCTGAGACTTCCGCTGGCGATACCGGTTCAGGCCGCGCTTGCGGCGCCGGTGCAGGTTCGACGGGCGGATCGATCAGGCGCAGGTGGATCACGCGGAATTCTTCGGTCGCCCCGACCTGCCAACGCATCCAGTGCCGCAAGCCGATGACGAACACGACCTGGCACAGGATGGCGATGAGGAGCGCCCAGCGAAGGCGCCGTCTCTCGTGCCGGTCGCGGATGCCCTGCGTGTGGCGCAGGGCAAGCAGTCGCGCGCGCCAGGCCGCTAGCGCCTCGCGATCGCCCATCGACGCTGCCGGAACAGCGTGCTCGGGGATCCGGAGCTGTGCTGACGCCAACGCCTGTCAGCCGGCCGGGTCGCAACCGGCAGCGGCACGCCCCTCGCGTTGGGCGGCGCGTTCGGCGATGGCAGCGCCGTCAGCCAGGCCGATCCATTTGAGGTACTTGCGCGAGACCTTGTCGCCGAGCGACTCGTCGCGCTTGAAGGCGCTGGCGAATCGCGTGCGCTGGCAGTCCAGCGGGTTCTCGCCACGGTTTTCGATTTCTGCCCAGCGCGCCTTGCCGGCCTCGTGCGGATTCTCGATCGGCTTCGGACCTATCCGGCTCGTTGCCTTGGGCATGCGCAGCGAGCCGTCGGCATTGAACAGATTGAGGGCAGGCTCGCCGGCGCTGCCGATACGTGCCTGGGTGCGCGACTCCGACTCGGCGGTCAGCGGTGGCGGGGTCATTTTCGTCTGCGGCGGTTCGATGCGGACCGCCGACGGACGATGCTTGAACTCGACCGGTTGCGGTTGCGGCTCGGGCGGAATTTCGAACGCCTCGGGCGGCACGATGATGTTGACCTCGATCGGACCGCGATCCGCCTGGCGCGCCATGAACGGCTGCATGACCTGATCCAGACCGACGATCCAGAGCAGGTTCACCATGATCGTGACGACGATCAGGACGATGACGGTGCGTCGCTGCAGGTGCGGCGAACGCCAAAGTCGGTCGCGTCGAAGCATCCGGCCCGCATAGCTGTTTCGCAGCCGTGCCGACTCGGTGGCGTCGATGACCGGAGACGTGGCAGCAGCTGGGTGCGCTTTCGACATTCGGACCGGAAGAGTGGGATGGGAGACTCGAACTGCCGCCGCAGCATACGCAGGCTGCGCTAAACCATCGTTAAGGAGACGCTGGTCCCCGCGCCGCGCGAAGGCCAGGCGTGCCAGCCGGCAGGCTCAATCGTTGTTGCCGGCTTGCCGATTCGTCGTCTGCAGCCCCAACCAGTCGGCCGCCTGTTCGGCAATGCCCGCGGCAGCGATACCGAGCAGCGGGCCGACATGGCTGCACCCTGGTAAACGACGGAAATCACCCGAGCAGCGCGTGGCCAGTTCGCGGCTGACGACCATCGGCACATCCCTGTCGAGTTCGCTGGCCATGACCAGGACCGGACAACGCGGGTAGTCCACGGCGACGCCGAGGCGGGCCGTTTCGAGGACAAGGCCGGATTCGTCGCGCCAGCGTCGGAATGCATACAGACTGGCGGCATCGTCGGCATCAGGCATGGCTCGCCGGGTACCGGCAATCGAGCGATCCGCGCCCCAACGGCGGATCGCCGCATGCGGCTCGCCGAGCGGTCGCGACACGATACCGGCCGGCGGCATCGGATTGACGAGGACCAGGGCCGCGGCCTTGACCTCAACTGCGACCGACAGGGCCAGCAAGCCGCCGAGACTGGCTCCGATCAATACATGGGAGCACCCCGTGCTCCCTTGCAGTTCCCTGCTCCAGGCAATCACCTGGCTGCGATAGTCCTCGAAGCGAGTCGATGCGAGCCCGCTGGCGGCCGGAATGAGGTCCGGCGCACGCACCTGCCAGCCGCGCGCAGCGAGTACCCGACTCCAGATCGACCATTCCCAACCTCCCGCACCGGCACCATGCACACAAAGTGCGGTGCCCGGCGACGGCGGACCTTGAGCGCTGAGCGAGTTCATTGCCCATTATCACTCAGGCTGCATCCGGGCCGTCCGGCGGCATGCAGGCGGTCCACATGAGCGCGACTCTGCGGCAGCGCCGCTTGACCGCCCCTCCCGATCGCGCAAGGCTTGACCCGAACTCCGGACGCGGCCACCCCGATCACGGGGTCTTGCAGGTCTGCGGGCAAGACGGCCGGCGTCGCTCTGACACGTGCGCACCTCAATCGACGGGAGCCCAACCATGTCACACAGCACCGATGGCATTCGCAACGTCGCCCTGGCAGGCCATGCCGGCGCCGGCAAAACCACCCTGGTCGAAGCCCTGCTGCATGCCGGCGGCGTGATACAGACGGCGGGCACGATCGAGCGCGGCTCGACGGTCTCCGATTTCGACCCGATGGAAAAGGAACGCCAACACTCGGTCCAGGCCACCCTGGTCTCGATAGACCGCGGCGATTGCCATATCAACCTGATCGACACGCCGGGCTATTCGGATTTCCGCGGGCCGACCCTCTCCGCGCTGGCCGCCGTGGAAACCTGCGCCGTGGTGGTCAATGCCACCAACGGCATCGAACACACGACCCGACGCATGATGGAGTACGCGAAATCGCGCGGCCTGGCGAGGGTCCTGATCGTCAACCGCATCGACACCGAATGCGACCTCGCCGCGCTGACCGAAGAACTGCGCGATGAATTCGGACCCGAATGCCTGCCGATCAACCTGCCGGCGGACGGCGCGAGCACGGTGATCGACTGCTTCTTCAAGTCCGATGGCAAGACCGATTTCTCCAGCGTCGCCGAAGCGCACCAGCAGATCCTCGACCAGGTCGTCGAAATCAACGAGAAGGTCATGGACCGCTACCTCGACAAGGGCGAAAAGGCCCTGTCCGGCAGCGAACTGCACGATGCCTTCGAACAATGCCTGCGTGAAGGCCATCTGGTGCCGATCTGCTTCGTCTCGGCGCGCACCGGGGTCGGCGTCGAAGCCCTGCTCGATTTCATCGAGCGCCTGTTGCCGAACCCGCTGGAGGGCAATCCGCCACCGTTCGTCAAGGGCGAGGGCGCCGGGGCCAGACCGATCACGGCCGTGCCGGATCCTTCGATGCACGTGATCGCCGACGTCTTCAAGATCGCCAACGATCCGTTCGTCGGCAAGCTCAGCATCTTCCGCATCTACCAGGGCACGGTGCGCAAGGACACTCAGTTGTTCATCGACGATGGCAAGAAGCCGTTCAAGGTCGGCCACCTGTTCCGCATCCACGGCAAGGACCACATCGAGATCGATGCCGCCGTGCCCGGCGACATCGCCGCCGTGGCCAAGGTCGACGAGATCCATTTCGATGCCGTCCTGCACGACTCGCATGACGAGGACCAGATCCACCTCAAGCCACTCGAATTCCCGCAGCCGATGTTCGGCCTCGCCATCGAGCCGGCGCACAAGGGCCAGGAGCAGAAGCTGGCCACCGCGCTGATGCGGCTCGGCGAGGAAGACCCGTGTTTCCGCGTCGAACACAGCAAGGAGCTCAACGAAACGATCATCCGTGGCCTCTCCGATCTGCACCTCAAGCTCATGCTCGAGCGCATGAAGGCGCGCTACGGCGTCGAGGTCGTTTCGCACCGGCCCAGCATCGCCTATCGCGAGACCATCTCGGGCCGGGCCGAAGGCCATCACCGGCACAAGAAGCAGACCGGCGGCGCCGGCCAGTTCGGCGAGGTCTATCTGCGCGTCGAACCGCTGCCGCGCGGCGGCGGCTTCGAGTTCACCGACGAGATCAAGGGCGGCACGATCCCGGGCCAGTTCATCCCTGCGATCGAGAAGGGCATCCGCCAGGTGCTCGAGCAGGGTGCGGTGGCCGGCTACCAGATGCAGGACGTGCGCGTGGTCGTCACCGACGGCAAGTTCCACACGGTCGACTCCAAGGAAGTGGCCTTCGTCGCTGCCGGCAAGAAGGCGTTTCTCGACGCCGTCGGCAAGGCCAGGCCGCTGCTGCTCGAGCCGATCGTCAACATGGACGTCAACGTGCCCGAGGACAACATGGGCGACGTCACCGGCGGACTGGCCGGCAAGCGCGCGCGCATCCACGGTACCGATTCGATCCGCGGCGGCGAACTCGTGATCAAGGCCCAGGTGCCGCTGGCCGAAGTCGCCGACTACCAGACCGAACTGAAGGCCATGACCGGCGGACGTGGCCGCTACACGATCGAATTCAGCCACTATGACCCGGTGCCGGCCAACGTGCAGCGGCAACTGATCGAGGCCTACAAACCCCATGCCGAAGAAGACTGATCGCCATCGCCCGGAACCGACGTCCCACACCGAACCGGATCTGGCGAAGGCCAAAGCCGTATCGATAGCGTGCGGGCGTCGCCGCTTCCTGATCGGCCTCGGCGCACTCGCCAGCGCGCCGCTGTGGCCCGCGCTGCGCAGCGCCGAGGCGAAAGCTCCGGCAGCGGCGCACTGGCCCGGCTACGCCGATGCCATGGTCATCGACGCCCTCGGCGGACCGGGCGAGTATGCCGCCGAACCGTATGCGGCATTGAGTGATAAGGCCCTCGCCGATGTCCGCGCCAGTGGCCTCAGCGCGGTCAACGTGACGGTCAGCGGTGTCGGCAGCTACGCGAAGAATCCCGACGAGACGATCCGCAACATCGCCTACTGGAACGCTCAGATCGCCGCGCACCCGGATCGGCTGATGCTCGTGCGCACGGCCGAGCAGCTGGCCCTGGCCAAGGCCAGCGGACGGCTCGGCCTGATCTACGGCTTCCAGGATGCGACGCCGATCGGCGAGGACCTGGACCAGGTCGAGCGCTTCGACCAGTTCGGCGTGCGCGTATTCCAGCTCACCTACAACCGGCGCAACCTGGTCGGCGACGGCTGCCTGGAACCCGGCAATGCCGGCCTCAGCCGCTTCGGCTATGCCCTCGTCGAGAAACTGAACGAGCAGCGCTTGCTGATCGATCTCGCGCATGGCGGTGAACGCACGACGCGCGAAGCGATTGCCCGATCAAACGGTCCGGTCGCGATCAGCCACACCGGTTGCGCTGCGCTGGCCGCCCTGCCGCGCAACAAGACCGACACCGAGCTGCGCGAACTGGCGGCCAAGGGCGGCGTCGCCGGCATCTACCTGATGCCGTTCCTGCGCATCAAGGGTCAACCAACGGCGGACGACCTGATCGCCCACATCGAGCACGCGATCAATGTCTGTGGCGAGGACCATGTCGGCATCGGCAGCGATGGCACCCTGTCACCGATCGATTTCAACGACGAATTCCGGCGCAAGCACGCCGCGGACGTGGCCGACCGCCGTGCGCGCGGCATCTCGGCACCGGGCGAGGAACCTGACGTCTACACCTTCCTTCCCGATCTCAACAGCGCCGACCGCCTCGATACGCTGGCGGGCTTGCTGGCGCGCCGCGGGCACAGCGATGCGCGCATCGCCAAGATCCTTGGCGGCAACTTTGCGCGGCTGTTCGCAACGGCCTGGAGTCCGGCCTGAACGGAGACCTGCCGGGCCGGCTCAGGACTTGCCGAATGGCTTGCGCAGGCGATCGAGGAAGGACGAGCGCGGCTTGGCATCCTCGGCCTCGGCGTGGCGCGACGGTCGCGGCGTCTTCTTGAGGCAGCCAATCGCGTCATAGGCGTTGATCACGGCGAAGACGTCGCCCATGGGACATCCGCACGCGGCGGAGATTTCATGCAACCGGGCCGGCTGCATCATTGCCGACGAGATTCGCGCGTGGTGTGGATAGTCCCGCGCGATCTCGAGCCAGCGTACCAGTTCGTAGGTCCCGCCCGGGTCGAGGCTGGAGGCGAGCTTGCCGCCGGAATGCAGCAGCACGTCGAGCCAGATCAGCTTCTCGTAGGGCTGCGCTGGCTGCGAATCGCGAATTTCGGTGAGCTCGGCCGAGGTCAGCCGGCGCCAGTCGCTGCGTCGCGGCGACTCGCGGCAATAGACCTCCAGTTCGCGCAGGGTCTCGGCGCTGTGGTAGACCTTGTGCTTGGGGTCGAGCGTAAGCACGCCCGCGCCGGGCCAGGCGATCTGCACGGGTCCTCCAAGCAGGTTGCCCTCGAGATATTCGCGCAGGCGGTGGGGGGATCGATCCGTCTCCTCGCCCGCCTTGACCGGGGCGCGTGCAGGCGCCGCCTGGTCGAGCGGCACCCCTTGCGACTCGCGCTCGCGGTCGGCGCGCAGCTCACTGCGTCGGGTCTGGTCGCCGGTGGGCTCGATCGCTGTCGAATCGTCCAGCCGGGCCGGGGTCAGGTTCAGATACGGATCCGCCAGCGGGTTGCCGCGGATCAGTTCGTCCAGCCCCGGCGCGACTCCGACACCCGGCCTGCGCTGAACCTTGCCCTCCTCGGGGAAGGCATCAGCGGATTGGTCGAACTCGAATTGGCGGTCCTCGTTGTCACCGAGGAACAGACTGCCGGCAGCAGCAACGCCTGGTGCAAGCACCGAGGAGCCGGCGGCCGCTGCGTTGAGCACCTCGATGACGTTGGCCGCCTTCAGGGGCCGATACAGGGCTGGATCGCCCTCGGTCGGTGCTCCCGCGTCGCAGACGATGGCGACCCGCATGCCGGTGGTCTTGGCGCGGGTCCGTGCCATCTGCCCGGCGAAGCCGGTCGGATCCACCACCAGCAGATCGGCCCCGGTGTCGGAGCCCCAGCGCCAGTCGTTGCCAAGCTCGCCGGCCACCTTGCGCATGAGCAGGCGCAAATGGGCGACGTCCTCATCGGAGACGCCAATCGTCGCTATGGTTTTTTCGTTTGCCAAGCTGACCTCACCACTCCATTGCGCCAGCCGATGCCGGAACGCGGCGAGGTCGACGACACCGCCGGATCCGGAACCGGACTCTAGCCTGCAGCTTTGCAGCGTTCTTTGCAATCGTGCATGAATGCCGCCGATGCCGTTCAGGCGGGCGCCTTGCCTTTCCTTGCCGGCCGCTTGCGCTTGGGCTTTAGCATCGTGCCGAGACACTCCGGATCGCCGCAACGGCATTGCCAGATCTGCTTCAGGCGCGGGGTCAGGCGTTCGCCGAGGCTGATGCCGTAGTCGTAGGTCAGTTCCTCGCCGGCACGGATCGCGCGCAGCGTCTCGATCAGCACGCGGTCCTCGCGGCGCCGGCCCTCCTGGTTCTCCTCGATCACGGCCCGGCAGTTCGGCCGGCAACTGTGGTTGATCCAACGCGCCACGTTGCCGTCCACGTTGGCATCGATCACGTAGCTGTCGTTGAGGGTGAACAGGAAGGTATGGCCGGTATCCGTGGTGCCATCGTACAGGCGGTCTGCCTGGGCATGCGTCAGCAGGCGCCCCTTGTACTCGACCAGTTCGGTTTCTGCGGGAATATCGGCAGTGGCGAAGACGCCATTGCCGTGGATGGGTGAGCGGCGCTGCTTGAAGGGACGAGCCATGGATATGCAGGATTCCGGTAGCACAGCCGGCAATGATAACCGCAAGGACCACTGCGCCAGGAAGACTGCGGGCATTTCCGCAGCGCTGCCGGGCCCGGGCTATTCCTGCTAGCGTTGCCCTTCAGCACCCTGCCGGCAAGGCGGATTCCCGATGCGACCCGTGAACAAGTCACTTGCGCTACTGGCCCTGCTGGTCCTCGGGGTGGTGGTCGCGAACTGGCAACGCAACCTGCCGCGGCCGGGAAGTCAGCCGACGCCGACTTCGCCGAGCCCTGCGAAGAACCTCACGTTCGACTATTACCTGGTCGCCCTGTCATGGTCGCCGAGCTGGTGCGAATTGCATCCCGATGACCGCGAGCAATGCGGCCGCCGGGGTTTTGGCTTCGTCCTGCACGGGCTTTGGCCACAATTCGATCGTGGCGGCAGCCCGAAGGAATGCGCGCCGGTGCGAGGCCCGGACCGGGCAACGATCGACCGAACCCTCGCCTTCATGCCCAGTCGCAACCTGATCGAGCACGAATGGCGCGCGCATGGCACCTGCTCGGGCCTGCAGGCGGACGCGTACTTCGCGCTGGCCGACCGCGCCTATGCGGCAATCCGGGTGCCGCAGGTGATGGCCGCCGGCTCTCGACCGCCGGCGATGACCTCGGAGGAAATACGCACATCGTTCCTGCGTGCGGATCCGCGCCTGCGCAAGGACATGCTCGTCGTCACCTGCAGTGGCGGCCGGCTGGCGGAAGTGCGGGTTTGCGTCGATGACGACCTCGAACCGCGACCGTGCGGACGCGGCCTCCGCATGCAGTGCCCGCGCGACACGCCCCTGCGCATTCCCTGGAGTCGATGAAGCCAGGGCTGCGCCGATGCGCGGACCAGACGCCTGGATACCGCGTCCGCTCAGGTCTTCTTGCCGAACAGGACCTGGGTCTTGATCCGGCTGAACCCTTCCCGCTCGTAGAACTGATGGGCGCGCTCGCGAACGGTATTGCTGTGCACGCGGATTTCGGCATAGCCCTGGATGCGCGCCCAATTCACCGCCGCCTGCAGCAACAGCGAACCGATGCCCATGCCGCGCATGAGACGGTCGACGACCAGTCCGGCCACTTCGGCGCGCGCCGCCGAAGTCAGCGAAGTCACCGACACCACCATGATCCAGCCGCAGACCTGGCCGTCGCCCAGTTCCGCGACGATCACCGAACCTTCGGTGCGCGTGTGGATGCGACGCAGGCGGTCGCGCATGTCGGGTTCGGTCGCCGGGTAGCCGAGCTGGGTCGCCAGCTCGGCAATCTGCGCGGCATCGGTTTCGCGCGCCGTGCGTATCGTCACTTCGCCGCGTCCGGCAGCCGCATCCGGCACGGGCAGGTCCTCAGCAGCAGCCGTCTTCGCCGCGATGCGTATGCGCATCGGTGGCGGCGACGCCTTCGGTCAGTCCCTTGCCGCTGGCGACATGGTGGTCGGCAACGACCTTGGCCACGCAGGCGGTGACGCGCTTGCCGGTCGGGATGTGCAGGAACTCGTTCGGGCCGTGCGCGTTGGAGTGCGGGCCGAGCACGCCGGTGATGAGGAACTGCGCACCGGGAAACTTCTCGCCGAGCATGCCCATGAACGGGATCGAGCCGCCCTCGCCCATATAGGCCGGTGGCGGCCCGAAGAAGGTCCGCGAGGCCTCGTCGACCGATTGCTCGAGCCACGGCGCGAGGGTCGGTGCGTTCCAGCCGCTGCCGGCCTTTTCGAGGTTGAAGGTGACTGTCGCGCCATACGGCGGATCGCTCTCGAGCAGCCGCTTGACGAACTCACCGCTCTTGACCGCATTCGACGTGGGCGGCAGGCGCAGGCTGAGCTTGACCGCGGTGAACGGCCTCAATACGTTGCCGGCCGAATCGAGCGAGGGGATGCCGCCGATGCCGGTGATCGCCAGGGCCGGTCGCCAGGTCCGGTTCAGGACCAGCTCGGCAAGGTCGTCGCTGACCGGACGCATGCCATCGAGCAACGGAAACTTCGAATAGACGTCCTCGCCCAGCACTTCGGCACTGACCCTGGCCTGCTCGACGCGCTGAGCCGGGATCTCCGCATGCAACTCGCGCGGCAGGATTTCCCCCGTGTTCTCGTCCTCTAGGCGCGAGAGGACCTGGCGCAGGACGCGGAAACTCGAGGGCACCACGCCGGAGGCATCACCGGAATGCACGCCCTCGTCGAGCACCTTCACGGTCAGGTTGCCGCCGGTCATGCCGCGCAGGGAGGTGGTGAGCCACATCTGGTCGTAGTTTCCGCAGCCGGAATCGAGACAGACGATCAGCGAAGGCTTGCCGATGCGTTCGGCGAGATGGTCGACGTAGTACGGCAGGTCGTAGCTGCCCGACTCCTCGCAGGCCTCGATCATGACCACGCAGCGCGAGTGCGGAATGTTCTGCGCCTGCAGGGCCATGATCGCTGCCAAAGAACCGAAGATCGCGTAACCGTCGTCGGCGCCGCCGCGCCCGTACAGCCGGTCGCCTTCGATGACCGGCTTCCACGGCCCGAGGTGTTCCGACCAGCCGGTCATCTCCGGCTGCTTGTCGAGGTGTCCGTAGAGCAGCACGCAGTCATCGCCCTGGCCCGGGATATCGATGAATATCAGCGGCGTGCGCCCTTCCAGGCGCACCACCTCGAGCTGCATGCCCGGAATCGGCTGCGCGCGTGCCCAGTTTTCCATCAGGGCGACGGCCTGGTCCATGTAACCGTGCGTGGCCCAGTCGGCATCGAACATCGGCGACTTGTTCGGGATGCGAATGTAGTCGACCAGCCGCGGCACGATCTGGTCGTCCCAGATCTTGTCGACGAAGCCGCTGATTGCGTTTGAATCCATCGTGTTCTCCAGAATCGCTCGCTGCACTGGCGGCAGCGGATCGCCAATTCTAACCGGTCTGGCGATTGCGACCCGAATGCGTGTAGGAAATGTAGTACACGCGGCGCCGGAATCGGCCTACGCACCGCCGCAACGGTTTGCCATGCCGTCTTCGTCCGCGTTCAGGAAGACTGTGCTCACCGGGGACACAAGGACCCGGTCCCGTCCAACACAAGGAGTCACATCATGAACCTGAAGACCGTACTCGCAAGCCTCGTTCTCTCCCTTGCCCTCGCCCTGCCGGCCTTCGCCGCCGGTCCGGTCGACATCAACAGCGCCGACGCCAAGACCTTGGCCGAGGGGCTGACCGGGGTCGGCATGAGCAAGGCCGAGGCGATCGTCGCCTACCGCGCCGAACACGGCCCGTTCGCGAATGCGAGCGAGCTGGCCCAGGTCAAGGGCATCGGCGACAAGCTGGTCGAGCGCAACCGCGACAACATCGTGGTTGGTGGCGCCAAGGCCAAGGCCCGCACCGCCAAGACGGCCAGCGCCGGCTGAGCTGCGC
Organism: Dokdonella immobilis; assembly: GCF_900115085.1. Classification (GTDB taxonomy): domain Bacteria; phylum Pseudomonadota; class Gammaproteobacteria; order Xanthomonadales; family Rhodanobacteraceae; genus Dokdonella; species Dokdonella immobilis. The sequence continues at coordinate 90,896 of NZ_FOVF01000007.1, read as the reverse complement.
CCGAGTCCCCGGCGATCGCGCCGGGGACTCGCATCAGTCCCCTGTTCCACGACTGACCTGCCCCGGCCCGCCTCGGGCCGCGCCGATTCGCCATGCTAAACTTCGCATCCCCCGTTGGTGCGAACATGATTCTTCCCCGTTATCACATCAGCCCGTCGAGCATCGCGGGCGCCGGCAACGGCGTGATCCTCGATGAGGCCGTCGACCCAGGCGACATCCTGGTCGCCCCCGACGCCATCCCGCGCACCTGGACCTTCGAGGAGATCCTCGCCCAGCCGAATGCCGGGCAACTGCTGCCGGCGACGGTGCGCTGGTTCGAGGACCGTTACACCGTCACGCTCGACTGGCCCGACGAATGCTATGTGAATCATTCCTTCGCACCGACCGGCTTGTGGCATCTCGGCTTCATCTTCGCCGCGACGCGGCTTGCCGCCGGCACCGAGATCACTGTCGATTACCGCCACCTGCTCGCCCCTGGGCAGGCGGAAGACTTCCACGATGCGGAAAGCGGAAGACCGATCGTCGGATTCACCTGGAAGGAGAGTCTCAGAGCGTCCTCGCAGGCGTTGCTCGGGCTCCTTGGTTGATTTGCCGCCATGCTTGAAATTCCGGTTCTGATCACCGAACGGCTGCGCCTGACCGCGCTGTCGGAGCGCCATTTCGAACTCTATTCGGCCATGCTCGCCGACGCCTCGAGCACGCGCTTCGTCGGCGATGGCCAACCGCTGGACCGCATGAACGCGTGGCGCTCGATGGCCATGCTGATCGGTCACTGGGCACTGCGCGGCTACGGCATGTGGGCGGTTGAGCTGAAGGAATCCGGGGAATTCATCGGCCGCGTCGGCCTGCACAACCCGGAGGGCTGGCCCGATCTCGAACTGGGCTGGATGCTGCGCCCCGAACATCGCCATCACGGCTACGCCACCGAAGCGGGACGTGCCGCGTTGGCCTACGCGTTTAATCGTCTCGGCGCCGAACGCGCGATCAGCCTGATCCGCGCCGAGAACACCGAATCGGAGCGCGTCGCGCGTCGCCTCGGCGGCCGCCAGTCGACCACGATCGACTTCCTCGGCAGCGCCACCCTGGTCTATACCTACCACCGTCCCGACAGCCCGAACTGACCGCCCAATGGCGCTGCGCGTACTGAATCCCCGCGACTACCTGCGCACGCGCTGGAAGAACGACGGCGGCTGGACCACCGAGATCGCCAGCGAGCCGATGGCGGATCCCGCACAGGGATTCCGCTGGCGGGTCAGCATCGCCGACATCGAAGACGATGGCCCGTTCTCGGCGTTTCCCGGCATCGAGCGCGACCTGTTGCTGCTCGCCGGCAAGGGCATCGAACTCGACATCAACGATGCCCCGCCACTGCGCCTGGACCAGCGCTTCCAGCACGCGCATTTCGCCGGCGAGGATACGGTCGGCTGTCGCCTGCTGGCCGGTCCGACGCGCGATTTCAACGTCATGGCACGGCGCGGCGAGGTCGCGGCCGAGGTCCACGCCCGACCGCTCAATGGAACGATGCTGGTGTTCGCCGAGGCCGGCGCGACCTGGCTCATCCATGTGTTTGCCGGTCAGGCCACCGCGCGCAGCGGAAAGGAAACCGTGGCCGCCGAAACCTCCGAAACCCTCATCGTCGAGGCGGGCGCGGACGGGCGCGAACGCGTCGTCATCGAAGGTGGAGGCGAACTGGTGCTGGTCCAGTTCCGCAAGCCCTCGTAGGTCGATTCAGGTGTGATGCCTTTACCGTGACGTGGCGAAGGACATCGAGCCTGAAGGCTCTTCCTACAATGGGCATGCGATGCGTGGCGCGGGTTTCGATGGCTTTCGACGCGTTGCCGTTTCGTCGTAGGAGCGGCTTCAGGCGCGATGCTTCTCTGCAAGGTGGCGAAGGGCATCGCGCGTGAACGCGCTCCTACGAAAGCCACGAATGCAAAGCGCGGGCTTCCATGACTTTCGACGCGTTGCCGCTTCGTCGTAGCAGCGGCTTCAGCCGCGATGCTTCTCTGCAAGGTGGCAAAGAGCATCGCGCGTGAACGCGCTCCTACAATGGGCATGCGATGCGTGGCGCGGGCTTCGATGGCTTTCGATGCGTTACCGCTTCGTTGTTGCTTCAGCCGCGATACTTTCCGCAACATGATGAAAGGCAGCGAGCCTGAAGGCTTCCTGCGAGGGGCAAGCGTTGGTCACCGCAGGTATTGATGGCGGCCGATGTGCGAACCTGCTGGAGCTTGTGCGTCAGATCAGCGGTCGTCGCGCGAATACACCCAGCCGTCTTCGACCTTGACCGGAAACTTCGCAGTCGGCTCATAGGCCGGCGGACACAGGGCGGCGCCGGTCCGCACGTCGAAACGCGCGCCATGGCGCGGGCATTCGACTTCGTATCCCTCGATCGGCCCGCCGGTCAGTTCGCTGCCGTCATGCGTGCAGATGTCCTCGATCGCATAGAGCTCGCCAGCCACGTTGAAGACTGCGATCGGGGTATCCCCGTCCCAGCCGGTCTGGCATTCGCCGGGCAACAGTTCGGCCATGTGGCAGATGCGCACCCAGTCGCTCACGGCAGATCCCCGAGCAGGGCGTTGCTGGCGACGAGTTCGCAGATGCGGCGGACATCGCCGTCCATGGCACGGTCGCGCTGCATGAAGTCGATCGATTCGCGGATTCGCGCATGCGCCTTGCGCACCGCCGATCCGGCATGGAACTCGGCGGTTTCGATCAACGCCTGCATGAGCTGGCGGATCTCGTCCTCGAACGCGGCGCGGCTCGGATGGCCCTCGCGCGGCGCATTGCCGACCTTGTCGGCGAGCGCGGCCCAGTCGCCACGGGCGGCCAGGCTGCGCGCGGCATTGAGCATGTCCTGGCGGTATTCGAGCGCCTGCGCCGCGGTGTACAGCTCCAGCGCCAGCACATGGCCGAGGTCCTCGGTCATGTCGAGCACGTGGCGGGCCTCGTTGGTGCCCATCGAGACGTGGTCCTCGGCATTCGCGCTGGTCGGAATCGAATAGACCGAGGCCGGATGCGCGCGCGTGGCAAGGTCGTTGACCAGCGCCGCCGCGGTGTACTGGACGATCATGAAGCCCGAATCGGTCGCATCCTCGTTGCCGATCAGGAAGGCCGGCAGGCCGTCGTTGTTGGCCGGGTCGACCAGCTTGTTCAGGCGCCGCTCGGAGATCGACGCGAGCACCGGGATGGCCGCCTTGACGTAGCTCATGGCCAGGGCCAGTGGCATGCCATGGAAATGACCGGCCGAGATGACCTGGTCCTCGATGAAGCGCGGATTTTCGGCGTCCGCAAACACGAGCGGATTGTCGGTGACCGAATTCAGTTCGATGTCGATGATGCGGCAGGCCTGGGCCCAGGCATCGCGGACCGCGCCATGCACCTGCGGCATGCAGCGCAGGCAATAGGCATCCTGCGGCTGGTGCTTCTTGCCGCCCTTGAATGGCAGGAAGCGCTGGTAGAACGCCTCACGACCATGCCGTTGCGAAGGCGGCACGTAGTCCCAGCCGATATCGAAGCGGCGCTGCTGTTCGGCCGGATCGCTCCACGACTCGGCGGTCCAGGTACGGAAGCGCGGCACCAGGTGATAGGGAATGTCGACCAGGTTCGATCCCTCGAGCAGCGCGCGCAGCCGCTCCGCGGTCTCGACCTGGCCCGGATGCGGACGCAGCGCGTGCACTTCGGGGCGCAGCGCGCCGCTGCGGCCGGCAAAGGCGTCGAGCGTCATCGCCGCGGCCAGGTCGGCCGTGGCCATCAGGTCCTCGAGGCGCGACAGTGCCAGCACCGCCGTGGCCAGCATCTGCGTGGTGCCGTTGTTGAGGGCGAGTCCTTCCTTGAACGACAGCCGGACCGGCTCGATGCCGGCGCGCTTCAGCGCTTCGGCGCCGCTCACGCGATCGCCATCGACGAAGGCTTCACCGCCGCCGAGGAGGACGATGGCCAGGTGCGAGAGCGGGGCGAGGTCACCGCTGGCGCCGACCGAACCCTTGGCCGGGATCACCGGCACCACGTTGCGATTGAGCAGGGCAGCCAGTGCCTGCAGCGTCGATACGCGGATGCCCGAGTGTCCGCGCAACAGCGTGTTGATGCGAATGGCCAGGATCGCTCGCACGACCTCGGCAGCCAGCGGCGCGCCGACGCAGACCGCATGGGTGATCAGCAGGTTGTGCTGGAGTTCCTCGAGCAGAGTGCCATCACGTTGCTCGGGGTTGCCGCCCGGCAGTTCATCGCGGGCGCGATGGGCGCCGAGCAACTTGTCGGCATTGCTGCCGAAGCCGGTCGTCACCCCGTACACCGGCTCGCCGCAGCTGACCTTTTCGGCAAGGAAGTCGGCCGCGCGCTGCACCCGTTCCAGCGCCGCCGGCGCCAGCGCAATGCCGGTCCCGCCGCGCGCGATCCGGACCACGTCGGCCCGGGTCAGCGAGGAACCATCGAGCTCGATCCTCATGGGCGCACTCCCATCGCGGCGATCTGTTCGAGTTCCACGCGCAGGGTCCTGACCAGTTCGCCGCGGGCGACCTCGAACTGGTCCTCGCGGCGCAGGTCCTTGACCGTGACCGTGCCGTTGGCGATTTCATTTTCGCCAAGGACGAGCACGAAACGGATGCCGGCACGGTCGGCGTACTTGAACTGCTTGCCGAGCTTGGACGGCTCCATCACCACCTCGGTGTTGATGCCGGCCTGGCGCAGCTCGGTGGCCAGGGCCAGGTAGGCCGGCAATTGCGTGTCGTCCATCTGCGTCACGAGGGCCTGCACCGTGCTCGTCGCGGTGCCGATCAGCCCGGCTTCGCGCAACTGCCAGTAGAGCCGGGTCGCGCCGATCGAGATGCCGACGCCGGGCAGGTTCGATTTGGTGTAGTTGCCGGCGAGGTTTTCGTAACGTCCGCCCGAGCAGATCGAACCGATCTGCGGATGTTCATTGAGCGTGGTCTCATAGACCGTGCCGGTGTAGTAGTCGAGGCCGCGCGCGATCGACAGGTTCAGCGCGAAATGCGATTCGGGCACGCCGAAAGCGGCGATCAGGGTCAGCACCTCGCGCAGCTCGCGACGGCCCTGCTCGAAGGTCTCGCTGCCCGAGCCGAGTGCCTCGAGCTTTCCGAGCGCGTCGGCCAGCGAAGTCGAGCGTACCTGGACGAAGTCGAGGATGCGCCCGACCGCGTCGGCCGAGAGACCGAAGTCCGGTCCGGTCAGCGTATCGCGCACGTAATCCGGCCCGCGCTTGTCGAGCTTGTCGACCTCACGCAGTACGGCCATCTGGCGTTCGCCGTCGGCGATACCGAGGCCCTCGAACCAGCCGCGCATGAGGCGGCGGTTGTTGAGGTGGATCGTGAATGGTCCGATCGCCAGATCGCGGAACACGCCGTAGATCGTCGCCGGGATTTCGGCGTCGTAGCGCACCGACAGCGCGTCCTTGCCGATCACATCGATGTCGCACTGGTAGAACTCGCGGAAGCGCCCGCGCTGGGCGCGTTCGCCGCGGTAGACACGCTGGATCTGGTAGCGCCGGAACGGGAAGCTCAGGTCGTGCTCGTGCTCGGCCACGTAGCGGGCCAGCGGCACGGTCAGGTCGAAACGCAGGGCCAGGTCGGGCTTGTCGCCCTGCTCCAGCGCACCGGTCGATTGCACGAAATAGACCTGGCGCTCGGTTTCGCCGCCCGACTTGGTCAGCAGCACGTCGGCGAATTCCATCACCGGAGTCTCGATCGGCAGGAAGCCGAAACGCTCGAAATTGCTGCGTACCGTGTCGAGCATGCCCTGGAAGGCAATCTGGTCGAGCGGCAGCAGCTCGAGCACGCCGGGCATGGTGCGGGCTGGGATCAGGGCCATTGAATTCCTCAGGATCACGCCCATGGTGAGGCCCATGGACGCTTGAAATCGGGCCGCATAGGTTAGCAGAAGCGCTTGGCGGTTCTGAATCAGGCGTTGCGCTGGCAGGACGCCACGGCTATCATTCGCGCCCCGCCGGATCGCGGGCCGGTATCGGGGTGTAGCTCAGTCTGGTAGAGCGCTACGTTCGGGACGTAGAGGTCGTAGGTTCGAATCCTGTCTCCCCGACCAATCAAATCAAAGATTTAAGCAAAAGCCGCCTCACGGCGGTTTTTTGTTGTCCTGCATACTTACTGCAAAATCCCCTCCCCACTGACCCTATCCATGACCCTTGGGACGCGAAGGCTCAGTCGGTCGCAAGCGGATGAGTACACTCCGAGCCTCCTCTGCAGGATCTCTCACCAACGGCCGAGCAATCTCCCGAAACAGGACGGAAAAGAGACGGTGTCCATGAGACCGGTAGTAGGCCGATGTGCCATTATCTGGCCTGCCATGCTATTGGCACTTTAGTCCATAAGCTCGATGTCTCCCCTGCTAATTGGCCATAGAGATTGATCGTGATTGATGGGTCGGACAATCGGTCGCCAAGCCTTTGCGAGATGCTTGATCTACCCCTGCCCCGCTGGGCTAGCGTGGCATTGGTTTCGCGCATCGCAAAGCGCTTCGCTGATGCTTATGCAGATGATGTGCATGAGCCCGCAGGATCCCGCCTTGCTGTTCGAAACGCGGTCGCACTTGCCGAGCAAGCGGCCGTCCGAGGTGGGGATGGAGACGTTAGCGATACGTTCGAGATCGAGGGCGATTATTTCGATCACTACGATATCCAAGCACTTGCATTGGCTCTAGGCGGATATGCTCAAGCTGCGAACAACACACATGCCGATCTATCACTCGATGAGCGTATCGAACCGTTCTGTCGTCGGGGGTGTTCCGCCCTAGCGTTGGCATTGATCGCCCTGCAGTGCGCCTTTCCCGAGATCGTGTTGGATGCGCGTGCTCCGACCCTACGAGAGGCAGTCAATTGGAGCGTCAATACCGAACCGGCCACTGAAGACGCAATTTTCGTAGAATTGGGCCGTGCTCATGAACTTGCAGCGCACAACGCTTGGTACGACGCATCCCCAGTAATTCCTGCGGATCTTGGCACCCTATGGCCCGATGGGAGACCAGATGGATGGCCCAGTCCGCGCCTGACTTTTAGGCCGCGCGCTCGGATCATCCGGACCATTGGCGACCGGCTAATCAGCGGTCCCGAAGCAGCAGTAATCGAGCTCGTAAAGAATAGCTACGACGCCGACGCGCGTTCCGTGCGCATCACACTCGTCCCGCGGTTGAAGGCAGGTGCTGGCGAAATAGTCTTCTCAGACGATGGGCACGGTATGGCTTTCTCGGACATTCGCGATAAGTGGATGGAACCAGCTACTAGTGATAAGCGCACTCGATCGACCAGTCCGGGTGGCCGGAAACTGCTTGGCTCGAAGGGGATTGGCCGATTTGCAGCGGCGCGTCTTGGCTCGCACCTACGGCTGGTCTCGACAGCGAGCATCAGCAAAGATTCCACCACAGTCCTTGAGCGCACGACTATAGATGACTTGGACTGGGAGCAGTTCGAGGAAGCCAGGTACCTGGATACGGTGTCGTTCGCCTATCGGACCGAACGGACCAATGAGTCGCCGGGCACGCAGCTTCACATCACGCACCTTCGGGACGACTGGACTGAAACATCCATCAACAGGCTCCACGATGAGTTGCGCCGTCTTGTAAGCCCCATCAACTCGGAGGAAGACGGGTTCGATATCCATCTTGATCTTTCGAACTGCACGATCGAGAACAGTGGCTTTGATGGCTTTGCCATGCTCGGTGTGAGCAATGACCTGATTGACGGTGCAAAACAGGACCCGTGGAAGGTCAGGCCGTTCCCGGTGCTGGATGCAAGCGACTACCTCGTCGATGGCATCTTCGACGAGAGCGGCGTCTTCGAGGGGACCATGTCGATCCAGCGGGCCGGCGCGGATCCGATCCCGATCTCCCTCTGCGTCCCTCTTGCCGAAGGTGAGGATCCCTGTGGAATAGTGGTCGTTCGACTGAGCATCTTCGATCGGGAGGCCGAGACAATCCGCAGCACAGCCCAGAAGGCGGGATTTGGGCATCTCGGCATTCGGGAGGCAAGAAAGATCCTAGACAAGATTGCCGGAATTGCCATCTACCGCGCCGGCTTCCGCATCAGGCCCTACGGCGATGCGGAAAACGACTGGCTTACGCTTGACGCCAAACGCGTCCAGAACCCGTCCTTGAAGATTGGCCGCAACCAAGTGGCCGGCATCATCAGTGTCGATGACGAAGTGAGCTCCAACCTCGTCGAGCGCAGCAGCCGCGAAGGGCTTGAGGAAAACGGTAGCTTTCGCCGCCTTCAGAACCTGTTGCTAACACTGCTTGCCGAACAGGTCGAGCCTAGGCGCCGTAAGTTCAGGATGTCGGCAGGTATCGATCGACGGCCGCAGACGAACTTTCGCGAGGTGATGCAAACCGCCCAGCACGCCTGGGCTGACGCGCTCTTGTCGAAGATTCCCGCACCCGAGCGGCAGGAGGCGGAAAAGGTCATTGCGCGCGAAACCGATCGCCTCTCGGACCACGTCAAGGAATTGGAAGAACGGCAGGCCAAGCTCGAAGCCCAAGTGACCCTTGGTCTTATCGTCGGCGAGGTGATGCACCAAGGAAATACGCCTCTGAGCTTCATCGAGAACGAAAGCGTCCGCCTTCAGAAACAGTTGCCCACGCTCTTCGACGACACAATACAGGCGGCAGAAGATCGCACTGATCTTCCCAGGATCTTCAATGGACTGCGTGCAAGTTCCGCTACGCTTCGCTCCCTGTTCAATGCGTTGAGTCCACTTTCAGGTGCGAAGCGCGGCAAGCCGCAGGATTATCCGGTTGACCGCGTGATCAGCAACATCCAGCTCTTCTTCCGCTCCCGTATCGAGGATATGGGCGTGGAGTTCGATGTTGATCCGGCGGTGCGGGCTATCGTGGCGCATGGATATGAGACTGATCTCACGACAGCGCTCACAAACCTGGTCGACAACGCGCTGCACTGGCTTGCTCACAGCCGGATCGCATCTCCACGCATCCGGATTGCAGGCACAGCAAATGAACCGGGAAAGGGCACGATCACTGTCGAAGACAACGGGCCTGGAGTTTCACAAGAGTTCGAGGACCAGCTGTTCGACGTCGGTTTCTCCACACGCACCAACGGAACTGGACTGGGCCTGAGCATCGCTCGGGAGGCCATGTTCCGCAGCAGCGGCGATCTCGTGTTTATGCCGTCAGACGAAGGCACCAGGTTCAAACTGACGATTACCACTGCAGACCAATAGGGGGCGACTTGGACACCTGCCATATTCTGATCGTCGAAGACAACCCGCTTACCATCGAAGGATGGGAGCGGGACATCCGAGATTTCAATCGGCGTAGTGAGAAGGCGTTCGAGTTCAGGCAGTCATTTGCAACGAACAAACGGGAGGCGTTGCAGAAACTGTCGCGACAACGCTTCGACTGTGCTGTGGTGGACCTGCGTCTGCCAATTAGCCCCGATGAGCAAGGAACCGGCGAACCCGTTGGCAATGATGTGCTTCACGGAGTATTGCGTGACCTTGGCATTCCGGCTTGGGTGTATAGCGGCTACGAAAGCGAGGTCAGCGAGGAGATCAAAGCATCCAATATCAAGGTCGCACGCAAGGAGGGAGGAGCGACCGCCGCCATCCTTGAAGATTTCGAGAAGCAGGCCGGCCTAATGGATGCAATGGACCAGATGCGATGCAAGGTGGCGCAGGAGACGTCACTTCTCTTCAACCGTTCGATCTGGCCGCGGTGGGAGAAACGCTGGGCGAAGCGGGAGGATCGTGAGCTGATCAAGGGAATTATCACCCGCCAGACCGTGGCACACGTCGCTGAAGCACTATCACAAGCACCGTCGCACCATCCCGATGAGTTCTATGTCGTTCCGGCGCTATATGAAGATCGGCTGGAGACTGGCGACATCCTGACGCACGAAGCGGAAACGCTGATCGTGTTGACGCCTCGCTGCAACCTAGCAAACAACAAGTTGCCAACGAAGATCATGTTTGCGGTATGTGCCCCGTGCGATGCATGGGCTCGATGGCAGGGAAATCTAGGCGGTCCCACCAAGGTCAAGGAGAGGGCCGAGGACGATATCGGGAAGCACGCGACGCAAGGCCATGCTATTGCGACGCACTTCATGCCACCGCTTGAGACGCGAGGGCCATGGCTTGTGGATTTTCGCGAGCTTCGTGTCGTCGACAGCAGCAAGGTAAACGAACTATTGCAGCATCGGATAGCAACTGTGGCACCACAGTTCCTTGCCAATCTTGTGCAGAGACATGCTGCCTATTTAGGACGAATTGGCCAGCCAGAAATCGACGCTACGCTGCTGATTGATCTATGCCAAGCGGCCACACACGCACCAGTTAATGACGGAGCTGCATGACGCGAGCGTTTGGGGCCAATAAATCCTTTTCTTGTCACGTGACTCTTTCAACTAAACAAAGCCCTCATCAATCGCATGCCTCATCGCTTCCTCAAGCTTGTCCAAACGGAAGCCTTTTGGGCTGAACTCCGAAGCAATCGCCGCCCACTCGACAATGTCCCGCTCACCTTGGGTCAGCTTTTGCTCCTCGCGTTCCCATGCGTGTAGCCGCTTCCACGCCCCATCGCGCCAAAGCAATTGCGCACGATCCCGCCATTGGAGCGGTTTGCCACTGACCCGATCCCCAGCAACCGTGCCAGCGGCCAGGAACTCTGACGACAACTTGATCGAGCTTGCTTCCACGCGCACCCAGCAGGCCTCGCGCTTGACCCATTCTGTAACCAGACGATTGCGGACTTGAGCTTCCGGAATATCCATCAGAAGCGGCAGGACAAGCTCAGCGACGCGCATCGCCTCCTGCATGAAGATATCTGGCACACGCTGCGTTCTCCATATAACGTCGTAAGCGGGCTGCAGGCCTGCCGCGCGCATCCTAGAACTCATGAGTGCAAGCGTATAGCTAGTCAGGGGCCGGACGATCGAACCTGGATACCACTTCTGGGCTGGAATGGCCGCATCCACCGCGCGCGTCAGGATGGCCCTGCTCACTACGCGCTGGAAGTAGGGGCCATCGAATATGGTCGGATCGATACCCCACTGCTGGACGATGCTCTTCCCAAATGCGGCAATGTTCTTCTGGGCGCCCGAACTAACGATGTGTGGTAAGCCCTCAAATGTGGCTGCGTAGCGGGCCACATCCGTTTTCGTGAGGATCTGCTTCTTGGGATTGAGCATTTGCCACAGCTTGGCTTCGAGCGACTTCTTCCGCCTGAGCTCAACCTTGTAGCTGCCCGTGGTGCGCTCGAAATACCAGTAGGTGTTGCCTTCTCCTGCCTTTGCCGGCGGCGCCAGCGTACCGCGGGAGATGCCTTCCAGCCGCTTGAAGTAGGGATGACCAGCGAATAGATCCGATGCCGAGACGGCGTTCTGGGCATTGGCGAAGCGCGCAATGTTGTGCACGGCATCCTCGAAGCCGTCCTCTGGCAGGCGCGAGAGCTTCATCTGCACCCGGACCTTGGAAAGATCGGCGCCTGCCTTACTCGCCCAGTAGAGGGAGGCCGTGGTTTGACCACCATTGACGATCTGAAGACCCGTTGCCTTCGTGATCTCGGTCTGTCCACTTTCACCGATCTGTGTTTCAAGATCGGAGACAGTAACAGTCAGGCCATTGTTGAACGCGAAGAACATCTCCGGTTCATTACGGAGTGTGTCGCGGATCCCCTTGTTGACCTTGCGGTTATCGCCAAGGAACGCGCGAACGTTCTGCTCAAGGATCCGCCCCCCAAACGAGTCATAAAGATTGGCCAGGATTGCGCCCGGCATCACGCACATATACGACTCGTAGCGCGTCTGAATATCCAATCCTGCCGGGAGCGCGGGAATACCTTGGCGATACTTTCCTTGGAAATCGATAACGATGTCCTCCCGCCCCCCCGACGAAGCCTCCATGCGCGCAAGGCGCGCGATATCCCAGAGGTGGAGATCGACGCGCTGGGTGCCAAGCGCCATTTCGGGGATATTGCCAAGAGATGCTCCAAGGGGCCTGTCGGAGATTAGGTAGATGCATGCCTTGGTCATCTCCCCACCGGTGGCAAACGAGAAGACCTCGCTGCATACGGCATGCGCATCATGACTCTCGTCCCATGAGTCCGCCAAGGACTCATGGACGCTGCCTTCCAGGAAGCGGAATGCCGCGGCCACTGTGCGCTTGATCTCCTCAGTGAGCAGTGGCTCAGGCTCCTCCGCTCCGGAGAAGACAGAGACGATCAGGTTGAGGACCCCGTCACTTGGCGAGAAGCTATATGCATCCAGCAGGACAGGCCAGCCCCGAGAGACCTTCCCTGATATGCGGCATACATTGAACTCGGTGAACTCCTCGCCACTCTCGAGCACCGAGCAGGCACGATCCACAAACCGCGTGCTCGAATAGCCCATGCCCGCAGCAGACTCGGCACCAATCTCATTGAGGAGGGCCTGACGGTAGGAAGTGGTTTCCTCATCCATATGCGACATCAGCGACCTACCTCCCCATCAAGCACCAGTTCGACCGGAATCGCAAACTCTCCGACGAGCGACAGATCCACCATGTATTTCGCCTCTGGTATTCGCACGTCAACCTCGGAGCGCACCAGTTTGGGGAAGTCATCACGGCAATCAAATGCACTCATGCCGGCGACGCGATACGCGTCTGAGTCGTAGGCTTCCAGTTGCATGTAGCCGCGCTTGAAAAGTGCGGCCTCGATCTGGTCTACCATCTGCGGCCCGAGCAGGCGGGCATGGTCAAGAAGGCGGGCGCATATCTGGTTAAGCGTCGCCGCACCGTCGCCTTCCGATGCCACCAATTCCACGATAACCAGAGTCAGGGGCAACTGGGCAGGCTCGAGCTGGGCCAACGAGGAGATGCGGACGACCTGGCGCGATCCTGACAGGCGCGCCTTGACCTCGATCAACCTGTCCTCGGATGCAAAGTCCTGCGGATGCTCGTCGGGTGCAACCCAAGCACTCAGTGCGGCTGCGAACCCGGCCGAAACACCCAGTCGTTCCAGCACACAAAGCTCGCCGATCAGGCCGCGGATTTCGTAGGCACTCATTGCGGAACTGCGCCCACGCGTCATCAGTGAATGCCAGTGTGCAAGGCGCCTGAACAAATTGGATGTGGCATCGGCAGCGGTTGTACTGCCACCTGAGTAGGAGAGGACATCCCTGCACAGTGTCAGGAAGACCTCGCGGTCCTCGTGCTCACGCAGGAACATCCTTGCCTCCGCATGCGGAGCGTCAAGCGCAACCTCCAAGACAAGGCCTCGCGGTCGGGGGAGCTGGTCAGGAACCCGCAATGGATCAATCCCTCGAAGCAGCAGACCCGGAGAGCCATCAGCCCCCTTGATCCAGAAGGCGTCCAGTGGATGCCCGCCGCCTACGCGTCGGCCTTTGATCTGGTTGATCGAAGGCGTCAGGCCCTTCCAGGGATCCTCATGCATCGGAACTTTCCGGTTCGTCATCCTGCTCTTCATCCACGGCACCGTAAAGCTCCCGATAGGCAATCAGGTTGGCCGTGTATCGCACCAACTTCTCGCTCTCCCCGGAGCCAAGTTTCGGAAAGCTCAGCCCATAGGCGGCATATATTTCGCCACGCACTTCATCGGCGTCCGCATGTTCCTTGGTCTTCGTGCGCAGAAGATGCAGCATCAGCAATGGCCGCGTTCGCTGTGCGCGATAGAGGTGATCCGGAATGCTCTTCTTCGAGTCGCCGTGGATCTCCTTGACCTTCTGCATCTCCTCGTCCGACAGTCCAATTCGCTCAACGCCCCTGGAGGCAACGCGCCGCTTCGTTCCGGACACCAGCAGTGCATTCTCGAACCGAGAAGTCTTGCGCTGCTCGACGATGCGATCCTGCAGGCCGATATCCAGCCCATGCCAATCTAGGACATCGCCTTCAGAAGCCTTCGCGCGGGAACTCGACACCACCACGACGTCCCAGTTGGCCAGTTGGCGCTCCCGGATGTAGGCAATCAAGGGCGCAGTCTGCATTTCGAGCTGGCCCGGGTGCACGCCAAAGGAGGACACGAAATCCAGGACATCGTCTGTCCCTATGCCGCGGAACAGATGACTAGATAGTGTTACTTGGGGATCAACGGGAACAGGCTGCTGATGGGCAAGCATCCTTTGCGTCACTTGACTGACCGCTTCGATATTGCGGATCCTAGCCTTGTCCGAGGCGATCAAGGCCGAAGACTCGACCATCTTCCCGGACAATCCGACTTCCCGCACGATGTCTTCGGTATTCCGCATCTTCTCGCGGGCGGTAACAAGCAGGGTCCCCGGGTGGCTTCTCACTGCAAGGCCGAAGTCCATGGGTGTCAGCCCTGTCAGCTCCATCCTTCTGATTTCATCGCGGAGCTCCTCTGTCGCCTCGGCGATGAAGCCATACCAATCGCTCGCTTCCGACCTGACGAACAGCCTGCAAAGGTCCTTGAAGCCATCCCGATAGCCAAACCACCTGCCCATCTGCAGCAGCGTGTCATACATCTGCGTGTTGCGAAGGAAGTAGCTGACCGTCAAACCTTCAAGGGTGAAGCCGCGGGAGAGCGAATTTCCGCCAACAGCAATGACATTCAAGCCCGTTTCGGCATGGGCCCGATAATCGAGCCTCCCAGAGTTTTTCGATGCATTGATCTCCACCACCTGCATGCCCGCCGCAGCTCGATGCAGCTCCTTCTGGATTTCGGGCCAACCCTCATCTCCACCCGAGTAGTGCTTTTCCCAAGTCTCGTGGAGTGAACGCATGATCGGGTCGCGAAGCGCCGCATCCGGCGACATGGCATGACGGTTCTGGGCCGCTGATTGCAGCGCAATGAGGTGCCTTGAGATTTCCTTCGCTACATCACCTTGCACACGGGTGAACCGCGACACATTGACCAGCATTGAGTGATGACGCTCACCTTGGCCCCGCAGGACACGGATCGCCTTGGAAAGAACGAAACAATCGATGGCCTCGACAAGGGTCGGATGCAGACTCTCGATCTGCCAGTCGATCTTGTGCTTTACCGGCAGCCAGTCCTCAGTCTGGTCCAGCTCGACCGTAAGCGTGTCTGAGTCCTCGGACAGGAAGAACTCCCTGGCACCGACGTAATTGGATGGCGCATCCAGTCCCACGATGAAATCACGCGGGAAAAGATCCTTGCCTTGCTCATCATTCTCGGAGTCTGGATCGATGAAAATATTGGCAAAGGGCGTTGCGGTGTAGCCAATGTAGGCGTTACGAGTGGACAGGCTGAGAAGCTCACGGATCAGGCGGTTGATGGTCCGCGGCGCACTCTGGTCCTTGGATGTATCCACCGATGCATTGTCCGCCTCGTCATCGATCACCAGCATCGGCAGGGTCAGGCCGCCCTGCGATGCACTGGTTCCCCGGATCCAGTCAATCAGGTTTTTCAGGATTGACGGGTTTTTCTTGATGACAAGGATGACGGGCTCAGAACTGTTCTGCAGCGGGTTTCCCAAGCTTTCCGCCTTGGTTCTGGCGAAGTCATACGCGCGGCTTGTATAGGCAGTTGCAGTAAATGTCGGATTGATGTTGCCAACACCTACCCGATCGACATTGACCTGCCGGCTGAGGATCTGATCACTGTCCCGGCCTACAAAGCCAAAATCCACCCGCTCCTGTGTCTGCGAGCGCAGGTTGTTGTGGACACCCGCGATCAGAATGACGAGTCGGTAGCCTGCGTCGGCAGCCTTGTTGATCACACCAAGATAGTTGGCAGTCTTGCCGCTTTGGACATGCCCCACGACAAGCCCGCGACGGGACCACTTGCCGGGTGTGGATGGGTCGCCGGCCAGATCGACGATTGTGTCAGTTATGGCGTTGACGGCGTTGACAACATGTTCGCTCATTCCGCCGCCAATCAGGAATTCCCGGTAGCGGCTCCAGTAGCGGAAATCGATCTTGTGCGCCCGCGCCCGCAGCCACGGTTTGTGCCCGCTCGCCTGGATCGTATGCGCCGGCCCGAGGATGACCTCGTATTCGCGCTCGATCTGCTTGGCAACCGCATCGATGTGCTCTGCCGTAGGGCGAGGCGACAGAAATGGCAGCGCAGCGATCTCCTGCACGATGCCCAGAATTTCAGCGGGCGTTTGCGCTACGCGTTGGGCCATTGCTGTTCGTGCGAAGCCGAGAAGTTGTTCGTGCATATGATTTGACCCTATCCTTCGATCCGTCGAAGCCCTGCCAGAAGGGCGCGTGCCGAGGGTTGCGTTGAGAAAACCGGTGTGGCCAAAATCGCTTCTGCGATGGTGACAGGCAATGTATCTTTTCCCGGCACCATCGCTTCCACGAAAGCCGCCAGAAGCCGCTGCAGTTCTTCCGCCTCGATTTCCTGCTGTCGGATGGCCTTGGGCGACTCAGCCACATCCGAGAAAAGCGACTCAAGCGGCAGTGTTGCTTCGATGGCCAAAAGCACGGCGTCCACATTGCTCCGTGTGCCAGCCGCGCGCTGCAACGCTTCTACTATGGGATGTTCGCGTCGGATCTGATAGCGGATAGTTCCGCGATCCTTGATCCGTTCCCACAGGGGAACGCCAGGGGCTGCCGCTTGCCTTGCTCCCCGATAGGTATATGGGCGTCGGGCTGACTCCGTCATACGCTCAACAAGTGGACGCAATCGCGCACGGGCTGCGGAAGGAATACGCATCCTCGACTTGCGCACATCGATACCCCACTCTGAGTCGAGCGATGTAGGCACATCCACCCGCACGCGGAGCAGTTTGGTCAGTTCGGCGCGGCGCGCCATGCCGAGCCATGAGCCCCAAGAGATGAGGCGGCGCGCCCGGTAGACGTAGAGCCCTTGTGTTTCGATTAGGCTTGATCCCAGCTCCATTGCCACCTGCTGTGCATTGGTCAGGCGCTGGTGATGCGGCAGGGTGAAGCCCTGAACAACGATGTCGCCGCTGCCTGTTCGCAGGGATTCGATCTCATGGGCATCCGAATTGGGGGCGGACAACTGTGCGAAAGGATCGACCGCTTCAATTTCAGCCCCATTGATGAGCATGGAAACCTTTCGGGGCGGATCCCCGGGAGGCGGCGCGATGAAGCGGTGGAAGGTGATCGCCAAGTGCGGTCGTGCACCACTGAACATCTGATTGAAGGCCGCATAGACCTCGTCCTGGTGCTCGCTCAGCGCATCAAGTCGGTCGAGCTTTTGCCATAGCACCAATGTCCCGTAAGGACCAATCCTGTCTACATGCGGCAGCTGGCCGATCTCTTCCTCATCCAACAGCCTGAGAATCCACTCATCCTTCTCAACCACTAGATCGAGATCCCAGCAGCGAGCCGTCAGCTCGCCATCTTTCCTGGACACGACTGTCAGCTGCCGGCATTGCGAGAAGGAGGCCGTTTTCATTCCAAGGCCAAACCTTCCCAAGTCGTTGGCCTCACGAACCTCGCGAGGACTGCGGCTGCCATGCTGCATGGCCTGAGTTAGTTCTTCCGGCGACATCCCTTGACCATCATCGAGGACCGCCAGATAGGGGCCAGACTCGGGATGCACGTCGTTGGCAATCTCGATACGAGATGCGTGAGCGGAAATGCTGTTGTCGATAATATCGGCCATCGCGCTCTCGAACGAATAGCCGATATCTCGCATCGACTCGAGCAGTCGGGCAGCGCTGGGCCGGAGAACCTTCTGTTTCCTGTCTTCTTCGGTCATTGTCCCTTGAAGCCCTCCTGTAGCCTGTCTAGATCATACCCGCGACGCATCCAGCGGGCAGGCCCACTTCCCCATACCGACCATACCCCAGCAGCCACAATCGTTCGGCCTCCAAAGTTCAAGCGCTTGAGATCCTGAGATTTCCTTTGACAAGGAGCCGCGCCGCCTGGCATCGTTGCGTACCTGGCCCAGCCCCCCCCTCCCCTTGAAGCGCGGAAAATCGATCCCCGTTGTAGATATCTTTGCCGGTGCGGGAGGCTTGGGAGACGGATTCGAGGCATACGCCCGTGGGCAGGGTAGTCGAGGCGCCTTTTCAGTCTCACTGTCTGCCGAGATGGATGCTCATGCGGTTCAGACCCTGCGCACCCGGGCCTTCTATCGGAGTTTCTCGGCTACCGAAACACCCCGGAGCTACTACGACTACGCCGCTGGCCGTCGGGATCAGCCTTGGACGGAAGCGACAGAGGACACCTGGCTCAAAGCCGCCAACCGTGCCTGCCAACTCAAGCTAGGCGACCCGGATGATGACAAAACCCTCGATGCCCGCATCGGCGACATCGCAGCCGACGCGCGCAAACAGGATATGCCTTGGGTCCTCGTGGGTGGCCCCCCCTGCCAAGCCTTCTCGCTTGTAGGCAGGGCGAGGAACCGGGGTAACGAGAACTACGACCCCAAGGAAGATAGTCGCCACTACCTTTATCAGCACTACCTGAGGATCCTCTCGAGGCACAGACCTGCGGCATTTGTGCTGGAAAACGTCAAGGGCATGCTGACCTCGCAGATCGAAGGCCACAATCTGTTCGAGGAGATATTCGAAACCCTGCAACACCCCGGCGGCAAGAATGGGCCCCGCTACCGCATTACGCCGTTGATGCTGCCCGATGGTCGCGCGGGCCGTCCGCTCTTGCCGCGAGACTTCATTGTCCGCTCGGAGGATCTGGGACTTCCCCAGACCCGTCATCGCGTGATCCTCGTGGGAATCCTGGAAGACACCAATGCGCAGCTCCGCCCCTTGGCCAAGTCGCAATGGATGCCCAGCGTCGAGGACATGATCGGGGGACTGCCCGGTATCCGTAGCGGATCAACCGATGGTGAAATAACGTCCTGGAAGAAATTCGCACCGAAGCTTCTAGCGGAATGCGCAAAGCTGGCCAAAGGAATGGATGAGGAAACCGCCAAACATCTGAGATTGATTGCATCCATCGCAGATCTTGGAGGCGAACTTGGAACGGGCGATGATTGGATCCCGATGCAATACATCCCGAGGCTACCTGCACATCTGGACGCATTCATTCGCGACCCTCGCCTGCATGGTGTGATCCACCATCAAGCACGCAATCACATGACAAGCGATTTGATGCGCTATGCGTTTTCAGCAGCATTTGCTCATGTTCACGATCGCTCCCCCAAGGGCGCGAAAGACTTTCCGGAAGCCTTGCACCCTGCACACAAGAGCTGGGGCAGGCCTGATCGCTTCGTGGATCGATTTAAGGTGCAGCGGGCTGATGCCCAGTCATCTACGATTACCAGCCATTTAGCCAAAGACGGGCACTACTTCATTCACTACGATCCGACACAGGTGCGCAGCCTAACGGTTCGTGAAGCAGCGAGGCTCCAGACCTTCCCTGACAACTACATCTTCGAGGGCCCAATCGGCGCAAAAAGACGGCAAGTTGGCAACGCGGTTCCGCCGTGGCTTGGCTATCAAATTGCGGGTGCCATCCATCAGGCATTGAAATAATCACTGCCTGCCGGAGACCACTTCGAGCAAGGGACGCTCGGACCGGATGAACTGGATGAGCTCCTCCAACGCTCGGGCAGGATCAGTGCGCAGTGCGCACTCCCAGATTGTCGCCGCTCTCCAACCTGCTTCCCTTAGCTGATCAATAGCAAGAGCACCCCTCTGCGAGTTTGCTTCAATCTTGGTCTTCCAAAATTCCTCCCGCGTTTTAGGCAGCTTGAAGTAGCGGCAACCCATGTGCCCGTGCCAGAAGCACCCGTGCACGAACACAACAACGTTCCAGCGCGGCAACACCACATCGGGCTTACCAGGTAGCCCGCGCGCGTGCAGTCGGAAGCGAAGTCCGTTCCGATGCAGGAACGAGCGGACGGTCATCTCGGGTCGCGTGTTCTTGCCTCTTATCCCGGACATCATCCGGGAACGAGTTTCGGCGGCGATCTTTTCTGCCATGTCTTGCTCTAGTTGCCTTCGAGTCAGCTGCGCCACGATGCGTTATTCCCTCGATAGCATATGTGTCCATGAAAGCGGGTCAACTCCAACTCCAATGAGTTCCAGCTCACTGGGCTGGTGTCTAGACGCCGTAAATCGTGGTTGCTTCAGGGCGCCGTTCGTCGCTTAGCAGCACCTGCGATCGGCGTCGGTCCCCGAACGAAAGAACCCCGGCCTGATGCCGGGGGTCTTTCGTTCTACCCGATCGCGTTGCGCGATCAGAACTTCTGCGAGAAACGCACGCCGACCATGCGCGGATGGGTTGGCAGGGTGTAGATCTGGCCGTTCGGGTACTGGTCCGATACTCCGGAGGCGCCACACACGGTCTCGGCGCACTCGGCGAAGCGGTAGATCTGGCCGCGCTTGTCGAAGACGTTGTCGATGAACAGGTCGAGCGACCAGCTGTCGCGCGCGATGCCCGCCGAGAGGTCGAGCAGCGAATACGAAGGCAGGTTGCCGAGGATGTCGCGCTCGACGATGCGCAGATCCGAGGTCCGCTCGCCGACATGCACGGCCGAGCCCTGGACATAGGCCTGCATGCTGCCGATGTCGAAGCTGTAGCGTGCGGTCAGGTTGCCCTTGAACTTCGGCGTGACCGGCAGACGCGTGCCGTTCGGCGCCTCGGGATCCTCGCAATCGGTCACCGGGTTGCCGGCATCGTCGGTGAACCCGCAATAGTTCGCGGTCAGCTTGGCGTTGTAGAAGGCGGCACCACCGGTGATCTGCAGGTTGTAGGTCGCCGCCCAGTTCAGTTCGAACTCGGCGCCGTTGATGCGTGCCTGGTTGGCGTTCTTGATTTCGGTCAGGCCGTTGGCGCCGAGGATGCTGAACTGGAAGTCCTTCCAGTCCTGGCGGAACACCGAACCGTTGAACGACAGGTGGTTGTCGAGCCAGGTCGTTTTCCAGCCCATCTCGTAGTTGGTCAGGAAGTCCGAGAGGTAGGGTGGCAGCGTGCCACGGCGGTTGATGCCGCCCGGACGGTAGCCTTCGGACCGGGTGAAGTAGAGCATCTTGGTCGGCGTGACCTTCCAGGTCAGGTTGACCTTGCCGAGCGAGTCGTTTTCCTTGACGGTCTTGTCGAAGACGAGGCACGGCGCGCCGTTGTAGGTCGTCTGCGTGAGGCAGCCGGCGACCCCGTAGTCGGCACCCGGGAAAAAGCCCTCGCTGAATCCGAAGAAGCCGCCGAGGCTGTTGTTGGAGCGGAAATAGCGTCCGCCGATCGTGCCGGTCAGCACGTCGGGGATGAAGTCGTAGGAAAGTTCGCCGAACACGGCCTTGTCGCGGTCCTGGCGTAGTTGCTTGGTCAACCACAGGGTGTCGGGCCAGCCAGGCACGCTGAGCACGTCGGCGAGGCCGTCGATCTTGTAGCGCTGCTGGATGTCGTGCTTCTGGTCCTGCACGAACACGCCGGCCACGAAACGCAGGCGATCCTCCTGCGGCGAGGCGAGGCGCAGTTCATGGCTGGTCTTGCGGTAGCGGTCCTTGCCCTGGATGTATTGCGACGGATTGATCAGGTTGTCGTCGTTGTCGTACAGGTAGGTGCCATAGGCAGAGAGCGTGTCGTACCAGAACGAGTAGTCGGTGTAGTCGGAAAGGACTTCATCGTTGCGGTTCAGGTGGGCGAAGGCATAGGTCAGGTCGAAGTTGCCGATCTTGCCTTCAACGGTCAGGGCCGACTGCGCCCAGTTGTCCTGCGAGCCCTCCGGATAGTAGTGGGTCAGTTCGAGTTCGCCGACGGCGCCATCGTAGGCAAACGTGCCGTTGGATCGGGACTTCTGCCCGATCAGCGATGCATTGATGGTCCAGTTGTCGTTGAGATCGATGCCGAGCGCGGCGCGCGCGCCCTTGGTGTCGACATCGTTGTAGTCGTCCTTGGCAATGGCGGCGTTGCTGATCGTGCCGTTGCCGCCGGTGAAGTCGTCCCACGAGGGATAGGTGCGGGTGCCGGCGACGTTGTCGATGTAGCCTGCGTCCTTCTCGTGCCAGCCGACCAGGCGGATCGCCGCGCGTTCGGAAATCGGGATGTTGACGAAGGCTTCCTCGGTGTTGCCGATGCCACCGTGGCTGGTGCTGTCGAGGCCGAGGCTGTAGCCCGATTCGTAACCGCTCGGATCCGGCTTGTTGGTGATGATGCGGATCGTGCCGGCCTGCGAACTGGCCCCGTACAGGGTGCCTTGCGGACCGGACAGCACTTCGACGCGGGCGACATCGTAGATGTGGATATCGAGCGGGCCCTGGATCGTCGTCACCGGCTGCTCGTCGAGGTAGACGCCGACACTCGGCAGCGAGCCGGAATGATTGCCGTCGCCGCCGCTGGCGACGCCGCGCATGTAGATCTGCGAGAAGCCCGGACCGTAGCTCTGGTAGGACACGCTGGGCAGGAACTTCACATAGTCCTCGAAATCGGAAACGTTCAGTTCGCGCAGCTTGTCGTTGCCGAGCACCTGGATGCTGATCGGCACGTCCTGCAGGTTTTCGGTGCGCTTCTGCGAGGTCACCGTGATCAGGTCGAGGGTCGACGTGCCGGGTGTACCCTGGTCGGACTGCGGGGGTGCGGCTCCCTGCGCATAGGCCGCCGAGGCGACCGCAAAATGGATTGCCGCGACCAGCGGCAGCCGGGCCACGCGCAGCGCGCCGGCTCGGGATTTTCGTCTGGGTTTCTTGGTGTTCATCGGGACTCCCTCGTCTTTCTGGTTTGTAATCGGTCAGTGGCGCTGGTTTTCGCCGGCCATCCCCGCCGGCACCTCGGGATAGGCATCCAGAACCGGCCCAAGGGCGGCCTTCAACGGTCCGAGCCAGGGCTCGTAGTGCCGCCAGTGGTCCACTCCCTCCCGGTAGATCGGTTTGCGCACCTGCTCGGAACTGGCCGTGCGCACCGGCCGTTCGTTCTCGAAGAAGCGCAGGCAGCCCGGCTCGAACGGCAGGCCGCAGTAGGCGAGCAGGCGCCGCACCTCGCCCTCGGTGTCCTCGATCATGTGTTCATAGATGACCCGGTGCACGCGTCCGGGCAGGACGGCGTCGAAGTGCGCCATCAGGGCCACGTAGTCGCGGTAGTAGCGCCCGATGTCGTCGAGGTCGTAAGTGAAGCTCTGGCCGCGCGCGAAATGCTGCTTGAAACCCGAAAAGCAGCAGGCCAGCGGATGCCGGCGTGCGTCGATGATCCTGGCGTTGGGCAGCATCAGGTGGATCAGGCCGAGATGCAGGAAGTTGTTCGGCATCTTGTCGATGAAGAACGGCGCATCGGTGCGGCGCTGGATCCGGGTATGGTCGAGGTAGCGCTGGCCAAGGGCTCGCAGCGCCGCGTCGTCGAGCGCGTGGACGACGTCGTGGTAGGGCATGGTGCCGTTCGGGTCGCCCTGTGCGCGCAGCTCGCGCGTGATCGAGGTGACTTCGGGCAGTTCCATCGTGCCTTCCACGGCCGAATGGCTGGACAGGATCTGCTCGATGAGGGTCGATCCGGCGCGTGGCAGGCCGACGACGAAGATCGGATCGGGCGCCTGGGCACCCCAGCCGGCGCGCTGTTCGAAGAATTCGCGGGTGTAGCTCTGGCGGATCCGCTGCACGCGCGAAGAGGTCTCGTCGGCGTCGTAGCGCAGGGTCTTGTGGCGCAGCCGGTTGCCTTCGAGGTAGTGGCGGAACGAGGCCTCGTAGTCGGCTTCGTCCTCGAGCGCCTTGCCGATCGCGAACTCGAGGTGCTGGCGGTCCTCGTCATGAACTCCCGTCTTGGCCAGTTCGGCGCGCATGGCGGCCAGGTCCGTGGCCGAGAAGCGGACCGTCTTGAGGTTGGCCAGGCTCCACCAGACTTCGCCGCAGCCCGGGTCGAGCGCGAGGCTG
Source organism: Dokdonella immobilis (assembly GCF_900115085.1). Lineage (GTDB taxonomy): Bacteria > Pseudomonadota > Gammaproteobacteria > Xanthomonadales > Rhodanobacteraceae > Dokdonella > Dokdonella immobilis. Next base: position 67,201 of record NZ_FOVF01000007.1, on the reverse strand, counting down.
CGTCGATAGGCATCGATCGCGCGCTGCTGCTGTCCGGCCGTCTTCAGGGCGTGGCCGAAGCTCATCCAGATGCGCGGATGGTCGGGATGGGCTTCGAGAATGGCGGCGTACAGTTCGATCGCCGTGTCGTAGTCGCCGATCCGGCACAGCACGACGGCCTTGAGATTCAGATATCCGGCATTGCCCGGATCGTCCGCAAGCAGACTCTCGACCTCGGTCAGCGCCTGCGCCGGCTTGTTCGACCGATGCAGCACGAGAGCGTAGTTCTGGCGTGCCGCATGGAATCCGGGGGCCAGTTGCAGGCAGCGCGCAAGCAGGCTCTCGGCATCCTCGTTGCGGCCGAGGCGGGCCGCCACCTCGGCCAGCATGCGGATCGCAGCCACGTCGGTCGGTGCCTGTTTCAATCGTTCGCGCAGGCGCGATTCGGCCTCGGGCAGCCGGTTTTCGACCAGGGCCGTGGCCGCCTGCAGCATCTGCGGATCGCGCGTGGAATGGCGAATATGGTTGGCATAGGCGGAATCGGCGCCTTCGACGTCATCCATGGCCATCAGATGATCGCCGAGGGTCAGCCAGGCCTTGGGCAGGCCGGGATCGAGCTTGACCGCGCGCTGCAGCGCGGCGCTGGCCTCGATGCCGCGGCGCGCGCGGATCAGGGCCTGACCCAGTTCGTAGTGGGCCAGGGCCCAGTTGGGCTGGCGCGCCGCCAACGGCCGCAGGCTTTCGAGCGCCCGCTCCGGATCGCCGCGCAGACGATGTGAAACGCCGAGCAGCAGGACCGCCATCGGGTGTTCGCCCACGGTCTTGATGATCTCGGCGGCCTGCTCGCCGGCCAGGGCCGGATCGCTCGCCATCAGCCGGCTGGCATGAGCCAGCGCGGTCTCGAGATCGGCGGTCGGGTCGGCGGTGGCGTTCAACGGCATCTCCCCGGCAACAGCATGCGAACCCAGTGCATGGTCGAGGTCCATGCCGTCGTTCGCCCGGCAGCAACCCGATCGACCCGCTTCGTTCGCGCGCGCCCAGCAGGCATGAACGACTGCTTCATTATCAGGGCAAGCGCGCGCGAGCTCATAGTGTTTTCAGCAACCGGTAGGTGAATTCCAGCGACTGGTCGAACGAATCGACCCGGATGCGCTCGTCCTGGCCGTGCGAGCGGTCGTCGTCGACGTCGTAGGGAATACCGTTGAAGACGAATACCGGCATGCCGGTCGCGCGCAGGAACACGCTGTCGGTGGCGCCTGCCGACATGTACGGACGCACCGGCAGGCGGCCCCAGAGCGGCTCGCCGGCCTCGGCGATGCGCTCGAACAGACCGGCGTCGACCGCCGTCGGCGGGCTCGGATGCGGTTCGGCGACACGGGCGAGCTCGATGTCGGGATCGGCGATGGCCTGCCTGAGGACCTGGTCGACGGTGTCCGCATCTTCGTCCGGCAACAGCCTGCAGTTGAGCATCGCCCGGGCCATCTGTGGCAGCGCGTTCTCGGCGTGACCGCCCTGCAACAGGGTTGGCACGCAGGTCGTGCGCAACTGCGCATTGTTGTAGGTGGAACTCGCCGCGACACGCGCCAACGCCGCCGCATCCGGCATGGCATTCGCGATCGCGCGCATGTCATCGCCAAGCGGACCGGCGGTCGATTCGGCGAGTCCGCCGAAATAGCCGCGCGTGGCGGCGTTCGTGCGCAGCGGGAATTCATGGGCGGACAGGCGCACGAGGGCATGCGCCAGGCGATAAATGGCGTTGTCCGGCGTGGGCAGGGAACTGTGCCCGCCCGGGTTGCGCGCGGTCACGGTGTAGCTCAGGTACACCTTTTCCGCCGTTTCGACCGAGACCTGGGCCGGCTTGCCGCCGCGGATCTCGGGCCCGCCGCCATCGACGTTGATGGCGAAGCTAGCGCGCATCAGGTCGGGGCGATGCGCCAGCAGCCACTCGACGCCGTTGGCGACGCCGTCCTCCTCGCCTGCGGTCAAGGCCAGCACGTAGTCGCCACGCGGCGTGATGCCTTCGGCCTGCAGGCGCAGCAGCGCGCTCGCGAGTCCGACCGCGGCTCCCTTGATGTCCATCGTGCCGCGACCATAGAACCAGCCGGCGCGTTCGGTCAGCGCGAACGGATCGAAATGCCAGTCCTCGCGGCGGGCTTCGACCACGTCGAGATGGGCCAGCAGCAGGATCGGCGCGCGCTTGCCCTGGCCGCGCAGGCGAACGACCAGGTTGCGCTTGAGCGGTGTGTCGCCGAGCAGCATGACGTCGTCCGCGGCGAAACCGGCATCGCGGAAGCGGCGTGCAAGTTTCTCGGCGGCCGCCGTCGTGCTGCCGTGGTTCGGCGTGGTATCGGTCCCGATCAGTTCGGCCAACAGGGTTCGACCCATCGCAAGCTGCGGCTCACGCCCGGCGTCGCCGGCCCAGCCGGATACGCAGGCCAGGGCGCATGCGCCAAGCAGCACGATGCGGACGACGTGCGTGCGCAGGACACGGCAGGCATTGGGCTCATTCATGCCGCACACCCGGCCGGCGCAATGCCGTGGTCGACGGAGGGAAATTGGCTGGCCGGCGCGCCGATGCCCGCCGGGCGAGTCTGCTCCCCCCGGCATGGCTCCAGCCCCGGCAGCGGGGGACAACGGACTCAGTCACGGGCGTACTTCATGTGCAGGTGCGGCATCCACTGGCCCTGGCGGATCGCTCCCTCGATCGCGTCGCGGGTCTGCTGCAGGGCAGGCAGGATCTCGCCGACTGCGCGCTCCGCGGCTTGCTCGCTGAATTGCATGCTGACGTTGAGCCCGGCGACGACGCGACCGTTGCCAGCGCGCACCGGCACGGCGATCGAACACAGCCCGAGTTCGAGTTCCTGCGAGGTCAGCGCATAACCCTGCACACGCACGCGCTTGAGCGCACGCTTGAGTTCGGCCGCGTTGCGCACGGTGTGCGCGGTGTAGGCGCGGAATTCGATGCCCTTGATCCAGGCGTCGAGATCCTCATCATCGAAGTCGGCGAGGATGACCCGCCCCAGCGACGCCGTGAATGCCGGCAGGCGCGCGCCGACGCCGAGGGCGATGCGCATGATCCGGCGCACCGGCACGCGCAGCACGTAGACCACGTCGGCGCCATCGAGCACGGCCAGCGAGCAGGATTCCTGGACGCGCTGCGAGAGCTGCTCCATGGCCTGCTGGGCGAGTTCGCTGAGATCGAGCGAGGAGAGATAGCTGTAGCCGAGTTCGAGCACGCGCGGGGTCAGGAAGAAGCTGCGTCCGCGACTGCCGACGTAGCCGAGGTGCTGCAGGGTCAGCAGGCTGCGCCGCGCCGCCGCGCGCGAAAGTCCGCTGCGTTCGGCGACCTCGCTCAGGCTCGGACTGGACAGCTCGTGACCGAACACGCTGAGCACGCGCAGGCCGCGTGCAAGCGACTGCACATAGTCGGGTCCCTGCTCGAAAGCGCTCGTGGCCATCGCCTCCCCGGTCCGGTTGACAGGTCGAGCCTATTCGGATTCCAATGGGTTCGCAATACGAATTAATGTGCGCAGATCGCACATTTTCTCTGGAGTGTCGATTGAGCGACGAGCGCGCCAGCGTTCTGCACAGTTGGTGCGTGCAGTCGGAGTGGCAGGCACCGACCATCACCGGCGGCCGCGGAGCGCGCTTGTTCGACAGCGATGGGCGCAGCTATCTCGACATGAGCAGCCTGGCCGAATGCAGCAACCTCGGCCACCAGCATCCGCGCCTGGTCGAGGCGATCCGCGAGCAGGCATCGCGCCTGTGCTTCGTCACCTCGGCCTGGGGCGCGCAGCCGCGGGCCGAGCTGGCCGAAGCCCTGCTCGAACTGTCAGGCTTCGCGGGCGGACGCGTGTTCTTCACCCTCGGCGGCGCCGACGCCAACGAGAACGCGGTCAAGTTCGCGCGCCAGGCCCGCGGCCTCCCGCGCGGCCAGGTGATCGCGCGCGACCGTTCCTACCACGGCGCCAGCTATGCCGGCATGGCCCTTTCCGGCGACACGCGCACGCAGGGCCAGGTCGATGCGCAGTCGTTCCAGGTCAGCCACGTGGCGCCGCCGTACGCCTACCGCTGCCCGTTCGGCAGTGCCAGCGACGCCGAGTGCGGCGAGCGCGCGGCCGCGGCGGTCGCCGCGGCGATCGACCGGCACGGTGCCGACACGGTCGCCGCCGTGCTCATGGAACCGAATGCCGGCACCAATGGCATCGTCGCGCCGGACACCTACTGGCCGGCCCTGCGCGCGCTGACGCGCGAGCGTGGCGTGTGGCTGATCGCCGACGAGGTCATGAGCGGCTTCGGTCGGTGCGGCGAATGGTTCGCCTGGCAGCGCCACGGCGAGAGCGCGCGACCGGACCTGATGACCCTGGCCAAGGGCCTGACCGGCGCGCATGTCCCGCTCGGCGCCGTGGTCGTGTCGGCGGCCGTGTCGGCCAGGCTCGAACACGAGATGCTCTACACCGGACTGACCTACTGCGGCCATCCGCTGGCCTGCGCGACCGGCCTCGCCGCGCTTGCGGCCTATCGCGACGAAGGCCTGATCGAGCGTTCGCGGCAGCTGGGTGCGTACCTGTTCGCCTGCCTGAAGGCCCTGCAGGCACGCCACCCGGTGATCGGCGACGTGCGCGGCGGACATGGCCTGTTCGCCGTGCTCGAACTGGTTGCCGACCGCGAGCGGCGCAGCGCGCTCGCACCGTGGCCGCAGACTCCGCCGGCGCTCAGGCGCCTGGTCGGCAAGGCGCTCGATGCGGGGGTCTCGCTGGCCACGCGCGGCAACCTGATCATCCTCGCACCGCCGCTCGTGATCGAAGAAAAGGAACTCGATGACGCGCTGGCCCTGCTCGACCGCCTGCTTGGCGAACTGGAGGCCCCATGAGCTTCAAGCTGACCTATGCCACGATGTTCGATCCCCCCGCCGAGCTCCATGAACGCTTCGATGCGGCCCTGGTCGAGGTCGCCTCGACACTCGGTGCGACGCATGCCCTGCACATCGATGGCGTCGACATCACCGCGGTCGAAACCGACACGCGCAGCAGCCCCATCGACGAGCGCCGCATCCTCGGGCATTTTCCGCTCGCCGACCGCACCCAGGCCCAGCACGCCATGGCCGCCGCGCAGAAGGCCTTCGCCGGCTGGCGGGCGACGCCGATGGCCGAGCGCACGCGCCTGCTGCGGCGCGTCGCCGACCTGATCGAGCAGCGCATCTACACGATTTCGGCGGCGCTCACCCTCGAAGTCGGCAAGAACCGCATGGAAGCGCTCGGCGAAGTGCAGGAGACCGCCGACTTCTTCCGCATCTACGCCGACGACTTCGAACGCCACGACGGCTTCGAACATGCCCTGCCGGATGATCCATTGAGCGGTTTCCGTTCGCGCAATCGCAGCGTGATGCGCCCGTACGGGGCCTGGGTCGTGATCGCGCCGTTCAATTTTCCGTTCGCGCTGGCCGGCGGACCTGTCGCCGCGGCCCTGGTCACCGGCAACACGGTGGTCTTCAAGAGCGCCACCGATACCCCGTGGTCGGGGCGCCTGCTCGCCGATTGCCTGCGCGACGCCGGCTTTCCGCCCGGCGTATTCAATTACCTCAATGGCCACGGCAAGGACATTGGCCAGCTCCTGGTCGAGGACCCGCACACGGCCGGCATCACCTTCACCGGTTCGTTTGCGGTCGGTTCGCGGATCGTGCGAGCCATGGCCAGCGGCGCCTATCCGCGTCCCTGTATCGCCGAAATGGGCGGCAAGAATGCCTGCATCGTCACCGCCAGCGCTGATCTCGAGCGTGCCGCGCTCGGCATCATCCGTTCCGGATTCGGCATGGGCGGGCAAAAGTGTTCGGCGCTGTCGCGCCTGTATGTGGATGCCGCGGTCGCCGACACCCTGATCGAAAAACTGGTCGAAAAGATGGCAGCGCTGCGCATCGGCGATCCCTGCCTGAGGGAAACCTGGCTGGGGCCGATGGCGACCACCAACGCATTGCGCAACTTCGGCCGCTACATTCCGAGCCTCGAGGATGACGGCAGCAGCATCCTCGCTGGCGGCCAGCGCCTGCGTGAAGGCGATCTCGAGCATGGCTACTTCGTCGCCCCGACCCTGGCCGAGGCACCGGCCGACCATCCGCTGTTCCGCGAGGAAATGTTCCTGCCAATCGTCATGCTCTGCCGCGTGCGCGATCGCGAGCAGGCCATGCGCCTGGCCAACGATTCGCCGCTCGGCCTGACCGCCGGTTGCTACGGTGATGACGATGACGTCGCCTGGTTCTTCGAAAACATCGAAGCCGGCGTCACCTACGCCAACCGCCCGCAAGGCGCGACCACCGGCGCCTGGCCGGGCTACCAGCCGTTCGGGGGCTGGAAGGGCTCGGGCTCCACCGGCAAGGCCATCGCCTCGTTCTACTACCTGGCCCAGTACCAGCGCGAACAGTCGCGCACGGTCGTGGAATGACCACGCCGCGCCACTGCAGCCTGACCGAGGCCATTGCCGAGTTCGTCGAAGACGGCATGTGCGTCGCCCTCGAAGGATTCACCCACCTGATTCCATTCGCCGCCGGCCACGAGATCATCCGCCAGCGCCGCCGCGACCTGCATCTCGTGCGCATGACACCCGATCTCGTCTACGACCAGATGATCGGCATGGGCTGCGCACGCAAGCTGAGTTTTTCCTGGGGCGGAAACCCCGGCGTCGGGTCCCTGCACCGGCTGCGCGATGCGGTCGAACGCGGCTGGCCGCAACCACTGCAACTGGACGAACACAGCCATGCCGGCATGGCCGCTGCGTTCTGCGCAGGCGCAGCGCGGCTGCCGTTCGGCCTGTTGCGTGGCTACCAGGACAACGATCTCGCCGCGCACAATCCGCGCATCCGGCACGTGCATTGCCCGTTCAGCGGCGAGCGCATCGCCGCGGTGCCGGCGCTCAATCCGGACGTGACGATCCTGCACGCACAACAGGCCGACCGCCAGGGCAATGTCGCTATCCACGGCATCGTCGGCGCCGCGCGCGAGGCCGCGCTGGCGGCCAGGACCCTGCTCGTGACGGTCGAGGAAATCGTCGATGCGTTGCCGCCGGCCATGAATGGCATCGTCCTGCCCTGGTGGGTCGTGGCCGCCGTGGTCGCCTGCCCGGGTGGCGCCTATCCGTCCTACGCGCAGGGCCATTACGCCCGCGACAACGCCTTCTACCAGCACTGGGACGAGATCGCCCGCGACCGCCAGCGCTTCCTCGCCTGGATCGACCGCCACGTGCTCGGTACCACCGATCACCGCGGCTTTCTCGACAGCCTGCACCGGGAAGCGGCATGAGCGACTGTACGCGCGACGAGTGGATGACCGTGGTCGCGGCGCGCATGCTGCGCGACCGCTGCGTCTGCTTCGTCGGCATCGGCCTGCCCAGCGCCGCCTGCAACCTGGCCCGGCTGACCCACGCGCCGGACATCGTGCTGATCTACGAATCGGGCACGATCGGCGCGCGCCCGCAGGTCCTGCCGCTGTCGATCGGCGATGGCGAGCTGGCCGAAACGGCGAGCTGCGTGGTGCCCCTGCCCGAACTGTTCAATTACTACCTGCAGGCCGGACGGGTCGATGTCGGCTTTCTCGGCGCCGCGCAGATCGATCGCCACGGCAACCTCAACAGCACGGTGATCGGTCCCTATGGCGCGCCATCGACACGCCTGCCCGGCGCCGGCGGCGCGCCGGAAATCGCGCTGCACGCACGCGAGACCTTCGTCATGCTCAAGGCCACACCGCGCAGCTTCGTCGAGCGCCTCGATTTCCGCACCACCGCAGGCCATTGCAGGGCCGCCTCCGTGCCATCCCGGAACAACGCCGGGCGCGAGGGCGTTGCGCGCGCGCCGCGCGACGAAAGCAGCCACGGACCGAGCGCGGTGATCACCGATTTCGGCGTACTGACACCGCGCGCCGATTCCGGCGAGCTGTCCCTGAGTGGCCTGTTCGGCGATGCCTCCGTCGCGGAAGCGCGGGCGGCCGTCGGTTGGCCACTGGGCGTCGCCGACCAGCTCGAACCGATCGCCCCGCCGAGTGCGTTCGAACTCGAGACGCTGCGCGGATTGCAGGCAAGGACGCGCGCGGCATATGCCCTCCCGGTGTCGATACCCGCATGAACCCCACTACCGCAATTCGCCAGGCAGGCCACCGATGAAGACATCGCACATCCGGACCCCGCTTCCCGGCCCGCGCGCGCAAGCCCTGATCGCACGCGATGCCGAGGTGATCTCGCCTTCCTATCCGCGCGACTATCCGTTCGCGATGTCGCACGGCCGCGGCACCGAGGTCTGGGACGTGGACGGCAACCGCTTCCTCGACTTCGCCGCCGGCATCGCGGTCTGCGCGACCGGCCACGCACATCCGCGCGTGGTCGAGGTAGTGCGGCAGGCCGCCGGAGAATTCCTGCACATTTCCAGCGACTACTGGCACGAGCAGATGGTCGGCCTCGGCGAACGCCTGGCGCGCCTGGCGCCAATGCGCACACTGGCCGGCGAGGCGGCGATGAGCTTCCTCTGCCAGTCCGGCACCGAGGCCGTCGAAGGCGCGATCAAGCTGGCCCGCTATGTAACCCGGCGCCCGCGCTTCATCGGATTCCTTGGCGGCTTCCACGGCCGCAGCATGGGCTCACTGTCGTTTACCTCGAGCAAGTACACCCAGCAGCTCGGCTTCGCTCCGACCATGCCTGGGGTGACCCACGTGCCCTACCCCGATCCGTATCGCCCCCTGTTCGCCGGCGCCGACCAGGGCCAGGCCGTGCTCGACTACATCGGCCTGCTGTTCGAACGCAGCGTGCCGGCCGCCGAAGTCGCCGCGATCCTGGTCGAGCCGATCCAGGGCGAAGGCGGCTACATCGTGCCACCGGACGGTTTCCTCGCCGGCCTGCGCGCCCTCTGCGACCGCCATGGCATCCTGTTGATCTTCGACGAAGTGCAGTCCGGCGTCGGCCGCACCGGCCGGATGTTCGCTTGCGAGCACTGGGGCGTGGCGCCCGACATCCTGACCTCGGCCAAGGGTCTCGGATCGGGCCTGCCGATCGGCGCGGTGGTCGCAAAGAAGTCGATCATGGCGCAATGGAAGCGCGGCGCCCACGGCAACACCTACGGCGGCAATCCGATCGCCTGCGCCGCGGCCAACGCGACCCTCGACCTGGTCGAGGGTGGCTTTGCCGAAAACGCAGCCACGGTCGGCGCGCATTTCATGGATCGGCTCGGCGAACTGGCGCGCAGGTATCCCTGCATCGGCGAAGTGCGCGGGCGCGGCCTGATGATCGGCCTGGAACTGATCGGGACCGACGGCAGCCGCAAGCCGGCACGCGCACTCTGCGATGCGGTGATCACGCGTGCCTTCCACAACGGCCTGCTGCTGCTCTCCTGCGGGGCCAGCACGGTGCGCTTCATGCCGCCCCTGAATACGAGCGTCGCCGAAGTCGACGAAGCGGTCGAACTGCTCGACGCCAGCCTCGAAGAGGCGCTGGTCGGCAGCCATGACCCGGCCTGAACCCGTCCGCCGCGATGGCGCGCCGGCCCGCAACGCGTGGCGGACGACGCTCGCCGTTCTGCTGCTCGCTGTCGGCACCAGCGCCAGCGCCGATCGCGCGCCGGTCCTCGGCCAGGTCGATCTGCCGCACAGCTATTACTGGCGCGAACTGTACCTGCCGCAGCTGACCACCGGGCCGTCGTCGGCCGCCTTCCTGCCGGACGGCGAAGAACTGGTCTACAGCATGGCTGGTTCGCTATGGCGCCAGCGCATCGACAGTGACAGCGCAGTCGAGCTGACCCACCCCAATGGCGCCTACGACTACCAGCCCGACGTCGCCAGCGATGGACGCAGCGCCGTGTTTGTCCGCTATGACGGCCAGGCCCTGCGCCTGTGGCGCATCGATCTCGAATCCGGCCGACAGTCGGCCCTGACCACGGGCAATGCGGTCGATGTCGAACCGCGCCTGTCGCCGGATGGCCGGCGGCTGGCCTGGGTCGGCACCGAAGGCAGCGGACATTTCAACCTTTTCATCGCCGACATCGACGCGGCCGGCCTGCACAACGCACGTCCGTTGTTGGCTGCGCGCAAGAGCGCGATCGATCGCTACTACTACTCGGCCTGGGACCACGCGATCAATCCGTCCTGGTCGCCCGATGGCCGCTCTCTGGTTTTCGTCGGCAACCCCGAGGTCGCCTGGGGCAGCGGTGATATCTACGCCGTGGCGATCGACGACCCGGACCATCCACGACGCATCCTCGGCGAGGAAACGAGCTGGAACGCGCACCCGGAAATCGCGCCGGATGGCCGGCGCGTGCTTTTTTCGAGCTATCACGGCCGCCAGACGCAGCAGTTGTGGCTGACCACCCTCGACGGCGCCGCGCCGCTGCCGCTGAGCTTCGGCGACTTCGACCGCCGCAACGCCCGCTGGTCGCCCGACGGCAAACGCATCGCCGGCATCGACAACCGCTCCGGCAACACCGAACTGCGCGTCCTCGAGGTCGTCGGCGGCGCGACCACGCGGGTCGCCGCAAACCAGCGCAAGACCCTCTCGGCGCAGGCGCAACTCGTTCTCGACATCGCCGACGCTGATGGCCAGGCGGTGCCGGCTCGGGTCAGCGTGATCGGCAGCGACGGTCGCGCGCATGCGCCGGCCGACGCCTGGATGCACGCCGACGACGGCTTCGACCGCAAACGGCAGCCGTTCGAGACCCAATATTTCCATTGCCAGCCGCCTTGCACGATCGATGTTCCGGCCGGGGCGGTCAGCGTGTCGGTGCGGCGCGGGTTTGCCAGCCAGCCATGGCAGACCAGGACCACCGCCACGGCCGGCCGGCAAACCCGCCTGCAGGCCCGACTGGCCGGGCATGCGCTGCCCGAGGCGTTCGGCAACTGGATCAGTGCCGACCTGCACGTGCACATGAACTATGGCGGCCACTACCGCAACACGCCGGAGAACCTGGTCCGCCAGGCCCGCGCCGAAGATCTCGACGTGGTCTTCAACCTGATCGTCAACAAGGAAGAGCGCATTCCCGACATCGACCGCTTCCGCACCGACGTCGACCCCGCCAGCACCGCGCAGACCCGGCTCTGGCATGCTCAGGAATACCACAGCAGCTTCTGGGGCCATCTCGGCCTGCTCCAGCTCGACGACCATCTGCTGCTGCCGGATTTCGCCAGTTATCGGCATACCGCGATGGCCAGCCCGTACCCGCACAACGGCATCGTCGCCGACCTCGCCCACGCCCAGCATGCCCTGGTCGGCTACGTGCATCCGTACGACACACTGCCGGACCCGACCAACGACGCGGGGCTGAGCCACCAGTTGCCCGCCGACGTGATCAACGGCAAGGTCGACTATCTCGAAGTGGTCGGTTTCTCGGACCACAAGACGACCGCCGCGGTCTGGTACCGCCTGCTCAACCTCGGCTTCCATCTGGCTGCCGGCGCCGGCACCGATGCGATGGCCAATTACGCCTCGCTGCGCGGACCGGTCGGCCTCAATCGCGTCTTCCTCGACACCGGCGGCCAGCGTGACGCCACCGCGATCGCCACCGCGCTCAAGGGCGGCCACGGCTTCGTCAGCAACGGGCCATTGCTCGGCCTGATCGTCGATGGCGGCAAGCCGGGCGACACCGTGGCCCTGGCCAGGACCACGCGCTACCGCATCGCCCTGCGTTCGCCGGTCGCGATCGACCATCTCGAACTCGTGCACAACGGCGCCGTGGTCAGGCGCTTCACGCTGACCGGAGAACGCCGCGATTTCGATGCCGAGGGCTCGCTGAACCTGGCCGACGGTGGCTGGCTGCTGCTGCGCGCCTGGAACGAGGCTGCCGATCCGGGCGTGCTCGACCTGTATCCCTACGCGACGACCAATCCGGTCTGGCTCGGCGACAACGTACGCGCCGCGAGCGCCGGCGCCGATGCCACCTGGTTCGCCGACTGGCTCGGGCGCAGCCTGGCCGTGGTCGCGGCGCGTGAGGACTTCAATACCGCGGAAGAGAAGACGGCCACGCTGGCCTATCTGGCGGCAGCCCGCGACGCCTACCGGAAGATCGCCGACGAAGCGGAGTCCCTACCCTCGCCATGAAACGAATCGCCTGCCTGTTGATGGTCTGTGTCGTCTGCATCGCCCATGCCGACGAGGACACCCTGTTCCAGCCGGCCGACCTGAGCCGCATCGCCGACCTCGGCGATCCGGCCCTGTCGCACGATGGCAACTGGGTCGCCTACACGATCAGCAGCGCCAACGCGGACGACGACCAGAGCCATTCCGACCTCTGGCGCGTGCGCTACGACGGCAGCCAGCGCATCCAGCTGACGCACACACCCGACAGCAACGAATGGCGGCCGCGCTGGTCGAACGACGGCGCCTGGGTCGCCTTCCTGTCCAATCGCCCGCGCGATGCCGACGCGTCGAGTGACGACGCGACGACCCAGGTCTGGCTGATGCCGGCCCATGGCGGTGAAGCCCGGCGCCTGACCGATTTCGCCGACGGTGTCGAGGATTTCGTCTGGTCGCCCGATGCGAAACAGCTGGCCGTGATCGCGATCGACCCCGAGTTTCCGGCCGATACGGAGAAGCCGAAGAACCCGCCGCCGATCGTCACCGAACGTTATCAGTTCAAGGAAGATGGAGCTGGCTATCTCGATGCACGACGCAAGCACCTCTACTTGTTCGACATCGCCAGCGGCAAGGCCGAACTTCTGACCCCCGGCGCGCATGACGAACAGCTGCCGGCGTGGTCGCCCGACGGCAAGACCATCGCCTACGTGACCAAGCGCGGCGCCGATCCGGATCGCCACCTGAACTACGACATCTACCTGATAGCGCCGAAGGCCGGAGCACCGGAGCGGCAGCTGACCACGTTCCCGGGCGCCGACCTCGATCCCTACTGGGAAACCTATCCGGCCTGGAGTCCGGACAGCACGCGCATCGCCTACCTGCAGAGTGGCGAAGACAAGTGGGTCTACTACGCGCCGTGGCAACTGGCGGTGATCGATGTGGCCAGCGGCAAGTCCCGCATTCCGGCACCGATCGACCGCTGCTTCACGCACCCGCGCTGGGCGGCCGACGGACGCCACATCTTCGCCCTGGTCGAGCAGAGCCTGGTCACCCATGTCGCCCGCATCGACCTCGCCGACGGCACGCTTGCCGAACTCGACCACGGCGCCCGCTTCGACTACGACCTCGACGTCGCCGGCAAGGACCGCATCGTCGTGCTCGGCGGCGACGACCTGCATCCCTACGCACTGGCCGCGGTCGAAGCGAACGGCCTGCGCGCGCTCGGCGATCACAACGCCTGGCTGGACAAAAAGACCCTGGCGAAGGCCGAGGCGATCCGTTTCGACAGCGCCGACGGCACCGCGATCGAGGGCCTGCTGGTCAAGCCGGTCGGTTACCGGCCCGGCACGCGCTACCCGACCATCGTGCGCCTGCACGGCGGGCCGGTGTACCAGTTCAGCCGCGAATTCATGGCCGACTGGCAGGTCTATGCGGCGAACGGGTTTGCGGTCCTTGCGATCAATCCGCGCGGCAGCTCGGGACGCGGCTTCGATTTTGCCCGCGCGATCTACGCCGACTGGGGCAACAAGGACGTGCAGGACGTGCTCGCCGGCGTCGACCATGTCGTGAAACTCGGAATCGCCGACCCTGCGCGACTGGGGGTCGGTGGCTGGAGCTACGGCGCGATCCTGACCAATGCCGTGATCGCCAGCGACGCGCGCTTCAAGGCCGCGGTCAGCGGTGCCGGCGCATCGAACATGTATGCGATGTACGGGCACGACCAGTACATCCGCGAATACACGCTCGAGCTCGGATCGCCGTGGAAGGATCGCGCGCTGTATGACCGCGCCAGCTTTCCGTTCCTGAGTGCCGGGCGCATCACCACGCCGACCCTGTTCCAGTGCGCGGAAAAGGATTTCAACGTGCCCTGTCTCGGCGCCGAACAGATGTACCAGGCCCTGCGCGAGCGCGATGTGCCGACTCGGCTTGTCATCTATCCGGGCGAGAACCACGGGCTTTCGATACCGAGCTACCTGCGTGATCGCATGCAACGCAACCTGGCCTGGTACCAGCACTTCCTCAGGCCATGAGTGCGATCACTGCCGGCGCGGCCCGTGGCAATCGATGCGTGCACGACGCCGTTCAGGCGCGAGCCGCTGGCCGGGGCGATCCTGCCGCCGGGTCGGGGCTATTTCCTATAGCGCCCGAAGCGCTTGAGCAGGCGCACGAGGTCGCGATGCGGAATCGCCTTGGCGTAGTGCCCGCCCTCGCCCTTCATGTCGCGCGCGGCGACCATCGCATTGACGATGGCCTCCTCGGTCGCCTGCACGGTCGCTTCGAACAGCGCATCGAGATCGTCGTTGCCGATGTAGCTGACCTGCCCCAGCGCACCGTTCTTGAACGGTTCTGCGTTGGCGGTCGAGAATGCAATGAAGATGTCTCCCGAGCCGTTGCCGGCATAGCTGCCCATGCGCGCGAGGCCCATGCCGGCGCGCTTCGCCACGCGCCTGAGCTGGTGCGGCAGCAGCGGCGCATCGGTGGCGACCACGACGATGATCGAGCCGGTGTCGCCGATCAGTTTCGGATCGGTGTAGATGCGGTCGTTGCGCAGGTACTGCCCGACCGGCACACCGGCGATGCGCAATGGATCGCGCACGCCGTAGTTGGCCTGCACGAGCGCGCCGACCAGATACGCATTGTCGCGAATCTCGATTTTCCGCGACGCCGTGCCGATACCGCACTTGAACTCGTGGCAGATCATGCCGGTGCCGCCGCCGACATTGCCTTCCTCGACCGGGCCGCCGCGGGCCGTGGCCAGGGCCAGGGTCACGTGCTCGGGCTTGACGTGGAATCCATTGATGTCGTTGAGGTGGCCATCCCAGGTCTCGGCCACCACCGGCAGCGACCACCAGTAGCCCGATGCATCGGCACCGCCGGCATGCACGCGCTCGGCGATCACGGCATCGCGGACCACGCCGACGCTGTGCGTGTTGGTCAACATGACCGGGCCTTCGAGCTGGCCCGACTCGTCGATCCACGCCGTGCCGGTCATCTCGCCATTGCCGTTGAGGGCGAACCAGCCGGCGAACACCGGGCTGCTGGCGCTGGCCTTGCCGCGCGGCAGGATCGCGGTGACTCCGGTGCGCACCTTGTGGCCATCGGCCAGATCCTCGATCAGGGTGACCTGGCCAACCGTGACGCCTGCGACGTCGGTGATCGCATCGAGCGGCCCCGGCTTGCCCTCGAACGGCACGCCGAGGTCGCGGGCGCGCGGCTCGGCTGCGGACGCCAGCGCGCAAATCGCGTACAACGCGAGAACACAGACAGAACGGGCCATCGGCGTCTCCGCTTTGCAGGGGCCAGGCCTGAATCCTACAACGATACGAGCCACGCGCATGCCAACCGTTGAATCCTTTGTTGACCTGGAACACGCACATGCGCTGCCGGCGCGCTACTACTTCGGCGAAGCCATGCTCGGGCGTGAGCACGAGGCGGTGTTCGCGCGCAGCTGGCAGCTGGTCGGCCACCGCGCACAGCTCGCCGAGCCGGGCGACCATATCGTCGAGACCATCGGCAAGGTTCCGATCCTCGTCGTCCGCGGCAAGGATGGCGTGCTGCGCGCATTCCCGAACGTCTGCCGCCATCGCGCCGGGCCGCTGGCCCTGTGCAACGGCAAGGGCGCCAATGCGCTGCACTGCAAGTACCACGGCTGGACCTATACCCTCGAAGGCCAGTTGCGCAGTGCGCCCGAGATGCAGGACGCCAAGGATTTCGAAGTCGCCGACATCCGCCTGCCGCCGCTGCGCGTGCACGAATGGCAGGGACTCGTGTTCGTCGCCCTCGATGCCGGCGTCGCGCCGTTCGAGGAAGTCTACGCTGGCATCGTCGAACGCATCGCACCGATCGACCTCGGCGCGATGCGCTACCTGCGTCGGGAAACCTACGACATCGCCTGCAACTGGAAGGTCTACATCGACAACTTCCTCGAGGGCTACCACCTGCCCCATGTCCATCCGGGCCTGTGCAAGGTGCTCGACTACCGCGCCTACGACACCGAGCTGTTCCCGTGGCAGATCCTGCAGACCTCGCCCTTGCGCGACAGCGGCGAGATCTATGGCGAGGGCGAGGCCTTCTACTACCAGATCTATCCGAACACCATGCTCAACATCATGCCGGGCCGCCTGCAGACCAACCGCGTGCTCCCGCTCGGACCCGGCCGTTGCCGCGTCGAGTTCGACTTCTACTATGCCCAGGACGACAAGGCGCAATCGCGCATCGCCCGCGATGCCGAGTTCAGCGACGAGGTGCAGCTCGAGGATGTCGCGATCTGCGAGGCCGTGCAGCACGGACTCGCCTCGGGCACCTACGATGCCGGGCGGCTCTGCCCGAAGCGCGAAAGCGGCGTCTGGCATTTCCACAACCTGCTGCGCGCGGCCTATGCGCATGGAGAAAACGACGCATGAAGATGTTCGCGACGCTTGCCTGCCTGCTCATCGCCTGCACCCAGCCAATGGCGTCGGCCGCCCCCGCCGCCGGCAACCTTATCGTGCGCGCCGGCCACGTGCTCGATGTCGAGACCGGCAAGGTGCTGGTCGATCAGGACATCCGCATCGAGGACGGCCGCATCCGCTCGATCGCGCCGCATGCAGCAGGACAGCCCGGGGGGACACCGCGCCTCGACTGGAGCACCCTTTACGTCGTGCCGGGCCTGATGGACATGCACACCCATCTCGCCGATGAGGGCCAGACCGCCGATCCGGCTGCGCCGCTGCACAGCACGCCGGCGCGCGATGCCTTCATCGGCGCCAACAACGCGCGCGTGACCCTGCAAGCCGGCTTCACCACGGTGCGCGATGTCGGCGTCTACCGCGGCTTTGCCGACGTCGCCCTTCGTGATGCGATCAACGCGGGCCGGGTCCCCGGTCCGCGCATGTTCGTCGCCGGCGCCTACATCACGATCACCCACGGTGGCGGCGAGATCACCGGCCTCAAGCCCGGCACCGTGGTGCCCGAGGAATTCCGTCGCGGCGTGGCCAATTCGGAAGCGGAGGTACGGCAGAAGGTCAACGCCGTGCTCGACGGCGGCGCCGACTTCATCAAGGTCATCGCCACCGGTGCGGTGCTGACCGCCGGCACCGAGCCGGGCCAGTCCGAGTACACCGAAGCGGAAATCCGCGCCGCAGTCGAGGAGGCGGCCAAGCGCGGCACCTTCGTCGCCGCCCACGCGCATGGCGCCGAAGGCATCAAGCGTGCCGTGCGCGCCGGCGTGCGCTCGATCGAGCACGGCTCGCTGATCGACGACGAAGGCATCGCCCTGATGAAGGAGCACGGCACCTGGCTCGATGCCGACATCTACAACGGCGACTACATCGACACGGTCGGTCGCCAGCAGGGCTGGTCGGCCGAGATCCTGCGCAAGAACACCGAAACCACCGAGGCGCAGCGCGAAGGCTTCCGCAAGGCGGTCAAGGCCGGGGTGCGGATCAGTTTCGGCACCGATGCCGGAGTCTATCCTTATGGCGATGACGCGCTGCAGTTTCCCTACATGGTCCGTTACGGCCTGACCCCGCTGCAGTCGATCCAGTCGGCGACGATCGACAGCGCGCGCCTGCTCGGCAAGGAAAAGGACCTCGGCTCGATCACGGTCGGCAAGCGCGCCGACCTCGTCGCGGTCGCCTGCGATCCGCTCAAGGATGTGGCCTGCCTGAGTCGGGTGCGCGGCGTCATCAAGGATGGTGAACCGGTCTGCCTCGACGATGCTCCGCGCGAATCGACACATGCCCCCGTCGTCCCTGCGCAGGCAGGGACCCAGTGACTTCGCTACACCCAGGGATACCTGGAACGGCAACCACAGCGCGTACGCACGTCCGCCATGGCGGTTGATCCCGCTCTATCGAAACCGGAGGCCCAGTCATGAACGAAACGAAGAAGATCGGCATCTGGACCTGCACTGCCCTGGTCGTCGGCAACGTCATCGGCATGGGCATCTTCCTGTTGCCCGCCTCGCTTGCGCCGTTCGGCTTCAACGCCCTGATCGGCTGGGGCATCGTCATCGTCGGCTGCCTGACCCTGGCCCGCGTCTTTTCGCATCTGGCCCGCGCCATGCCCGACGCCGACGGACCCTATGGCTACATTCGCCAGACACTCGGCGATCTGCCGGCCTACATGGCCATGTGGGCCTACTGGATCTCATGCTGGCTGTCGAACGCCGCCATCGCCACCGGCGTGGTCGGCTACATCGCGATCGTTTTTCCGCAGGCCGATGCGATGCAGCCGGCCTTGCTCGCCCTGCTGCTGTTGTGGTCGATGGTCGTGGTCAACCTGTTCGGCGTGCGCACCGGCGGCGCCGTGCAGATCGTTACCACGGTGCTCAAGCTGCTGCCGATGGTCGCCATTGCGATCCTCGGCGCCTGGGTGTTGCTGACGACGCCGGAAAGCTATGTCGCCCACCCGCCCACTGCACCGATCACGCTCGGCGGCGTGATGGCGGCGATGACGATCGCCCTGTTCGCGATGCTCGGTTTCGAGTCCGCCAGCGTGCCGGCGTCGCGCGTCGAAGATCCCGCTCACACGGTTCCTCGCGCGACCATGATCGGTACCGTGATCGTCGCCGTCGTCTACATCATCGTTTCCACCGTACCGCTGCTACTGATTCCGGAAGGCGAACTGGCCGAGGCCGGCGCGCCGTTCGCGCTGCTCATGGAGCGCTTCGGCCAAGTCGGTTCAGGCCGCTGGCTGGCCCTGTTCGTCGTCGTCAGCGGTCTTGGTGCGCTCAACGGCTGGACCCTGCTGGTTGGTGAAATGACCCGGACCATGGCCATCAACGGCGTCCTGCCGAATGTGCTCTCGCGCAACAACCGCCGCGGCGCGCCGATGTTCGCGCTGCTGCTGTCCGGGGCGCTGGGTTCGCTGATGATCGCCATGAGCTACAGCCAGTCGCTGGTTGCCGCCTTCACCTTCCTCACCCGCGTGGTGACGGCGGCCAACCTGCCTCTCTATCTGGCCTGTTCGCTGGGTCTGATCGCGTTGTGCCGTCGCGGCGCCGGGCATGGCACGGGTCGAGCCGTACTGGCGTCTGCCGTCATCGGTCTGGCCTTCGTGATCTTCGCCTTCGTCGGGATAGGCGGTGAGCCGTTCCTCTATGCGTTGGGCCTCATCGCGGCAGGCCTGCCGCTCTATGCATGGATGCGCATGCACCGCAAAATGGCCGACCCCATCAAGATCTGAACCGCATGCGCGACCCCCGTTACGACATTCTCTTCACCCCGGTACGGATCGGCCCGGTCACCGCGAAGAACCGCTTCTTCCAGGTTCCGCACTGCAACGGCATGGGCCATGCCATGCCGCTGGCCCACGCGGCCATGCGCGAGGTCAAGGCCGAGGGCGGCTGGGCCGTGGTCTCGACCGAGGAATGCGAAATCCATCCGAGCGGTGATTTGACGCCTTACGTCGAGGCGCGCCTGTGGGACGACCGCGACATCCCGGCCCTGGCCCTGATGTGCGACCGGGTTCATGCACATGGCGCGCTGGCCGCGCTCGAACTGACCCACAACGGACCGACCGCCTCGAACCTGTATTCGCGCGAGGTCCTGATCGGGCCGTCGCACCAGCCGTCCAAGTACGGCTATCCGTCGCAGGCGCGGGCGATGACGCGCCACGACATCCGCGAGTACCGGCGCTGGCATCGCGAGGCGGCGATCCGCGGCAAGCGCGCCGGCATGGACATCATTTACGTCTATGCGGCGCATGACCTTTCGCTGGCCATGCACTTCCTGCAACGCCGGCGCAACCAGCGCAGCGACGAGTACGGCGGCTCGCTGGAGAATCGCGTACGCCTGTTGCGCGAAGTGCTCGAAGACACCAGGGATGCCGTCGGCGACACCTGCGGCGTGGCCCTGCGCTTCGCCACCGAGGAACTGCTCGGTGCCAACGGCGTCGAGATCTCCGAAGCGCGCGACATCGTCGCGATGCTGGCCGAACTACCCGACCTCTGGGACGTCAACGTCGCCGCCTGGTACAACGATTCGATCCCCTCGCGCTTCGCCGCCGAGGGCGCCCAGGAACCGTTCATCGATTTCGTCAAGAAGACCACGAGCAAGCCCGTGGTTGGCGTCGGCCGTTTCACCTCACCTGACACCATGGTCGCGCAGATCCGCCGCGGCGTCCTCGACATGATCGGCGCCGCGCGCCCCTCGATCGCCGATCCATTCCTGCCCAGGAAAATCGAGGAAGGTCGCATCGAAGACATCCGCGAATGCATCGGCTGCAACATCTGCGTCTCGGGCGACATGACCACTTCGCCGATCCGCTGCACGCAGAATCCGACCATGGGCGAGGAGTGGCGGCGCGACTGGCATCCCGAACGCATTGCGCCGAAACGCTCGCCCAGGCGCGTCCTCGTCGTCGGCGCCGGCCCGGCAGGACTCGAAGCGGCGCGCGCGCTCGGCCAGCGCGGTTACGAAGTCAACGTCGCCGAGGCAAGCACGGAACTCGGCGGTCGGGTCACCCGCGAAGCGCGACTGCCCGGGCTCGCCGAATGGGCCCGCGTGCGCGACTGGCGCATCGGCCAGATCAACAAGCTGGCCAATGTTGGCGTGTATCTCGATTCGATGCTGAGCGCGCAGGATGTGCTCGACTTCGGCGCCGAACATGTCGTGCTCGCCACCGGCTGCCACTGGCGCCGCGACGGCTACGGCCGCAGCCATGGGTCGGCCATTGCCGGCTTCACCGACAACCCGCGCGTGTTCACGCCCGACGACCTGATGGATGGCCACCTGCCGGAAGGGCGCGTGGTCGTGCTCGATGACGACGGCTTCTACCTGTCCAGCGTGGTCGCCGAATTGCTGCACAAGCAGGGTTGCGAGGTCACCTGGCTGACCCCGGACGACCAGCTTGCCCCATGGAGCATGCACACGCTCGACTACCGGCACATCCGCAAGCGTATCGCCGAACTCGGCATCGGGACCCTGGTCTCGCATGCAGTGCTCGACTACTCGGATACCCGCCTCACGCTCGAGAATGTCTGGAACCACTCGCGCATCGAACGCGAATGCGATGCCGTAGTCACCATCACCGCACGCATCCCGAACGACGCGCTGCACCAGGCGCTGCTGCTGCGCGGATCCGAATGGTCCGACGCCGGCATCCAGGCCGTCCGCTGCATTGGCGACGCCGAAGCCCCGGGCCTGATCGCCCACGCCGTCTACGCCGGGCATCGCTATGCGCGCGAGCTCGAGGAGCCGGAGACCGGCGAGGTTGTCTTCAAGCGGCATTTTCACACTGCCCGGGAGACGGACTTGCTGGCCGGGCAGTCGGACTGAATTGTTGGCCCTGGTTTCGTTCGATTCGGCCTTTCCGGGCGCCTCGATGGGTGACATGAGGCGCATCGCGCCTGGAATGCAGTTGGGCTCTGCTTGTGGTGTCGGCGTGCCGATGCGCACGATTGCTTGAAGGCGTGAGGTAGAACTCGGCGCCCCAGGCCTACGTGAAATTGCACAGCGATTCGCGATGCATCCTATTGAGGAAAGGCTCTAAACCGCCTGCGGCGAGCGACTCACGTCGTTTTAACTGTAGGAGCGCCTTCAGGCGCGATGCTCCTTCCGCCCGATTCGAACTTGTACGCCGTCGTCTCTGCCCTTCGACCGGCTCAGGACAGGCCGGACTTCGTTCGGGTGGGGACCCAGTGCCTTGGCCTTTCCGCTTGTTCGTGCATCGCTTCGCGGCGCATTCTTGGAGTTAAGAGCAAAGCTTTCACTCGCCTTCGGCGAGCGAGTCACTTTCTCTTGCGTGGCCAAGAGAAAGTAACCAAAGAGAAGGCCACCCCGATGCAGCGGTCTCCGGGCATCCTGCCCTCCGACTCCGCGCAGCGGCTCCGGGGTTGGCTGACAGTCCATCCCTGGACTGGCAGCCAACTGGCTCGCCTCCTTGCGAGCCACCCTGCGGGCCTTTTCTCCGCCGCTGCGCCACTGCATAGGGGCCCCATTCACTGCGCCTCCTGCGCAGCCAAGACGAAGCAGATTCCCGCGAGCCTGCGGATGCGGCTTCGTCTCTGCGCTTGAAGTTCCTTCTCCCGCCGTGCGGGAGACCAAACGGCAGGACGGCCGTTTTGCGCAGCGAATGCTGCCCGCAGGGCGAGCGCCATGGAGGGTGCGAGTTCAGTTGCCAAAGGCGGATGAGGGGCTTCGGCTTCGGCTTCGGCTTCGGCTTCGGCTTCGGCTTCGGCTTCGGCCTCGGCTTCGGCTTCGGCTTCGGCTTCGGCTTTGGCTTTGGCTGTTGCCCTTGCTCTCCGCTCTGGCGCGCAGGATGCGCGCTAAGCGGGCCCCGTAAGCGGTGGCGGTCGGGCGAAGGAAAGGCCCGCAGGGTGGGCGCAATGGATTGCGCCCAGTTCGCTGCCAGCACACGGAGGTGCTGTCAGCGAACCCCCGTAGCCCGGCCGCGCAGTCGCAGGGCAGGATGCCCGGCGACCACCGCTTTGGGGTGGCCTTCTCTTTGGTTACTTTCTCTTGGCCACGCAAGAGAAAGTAACTCGCTCGCCGAAGGCGAGTGAAAGCTCCGCTCCTACTCCAAGAATGCGCCGCGAAGCGATGCACGATCAAGCGCAGAAGCGGAGTCACAAGGTCCCTGCCTGCATAGGGACAACAGCGTGGATGTTCGAATCGTGCGGAAAGGCATCGCGCCTGAAGGCGCTCCTACAGTGGCAGCGGAGTGACTCGCTCGGCGAAGGCCAGTGAAAGCTCTGCTACTACCCCAAGAATGCGCCGCGAAGCGATGCACAGCAGCGCGGACAGCAAAGTCACTGGATCCCTGCCTGCATAGGGACAACGGAGTGGATGTTCGAATCGTGCGGAAAAGCATTTCGCCTGAAGGCGCTCCTACAGGGGAATCGGAGTGACTCGCTCGCCGCGGGCGAGTGAAAGCTCTGCACCCGCGCCAGGAATGCGCCGCGTAGCGATGCCCGAGCAAGAGATGAAGCTGAGTCACTGGCCCCCTGCCCGGGCGAAGTCCCGCCTGTCCTGAGCCTGCCGAAGGTTGCGCGCGACAACCCTCAGTGCCCCCGCAAGATCAGGTCAAGACGAATGGCAACGACCTCAACCGCTTCCCGGTCGCGGCAAACACCGCATTCGCCACCGCCGGCGCGATCGGCGGCAGGCCCGGTTCGCCGACACCACCCATCTTGTCGGTGCTCTTGACGATATGCACCTCGACCTTTGGCATCTCGTCGAGGCGCAGCACCAGGTAGTCGTTGAAATTGCCCTGTTCGACCTTGCCGTCCTTGAACGTGATCTTGCTGTGCAGCGCCGCGCCGAGACCGAAGGCGATCGCCGACTGCATCTGCGCCTCGATCGTCATCGGATTGACCACGGGGCCGCAATCGACGGCGCAGACCACGCGGTGGACGCGGATCTTGCCGTCCTCGACCGAAACTTCGGCGACCTGGGCGACATGGCTGGCGAAGGATTCATGCACGGCGAGGCCGGCTGCATGGCCCTTCGGCAACGGCTTGCCCCAGCCGAATTCCCTGGCCGCGAGTTCGAGCGCGCGCAGGTTGCGTGAATCGGCTGGCAAAAGCTTGCGCCGGAACTCGAGCGGATCGGTCCTGGCCGCATGCGCGAGTTCGTCGATGAAGCTCTCGACCACGAATCCGGTATGCGAGTGGCCAACCGAACGCCACCAGAGTACCGGGATCGGGCTGGTCGGCGTATGCAGGTCGACGCGATGCGCGGGAATCGCGGCGAGATATGGCGAGTCCGCCGCACCTTCGACCGAGGTCGCATCGATGCCATCCTTGATCATCACCGGCGCGAACGGAGTACCGGCGATGATCGACTGGCCGACGATCGTGTGCGACCACGCGCTCGGCTTGCCATCCTTGCCGAGCGCCGCCGAAAACCGCGACAACCACATCGGACGGTAGTAGCCGCCACGCACATCGTCCTCGCGCGTCCAGACGAGCTTGACCGGCTTGTTGGCAGCCTTGGCCACCTGCACGGCCTCGGCGACGAAATCCGAAACGGGGTTGGCGCGGCGGCCAAAACCGCCGCCGAGGAACTGTGTGTGGATCTTCACCCGGCCGGGCTCGATGCCGAGGATCTGCGCGACCACGCCCTGGTCGACGCCCTGGAACTGGGTGCCTGTCCAGATCTCACAACCGTCCTTGCCGATCTCCACGGTGCAGTTGAGCGGCTCCATCGGCGCGTGCGCCAGGAACGGGACTTCGTAGTCGGCCTCGATCCGCTTCTCGGCGGCCTCGAGTGCGGCGTCGACCTCGCCCTGCGTCTTGGCCACGAGGCCGCGCGTGCCGGCCCGCTTTCGATAGTCGGCGCGCATCGCCTCGGTCGACATCGTCGCCCCGGCGCCGTTGTCCCAGTCGATGACGAGGGCATCCCGGCCCTTCTTCGCGGCCCAGGTGTGCTTGCCGAGCACGGCGACGCCGCTCGGTACCTGGAGCACGTCGACCACGCCATCGACCGCCCTGGCCTTGGTCGCATCGAACGACTTGACCGTGCCGCCGAATACCGGCGCACGCGCGACCATCGCGACCAGCAGGCCCGGTCGCTGCACGTCGATGCCGAATCCGGCCGTCCCGGTGACCTTGGCCAGGCTGTCCAGGCGCGGCGTCGGCTTGCCGATCAGGGTCCACTTCGACGGGTCCTTGAGGGCAACCTTTTCCGGCGCCTTGAGCTTGGCGGCGGCATCGGCAAGTTCGCCATAGCGCGCGCTGTGGGTGCCCGAAATGACCCGACCCTTCTCGGTGCGGCAGGTCGAGGGATCGACCTTCCAGCGCTGCGCCGCGGCATCGACCAGCATCGCGCGCGCCATCGCCCCGGCCTCGCGCATCTGGCCGAACGATTCGAGCGTGCTGGTCGATCCGCCAGTGCCCTGGATGCCGAACGCATTATTCGCGTAGACCTGCGCATTCGGCGCATTCTCGACGCGCACCTTCGACCAGTCGCAATCGAGTTCCTCGGCGACGACCATCGGTATCGACGTCCACACGCCCTGGCCCATCTCCGAATGCTTGAGCACGACAGTCACGCTGTCGTCGCTGCCGATGTGCACGAAGGCATTCGGATCCATTGGCGGCGCCGGCGGCGGCCCGCCTTCCTGGGCGAACAGTCGGCGCGTGCCGAACGGCACGAAACAGGCGATGACGAGACCGCCGGCCAGTGTCGCCGAGGTCGCCAGGAACTGCCGCCGCGACGGCAGCATCGGGTTGCCGGAATCAGGACTCATGGTGCTTCTCCCCGGCCAGTTCGGCCGCGCGATGCACGGCGGAGCGGATGCGCTGGTAGGTGCCGCAGCGACAGATGTTGCCGGCCATGGCGGCGTCGATATCGGCATCGGTCGGTTTCGGTTTGCTCGCCAGCAGGGCCACCGCCGACATGACCTGGCCGGACTGGCAATAGCCGCACTGGACCACATCGTGCTCGATCCAGGCGCGCTGGACCGGGTGCGAGCCGTCGCTGCCGAGGCTCTCGATCGTCGTGATCTTCTTTCCGGCCAGGGCCGACGCCGGCATCACGCAGGAGCGCGTCGGCTGGCCATCCACGTGCACCGTGCAGGCACCGCACTGGGCAATGCCGCAGCCGAACTTGGTGCCGGTCAGGCCGACCACGTCGCGCAATACCCACAACAACGGCATGTCGGCCGGGACATCGACTTCATGCTCCCGACCATTGATATCGAGCTTCATCGCGATCACCTCGGCGGCGCCTGGGAAGTTCCAAGCCTACACCCGCGATATGTCGGCAGTCATGCACGCAAGCGCAGTGCCGACGAGAGCCCTCGACCGGCCTCGGAATCCTCAGTGGCCTGCAGGGGCCGACCCGGGCAAGGCCTGATCGAGGAGTGCGATCACGGCGTCGTGACAGCGCCGGGCGAGCAGGTTGCGATCGGAGACCTGCAGCCCATCCGTACTGATCGGATCGCCTGCGCGCAGACGAATGCAACCCGGACGCACGCTAAAACCGGAAGCCGGCAGCACCCGTCCGCTGCCTTCGATCGCGACCGGCAGGATCGGCACGCCCGACTCGATGGCCAGTTTGAAGACGCCACCCTTGAACGCACCGACCCGGCCGTCGCGGCTGCGCGTGCCCTCCGGAAAGGCGCACAGGCTGTCGCCAGCGGCGAACAGGTCGTGCGCGGCATGCAGGCGACGGGCCGCCTTGCGCGCCGCTTCGCGCTCGATGAAGACCATGCCCATGGCTCGCGCGTACCAGCCAATCAGCGGCACATGCGCAAGTTCCTGCTTGAGCACGAAACGCAACGGTACCGGCAATGCCCGGTACAAGACGCACACATCGATCATCGACTGGTGGTTGGCCACGACGATATGCGGCTTCGAGAAATCGATCGCGTCGAAACCCTCGAGATCGAGGCGCACGCCCGCACCCGCGAGCAGGCCGGGCGCCCAGATCCGCGAGGCCATGCGCAATGGCCAGCGCCGCCGCCCCCCGCAGAGCACGAGCAGCAACAAGGCCGGGCCGAGCAGGGCGCCGGTCCATAGCACGGTAAACAGAAGCTGCAGCGCGTTGAGCACGCGCCAGCCGAAAGCACCCGAAATACCCGGGCGAACCGAGGATGAAGTCACCGCCATGCTGCCCCCTTCGCGAGGCGCAGCATGATAGGCGATCACCGCCTGGCGACCAAGCCGGCAGGCATCGTTGGCCTTGGCAACGGGTGCCCGCGCCTGGAGCCTCGGTCGTCCTTGTCGCTCAGTACTGCCAGCTCACATTGACCGCCCCGACCCCGGAGGCCCGCACCGCAACGCTGTGATTGCCGCCGTTTTCCCAGGTCACGCTGCCGTCGGCACGGATGCGGATGAACTTGTACTGGATGGTCTTGCCGGCCGGCACGCTGACCGTCAGCCACCAGTTCGGATAGGTGCTGGCATTGGTCAGCATCGCCCCGACCGCGCTGGCCGGCGTGGTCGCCCAGTTGCCGAGTTCGACCGTGTTGCCGGTCAGGTAGATGGCGTCGCCCGGATTGGTCGGCGCGGCGTTGTAGACGGTGAACGTGACCGGCACCAGCCTGGCCTGGTAGACGCTGAAGTTGAAGCCGTTCGAGGCCGTCGAACTGCCCGAGCGTGTCACCGTGACGACCGAGCTGCCCTGGCCGACGTTGGGTACGGTCGCAACGATCTGCCGGTCGCTCCAGCTCGTGATCGCGGCGCTGCTCGCGCCAAATTTGACGCTGCCAGTGCTCGTGCCAAAGCCCTGGCCACTGATGATTACCTTGACCCCCGGTTGCGCCGCCGTCGGTGTCACGTTGCCCAGTTGCGCAGTCGTCGTCGCCGGATCGCGCTGCCAGATCGAAACGCTGTTGGCCGGCAGGGCGAAGTTCGCGGTGCTGTAACCGCCCGCGGTCGCGGCAAGGACCGACAGCGAAACGCCGCCAACGAGGTTGTCGAGATAGTCGGCATAGGACCCGGTCGGCAACGAGGTGACCAGGCCGCCGATGTTCTGCGCAGCCGTCCCCTTGTTGATCGCGACCACGACCACGCTGTCGTAGAACTTGCGCTCGTAGATGTAGACATTGCTGTTGATCCAGCGCTCGCTGGTCGAACCGAAGGCCAGCGCCTCGTTGGCATTGCGCAGCGTCGACAGCGCCTTGATCAGCTTGAACGCGGTCGTGGTCTCGTCGAAGGCCGGCATCCTGCGCCGGTTGTCCGGATCGTTGCCACCCTCGAGGTACTGTTCGCTGCCGTAGTAGATGCACGGAATGCCGCGTGCGGTGAGGATGAAGGCCAGCGCCTCGTGCAGGTGCTTGCGGTCGTTGCTGCTCGTGTCGACGGTCAGGAAGCGTTGGCGATCGTGGTTGTCGATGAAGTTGACGAGATCGTTCTGGTAGGCGAAATCGCCCTGCTGCTGGCCGATGACGTTGTCGAGATCGATGAACGAACCGCCCTGGGCGAACACGCTGCTGGCCCGCGTGAACAGCGGGAAGTTCAGTTCGGCGATGCCGCTCCGGTTGCTGAACTTGAGCATGTCGCGATAAAGCGGATTGCCGCTGTCGTCGGCCACCCACTCGCCGAAGATGAAGCTTGTGCGGTTGCTGTAGATCGCGTTGGCCAGGCTGTACTGCCAGCCCCAGTTCACATGCTTGGTCGCATCGATGCGAAAACCGTCGACCCCATGGTTCTGCAGGTTGCCCACGGCGCCCTTGAGCAGCGCATCGACCGTGGCGTTTTCCTGGTTGAGGTCGGTCAGGTCGAACAGGGTCAGGTACTGGGTCTCGTAGGCCGAATCGAACTGGCCACCGGCGAGATTGGCACCGGTGTGGAAGAACCCGCCGGGATTGGTCGCATAGTTCGCCTGGAAAACGCCATTGGCCGACAGGCTGCCGTTCTCGCCCGAATTGCGCACGTTCGAATGATTTGGCGCGAAGTCGACAATGACCTTGATGCCGGCGTTGTGCGCCGCCGTGACGAAGCTGTCGAACGCGGCCCAGTTGCGCGCGGCATCGGTGAAATGCTCATCGGGCTTGAGCGTATCCCGCATCTCGTAGCCGTGGTACGGCGCGAACGAGCCGTTCAGGGTCTGCAGGTTGCGGTTGTCCAGCGGCGAGGTCACCCAAACGGCCGAGATGCCCATGTTCTTCAGGTAGCCGACTTTCTGGGTCAGGCCCTGGAAGTCGCCGCCGATGTAGCGCTGCAGATCGGTCCCGCTGGCGTCGAAGAGGGGGTCGGAGGGATCGTTGTTGGCGCTGCTGCCATCGAAGAAGCGATCGACGAAGACCTGATAGATGACGTCGCGGTTGTAACCTGCGCGCAGGCTCTGCGCCGCCAGGGGAGCCGCGGCAAGGAGCCCGGCGGCGAGCACGATGGCCACGCGCGCCCAGCAATGGCACGGTGTCGAAACGCGCTTCGAATGGACGGCTGAATCGGTATCGGTCGCTTTCATCAAACTCTCCCGGGTTCGACGGCAATGGATGTCCGTGGCGCAGGGCCACGGCGGATACGGCAGTCAGGCCGGGGAACCGTCGAACGATCGTGACCGATCGCCCCCTTGCCGACGGGACTGCAAGGCGCCTGCATGCGCCGCATCGAGACTAGGCGCGCCGACCGTGCTCGACAATGCCCTGCATACGTATTCATGCGATGAAATGCACATCTGTCCTCAATACACTTTTCCTTCGAATGCTCGCAGGCCGACGTGGCCGGACCTTGTCCCGGAGTCGAAGCAGGGTCAGTGGCTCCTGCGCGCCAATCGGGCTTGCCACGGCCTGTTCCGCGGCGGGAAGATCGGGACCTGTTCACTGCGCCCCGGGATGCCCATGTCCGATTCGACGAGACGCACCGAGGCGGCGCCTGCCTGGGCTCGGGCCTTGCAGCGCTTGAACCAGTGGATGATGTTCGACCTCGGCGGCGGTCCGCGGCCGCTCAAGCTGGCCTGGGTCATCAACCTGCAGAAGGCCGGCTCGTTTCCGTTCTTCGGATGCCTGATCTGGTTCTATGCCGACAGGACGCCGGCGGCCACCTCGACGGCGGCCTGGCTCTATCTGGCCTTGCACGGCAGCTATGGCCTCAACTGGCTGCTCAAGGACCTCTTGTTTCCCGACGCCAAGTGGCAGGGTCGCGCGACGATCGCGAGCTCGGTGCTCGGCGCGATCGGCCTGGCCGCCTATTGGCTGGCCGGATGGTTGATCATCTCGGGTCGCACCTCGATGGCCTATCCGTTGCCGGCGCCCGCCTGGTATGCGCTCTGCGTCAGCCTGTGCCTGCTCGGCTGCATCATCATGACCGCATCCGACGTGCAGAAATACTGCACGCTGAAACTGCGCCGGGGTCTTATCACGGATGGCGTGTTCAGCCGGATCCGGCATCCGAATTATCTCGGTGAAATGATGGTCTACGGCGCCTTCGCCCTGCTCGCCTGGCACTGGATTCCGTGGCTGGTCCTGGCCTATTTCTGGGGCCTGCTGTTCTCGACAAACATGGTCATGAAGGAATCGAGCATGGCGCGCTACCCGGAATGGGCCGCGTACCGGAAACGCAGCTGGTGGCTGCTGCCCGGCATCCTGTAGGCGCCCCGAAACGGGGGATCGACGCAGGATGGAACGGCCTTCGCTTCCGCAGTGCTACTCGTGGAATCCGGGCTTGCCAACCTGTTCCGGCACCTGGGCCACGCGCAGCAGTTTCGAGGTGTCGTAGCCGTAGCCGCGCATCTTGTCGAGCAATTGCGCGTACAGCGCATCCGGCATCACCGCCTCGCGCCCGAAAATCCAGCCGAGCTTGCGGCTCGGTTGCCCGATCAGCGCCCAGGTATAGTCGTCGGCGACTTCGAGAATCAGATAATCGGCCTTGAACAGTCCGAAGAATCGGATGCGCCAGTACGCATTGCCGGACTCGGGCTGGACCAAGCCGACCGACTTGAGGGTCTTGACCGGCGAATTCGCGTCGAAACCCTTGCGGTAGCGGTAGACCGTATCGACATTGCCGTCCTTGTCGAGTGAATACACATCCTCGCTGGCGAAGTCGCCGCGCTCGCCGAAATAGTCGATCCGTCCGATCACATGCCAGGCGCCCATGTACCGCTGCAGGTCGATCGTGGCCGAGGACCTGAGCGGCGGTAGGTGCGTGGGGTTCGAGGCGCAAGCAAGCAGAAGCATCATGGCAATCAGCACGATCAGTGTCGCAAGTGTGCGCAGGCCCATGAAAACTCTCCAGCCGGTCGGGAAATGCCCGCCAGAATCGATGCATGCCATACCAGGCCGGCACGCACCGAATTCAACTCGATATGGCGCCACTCCCTCGGTAGCTCGGTATCCGCACCGACTATCGTTGATTTGTCGCGCCCTTCCCACAAGATGTCGGTACGCCGATGGGCGTGATTGAATTACTCCGCAAGCCCTCGACCCAAGGTCCGCATCTTGTCGCCCGTACAACGTTCGAAGTTGGGCGCTACAAGTAAATGCACTAGATCGATCGTCAACACGAAAGCATGAATGGCGACTTCGTCTCGATCGCCGCCTCCTCGAGGAAGGTCAGGCAGGTCTCGCAGTCCGCCTCGTCGTAGAAGGACGCTTCGCGGTTGTTGCCGAATCGAATCACATTGCTGGGCACGATCGGGCCGACAGGGTCGGGGCGGCGTGCCATGAATAGCTCGATACGCCTACCGCGCCGAGGTTATCCGTTGGTCGCTCCCAAATCAACGACTCCGGTCCCGTCGATCCTGTGCAGAAGGCGCAGCGGGTGGTTGCTGCCCTCAACGTCCCGGAGTCGGGGACAATCTGGTAGCGTTCAGCAAGGGGAGATTCCGGCTTGCTGCAGTGCACAGTGGACATCGCGGGATTGGATGGGCATGACCGGCCTTCGATCCCAGCCGCAAGGTGCTCTGGCGCGCACTGTGCATTGGTGGAGCATGGTCTCGGCAAGGGCGCAGACGAGGAGGTCCGGTGAAGGAAGGCCAGCACGAAGTCTTTCTGGAGAAGGCCGGAATCGAGGCGCTGGAAGGGGCGATCGCGCAACTGCGCAGGAATGGCGCAAAGAGTGTGATGATCCTGGCCTGCCAGGGCGAATCCTGGCGCCCGCAAACCCTGTCTCCCCTGTTGCAGTCGCTCGGATTGCCTGTCTTCGGCGGCATCTTTCCGAGCATCATCCATGGCGGTCGTCGCCTTTCGCGCGGAACCCTGGTGATCGGCTTTCCCGACCACTTTGACGTAGCCATCGTCAGCCACCTTTCGCAAGGCGCGGGCGTCGAAACACAGTTGCAGGGGCTGGCGCCGATGCTCGAACGTGCCGGCAGCCTGATCACCCTGGTCGATGGACTGTCCTCGAACCTGGAGACCTTCGTCGAGCGTCTCTATGAGGCCGTGGGCGTGCGCACAACCGTCGTCGGCGGAGGCGCCGGCTACCTCGACCTGGTGCCGCGTCCTTGTCTGCTGAGCGGTTCCGGGATGATCGAGGACGCCGCCCTCCTGGTCGCCATGCCATGCGGCATCGACCGCGGCATCGCGCATGGCTGGAAGAAGCTGGAGGGTCCCTTCCTGGTCACGCGCTCACACGGAAACGTGCTCGAGGAACTGAATTTCTCCGGCGCCTTCCAGACCTATCGGAAGCTGGTCGAAGCCCATTCGGGCCGCAGCTTTGACCATGAGGACTTCTTCGCGATCTCGAAAACCTACCCGCTCGGCATCGAAAGCATCGACGGCGAGTTTCTGGTTCGCGACCCGATCAAGCAGACCGGCGACACCCTGGTCTGTGTCGGCGAGGTTCCGCAAAACGCGACCCTCTATCTCCTCAAGGGCGAATCACCCACGCTCATCGCCTCCGCGGGACAGGCCGCCTCGGATGCGCTGGCCACACGCCAGCGACGCCTGCGCGAATCTGCCCCGGTCGGCTACACCGCCCTGGTTTTCGACTGCATCAGTCGGGTGCTTTTCCTGGACGAAGCGTTTGCGGATGAAATTCGCGCGATCGAACACGCGCTGCCGGGCGCCGAACGGCTGTATGGCGCATTGTCGATCGGCGAGATCGCCAGTTCGCGCGGAGGCGTGATCGAACTCATGAACAAATCCACCCTGGTTTCCCTGTTCTGAATGCCGACGCCGCCCATGCAGCACACGCTCAAATACGTTTCCATCCAGCACGAACTCGGCATGGCCATCGGCATGGCCCTTCGCCTACATCCGATGCTCAGTGCCTTTTCACGGGTGACCCTTCGACGCCTCGGCCTGG
Organism: Dokdonella immobilis; assembly: GCF_900115085.1. GTDB lineage: Bacteria > Pseudomonadota > Gammaproteobacteria > Xanthomonadales > Rhodanobacteraceae > Dokdonella > Dokdonella immobilis. Next base: position 34,569 of record NZ_FOVF01000007.1, on the reverse strand, counting down.
CCGCCATCCATTTCCACTTCGTGCAACGCCACGATGACCTGAGCCCGGCGGATGGCAGCGCCGGCAACCCGACGCTCACGCACTATCTCAGCGTTCCGCACAATGCCTCGATGACCCCGATTCCCGACCTGCCGGCGCTGGACGGCAACCGGGTCGAGTGCGCCTATCGGCTTGAACACGGCATTGAAGCGGACAGCCACTTCTACTCGTTCAATCTGGGGCGGATCGGCATCATCACCCTGCAGCGAATGCAGACTGGCCTCGAGCAGCCGATCATCGAGCTGCTCAAACCACTGATGGCCCGGCTCGGCGTAAGCTGCCGGGCTTCGCTGGAACACGAGGAACTCCTGGTCGCGGTAGCGGCCCGGCACAAGGCGGAGGAAACGATTCTCTTCCAGCTTCGGCACGATGATCTCACCCACCTGCCGAATCGACGCCAGTTGATGCAGACGCTCGAAGAGATGCGCGCGACGGAGATCGCCAACCGATCGCTTGGCGCCCTGCTGTTTCTCGATCTTGATCGTTTCAAGATGGTCAACGACACGCTGGGACACTCGGTCGGCGACCGGTTGCTGGTCGAGGTCGCGAGGAAGCTGGAACGTGTGGTCGGCGAACGGGGCATCGTCCATCGCCTGAGTGGCGACGAGTTCGTGATTCTGCTCGGCAACCTCGGCGGAGACCTGGAACAGGCACGCTCGCGCGTGGATCATCTGCTCGAGGAAATTCGTGCGGAATTCTCGGACTCGATGATCGCGGGCGAACATCGACTGCATGTCACGCCCTCGACCGGCATCGAACTTTTCCCCGATGGCGATTGCAGCGCCGAGCAGATTTTGCGACGCGCCGACACGGCGATGTACCAGGCAAAACTGGCCGGGCTCAACAGCAGTGTCTACTACGACAGGCAATTGTCCTCGGATCTCGAACGGCGCAGGGAGATCGAGAAGGACCTGCAATCGGCGCTGAAGGATACCGCCCAGTTCGAACTCCACTACCAGACCCAGCATGATCTCGACGGTTCATGCATCGGAGCCGAGGCCCTGTTGCGCTGGCACCGTCCCGGCCGCGAGTTGCTGGCGACCGATCTGTTCGTTTCGATCGCGGAGGAAACCGGCCTCATGCTCGATCTCGGCCGCTGGGTGATCGATCGCGCCTGCGAGGACATTCGCCAGCTGCAGACCCGCGCGCTGCCTCCAGGCTTTCGAAGAATCTCGATAAACATCAGTGCCGTCCAGTTCAACCACGCAGACTTCGTCGAGACGTTGCTGGGTGCGATTGAACGCCACGAGGTCGATGCGCGACTGGTGGCCATCGAATTGACGGAAAGCGCATTGATCAGAAACAGTCATGGCGCAGCCGCAAAAATGGCATTGCTGCATGAACACGGCATCGAGGTCGCGGTCGACGACTTCGGCACCGGCTACTCGTCCCTCGCGTATCTGAGCCAGCTACCGGTCGAAACGATCAAGATCGATCAAAGCTTCGTGCGTGACATCGACTCCGATTCCGGCAACCAGGCCATCGTCGGCACCATCATCGCGCTCGGCCGCGCCCTCGACATCGATCTGATCGCCGAAGGCGTCGAGACGGAATCCGAACGGGCAACCCTGCAGCGGATCGGGTGCACCCAATACCAGGGATTTCTTTTCAGCCGACCGGTTCCGCTGGCCACCCTGATCGACGCCTGGTTGGGAAATCAGTGCGCCTAGGATCAAAGGGGTCAGAGTCATTGATACCTGGCCTTCCGAAACTCGGCTGACTTCCTGTCCCCGCCTCGACCTGATGGAACGGATTGCCGACCGGTCTTTGCCTCGACCTGCGCCTTGAATCGATCGCTTCCCAGTACCCATGCCTTGTTGGTCGCTTCGCGTATCGCTGTCACGTCACGCTCCGGCATCCGCCCTCGAAACAGGGCGCGGTAGGCGCGTTGGCGTTCTTCGTTTGTCTTGCCCAATTGCCGATAGAGCAAGTGCGGCGTCAGCAACGCAATGGGCTTTCCAACTGCATTGCCTTGGTAACTCGACCACGGGTAGTCCGAGGCGTGGCTGACCATGTCGGCGCGCACTGGATTCAGCTCGATATAGCGATACACCGCCAACAGTTAGCTATCGGCATCGACAAGCGTTGACGTGCAACGCCCTTCCCACAAGGTCCCCGTCCGCCGATGGGTATGGTTGAAATACTGCACAAACCTCCGCCTGAGACCGGTCACATACAGGCGAATGGCTCGGCAGTTCTCGGGTTTGGCTGTTATCCCGCTTCGAAGTCCCTCGGCGAGCTGTCGGCGATCTTTGCCCATCCATGGAAGTCGTAGATCACGAGGCGTGGCGACTTGCGATCGATCTTGGCGAAGATGAGTTGCAGGTCGATCGGAGCATTGAGCTCGATGCGGAGCGCGCTGGGCAGGACTTCGATGTTTACTTGAACGGGCGGAAGCGGGTCGGATTCGATCGTGATCGAGCCAATTCCAGAGTGCGGATCGAGAGGCCGTCGAATTCGCACGATCCTGCCGCCATGGGCGAGGACTAACAACAACTCGTGCCGGTGCACGAGGCGGCTGCGTCGGGACCAGGGCATGGTCCAGGCGATCGAATGGCCAGGGGCGGCGGTCGATGGGGGTCGGGTTTCGAGCGCATAGCGTTCAGGGCGATCACAGATCGCCTGCATGCGCCTGCGGCTGAGCGCCAGTTGCGTGGCATGGGCCTGCAGGGCGCGCTGCTTCGTCTGCAGTTCGTCGGCAGCGAGTGGCAGGATCCGGCTGCCACCATCGGGCAACCGGCCGTGCACGACATAGTCGAGCTTCCGGCAATCCTGCAGCCCGGCGCGCACTAGCGCGAGTTCGACGAGAATGCGGAGTGCACTATGGTCAGGATGGCGGTCGGACAGTGCGGGCGCAACGATGGCCGAGGGCCGGAACTCGCCAATCTCGGCTAGCAGAAGTTCCTCGGCCAGGGCGTCGTCCATGAGCCGATCGGTCAGACCCTGGTCGGGCCAGCCAAAAAAGCGGATGGCCGATGCCCCGACGCCGAGCACGGCCAGGGCTGCACGGGCCTCGTCGCGCCGCCGCCGACCCCAGCGCGCGCGCGCTTCGCCGTCGATTCGCCAGCGCCTTTCGAGCCAGCGTTGCGGCCACGGATTGTTGTCGCCGTCGGTGGCGACCAGGACGCGAAGCGTCACGCCAGCCGCGATCAGCTGCTGGATCAGACCGCCTGTTGCCACGGTTTCGTCATCCGGATGCGGAATCGCGATCAGCCATCGCTCGCCGGCGCGGAATTCGAGTCCATCTGTCATGCGTAGGTCACGTGCCTGTGAGGGGTGGTCCGGTGAAATCTGGTCGATCGCCCTTGAAGACTAGCGCATGTGCCTGCCAGTTGAGTGCTGGAGGTGATGACCAGCGCCGTGACCGTGCCGACCAAAGCCTCACGGGATTGCCAGCGGTCGGGTCGGTTCAACGGGTATTTGATCCACTGGATCACACTTCGCGAACCACGCCCATACCGGACCCGCTGTGGCGAACGGGAATCAGCCTGGGCCGACCCTGCCCTGAGAGGACGGATGCCGGATCTGGCCGTTTCCGTGCAGCACATAGCGTTCGATCGTCAGCGCCTCGAGCCCCATCGGACCATAGGCGTGCAGGCGCGTGGTCGAGATGCCGATTTCGGCACCTAGACCGAGTTCGCCGCCATCGCTGAAGCGTGACGAGGCATTGACCATGACCACGGCCGAACGCAGCGAATCGACAAAGCGGCGCGCGGCGGCGTCATCGCCCGTCGCGATCACCTCGGTGTGATCGGAGCCATAGCGTCGGATGTGCGCGATCGCCGCATCGAGGTCATCGACCACGCGGATCGCAATGATCAGATCGAGGAATTCGGCGGCGTAGTCGGCCTCGCTGGCGGCGTGCGCCGTTGGAACCAGGGCACGTGTGCGCTCGCAGCCGCGCATCTCGACATGATGCGTTTCGAGCAGCACGGCGGCCCGGGCAAGGAACTCCCCGGCAATGTCCTCGTGCACGAGCAGGGTCTCGAGCGAGTTGCAGGCGCTCGGGCGGGTCGTCTTGCCGTCGATCAGCAGGCCGAGCGCAATATCGATGTCGGCATCCTTGTCGACGTAGAGATGGCAAACACCCTTGTAGTGCTTGATTACCGGCACGCGCGCATGTTCGGCGACAAAGCGGATCAGACCCTCGCCGCCGCGCGGGATGGCGAGATCGATGATGTCGGTGAGCTGCAGCAGCTCGACCATGGTCTCGCGACGCAGGTCCTCGACCAGAGTCAGGGCGGCGCGCGGCAGTCCGGCCGCGGCGAGTGCATCGCCGAGCAGTGCGGCCAGGGCCCGATTCGAATGGATGGCCTCGGAACCACCGCGAAGGATCACGCCATTGCCGGCCTTCAGGCACAGCGCGGCGGCATCGACGGTCACATTGGGTCGCGCCTCGTAGATCATCGCGATGACGCCGAGCGGAACGCGCACGCGTTCGACAAGGACGCCATTGGGTCGCGTATCGCGATGGGTGACCTGGCCGACCGGGTCGGGCAGCCCCGCCACTTCGCGTAGCCCGTGTGCGATGCCGGCAATGCGCGCAGGGTCCAGGCGCAGGCGATCGAACAGGGCCGCGCTGATGCCGCTGCCTTCGGCCCGGCGCAGGTCCACCGCATTCGCATCGAGGATGCCCGCCGCGTTGGCCTCGATGCGCGCGGCCATGTCGAGCAGCAGGTCGCGCTTGGCGGCCGGGCCGAGGGCGGCGATGGCGACGGCCGCTTCGCGACAGGCCAGGGCCAGCGTTTTCATATCGGGATTCATAGAACTAGTCCGTCACCATGTCGTCGCGATGGATCACGCTTTCACCGTAGTTGTAGCCGAGCAGGCTTTCGATGTCGCGGCTGTGACGGCGCGCGATGCGGCGCACATCGGCGGCGGAATACTGGGTCAGCCCGCGCGCGACAGGCTGCTCGCCATCGGCCGGTCCGGCCGCGATGGCGACCATGTCGCCGCGGGCGAACTCACCGCGCACGGCAAGGATGCCACCGGGCAGCAGCGATGCACCCTTCCCGACCAGGGCCCGGGCTGCGCCTTCGTCGACCAGCAGCGACCCCGAAGCCAATGGCACCTGCTGCAGCCAGTGCTTGCGTGCGGCCAGTCGCGTCTGACCGGCCCGCAGCCGTGTGCCGCGCAGGCGGCCCGCGCCGAGCAGGGCGACGGCGACGGCGTCGGTGCCGTTGAACAGCACCGTGTCGATGCCGGCTCGGGCCGCGCGTGTCGCCGCTTCGAGCTTGGTGCGCATGCCGCCGGTGCCGGTCGCCGTCCCTGCCCCGCCGGCCATGGCCAGCGCCTTTGGATCGGTGCTGTCGATGGTCTCGACCGGTTGCGCGGTCGGGTCGGTTCGGGGATTGGCCGTGAACAGACCGTCGATATCGGTCGCGATCAGCAGCAGGTCGGCTTCGACGAGGGCAGCGACGATCGCGGCCAGGTTGTCGTTGTCGCCGAGCTTGAGTTCGTCGACCGAAACCGTGTCATTCTCGTTGATCACCGGCACCGCGCCGAGACGCAGCAATTCGCTCAGGGTCGCCCTTGCATTCAGGTAACGACGACGGTTGCGCAGATCGTCATGGGTCAGCAGGACCTGGGCGACGGGTCGCGCGAGGCAGTCCTGCCAGAGCCCGACCATGCGTGCCTGGCCGAGCGCGGCGAAGGCCTGGCGAGCGGCCATGGCGGCGCCGCGGGCAGGCTGGGTCGGCAGGATCGCGCGGCCGGCGGCCACCGCGCCTGACGAGACGATGATGACTTCACGCCCGGCGGCGAGACTGTCGGCAACGAATGCGGCGAGGCCGACCACATGACGCCGACTGAGCCCGGCGCCATTCTCGGTCAGCAGGCTGCTGCCGACCTTGAGAACGGCGCGGCGCCAACTGGGCAGCGGTTGTTCCGAAAATCCACCTGAAGGACGGGCCGCAGAATCGATGTTCATGGGCGCGTTGCCTGTTGCCGGCGCAATCGGAAAGCATCGCGGCTGAAGGCCGCTCCTACAGCGAAGCCGAAACGCAAGAGCCGCCCAAGAAACCCGCGCCGCCTGTTTGATCTCCCTGTAGGAAGAGCCTTCAGGCTCGATGCGCTTCGGCACGAATCGAAAAGAGCATCGCGGCTGAAGTTCGCTCCTACAACGAAGCCAAAACGCGAGAGCCGCCCAGGAAACCCGTGCCTCCTGTTCGCTCTCCCTGTAGGAAGAGCCTTCAGGCTCGATGCGCTTCGGCGCGAATCGACAAGAGCATCGCGGCTGAAAGCCGCTCCAACAACGAAGCCGAAACGCGAAAGCCGCCCAGGAAACCCGCGCCGCCTGTTCGCTCTCCCTGTAGGAAGAGCCTTCAGGCTCGATGCTCTTCGGCACGATTCGACAGGAGCATCGCGGCTGAAGCCGCCCCTACGAGATTCATTGCTGACGACTCGTGCGTGGTTCATGTCAATTCAGCAAGGCGTGTGCGCAGCGCATCGAGACGCAGATCCGAACCGGCGCCGGGCGAGGTACGTGCGGCCAGGCTGGATTCGGGTGTGCGGCCCTGCCCGGTTTCGCCGGCACCTTCTGCCGCCGCCCGGTAGGCCTCGCGAAACGGCACACCGGCAATCGACGCCTCGATCGCGACGTCGGTCGCATGCATGGCCGGCTCGATCGCCGCGCGCATCCGCGCCGCATCCCATTCGAGCGCGGCCAGCAGGTCCGGCAACAACGCCAGGGCGTCGAGTCCGCGATGGAAGCCGTGCAGGACAGAGCCCTTGCTGGCCTGCAGGTCGCGCTGGTAGCCGCTGGGCAAGGACAGTAGCTGTTCGATCTCGGTGCGGGCGGCGGCGACGCTGGCGTAGCTGGCACGCATCAATTCGATGACATCCGGGTTGCGCTTGTTCGGCATGATCGAACTGCCGGTCGTGTACTGCGACGGCAAGCGTACGAAGCCGAATTCGGCCGTGGTGAACAGCGACAGGTCCCAGGCCAGCCGGCGCAGGTCGAGCACGGCGGCACCGAGCGCATCGAGCGCCGCCATCTCGAACTTGCCGCGCGAGAGCTGGGTGTAGATCGGGCTGACCTGAAGGCGCGCGAAGCCGAGCCTGCGTGTCGTGTGCGCGCGATCGAGCGGCAAGTTGACGCCGTAGCCAGCGGCCGTGCCGAGCGGGTTCGCATCGATCAGTTCGAGGGTCTGGCGCGCGCGCCAGGCATTGTCGATGAAGGCCTCGGCGAAGCCGGCGAACCACATCGCCGTGGACGACACCACGGCCCGCTGCAGATGCGTGTAGCCAGGCATTGGCAGCACCTCGCGCCCGGCCCGATCGAGGCAGACTTCGGCAATGGCGGTACAGGTCGCGCGCAACCCTTCCAGTTTCGCCTTGAGCCAGAGTCGACTGGCGACCAGCACCTGGTCATTGCGGCTGCGCCCGGTGTGGACCTTGCGGCCGGTATCGCCGAGGCGCTCGATCAAGCGCGCCTCGATCGCCGAATGGCCGTCCTCGAAACGCTCATCGAGGACAAATTGGCCATCGCGGAAATCGGCGGCCAGGGCATCGAGCTCGCGAACGAGCGGGTCCGCCTCGTCGGCGCTGACGATGCCGATGTTGGCCAGGCCTTCGACGTGCGCCTTGCTCGCCTCGATGTCGTAAACGAACAGCTCGCGATCGAGCAACACATCGTCGCCGGCGAGGAAGCGCATGATGCGCGGATCGGTCGCGATTCCCGACTTCTGCCAGAGCAGGTCACTCATGCCGTCGCCTCCGTGGTCGTGCCGTTGGCCGGAATGCCTTCGAGTTCATCGAAGCCCAGGGCCGTATTGAGATTCTGCAGGGCCTGGGTCGCGGCACCCTTGAGCAGGTTGTCGAGGGTGGCCACGATGACCACGCGCCGGCCGCCTGCAGCGACGGCGAAGGCGCCGATTTCGGCATGATGACGGCCAGCGATGCGGCTGACCCAGGGCGCCTCCTCGACCACATGTACGAGCGCCTCGTCGGCATAGAAGGCGCGATAGCGATCGATGATCGCCTCGCGCTTGACCGGGTGCTGCAGCCAGAGGTTGACCGTCATCGTGATGCCGCGGAAGTGCGGCGCGACATGCGGCATGAATTCGACCGGCAAGCCGAGGTGGCGCGACACCTCGCGTTCGTGCACGTGGCCGACCAGCGCGTACGGCATCAGGTTGTTTCGCAGCTTGTCGAAGTCGTTGCGGTCCGATGGCGTGGTACCGGCGCCGGAATAGCCGGAAACGCCGAAGCACTGCGGCGGCCCGGTCAGCATTTCGGTCAGTGGCGCAATGGCAAGCTGCATCGCGGTCGCGTAGCAGCCCGGATTGCTGATCCGCCGCTGCCCGGCATAACGAGCCCGGGTCAGTTCCGGCAAACCGTAGTACCAGCGCTCATCGAAGCGGTAGTCGGCCGAGAGATCGACGATCACCGCTTCGCTGCCCCCGGCATCGAGCGCCTGCACGTACGGTGCGGCCTTGTCGTTGGGAAGCGCGAGCACGATCGCATCGAGCGCCTCGGCGGCGACGGCCTCGGCATCGAGCAGACCGTAGCGCAAGTCGCCGTGGTAACCCCCGACATGATCGGCCACGCGCTGGCCTTGCAGTTCACGCGAGGAGACGAAGCCGAGTTCGAGGCCCGGATGGGCGCCGGCCAGGCGAATCAGTTCGGCACCGGTATGACCGCGCGCGCCGACCAGTCCGATCGCGCGGCGCGTCACGAGGCCACCCCGACCGGGCTGGCCAGCGTGGCCGGGCGCGAGCGGCACTGTTCGACGCAGCGCTCGATCTCGGCGAAGTCTTCGATGCCGTACCAGAACACCTTCCACTGCGCCATCTTGTAGCAGCCATCGGACTCGGCGTAGTAGAACGGATTGACCGGATTGCCGTGGCGCGAGCGCCAGAACAGCCGGGGGTTCTCTTCACGCATGACCTGCCAGACGGCGCGACCGAGACCTTCGCCCTGGGCGTCGTCGAGCACGGCGAACTTGTCGAGGTAGGCACCGCCCTCGGCTTCGAGCAGGATCAGTGCGGTTCGATAGTTCTCGCTGACATAGGCACGGAACAGCGGCGTCTTTTCGAAGTAGTCCTGCACCAGCGTGCGCGAGAAGCTCGACTCGATCAGCTCGCGCAGGCGCGGCAGGTCGAGTTCGTTCCACGAGGTCGCGCGCAGGACCTTCTCGCCGCGCCGGATCAGGGTTCCCGAGCCCTTGTGCGTGAACAGTTCCTTGGCCAGCTCGGCCGGCTTGGTGATCGAAACCGACGAGGTCAGCGGCAAGCGATCGAGCAGGTCCTTGATCTGCTCGATCTTCACGCGCATGCCCGAGTGCAGCCAGGGCTGGGCGAGCAGATGCGCGTATTCGGTCGACAGGTTGATGGAGTCGATCACGCGATCCTCGCCGTCGAGCAGGCCGCCGGTGCCGGTCAGGAAGATGATCTTGTACGGTTGCAGTACCTGCACGAGTTCGTTGGCGGCGAAGTCGGCATTGATGTTGAGGATCTGGCCGCCGGCTGTTTCCCCGGTGCTGGCGATGACCGGGATCGAGCCGGCATTCAGGCTGGCCTCGATCGGCGCGAGGTTGACGCCGCAGACGCGGCCGACCAGGCCGAGTGTGTCGCGATCGAGATACTCGGCCTCGAACACGCCGGCGGTGATCGAGGTGGCCCGCGTGTTGCCTTCCTGCAGGGCCTCGACCAGCCTGAGGTTCTGCGCCTGGAACACGCGGCGGACGATCGCCAGCGCTTCGGGCGTCGTCACGCGCAGGCCGTTGACGGTCTGCTTGCCGATGCCGGCGGCGGCCAGTTCCTCGTCCAGTTGCGGGCCGGCGCCATGCACGACGATCGGGGTCAAGCCGACTTCCTGCAGGAAGGCCAGCGAAGAGGTCAGCGCATCGAGGTCGTCACGCAACACCGCGCCGCCGACCTTGACCACGGCGAAGCGCTTCGCATCGAGCTGCGAGAAGCGCTTGAGGTATTGCGAGATCTCCTTCGCACTGGCCATGCTCGAAAGCAGACGCACGATGGTCTGGCGGGTCTGGCGCGTGGCCTTGTTCATTGCAGGATCCTGGTGACCGATTCGGCGTAGGCGTCCAATTGGTCCAACGCTACCCATTCGTCGGCAGTGTGGGCCTGGGCGATATCCCCCGGCCCGTAGACGAGCGCGGTGTAGCCGGCCTGCGAAAACAGCGAGGCCTCGGTCCAGAAGTCGACCGCATTGCCGATCGGAAGGTCGAGGGCATCGGCGACATCGCGTGCCGCAAGCCGGCGTGCTTCGGCATCGGCAATCAGGCCCGAGGGCAGGCTCGGCCCGCGAAAGGTCTCGCTGAACTCTGCGGCGGGCGGATTGGCGAAACTGCGAAAGGCATCGAGCAGGTCGTCGACATCGGTCGAGGGCAGCGGCCGCAAGCCGAAGCGCAGTTCGGCTTGCGGGGCGATCATGTTGGCCTTGATGCCGCCTTCGATGCGACCGATGTTGAAGCGCAGCCCGGTCAGTCCGCCGAAGCGCTCGTGCGCGCAGGCCTCGACATGGGCCAGGGCGCGGTTGCCCCAGCGGATCGCCTGGTGCAGCGCGCTGTCGGCCACGGTCTGTTCGGCCGAGGCATGTCCAGCGGTGCCTGCGAAACGCATCAATACGGAACTGATGCCGCGATGGGCGAGCACGGCCTCGGCGCGGGTCGGTTCGGCCACCAACACCGCTTCATACGGCATGCCGCGGGCGAGGAACGCGGCGACGCAACGCGGATCGTTGGCTTCTTCGTCCGAGCTGAACAGGAAGGCCGCGTCGCCGTCGACGCGATTCGCCGCGGCGAGCAGCGCAGCGGCTGCACCCTTGATGTCGCAGGCACCGAGGCCGATCGCACGCGTGTCGGTCCGGCGCAGTTCGAACGGGCTTGCGCTCCAGTGCGGCGAATCGGGCACGGTGTCGAGATGCACGTTGAACAGGAACCGCGGCTTGCCGCGCACGGCGAACAGGCTGACCGCACCGGCGCCGTGGTCGGTCACGCTGATCTCGAACCCGGGCAGGTTCGTGCGCAGGTAATCGAAGATGCCGCCAGTGCCGATGGCGCGCGGCGGATTGCGCGTATCGAACGCAACCAGCGCGCGCAGATGGGCCAGCGTGGCATCGAGCAATGCGCTCATTGCGCCGGCTTCCGGTTGACCTCGGCCCACAGCGTCGAGCTCATGCCATAGAGGCGGATGAAACCCTCGGCCTCGGCCACGCCCCAGTCGGCCGACTGCGCGTAGGTCGCGCCCTTGGCAGTGAGGATGTGCGGCGAGCGGATCGCCACCGCGTGCACGTTGCCGCCTTCGGTCTGCAAGGTCACCTCGCCATTGACGCAACGCTGCGAGGCCGCCAGGAAAGCCTCGAGGTCGGTCTTCAAGGGATCATGGAAGAAGCCTTCATAGACCAGTTCCACCCACTGCCGCGCGACCACCGGCTTGAAGCGGTTCTGGGCCTTGGACAACACCGCTTCCTCGAGCGCGCGATGGGCGACCAGCAACGCAGCGAGTCCCGGCGCCTCGTAGATGATGCGACCCTTGAGGCCGATCGTGGTGTCGCCGGTGTAGAGGCCGCGACCGACCCCGAAGCGGGCGAACATCTGGTTGAGGCGGGCCAGCAGGACATGCCCCGCCAGAGGCTCATCGTCGAGTGCCACCGCTTCGCCGTGCCGGAAGGTCAACTTCACCTGCAAGGCACTTGTTGGCCATTCCGCCTTCGGCGCACACCAGCCACGCGCGCCCTCGCCAGGCGCCTCCCAGCGATCGATCTCGCCACCCGACATGGTCAGGCCGAGCAGGTTCTCGTTTATCGTGTAGGCCATCTGTTTCGCGCGCACCGCGAACCCGCGCGCTTCGAGATATTTCTGTTCGTAGGCGCGAACCTCGGTGTGCTCTTTCTGGATCTCGCGGATCGGCGCGATGATCTCGTAGTCGCCGAGCGCCTTGACGGTCAGGTCGAAGCGCACCTGGTCGTTGCCCATGCCGGTGCAGCCGTGGGCGATGGCGCGCGTGCCGAGCTCGCCGGCCCGCCGCAACGCGGCTTCGACGATCAGGTAACGATCCGAGACGAGCAGCGGATACTGGCCCTGATAGCCCTCCCCGGCCCGGACGAAGGGCTTGACGAAGCCCTCCCAGATCGCCGGACCGCCGTCGACGGTCACGTGGCTGGCCGCGCCGAGCTCGGCCGCGCGTGCCTCGATGAAGGCGCGCTCGTCGGCATCGACGCCGCCGGTGTCGGCGAACACCGTATGCACGGCATAGCCGCGTTCCTGCAGGTACGGAATGCAGAAACTCGTGTCGAGGCCGCCGGAGAACGCGAGAACAACGTTTCGTTGTTCGGGAATGGGGAATGGGGAATCGGGAATGGAAGAAGCTTGCGACATTGGACTTTCCTGTTGGCTATGGCATGAAAGGCAGGCGTGCGAGGAACGGGCTTCCAACCATTCTCGATTCCCCATTCCCCATTCTCGGCTTCATCATTCCCGAATCCCGAATCCCGGCTGCGCCACCAGCGCAGCCATGATCGCTTTCTGCACATGCAGCCGGTTCTCGGCTTCGTCGATGGCGATGCAGGAAGGCGAATCCATCACCGCATCGGTGGCCTTGACATTGCGGCGCAGCGGCAAGCAATGGCTGAACAGGCCATGGTTGGTCAGGGCCATCTTCGCCTCGTCGACGATGAAGTGCTTGTTGCCCTCTCGGATCTGGCGTTCTTCGTCCCAGCGGCCGAAGAACGGGATGGCGCCCCAGCTCTTGGCGTAGACGACGTCGGCATCGCGGTAGGCGCTTTCGATGTCGTGGCTGACGCGCAGGCTGCCGCCGTTGGCGGCGACGTTTTCCCGGGCGAAATCCATGTAGCGCGGATCGAGCAGATAGGCCCCGGACGGGCACAGCAGGGTCACGTCCATGCCATAGCGCGTAGCGATCTGCAGGGCCGAGTTGGCCACGGCGGTATTCAGCGGCTTCGGATGGTAGGTCCAGGTCAGGACGTATTTGCGCCCCTTCAGCTCCGTGCCCAGGTGCTGCTGCAGGGCCATGATGTGGGCCAGTTCCTGGCACGGGTGGGTGATCGTTTCCATGTTGATCACCGGTACGGTCGAATATCTCGCGAAGGCCTGGATGACCGTGTCCTCGCGATCGACCGACCAGTCCTGGAACTTCGGAAAGGCGCGCACGCCGATCAGGTCGACGTAACGGCTCAACACCCGGGCCACCTCGGCGATGTGCTCCTCGGTCTCGCCATCCATGACGCTGCCCACCTCGAACTCGATCGGCCAGGCATCCTTGCCGGGAGCGAGCACGATGGCCTTGCCACCGAGCTGATGGGCGCCCAGCTCGAAACTCGTGCGCGTGCGCATCGAGGGATTGAAGAACAGCAGCGCGATCGCCTTGCCGGCGAGCTGGTCGCCCAGGCGGGACTCGCGAAACGCCCGGGCCTGATCGAGCAGCGTGTCCAGTTCGGACCGGCTCCAGTCCTGCGTACTCAGGAAATGCTTGGTGTTCACGGCGCTACCCCCTGCAGAAAACAAAAAAACCCGGCACGTGGGCCGGGTCTTCGTCGAAACACTTGGAACGCGCGACAGCTACCCGACCGGATTGGAGGTCATCGGTCGGCGCGCGCGCGAGGTCATGCCGGCGGCCATGCGGGCGCTGGTCAGGATCGTGGCGGCGGTCGGCTGTCGGTTCATGGCGGGACTGACGTTACCGGCATTTCTGCCGCAGTGCAACAGATGCCTCTTGCGGCAGACCAAAATGCAAACAGGGCCGCCAATGGGCGGCCCTGCGTTCGACCCCTGCGGAGTGTGCGGTTTATTCGGCCGGCGCGACGCTGACCCGCACCCGCATGCGCTCGCCCGGGTCGTAGTCCAGATGCGACATGAACACGTCGCCGCGATAGCGATACTGCACGTCGTAGCCGACGATGCGGCGTTCGCTGTAGCGCTCGCTGACCGTGCGGCAGCGCGTTTCCGGCTCCGCGTAGTAGCGATCGTCACGGCGGGCGGCATTGTTGCCGATCGCGCCGCCGATCAGGGCGCCGGCGACCGTGGCCGCCTTGCGGCCATCGCCCTTGCCGACCTGATTGCCGAGGGCACCGCCGACGATGGCGCCGATGACCGTGCCGGCTCCGTTGTTGCCGCGGGAATCACGACGCTCGACTTCGGTGTCGTAGCATTCCTCGCGCGGACGCGTGGAGACGACCTCGTCGTAGACCGGATCGACACGCAGCACGTCGGCCCAGGCCAGGCGCACGTTGTCGGGGCCGCGATCGTCGCCATAGCCACGATCCTGCGCCTGCGCAGAGCCGGCGAACAAGGCAGCTCCGGCGAGGGCGGCCAGCAGAACATTCTTGAGCATTGCAATCTCCAAATCGGGGTCGGGCTATCGAGCCGGGCCTTCTGCGGGCCTGCCTGATGGAATGAATCGGCTTCCTGGTGGCGCCTGACAGCCTCGTATTGGGCAGGATTACAGCACAGGCTTACTGAATGCTTACCTAAGGATTCATGGATTTCCGTGGCCAAAACGGCGGCGGCCCGGGGACTGCTATCATCCGCGGCTGACCACGATGCCAAGCCGTCAGCCACCATGAATCTGCGCCTGCACAATTCGATGACGCGCCGCGTCGAGGACTTCGTACCGCTGGATCCTGAACGGATCACGATGTACGTGTGCGGACCGACCGTCTACAACTACATCCATGTCGGCAACGCGCGTCCGGCGGTCGTCTTCGGCCTGCTTGCACGCCTGTTGCGCCGACATCACAAGCACGTCGTCTACGCCCGAAACATCACCGACGTCGACGACAAGATCAACGCCGCGGCCAGGGAAGCCGGGGCGCCGATTGCGACCATCACCACGCGCTTTGCCCAGGCCTACCACGAGGATCTGGCCCGGCTGGGGGTGGACCCGCCCGACATCGTTCCGCACGCGACGGCACACATCGCCGAGATCATCGCCATGTGCGAACGCCTGATCGCCAGCGGCCACGCCTACGCCGCCGAGAACCATGTCCTGTTCGATGTCGAAAGCTATGCCGACTACGGCAAGCTGTCTGGGCGCTCGACCGAGGACATGATCGCGGGCGCGCGCATCGATGTCGCCCCGTACAAGAAGGGGCCCGGCGATTTCGTACTCTGGAAGCCCTCGACCGATGACCTGCCCGGCTGGGACAGCCCGTGGGGACGCGGTCGGCCCGGCTGGCACATCGAGTGCTCGGCCATGGCCGAGGCCCATCTCGGTGACACCATCGACATCCATGCCGGCGGCAACGACCTGATGTTTCCGCATCACGAAAACGAGATCGCCCAGAGCACCTGTGCACACGGCGGCAAGGTCTTTGCCCGCTACTGGCTGCACAACGGCATGCTGACCTTTGGCGGCAGGAAGATGTCGAAATCGCTCGGCAACGTGATGATCCTGCACGAGTTGCTCGAGAAATACCCGCCCGAGGTGCTGCGCTTCCTGCTCCTGCGTGCCCACTACCGGCAGCCGCTGGACTGGTCCGAAAGCACGCTGGCGCAATCCCGGGCCACCCTCGACGGTTGGTACGGCGTATTGCGCGACCGCGCCGACATCGAGCTCGCCGAAGACGAATGGATCGTCACACCCGATTTCGAGGCGGCCCTGTGCGACGACCTCAATACACCGGCGGCATTCGCCATCCTGTCCGGACTCGCCGACGAGGCACGCAAGGCCGCCAGCGCCGAGACCAGGCGGCGGACCCTGGCAGCCCTGCTCGGCTGCGCGAGGCTGATCGGCCTGCTGCAGGAAGATCCCGAGAACTGGTTCAAACAGACCGCGGCCGGCAATGAAGTCGATGCGGACTGGGTGCAGCGACTGCTCGAGGAGCGCGTCGCGGCACGCGCCGCCAGGGACTTTTCGCGCGCTGACCGGATCCGCGAGGAACTGGCCGCCAGGGGCGTGGTCATCGAGGATGGCGCGGGCGGGACGCGCTGGAAGGTGGTCGAGCCGGGACAGACGACGCCCTGAAGTCATCGCGGACTTCGCCACTCGGGCTTCGCGCTCGAGGAGCGGACCGGCACCGTCTGGAATTCCCGATGCCTGCCCTTAAATCAAAAGGATGAACGTGAGCAGCGAACAGACCACGGACGCACCGGTGGAACCGAGCGCAGAATCGGCCCAGGCGGCCATCGCCGAAGAGTTCGGCTACTTGGGCGACTGGACCGAGCGCTACCAGTACCTGATCGATCTTGGCCGCAAGCTGCCGGCGTTTCCCGACGAGGCGCGCACTGAGGAGAACAAGGTCAACGGTTGCCAATCCCAGGTCTGGCTGCTCGGCCGGGGGGACGCGGATCGGCTGGATTTCACAGCCATCAGCGATTCCTCGATTGTCTCCGGCCTGATCGCACTGCTGTTGCGTGTCTACTCGGGACGATCGGCACGGGAAATCCTCGACACCGAACCGCGCTTCGTCGAGGCCATTGGCTTGTCCAAACACCTTTCGCCGACCCGATCAAACGGTCTCGCGGCGATGCTGGCGACGATCAAACGCCGCGCCGCCGAACTGGCCGGATAAATCGACGCGCTGTCTCGCGCCATACCCACCCGGGCGTCACCGATTCGTCACGCCACCGCCACACGCCCTTAAAAACCGGGGCCCAGCATGTCCACTACGGAATGCGGGAATTCGGCATGCGCACTGCGATCGTCACGGAAACCTGGCCGCCGGAGATCAACGGCGTCGCCCTGACCGTGCAATCGCTGGCGCGCGGCTTGCGAAGGCTCGGACACTCGGTCGAACTGGTCAGGCCGGATCGGCCCGGAGACGCCGCAACCATCAGCGCCAACGAATTCGCCGAGCTGCGGGTCCGCAGCACGGGACTGCCACGCTACCCCGGCTTGCGCGTCGGCCTGCCGGCTCAGTCGCGCCTGGTCCGGCATTGGTCGAGCAGTCGTCCGCAAGCCATCTACGTCGCCACTGAAGGACCGCTCGGCCACAGTGCGCTCGGCGCGGCACGCCGCCTCGGCATCCCCGCCTGCACCGGATTCCATACCCGCTTCGATGACTTCATCACCCACTACGGGTTCCCGTGGCTGAGTCCGTTCGTCTTCGCCGGCATGCGGCGTTTCCACAATCGCGCTGCCACGACCCTCGTGCCGACCCGCGAGCTGGCCGATTTCCTGCGTAGCCGGGCGTTTGCCAATATCAGCGTGCTCAGCCGCGCCGTCGATGTCGACCTGTTCGCCCCATCGCGCAGGGACGCGACGCTGCGCGACCGCTGGGGCCTGACCGATGACGGACTGGCCGTGATCCACGTCGGGCGCCTGGCCGCCGAGAAGAACCTCGACCTCGCGGTCCGCGCCTTTCGCGAGATCGAGCGCGTGCACGCCGGGGCCCGATTCATCGTGGTCGGGGACGGTCCGGAGCGTGGCCGCCTGGCCGACACGAACCCGGATTTCATCTTTGCCGGTATGCATCGGGACGAAGCGCTGGCCCGTCACTATGCGAGCGGCGACCTGTTTTTGTTTCCGAGCCTGACTGAAACCTTCGGCAACGTCACGCTCGAAGCGATGGCCAGTGGCCTGCCCGTTGTCACCTTCGATTACGGAGCCGCGCGAGAACACATCCGCGAAGCCGACTGCGGGGTATGCGTGCCATTTGCCGATGCCGACGCCTTCGTTGCCGCTGCGGTTGCCCTGGCGGGCGATCCAGCCCGCCGTTCGCGAATGGCGGGCCGGGCACGCGAGACAGTCTCCTGCTTGAGTCCGGATGCCGTCAGCCGCGGTTTCGCCGATCTGATGGGGTCCCTGTGCAAGGAAAACGCGGCATGAATCAGGGTTGGCACCGCTTCGAAGTGCTCAGTGGCGAATGGCGCCTGTGCCTGGCGTGCAATCGCTGGGTCGCCGGCAGGTCCGTGGTGACCTTCTTCCGCATCATCAGCCGTCTCGGTGACGGGCTGATCTGGTACGCGCTGATGCTCGGCCTGGCCGTGCTCGGCGGCGAAGATGGCTGGCGGGCTGCCCTGCACATGGCCGCCGTCGGCATCGTCGCAGCGAGTCTTTACAAGCTGCTCAAGGGTTGGACGCGCCGACCGCGGCCGTATCGCAGCCACGTCGGCATCGTCGCCCACATACCTCCGCTGGACGAGTTCAGCTTTCCTTCCGGGCACACGTTGCACGCGGTCAGCTTCAGCCTCGTCGCCCTGGCCTGGTTTCCCGGTTTGCTCGTGCTCTTGCTGCCGCTGACCCTGCTGATCGCGCTTTCCCGGATCGTGCTCGGACTTCACTATCCGAGCGACGTGATCATGGCGATGCTGATCGGACTCGCCCTCGCCGAGCTGTCGATCATGTGGGTTTTCCAGACTGGGTGAATGCCCGGCATTGCTCGCGGCCTGCGGCCGCAAGCCGATGTCCGGCCCTTACCTCGCAGGAATCAATCCAGCCGGCCCTGGTCGCCGCGCTTGCGCACGATCAGCATCGCCAGTTCAAGCGACTGTTCGTAGTTCAGGCGCGGGTCGACCGAGGACTTGTAGGCCCGGGTCAGGTCGCTTTCGGTCAGGTCGCGGGCGCCGCCCATGCACTCGGTGACGTTTTCGCCGGTCAGTTCGAGATGCACGCCGCCGAGTCGGGTTCCCGCGGCGGCATGGATATCGAAAGCCTGGTCGAGCTCGTCGCGGATATTCTCGAAGCGCCGCGTCTTCACGCCGCTGCCGAGCGATTCGGTATTGCCGTGCATCGGGTCGCAGCACCAGAGCACCTTGCGGCCAGAGGCACGCACCGCGGACAGCAAGGGTGGCAAGGCCTTGGCGACGTGCTTCGCGCCCATCCGGTGGATCAGGGTCAGGCGTCCCGGTTCATTATCGGGGTCGAGCACGTCGATCAGGCGCAGCAGTTGGTCTGGCTGGGTCGATACGCCGACCTTGACCCCGATCGGGTTGCGGATGCCACGACAGTATTCGACATGGGCACCGCCGATATCCGCCGTACGCATGCCGATCCACGGGAAGTGCGTGGACAGGTTGAACCAGCCCCAGTGACGCGGTACCTGGCGGGTC
Organism: Dokdonella immobilis; assembly: GCF_900115085.1. Classification (GTDB taxonomy): domain Bacteria; phylum Pseudomonadota; class Gammaproteobacteria; order Xanthomonadales; family Rhodanobacteraceae; genus Dokdonella; species Dokdonella immobilis. The sequence continues at coordinate 15,560 of NZ_FOVF01000007.1, read as the reverse complement.
AACGCCTCCTCGTAGTGCAGCAGCAGGGCTTCGTGCGAGGTATGGAAATCGACGCGCTGGAACTCGCCGACCGCACTGCCGGCCAGGGTTTCCATGAAGCGCAGCGAGTTGCCGATCGACTCGACCATCTGGCGGTATTCGCTCTGCAGCGGCGAATGCGCCACCCAGGCCAGATCCCAGTATTCGGGATGGTGAAGGTCGGCGAAACCGCCGTCGATCAGGGCGCGCACGAAGTTCATCGTCATCGCCGATCGGGCATGGCCCTTGATCAGGCGGCGCGGATCGGCGCGCCGGCTCTCGGCATCGAAAGCCGGACCGTTGACGATGTCGCCGCGGTAGCACGGCAGGGTCACTTCGTTACGGGTCTCGGAATCCGCCGACCTTGGCTTGGCGTACTGGCCGGCGAACCGCCCGACACGCACGATCGGCAGCTTGAGGCCGTGGGTCAGCACAAGGCTCATTTGCAGCATGACCTTGAGACGGTTGGAGATCAGCGGCGAAGTGCAGTCGTCGAAACTCTCGGCGCAGTCGCCGCCCTGCAGGAGGAAGCGACGGCCCTCGGCGGCATCGGCGAGCAGGCCGCGCAAGGCGAGGATCTCCCAGGAGGTGACCAGCGGAGGCAGTTCGCGCAGCTGATCGAGGGCCAGGTCGAGTTCGGCCGGATCGAGATAGGTCGGCTGCTGGACGGCCGGAAAAGCCTGCCAGGACGCCGGCGTCCAGTTTTCGGGTTGCCGGACCGGAGCGATGTTTCGTTCGCGCTTCATCGGGGCCTGCTCATGCTGCACTGCGGCATCCATCATGCCACAGGCGGCCCCGCAGTCAAATCAGGCCCGCCTGAAGCCGGCCCAGAGTGCGGCCAGGAACAATCCGATGAAACAGGCGAGGACCCAGGTCGGCATCGACAGGCCAAGGAAGGTCCAGTCAATCGTGCCGCAGTCCTGGTCGCGGATGAAGATGGTCTTGAGGAACTTCAGCGCATCGTAGTTCTCGAGCGCGTATTCGAACGATGGGGCGCAGCCATCGAGCTGCTCGGGCGGCAGATGCTGCAGATAGACATGGCGGCCGGCCACGTAGGCGCCGCCGGCGGCGAGCAGGGCCGTGACGATTCCGTACAGGCGAACACCGAGTCGACCCGGACCGTGCAGCGCGGCCAGCAGCGCGACCAGGCCGACCGCTCCGACGAACACGCGCTGGACCATGCACAGCATGCAGGGCTGGTAGCCCTGGACGTACTGGGCGAACAGCGCATAGCCCATCAGCAATGCACAGGCGCAAGCGATCAGCAGGAAGATCTTGCGCGAGGAAATGGCTCGACTCATTGCGTGGGCTCCAGCTCAGTGGTCAGGGGACCTGCATACTGACAGGCGGTTGTGGGCGCGGTTCCCCGGCGTCGGCGCCAGGGCGCAAAAAAACCCAGGGCCTGGATTCCGCGGTTACCCAGTATCCCGCAAACGAAAAAGCCCCGCACGGGCGGGGCTTTCTCTGCTGCCGGTTATCTGGCTCAGTCTTCGCTGGCCACAGCGCCGGACTGCGGCCGATCGAGCAGCTCGACATAGGCCATCGGTGCGCTGTCACCTGCACGGAATCCGCATTTGAGGATGCGCAGATAGCCGCCCTTGCGCTCGCGGAAGCGCGGGCCGAGTTCGACGAACAGCTTGCCGACGGCCTGCTTGTCGCGCAGGCGGGCAAACGCGAGCCGACGGTTGGCGACGCCATCGGTCTTGGCCAGCGTGATGAGCGGCTCGGCGACCCGACGCAGCTCCTTGGCCTTCGGCAAGGTCGTGCGGATCAGCTCGTGCTTGAACAACGAGGCAGCCATGTTCTTGAACATCGCTTCGCGATGGCTGCTCGTGCGGTTGAGTTTGCGTCCGGATTTCTGGTGGCGCATGGCAATGTTCTCACTGTCTGTTGTTATGAAAAGCCGGCGCCTGTGTCCGACTTCCCGCGGTTACCCGCTTATTATTTAGGGATACGGGATTCGTGATTGGGGATTCGGAAAAGCGTTCCTCGCGAGGACGTTGCCGTTTCGAATCCCGAATCCCTAATCTCCAATCCCGGCTTTGAATCAACCCAACTGCATGCCGTGCGCAATGCCCGGCGGCGGCCACGATTCGAGCTTCATGCCCAGCGACAGACCACGCTGTCCGAGCACGTCCTTGATTTCGGTCAGCGACTTCTTGCCCAGGTTCGGGGTCTTCAGCAGCTCGACTTCGGTCTTCTGCACGAGGTCGCCGATGTAGTAGATGCTCTCGGCCTTGAGGCAGTTGGCAGAACGCACGGTCAGTTCGAGGTCGTCGATCGGACGCAGCAGGACCGGATCGACGCCGCTCTTGTCGGTCTTCGCATCGGCGCTCTCGCGACGGGTGAAGTCACCGAAGATCGAAATCTGGTCCTGCAGGATCTCGGCGGCCTTGCGTACGGCTTCCTCGGCATCGATCGCACCGTTGGTGTCGATCTCGAGGACGAGCTTGTCCAGATCGGTGCGCTGTTCGAGACGCGCGCTGTCGACCTGGTAGGCGACGCGGCGAACCGGGCAGAACGATGCATCGAGCTGCAGGCGGCCGATCGGACGCGCTTCCTCGTCCGGAAGGCGGCGCGAGACGGCAGGCTGGTAGCCGACGCCACGAACAACTTTGAGGCGCATGTTCAGCGCGACGTCCTTGGTCAGGTTGCAGATCACGTGGTCGGGATTGATGATCTCGACGGTGTGATCGACCTTGATGTCTGCAGCCGTGACGACGCCCTTGCCCTTCTTGCTCAGGGTCAGGGTCGATTCGTCATGGCCATGCATGCGGATCGCGATGTCCTTGATATTGAGCAGGACTTCGATGACGTCTTCCTGGAGGCCTTCCAGGGTCGTGTACTCGTGCAGGACGTTGTCGATCTCGACTTCGACGATCGCGCAGCCCGGAATGGACGACAGAAGAACGCGACGCAATGCGTTGCCCAGGGTGTGACCAAAGCCACGCTCCAGCGGCTCGACCACGACTTTGGCGTGGTTGAGACCGATGCGCTCGACTTGAATGCCGCGGGGACGCAGCACATTGGTGGATCCTGCCATGAACAGGGACTCCGAAAGTTGCGGTGAATTACTTCGAGTAAAGCTCGATGATGAGGCTCTCGTTGATATCCGAGGGCAGATCCGAACGCTCAGGCAACGCCTTGAAGACGCCGCTGAACTTCTTCGGGTCGACTTCGACCCAGGCCGGAACCAGATCCATCTCCTGCGAGACGGTGACCGATTCCTGCACGCGCAACTGGCTGCGCGCGCTCTCGGTGAGAGAAATCTCGTCGCCCGGCCGGACCTGGTAGGACGGCAGGTTGACGCGCTTGCCGTTCACCGAAACTGCACGGTGGGCGACCAGCTGGCGAGCCTGGGCGCGGGTGACCGCGAAACCCATGCGATAGATGACGTTGTCGAGGCGAGTCTCGAGCTGGCGCAACAGGTTTTCACCGGTGTTGCCCTTCTGGTTGGACGCCTTGACGTAGTACTTGTGGAACTGGCGCTCGAGCAGGCCATAGATGCGCTTGACCTTCTGCTTCTCGCGCAGCTGCACGCCATAGTCCGACAGGCGTCCCTTGCGGGCGGCGCCATGCTGGCCGGGCTTCTGTTCCAGCTTGCACTTCGAATCGATCGCGCGCGCCGGGCTCTTGAGGCTGAGGTCAGCGCCTTCGCGCCGGGCCAGCTTGCAGGTGGGTCCGATATAACGAGCCATTTCAGTATCCTTTAGACGCGACGCTTCTTCGGCGGACGGCACCCGTTGTGCGGGATGGGCGTCACGTCGATGATGTTGGTGACCTTGAAGCCGACGTTGTTCAGCGAACGAACGGCCGATTCGCGACCCGGGCCTGGGCCCTTGATACGCACTTCGATCGTCTTCACGCCGTATTCGGCAGCAACGCGGGCAGCCTTTTCCGCTGCAACCTGTGCGGCGAATGGCGTGGACTTGCGCGAGCCACGGAACCCGGCGCCGCCAGCGGTTGCCCAGGAGAGGGCATTGCCTTGGCGGTCGGTGATCGTGACCACGGTGTTGTTGAAAGACGCCTGCACGTGGCAGATGGCGTCAGTCACAACGCGCTTGATCTTCTTCTTCGGCTTGGCGACCGGCTTATTCATGATTCGTTTCCGGGCAGATTATTTTCTGATCGCACGGCGCGGACCCTTGCGGGTACGGGCATTGGTGCGAGTGCGCTGGCCGCGCATCGGCAAGCCGCGGCGATGACGCAGACCGCGATAGCAGCCGAGGTCGATCAGGCGCTTGATCGCGATACCCACTTCGCGGCGCAGATCGCCCTCGACCGTGTATTTCGCAACCTCGTGACGGATCTTTTCGACTTCCGCTTCGGTCAGGTCCTTGATCTTGGTCGACGGCGCGACACCCGCGTCCAGACAGACCTTGCGCGACCGCGAGCGGCCGATTCCATAAATGCTTTGCAGACCGATCGAAGCATGCTTCTGGACCGGCAGATTGACACCCGCAATGCGCGCCATGTTTGAATGTCTCCGAAAGAACTAAATGCGCAGTGAACTTCGTATTCTATCTGTTTTCAGGGGAAACTGGAACCCCTGGAATTCCCGTTCCCGCCCCCTCCGGGAGCGGTCACGGCAGTCCCCGGGGCCCGGCTCAGCGGCCCTTGAGGTTTGCCTTCTTGAGCAGGCTTTCGTACTGGTGTGAAACCAGATGGGCCTGGATCTGGGCGGTGAAATCCATGACCACCACGACCACGATCAGCAACGATGTACCGCCGAAGTAGAACGGCACGTGCCAGGCGTTTCGAAGCAGGTCCGGAACCAGACAGACGGCGACCAGGTACAGGGCGCCGATGCCGGTCAATCGGGTCATCACACCATCGATGTAGTCAGCCGTGGCCTTGCCCGGGCGAATGCCCGGAATCAGCGCGCCCGAACGCTTCAGGTTGTCGGCCGTTTCCTGCGAATTGAACACCAGCGCCGTGTAGAAGAAGGCGAAGATGATGATCATGATCGCGTAGATCAGCATGTGCAGCGGTTCGCCCGGGCCCAAGGCCGCGGTCAGTGTCTGCAACCAGCGGATTTCGTTCGAATTGTTGAACCATGCCGCGGCCGTGGCCGGGAACATGATCAGGCTCGAAGCGAAGATCGGCGGAATCACGCCCGCCATGTTGATCTTGAGCGGCAGGTGCGAGCTCTGGTTCATGTAGGCGCGGCCTGCGCCACCCTGCTTGCGTGCGTAGTTCACGGTGATGCGGCGCTGGCCGCGCTCCATGAAAACGACGAAGGCAGTCACCACGAGCACGGCAACCAGCACCATCATCAGCTTGAGCCAGGTCAGCTCGCCGCTGTTGGCCATGCCGAGGGTGTGCACGACAGCGGTCGGCAACCCGGCGACGATGCCGGCGAAGATGATCAGCGAAATGCCGTTGCCGATGCCGCGCTCGGTGATCTGCTCACCCAGCCACATCAGGAACAGGGTGCCGGCGGTCAGTCCGACCACGGTACCGAAGATGAAACTCGGGCCCGGCGCGTAGACGACGCCAGCCTGCGTCTGCAGCATCGTGGCGACGCCGAAAGACTGGAACGCGGCCAGGCCGACCGTGCCGAAGCGCGTGTAGGTGGTCAGCTTGCGCCGTCCCGACTCACCTTCCTTCTTCAATGCCTGCCAGGCCGGAACGACCGAGCTGAACAGCTGCACGACGATGGACGCCGAGATGTACGGAATGACACCCAGGGCAAACAACGAAAACCGGCTCAACGCGCCGCCCGAGAACATGTTGAACATGTCAATCAGGCCGCCGCTGTTGGAAACCAGGCGCGCCATCGCCTCGGGGTTCACGCCGGGAACCGGAATGAACGAGCCCAGGCGGAACACGACCAGCGCACCGATCACGAACAAAAGACGCTGCTTCAGCTCGGTCAGCTTGCCGAGCGATGCCAATCCGCTGGATTTCGAGGCTGCCACGGTTATTCGACGCTCCCGCCAGCCGCTTCGATGGCCGCACGGGCGCCCGCCGTCACGGCAACGCCGCTCAGCTTGATGGCTCGGGTCACTTCGCCCTTCTTGACGATCTTGGCGCGGGTGGCGCGCGTTTCGATCAGGCCGGCGGCCTTCAGCGCGGCGAAATCGACCACGTCGAGGTTCAGCTTGTCGAGCTGGTAGAGCAGGACTTCACTGATGTCCATCGACATCTTCGAACGGAAGCCCACCTTGGGCAAACGGCGCTGCAGCGGCATCTGGCCGCCTTCGAAACCGGCCTTGACCTTGCCCTTGCCGGAACGCGCGAACTGGCCCTTGTGGCCGCGACCGCAAGTCTTGCCGAGGCCGGATCCGATACCGCGACCGACGCGCACGCCTTCTTTGCGGGCACCCGGCGCGGATTTGAGAGTATTGAGACGCATGGAATCGACTCCTGATTCTGCAGGACGCTTACGCGTCACTTTCGACGTTGACCAGGTAGCTGACCTGATTGATCAGACCCCGGACCGACGGCGAATCTTTCAGTTCGCGCACATCGTTGAGCTTGCGCAGGCCGAGGGCCTTGACGCTGAGACGATGGCGCCCCTGGCAACTGTTGGGACTCTTGACCAGGCGCACGCGCACGGTCTGGTTCTTTTCCTTAGCCATTGCCCAATACCTCTTCGATCGTCTTGCCGCGCTTGGACGCGATACCCTGCGGCGTTGCCATGGCCTGGAGCCCGTTGATGGTGGCGCGAACCAGATTGATCGGATTGCGCGAACCGACGGCCTTGGCCAGGACGTTCTTCACGCCGACCACTTCGAGGACCGCGCGCATGGCGCCGCCCGCGATCACGCCGGTACCTTCGGAGGCCGGCTGCATGTAGACGCGTGCCGCGCCATGGTTCGCCTTGACGGCATGCCAGAGCGTGCCTTCCTTGAGGTCGACCCGCACCATGTTCTTGCGCGCACGCTCCATCGCTTTCTGGATGGCGATCGGCACTTCACGCGCCTTGCCGTAACCGAAGCCGACACGACCTTCGCCATCGCCGACCACGGTCAGCGCGGTGAAGCTCATCTGGCGGCCGCCCTTGACGGTCTTGGCGACACGATTTACCGCGATCAACTTCTCGAGGAGGCCGTCGCTGGTCTCACGATCATTGCTTGACATGTTTCACCTTTGTGCCGGCCAACGAGGGTCCGGACTTCTGCTTGCGGTTGGTACCGCTTGGAGTTGTGGTGGTTCTCTAGGTTGGGATTCGGGATTGGGGATTCGGGATTCGGGATTCGCAAAAGCGCGTGTACTGCATCGCTCTGTCGAATCTCGAATCCCAAATCCCGAATCCCGGATACTTAAAACTTCAAACCCGCTTCACGCGCCGCATCGGCCAGGACCTGGATGCGTCCGTGGTAACGGAAGCCCGAGCGATCGAAGGCGACATTCTCGATGCCGGCCTTGATCGCGCGCTCCGCGATGGCCTTGCCGACGGCCGCGGCAGCGTCCTTGTTCTTGGTGCTCTTGAGACCCTCGGCAACCGCCTTCTGCACGGTCGATGCCGATGCGATGACCTTGTCTCCCGAGGCGCTGAAAACCTGCGCATACAGATGCTGGCCCGTGCGATGCACGCTGAGGCGCGGAACACCAAGGGAGCGAATGTGCATGCGCGTCGATTTGGCGCGACGGAGTCTTGCGATGTTCTTGTCCACTGTCTTTCTCCGGGAAGCGGAAGCGCCCTATTAGGCCTTCTTGGCTTCCTTCAAGGTGATCTTCTCGCCGGCATAACGGACGCCCTTGCCCTTGTAGGGCTCCGGCGGACGGAACGAACGGATCTTCGCGGCGGCTTGGCCAACGACCTGCTTGTCCGTACCCTTGATCAGGATCTCGGTCTGGGTCGGAACCTCCAGCGTGACGCCTTCGGGCGCCTTGAACAGCACCGGATGCGAAAAGCCGAGAGTCAGGTTGAGGTCCTTGCCGGCAAGCGCGGCACGATAGCCGACGCCTACCAGTTCCAGCTTGCGCTGGTAGCCTTCACTGACGCCGACCACCATGTTGTTGATCAGGGCGCGGGCGGTACCCGCCATCTTGATGTCGTTGTCGGTCTTGCCGCTCAGCAATACCTGGCCATTCTCGATGCTGGCCTGCACGCCTGGCGGCGTATCCAGCTTGAGGGTGCCCTTCGGACCCTTCACGGTGATCGCTTCGGCAGCCACCTGGACGTCGACGCCCTTCGGCAGCACTACGGGTTTCTTGGCAACGCGTGACATGATTCTCTCTCCTTAGGCCACGATGCCGATGACTTCGCCGCCAAGACCCTGGGTACGGGCCTGCGCGTCGGTCATGATGCCGGACGATGTGGAGACGATGGAAATTCCGAGCCCGTTGAGCACCTTCGGCAGCTCGTTCTTGCCGCGATAGACGCGCAGGCCGGAACGGCTGACGCGCTCGATACGGTCGATGACGGGCTTGCCTTCGTAGTACTTGAGGGCAATCTCGAGTTCAGGCTTGCCTTCCTTCGCCTGCACCTGGAATTCGGCAACATAGCCTTCGTCCTTGAGCAGGGTCGCGATGGCGAGTTTCACGCGCGACGAGGGCATGCGCACCGCGCGCTTGCCGGTAGCCTGGGCGTTGCGGATACGCGTGAACATATCGGCGATGGGATCAGTCATGCTCATGAATCTGTTTTCCTTTCAAGCATCGATATCCGAATCTGTGAGGATCCGAGATTTGGGATTCGGGATTCGGGATTCGCATGAGCCGGGGGCGCGAAGCTGCTGCTTCTGACCAATCCCGAATCCCGAATCTCGAATCCCGGCAAGCTACCAGCTGGCCTTACGCAAGCCGGGCACGTCGCCGCGCATGGTGGCTTCGCGGAGTTTCATGCGGCCGAGGCCGAATTTCTTGTAGACGCTGCGCGTGCGTCCGGTCAGCGCGCAGCGACTCTGCTGGCGAACCGGGCTCGAATCGCGCGGAAGCTTCTGCAGCTTCTCGGCTGCCTCGAGCTTTTCCTCATAGGTCGCCTTGACGCTGCTGACGATCTTCCTGAGTTCATCGCGCCGTGCGGCGTATTTCTTGACGAGCTTCGTGCGCTTGTGCTCGCGCATGATCATTGAAGTCTTGGCCATTGCCGGTATTCCTGCTTCGCTTGATTAGTTGCGGAACGGAAAGCCGAAGGCTTCGAGCAATGCCTTGGCTTCGTCGTCGGTGCGCGCAGTGGTGGTCACCGCAATGTCCATGCCGCGCATGGCATCGACCTGGTCGAAATCGATCTCCGGGAAGATGATCTGTTCCTTGACGCCCATGTTGTAGTTGCCACGGCCGTCGAACGAGCGACCCGAGATGCCGCGGAAGTCGCGAACGCGCGGCAACGAGACGTTGACCAGGCGATCGACGAATTCGAACATCTGCGCGCGGCGCAAGGTGACCTTGCAGCCGATCGGCCAGTTGTCGCGGATCTTGAACGTCGCAATCGACTTCTTCGACAAAGTGATGATCGGCTTCTGTCCGCCGATCTTCGCCATGTCGGCGACCGCGTTTTCGAGAATCTTCTTGTTGCCGACGGCCTCGCCCACGCCCATGTTCAGCGTGACCTTGGTCAACCGTGGCACCTGCATCGGATTCTTGTAGCCGAAACGCTCGATCAGCTTCGGAACAATCGTTTCTTTGTAGATGGTTTCAAGACGCGTTGTCATTGCGGCAGCCTCAAGCGTCGACAACTTCGCCGGACGGACGGAAAACGCGAACCTTGCGGCCGTCTTCAAGTGTCTTGAAGCCGACCCGTGCGCCCTTGCCCGTAGCGGAGTTGAACAACTGTACGTTAGAAATGTCGATCGAAGCCTCGCGCTCGATGATTCCACCCGGCTGGTTGGCCTGCGGATTCGGCTTCGTGTGACGCTTGACCAGGTTGACGTTCTGCACGAACACGTGGTCACCGACCACGCGCGAGACTTCGCCTTTCTGGCCCTTGTTTTTGCCGGCGATCACGATGACCTGGTCGCCCTTGCGGATACGGTTCATGTCGGCTTTCCCGTTTACAGCACTTCTGGAGCGAGCGAGACGATCTTCATGAACTTCTCGCTGCGCAGCTCGCGCGTGACCGGCCCGAAGATGCGGGTACCGATTGGCTCGAGCTTGTTGTTGAGGAGCACGGCCGCGTTACCGTCGAAACGGATCAGCGAACCGTCGGCGCGGCGGACTCCCTTGCGGGTACGCACGACGACGGCGTCGTAGACCTCACCCTTCTTTACCTTGCCGCGCGGAATCGCTTCGCGCACGGATACCTTGATCACGTCGCCGATCTGGGCATAACGGCGCTTCGAACCACCAAGCACCTTGATGCACATCAGTTCGCGTGCGCCGCTGTTGTCCGCTGCGGCAAGCGTGGTCTGCATCTGGATCATGTTGCTAGCTCCTTACGTCCCGGGCCGGTTACTGCGTGGCCCGCGTGACGATTTCGACCACGCGCCAGTTCTTCGTCTTCGACATCGGCCGCGTCTCGGAAATACGCACCACGTCGCCCTCTTGGCATGTGCCTTCGGCGTCGTGCGCGTGCACCTTGCTCGACCGACGCACGATCTTGCCGTACAGCGGATGCTGCACCTGGCGCTCGAGCAGGACGGTGACCGTCTTCTGCATCTTGTTGCTGACGACACGCCCTTCGAGCGTGCGCACGTTCTTTTCTGATTCGCTCATCGCAGGTCGTCCTTACTTCTTGCTGCCAAGGACGGTCTTGACCTGCGCGATTTCGCGCCGGACACGTCCGAACTGGTGGGTCTGGGTAAGCTGACCGGAGCCCTTCTGCATGCGAAGGTTGAACTGTTCGCGGCGAAGCTCGCCGAGATGCTCGTTCAGTTCCTTCTCCGACTTTTGGCGAAGCTCTTTCAGTTCCATCACAGCACCGTTCTAGTTACAAACTGGGTCTGGACCGAGAGCTTGGCAGCGGCCAGGCGGAACGCCTCGCGTGCGGTGGTCTCGTCAACACCCTCGATTTCATAAAGCATGCGGCCCGGCTGAATCGGAGCCACCCAGAATTCCACGCTGCCCTTGCCGTTGCCCATACGCACTTCGATCGGCTTCTTGCTGATCGGCTTGTCCGGGAACACGCGGATCCAGAGCTTGCCGCCACGCTTGACGAAACGCGTGATGCAGCGGCGAGCGGCCTCGATCTGACGTGCCGTCAATTGGCCGTGCGTGGTCGCCTTCAGACCAAATGAGCCGAAGCTCACCTTGGTGGCGACATACGACAGGCCCGGGTTACGGCCCTTTTGCACCTTGCGGTACTTGGTTCGCTTCGGTTGCAACATGATTCAATTCCTTACTTCGCCGAAGGCCGACGAGGCGCGCGTTCTTCGCTGGCCTCGGCCTTGGCTTCCTGCGTGGCAGCATGAAGGTCGAAAATCTCGCCTTTGTAGATCCAGACCTTGACGCCAATGATTCCGTAGGTCGTCTTTGCCTCGGCCAGGCCGTAGTCGATGTCCGCACGCAGCGTGTGCAGCGGAACCCGACCTTCGCGGGCCCACTCCGAACGCGCGATTTCCGCGCCGTTCAGACGTCCGCCTACGTTGACCTTGATGCCGAGGGCGCCGAGGCGCATCGCGTTCTGGACCGAGCGCTTCATCGCCCGGCGGAACATGATGCGGCGCTCGAGCTGCTGCGCGATCGACTCGGCGACGAGCTGGGCATCGAGCTCGGGCTTGCGGACTTCGGTCACGTTGATATGGGCGGGTACGCCCATGACCGCGGTGACTTCCTTGCGCAGCTTCTCGATATCCTCGCCCTTCTTGCCGATAACGACACCCGGACGCGCCGTGTGGATCGTCACCCGCGCGGTCTTCGCCGGACGCTCAATCGTGATCTTCGAGATACCCGCCTGGGCGAGCTTCTTCTTGAGCAACTCGCGCACCTTCAGATCGGCGGCCAGATAGCCGGCGAAATCGCGCTTGTTGGCGAACCACTTGGAGTTCCAGTCCTTCGAGACACCAAGGCGGAACCCAATCGGATTGACTTTATGACCCATCGTTAGCGTCCTTTACTCGCCCACGACCACGGTGATGTGGCTGGTGCGCTTGGTAATACGGTTACCACGGCCCTTGGCACGTGCATGCATACGCTTGAGAGACGGGCCTTCGTCGACAAAGATCTTCGAGACCAGCAACTCATCGACATCGGCGCCGAGGTTGTTCTCGGCATTGGCGACCGCCGACAACAGCACCTTCTTGACCAGATGTGCGGCCTTCTTGTTGCTGAAGGCGAGCAGGTTTGTCGCACTCCCAACCGGCATGCCACGCACCTGATCGGCGACGAGGCGGACCTTCTGGGCGGAGATGCGCGCGCTGCGCAATATCGCTTTGGCTTCCACGATGCTATCTCCTTATTTCTTCTTGTCGGCGGATTTCTTGTCGCCGGAGTGACCCTTGAAGGTGCGGGTCACGGCGAATTCGCCGAGCTTGTGGCCGACCATGTTCTCGTTGACGAGGACCGGCACGTGCTGGCGCCCGTTGTGAATCGCCAGGGTCAGCCCAACCATCTCCGGCGAGACCATGGAACGGCGCGACCAGGTCTTGATCGGACGCTTGTTGCTGCCAGTCGAAACGGCCTCGACCTTCTTCAGAAGGTGGTGGTCGATGAACGGGCCTTTCTTCAATGAACGAGCCATGATCTATCTCAACCTCTGCGATCGCGCACGATGAACTTGTCGGTGCGCTTGTTCTTGCGCGTCTTGTAACCCTTGGTCGGCATGCCCCATGGGGACACCGGATGCGGGTTGCCCTGGCCAGCCTTCGCCTCACCACCACCATGCGGATGGTCGACCGGGTTCATGGCTGCGCCACGAACGGTCGGGCGAACACCGCGCCAGCGACTGGCGCCAGCCTTGCCGAGCTTCTCCAGGCTGTGCTCGGAGTTGCCGACTTCGCCGATGGTCGCCCGGCACTCGGCCGGCACCTTGCGCATTTCGCCGGAGCGAAGACGCAGCGTGGCATGGCCCTGTTCACGGGCGACGAGCTGGGCCGAAGCACCGGCTGCACGAGCCAGCTGCGCTCCCTTGCCCGGCTTCAACTCGATGCAATGCACGGTCGAACCGATCGGGATGTTGCGCAGCGGCAGCGAATTGCCGATCTTGATCGGCGCCTCGCGGCCGGCCATCAGCTGGTCGTCGACCTTCGCACCCTTCGGCGCGATGATGTAGCGACGCTCGCCGTCGGCGTACAGCAGCAACGCGATATGCGCCGTGCGGTTCGGATCGTACTCCATGCGCTCGATGCGGCAGGCAATGCCTTCCTTGTCGCGCTTGAAGTCGATGATGCGGTAGTGCTGCTTGGAGCCACCGCCCTTGTGACGGGTGGTGATGCGTCCGTAATGATTGCGTCCGCCCGTCTTGCTCTGCGACTCCGTCAAAGGCGCATAAGGCGCGCCCTTGTGAAGGCCCGGGGTCGAAACACGAACCGCCGAACGACGTCCTGCGGATGTGGGCTTGAGTGTGATCAGTGCCATGGATAATTCACCTTAGGCCTTGGCCATCACGTCGATGGATTGACCTTCGCCAAGACGTACATATGCCTTGCGCTTGTTGCCGCGAGTACCGGTCTTCTGGCGGAATGCCTTGGTCTTGCCCTTGAGGTTGACCACATTCACCGTTTCGACCTGCACGTTGAACAGCTGCTCGACGGCCGCCTTGACGTCGGCCTTGGTCGCGCCCTGCGCAACCTCGAAAACATACTGGTTTGTTTCCTGCAGACGCGCCGTCTTCTCGGAGATCAACGGAGCGCGCAGCACGCTGTAGAGAGACTCTTTCATGCCAGCCACTCCTCGATCTTCTTGAGCGAATCGACGGTCATCAGCACGTGGTCGGCGCCAACGAGGCTGACCGGGTCGATCGCCGCACCGTCAACCACATGGACGTATGGGATGTTGCGCGCGGCCAGGTACAGCGCCTCGGGTGCATTCTCGGCGACCAGCACGCAACGACCCGACGCTTCGAGCTCGGCCAGCTTGCTGACCAGGCTCTGGGTCTTCGGCTTGTCGATGCCGAACGACTCGATGATGCGCAGACGACCCGTGCGGTTGAGCTCCGACAGGATCGAAGCCATGGCGCCGCGGAACATCTTGCGATTGACCTTCTGGGCGAAGCTGCGCGGCTTCGCCGCGAAGGTGACGCCACCACCGATGAAGATCGGCGCCTTGAGGGCGCCATGACGCGCGCCGCCACCTTTCTGGGCCTTGGACTTCTTGGTCGTTCCGTTCACTTCGGAGCGGGTCAACTGGGCCTTGGTGCCGGAGCGGCCCGCATTGCGGTACGCGACGACGACCTGATGAACCAGATCTTCGCGGAATTCCTTGCCGAACACGGCGTCGGAAACCTGGACCGGCTTGGAGCCTATGACATTGAGTTCCATCACTGTGCTCCTTAAGCCTTGACCGCGGGACGGATGATCAGGTTGCCGCCCTGCGCACCCGGCACCGAGCCCTTGATCGCGATCAAATGACGCTCGCTGTCGATCTTGACGACTTCGAGGTTCATCGCCGAACGGCGCACGGCACCCATGTGGCCGGACATCTTCTTGCCGGGGAAAACGCGTCCCGGCGTCTGGCGCTGGCCGATAGAGCCCGGCGCACGATGCGACAACGAGTTGCCGTGCGTCGCGTCGCCCATCTTGAAGTTGTGCTTCTTGATGGTGCCCTGGAAGCCCTTGCCCTTGGTGGTGCCGGCAACGTCCACGATCTGGCCGACCGTGAAGATCTCGTCGGCCTTGAGTTCGCCGCCGACGCTGAACTTGGCCAGTTCGTCCGCCTCGAGGCGGAATTCCCAGAGACCGCGTCCGGCTTCGACCTTGGCCTTGGCGTAATGCCCGGCCAGCGGTTTGTTCACCAGCGCCGCGCGCTTGCTGCCCGCAGTCACCTGGATGGCGTTGTAGCCATCGATTTCCGTCGTCTTCACCTGGGTTACGCGATTCGGTGTCGCTTCAATCAGCGTCACCGGAATCGAGCGTCCGTCTTCGGTGAAGATCCGGCTCATGCCGCATTTGCGGCCTACCAATCCGATACTCATCGTCGTGTCCTATCTGCCGCTATCAGTAGAGCTTGATCTGAACGTCCACACCGGCCGCCAAGTCAAGCTTCATCAGGGCATCCACGGTCTTGTCGTTGGGGTCAACAATATCCAGCACGCGCTTGTGAATACGTGTCTCGTACTGGTCACGTGCATCCTTGTCCGCATGAGGCGACACCAGGATGGTGTAGCGCTCGATCTTGGTCGGCAGCGGGATCGGACCACGCACCTGCGCACCCGTGCGCTTCGCCGTTTCCACGATTTCACTCGCCGAACGATCGATCAGGCGATGATCGAAAGCCTTGAGCCTGATACGAATCTTCTGGTCTGCCATTGCCGTGTTTTCCTGGTTGGGGCAAGGGGCGCGCACACCCCTAACCGCTCATTTCATTCGCTTGGGATTCGAGATTCGATAGTCGGGATTCGTGGAAGCGCCTCTACGCCTTTCCGAATCCCGAATCCCCAATCCCGAATCCCGGGTTCAAATCACTCGAGAATCTTGGCAACGACGCCGGCACCGACGGTGCGGCCGCCTTCGCGGATCGCGAAGCGCAGGCCTTCGTCCATCGCGATCGGCGCGATC
>NZ_FOVF01000052.1 GCF_900115085.1 Dokdonella immobilis | reverse complement strand
GCTCCTTTCTCGGCCGACGGGCATCGATCTCAAGCGCCTGTCGCAACCACTCTCGATGATCATCGAGCTTCTTCGAGCCCGCCTCGCGCCGGTAACTCAACTCCCTGCGGGTTGACTCCCGCAGCCACGCCTTGATCGTATTCCTCGACAGACTCGTCCGTCTGGCGATCTCACTAATCGACAGCCCCTCGCGGAGCCGCATCCGTCGCACCTTTGCGTACGTTGCCATGGTGTGCACCTCGTCTCCCTGCCGGTCCAAAAGGCCGGCAGGTTAGGTCAGAACACCCTGGTCAATTTTCAGCGAGCAGAACCCTCGATTTATGGTCAATTTTCAACGAGCAGCAACAATGTCAAGCCGAACGCCCACCACAGCGGTTTCTCGTGCTTGATTTCGCTGATGCCGTGATCGTGGCCTGCGCCCATCACCCTTCTCCTGTGACTGCTTGGCTCACGATCCAGGCGTGGTCCACCGGGTGGACGAACAAGGCCCCCGAGGGGAGACTGCCAATGTGTCCTGTTTCTCGAATCAGCTCGACGGCCTGCTCAAAGCGCGCGTCCTCGCAATAGGCCTCCAGTCGAACCTCCAGCTCGCCTTCTGCGCCCATGTCCGCTCGTACGACGGGCGCGTCGGGTTGCACGACGCCATGCACCCGACTGAGCGAGAGGTGGTACAGGCCCGCCTGCTCAAGCGCACGCACAACCGGCTCGGCGTGGGAGGGGCGGATGAATGCAACGATCAGTTTCATGGCAATTTCCTTCAAGCGCCCACACGCTCATGGCATGTCGTTGATTGGCAGCGATTGTTCGATCGTACTGACGTAGATCCAGCCCGCGTCCGCATGTCCGGTTCGGCCGACGAGGCGGAATATTTCCACCGCACGAGCCACGTCGGTGTCGTCGCAGAACAGTTCCAACTGGATTTCGCTGATCACCTGATCTCCGAATTCGACCGAGTACTCCTGTTCTCGCGCACTCAGGGCGCGCAGCAGGCCTTTCACGTCGAACAGGCTCAGTCGC
The DNA here is from genome assembly GCF_900115085.1 of Dokdonella immobilis. GTDB lineage: Bacteria > Pseudomonadota > Gammaproteobacteria > Xanthomonadales > Rhodanobacteraceae > Dokdonella > Dokdonella immobilis. The sequence goes on along the minus strand of NZ_FOVF01000052.1, from coordinate 10,206 downwards.
TGGAAGCCTGCGGCTTCCAGCGCGTGGACCAGATCAGAGACCCGGTTGCGGTGCACGAACGCCTTGATCTGTTTCATGGAGCGGTCTCCTGTGCTTTGCGCTCAGCGCGGTTTTCCAGCCATTCGTACAAGACGGGCAACAGGATCAGTGTCAGAAACGTCGAGCTGATCAGGCCGCCCACGACCACCGTCGCCAACGGACGTTGGGTCTCGGCGCCGACGCCGCTGGACAGCAGCATCGGCACCAGGCCCAGGATCGCGACGCTGGCCGTCATCAGCACAGGGCGCAAACGCAAAGCCGTACCTTGGATCACGGCCTCACGCACCGATCGTCCCTTGTCGCGCAATTCGTTGAGGAAGCTCACCAACACGATGCCGTTGAGCATGGCCACGCCGAATACTGCAATGAAGCCGATCGCCGAGGGCACCGACAGATACTGGCCGGTGACAAACAGTGCGAGCAAGCCGCCGATGGTGGCGAACGGCACGTTGGCCAGGATCAGCGCGGCGTACTTGATCGAGTTGAACGCGGTGTAGAGCAGCACGAAGATGAAGAAGATCGTAATCGGCACGATCAACGCCAACTTCGCCAAGGCGCGTTGCTGGTTCTCGAATGCGCCGCCCCACTCGATCCAGTAACCTGCGGGCAGCGTCACCTGCTGTTTGATCGCGGCCTCAGCCTCCTTGACGAAACCGTCAACGTCTCGGCCGCGCACGTCCATCTGGATCACGGCATAGCGCTGCAGTTGCTCGCGGCGAACGAACGAGTAGCCTTCGGCCACACTCACGTCAGCAACCTCCGACAACGGCACCAAGGCGCCGGCGGCCGTGCGCAACGGGATCTTCCGCAAGGCCTCGACCGAATCGCGAGTCGCATCGCTCAACCGCACCGCGATGTCGAACCGCTTCACGCCATCGAGCAGCACACTCACCGGCTCACCGCCCAGGCCATTGCGGACGATGGTGAGCACTTCCTCGGCATTCATGCCGTGACGGGCCAGTTCATCCCGATCGACCTGGATGCGAATCTGCGGCTTGCCGACATTGGCCTCCAGCGACAGATCGGCCACCCCTTGCACCTTGCCGAGGACAGTCTTGAGCTGGCCGCTGATGCGGTCGAGTTCCTCCAGGTCTTCGCCATAGAGTTTCAGCGCCAAGGTCGCACGCACGCCCGAGATCAATTCCTCCACGCGCATCTGGATCGGTTGGGTGTAGCCCGGCACCACGTTGGGCACGACCTTCTCCAGCGTCTCCTGCATGGCTTCTTCGAGTTGCTTGATGTTTCGGCCGGACTTCCACTCGTCCTCAGGTTTGAGGGCGGTGTAGATTTCCATGTAGTTGACGTCGGCAGTTTCGCCTTTCTCGGCGCGGCCGATCATCGCCAGCGTGGTCTCGACCTCCGGAAACTGCTCGAATGCCTTGGCAATGGTGTTGCTGGTCTTGATCGATTCGTTCAGCGAAGTCGACGGGATGCCCGTGACGCGCCACATGATCGAGCCTTCTTGCAACTGCGGCATGAACTCCTTACCCAGGAACGGGAACAACGCCAAGCTCGCCAACAGTGCGACGAGGGCGCTGACCACGACCACCCGCTTGCGTGCCAGCGCCTTGTCCAACAGCGGCCGGTAGCCGCGTTTGATTTTGGCGACCAGCCACGTATCGCGCTCCGGCTTGGGCTTGAGGATCATCGAGGCCAGCACCGGGATCAGGGTCAGGCTCAGGATCAGCGAACCGGCCATTGCGAAGGCAATATTGAAAGCCATCGGCTTGAACATCTTGCCTTCGAGGCCTTCCAGCGCAAACAGCGGCAGGAACACGACGATGATGATGCCGATCGCAAAGGTAATCGGATTGGCCACTTCCTTCGCCGCCGCCAGCACCGCGGAGGTCCTGTCGACCTTCTCGCCGTGTTCGAGACGCTCGGCCATGATCCGGAAGGCGTTCTCGACCATCACCACCGCGCCGTCGACCATCATGCCGATGCCGATCGCTAATCCAGCCAGCGACATCAGGTTGGCCGACAGGCCAACTTGGCCCATCCCGATGAAGGCAATCAGCATCGCCAGTGGCAACGTCACGATCACGACCAGCGCCGAGCGCAGTTCACCTAGGAACAGGAACAGGATGATCGCTACCAGCAGCGAGCCTTCGATCAGGGCCCGCGTCGCGGTGCCGACCGCCTTGTTGACCAAATCGGTGCGCTCGTAGATCGGCTTGAGCACCATGGTTTTGGGCAAGGCGTCACGGACGACATCGAGTTTGCCCTTGACCGCTTCGACCACGTCCTTGGCGTTCTCGCCGATGCGCGCCAGGGCCATGCCCAGCACGACTTCCTCGCCGTCGCGGGTCACCGCACCAAAACGCGGTGCCGGGGCTTCCACCACGGTGGCCACATCGCGCAGATAGACCGGCACGCCGTGCTCGGATTTCAGCACGATCGCGCCGATGTCCTGCGTCGATTTAAGCAGGCCCAAGCCGCGCACCAGGAACTGCTCGCGACCGACATCCATGACGTTGCCGCCAACCTGGCCGTTGTTGGCCGGGATGGCGTTGATGACATCGCCGAAACCCAGTCCACGGGCATAGAGGCGCTGCGGATCGATCTGCACCTGATACTCGCGTTCGCCACCGCCCCAAGAGGTCACGTCGTCGACACCGGGCGCAGTGCGCAGGATCAGGCGCACCGTCCATTCCTGCCAGGTGCGCAGGTCCATGTCGGTGACCTGGTCCTTGCTGACGCCCGGAGCGCGCTCGACCGTGTACCAGAACACTTGGCCCAAGCCGGAGGTATTGGGCCCCATGCTCGGCTTGCCGTAGCCTTCGGGCAGTCGATCGCCAATCTCCTGCAGCCGCTCGTTGACCAGCTGACGGGCGAAATAGATGTCCATGTCGTCCTCAAAATAGACGGCGACATATGACAGACCAAACAGGCTGACCGATCGGATTTCCTGCACTTTCGGCAGACCGGCGAGCGCCGATTCGATCGGGGTCGTCAACAGAAGTTCGATGTCCTCCGCGGCCAGGCCGGGGGATTCGGTATAGACGTTGACCTGGACGGGCGTGACGTCCGGGAAGGCGTCGATGGGCACGTTGCGCACCGCACTGATGCCGAGGAAGGCCACCACCGCGAAGGCGATCAGTACCAGAAACTTGTAGCGCAGGGAAAGTTCGACCAGGCGATTCAGCATGGTGCACCTCCGCGTATCACGAGGGAGAGATCAATGACCATGACCCTCTCCCAGTTGCGCCTTGAGCATCTGCGACTTGACCGCAAAGGCGCCGGCCACGACCACGGTGTCGCCCGTCTTGAGACCTTCGCGGATCACCGTGCGATCGCCAATCACCTCACCCGCACGCACCGGCACGGGTTCCAGCGCGCCAGCCGCATTGCGGCGGAACACCACGGTCTCGCCTTCGAGCTGCACCAGCGCGTCGGTCGGTACCGCCAATTGGGTCGCCGCTTTGTTGTCGGTGTTGGCAGCGGACGCCGCCTCGAAGTACACCTCGACGAAATCGCCACCGTGCAGTCGATCATCCTGGTTCGGCACTTCGAGCCGGACAGAGGCGGTGCGGGTCGCGTCGGAGGTGCGGTGTGCACTGCGCATCACCTTGCCGGCGAGGCGTTCACCGCCCACGACAACGGTGGCCTGACTTCCTGGTTCGATCCGGGAAACCGTGCCGGATGGCAGCTTGGCGTCCACCCACACGATCGACTCGTCAACCAGGCGGAACAACGCCTTGCCTGGTTCGATACGTTCGCCCACGACGAACTCATCCTCAGTGATACGGCCCGCGTGTGGCGCGGTCAATGTGAATTGGCCGTTCACACCGCCACTGGCGGTCCCCGGCAAACCATAGGCCTGCGCCTTGGCGCGGGCGCGATCGACTGCCACCTTGGCCTCGGTGATGCGGCGACCGGCGACGGCCTCACGGCCCAACGCCGAGACACGCCGCCATTCCTGTTCGGCGATGCGCAGCTCGGCTTGCGCGTCGGACACCTCGACGCTCGCCAGCGTGACCAGCGGCGCGCCGGTGCGCACTTCATCTCCGAGCTTGGCGTGCCGACGGACCACGAGCGCTTCGACGCGGGGCGTGATCAAGGTCGTGCCGTAGGCACTGTCGACCACTTCGCCCGGCGCACGCAATTCCTCGCTGAGCAAGGACGGTTGCAGCGTTTGCAGTTTGATCCCGGCGGCTTCGAGCGCGGCTTCGTCCATCTTCACCGGCTCGGCGGCTTCGCCTTCTTCGCCTGCTTCAACGTGCGCTTCCGCACCTTCGGCATGGTCCGCTTCGCCCGACTCGGCGTGATCGGCCTCGGTAGTTTTTTCGGCGTTGGGTGCCTGGGCAGATTCAGTGTCGGACGATTTCGAACACGCGGCGATCGTCAGCAGCAGTGCCGCAGTGAGCGGCAGGGTCATCAATCGGAACGGGGTCATCGGAATGGCTCTCATGGGGTGCCCTCCAAGCCAGCCCAGCGTTCGAGCTGGCCGGTGGCGGCAAGGTAATCGGCGTAGTGGCGCCACAGGCGCGCTTCGAGTTCGGCACCGGCGAGTTGCGTGTCGAGGGTCTGCTTGAGCTGCAGCAGGTAATCGGCGGTGGAGAGTTCGCCCTCGCGCCAGAGCTTCTCCAGCAGGTTGGCGCGGCGTTCCACGTCAGTGCCGCGGCTGCCTTTCCACCGCTTCCAGGCCGAAACGGCCGCGGCATAGCTGTTAGTGGCCCGGCGGCGATCGGTTTCCAGTTCCAGTTGCACGCGCTGCAGATCCGCCTGTGCCATGTCCGCATCGGCTTGGGCGGCGACCACGTCGGCGCGGTAGGAGTTGCGCACGAATAGCGGAATGGTGACGGCGACCCCGACTACATTGTCGGTGGGCCCACCCAGGTCGTACTTCTTGCGTCCGGTGTAGGCGCCGATGGTCGGATCGGCGATGCGGTTGCGCCGCGCCACCGTGACTTCGCGCTCGGCTGCTGTGGCGGCGGCTTGTGCGGCCTGCCAGTCCGGCAGGGTTTCAAGACCGCCATCGATTGGATCTGGCGTAGGCAGCGCATCGGTCGGCAACGCCGTGCCGGCGATCCACTCCGAGGTGCCGCCCACCACGCGAAAACGGGCCTCGGCATCGGCCTGTTCGGCCAGCAGTTGTGCCTGTTCGGCCTGCGCTTCATCGCGGGCGAGAAACGCTAGATCGCGTTCCAGACCGGAAATGTCATCGGCAGCGAACTGCTTCTCGGCCAGCTCTCCAAAGCGGGTCACCAATGCCAACCGACGTTCGCCGGTACGCACGCGCTGCTGCGCCGTCTGCAGGTCGGCCCAACCGGTGAACCACTGTCGGGCGAAATCGCGACGGTGTACTCGTGCTTCAGCGGCGACCTGATCGACACGGGCGCTGGCGGCATCGCGACGGACCCGACGTTTGCCGCTCAGGTCCAGCGTCAGGTTCAGGCCGGCACTGGTCGTGCGGTCAGCGCCTTCATCGTCGCTGGATAGCTCCAACTCTGGGTTGTACAGCGGCTGTCCCGCGGCGGTCAGGTGGGCACGGGCTGCGGCCAATTGCGCCTCGGTCGCGCGGTAAGACGGGTGTTGCTGCCAAGCGGCTTGCAGCGCCTGGCGGATGGCGGGCGGAGCGATGCTGGCGTCAGTGGCCCAGGCAGGTGCGAGCCAAGGGCCTATCGCCAGCAGGGCGACGGCCGCACGTACGACGAAATGTCGTCGTGACAAACGGAAAACAGGCATGAATCAATCCTCTGAATCGACAATGTCCTCCGGCACTCGGGTTAGGTGCGGAGGGCTGGCAGGTGTCGATCAGGTGATCGGGGGTCGAAGCTCCACGAACGTAGGCGCGCTGTGGGCCGTATCCGGGGCGTAGCCGAACCCCTCTTTCGCCAAGCACATCGTCATGGCACAGGTCGACACGGGAACAGCGGCTGCATGATGGCAACCGCAGTGGGTGCAGGTACCTGCATGCGGCAGCGAACCCTTGGTGGGTTCTCCACCATCGGTGTCGGCCTGGGCAGCGGTCATCACGGTTTCCGGGGACACTCCGTAGGACAACCCCAAATCGGCGAAGTCGTGCTTGGCACAAGCGGCGGCCAGGCCGATTTTCATCGTGAACACCAGCAGCATCAGCACCGCCAGCCACGCCGAAGCGCGCAGACGGCCGAGCAGAGTGCCGGGAGCGGGAGTGGTCGCAAGCATCAGCACATGATACCGGCAGGCCGGGCTGTTATGAAATTGCATCAGGCAACGCCTTCTCCGAAGGCGACTTGGGCGAGTGGCCGAACCAGGGCGACATGGTCTTACTCGGCCGCATTGCCGGGGTTCCGCGCATCCTGCCGCGCCTGCCGTGCGTCGCCGAGGATTTCCACAGCCTCCTTGATGACGTACAGGCCGATCAGGGTGCCGATGATGTAGTCCGGATAGGGTGAGCCGAGCCATAGCACCAGCACACCGGCGAGAATCACGCCTACGTTGGCCACCACGTCCGCGCGGGTGAACAGCCAGGTTGCTCGCAAATGCACCTCACCTGACTTCAGCGGCGCCAGCAAGCGCAGCACGTAGACGTTCACCGCAAGCGACAACAACGCGGTGCCGATCATCCAACCACTCAGCGGCTCGGCGCCATGCAGCACGCGACGCCCCACTTCGATCAATACCCCCACACCGAGCACCAGCAGCACGCTACCGCTCAGCCAGGCCGCATTGGCCTTGAAGCGAGCGGTCCGCCCAATGGCAATCAATCCGATCGCATAGGCTGTGGCGTCGGAGAGCATGTCCAGCGCATCGGCCAGCAGGCCGGCGGATTGTGCGATCCAGCCGGCCACACCGCCAATGACCGCCATGGCCGCATTCAGTACCAGGGCAATCCACAACACCCGACGCTCAGCAACATTCTTGGCTTCGTGATGGAAACCGCAATCGCTCATGGCCTGGATCCTTGTTCTTCAACGTCGCGAAGCGCAAGACGTGGATCGGGAATCTTGCGAAGCAAGACCATCACTTTGCTGCCAGTCCTTCCACGCACCTGACAACACGTGCGCGGCCGTGTGCAGGAACAGCGCCGCGACCAGCGCGCCGATGACCAGATCCGGCCAAGCCACATCGAGCCAGGCGACCAGGCCGGCGGCCGCGATCACGCCGAGATTGTTGACCAGATCATTGCGCGAGCACAGCCAGACCGAACGCATGTTCATGTCGTCGCTGCGGAACCGGGTGAGCAGCGCAAAACAGGCCAGGTTACCGACCAAAGCCACGGTGGCCGCGATAGCCATGACCAGAGCCAGTGGTTCGGTGCCGAACCAGGCGCAACGACCGACCTCCACCAGCACCGCAACACCGAACAACGCCTGGATCCAACCCTTGAGGAACACGGCCTTGCTGCGTTGACGCAGCGTGCCGCCGATCACCCACAGACTCAGCCCGTAGACTAGCGCATCGCCCAGGCTGTCCAGCGAATCGGCCTGCAGCGCGCTGGAATCGCCCCACCAGCCGGCACCGAACTCGCCAGCGAACAGCAACAGGTTGATCGCCAGCACGATCCACAACACACGTCGGCGGGCGTGGTCAGTATTGGCGCTCAGCGCCGCCGCCGTGTCGTGGCATTCACATTGGCTCATGGCATCCATCTCATGATTTGGCCTCCCGTGCCAAGGCGCGTGAAGTGCGGGTATTGACGAAGAAGCCGATTGCCGCAGCGATTGCGACGGTCAGCTGCGCCAACAGCGACTGCCAGGACGGGTAGACGCCGAGCCATTCGATGCGAGGCGCGGTGACCAGCACCTGCGACACCCAGCCAGCCTCCTGCAAGGCAGCGACGCCTTTGCCGACCAGAATGACCGCCAGTACCGCAATGAGGATCGAACTGATCGAGAAAAACCGGCCGATCGGCAGGCGCTTGCTCATGCGCAGCATCCAGTACGCCACCGCGGCGAGAACCACGCTTCCGGCCACGAGGCCCGCGATAATTGCGCTGGAAGCCTGTTCGCTCCACATCGCGATGTAGAACAGGATCGTCTCGAACACCTCGCGATAGACCGCGACGAAGGCCAGCAGGAACAGGAAGATCGCCGAACGCCGCGTCAATGCCGCCGACATCTTCGCGTGCAGATACTGCTGCCAGCGCCCGGCCAGACTCTTCTGGTGCATCCAGATGCCCACGCTCAGCAACACCACCGCAGCGAACAGCGCCGACACACCTTCGGTGACCTCGCGGTTGGTGCCACTGATGCCCACCAGATAGGTCGCCACCATCCAGGTTATCCCCCCGGCCAATAGCGCGCCGATCCAGCCGGCATGCACAAAGGGCAGCACCTCACGGCGCTCGGCCTTGCGCAGAAACGCGATCATGCCGATCACGATCAGCAGCGCTTCCAGGCCCTCGCGCACCAGAATGGTGAAGCTGCCGAGGAAGGCCGTAGTCGTATCCATGTCCGTGTCCTGCAGCACCGTCTCGGCGCGATCGAACAGCTCGGTGATCTGCACCGCCTGCGCCGATACCTCCGCCGGTGCGGTGCCCTGGCCGATCTGGGTGCGGAACCGGGCCATGGCAGTTTCGATGTCCCGCATCAAGGCGGCATCGCGTGTGGCCAGCGTCGGCTCGACCGGCTCCACACCATCCAGATAGGCCGACAAGGCCAATGAACGGGCCTGTGCAGTGTCGCCGGCGGCATAGGCACGCTGGCTGTCGGCCAGTCGCTGCCGCGCCAGCGCGAACGGTCCGCGGTTGTCGGCAACCGGTTCGTTCACCGCCTGCGGTCGCGAGCGCAGGTAGGCGATGATCGCCGAGGCCTGCTCGGCGTCCACCGAAGCGGCAAGTCCGACCTCGCTGGTGCGCGTCAAAGCTTCGAGCGTGGGAATGCGCCCGCGCAGTTCGGCATCCTTTCGCCACAACGCCTCGCCGTCAGTGCGGGCCTGCGGCGAATACGCCAAGCTGCCCACGTAGAACGCCAGCGCCCAGCGGTCGCCTTCGGGCAACGCGGCAAAGCTGGCCATCCCGGTACCCGATACGCCCTGCGAAATCACCTCGTACAGGGCGAACGGTGTGCGCTGGGCAGCGCGGGCGGCGTCGGTGAAGGCAATCGGCGGGGGATCCAGCCCCGCCGCAGCCGAACCGTCACCATGTCCGGTGGGGCCGTGGCAGACCGCACACTGTTGGGCGTAGAGCGCGGCCGCACGGGCCGGCTGGGGCGGCGCCGCCGGCACCGCCCCAATCGGGTAGCTGGCCAGCACGTCGTCAGCCAATCCACGAGCGAGTGCCGCCACTTGCTCAGGCTCGACCTTGGCCGCCACCGCCGCCACCAGCCGATCGGCCTGCGCGACCAATGCCGGCTGCTTCGGCGCGGCAGGCAGGGCTGCCAACTGTGTTCGCACTGTGTCGGCGAATTCCTGCATTTCGGCGTATTCGCCCGGGACCACCACGCGCCCGTGCTGGACCGCGCCAGCGTAGTCCACTGCGATGTAATCGAGCATTTGCCAAGCTTGGCGCGGATTGGCTTGGCTCGGTTCAGCGGCGCTCGCCGGGAGGGATGCGGTCACCCAGGCCGCCAGTGCGACGATCAGGAGGTTGCGTGTTGGCGCTCGTTGAAAACTGACCATCTCTGCTCGTTGAAAATTGACCAGGGATAAAGGCCGGGGAGAGCTCCCTCGGCGTGGTCGGAGTGTAACTCCGAGCGTGGGTCGGAGGGGATCAGAAGGGTTCTTCGATCACCTCCTTGGATGCTCGCTGCTTGGCCTGCTCACGCGACTTGATTCGGGCTTTGGCCTGGCCGCTGCTCTGGTGGAATCGGTAGGATTCATTGCCCGTCTCGACGATGTGGCAGTGGTGGGTCAGTCGGTCGAGCAGAGCCGTGGTCAGCTTGGCGTCGATGAACACGTTGGCCCATTCGGCAAACACCAGATTGGTGGTGATGATGACGCTGGTGTGTTCGTAGAGTTTGGATAGCAGATGAAACAGCAGCGCGCCGCCGGCCTGCGAGAACGGCAGGTAGCCGAGTTCGTCGAGGATGACGAGATCGAGGTGCATGAGCTGGTTGGCCAGTCGACCGGATCGTCCCGCGGCCTTCTCCTGCTCCAACTGATTGACCAGATCGACGGTGGAATAGAACCGCACGCGCTTGCCGTGGCGGGTGATCGCCTGGATGCCCAGCGCGGTGGCGAGGTGGGTCTTGCCGGTCCCGGTGCCACCGACCAGGACGATGTTCTCGGCCCGCTCGGTGA
>NZ_FOVF01000005.1 GCF_900115085.1 Dokdonella immobilis | reverse complement strand
GACTTCGGCTCCGACCCAGACTTCGGCTCCGACCCAGACTTCGGCTCCGGTCCAGGTTTCCGCGCCGGTCGGCACCGCCGAGGTGAAGCCGACGCCAGCACCGACACCGACACGGCCCCAGGGTAACGCGCCGGTCCAGGACCTGTTTTCGGTTCCGACAGGCTCGACCCGTGGCCGCTCCGAATTGCCCATCACGGCGCCGTCGCCGATCCTCGCCATGCAGCCGCAAGTCGCTGCCGAAGTAGCGAAGACCTTTGCAACAAAGCCTGAAGCGACTGCATCGACAACGCCGACCGAGAAGAGCGTGAAGTCGACCGTCAGCGAGGATGCTTCGGAGTCCAGGAACGACAAGCCCTAACGATCGGGCGAGACGCGACGGCGCCCGCTGTCGCGTCTCGCACCTCAATCCGTCCAGCGAGCCTTTTCAGCGGCCAGCCCCGTCAGCGGGTGCCGTTGGCATCGAGCAGGCCGTGCAGGCCGGCCATGTGCGCGAGGGTTACCGAGTTGTCGATTGCCAGTTTCTCGAACAGGCGATACTTGTAGGTAGCAACCGTCTTGCTGCTGAGACTGAGCCGCTCGGCAATCAGGGGCATCGGCTGGCCTCTTGCGAGCAGGAGGGCAACCTCAAGTTCACGCGTCGACAGGCTTTCGAAGGGTGATTGTCCAGATCCATCGACGACTTCCAGCGCCATCGCCTCTGCGATGCCAGGCGCAAGGTAGCGCCGGCCGTCTGCGACCTGGCGGACTGCGCGCAGCAGTTCCGGAGACGGACATGCCTTGGTGATGTAGCCACTTGCGCCGGCCTCGAGCAGGCGACGAGGAAATGGCGACTCGCTGACCATGGTCACGATCACGATGCGCGTCTTCAGCTTCAGCTTGCGCACGCGTTCGGTAACCTCGATGCCACTGACGCCGGGCATGTGCACATCGACCAGCGCGAGGTCGGGCTTGAGCTTCTTGAGCAGGGCCAGGCCGAGCTCCCCGTCCGGCGCCTCCCCCACGATCTTGATGTCCGCCTGCTGCTCGAGGATCATGCGAAATCCCGTGCGTACCAGTTCATGGTCGTCGATGAGGACGATTCGAATCATTCCCTGTTCCCCTGTGACTGCAAGGATCAGTCTGTCCTGTTCAGCCAGCTCAGACAAGTATTGGCCCGTTCGGCCGCCAATGTGCGGCACGGTTTCCAGGCGCGACAAGTTGCCCGGCAATGGCCAACCGCCCGGCTGTGGGGCGGCCACCGGGTCCTTCGACGCTGCTTTGGCTGGGCGCTGTAATTCGCCGGGCGCGGCAGCACGCCCTGAATCCCATCCCGGGGACGCCGGAAACGCAGGTCCACGAACCGGAATCACCCCGCCCATGCAACGCTTCGCCGACGCATTCGCCCAGTCCTGGGTGAACCTCAAGATCGTCGCTGTCGTCTTCCTGGTCGGGTTTGCTGATCGAACGGCTGATGCCCGCACAACGCAGGCAGCCGCTCCGATATATCGCCTTCAACCTGGCCTACGTCGCGTTTGTCATTTTTCTCAATACGCTGATCCTGCCGCCACTGATGGCACTGATGCAGCCGATCGTCCGCGATCACGGTCTCGCCATTCCCCTCGCCTTTCCGGACGGGGCCGGCTGGCAGGTCCTTCAGGCCCTTGCGTTCTTCTTCATCTTCGATTTCTTCTATTACTGGTTCCATCGCGCCCAGCACACATTCGCGGTCGCCTGGCCCTTGCACAAGCTCCACCATTCCGAAGTGTCGGTGAACGTCACCACGACGCTCCGCCATCACTGGCTGGAGGAACCTCTGCGGATCTGGCTGATCCTGTTGCCGGTCGGACTGCTGTTCGACCAGAAGCCGGTTACCGTCGGCTGGATCGCGACCGGCATGATGCTGATTGGCTACTACGTGCATCTCAACATCCGGCTACCGCTCGGTCCGCTGACACCCGTCATAGCCGGGCCGCAGTGGCATCGCCTGCACCACTCGGTGGAACCGCAGCACACGGATCGCAATTTCGCGTCGCTGTTTCCAGTCTTCGATCTCGTGTTCGGCACCTATTGCAGGCCACGCAAGGGCGAATACCCCGCTACGGGACTGCATTCGGCCGAAGACCTGAATGGCCCGCTCAGGGCAACCCTGTCACCTTTCCGCGACTGGCACGCCATGTTCCGCAACCGGCGCGAACCGGCGGGCGAGAAAATCGAGCAGGCTGCGGTCGAGCGCAAGGCTGACCAGCAGGGCCACACCGATCGAGAGCAGCGCGTAGGACAGTAGTAACAGGACGCCGGTTGCGGGTTCGGACGCGGTCATCGACAGGCCCTTGGCATCGGCCAGACGAAGCAGGGTCATGTGCGTCAGCAGACCCGAATAGGCGCTGGCTGCCAGTACGCGTGCCGATCGCCCCATCGTCCTGCTCGCGTCCATCGAACACACCCAGGGCAACAGGGCCGCCCAGGTAAAATCGCCGAGCGGAAACAGCAGGATCCGGGCCGCCAACGACGTGTCCAGCGGAACCCACAGGTGGATCGAGGAGGTGGCCACGAGCATGCAGAGCGACACAACGGCCAGCCATCCACGCCAGCGCATGATGGCTTCATATCGATGGATCCAGAACCAGGCGACGAGGACGCCATAGAACGGCAAGTCCAGGCGCGCGATCAGGATCCTGCGCACTCCCTCGTCGAACGGGGGCTCGCCGAGCACCACCAGAAGGCCGCGCACGGCTTGACCCGCGACCAGCAGGCCGAAAATCACCAGCAGCCCCGAACGGAACGTCTGTTGACGCAACATGCGGCAGGTGATCGGTACGGCCAGGGCGACCATCGCCGCCGCCGCCACGATCCAGGCTTCGCCGAAGAATCGTGGATGTGGCCAGGCCAGGTTCTGGGTCAGGGTCAGGTAGGCAATCAAGTGCGGTCGTTCCGCGTCGGCCGGGAGCAGGACCAGATTGCAGAGCAGGAATACCACGTACAACGGCCATAGGCGCACCAGCGACCGCAGCGAGTCCTGCCGCACGGAAGGTGCGGGCGTCCTTCTCAGTGCACGTTCGGCGAGCAGGAAGCCGAAGGAGACGAGGAACACCTCGACGCCCATGTGCCCGAGCAGCATCCACAGGGTGTCCGGCAGATGGAACGGCGCAAGCCAGTAACCGCCATGGCAGACGATCAGCGCGACGCCGGCAACGATTCGCAACAGGTCAAGTCCGGGCATCCGCACTTCCTGCCTCCTCTTACAAGGTTCGCTGGCGCAGGACCTCGAAGAGCACGATCCCGGTGGCTACCGACACATTGAGGCTCTCGACGCTGCCGCGCATCGGAATGTGGGCGACGAAATCGCAGGCCTCGCGGGTCAAGCGACGCATCCCCTCCCCTTCACTACCGATGACGATTCCAACGGGCCCCTTGAAATCCCCGGCATACAGCGATTGCGTACCGTCGCCGGCAAAGCCCGTCAGCCAGACCCCGGCATCCTTCAGCACCTTGAGGCTCCGTGCCAGGTTGGTCGCCGCGAAAAACGGCACGCGGTCGGCCGCCCCGGCCGAGGCGCGGCGAACCGTAGGCGTGATGCCGACGGCCTTGTCCTTCGGCACGATCACTGCGGTGACCCCGGCCGCCTCGGCACTGCGCAGACACGCACCGAGGTTGTGCGGATCGGTGACGCCGTCGAGCACCAGGAACAGGGCCTCCTCGCCGGCGCGCTCGATCAGCGCGGGCAATTCACTCTCGCTTCGCGGCGGCGGCGCCCTGTACATGGCGGCAATGCCCTGGTGACGGGCTCCACCGGTCATGCGGTCCAGATCCGCCCTGTCGCGCGCATGCGGCTTGATGCCCATGTCGCGCGCGCGTTCGGCGAGATCGCGCACGCGCGGATTCTGCTGGCCGGCCTCGACATAGAGTTCGGCAATGTTGCCGGCATCGTAGTTCAGCGCGGCCTCGATCGAATGGATGCCAAACAGGAGTTCAGTGCTCATTGGAAATCGCTTTCAGGGTCAATGCACAGTGTGACGCCTTGCGGCGCGGCCGACCAGCCGCAGCGCCGCACAGGGGCGCTTGCGGTGCCCCGACTTGTTCGCCCACACGCCCATCTCCGTTGCATTCCCGGCTCGCGCCGCCCCGACTGAGCACAGGCGGAATGCCAGGCAGGCCGCCCGCCAAACCCCAGCCCGCCCTGGTCCGGAAATCCGGAACCGGTTCCTAGCGATTGCCCTTGGCCGAAGCCGGTTCGGCCACCAGACGAAAATCGATCTTGCGATCCTCGAGGCTTGCGCGCAAGACCTGGATGCGGACCGGATCGCCGAGGCGGAACGACAGGCCCCGGCGTTCGCCGCTGAGCAGGTGGCGCTTCGGATCGAAGTGATAATAGTCGTTCGGCAACTGGGTGATGTGGACGAGGCCATTGATCTTCGATTCGCTGAGCTCGACGAACAGGCCGAACGAAGTGACCCCCGAGACCACGCCATCGAACTCGCTACCGACGTGTTTCTCCATCCACGCGCACTTGTAGCGCTCGTCGACGTCGCGCTCGGCTTCCTGGGCCCGGCGCTCGTTGTGCGAACAATGCACCGACATCGACGACATCCGGGTTGGCGAATAGGTGTAGCTGGCCGGCTTGCCACCGCTGATCGCAAAGCGGATCGCACGGTGCACGAGCAGGTCCGGATAGCGACGGATCGGCGAGGTGAAATGCGCATAGGCGTCCAGCGCCAGGCCGAAATGCCCGGTGTTCTCGGGCTGGTACACGGCCATGCTCTGCGAACGCAGGATCACCGACTCGATCAGGCTGACGTCGGGCCGGTTGCGGATCTTGCGCAGCAGCGCGGCGAAGTCGGCAGGCTTGACTTCGCCGGCCGGCGGCAACTTGAGCTTGAACTCGCGCAGGAACTCGAGCAGGTCCTCGTACTTGGACGCCGGTGGCGGCTCATGCACGCGGTACGGTGCCGGGATGCGCTTCCTGAGCAGGAACTTCGCCGCCTCGACATTCGCCGCGATCATGCACTCCTCGATCAGCTTGTGGGCGTCGTTGCGCGGCTCCGAGCCGAGCTGGATGACCTCGCCCGAGGCAGCCAGGCGGAACTTGACTTCCGTGCTTTCGAAATCGATCGAGCCGCGCTTCTGGCGGGCCCTGGCCAACATCTTGTAGAGTTGATGCAGGCTCTCGAGGCGCGGCACCAGGTCGGCCAGTTCGGCGCGCGCATCGGGTTGCCTTTCGCCGACCGCCTCCCAAACCCGCGTGTAGGTGAGCCGGGCATGCGAGCGCATCACGGCATCGTAGAAGTCGGACGAAACCACCTCGCCGGTGCGATCGACCTGCATGTCGCAGACCATGCACAGGCGGTCGACCTTGGGGTTCAGTGAGCAGATACCGTTGGACAAGGTCTCCGGCAGCATCGGCACGACGAAGCCGGGAAAGTAGACCGACGTGGACCGCAGGTAGGCTTCCTCGTCGAGCACGCTGCCGGTCCTGACGTAGTGCGAAACGTCGGCGATGGCGACAATCAGACGGAAGCCCTTCGCGTTCGCCTCGGCATAGACCGCGTCGTCGAAGTCGCGCGCATCCTCGCCGTCGATCGTGACCAGGGGCAGCGAGCGCAGGTCGACGCGACCCTTGATCTCGGAAGCCAATACCTGCGGATCGACCTCGGCTGCCTGGTGGATTACCGCCTCCGGCCACGCATGCGGCAGGTTGTGGCTGGCGATCGCCATCTCGACGATGATCGAGGGGGTCAGGCGCTCGCCGAGCACGGCGAGAATGCGCCCCATCGGTCCGCGATGCTGGGTCGGCGGGTCGCTGATCTCGGCGATCACGATTTGCCCGGCGCGAGCGCCTTGCTCGTCGCCCGGCCGGATCAGGATGTCCTGATGCACGCGCCGGTCATCGGGTGCGACCAGGGTCAAGCCGTCCTCGACGATGACGCGTCCGACCAGGCGTGATGGACGCCGTTCAAGGACTTCGACGATCGCGCCCTGGCGGCGGCCCCGGCGATCGACGCCGACGACGCTGCCGAGCACGCGATCGCCATGCAGCACCGTGCGCATCTGTGCCGGCGACAGGTACAGGTCGTCGCCACCTTCATCGGGCTTCAGAAAACCGAAGCCCTCTGCATTGGCGATGATGACACCGGGAATGAGATCCAGCTTCTGGGCGACGCCATAGCCGCCGCGACGGTTCTGCAGCAACTGCCCATCGCGAACCATGGCCGCGAGGCGCTTGGTCAGGGCATCGATATCCTGTTCGCTGCGCAGGCCCAGGGCGGCGGCCACCGCCTCGGTCTTGAGCAGGGAGGCCTGTTCGGCCAGCAGGCTCATGATCGCCTCCCTGCTTGGAATCGGGCGCTCGTAGCGCTGGGCTTCGCGCTGGGCAAACGGGTCGCTCGGCCTGGGCGACCACGAGCCCGCGCGGGCGGCAGACCCCGCGCGCTTGTCCGGCTTGCCGGGTGTGCCGCGCTTGCCGGACTTCGGCGAGGTCGTCGCGCTTTGCGGCATCCACGGCGGCAGCTTGGATTTCGCGGTCTTTTTCGGTCCGGGCTTGGAGGTTCCGGAAGTTTTCTTTCGCACTGGGACGGGTCCTGTTTCGTGCCTGCGCAA
The DNA here is from genome assembly GCF_900115085.1 of Dokdonella immobilis. Taxonomy (GTDB): domain Bacteria; phylum Pseudomonadota; class Gammaproteobacteria; order Xanthomonadales; family Rhodanobacteraceae; genus Dokdonella; species Dokdonella immobilis. The sequence continues at coordinate 220,558 of NZ_FOVF01000005.1, read as the reverse complement.
GGCAGGGTTGGAGCCTGGTGTTCAGGCGGATTCACCGGCAAGCGATGAATCCGGAGTCATTGTGCGCGCTGGATCATTGACAGTCTGCCATGGCCCACGTATCTTTCGCGCCCCCGGTGGCGACAGCGCGTCGGGGTTTGCCCAGGTGGCGGAATTGGTAGACGCACTAGCTTCAGGTGCTAGCGGGGCGACCCGTGGAGGTTCGAGTCCTCTTCTGGGCACCATATCGAAAGAAAACCGCCGCAAGGCGGTTTTTTTTCGATCCGGGAATGGGGAATGGGGAATGGGGAATGGGGAATGGGGAACCGGAAATGGATGAAACGGATCCTGCCAGAGTTCAAATCCCGGGAATCGCGACAACGTACCTTCAATTGTCTGCTTTCCCCTACTCCCTATTCCCTGCTCTCCATTCCCCATTCCCGCTTCAATCAGGCAAACGGATCGCGCAGGACGATCGTGTCGTCGCGGTCGGCACCGGTTGCGACGAGCGCGAGGTGACATCCGGACAACTCCTCGACCGCGCGCAGGTAGGCCCGCGCCGCTGCCGGTAGCCGGTTCCATTCTCGCACGCCCGAGGTCGGCTCTTCCCAGCCGGGAAAGTCGAGATAGACCGGCTTGCATTCATCCCAGCCATCCGCATCGAGCGGAGCCAGGTCGCGGCGCTTGCCGCGGTACTCATAGGCGATGCAGACCTTGATCGTCGGCAGGCCATCGAGTACGTCGAGCTTGGTGATGGCCAGGCCATTGATCGCATTGATCTGGGTCGCACGCTTGAGGGCGACCAGGTCGATCCAGCCGCAGCGGCGCGGCCGGCCGGTGCTCGCGCCGAATTCGTTGCCGCGCTTGCGCAGCGCTTCGCCCATTTCATCGTCGAGTTCAGTCGGAAACGGACCGCCACCCACGCGGGTCGCGTAGGCCTTGCAGATCCCGAGCACGTAGTCGATGTCGCTGGCGCCGACGCCGGTCCCGGCCAGGGCGCCGCCGATGGTCGTATTCGAAGACGTCACATAGGGGTAGGTGCCGTGATCGATGTCGAGCAACGCGCCCTGCGCCCCTTCGTAGAGAATGTGGTCGCCGCGCCGGCGCGCGTCGTACAGCAGCGTCGATACATCATCGATCATCGGACGCAGGTATTCGCTGTAGTCGAGCGCTTCGTCGAGCACCTTCTGATAGTCGACGCCGTCGGTCTTCAGCCACTGGGTCAGGATGAAGTTGTGGTAGTCGACAGCCGTGCGGACCTTTTCGGGCAGTTCGGACGGATACATGAGGTCGGCCACGCGGATGCTGCGCCGGGCCACCTTGTCCTCGTAGGCCGGGCCGATGCCGCGTCCGGTCGTGCCGATCGCCTTGGCCCCCGATGCCCTTTCGCGGGCCTGATCGACGGCGATGTGGTACGGCATGATCAGGGGCGTGGCCGGACTGATCTTCAGGCGCGTCCGGACCTCGACGCCCTCCTCCTCGAGTTCGGTGATTTCCTTGCGCAGCGCGGCCGGCGAGAGTACGACGCCATTGCCGATCAGGCATTGCACGCCCGCGCGCAGGATGCCCGAGGGGATCAGGTGCAGGACCGTCTTCTTGCCGTTGATGACAAGCGTGTGGCCGGCGTTGTGGCCGCCCTGGAAGCGCGCAACCAGGCCGACCCGCTCGGTCAGGAGATCGACGATCTTGCCTTTGCCTTCATCGCCCCACTGCGCACCCAGAATTACTACCGAATTGCCCATGATGTTCTCTTGTGTTCGTTGTCGGTCCCCGTTATGGGGCGATGTCAGTGGAGCGGGAATCGAGAATGGAGAATAGGGAGTGGGCAAAGCAGAACGGGAAGCCGCTTCTGCTGTAACCCATTCCCTATTCTCCATTCCCCATTCCCGTCCATCAATGCACCATCTTCAAAGCTACCAGCCCGCAGCCCATCATGATCGCACCGACGATGCGCAAGGTGCGCTCGTCGATCTGCTGGATGCGGTCGGCCATGCGCTTCCAGGCGCCCGGCGCGGCGAACAGGAACAGTCCTTCGATGACTACGACCAGGCATAGCGCCGAAACGAGTTCGACCGGCATGCCGGGCCTACTTGCTGTCTTGCAGGTAGTGCAGGAACTCGGATTTCGGATCGAGGACGAGTACGCCGTTGTTGGCCTGGAAGGCCTCACGATAGGCCTCTAGGCTGCGGTAGAACGCGTAGAACTCCGCGTCCTTGCCGTACGACGAGGCATAGATCTCGGCGGCCTTGGCGTCGCCCTCGCCGCGCCCGCTCTGGGCCTCGCGATAGGCTTCGGCCTTGATGATCTGGACCTGGCGATCGGCATCCGAGCGGATCCGTTCGGCCGCCTCGTTGCCTTCAGCACGCAATGCATCGGCGACCTGCTTGCGTTCCGAGCGCATGCGTTCGTACACGGAACGCAGCACCGAACTGGCCTCGGGCAGATCGACCCGCTTGATGCGCACATCGATGATCTCGATACCGAGGTTGCGGGTCTTCAGATTGGCGTTCTCGACCAGGGTGTCGGTCAGGTCGGAGCGCGCACTCGACACCACTTCCTTGAGCGTGCGCGAATTGATCGCGGTGCGCATGCCGTCCTTGATCGTCGGTGCGAGTCGCTGCTGCGCGCGGTCCTGGTCCCCGGCCACGGAGGTGTAGAAGCGGGTCGGGTCGGAAATCTTCCACTTGACCACGAAGTCGACGTTGACGTCCTTCTTTTCCGAGGTCAGGTAGCGTTCTGCGGCTGCATCGAGCGTCTGCAACCGGCTGTCGAAGCGCAACGCCTGCTGCATCAGCGGAATCTTGAAATGCAGGCCGGGCTTGTAGCCGGATTCGACGATGCGCCCGAACTGCAGGAGGATGGCGGTCTGCCCTTCGCGTACGACGAAGACGCAATTGATCGCCAGCAGGATCACGCCGGCGATAAGAATGCTCACGATCGGGCGCATGTCAGCGACCTCCCTTGTCGGATTCGGCGGCGCTCATCGCCGCTGCGGCGTCGGCCGATGGCGGGGGCGGGCCGGCGGCGGGCACCGGGATCTGCAACAGGTTCTTGCCGCCAGTGAAGTCGATGATCTTGGGCGTGCCGCTGACGACCTGCTGCATGGTTTCGAGGTAAAGCCGCTTGCGCGTCACTTCGGGCGCGGCACGGTACTGGCTGGCGATCAGGTCGAAGCGCTGGGCGTCGCCCTCCGCCTTGGCGATGCGCTCGGCCTTGTAGCCCTGCGCCTCGGCCAGGATGCGCGCCGCCTCGCCACGCGCCTCGGGAACGACGCGCTTGGCATAGGCATCGGCGACGTTGCTGGCGCGCTGGCGGTCTTCGCGCGCGCTGATCGCGTCGTCGAAGGAATCCTTCACTTCCTGCGGTGGCCGCACGTTCTGGAAGTTGAGGTCGTTGACCTGCAAGCCGGCGTGGTAACGCTCGAGCGTCTGCTGGAGCACCTTCTTCGCCTGCTGGGCCAGTTCGGCGCTGGGGTTTGCGACCGGCTTCTCGCCCTCGAGCGGTTCGACCCGCTGATCCGGCATGATGGCATCGAGCTTGCTGGTGCCGATGACCTCGCGTACCGCGCTTTCCGCCGCCTGCTTGAGGGTCTGGTCCGGATCGCGGGTTGCGTAGAGGAACAAGGTCGAATCGGCGACCTCGTACTGGACGTTGAATTCGACCTGGACGATGTTCTCGTCGCGCGTCAGCATGCGCACCGTGTCCGAGATGTTGCGCACCTCCTGCACGTTGACCTCGCTCGCGCTCTCGATCGGACGTGGCCATTTCAGGTTGAAGCCTGGCGGCATCGTGCGCGAATACTCGCCGAAGCGCAGGACCACGGCTTCCTTGCCGGCGTTCACCTGGACCCAGGAATCGAACAGGACCCAGGCAATCAGCAGGCCGATGATCGCAAGCAGGACGCCGCCGCCATTGCGGCCCGCGCCTGGGGCGCCACCGCCACCGCCGAACAGCCGCCCGAACGCGCCCTTGATGCGCTGGATGGCGTCGTCGAGATCATTCTTGCCGCCTCCATTGTCCTTCCAAGGATCGCGCTGTTTGCCGCTACCGGGTTCGTTCCAAGCCATTGAGCCATTCCTGTTTGGACTCTGCCGCGCCATCCGATCGCCAATTCCGGTGGAATCATGCGCTGGAGACCGGAGAGCTGATGCCAAGCGCCTTGCCCAAGGGTAGCCGCGACTGGACTGCCGCGGAGGCGCTTCAATAATGAGTGTCTTTCGAATGATTGTAGGTAGCCCCATCAGTCGGGGCAAGCAAGGCGCCTTTCAACCATGCACCATGGCCTCCAGGCATGCCGAACAGCGGTTCGATCAACGACCGCGGGGCATCGATCTCGATGCGCCAGCCGCTTTCGTCGGCTTGCTCCGAGGCCACCATGCCAAGTTCATGCAACCTTGCGCGCAGCCGTCCCGAGGTCGCCGGCACCTGCAGGACCTGGTGTACCCGCTCGCTGGCCAGGGCCTGGCCGACCGCCTCGAGCAGGGATCCGATGCCGATCCCGTCACGAGCCGAGACCCAGGCCCGTAGGGGACCGTCCTGCTCGAAGCGCTCGACTCTCGGTACATCCGACTGCAACCGGTCGATCTTGTTGAACACCAGCACCTGGGGCAGATCGGCGGCACCGATTTCCGCCAGCACCCGCTCGACATCGGCGATGCGCGTATCGCGCTCGGGATCCGAGGCATCGATGACATGCAGGAGCAGGTCCGCTTCGCGCGCCTCGGCCAGGGTGGAGCGGAACGCGGCGACCAGATCGTGCGGCAGGTCGCGGATGAAGCCCACCGTATCGGCCAGCACGATCGGCCCGCATTCGAGTCCGTCGATGCGCCGCAGGGTCGGGTCGAGCGTTGCGAACAACTGGTCGGCGGCATATACGCCGGCTCCGGTCATCGCATTGAACAGGGTCGATTTGCCGGCATTGGTGTAGCCAACCAGGGCGACCAGGGGCAGCGCACTGCGCTCACGCGAGCGGCGCGCCTGGGCACGCTGGACCTCGACCTTGTCGAGGCGCTTCTGCAATTGCTTGACGCGCGCCCCGAGCAGACGGCGGTCGATTTCGAGCTGGGTTTCGCCCGGGCCGCGCAGCCCGATCGCACCGCCGCGCTGGCGCTCGAGATGGGTCCAACCGCGGACCAGACGCGTCGACAGATGCTTGAGCTGGGCCAGTTCGACCTGCAGCTTGCCCTCATGCGATCGCGCGCGCTGGGCAAAGATGTCGAGGATCAGGCCGGTGCGATCGACCACGCGGCACTCGGTGAACTTCTCGAGGTTGCGCTCCTGGACCGGACTCAGGGTGTGGTTGACGAGGATCAGATCGGCATCGAGGGCCTGCTTCTGGGCCTTGAGCTCCTCGGCCTTTCCGGTGCCGATGAAGTAGCGCGGATTGGGCTTGTCGAGTCGCGCAGTCAGCGTGCCGACCACGCCGGCACCGGCCGAACGGGCGAGCTCCGCGAACTCCTCGAGCAGCGCCGGATCGTGCTGACCGGGCGGTTGCGCCTGCAGCAGCAGCGCGCGTTCGCCTTTTTTCGATCGATCAAACAGTTCGTCTACTCGGATTCGTGGGGTTCGCCGGCATCGGCTTCTTCGTTGCCGCTGATGCGCACGTTGCGGCTCGGCACGACGGTCGAGATGGCATGCTTGTAGACCATCTGGCTGACCGTGTTGCGCAGCAGGACGACGAACTGGTCGAACGATTCGACGGTGCCCTGAAGCTTGATGCCATTGACCAGGTAGATCGAGACAGGAACGCGTTCGCGCCTCAGCGCATTGAGGAACGGATCCTGCAGTGACTGTCCTTTGGACATTATTATTCTCCTGAACCCTTGCCCCGAACCGGGAAAAAAGCCCTGCGCCATCTTCGAGCCGGCCCCGAACGGGGCCAGGGATCGAACGCGCAGCGCCCCGGCACACAGACCTGAATACTAAACCAATGGGCGCCCGAAGAGAACGTTCGCATGGGAATTGCGCTCAGCTTTCGAGAAAGTCCCGAACGGCCCTGTCGAGGCGGTCCGGAACCTCGGTCAGGTCGGGATCGAACAGACGCGCATCCAGTTCCGAGCGCAACCAGGTGATCTGGCGCTTCGCCAGTTGCCGGGTGGCGTGTATGGCGTCGAGTCGAAAACGGTCGAATCCGATCCTTCCGTCGAAGTAGGCCCAGGCCTGACGATAGCCGACGGCGCGCATCGATGGCAGATCCGCCGAAACCTCCGCGAGGCCGCGCAAGCGGCGCAATTCCTCGATCAAACCGGCCTCGATCATGGTGTCGAAGCGAGTCGCGATGCGTGCATGCAAGGGCGCCCGGTCGCGCGGCAGCAGGGCCAGCTTGAGCACCCGATAGGGCAGCCGGGACCGGATCCCGCCGTGCTGGTCCGAAAGCGGCTTGCCGCTGAGCGCTATGACCTCGAGCGCGCGTTGCACGCGCTGGCCGTCGTTGCGATCGAGCCGCGCTGCGGTTGCAGGGTCGAGCCGGGCCAGGCGCTCGTGCATGCACGCCTTCCCGAGCCGGCCCGCTTCCTCGGCCAGAAGGCGACGAAGCGCCGCATCGGCCGGCGGCAGCGGCGACAGGCCGCGTTCCAGTGCGCGGAAGTACAGGCCGGTTCCGCCAACCAGCAGCGGAATCCTTCCCGCCGCCACGATCTCGCCGATCGCGGCAAGCGCATCGTCGCGGAATTCGGCCGCCGAATAGGGCTGGTCGGGATCGCGGATGTCGACCAGCCGGTGCGGGTGCGCGGCCAGTTCCTGCGCATTCGGCTTCGCCGTGCCGATATCCATGCCACGGTAGACCAGCGCAGAATCCACGCTGACCAGGTCCAGCGGATGCTCAGCGGCGAGTCCGCAGGCAAGCCGGGTCTTGCCCGAAGCGGTCGGCCCCATCAGGAAGATGATGCGCGGTCGACGGTCTTCGCGATTCATGGGGCGATTCTATTCCACGCAGCGAGCACGCGGCGGTCACGTCCCTGGTCGGCTTGAGGCTAACCGCTCGCGCTTTTGGGCCTTTGATGCAAAAACTTTGACAAATGCGCCTCCACTAGGCTCACATACCTGTCTGCGAGCGCAAGGGCGGACTCTTCACAATGAACGACTGGTCGATCCTCGACCTGGTGGTGTATTTCGTCGGGTCGCTGGTCGCCCTGACCCAGGCGATAGTCTTTGCGCATTATTTTCGCCTGTTCCGACGCGACCACCTGTTGCTGTGGTCGGTGAGCTTCCTGTCGCTGTCGATTTATCTTGCCGCGTCCGGCTCCTCCTGGATGCTCATGAATGCCATGCCTTCCGGGCATCCTTTCCGGCTTGGCCTGTCCTGTCTGTCGCTGGTCGCCGCCTACACCCAGGTAGCGGCCCTGATCATGGGCACGATGGCGATCTGGCGAACGCAGCGCTGGACGCGGGTCCAGATCGGCCAGGCCCTGATTTTCGCCAGCCTGTTCGGACTGCTCAGCGGCCTGGCTTTTGCCTTTGATCCGCAATACGCCCAGGAGCGGCATTTCCTCCGGGTCGGACTGCGTTACCTGATCACCGGACTGGCCGCATTGGGCATGGGCATTGCGATCGCCCGGGTCTGGCCTCGGGGCCGGCTTGGCCAGCAGTTGACCGCGGTCGCATTGACCCTCTACGGGTTCGACCAGTTGCACGTGTTTTCCTCCTACGCGCTGATTGCCAGCGGCGGCAGCAACTGGCCATGGGCAAAGTTCACCAACGTATTCAGCCTGATCACGCAGTTGTTCATTGGCTACGGCCTGGTCATCTGGCTGCTCGAAAACGAACGCGACCGCGCCGAAAGCGCGACCGATGCCGCCGAACGCCTGCGCCTGTTCGACCAGTTGACCGGACTGCCCAACCGCTCGCAGATGCTGGGTCACCTCGGCCAGCAGATGCAGCATCCGAACGGTGCCGTGCTGTTGCTCGTGCGCCTCGACAATCTCGGCAACATCGCCGTTGCCACCGGCATGGATGGCGTCGATATCGCACTGGCAACCAGTGCCGAACGCATCGAGGAGGTGGCTCGGTCGAACGGCATGGTTGCAGCGCGACCGGGCGCCGATCATATCGCCCTGCACGGCGCTGGCCTGGGCAGTGAAACCGTGTCCCAGCGCATTGCCGAAAAGGTGCTCGCCGCCCTGGCGTTGCCGGTATTCTGGAATGGCCGCGAGATTGCACTCGAGGCCAGCGTAGGCGTAGCCCTCGCGCCCAAGGATGCGGTCACCGCCGACGCCCTCCAATCGTGCGCGGAGATGGCGCGCGCGCGCGCCCAGGCCGAAGGCGCCATGCGCTATCGCTTCTATGCACCCGACCTCGATGCTGCCGCACGCAGTCAGCTGGCCTTGCAGTCCGAGTTGCGGACCGCCTTCATCAACAACGAATTCGTCCTAGAATTCCAGCCGATCCTGGATGGCTGGAGCCTCGAAATCTGCGGTTTCGAGGCGCTGGTGCGCTGGCAGCATCCGCAACGCGGGCTACTCGCTCCCGATGCCTTTATTGGCCAGCTCGAACCGCTCGGCCTGGTCGAGGCACTCGACATCTGGGTGCTCGAACAGGCCTGCAACTGCGCCCGGAAGTGGCAGCGACCCGACCGCGAGGCACTGACGGTAGCGGTCAACGTATCGGCCTACAGCTTCCAGCGTCGCTCCTTCCCCGACATGATCCATGCCCTGCTCGAGCGCACCGGCCTGGCCGCGGCCTGCCTGGAGATCGAAATCATCGAATCGATCGCACTCGGGCATCCGGAGCATGCGGCATTGAGCATCGACCGCCTGCGGGACCTCGGCGTCCGCGTCATGCTGGACGATTTCGGCACCGGCTTTTCCTCGCTAAAGCACCTGCGCCAGCTGCCTTTCGACGGCCTAAAGATCGACCACAGCTTCGTCGTCGACGTCCTGATCGATCCTCGCGATGCGGCGATCGTGCGGGCGATGCTGTCGCTGGCCCACAGCCTCGGCCTCGAGGTCGTCGCGGAGGGCATCGAGACCGCAGCGCAACTGGCATGGTTCCAGTCGGCCGGCTGCGATCGCCTGCAGGGCTTCCATTTCCATCGCTCGATGTCCCAGGATGCCGTCATCGACCTGCTCCGACTCGGCGAACCCGCTGTCGCAAGCCGGCAGATGCCGGTTTCCTGAGGACAGCACCGAGGTGATGGCCGCCTGAACGGCCCGCCCGGCAAGGCCGCCGTGGGTCGCCGCTGAACCCGTATAATGCGGCTCCGGTTTTTCAGGTATCAGGACATGTCGAACACGATGAAGGCGCTGGTCAAGCGCGAAGCGGCCAAGGGTATCTGGATGGAACAGGTGCCGCTTCCGGAGATCGGCCCCAACGATGTCCTGGTCAAGCTCGAGAAGACCGCAATCTGCGGCACCGACCTGCATATCTACCTCTGGGACGAGTGGTCGCAACGCACGATCAAGCCCGGGCTCGTGATCGGCCACGAATTCGTCGGCCGCATCGTCGAAATTGGCGCCGGCGTTCGCGGCTACGAGATCGGCCAGAGGGTTTCCGCCGAAGGCCACATCGTCTGCGGCGTCTGCCGCAACTGCCGTGCAGGGAAACAGCACCTGTGCCCGCACACGGTCGGTATCGGCGTCAATCGTGCCGGCGCCTTCGCCGAATACGTGGCCGTGCCTGCTTCCAATCTCTGGCCGATCCCCGACCAGATCCCGTCCGAGCTGGCCGCATTCTTCGATCCTTACGGCAATGCCGCGCATGTCGCGCTCGAATTCGACCTGATCGGCGAGGACGTCCTGATCACCGGCGCCGGCCCGATCGGCATCATCGCCGCCGGCATCGCCAAGCACGTCGGCGCCCGCAACGTGGTGGTCACCGACGTCAACGACTATCGCCTCAAGCTCGCTGCCGACATGGGCGCGACCCGCGTCGTCAACGTCTCCAAGCAATCCCTGCTCGACGTGGTCAAGGATCTGCACATCGAAGGATTCGATGTCGGCATGGAGATGAGTGGCAACCCGCGAGCCTTCAACGACATGCTCGAATGCATGTATCACGGCGGCAAGATCGCCCTGCTCGGCATCCTGCCGCGCGGCGCCGGCGTCGACTGGGACAAGATCATCTTCAAGGGCCTCACCGTGCAGGGCATCTACGGCCGGCGCATGTATGAAACCTGGTACAAGATGACGCAGATGGTCCTCAGCGGATTTCCACTGCAAAAGGTGCTCACCCACCAGATTCCGATCGACGATTTCCAGAAGGGCTTCGAGTTGATGGAATCCGGACACTGCGGCAAGGTCGTTTGCTCATGGAATTGATCCGCCACCGGCACCGTTCCTGCCGGGCGCCCTGAGATCCGCCATGCCCGGTCGACTGCGCGACCTCTTGCGCAACGCACTGGGCACGCTGCCGCAGGGCCCGATTGCCGTGGCCCTGAGCGGAGGCCTCGATTCCTCGGTGTTGCTGCATCTGCTCAGCGGCCTTCCCGAGGCTCGCCAGCGCGGCCTGCGCGCCATCCATGTCGATCACGGCTTGCACGCCGACAGTGGCGTGTGGTCGGCACAGTGCGCGCGGGCGTGCGCCGACTGCGAGGTGCCCCTGACCGTGCTGCGCACCGAGGTAGAACGCGGCCGCAGCGGCTTGGAGGCCGCAGCCCGGCGTGTCCGCTTTGCAGCCCTGCAGTCCGCGCTCGTCGAGGGGGAGATCGTCGCCTTCGCCCATCATCGCGACGACCAGGCCGAAACCGTGCTGCTCAAGCTCCTGCGCGGCGCCGGGCCCGAGGGGCTCGGCGCCATGCGCACGCTGCGGCGACTCGGCGAGTTTCTCGCCTGGCGGCCGCTGCTCGGGATTTCGCGATCGCTGTTGCACAGCTACGCCGACGCGCAGCAGTTGCGCTGGGTCAGCGATCCGAGCAATGCCGACACCTTGATCGACCGCAACTTCCTTCGTATCGAGATCCTGCCGCGACTGCGTGCGCGCTGGCCCGAGGCCGATGCCAGCATCGTGCAAAGCGCGAGCTGGGTACGCGCCGCCGCCGATTTCATCGAAGCGGAATCGATCCAGGCCCTGGCGCGGGTGCAGGGTCTGGATCCGCACACGCTGCGCCATCGCGACTGGTTGGCTCTGCCCGAAGCCCTGCGCGACCCGGTCTTGCGGCGGTGGCTGCGTGGCATCGGGCTGCCCGGGCCGAATCAGTACCAGGTCGCCGAGCTGGTCCGCCAGCTTGCCGAAGCGGGCGAGGACAAGCTTCCCTGCATCCGCTGGCCCGGCGCCGAGTTGCGTCGCTACCGCGACCTCGTGTACGCCTTGCAGCCGCTGCCCGCGCCGAGCGTGGGCTGGGAGCGCGACTGGGACGGTAGCGCGCTCAAGTTGCCGGCTTCACTCGGCACCCTTAGCCTCGTCGGCGTGGATGGAGAAAGCCCGCCGCTGACGAACGGCCAACGCCTGCGCGTACGCTTTCGCCACGGCGGTGAATCCCTGCGGCTGGCGGCCGGAGCGCACCGACGCGAACTGCGCGACCTGTTCCAGGAGGCGGGCATTCCACCCTGGAAACGCGGCAGGATTCCGATGGTTTTCGACGAGCATGGCGAGCTGCTGGGCGTCGGCGATCTGTGGCTGAGCGATTCGGGCCGCTCGCTGTTCACACGACTGCGCCGGCAATTGCACTGGAACCATGCATTGACCGCATGAGGGCGGCAGGCTAGCCTTCGCCGCATGTCCACAATCAGCCCTGAAAACCCCGACAAGGTCGCCGAATTCGAGCAGTCTCTCGACGAGCTCGAGAAGCTCGTTTCGCGCATGGAAGACAGCGAAATGGGGCTGGACGAATCGCTCAAGTCATTCGAGCGTGGCGTCGCCCTTTACCGCAACTGCCAGAGTGCGCTCGAGCAGGCCGAACTGCGGGTCAGGCAGTTGCTGGACCCGGCCAAGCCGGAGTCGGCCGAGCCGTTCGATCCCGACACGCCCTAGTACCGGCCCTCTTCTAACGCGGACACGCTCCGAATTCCGCGCAGGTATCCGCCATCAATCCTCCCGACACAGCATTCGAACTGACGCCGACTCTGCGCGCATTGGCCGCGCACGCCGACGCGGCCCTGGCCCGTTCCCTGCCCGCGGTGCAGCAGCCGCCCGTGGAATTGCACCGGGCCATGCACTACGCGGTCATGGGCGCTGGCAAGCGCATGCGTCCTCTCCTGGTTTACGCCACTGGCTGCGCATTCGGTGCACCGCTGGAACGCCTCGACGCTTGCGCCGTGGCGGTCGAGGTCATCCACGCCTATTCGCTGGTCCACGACGACCTGCCGGCCATGGACGATGACGACCTGCGCCGCGGTCGCCCGACCTGCCATATCGAGTTCGGCGAAGCGATGGCGATCCTCGCCGGCGACGCGCTGCAGGCGCTCGCATTCGAGGTGCTGGCCAATGATTCCATGGCCGGAATCGATGCGCGTACCCGCCTCGAGATGCTGCGCGTGCTCGGCCATGCCTGTGGATCGCATGGGATGGCCGGCGGCCAGGCCCTCGACCTGGCCGCGGTCGGCAAGCTGCTCAGTGCGCATGATCTCGAACGCATGCACGTGCACAAGACCGGCGCCCTGATCCGTGCCTCGGTGCGCCTCGGCGCCCTGGCCGCAGGCTGCAGCGACCCGTCCTTGCTCGGTTCCCTCGAACGCTACGGCCACTGCATTGGCCTGGCCTTCCAGATTCGCGACGACATCCTCGATGTCGAGGGCGAGGTCGAACGCATTGGCAAGACCCTTGGCAAGGATGCCAACCAGGCCAAGCCGACCTATCCGGCCATCCTCGGCCTGCAGGCTTCGGCCGCTCACCTCGCCGAACTGACCGAAGAAGCCCTCAACGTGCTGGAACCGATGGGCGAATCCGCCCGCGACCTGCGCGACCTGGCCCGCTTCATCGCCGAACGCGACAACTGATCTCGCGATCAGTTGATCAGGCGCAGGGTCATCGGATAACGGTAGCGGATGCCGTTGTTGGCGTTGACCGCGGCGATGATCGTGAACACGATCCAGTACACGAACAGGGCCAGGCCGAGCGGAATCGTCAGCAGCAGGCCGAGCCCCAACGTGATCAGGGTGATGATCCACAACCCGAGCGCGGCGAGCAGCACGGTGATATTGAAGTTGAGCGCTTCCTTGGCCTGATCACCGGCGAACGGCAGGGTGTCGCGCTTGACCAGCCAGATGATCAGCGGACCGAGCACGCAGCCCAGGCCGGTCACGATGAAGGCACTGAATGCGGAAAGATGGCCCAGCAGGGCCCAGGTGCGCTCGTCGCCGACCGGCGCGACGTCGTCATGCGTAGGGACCTGCGGTTCGACTTCGACGTTCATGCGTGTTCTCCGTTACCGAGCTTGCAGGATCACAGTGCGATCGCGGTGGCGGCGAGTCAAGGGCAGGAGGTCATGCCCCGGCTACGGTCAGGCGATCGAGCAGGATCGAGCCGGTCATGACGTGCGAACGGCGATCGACATCGCTGCCGACGGCAACGATGTTGGCGAACATCTCGCGCAGGTTGGACGCGATCGTGATTTCCTCGACCGGGTAGGCGATCTCGCCATTCTCGACCCAGAATCCGCTGGCGCCGCGCGAGTAGTCGCCGGTGACCAGGGAAACGCCCTGCCCCATCAGTTCGGTGACGACCAGTCCGCTGCCCATGCGCCGGAGCAGTGCAGCCAAATCGTCGCCGCCATTGCTGACGATGATGTTGTGCACGCCGCCGGCGTTGCCAGTGCTCCTCATGCCGAGCTTGCGGGCCGAATAGCTGCCGAGCAGGTAGCGGGCGAGGCGACCATCGCTGACCAGGTCGGAATCGCGTGTGGCGACGCCCTCGATATCGAACGCAGCCGAGCCCGGGCCGCGCCGGATATGCGGACGCTCGACGATCTGCATGAACTCCGGAAAGACCGGCTTGCCGATGTGGTCGACCAGGAAACTCGCGCGCCGGTAAAGCGCGCCGCCGCTGACCGCCGAGAGGAAGTTCCCGATCAGGCTGCGCGCGACCGGCGGCGTGAACAGTACCGGGCATTGCCGGGTATCGAGCTTGCGGGCGCCGAGACGCGCAACGGTACGCTCGGCGGCCTTGCGACCGATCGATTCCACGTCGGGGAAATCACCGGCGCATCGCACCGATTCGTACCAGTAGTCGCGCTGCATGCCCGAGGCATCCTCGGCCAGCAGTGCCGCGGAGATCATGTGCCGGGTATCACGTTCGCGCGAGAAGAAGCCGTTCGAGGTAGCGCCGACCGCGAGCGAGGATCCGACCTGCACGGTGGCACCTTCGGAATTGCTGATGCGCGGATCGAAGGCGCGACCGGCTGCCTCGCAGCGCAGCGCCAGCTCGGTGGCTTCCTCCGTGGTGATGTCCCAGGGATGCCAGAGGTCGAGATCGGGAAATTCGTGCGCGAGCAGGTCCGCATCGGCCAGCCCGTTGCACGGGTCCTCCTCGGTGTGGCGCGCGATCGCGCAGGCATGTTCGATGGTCTTTTCGATCGAGTCGGGATTGAGGTCAGCGGTACTCGCCGAGCCCTTGCGCTTGCCGAAATAGACGGTCAACGAGAGTCCGCGATCACGCGTGTGCTCTATCGCTTCGACCTCGCCGAGGCGCACACTGACTTCGAGGCCGACGTCGACGCCGACGCCGACATCGACTTCGCTGGCGCCCTTGCTGCGACAGCGCCGCAGGACGTCCTCGGTCAGCGTCGCCAGCCGGTCGAGCTCGGTGATGCTGTCATCGTGATTGGTGATTGCCTGGTTCACGCCTTATCCTCTGGATCCATTGCCTGCGCCCTGTCTGTTCGAGAGGGCCCTTACCTGCAGATTGCCGATGTCCCACGATGAAACCGATGATGCCTTCGATGGCCCGAGCCGCAGCCAGCTGCGCCGCGAAGCGATGGCCATTTTCAAGATGGCCGAGACCCTGGCCACGCTTTCCGACGCCCAACTGGTCCGCATTCCGCTCGAACCTGCGTTGATCGATGAAGTCCGCCGTACCCGCGCAATCCCGCAGCCGATCGCGCGCAAACGCCAGACCCAGTACCTGGCCAAACTGCTGCGGCGGCTCGAGGACGAGGAAATCGCCGCCGTTCGCACCGTACTCGACAGCGATCGCCAGCAATCCAACCGCGAAACTGCCGCGCTGCACCAGCTCGAAGCCTGGCGTGACCGCCTGATCGCCGAAGGCGACAGCGCGCTCGACGAGCTGCTGCTGCTGCACCCAGCCGCCGACCGCCAGCACATCCGCAACCTGATCCGTCAGGCCAACAGCGAAGCGAAGAACCAGAAACCGCCGCGTGCCTCACGCGAACTGTTTCGCACCTTGCGCGAATTGCAGGTCGCATCGGATCCATCCGCCTCCGCCTGAGCGCGCGCTCAGGCGGCCGTTCCGCCGACCGTCAGATTGTCGATCTTCAGGGTCGGCTGGCCGACCCCGACCGGCACGCTCTGCCCATCCTTGCCGCAGACGCCGACGCCCTGGTCGAGCTTGAGGTCGTTGCCGATCATCGATACGTGCTTGAGCACCTCGGGACCGGCGCCGATCAGGGTCGCGCCCTTGACCGGCCGGGTCACCTTGCCATCCTCGATCAGATAGGCCTCGCTGGCCGAGAAGACGAACTTGCCGTTGGTGATGTCGACCTGGCCGCCGCCGAAATTGACCGCATAAAGGCCGCGCTTGACCGAGCGCAGGATCTCCTGCGGATCCCTGTCGCCGGCCAGCATGTAGGTATTCGTCATGCGCGGCATCGGCAAGTGGGCGAACGATTCGCGACGACCGTTGCCGGTCGCCTTGACGCCCATCAGGCGCGCATTGAACTTGTCCTGGATCAGGCCCTTCATGATGCCGTCCTCGACCAGCACCGTGCAGTTCGACGGCGTGCCCTCGTCGTCGACGCTGAGCGAGCCACGACGTCCGGCCAGGGTGCCGTCATCGACGATGGTGACGCCCTTGGCGGCGACGCGCTGGCCCATGCTGCCGGAAAACGCCGAGGTTCCCTTGCGGTTGAAATCGCCCTCGAAGCCGTGGCCGATCGCCTCGTGCAACAGGACGCCGGGCCAGCCCGGCCCGAGCACGACGGTCATGTTGCCGGCCGGCGCATCGACCGCTTCGAGGTTGACCAAGGCCGAGCGCACGGCCTCGCGGGCCAGAGACTGCGCTCGTTCGTTGGCGAACAGCTCATCGAGGCCGAAACGGCCGCCGCCGCCAGCGCTGCCGGTCTCGCGACGGCCGTTCTGCTCGGCGATGACCTGGACGTTGAAGCGCACCAGTGGCCGCACGTCGGCGGCCAGCGTGCCGTCCGAGGCGGCAACGAGAATCGTGTCGACCGTGGCCGAGACACTGACGATCACCTCGCGCACGCGCGCATCGAGCGAACGCGTGTAGGCATCGATGTCGCGCAGCAGGGCGACCTTGACCCCGCTCGACATCGTGTCGATCGGGTCGATCGCCGGATACAGCGGACGCGCAGCAACCGTCGTCAGCGGGCGGCCATTGCCGTCGTTGCCGGAGCGCGCGATGGCCCGCGCCGAGCCGGCCGCTTCGAGCAGGGCCGGCATGACGATGTCATCCGAATAGGCGAATCCGGTTTTTTCGCCGGACAGGGCGCGCACGCCGACGCCCTGTTCAATCGAGTGGCTGCCCTCCTTGACCAGGCCGTCCTCGAGCATCCAGGACTCGCTGCGCGAGTGCTGGAAATACAGATCAGCGCAGTCCACGGCCGGTGTCATCAGACGAGCGAACACGCGATCGAGATCCGAGGCCGCCAGCCCGCCGGGGCGCAACAGTCGGTTTTCGGCCTGCGCAATCAGTTCGCTCATGGGGTCGGATCTGCCGTGTGGGAAGACCCCCCGTATGGGGGCGGCCCCCCGGCGATACAAGCTCGATACACGCAAGCCCATGATTTATTGGCGATTAATGCAGTGTCCGATTACCGCTGGAGTCAGCTCTGCCGGAGCAGGATGGAGCCGGATATGCAATCAGGAGGCAGCCATGTCACGTGGAGACAAATCCGCCTATACCGACAAGCAGAAGCGCAAGGCCGAACATATCGAGGAGGGTTATCGCGAGAAGGGCGTATCGAAGGAGGAAGCCGAGAAGCGTGCCTGGGCCACCGTCAACAAGGAGGACGGCGGCGGCAACAAGTCCGGCTCTGGGCGCGGCAAGCACCCGCCGAAATCCTGAATGGCGCAAAAGCGCCGGGTTGCCCGCTCTGGCGAATGCGCGCGGCCGGGCCGCCAAATCGTTACAATGGCAGCCCTTCCTTCCCCGCTGGCCTGCCGGATTCCGGCCGTCGGCGCATCGAGTATTCCCCATGTCCAGCACGGCGACCGACGTCACGCCCGCCATTCCGAGCTTCAAGGACCTCGCCCTCGGCGAGCCCCTGCAACGCGTCCTTGCCGAGGTCGGCTATGAATCACCCTCGCCGATCCAGGCGGCCACGATCCCGCATCTGCTTGAAGGCAGGGATGTCCTGGGCCAGGCCCAGACCGGTACCGGCAAGACCGCCGCGTTTGCCCTGCCGATCCTGAACCGGCTCGACCTGCGCAAGAGCAAACCGCAGGCCCTCGTGCTGGCGCCGACGCGTGAACTCGCGATCCAGGTGGCCGAAGCCTTCCAGCGCTATGCCACGCATATCCCGGGCTTCCACGTATTGCCGATCTATGGCGGCCAGGCCTACGGCCCGCAGCTCGGTGGCTTGCGCCGCGGCGTGCACGTCGTTGTCGGCACGCCGGGTCGTGTCATCGATCACCTTGAGCGCGGCTCGCTCGATCTTTCCGAACTGACCTGCCTCGTGCTCGACGAAGCCGACGAGATGCTGCGTATGGGCTTCATCGACGATGTCGAGGCCGTGCTCAAGAAGACCCCTCCGACCCGTCAGATCGCGCTGTTCTCGGCGACCATGCCGACCCAGATCCGGCGCATCGCCCAAACCCATCTGCGTGAACCGGTCGAGATCACGATCAAGTCCAAGACCACGACCGCAGCGAAGACGCGCCAGCGTTACTGGCTGGTCAGCGGCATGCACAAGCTCGACGCGCTGACCCGCATCCTCGAGGCCGAGCCATTCGACGGGATGATCATCTTCGCGCGCACCAAGGTCGCCACCGAAGAGCTGGCCGAACGCCTGCAGGCGCGCGGCCTCGCCGCTGCCGCGATCAACGGCGACCTCGCCCAGGCCCAGCGCGAGCGCGCGATCCAGCAACTCAAGGACGGCAAGCTCGACATCCTCGTCGCCACCGATGTCGCCGCGCGCGGCCTCGACGTCGAGCGCATCAGCCATGTGCTGAACTACGACATTCCCTACGACACCGAGTCCTACGTGCACCGCATCGGCCGCACCGGCCGTGCCGGACGCGAAGGCGATGCGATCCTGTTCGTAACGCCGCGCGAGCGCAACATGCTGCGCCAGATCGAGCGCGCCACGCGCCAGCCGATCGAGATCATGGAACTGCCCTCGGTCGAGACCGTCAACGATCGCCGCATCACCCGCTTCAAGGACCGCATCACGACCGCGCTTGCCGCCAGCGACCTCGGCGTGTTCCGCAGCGTGATCGAGCAATACGAAACCGAGCACGACGTGCCGGCGATCGAGATCGCCGCGGCCCTGGCCCGGCTGGCCCAGGGCGACAAGCCGCTGCTGCTGGAGGCCAAGGCCAAGCCCGAGCGCCGCGAGTTCGATCCGACCGCTAGCCGCGAGCGCAAGGATTTCGCCAGTCGCAGCGAGCGTGGCCGCGACGAGCGCTCGCTGCGTGCCGAGCGCAGCGAACGGCCGCGCGCCGACCGGCCGCCCCATCCGCGCGCCGCGCGCACCGAGGCCTTCAGCAATCCGGCCGAGGACGGGCGCAAGCGCCCCGTCGAGACGCGCGAGCCGCGTGCGCGCGCAGAATCGGACCATCGGCCGCCCGAGCCGGGCATGGAAACCTTCCGCGTCGAGGTCGGCCACATGCACGGGGTCAAGCCCGGCAATATCGTCGGCGCGATCGCCAACGAAGCCGAGCTCGACAGCAAGCACATCGGCCGCATCACGATCCGCGAGGACCACAGCCTGGTCGACCTGCCCGAGGGCATGCCGTCGGAAATCCTGCAGCACCTGAAGAAGGCCTGGGTCGCCGGTCAGCGCCTGCGCATCAGCCGCGGCACGGCTGGCGAGCCGCACGGCGAGCGCGATGATGCGGCTGGCGAGCGCGGCCCGCGACCGCCGCGAGCGGGGGCCAAGCCGAAGCACTTTGCCCGCGGCGGCTCCGGCCACGACAAGCCACGCAAGAAATACTGAGTCAGCGACCGGGTCCGGTCGGCACGCATCGCGATCGGTCAACTTCCTGGTAAAGACCGTCAGCAGAAGCGGGGCTCAACGACGCCCGCAGACATCCGCAACAGCCGCCACGGGTCAAACCATGGACGGGGCCTCGAGGTTCCCTCAGCGGGCGCTGTCGGCTGTGTAGCCGCCCTCGACGCCCTTGGTCGCATAGGCCACCGCATCGTGCGGATGCAGGCTTTCGAGGTGCGCGGCGCGCAGCCAGAAATCGACGATGCGCTCGTCGCCGTCGAGGGCGCGCTGCATGCGTCGTGCGGCGTCCTCGCAGAACATCAGGTTCTGCCCGTTGAGCAGGGCGAAGGCCTGTTCATCCTCGCGCTTGACCGCCGTTTGCACGGGCGTCTGCAGCGCGTTCTCGACCAGGTCGATCAGGTCGATGATCGGAAACTCGAAAGCGCTGGCCAGGCGCACGCGCACGCGCGCGCTGCTGCGCTGGCTGTGCGGCGTGGCCCGGATTCCGGCTTCGCTGCCGAGCCATTCCAGGACCGCACCACGATCCAGCGGTCTATCCTTGCCGAAGTCGGCCTCGAACTGCTCCTGGATCAGTTGCCGGGCGAGCGCCGCCGAGCACGGACAGGTGCTCGAATAGAGGACTTCGGTCTCGAGTTCGAAGGCGAATGCACCGTCCTGCATGCTCGCGTTGATGACCACCGGATAGGTCTTCCAGCCGCTGTTGTCGCTGGCCAGCGCCGGGCGCCGGACCATGTGGTCGAAGCGCACGCTGATCCGTGCGCGATCCGACAGATCGGCATGCGATTCGAGGAAATCACGCAACAGGCGGCGCAGCGAACACGGCGTCAGCGGTTCGCTGGACAGGTGCCGATCGACATGCAGATACAGGCGCGACATGTGGATGCCGCGAACGTCGGCACGCTTGAGGTTGACATGCGCGGCCACGCGCGCCGGCGATTGCACGATATCGCCATGGCCCCCGGCGAGGCGGACCGGCACGGCGATTTCGTCCATGCCGACCCAGTCGAGGCGGCCGGCGTTGCCGGCATCGGCCTCGGCGGCGATATCGGGCATCACGCGTGCGGTGTTCGGCGTTGTCGTCATCTGGTTTACCCGCTTGTCTGATCGGATCGGCGCCGCGGATCACCGGCACCGAAACGAGGATGTGGGGTGGTCCGTCGCCCCGATCAAGGCCGCACAGGGTACGGGATCAGGCCCCGGCTTGCAGGCGACGCGCCGCCCGCCACCCGGCCCATGCGCTCGAAAGCGGCAGGCGATCGAGGTCGCGGGCGACCATGGAAAGGGGATCGCGTGCGCGCGCGGCGCGACGCGCGCGCCGCCCGCCGACATGCACGGTGATCGCGGTCAGCGCCGACAGGCGCCGGTGGTCGCTGGCGTCCAGGGCCGAGGCCAGGACGCCGAAATGCTCGCGCAGGGCGGCATCGCGTTCGGCATGCGTACGACCCAGTTCGGCGCGCGAGAGGCCGTGCCGGGCGAGCAGATCGAGCGGCAGCGGCAGGCCGGATCCGGCAAGCGCTTCGCGAAGCCGGATGGTTTCATGCAGGGCCCGCGACAGACTCATCGCCTGCGCCGTAGCATCGATGTCGATGCGCTCCAGGATGGCTGCCTCGGCCCGCGCCAGCGGCAGATCGAAAGCGCGATAGCGGGCCAGCAGTTCCTCCAGGGTCGAAGCCGGACCGGCCTCGCGCAGGGCCATCGCCGCCTCGACGAGCGCGGACCAGGTTCCGGCGCCCAGCGACCGCGTCGGCGCATGGCCTGCGAGGACGCCGGTCAGCGGATGCCTCGAACCTCCGGCCGGCAGCGCGGCCAGCTCTTCGCTCCACCAGTGCAGTTTGGTGCTGGCGACCTCGGGTTCATCGATGCGCAATGCGGCATGGGCGATTTCATGGCCGAGGCAGGCCAGTGCGGAAATCAGCGGGCGTTGCGACGCCGAGGCAAAACGCAGGGCCAGCGGCAGTTCGGGATGCGCCAGCGCCCACTTCGCCTCGAAACTCGACAGTGCCTCGACGGTCACGGCGCCTAATCCAGGCGCAGGACCGCGGGCAAGGCGGCCACCGTGGCCGCGATCGCATCGGCGCCCCAGTCAGCCGGGTCGCCGCCATTCAGATAGCCCCAGGCCGCGGCGATCGTGCGCGTGCCGGCGGCGCGGCCGGCCTCGATGTCACGCAGGTCGTCGCCGACGAACAGGGTACGCGCCGGATCGACCTCGAGCAGGGCGCAGGCATGCAGGACCGGGTCGGGATCGGGCTTGCGCCTGGCCAGGGTATCGCCGGCGACCAGCGCACCGCAGCGCCGGGTCAGGCCGAGCTTCTCGACCACCGGAGCGGCCAGCCAGCCGACCTTGTTGGTGACGATGCCCCAGGCGATGCCCTGCCCTTCGAGATCGCGCAGCACTTCGTCGATGCCCTCGTAGAGCCGGGTCGAGGCGTTGCCACGCGCCGCATAGAGATCGAGGTACCGTGGCAGCAGGGCTTCGACCTGGGGTTCCTCGATGCCCGGCAAGCCGCAGCGCAGGATCGCGCGCCCGCCGGCCGAGACGACCCGCCTTACCGCGACGGGATCCGGCTCGGCGTGGCCGATTTCGACACACAGCGAAGCCAGGGCCGCGACCAGGTCCGGTGCCGAGTCGGCCAGGGTGCCGTCGAGATCGAAAAGGACGGCCTGCACCGCCGGCGTTGCATTCATGCCGGCTTGACGGCGCAGGCCAGGTAGTTGACAGCAACCGAATCGCTGAGCCAGGCCTTGCGGGTCAGCGGGTTGTAACCGATGCCGCGCAGGTCCTCGAGGAGCAGGCCGGCGGCGCGCAGGTCGGCGCCGAGTTCGGACGGCCTGATGAACTGCGCATAGTGATGGGTGCCACGCGGCAACAGGCGCAATACATGTTCGGCGCCGACGATGGCGGTGACGAAGGATCGCGGGGTGCGGTTCAGGGTCGACACGAACAGGCGGCCGCCGGGCCGCAGCAGATCGGCGCAGGCGCCGATGACGCTGGCCGGATCCGGCACATGCTCGAGCATCTCGAGGCAGGTGACCACGTCGAACTGTCCACCCATCGTCTGCGCGAGCGTCTCGGCGCTGGTTTCGCGATAGTCGACCTTGAGCCCGCTCTCGAGCAGGTGCAGTCGGGCCACCTCGAGCACGGCAGCGGCGAGATCGATGCCGATCACGTCGGCACCGGCCCGCGCCATCGCCTCGCTGAGCAGGCCGCCGCCGCAGCCGACATCGACGACCCGGGCTCCGTTGAGAACCGCCCGTTCGGCGATATAGCCGAGCCGGGCCGGATTCAGATCGTGCAGGGGACGCGATTCGCCCTCGCTGTCCCACCAGCGACTGGCGAGGCGCTCGAACTTGGCCACTTCGGCCGGATTGACGTTGCCCGTGTTCATCGTGTCATGCCGTGGCGATGCGGTCGCGCCAGCGCCGAGTCCGCTCGAGCAGCTCGACCAGGTCGAATCCGCCGAGGACGCGATCGCGCAGCTTGCGCACGCCGGCGATCCAGACATCGCTGACCTGGTGGCGACCGGCGGCATAGACCAGCTGGGATATGACGTTGTAGACCGGCTGGGTCTCGATCGCATCGAGCCGGACCGCGGCGAGGTCGGCCTGCTTGCCGACTTCGATCGTGCCGATCCGCTCGCTCCAGCCCATCGCCCGCGCCGAGCCATAGGTGGCCGCACGCAGCACGCTGGCCGCATCGAGCGCCGCGGCGTCGTTGGCGATGAGCTTGCCGACCAGGGCGACGCTGCGCATTTCGCCGAACAGGTCCAGATCGTTGTTCGAGGCGCAACCATCGGTGCCGAGCGCAAGATTGACCCCGGCACGACGGATCTTCTCGGCCGGACAGAATCCGCTGAGAAGTTTCATGTTCGACTCGACGTTGTGCACGATCGAAACGCCGCGGGTCGCGCACTCGGCGATCTCGGCGTCGGTCAGCTGGGTCATGTGCACCGCGATCAGGCGTTCGTTGACCAGGCCGATCTGCTTGATCCGCGCGAACGGGCGCATGCCGTGGTCGCGCAGGCTGTCGCTGATCTCCCCGGCCGTCTCGTGCAGGTGCAGGTGCACCGGCAGGTCGAGCTGGTCGGACAGCAGGTGGATGCGTTCGAAGCTTTCGTCGGAAACGGTGTACGGCGCGTGCGGCGCGAAGGCCGTGCCGATCAAGGCGTCGTCGCGAAGGTCGTCATGCACGGCCAGCGCCTTGTCGAAATATTCATCGCGGCTGCGCGCCCAGGCGGTCGGAAACTCGATCACCGGCAGACCGACGCGCGCACGGAAACCGTGTCTTCGATAGGTCGCCGCCTGCACGTCGGGAAAGAAATAGTTTTCGTTGCAGCAGGTGGTACCGCCACGGATCATCTCGGCGATCGCCAGCTCGATGCCATCGCGGACGAACTCGGGCCCCATCACCCTGGCTTCGGCCGGCCAGATCCGCTCCTGCAACCAGACCGCGAACGGGACGTCGTCGGCCAGTCCGCGCATCAGGGCCATCGGATTGTGCACATGGGCGTTGACCAGCCCGGGAATCAGCGCGTGCTCGGTCAATTCGGCGCGTTCGCGCGGCTCGAAGCGGCGTCGCGCCTCGGCGATCGGCAGGATTGCCACGATGCGGTCGTCATCGACGGCAACCGCGTGCGCGTCGAGGACCGTGCCGTGCGGCTCGACCGGGATGACCCAGCGCGCCTCGATCAGCAGATCGACGGTCTGCGGAGCCGTCATCCGGCCCGCATCACTTGACCCGACCGACATACTCACCGGTGCGCGTGTCGACCTTGATCACTTCGTTCTGGTTGACGAAGAGCGGAACGCGGACCACGGCCCCGGTCTCGAGCTTGGCCGGCTTGCCGCCGCCACCCGAGGTATCGCCGCGCACGCCCGGATCGGTCTCGACGATCTGCAGTTCGACGAAGTTCGGCGGGGTCACATTGAGCGGGGCGCCGTTCCACAGCGTGACGATGACCATCTCGTTGCCCTTCAGCCACTTGGCCGCATCGGCAACGGCGTTTTCGTCGGCGGCGATCTGCTCGTGGGTGGTCGGGTGCATGAAATGCCAGAACTCGCCGTCCGAGTAGAGGTATTCCATGTCGGTATCGAGGACGTCGGCGGCCTCGACCGTGTCGGTCGATTTCATCGTCATCTCGACCGTGCGCCCGGTCTTCAGGTTGCGGTACTTGACCCGGGTGAAGGCCTGACCCTTGCCGGGCTTGATGAAATCGGTATCGACGATCGTGCATGGGTAGCCGTCGACGATGATCTTGAGGCCGTTCTTGACGTCGTTCATTCCATGTGTAGCCATGGAGCGCTCCTGTGGATAGAGGGATAGCCGCCCGTGCAAAGCGGCTAGAATGGGGAATTCGCTGGGCGGAATTTCCGCGACCGATCGACAATGATACCTGCAAGCCCGCTTTTCTCCCATATTCCTGCGTCGCGGACCGGCAACGACGGACCCGGCTGGCAGCGCCTGTGGCGTGAGGCGATCACCGACCCGATGGCCTTGCTCGAGATGCTCGGCCTGGGCCGGCACGCGGACCGGCTGCTGGCCCCGGCCGACACCGGATTCGCCCTGCGCGTGCCGCAGGGCTATGTGGCGCGCATGCGCCACGGCGATGCGGAGGACCCGCTGCTGCTGCAGGTCCTGCCCGGCGCGGGCGAACTCCTCGAAAGTCCCGGATTCAGCGTCGATGCGGTCGGCGACCTGGCCGCGCGCACCGGGCACGGTGTCCTGCAGAAGTACCACGGCCGCGCCCTGCTGATCGCCACCGGTTCCTGCGCGATCCATTGCCGCTACTGCTTCCGGCGCCATTTCCCCTATGCCGAGCAGACCGCAGCCAGCGCACGCTGGGGCGCCGCCATCGAGCACCTGCGTGGCGATACGTCGATCAGCGAAGTGATCCTGTCCGGCGGCGACCCGCTGTCGCTGTCCACGCCCAAGCTGGCCGAGCTCGGCGAAGCCCTGTGCGGACTGCCGCACGTCCGGCGGCTGCGCATCCACACCCGCCTGCCGATCGTCCTGCCGCAGCGCGTGGACGCGGAATGGCTCGACTGGCTCGAACGGCTGCCGATGCAGAAGGTCGTCGTCGTGCACGCCAACCATGCCAACGAGATCGACGAGTCGGTCGCGGAAGCCTGCGCGGCCATGCGCGGGGCCGGGGCGGTCCTGCTCAACCAGTCGGTCCTGCTGCGCCGGATCAACGACACTGTGGAAACGCTTGCCTCCCTTTCCGAGCGCCTGTTCGACTGCGGCGTGCTTCCCTACTACCTGCATCTGCTCGATAGAGTGCGCGGAACGGCCCATTTCGAAGTGCCCGAGGATCGCGCCACCGGCCTGCTCGCGGACCTGCGCGAGCGCCTGCCGGGATATCTGGTCCCGCGCCTGGTCCGCGAAGTGGCCGGAGCGGCCAGCAAGACACCGGTGCCGAGGGAGGCTCTGCGCACATAGCACAACCGTCACGACACCCGCCTGCGTGCAGGTCGCGGCGCGTTGGCGCAGACAGGCTGGCGGCGGCGCAACAAGAAGCTGCGCGCAGGCTGGCATCGCCCAAGCGATTGATTCGATGGAACTAGGGTGGCGTCCAGAAGGCTGTCAAAGGCACCGCGTGGCACGCCACGGCCACCCGCCTTCACGTCGCCACGCCGCATTCGTGGCGAGCCTTATGAGTGCCATGAGGATTGCGCTGCATGTTCAGGCCCTCGCTTGATGAATTTGCGAATAAGTCCGGTCGAGTATGGAAATACCCGAGTGATTCCGGTACAAGTTTCCGACCTGGTCTGGGCTCGCACCTCGGCCGGCAGTGCCGTGCGCACCTACCCTGAAAGCGCGTAATCCATGACCAAACCAGACAATGTGATCAAGCTGCTGCTGATCGAGGACTCTGCCGACGAGGCCGAGCAGATCATCAGCATGCTGCGCAACGGCGGTATTGCCGTGCGTCCCTCGCGGGCGGCCAACGAGGCCGAACTCGATGATCTGCTCGAACGCCAGACCCCCGATCTGATCCTGGCCAATCTCGGCAGCCGCGACCTGCCGTTGCGACAGGCAGCCGAAGCCATGAACCGCACCGGTAAGGACATCGCCCTGATTGCCTACGGCGCAAAACCGGACGACGCCGCGGTGGTCGAGGCCTTTCGCGATGGCGCTCGCGCGCTCGCCCTGCAGGGCCGCGCCGACCACCTGCAGATGATCGTGCGCCGCGAGTTCGAATCGCTGACCACGCGGCGCAGCGTGCGCCGCCTCGAAAACGCGCTGCGCGAGTCCGAACGCCGCTGCAGCGACCTGCTCGACTCCTCGCGGGATCCGATCGCCTACGTCCACGAGGGCATGCACGTGCGCGCCAACCGCGCCTACCTGGAGACCTTCGGCTACGAGGATTTCGAGGACATCGAGAGCATGTCGATTCTCGACATGGTCGCACCCGACGATGCCGAGGACTTCAAGTCGCTGCTCAAACGCCTGTCCAAGGGCGAGCGGCCGCCGCAGAAGTTGAACCTCAAGGCGCAACGCGGCGACGGCACCATTTTCGATGCGGTCATGGAGTTCGCCGAGGCAATCTATGAAGGCGAGCCCTGCCAGCAGATCGTGTTCCGCCAGCAGGCGACGGATCCCGGCATCGCTGAGGAACTGGATGCGCTGCGCTCCAAGGACCTGATCACCGAGCTCTTCAACCGCCAATACCTGACCACCGAGCTCGATCGCGCCGCCGCGGCGGCCGCTTCGGGCAAGACCGAACAGGCCTTGATCCTGCTCGAGCTCGACAACTACAAGACCGTGCTCGATGGCATCGGGCTCGGCAATACCGACCTCCTGCTCGGCGACATGGCCAACCTGTTGCGCCGGCATCTTCTCGAGAGCGACATACCCGGCCGCCTCGGTGAACACACCTTCGGCATCCTGGTCCATGATCGCAGCGCCGAAGTCGTCGGCCAGCTTGCCGAAACGCTGCGCAAGGCCTTCGAGGAACGCATTTTCGAAGTTGGCAAGAACTCGATCAACCTGACCATCAGTGTCGCCGCGACCCTGATCGGAGAGAAGACCGCCAATGGCAACGCCGCACTCGACCAGGCCTCGGTCACCCTGCGCGCGATCCAGGCCGAAGGCGGCAACATGGCCCGCGTATTCGACCCCGCGGCCAAGGACAAAGCCGATGCCGAAAAGAACCGGCACTGGCTCAAGCTGATCAAGGACTCGCTCGACAACGACGGCTATGTGCTCTATTTCCAGCCGATCATCAGCCTGCAGGGCGCCGAAGGCGAGTACTACGAGATCCTGCTGCGCATGAAGGGACCGAAGGGTGAAATCCTGCCCGGCTTCTTCATGCCGATCGCCGAGCAGCATGGCCTGATGCCGCAGCTCGACCGCTGGGTCATCGCCAATGCCATCCGTGCCCTGGCCGAACGCGAACAGGGTGGGCGCAAGACCACCTTCTTCATCAAGCTCGCCCCGCAGTCGCTGGAGGACCAGGGCCTGCTGCCCTGGGTCGCCCTGCAACTGAAGAACGCGCGCCAGCGGGGCGATGCCCTCGTTTTCGAGATGCCGGAAAGCAAGGTCGTGACCAACCTCAAGCCGGCGCGCGCCTTCGTCCGCGGACTCGAGCAGCTGCACTGCGGCTTCGCCCTCGAACAGTTCGGTTCCGGGCTCAATTCCTTCCAGCTACTCAAGCACATCCCGGCGCACTACCTGAAGGTCGATCGCAGCTACATGGCCGAATTGCCGAAGAGCAAGGAAAACCAGGAGCGCATCAAGGCCATGTGCGAGCAGGCGCACAACGCCGGCAAGCTGACCATCGCCGAGTTCGTCGAGGATGCGGCGAGCATGTCGATCCTGTTCTCCTGCGGCATCAACTTCGTGCAGGGCAACTTCCTGCAGGAGCCCGAGCAGGTCATGACCTACGATTTCGGCGGAACCTGAATCGCCGGGAACCGGTTGCATCCGAAAAACTCCCGCATGACGGGAATGGCACTGACTCAAGCGGCTTCCCGCAGCCCGGGCAATCACAAGTGATTGAGTTGATGGAACAGAAGAGCCGCCCATTATTGCAGAACGGCGTCAAGTCAGTGCCATTCGGGTCAGGTTCACTTTCCGGTTCCGAGGCCGGGCGCGCTTGCAGGAACCGGGTTAGAGCGACTTTCGCGGA
The DNA here is from genome assembly GCF_900115085.1 of Dokdonella immobilis. Lineage (GTDB taxonomy): Bacteria > Pseudomonadota > Gammaproteobacteria > Xanthomonadales > Rhodanobacteraceae > Dokdonella > Dokdonella immobilis. The sequence goes on along the minus strand of NZ_FOVF01000005.1, from coordinate 192,214 downwards.
GTCGCCGTCCGGTCGCAACGTGCTCTGACCCGGTGCGTGGCTCAGCGGCGACTCAGTACGGTTGCTTCCAGCAGCAGAAGAACTGCGTGACGATGGGCCCGTAGCACTTCAGCGGCTGCCGTGGGCGAACCGGGCAGCGATTGTCGAGCGAGCAGGGCGCCGTCGAACGAGGCTCGCAGCCATCCGGCGCCTCGTCGATTTCGAAGCGGGTCTCGGCCAGCGGATTCGGTACCGGAATCACCTCGTGCTTCGGGGCACTTGCGCAGCCAGCGACACCCAGCACGGCCAGCAACAGCACTGTGGACGAGACGCGCATGGAGGCTCTCCTGCAACTGGGTGAATCGTCCCGGGCAGGGACGAGAGGTGGCTGCGTGCGCATCCTATCCTGCATTCGACTGGAAGACAGGGTCAGGTTCACTTATCCGCCCAGAGCTCAGCCACGCTTGGGTCGATGCCCCGGTCGAACGGCGGCGGCGAAGGAACTCGGAGGGATCGGGTACAGCCGCTTGGGTGAGCATCTTGGTGTCGCCCTCGACCCGAGGGAAGAAAACAGGGGCCAGTGTGGAATGGCACTGACTTGGCGCCAACCCTCTGACTGCATAAGCAAAGCCCGCTCACGATGCCAGGTTGGAGTTGCGAGACAACACCGCGAGCATAGGAACCGGTCTCATGCATCCTGTTCGCAGCGCCTGCGCGCGACAACGACGCGCGCTCAAGCGTGGCCTTCGTTCGATCGACGCCTACGCGTTCTTCGACCTAGTCGCCGATCTATCGATGCTCGACAAGGTCGAATCGCATCCGCCAGCGCATCGCGAGCGCCTGCTGCCGCCGACCGAAATCCTGGCGATGTTTCTGGCGCAGGCACTGAGCGCGGATCGGTCTTGCCAGCATGCCGTGGATACCTTCGTGACACATCGCGTGGCGGGCGGCCTGTCGGCGTGCAGCACAGCGATCGGGGCCTTCTGTCGTGCACGACAACGTCTTCCCGAAGCCATGGTGGAATCCTTGCTTCGTTTCACGGGAAATCACCTGAGCGCCGAGGCTCCGCTCAGCTTCCACTGGCAGGAACGCCGGGTGCGATTTGTCGATGGATCGTGCGTTCCCTTGCCCGATATGGCGGCCAACCAGGCCGCCTTCGCGCAGCCGCGCAGCCAGAAGCCCGGCCTGGGCCTTCAGCTGTGTCCTCTGCCGGGCTCCTGTGTCTGTCCAGCGGCGCCGTCCTCGACACCGCTGCCTGCCCGGCGCAGGGCAAGGGTAACGACGAACAGATCCTGCTGCGCTCGCTGTTCGATCACCCGCAGGCCGGCGACGTGCTGCTCGGTGACGCATTCTTCGCGACCTACTTCCTGCTCGCCGAACTCCAGCGTCGCGGCATCGACCGACTGTTCGAGCAGTTCGGACCGCGCCGACGCAGCACCGACTTTCGCTGTGGTCGACGATTGGGCGAACGGGATCATGTCATCGAACTGCGCCAGCCGACCGCGCGGCCGGAATGGATGTCGCAAGCACACTACGCCGCCCCCGAACCGCTGACCGTTCGCGAGCAACGCACCGGCGACAAGCTGCTGCTCGTGACCCGCTTGCTGTGTCCGCGGCAGGCGCCGAAGGACGAACTCAAGGTGCTGCTATCGGCAGCGCTGGCACGGCGGGTTGGACCCGCGCTGCATCAAGACCACGCTGGGCATGCAAACGCTGAGTTGTCGCACGCTGGAGATGGCGATGAAGGAGCTGAGGATCTCCCTGCTCGCCTACAACCTGGTGCGCGACCTGACGCCGCGCGCAGCACTGCTCGCCGACGTCGCGCCGCGAAGCTTCAAGCACGCCGTACAGCTATGACTGGCGTGGCGGGCGAGTCATTGAAATGCGGTGACAAGCGAAGTCATCCTGCTGCTCGTTGCTCAACGGCGCGTCGGACGAAGACCGGGGAGCAGCAAGCCTCGTACCGTGAAGCGACGACCCAAGACCCACCCGCTGCTGATGCAGCCGCGGCCTGCGGCGCGCGAATACGCGCCTGTGCATGGTCATCCGGCTCGTATCAAGTAAGTGCCATTCCCGCAAGACGGGATTTTTTCTTGCCCCACCGATCGCTACTGCGCCGTGCGCAGCGCCGCGATGCGTTCCTCGATCGGCGGATGGCTCGAGAACAGCTTGCGCATGCCGCCTCCGGCGATGCCGAAGGCCTGGATCGCCTTGGGCAGGTTGTTCTCGCCATGGCCCTGAGCAAGCCGCGCCAGGGCCGCGATCATCTTGTCCTTGCCGGACAACCGGGCGCTGCCGGCATCGGCGCGGAACTCGCGCCAACGCGAGAACGCCATGACCACGAGCGAGGCGAGCATGCCGAGCACGATCTGCAGGACGATGACAATGGCGAAGTAGGCCAGCCCGCCGCCACCGCTGTCGCGGTTGCCGCTGATCGCGCGATCGACCACGGTGCCGATGACCCGGGCCAGGAAGATGACGAACGTGTTGAGTACGCCCTGAAGCAGGGTCATCGTAACCATGTCGCCGTTGGCGACGTGACTGACTTCGTGGGCCAGCACCGCTTCGACCTCGTCCCTGCTCATCTGCTGGAGCAGGCCCGTGCTGACCGCGACCAGGGCACTGTTGCGACTTGCGCCGGTCGCGAAGGCGTTCATTTCCGGAGCATCGTAGATGGCGACCTCAGGCATGCCGATGCCGGCGCCCTCGGCCTGCCTGCGCACGGTCGAGAGCAGCCAGGATTCGGTCGGATTGGTCGGGTTTTCGATCACCCTGGCACCGGTCTGCCATTTGGCCACCCATTTCGACATCGCCAGCGAGATGAACGAACCGCCGAAGCCGATCACGGCGGACAGCACGAGGATGCCCTTGAAATTGATGCCGGCGCGCGAATAGGTGTAGGTGTCGATGCCGAACAGCTTGACGACGATCGTCAACAGAACCATTACGGCCAGATTCGTTGCAATGAACAACAGGACTCGACGCATGGCGTTCTCGCTCAGGATTCAGGGTGGTGTCGAGCATTCGACACCCGGGAGTTTGGGTAGACTGCCCGGGAATTCAAGTCGACGGCAAGACCATGCGTATTGACCTCGAGCCGTGAGCCAGGTTCCCGTCCGAGTTCTCCAGCGGCCTCCTGGCGGAACCCATCGCGGGCGCTTTGCTCCCTCGCCGACCGGCCGCCTGCATTTCGGTTCGCTCGTGGCCGCGCTCGGCAGTTGGCTGCGCGCGCGTTCCCAAGGTGGTGCGTGGATCGTGCGCATGGAAGACGTCGACACGACCCGGGTCGTCCCCGGTGCCGCCGAGGACATCCTCGAAACCCTGGCGGCTTTCGGCCTGGAGTCCGACGCTCCGGTGCTGGTGCAGAGCGAACGTTCGGTCCGCTACGCAGGAGCGCTGGAGCAATTGCGCAAGCGTGATCTCGCCTATCCCTGCCACTGCAGCCGAGGCGACCTCGCCGCATTCGGTGGGGTGCATCCATCGCGCTGCGTCGTGTCGGGAGCGGCCGACGGGCGGCCGCCGGCCTGGCGCCTGCGCGTCGGCGCCAGCGTCGTCGACTTCGAGGATGGCGTCTGCGGTGCGCAGTCGCAGGAACTGGCCCGAAGCGTCGGCGACTTCGTCCTGCGCCGCTCGGATGGCTGCTACAGCTACCAGCTCGCGGTCGTGGTCGACGACGCCGACCAGGGTGTCACCGAGATCGTGCGTGGCGCCGACCTGCTCGATTCCACGCCCCGTCAAATCCATCTGCAACGTACCCTCGGCCTGCCCACACCGGCCTACCTGCACCTGCCACTGGTACTCGACTCCTCAGGGCGAAAGCTCAGCAAGCACGACCTGGCCCGTCCGGTCGATCGGGCCGACCCGCTGCCCGCCTTGCGCGCGGCCCTCGCCTTTCTCGGACAGCACGCCACACGGGAATCCACCGTCGGCGAATTTCTGCGCGTTGCGGCGAACCGCTTCGACCCGGCCAGGATTCCATGCGAGCGCAAAACGCATGTCGCATTGCGGAAGGACTAATGCGAGGCCGACAGGCACAATCTTCAAATCGCCAATGTGCGGCCAAGAAATACACCACTGGAGAGGAGAACAGCATGACGGCACGAGTAGCGCTGGTAACAGGAGGCATCGGCGGCATCGGCACGGCCATCTGCCGACATCTCGCGCAAGCGGGGCACCGGGTCGCCACCAATTACCGCGACGAGGGCAAGGCCAAGGCCTGGCAGGCCGCACAGAAGGCCGACGGCTTCGAGTTTGCCCTGGCTGCCGGCGACGTGTCCGATGTCGCCTCGTCGGAGGCCATGGTCCGTGAAATAGAGAGTCAGCTCGGTCCGATCGACATCCTGATCAACAACGCCGGTATCACCCGCGACACCACCTTCCACAAGATGTCGGCACTGCAGTGGCAGGAAGTGATCAACACCAACCTCAATTCCTGCTTCAACGTGACCCGCCCGGTCATCGACGGCATGCGCGCGCGCAAGTGGGGACGCATCGTCCAGATCAGTTCGATCAACGGCCAGAAAGGGCAATACGGCCAGGCCAACTACGCCGCCTCCAAGGCCGGCATGCACGGCTTCACCATCTCCCTGGCCCAGGAAAACGCGAAATTCGGCATCACGGTCAATACGGTTTCCCCGGGCTATGTGCTGACCGAAATGGTCCGCGCCGTGCCCGAGGACGTGCGCGCCAAGATCGCCGCCCAGATCCCGGTCGGCCGGCTCGGCGAGCCCGAGGAAATCGCCTACGCGGTCGGCTTCCTGACCGCCGAACAGGCCTCCTGGATCACCGGTGCCAACCTGTCCATCAATGGCGGCCACTACATGGGCTGGTAAGGGGCTGCGGACGGTGGAAGGAACCCTGCTTCCACCGTACTGCAGCAATTCGACGGATTGAGCCGGACCCGCTCCGGCTCCCTGACAGGGGCGTCTGGGGGCCCCTGACCCGGGCCTGGAACCGCGGTTTCGATGCTGCGCAGCATAAAACTGGTGCGGCACGACACGATCTGTTAGCGTTGCTGGATGGCCGAATCCCGCATCATCAAGAAGTATCCGAACCGTCGACTCTACGATACCGAGATTTCGAGCTATATCACGCTCGAAGAGGTTCGGCAGCTGGTCGTCGATGGTGAACAGTTCGAGGTCCGCGACGCCAAATCCGGCGAGGACCTGACCCGCTCCGTGCTGCTGCAGATCATCTCCGAGCACGAGGATCGCGGCCAGCCGATGTTCACCACCCAACTGCTTTCGCAGATCATCCGTTTTTACGGCGACTCGCTGCAGGGGTTCATGGGCAGCTACCTCGAGAAGAGCCTGCAGGTCTTCCTCGACCAGCAGCAACAGTTCCGCAGCCAGTTGAACAACATCATGGGACGCACCCCGTGGTCGATGCTCAACGACATGACCGAACGCAATATGGATGCGTGGAAATCGGTGCAGCAGGGATTCCTCACCGATGCGGTCGCCAAGGCTCGCCAGGGCGCGGCACCGGCCAAGCCGAAGAAAGACAGCAAGACCTGAGAGCTCCCGCAGCAAATCCCTCCCCCCGGACCCACAGACGAACTGCCAGCACGATCGGCAGCCGTGACCGTTGCGTCCGAATCGACAGGATGCATTGCCGACCATGTCCGAAAGCAACCCGCATGTGGCCCTCGTAACCGGTGGTATCGGCGGCCTCGGAACCGAAATCTGTCGCCATCTGGCCCGCGCCGGCAAGCGCGTCATCGCCGCCGACCTCGCTGCGCGCGCCGAGCGGATCGATGCCTTCCGGGCCGAGGTCGCCGAATTCTCCGACGCCATCGTGTTCGAACCGCTCGATGTTTCCGATCATGCCAGCAGCGGGGCGACCCTGGCCGACATCCAGTCCCGGCATGGACCGGTGTCGATCCTGGTCAATGCGGCCGGCATTACCCGCGACACGAGCCTGCGCAAGATGTCCGAGCAACAATGGTCGGACGTGATCACGGTCAATCTGGACGGCGTTTTCAACACCTGCCGTGCACTCATCGACGGCATGACCGGGCGCGGCTTCGGCCGCATCGTCAACATTTCCTCGGTGAACGGCCAGACCGGACAATTCGGCCAGACCAACTACTCGGCGGCCAAGGCCGGCATGCACGGATTCACCATGGCCCTGGCCCGGGAAGTCGCGAGCAAGGGCGTGACCGTCAACAGCGTCTCGCCGGGCTACTGCGAAACCGCGCTGGTCATGGCCGTACCCGAGACCGTGCGCAACGACATCGTTTCGAGGATTCCGGTCGGCCGACTCGGCCGACCGGCCGAGATCGCCCGCGTCGTCGAGTTCCTCTGCAACGAGGATTCCGGCTTCATAACCGGCGCCAACATTCCGGTGAATGGCGGCTACTTCATGGATTTCTGACGGATAGACTTATCATATTGTTTTCAAACATTTTTATCTTTCAATCCTCCTGCGTTTTCAGCATAGCTACCCGGATAGCTACCAATATTCCTCGCCTGTCGCATCGTACAGTCGACTGCGATTGATTAGCCCGGCCGATGATGCTCTGCTAGTCATCACACACTCGCGTCTTGGACGGCCTTATGGATAGCCTTTCTTGGGAGCAGGCAAATCGAATCATCCGCAGCCAGATCTCCGACGACGATACGGCTGAGAATCTCTCGTTACGAGATGAGAGTCAGGAATTCCTGAATAGTTTTTATTCCTCGATACGGCGAAACGGGGAACCGTTAGACGGGTGGAGACACTTTCACCCATCACGTGAGCCTGAATCTCTGTACTCAGTTGAATACCACCGCGATTCACTGCGAAGCTCAGCCGCGCACTACATTGAGCATTTGAGAGGAATTCATCGACGCGAATTCGACTGGCTGATCGTCAACGTCCTGATGTATGCAGAAATTTCCGCGTATGCCGCCGTTCTCAACCCGATCGGAAGCATGGCGAGCAGCCCAGAGAAGAGATGGTTAATCGCACTTCGCTGGATATGGCGCGCCCTGAAATGGCTGATCTTTGTTGCGATCTTATTCGCAGCATTGGCATTCAATTCTTCTTGGCTTGCTGGAAGCGCCATAGCATTGGCGGTTGTAGTGCAGGGACTCAAGTGGCGACAGCGGTATCGCGCAGCTAAAACGCTTCAATCCATGCTTACTGCCTATGCATCCGTCGGATCGTGGACTCTCAGTTGGGCAGTCGTTTGGGAGCTTCTGTCAAAGAGTAGGAACCTCGGGGCATATTGGGATCCGGAGGTGTACCGGCTCGTTGAACTTCGTATGAAAAGCGACTAGCAATTTCAATCAATTTACACGCGTCAATTCTCTCCGGCTGAATCTCTGATTTTCATTCATCATCCCGCATCGATCGAATCGGGTGGATTTGAAATGCTGGTGGAGGCAAAGCCGCGATGGGCATGGAACCGTTGCCAAGGCCTATTTCGTCCAGTGAGCCACCTGCCGCGAGATGGATCAGCTCTTCGTCTGAAAGTTCGCGCAACGATCTAGCAGCCGTGCGCACCTTGGCGTTGACATCGACAGCGCCAAGCCTCGCTGCGTAGTAGGGAGCCGCTGCTTTGGCTGCATCAACGCGCTCCTGAAAGGTTGGCTCATGCTCACCTATCTTTTCACCGCGCGCGATCCGCAAAAGGAACTCATGCGGCAGTTCGCCAGTTTTGGCCGCTGCTTCCCTTGCGCGCTTGCTGATCTTGTTCACAGAGCCGGGCTTGCGTCCTGCCCCTTCTCGCTTTCCACCTACTGACATGGCCTTACGCCCTTTGGATTGAATTTCTCGCACTCTCGTTGCGCATCCGGGTAATGCATCGGCTCCGATTCTTTCGGCTCGCGATCAATCCCGCAGCGACCCATGCCCGCGCCGGGATTGACGGGGTCCGGTATGAAGTGTCGACAGTCCCCGCAATTGATCGCAGGCCGTCGCATCGCTTGGCGGTTCTTTACGTGACACCACGGACAACCCAATACACGCGGCCATCCTTCAATTATTGGTGCAAGCGCGGCAACTTCGGGACCAATCCAGACTGGGCCGCAGGATCGGCACAAGGCGCGCGCTGTATCGTCGGGTAAACAATGGCCATGCACGCGCAGGCTGTCGTCGTGTATGCATTGCAGGAATCCACGCAGGCCGTTGTCGTCCAGGTTGGCCAGCAACGCCAGATCATCGGCTTCCTGAGAATCAAGCAAGGCCACGTTGAACAGATCGGCCTCGGCAATGCGGATCAATCGGCCTCGAACGTCGGATTCTTGCGCAACAAAGGCAGGGTCGAAAACGGGTGTTTGTTGCGCGGGTTTCCCTCCCTCGGCTGCGCTCTTGTTGCGCGTGTTGGTGCGGCCTAAAGCCAGCAACGCCAACACCTTTAGGCTTGTCTGTTGCGTGCCTGTTGCGCGTGCTGTTGCACGGTTTTTGGTCATTTGTTGCGTGTTGCGCACACTGGGGAATGCAACGCGCAACAACTCGTGCAGGCTGGTCCGCTCAGTCGTCGCCATAGCGGTCTCGCTCCTTCCGCTTGGGCTTCTTCTTCGGCGAGAACCGACCCTCTTGTTCTGCCTTGCGCAATGCCCGTAGTACCGTGGAACGGTGACAGCCAAGCTCGCGGGCAATTTCAGCGTGCGGCAATCCAAGCTCTGCCAGCTCAATCATGGCGGCGTCCGCGACGTCGGACACCTCATGCATGGCCCATGTCTGCCTTCCGTTCGGCAGAGTCTCAAGCGTGGCCTCGATAGGCTTCACTTCTTGCCCGTACAGGCTCCGGGCCTTCTCGAAGTGAATCTCGAACCGTGCCCCTTGCGTGGGGTTGTAGTCGGCGGGCCGCTTCAAGAGCATGACGACGTCTAGCAGGTCTTCACGCTTGCTCGTGCCGCGTTGCGTTCCACCCTTACCGCTGTGATGGATGAAGATCACGGTTCTACCCGTCGCCCTCATCCGCAGCGCCCATTCCGCAACCGGCTGCCAGCTATCACCCTCGTTTTCCTTTCCGGTGCGCGCCAAGCAAGACAGGTTGTCGACCACGATCACTTTCGCGTCACCTAGTACCCGCTCGATGGCGTTCTGCCCTTCATAGGTCGAAAGGTCCGGCATGATGCCGTCCGGCTGTAGGTCCGGGGTCACAAACCGCAAGAATCCCTCCGGCGGTTCCTCTTCCGATATTTCGACGATCCGGGCCAGTCGGTCGCGGAGTGCAGCGCCGGGCATTTCTCCGTCGATATACAGGGTCGGAACGGGCGCGGGTGCGGACCACGAAAGGCACTGTCCGCCACTTCCGAGTGCGTACGCGATGAGCATGGCCAGGTGCGTTTTCCCGATGCCGCGCCATGCGTGAATCATCGCCAGCGATTGCGACAGCAGCCACGGCGACAACAGCATGTCACGCGGGGGAAAGTCAGCCGCTAGCAGGTCATGTGCTCCGACTGCGACAACGGGGCGCCCCTCCCGCTTGGATGGCTGCTCCGTTGCCTCAAATGCGCGTTGTTCCAGCCTACTCATGCGGACACCTCCGCAAGCTCATGCTCTGCGCCTTCCAATTGGCGCCGGATAGCGGCCACGGCTCCACGCTTGATTTCAATCAGGCGATCCGGTTTGAAGCAGTAGTCCGGCTTCCATGTGTCCCGGCCCGAAAGGATCAGAGCAGCCGCGTCAATCCGAGAACACGCCAGCGCAAAACGGTCGGAATCCTCGACACTCAGCGGTTCGCCGGCTGCAATCTGCAGGGCCACCAAATGCACAATGACTGCCTCGACGCAGACAATCTCAATGGCGCAGGACCATGCGTGCTCGCGAACGGCTCGGCGTGCGGCCCTCCGCTCTTCCGCGCTCTGGGGCCATGCCCTCGGTGGCATCAGGTCGGACCACGACAACCCGACAGCGGCTAGCACGCCCTCGGCGTCGTGGCAGGAAAAGCAGTGGACTAGAACCTTGCCATCGCGAAACGTAATGCTCAGTTTCCGAGACTGCCCGCCACATGACGGACACGCAGAGCGCCAATGGGTTTCGCTGGACTGTTGCACGCGGTCCAGGCGTTGCAACAGAGCGTCGGGGCTGGCATTCTGAACGTGTAAATTGCTGCTCGTGCCACCTCGAAGCCCGGTTGCCGCCGGGCTTCGTTCTTGCTTTTGGACGCTCATAGCTGCGCCCCTTTGTTGCTGGCAATTCGATCGCACAAGTCTCGAATGTCAGACGCACGCCAAAGTGTGATGCCACCATGTTTTATCGGCTTGGGATATCTACCACTGGCACAGCCAGCCCACCATGTAGCGGCAGAAACTGGAATGATTGGGTCAATGCGTGCATCGGCGTTGCCGATAATCTGCTTTAGCCGCAGAAAGCCATACTCAGGAACACTCGAATCCATGGCGGGAACTCCGACATGGCTCGCTGGTATTTGGGAAATACATCAAGCGAGCCGTGGCAACAAATGCGGATCAAATATCCGCTCCGTTGCGCTTCGTCGCTTGATGCTTTGCAGCCCTGAGCTAGGACGCCTATGGTTCCCTTGCCGCTTTCGCAGGGTAGAACGTGAACGTCGGACCGCATCGCATGGTTTCCGATGCGCGCGCCCATGCCTCTTTCAAGGGGGGCGCTCGAAACATAGTCTAAGGGCGCACTTGTGAACAATCAAGTCCAACCCGCTTTGATCCCGTCTAGCTTGCCGCCTCTTTCTTGATTGGCACCACATTCGCCCTCGTTCGCAGAGAGTCCAGATAGTCCGCCCATTGCGCCAGCGCGGCTTTCCTCTCCTTCGCATAGTCGTTGCGATCGTATATTTCAGCCATACCGGGCAGCTTGTGATTGATCGCGCGTTCTGCAACCTCAAAACGCACGCCAAGTAAGGCAAGGCCGCCGCGCATTGTTCGGCGCAGGTCATGCGGCTTGAATGTCTTGCGTGGTATTTCGAGCGCATCCATAACGCGCCAGAGCCATGCCCGATAGGTCTGATAGGGAATTGGGCGATCACTACCGCGCGCGGCCGGAAACACAAACGCCGATTGTTGCGTATTGTCCCGAATCCTTCGCAACAATTCCCAAGCCTGAGCGGGCAGGCTGATCGTGTATTCGCTGCCGGTCTTGGTGCGCTCTGCCGGAAGCGTCCATGTCCCCGCGGTTTCGTCAAACTCGCGCCATGCGGCTCCGCATAGCTCGCCCGGTCGGACACCGGTCATCAGGTGCAGGCGCAATGCCCAGCCCTTCACGTCATCAGGGATAGCCCGGACGAACGCGGCCAAACTCTCACCTTCAAACGACAGTCCCTTTCTTCGCGGTGGCGCTGGCGCGATTGTGTCGCGATTGATGTTTGCCGCCGGATTGTCAATGCGAATCGCCTGCCCACGTGCGTGCTCGAACAATGCGCGCGTAGCTGCATGGGTCGTGCGCATGGCTCCCGCCCCTCGTGTGGAGGATTCCCGAAGCACTACAACGACATCAGCGGGCGCAACGTCACGAACCAACATGGCCCCGAGTCTTGGCGCTACCCAATTGGCGATATAGCCCCTGTAGAGTTTCCGCGTGGACGTCGCAGCATTCGCCAGATTCTTGGATTCGTAGTCTTGGATCAGTTGGCGGACTGTCCATGCTTCCACGCTGGCGTGTTTCGCCCTCCGCTTCTCAGCAGCAACGTCTACGCCATCCGAAACCTTAATGCGTTCCACCGCAGCGCGGGCGCGCGCCGCTTTCAGGGTCAAGTCCGGGTATCGCCCAAGGGTCAATTCCCGACGGCGTCCGCCAATCCGGTAGCGGAGCACCCAGACCGCAAGACCTGCGGCGGACAAGGTGAACGTCAGCCCGTCGCCATCGCTCTTTGCCACCGGATCACCATCAGCGACCCACGCGCGAATCTGGGGATCAGAAAGGATCTTGGTTTGCCGCTTCGCCATCGGTCGCCACCAAAATGGGTAGCTGATCGACTTGACTACCCTTCTGGCTACCCATTGTCCGCCTGATTGCATTGGACAGCAATAGACGAAACTAGGCTGGAAACCCGGCTATATCAGGGGGCAAAGTTCGATTCGCTGGCTTTGGCTAGATCTGATCAGACCGCAAGTCAGATACTTCATGGATTTCTGAAGCGGGGCTTCCGAGCCTCGGGCTTCGTAGACGAATGCCTTCCCGTCGCGAATGCCGTTCACTTGCATGCACGCCTGGTGCCGCACACAACTCCCGCAATTCGGTCGACTCAATCGAATCCGCCGCTGAAGATGGCTTCACCATCCCAGTCGTACAGTTCGGCGGTTTCCAGCGGAGATCCGGACGGCCCGATCCCACCGACGACGAGGACATCGCCCGAGTCGAGCACCGTGGAGGTATGGAAAACGCGCCCAGCCGCCAACATGCCCGCATGGCTCCACTCGTTGCGGACTTCATCGTAGAGTTCCGTCGCGGCAACCACATCCTGTCCGTTCCAGGAGTATCCGCCGGAAACGAGCACCTTCCCGTTATCGAGCACACTGGCTGCGTGGATTCCACGCCCGTAGGCCATGCTGGATCCCGGGCTCCAGGTTCCGGTGCCGGCGTCGAAGATCTCGGTGCTCGTTGAATACTCCGGCGTGTCGATCTGACCGCCGCTGACCAGGATGGATCCGGATGGCATCAGGGTTGCGGTCTGCCAGTAGCGGCCGGTATGCAGATCCCCTACTTCGGTCCAGAGTCCACTGCTCGGGTCGTAGAGTTCTGTACTCGCGAGGTGGATCGTGAAATGGGCGCCGCCGGTCACCATCACTTGACCCGTGCCGGTAAGCGTCGCCGTCGCGTATACCCTTTCGTGCGCAAGGCTCCCCGCCGGGCTCCAGGTATCAAGCGCTGGATCGTAGATCTCAGCCTCGGCAACATAGCCGGCGCCATTACGCCCGCCCACGACGAGTACTTTGCCGGAAGGCAGCAACACCGACGAAAAATCGGTCCGCGCATTCGACATGTCCGCGGCGTCGCTCCACGAGTTGTCGGCCGGGTCGAAAATCACTGCGCTCTTCAAGAACCCGACGGTCGTGGCGTAGCCTCCGGCAATCAAGACCTTGCCGGAAGCAAGACGCGTTGCCGTGTGATCGAAGCGGGGAACCGAAAGGCCCGACGCGACGGCCCACGTATTCGACGAGGGGTCATACACCTCCCCTTCGTAATGACTGACGACGAGCACCTTTCCTGACAACAGCAGCGTGGCCGTGTGATGGCTGCGCTGGACTTGCATGCTGGCGACAGGATGCCAGTTCGACGACGCCGGGAATGCAGGTTCCATGGCACACACGATCGCTGTGGCGGCCAGGAATAGGATCATGCTCAAGCGTGGGGGTCGGATTGAGCGGCGGTCCATGGATCGATCATCTCCTGTCGTTCGGCAAGCCGCCGCGCGTGTTCGACGAACTCGCTGGGTCACGGGGTACCCATTGGCAGCCCCGAAAATCTTACCGCGAAAAACTCGGGTCTGTGGCTCCACCTGCCCGCATCACGGTCGACAGGATCGATTCGCCGGTTCCGAGTTCGAGCCACTGCTGGAATGGAGCGACCACTTCTCCCATTGTCCCGTCACTACCAGATCAAATCGTCCGGGATGTCGTCGTCCGCCGGAGCATCCGGATCGCACAGCAGCACCAGCGATTCCGAACTGATGGCGCGGGCCTGTTCGGCGACCTCCCGATCCACCAAGAGATAGCGACCGCGATACTGCACGACGGCAATCCTGCCGGCATTGACCTCGACCAGTTGCTCGGCCGTACAGTAGACGCGACGGATCTTTTCGCCGTGCGGGAAGTGCCGGGCGATCTCGGCGTCCTCCTTGTTGAGGGCCTTGCCGTCGAACAGCGCGGCCAGCTTCTGCTTGCGCTCGGCCTTTTCCTTCGCGCGCCGCTCCGCCTCCCTCTTTTCCCGCTCGCGCTGTTCGCGTTCCGCACGCTCGCGAAGACCATAGGCGCGGGCGAGATCGATTTCCTCCTGGCTGCGCGTCTCTGCGCCCTTGTTCGGAACGCGCTTGCGATCCGGACGCGGCTTGGCCTTGGCCGGCCACTGCGGGCGCTCGACCGGGCGCACCTCGCGTGCTTCCGCCTTGAGCTTCTGTACCAGTCCGCTTTTCAGCAGTAGATCTCGGAGTGAATCGGCCATGTCGGTAGGCTGGGACTCAGTAGTGAGGGGGAGGCGGCTCGTTGCTGACGTCGTTGCCGAGCGTCGAGCGCAGCCCAAGCAGGTCGCTGCGCAGGCGGTCGATCGCGTCGCGCATGCCGAGCATCGACTGGTCCTGCATGGCCACGGCCGCATTCAGTGCGGCCACCGCGTCATCGATGAAGGCGAGCCGCACTTCGAGCTCGGTCAGGCGCTCCTCGAGCGAATTCATGGTTTTGGCAGACTCTCTATCAGGTGGCGGCCATGGCGGGCACCCAGTGTTCCCGCGGCTTCGCCGGCGGCCAGGGCGTGATCGGCCGTCGCCATTTCGTGAACCAGTTCGGCGAAGCTCGTCTTCGGTATCCAGCCCAGCTTCTCGCGAGCGAAGGTCGGATCGCCGAGCAGGGTTTCAACTTCCGCCGGTCGGTAGTACTGCGGATGGATGCGCAACAGGATATCGCCGCGCGCGATGCGACCACCCGGGTTGCGGATGTCGGCGACCACGCCGACCTCGTCGGCGCCCTGCCCTCGAAATTCGATCTCGACGCCCATTTCGCGCGCCGCCAGCACGACGAACTCGCGCACGGAGTGCTGGATGCCGGTCGCGATCACGTAGTCGTGCGCGCTGTCCTGCTGCAGGATCAGCCATTGCGCCTCGACGTAGTCGCGGGCATGGCCCCAATCGCGCCGCGCGTCGAGGTTGCCCAGGTAGAGGCACTGCTGCAGCCCGTGGATCACGCGGGCCAGGCCGCGCGTGATCTTGCGCGTGACGAACGTTTCGCCGCGGATCGGCGACTCGTGGTTGAACAGGATGCCGTTGCAGGCATACATCCCGTAAGCCTCGCGGTAGTTCACGGTGATCCAGTAGGCGTACAGTTTGGCCACGCCATAAGGCGAGCGCGGATGGAACGGCGTCGACTCGCGTTGCGGCGTCTCGCGCACGAGCCCGTACAGTTCGGAAGTCGAGGCCTGGTAGATGCGGCAGCGCTCCTGGATGCCGAGGATGCGCATCGCTTCGAGCAGGCGCAGGGTACCGAGGCCATCGGCGTTGGCCGTGTACTCGGGTTCCTCGAACGACACCGCGACATGGCTCTGCGCGGCGAGGTTGTAGATTTCGTGCGGCTCGACCTCCTGGACCACGCGCATGAGGCTGGTCGAATCGGTCAGGTCGCCATAGTGCAGGGTCAGCGACGGGCCGGTTTCGTCGAGTTCACGATAGAGATGGTCGATGCGCTCGGTGTTGAACGAGGACGCGCGGCGCTTCAGGCCATGCACCTCGTAGCCCTTGGACAACAGCAGCTCGGCAAGGTATGCCCCATCCTGGCCGGTGATGCCGGTGACCAAAGCACGTTTCTTTTCCATCGTGGGATCTGCGTTCGGAGGGAGATTCGCCGATCGCGCGGATCGGACGGGAATGGACGATGTTAGCGACGGCCGACATCGAGGTACAGTCCGCAAGCCGACAATCGCACGCGGCGAAAGGCGTGCGCACCTGCAACGCGGCTATTGCGCCATCGGACCGGAGCGCTCCTGGAAGCGTGCGACACTGCGCCCGCGGCCGATGCCGTAATAGGCCAGGCCGGCCGATTCGATCGCCTGCGGGTCGAAGATGTTGCGCCCGTCAAAGATGACCGGCGTCGCCAGCAACTCGCGGATCCTGCCCAGATCCGGACTGCGGAAGGCCTTCCATTCCGTGACCACGACCAGCGCATCGGCGCCTTCCAGTGCCTGGTACTGCGAATCGCACAACTGCAGGTCCTCGCGCATGCCGTAGATACGGCGCACCTCGTCATGGGCCTCGGGATCGTAGGCGCGCACGCGTGCCCCCGCGTTCCACAACTGTTCGAGCAGGGTCCGGCTCGGCGCCTCGCGCATGTCGTCGGTATTCGGCTTGAAAGCGAGCCCCCAGAGGGCGATCGTGCGGCCTTTCAGCTGCGCCTCGAAGTAGCTGCCGAGCAGTTCGAACAGGCGCTCCTTCTGGGCCGCATTGGTCGCTTCGACGGCGCTCAGCACGCGCGGCTCATAGCCCTGGCTGCGCGCGATGTGTTCGAGCGCCTTGACGTCCTTGGGAAAGCAGGACCCGCCATAGCCGGCGCCCGGATAGATGAAGTGATAGCCGATGCGCGGATCCGAGCCGATACCAAGGCGGACCTGCTCGACATCGGCACCGACGCGTTCGGCGATGTTGGCGATCTCGTTCATGAAGCTGATCTTGGTCGCCAGCATGGCGTTCGCCGCGTACTTGGTCAGCTCGGCAGAACGCACGTCCATCAGCACGAGTCGATCGTGATTGCGGTTGAAGGGCGCGTACAGGGTACGCAGGGCCGTGATCGCGCGCGCACTGTCGCTGCCGATGATGATGCGATCGGGGCGCATGCAGTCCTGGACGGCGTCACCTTCCTTGAGGAATTCCGGGTTGGACACGACGTCGAACTGGACATCGACCCCGCGCCCGGCCAGCTCCGCGGCAATCGTGTCGCGGACGCGGTCGGCGGTACCGACCGGCACGGTAGACTTGTTGACGATCACGGCAGGGCGCTGCAGGGTGCGGCCAATGGTCCGGGCCACGTCGAGCACATGACTCAGATCGGCGCTGCCATCCTCATCCGGCGGCGTGCCAACGGCGATGAAGATGATCTCGCCGTGCGCGATGGCGCTCTCGGCGTCCGTGGTGAAATGCAGCCGCCCGGCGGCATGGTTGTCGATGACCAGCGGGCTCAGCCCGGGCTCGAAGATCGGGATTTCGCCGCGCTCCAGGCGCGCCACCTTCAGCGCGTCGACATCGACGCAGATGACATCGTTGCCGACCTCGGCCAGGCAGGTTCCGGTGACCAGTCCGACGTAGCCGGTCCCAAAGATTGCAACGCGCATCTCATGATCTCCTGATTCTCACTGGCGACCTCGGATTGCCGCCAGCTTCCGCACTTGCGCCGCCCGGCCACGATCGCCCTTGCGTGCTCGACCGCGCGCAATGGATGCCCCCAGAAACGCCAAGGGCGTGCCGTTTGCGGCACGCCCCTGGTTTGCAGCGGTTCTAAGACTTACTTCTTCTCGGCAGCGGCCGGCGCAGCCTTCTCGGCACCGGTTTCGATCGAGATCAGCTTGACGTCGAAGATCAGGGTCGCATTCGGACCAATCGTCGGCGGCGCATTTTCGCCGTAGGCGAGTTCGGCCGGAATAACCAGCTTGTACTCGGAACCGACCGGCATCAGCTGCAGGCCCTCGGTCCAGCCCTTGATCACGCCGTTCAGCGGGAACGTGGCCGGTTGGCCGCGGTCGATCGAGCTGTCGAACTTGGTACCGTCGATCTTGGTGCCGGTGTAGTCGACCTTGACCGTATCGGTTTCCTTCGGCTTCGGACCGGTGCCCTGCTTGATCACTTCATACTGCAGGCCCGAGGCGGTCGTCTTCACGCCCGGCTTGGCCTTGTTCTTGGCGAGGAACGCATCGCCTTCCTTCTTGTTCTTTTCGGCGGCCACCTTCTCTTCGGCAACGCGCTTGGCCTGGAGCTTCTGCATGAACTCCTGGCGGACCTGCTGGCCCTCTTCCTGGGTCATCAGGGTCTTGCCGCCGTTGAATTCGTCCTGCATGGCCTGCATGACGATTTTCAGATCAAGCTCGTCCTTGATCTGGGTCAGGCCGCGGCCGACGTCGGCGCCGACCATGTAGCTGACCTTGTCTTTCTCGGTCTTGAGCGAAGCATCGACAGCCAGGGCATTGCCGGCGCCGAATGCCGTGGTCAGTGCCATGGCGATAAGGGTCTTGCGGACGAAACGGGTCATTTATGAGAGCTCCTGGGTAAAACGATTGAGGACGGCTGCTGGCCGCCCGACAGAATCCGTGGGGCAAGCGGGCCGCATATTGTGGCGGTGGTCGCCTTTGATGGCAAACACCGGCATTCCTGCCTGGGCCCCCTGTACCTTGACGCCCCTGCTGACCCTTGAGAACGCGAAGCGGCGCGCGGGTTCCCGGATTCTCCTGAACGATCCGGAAAATTCTGTTCACCCGGCCGCGTTTTCGGGCATTCGGCCATGCCGGAGCCGAGCCGGTAATGGCCTGGCACAATCCGGGGCCGGCCCTTGGCCACTCCGATGGTGCTCTTCTGTCGAGCAAAACCCGACCCGGCCGATGCGCGCACCGCAAAAGAATGCGCAAGGCCTTATAATCCCCGGGCTCCGGCACTGCCCCGCGGTCGTTTCACCGCAGTGCCGCGCTCCATCCGCGCTCGATACCCATGCCGGGCCCGCCGTCCGGCGCCTGCTCCGCGTCGCGCCGAAGACGTGGCTGGCAGGTACTGTCCCGTTGACCCACTAGCCAGGAAACTCGATGTCCCAGCTGATCGCTCCCCATGGTGGCCACCTCGTCGATGGCCTTGTTCCGGCCGCCGAAGTCGAATCACTCAAGCATGCAGCCGGTTCGCTGCCTTCCTGGGACCTGACCGCGCGCCAGTTGTGCGACCTCGAAATGCTGCTGACCGGTGCCTTTTCCCCGCTGCGCGGCTTCATGGTCCGCGCTGACTACGAGTCGGTACGCGACCAGATGCGCCTGAGCGACGGCAGCCTGTGGCCGATGCCGATCACCCTCGATGTCGACCAGAAATTCGCCGATGCGATCGGCGATGCCCGGCAGATCGCGTTGCGCGATCCGGAAGGGGTCGTGCTTGCCATCCTCGACGTCGAGGACCGCTGGCAACCCGACCGCGCGCTGGAAGCCGAGAAGGTCTTCGGCACCATCGATCGCAAGCACCCGGGCGTCAGTCACCTGCTCGAGCGCAGCCATCCGGTCTACATCGGCGGCAGGCTGCATGGCCTTGAACTGCCGCGTCACTACGACTTCAGCCATCTGCGTTCGACGCCGGCTGAATTGCGCGCCTTGTTCGCCAAGCTGGGCTGGTCGCGCATCGTCGCCTTCCAGACGCGCAATCCGATGCACCGGGCGCACCTCGAACTGACCTTCCGCGCGGCACAGATCGCCGAGGCCAACCTGCTCATCCATCCGGTCGTCGGCCTGACCAAGCCCGGCGACATCGACCACTACACGCGCGTGCGCTGCTACGAGAAACTGCTGCGTCACTACCCGGACCAGACCACGACGTTGGCCCTGCTGCATCTGGCCATGCGCATGGGTGGCCCGCGCGAAGCCCTGTGGCACGCGATCATCCGCAAGAACCATGGCTGCACGCACTTCATCGTCGGACGCGATCACGCCGGCCCGGGCGTGGACAGCTCCGGCAAGCCGTTCTATGGCCCCTACGACGCCCAGGCCCTGGTCGCCGAGCACCAGGCCGAACTCGGCATCACGATGGTGCCGTTCCAGGAAATGGTCTACGTGCAGGAACGCGCGCAGTACATGCCGACCGATGAAGTGAAGGACGGCGACACCGTCCTCAATATCTCCGGCACCGAACTGCGCCGGCGCCTGCAGGAAGGACTCGACATCCCGGACTGGTTCACCTATCCGGAAGTCATCGAGGAGTTGCGCCGGACCCATCCGGCCCGCCACAAGCAGGGCTTCACGGTGTTCTTCACCGGACTTTCCGGCTCGGGCAAGTCGACCATCGCCAATGCGCTGCTGGTGCGTCTGCTCGAGCTCGGCACGCGTCCGGTCACCCTGCTCGACGGCGATATCGTGCGCAAGAACCTGTCCAGCGAGCTTGGCTTCTCCAAGGAGCACCGCGACCTCAACGTGCAGCGCATCGGTTTCGTGGCCGCCGAGATCACCAAGAACGGCGGCATCGCGATCTGCGCGCCTATCGCCCCCTACAAGGGCTCGCGCGAAATCGTCCGAGAAAACGTCAGCGCCGGCGGCGTGTTCGTCGAGATCCATGTCTCGACCCCGCTCGAGACCTGCGAGGGCCGCGACCGCAAGGGCCTCTACGCCCTCGCCCGCGCCGGCAAGATCAAGGAATTCACAGGCATCAGCGACCCCTATGAAGTGCCCGAGAACCCGGAAATGCGCATCGACACCACCAGCCTGCCGCCCGACCAGGCGGTGCAGCAGATCGTGCTCAAGCTCGAGGCGCTCGGACTGATACGGCCGGCACAATAAAGCCGGGAGTTGGGAATGGAGAATGGGGAATGGGGAGCTGCAGAAGCGACCCCGACCCGCACCTGCCAGCGGATTGCCCCCGCAGGAAGCGTCTTCAGCCGCGATGCTTCTCGCTCAGCAGACGAAGAGCATCGCGGCTGAAGCCTGCTCCTACGAAATGCGAGCTGCATGCGAATGCGCAGGTTGACTGAACTCGGACGATCGACAGGTCCTTCGCAAAACGGCGCACGTACATAGAACAAACCTCGGGAACAGCCTGAAGCAGCGCGTGCGGACCATGCACCATAATTGACGATACATTTGTGCAGCCCGCACACATTACGGCGAGCGCGCTCAGTGGAAACGCACTGTTACGTGGGGTCTGATCAAGCAGCGAAGTCGTCACGACGCCTGCCTGTGTGCAGATCGCGACGCGTCGACGCAGACAGACTGGCCGTCTTTCAGGTCGACGCAACAAGGATCTGCGCGCAGGCAGGCGTCGCCTGACTGATTGACTGGATGCTGAAAAGGTGGCGTCCAGAAGGCTCCCCACATGCACCGCGCGCCTCGTCAAGGCAACCCGGCTTCACTAAGCCACGCGACACATTTGGAAAAATTTCTGAACGCCATGACGACTCTGCTACCTGATCAGACCCTCCTTAATGTTTGACGCTGCCTGAACCCTCTTCAGAGGCGTCGATCAACGCCTCGATTTTCGCCACCAGCGCCTTGTCGTCGGGTTTGACCTTGCTGGCGAAGTCGGCGACGACGTTGCCGTTGCGGTCGATCAGGTACTTGTAGAAATTCCAGGTCGGGGCACGGCCTTCCGACGCGGCGGCAAGCTTCTGGTAAAACGGATCGGCGTCCTCGCCCTTGACGTGGACCTTCTCGAACATCGGGAACTTGACGCCGTAGGTCAGTGTGCAGAATTCCCTGATTTCAGCCTCGGTGCCCGGCTCCTGGCCGGCGAAATCATTGGACGGGAAGCCGAGCACGGCGAAACCGCGGTCCGCATAGGTCGCATGCAGCTTCTCGAGCGCATCGTACTGCGGCGTGAATCCGCACTTGCTCGCCGTGTTGACCACGAGCAACACCTTTCCCGCATAGGTCTTGCAAAGATCGACCTTCTCCTTGCCGGCCAGCGGCCGGAATTCGGCGGACAGCAGGTCGCTGCAGGCGTGCGAGGCGGCACTGGCTGCAAGCAGGCACAGGGCGAACAGGATGCGGGGCATGTTTGGACTCCTTGGGACGGGATTCGGGATTCGGGATTCGGGATTCGGGATTCGGGATTCGGGATTCGGGATTCGGGATTCGGGATTCGGGACCATCAAGCCATAGGCGCCCGGCAATCCGCAACGGAAATCCAAACCGAAACTTCCTGCGAGGGGCGCAAGGCCAACCGGATTTGCGCCGCCGTCAGGTTCGGGCGCGCCGCTGGTCGTTCCGAATCCCGAATCCCCAATCCCGAATCCCGGCTCCCCCTTGACACCCCGAGTTTAGGTGTTATAGTTGCCTACAACACTAACTCATCAAATGACCTCAGGGAGGTCGCCATGAACCGCACGATCCATACCCGCCTGATGCTTGCCCTGGCCATTGCCGCCATCGTCGGCTCGCTGGGCCTGGCCGGCACGAGCTCCAGGGAATTGACCTCCCCGGCTGCTACCGTTGCCACGGCGCGCCCCGCCGAGGTCATCCCGACGCTGCCGACCGTCATGGTTCGCGCTTCGGTCGAGATCCCGACGCTCCCGGTCGTCGTCGTGCGCGCCGACGCGCCTGCTCAGGCCGAACCGGCACGCGAATTCCTCGTGGCATCGACCTCGGCCAGCGTACCGGCCCTCGGCATGCCGGCCCTTCCTCATGTGCGTCTGGACATGCCCTACTATTCTTTTGGCAAGCTGCTGCCACGCGCGATCAAGGAATAAGCCAATGAGCATGGTTTGGAACGACAACACACCGATCTATCGTCAGCTACGCGACCGCGTGGTGGCGATGATCCTCGACGGTGTGCTCAAGCAGGGAGATGCGCTGCCCTCGGTTCGCCAGGTCGCAGCGGATTTCCAGATCAATCCGATCACCGTATCCAAGGCTTACCAGGAACTCGTCGACGAGAACCTCGTGGAAAAACGAAGAGGGTTGGGCATGTACGTCACCGAAGGGGCGCGGAGCGCCCTGCTGAAATCCGAACGCGAGCGCTTTCTGACCGAGGAATGGCCGCCGCTGCATGCCCGTCTCGAACGCATGGGCCTCGATCTGGAAACGCTGATCAAGCACGCACCGAAACACGAGGGGAATGCGCAATGAGTGCTGTCGTCCACGCGCGAAAACTGAGCAAGAAATACGGAACCACCGTCGCCCTCGATGCCGTCGATTTCGAGATCGAAGCCGGCCGCATCGTCGGCCTGATCGGTCCGAACGGGGCCGGCAAGACCACGGCGCTGAAGGCCATCCTCGGACTCAGCGAATTCGACGGCGAGCTGTCGGTTCTCGGCCTCGATCCGCGCACGGACCGCCCCAAGCTGATGGAGCAGGTCTGCTTCATCGCCGATGTCGCCGTCCTGCCGCGCTGGATCCGGGTCGGCCAGGCCATCGATTTCGTCGCCGGCGTGCATCCGCGCTTCTCGCGCGAGAAGTGCGAAGCCTACCTGGGCCACACCAAGATCCGGAAGGACATGCGCGTTCGCGAACTGTCCAAGGGCATGATCGTGCAGTTGCACCTGGCCCTGGTCATGGCCATCGACGCCCGTGTCCTCGTCCTCGACGAACCGACCCTGGGCCTCGATATCCTTTATCGCAAGACCTTCTACGAGAACCTGCTCTCGGAATACTTCGACGAGAACAAGACGATCATCGTCACCACCCACCAGGTCGAGGAAGTCGAGCACATCCTGACCGACCTGATCTTCATTCGCGATGGCAGGATCGTCCTCGACGCGTCGATGGACGAAGTGGCCGATCGCTATTCGGAAATCATGGTCAATCCGGACAAGGCCGAGGCGGCGCGCGCGCTCAATCCGCTCAGCGAGCGCCAGATCTTCGGCAAGTCGATTTTCCTCTTTGACGGGGTCGACCGCTCGCGCCTGGCCGAGCTGGGCGAGATGCACAAACCGAGCATCGTCGACCTGTTCGTCGCCACCATGAAAGGAACCTACGCATGAACACGTTTGGATGGCTGGTCAAACGCGAGTACTGGGAGCACAAGGGCGGCTTCTACTGGGCGCCGATCTGGGTCAGCGGGGTCATGCTGCTGCTGACCCTGCTCGGCATCGTCGTCGCCGAAAGCGCGGCTTCCCGAATCGAGGTCAATGGCGGGATTCCCTGGCGCGAGATTTCCGAGCGCATGAGCAGCGGCGACTTCGTGCATGCGGGTACGGGCCTCGACGTTGCCTATGTCGCGCTGGCGGGCCTGCTCTGCGTGGTGTTCTTCTTTGTCGTGTTCTTCTACCTGCTCGGCGCCCTGTACGACGACCGCCGCGACCGCAGCGTGCTGTTCTGGAAGTCGCTGCCGGTCTCCGATACCTCGACGGTGCTGTCGAAGGTAGCCGCCGCGGTATTGCTGGCCCCATTGATCTCGATGGCCATCGCCACGCTTGCCTACATCGTATTGCTGGTCATCGTCGGGATCTGGGCCCTGCTGCACGGCATCAATCCGCTCCCTGCGATCGGCGCTTCGCACACGCTCGGACTGTTCTGGCGGTTCCTGCTGACCCTGCCGGTGGATGCCCTGGTCGCCCTGCCGACCGTCGGATGGCTGTTGTTCTGGTCGGCCTATGCTCGCAGCAAACCGTTCCTGTGGGCGGTGCTGGTCCCCCTGTTCGCGTTCATCGCCAACAGCTGGATCGGCCTGATGGGCCTGCCGCACCTGAGCAAGGAGTTCCTCTACAAGGACGTCATCTCGCGGCTGCTGTTCGGCATCATGCCGGGCTGGTGGCTCGAGGACGGCGGCGAGAAGTTCCGCCTCACCCGCAATGTGTTCCGCGGGGACGACATGCTCGAGGTATTCAGCCCGTCCCACGTCTATGGACTGCTGGCTACGCCGGGGGTCTGGGTCGGCGCGATCGTCGGCACGGCGCTGATCGTTGCGGCAATCTGGCTGCGCCGCTCACGCATCGAAACTTCCAGCTGAGACGCATGACGAAAGGGCCCGACGCTGTCACCAGCGTCGGGCCCTTCGCTTTCCAGGCTTCGTTCGGCCAGTGGACCGAACGTGCGTCGGTCCGGGCGAACGGCTCGCCCGGACCGGCAATCACTCGAGCTTGCCGCTCAATACCTTGTACTTGTTGACGCCATCGCTGCCGATGCCGATCTGGTTGAGATTGAGCGCGCCGACCAGCCAGAAACGCAGGAGCCGGCTGCCTTCGCGCCGAACCACGACGGCCGCACCCTTGGCCGTGTAGATCAGGTCGCCGCGCCGCAACGCCGAGGTCTCGAGCAGCTCGGTGATCCGCTTGCCTTCGTTGTAGCGCTTCTCGAGGGTCGAACGGACCGGATCGGTGTCGCCCGGTTCCGCTGCCTGAAGCATGACCGGCGCCGATGGGTCCACGGTTGCTGCGGGTGCTTCGGTGGCGGCTGCCGCGGGAATCGGTGCAGCCTCGGGAGCGGCTTCGACGGGCGCGGGCGGCGGTGATGCCGCCGGAGCGGCTGCCGGTGGCGGCGTCTGCGGCGCGCGCTCGACTACCGGTGCCGGAGCAGGCGCTTCGGTTACACGCGGTGGCGGTGGCGGGGCCGGCTGGGTATTGGCGCGTGCCGGTGGCGGCGCGGGCTTGGGCTCCGCCTTGACTGTCGCCTCGGGCTTCGGTTCAGGCCTGGCCGGTTCAGCGGCCTTGTCCTCGATGCGCACGAGGACGGTCTCGTAGAAGCCGTCCTTGAGGACGACATCGGCGTTACCGCCGGCACGGATCTTCGCGGCAATCTGCGCGTGCCAGTGCTGCGGTGCCGTCACGACCAGCCGCTTGCCGGAGGCGGCCGCCTGGCGACCGAGAGCCGACAATGTCCCATTGGCATCGCCACTGGTGAACTGCTCCGCACTGATGTCGGTGTTCTGCTGCGCAAAGGCGCTGCTGGCGAGCAACGCCATCAGCAGGAGAAAACGCTTGTTCATCTGAATCACTCCACTATCCATCCATTTCGGGAAATCATTTCTGCAACGCTGTGCTGTCTGAAGAATTCCGGCATGTGCCATAGGCCACGCTGGCGCACCGGCCTCTAGCAAGAATCGGGCCGAATTTGCGCCCCGGAACGATCAGAGGCCCTCAATAGTCTCGTGGGGCCCGCTCAGCCGCCGGCCGAACCACCCTGGATGCCACCCTTGGTCAGGGCCATCGGATCGAGCAGGGTTTCGAGTTGCTTGCGCGAAAGGCCGGTTGTCTCGAGGGCGACGTCGATGATCGGACGACCCTCCTTGTAGGCCTTCTTGGCGGTGGCCGCGCCGACGTCGTAGCCGATTACCGAATTGAGCGCGGTGACCAGGATCGGATTGCGATCGAGGGCCTGGCGAATGGTGTCCTCGCGAACCTTGAAGCCGGCGATCGCCTTGTCGGCGAGCGCGCGCGAGGCATTGGCCAGGATCTCGACCGACTGCAGCAGGTTCAGCGCGATCACGGGCAGCATCACGTTGAGCTGAAAGTTGCCGCTCTGGCCAGCGATGGTGATCGTGGTGTCGTTGCCGATGACCTGGGCGCATACCATTGCCAGCGCTTCCGGAATCACCGGATTGACCTTGCCCGGCATGATCGAGGAACCCGGCTGCAGCGCCGGCAGCTCGATCTCGCCGAGGCCGGCAAGCGGCCCGGAATTCATCCAGCGCAGGTCGTTGGCCATCTTCATCAGGCCCACTGCGAGCGTCTTGAGCTGCCCCGACAATTCGACCGCGGCATCCTGGGTGCTGATGCCCTCGAACAGGTTGCCGGCGGCTTCGAAGCGCACGCCGGTCATGCGCGTGAGTTCCGCGCAGACGCTGGCACCGAGTTTCGGATCGGCGTTGATGCCGGTACCGACGGCGGTGCCGCCCTGCGGCAATTTGCGCACGCGTCCGAGCGCGTCGCCGAGTCGGGCCATGTTCGAGCCGATCTGGGCGGACCAGCAGCCGAGCTCCTGGCCAAACGTGACCGGCATCGCGTCCATCAGATGAGTGCGGCCGGTCTTGGCGACCTTTTTCAGTTCCTTCGCGCGCTTGTCGAGAGTCACCTTGAGGTGGGTCAGGGCCGGCAGCAACTGCTCGCTGACCATGAGCGCGGCACTGACCTGGATCGCCGTCGGAATGACGTCGTTCGAGGATTGTCCATTGTTGACATCATCGTTCGGATGGACCTGGGTCCCGGCGTCGGCGGCCACATGGGCGATGACTTCATTCGCGTTCATGTTCGACGATGTGCCCGAACCGGTCTGGAATACGTCGATCGGGAAATGTGCATCGAACTCGCCCTTGGCCACGCGCTCGGCGGCCTTGCGGATCGCCTTCGCCTTGCTCTTCTTCAGATGGCCGAGATCGGCGTTGGCCTGGGCCGCAGCGGACTTGATCAGGCCCAGGGCGCGGATGAATTCGCGTGGCATGGTCAGGCCCGAAATCGGAAAGTTCTGCACGGCCCGCTGGGTTTGCGCGCCGTACAGCGCCTTGGCCGGTACCTTGAGCTCGCCCATGCTGTCGCGTTCGATGCGGAAGTCGCTCATCGCTGGATCCTGGAGAATGATCGGAAGGAAGGGTCGGCGATTATAGCCGGTGTCGATGGAACCCCGTCGTCCGAACCCGGCTTCAACCGGCTCAGGACGACCTGGAGCGGCGGAACGTCGCGCTCCGGCCGCCGCTCAAGAGGGCGGACAGGACCGGCAGCCGTGCATCGAATGCTAGACTTCGCTGCCCGAAGACTCTCGCTCGAGCGATGCTCGCCAACGTTTTCTACATTCTCGCGGCGCTCCTGCTGGTCGTCCTCAACGGCTTCTTCGTCGCAGCCGAATTCGCCCTGGTCAAGCTGCGGCATACCCAGGCGGTCGGTCTTGCAGAACGGATCGGCTGGCGCGGCCGCATCCTGCTCGGCGTCCACGAACACCTCGATGCCTACCTGTCCGCCTGCCAGCTCGGCATCACCCTGTCGTCACTGGCTCTCGGCTGGATCGGCGAGCCAGCGTTCGCGGGCTTGCTCGGCCCGCTGTTCGATCGTTTCGGCGGGCTCGAACCCGAGACCATCCATGTCATCTCGGTGGTCATCGCGTTCACGATCATCTCCTTCCTGCACATCGTGCTCGGCGAACTGGCGCCGAAATCGCTGGCGATCCGCCGCCCCGAGCAGATGTCGGCGTGGACGGCGACGCCGCTCTACGTCTTCTACTGGATCATGTATCCGGCGATCTGGCTGCTCAACGAGAGCGCCAACTGGATGCTGAGACTGTTCGGCCTCGATGCGACCAGTGGACACGAGCACCATTATTCGCGCGAAGAGCTCAAGCTGATCCTGCACGCCAACCGGGCCGTGCGCGATTCCAGCGAAACTTTCGCGATGATGAGCCACGCCCTCGACCTGCCCGAACTGGTCGCCGGCGACCTGTTGCGCACACGCGACCAGCTCGGTGCCCTGCACGATGGCCAGAGCCAGCAGGAGGTACTGGCGGAGATCCGCAAGTCGCAGTTCAGCCGCTACCCCTGGTTCGACGCCGAGCTCGAAACCGTGCGCGGAATCCTGCATGTAAAGGACCTGCTCCTGGCGATGGCCGAGAAAGGCGAGATCGAGGACATGGTTCCTCTTTTGCGGCCGGCCATCGTGGTGCCGCTCGACACGCCGATCCTCGAGATGCTGCGCCGCTTCCGCACCGGCCGCACCCAGTTCGCCCTGGTCACCGAAGACAGCGGGCGCGTGGTCGGTTTCTTCACCCTGTTCGACGTCGTCCAGATCATCGTCGGCGACATCGAGGACGAACACCGCAGCACGCCTGGGCACGCACCGCAGCGCGGGCCGGACGGCTCGCTGACGATACCGGGCAGCATGCCGATCTACCGGCTCGAACGCCTGCTCGACCTCGACATCGATTCGCCCGACGAGGTCAACTCGGTCGGCGGCCTGATCGTGCACCGGCTCGAACGCCTGCCGGCCGAGGGTGAATCGCTCGACTTCGACGGCTTCAGTCTGACCGTGCGCACGATGAAGGGCGCACGGGCCCAGGCCATCACTGTCAAACCCCATCGCCCCGTTGCCACTGGACAGAATACGAAATGAGCTCCCCCCTGCTAGCCCTGTCGCCGCTCGATGGTCGCTACGCGAGCAAGGTCGAATCGCTGCGTCCGATCTTCAGCGAATTCGGCCTCATGCAGCGCCGCGTGCTGGTCGAGATTCGTTGGCTGATCGCCCTCTCCGACGAGCCCGGCATCGTCGAAGTGGCGCCGTTCACGGCCGAAGCCCGGACTGCCCTGGAGGCCATCGCGGCCTCCTTCGGCGAAACCGAAGGCGAACGCATCAAGGCCATCGAGAGCGAGACCAACCACGACGTCAAGGCCGTCGAGTATTTCATCAAGGAGCGCATCGCCGCGCATCCCGAACTGGCCGCGGCGAAGGAGTTCGTGCATTTCGCCTGCACCTCCGAGGACATCAACAACCTCGCCTATGCACTGATGCTGCGCGACGCGCGCGACGCGGTGCTGCTGCCCGCGCTGGACCGCGTCGACGAGCGCCTGACCGGGTTGTCCCATGCCCTGGCCGACAAGCCGATGCTCTCGCGCACCCACGGCCAGACCGCTTCGCCGACCACGCTCGGCAAGGAGATCGCCAACGTCGTCGCGCGCCTGCGCCGGCAACGCCGGCAGATCGCCGCGGTCGACCTGCTCGGCAAGATCAACGGCGCAGTCGGCAACTACAACGCACACGTCGTCGCCTATCCCGACGTCGACTGGCCGACGTTCGCGCAGCGCTTCGTCGAGGGCCTCGGGCTGAGCTTCAATTCCTACACGACCCAGATCGAGCCGCACGACTGCATTGCTGAAATCGCCGACGCCACGCGGCGCGCGAATACCGTGCTGATCGATTTCGCCCGAGACATCTGGGGCTACATTTCGCTCGGCTACTTCCGCCAGTCGCTCAAGGCCGGCGAGGTCGGATCCTCGACCATGCCGCACAAGGTCAACCCGATCGACTTCGAAAACGCCGAAGGCAACTTCGGCATCGCCAATGCCTTGTTCGAGCACTTCGCCGCGAAGCTGCCGATCAGCCGCTGGCAGCGCGACCTGACCGACTCGACCGTGCTGCGCGCACTCGGCACGGCATTCGGGCATGGCCTGGTCGCGCTCGACTCGCTGGCCAAGGGCGTTGGCAAGCTGCAGGTCGACCCGGCGCGTCTCGACGCCGACCTCGAGGCAAGCTGGGAAGTCCTCGCCGAAGCCGTGCAGACGGTGATGCGCCGGCACGGACTGCCGAACCCCTACGAGCAGCTCAAGGCACTCACTCGCGGCCAGGGCATCACCCGCGACTCGATGCGGACTTTCATCGAAACGCTGGAACTGCCCGAGGCCGACAAGCAACGCCTGCTCGGCATGAGCCCCGGCGGTTACACCGGACTCGCAGAGAAGCTCGCACGCGAGATCTAGCCACGCAGCAAGGCTGGCGAACCGTCCCGACGCGCTGACGGTCGTGCCACCTGATTGGCGTTGCCCTAGACTTCGTGCTGTCGATCGGCAGGCCGCGCCAGTCACCGATTCGATCGCATCGTTCCATGGAGTCCCGCTCGTGCCGAATCGCTTGCCCGTTCTTGCTGGATTTGTGCTGCTTGCCGCGGCTAATTACGCGTGCGCGGCGGAACGAACCGCGTCCCTGGCGCTGCCGGGACCGTGCCCGGCCGACGCGGGCTGGAGTGAGCCGACCCGGCCGGCACACATCTTCGCCAGTACCTGGTATGTCGGCACCTGCACGATCAGCGCGATCCTCGTCACCTCGCCGCAGGGGCACGTCTTGATCGACGCCGCGACCGAGGTCGCGGCGCCGGCGATCGAGGCGAACATCCGAGCGCTCGGCTTCCGTATCGCCGACATCCGCTATCTGCTCAATTCGCACGAGCACTTCGATCATATCGGTGGCCTCGCGAGGCTGGCGAAAGACAGCGGCGCGACGGTCGTCGCCCGCGAACCGGCGGCGACTGCGCTCGAACGCGGCAGCAACGACGAGAGCGACCCGCAAAACGGTATGCTTGAACGTTTTTCGCCCGTAGCGCAGGTGCGCCGCATCGCCGACGGGGAATCCGTGAGCATCGGCGAATTGCGCCTGACGGCCCACGCGACCGCCGGCCACACGGCCGGCTCGACGAGCTGGACGTGGAATGCCTGTGAAGGCGAGACCTGCCATACGCTCGTCTACGCCGACAGCCTGACCGCGGTTTCGAGCGACAACTACCGGTTCAGCGATCACGACGATGTCGTCGCCCGGTTCCGCACCGCGTTCGCGACCGTCGCCGCCCTGCCCTGCGACATCCTGATGACCCCGCATCCCGGAGCAAGCGGCCTGCTCGCGCGGATCGGGCCGGCCGCGAGCCAAGCGCTGGTCGATACCGCGGCATGCCGGCGCTACGCCGATTCGGCGGCCTCACGCCTCGATGCGCGCCTGGCCAGGGAACGTGGGCAGGTCGCGCCATGATCGAAGTCAGCGCAACGGCACGATCACCGCTCGGCATGTCGCCGCACGATTTCCTGCGCGATGTCTGGCAGCAGCGTCCGCTGCTGATCCGTCGCGCGTTCGCGGACTTCGAAAGCCCGCTGAGCCCCGACGATCTCGGCGGTCTCGCCTGCGAGGACTTCGCCTTGTCGCGGATCGTGATCCACGATGCGGACGGCGATCGCTGGAGCGTGCGCACGGGCCCGTTCGAGGAAAGCGATTTCGCCGGTCTTCCGCCCTCGCACTGGACCCTGCTCGTGCAGGACGTGGACAAGTGGGACGCCGACGTCGCGGCACTCCTGAAGCCATTCGATTTCCTGCCGAGCTGGCGCGTCGACGATGTCATGGTCAGCTACGCCGAAGATGGTGGCTCGGTCGGCGCGCATGTCGATCAGTACGACGTATTCCTGCTGCAGGGCCAGGGCCGGCGCCGCTGGCAGATCAGCACGGACCGCGCCGCATCGACCGCATTTCGCGACGACGTCGAGTTGCGCTTGCTGCGCGAATTCGTGCCGACCCACGAATGGCTGCTCGAGCCCGGAGACATGCTTTATCTGCCGCCCGGCATTCCGCACCACGGCGTTGCCGAGGGCGAATGCCTGACCTTCTCGATCGGCATGCGCGCGCCTGCGGTTGCCGAGATGATCGCGGACTTTGCCGGTTTCGTCGCCGAGCGACTGGGCGAATCGGTCCGATATGCCGATCCTGGGATCGAGCCGGCGAAGAAGGCGGGGGAGATCGATGACAAGGCGCTTGAAAAGATCGAATCTACGCTGCGGGATTCGTTGGCGGTCGATGCGTCGCTGCTTCGTGGTTGGTTCGGCGCATTCATCACCCGCTACCGTGCGGCCCATGAAGCGGTGCCGCCGACGAAGGCCTTGAGTACCGCCGAATTCACCCGCAGGTTCAAGGCTGGTGCGAGCCTCCAGGCGAACCCATGGTCGCGATTCGCGTGGTCGAAGGCCCGCAGCGGCGCCACGTTGTACGTGGCCGGGGAAAGCTTCCACTGCGCACGAACGCTGGCCGAGCGCCTGTGCCAGCGTGAGCCTCTCGACGCTGCGGAACTCGGCAACCTCGAGCCGCCGACGCTCGACCTGCTGCTGAACCTCCTGAACGCCGGGCATCTGGCCCTGGTACGCAAGCGGAGCAAGCGATGATCAACGCCGAATTCACCGTGGAACCGGCCACCTGGCCTGCCGACATGGCCGAATTGCGCGCCGTGCGCACCGAGGTCTTCGTGCTCGAGCAACAGGTTCCCGAAGAGGAGGAGTGGGACGCCTACGATCCGCAGTCCCAGCATGTGCTCGCGCGCGACGCCTCCGGAGTCGCCATCGGCACCGGACGACTGACCCCGAAGGGAACCATCGGCCGCATGGCGGTGCTGCGCGAATGGCGCGGCAAGGGCGTCGGCGAGGCGCTGCTGCGCGTGCTCCTCGAATTGGCCCGGACGCGCCACTTCGCGCAGATCGAAATCCACGCCCAGAGCCACGCCCTGCCCTTCTATGAGCGTGCCGGGTTCGTCGCCTACGGCGAGGAATTCGACGAGTGCGGCATCGCCCACCGGCACATGCGCATCGATCTTGAACCCGGCGAGCGGCGTCCATCCGCACCGCTCGCCAGCACCGAAGCCACCGCGCTGGCGAGCAGTGACCGGGAAACCGCGCGGGCGGCGATGCTCGCGGTCATGGCCACCGCGCGCCGCGAACTGTGCCTGTTCACGCGCGACCTCGATCCCGACCTGTTCGAGCATGCCGAGCTGCTCGACGCCTTCCGGCGGGTCGCCATCGGCGAGGCGCAGATGCGCATCCGCATCCTCGTGCTCGAACCGGTACGCGCCCGCGCCGAAGGCCATCGCCTGGTGGCGCTGTCGCAACGCCTGACCAGCATTTTCGCCTTCCGCACGCCGGTCGAGGAAGTCGATCGCCAGTACGCCGGCAGCTACCTGATCAGCGACCGCGGCGCCTGGTTCGAGCGGCCGCTGGCCAGCCGCTTCGACGGCGAGGGCAGCACCTACGGCCCCGGGCGCAGGGCCCAGTTGCACGATGCCTTCAACGCGGTCTGGGAGCGCAGCGAGGACTGCAGCGAGATGCGTCGCCTCGAAATCTGAGCGGCCATCCGGTCGAACCCCGGTGTCGACCTGCCGGCGGCATGTCCAAGAGCTGAACCGGCGACCGGGAATCCCCGGTAAACGCTGACGCAATGCAGCAATCGCCGGCGTCGTTGGCTATAATCCTGAGGTTGTGCGCGGGCCCGCCGAGTTTTCGAGCGACCGCGCATCAAGCCCATCGCCTGGGAGCCTGTCGGACGTTGCGGGTCGAGGCGAGAATTCGGCTGTGTGTGGGCAGATTTTTGACGATTTGCAGGCCCAGGGTGGCGCCATGGGTCGAAAAGCGGCAGAAATATGAAGCACACAGACGGATTCGCAGCCCGGTCGAGTAAAGTCCGAGCGGCTCCCAGAACCCCAATCCGGCCCTCCCCGCCTTCACGGAGCCCGCGTGACTTCCTCGACCCTACTTGAGCAGTTCCAGACCACGTCCGCCCTGTCGGGTGGCAATGCGGCCTTCATCGAGGAGCTCTATGAGCGCTGGCTCGACGATCCGAACGCGGTTGCGCCGTCGTGGAACACCTATTTCACGTCGCTGAAAGGACGCGCCAACGGCGAGGTCGGCCATTCCGGGGTGATCGCCCGCATCGAGGCGGCGCAGCGCAGCGGTCCGAAGCGTCGCGCCGCGTCCTCGGCTGTCGACAATGTCGAGGCGCAGAAGCAGGCCGGCGTGCTCAAGCTGGTCACCGCCTATCGCTCGCGCGGCCATCTTGCCGCCAACCTCGATCCGCTTGACCTCGCCAACACCTACGGCCAGGAAGAACTCGAAGCACTCGGCCTGCTGCCACGGCCGGCCGCGCCCGACCTCGAACTGGCCTTCCACGGCCTCTCGAACGCCGACCTCGACACCGAATTCAACACCGGCTCGCTGTCCGGACCGCAACGACTCAAGCTGCGCGACCTGATCGCCCTGCTCAAGGCGACCTATGCGACCACGATCGGCGTCGAGTTCATGCACATCTCCGACGCCAGCCAGCGCCAGTGGATGCACGAGAAGATGGAGCGCGCCGGCGGCCGCTTCGGCCTCAGCGCGGACGAAAAGAAGCATCTGCTCGGCAAGCTGACCCAGGCCGATGGCCTCGAGCGCTACCTGCATACCAAGTATGTCGGCCAGAAGCGTTTCGCCCTCGAGGGTGGCGACAGCCTGATCCCGATGCTCGACGAAATGCTGCGCCGGGGCGGCAGCGCCGGCCTCAAGGACATGGTCATCGGCATGGCCCATCGCGGCCGCCTCAACGTCCTCGTCAACATCCTCGGCAAGCCGCCATCGAAACTGTTCGACGAATTCGAGGGCCGCTTCGAGCATTCCGAGGACCCGGCCCATTCCGGCGACGTCAAGTACCACATGGGCTTCAGCGCCAACGTGCGCACGCCGGGCCGCACCGTGCACGTTGCCCTGGCCTTCAATCCCTCCCACCTGGAGATCGTCGATCCGGTCGTGGCCGGTTCGGTGCGCGCGCGCCAGACCCATCGCGCCGACAGTGACCGCGAGCATGTGGTGCCGGTGCTGATCCATGGCGACGCCGCATTCGCCGGCCAGGGCGTGGTCATGGAACTGTTCAACATGTCGCAGGCCAACGGCTTCTGCGTCGGCGGCACGATCCACATCGTCGTCAACAACCAGGTAGGCTTCACGATTTCCAATCCGCACGACGCACGTTCGACGCTGTATTGCACGGACGTGGCGAAGATGGTCAATGCGCCGGTATTCCATGTGAACGGCGATGATCCGGAGGCGGTCCTGTTCGTCTCGCGGCTGGCCTTCGACTATCGCCAGAAGTTCAAGCGCGACGTCGTCATCGACCTGGTCTGCTACCGCCGCCACGGCCACAACGAAGCCGACGAACCGGCCGCGACCCAGCCGCTGATGTACCAGGTGATCCGCGCGCGCAAGCCGCTGCGTGAGCTGTACAGCGAAACGCTGGTCGCCGAGGGCGTGCTCGCCGCCGCCGACGCCACGGCCATGGTCGACGACTACCGCAAGCTGCTCGAGGCCGGCGCGCCGATTCCGGGCGTGGACGCCGATTACCACGATCCGCACGGTGTCGACTGGTCCAAGCACCTGGCCAACGACATCTTCGAAGTGGTCAAGACCGGCATCAGCAAGAAGTCGATGACCGCGGTGAACGCCGAGCTGCTTCGCGTTCCGCCCGGCATCACCCTGCACTCTCGGGTCGCCAAGATCTACGCCGATCGCGACAAGATGGCCGCCGGCAAGCAGGAGATCGACTGGGGTTTCGCCGAGAACCTCGCCTACGGAAGCCTGGTCGCCGACGGCTACAACCTGCGCCTGGTCGGCCAGGACGCCGGTCGCGGCACCTTCTTCCACCGCCACGCGGTCATGCACGACCAGAAGAGCGGCTCGCACCATGTGCCGCTGAAGACCATCCGCGCCGACGCCAGCGTCGAAGTGATCGACTCCCTGCTCAGCGAGGAGGCGGTGATGGCCTTCGAATACGGTTATGCCACGGCCAAGCCGAACACGCTGGTGATCTGGGAAGCGCAGTTCGGCGATTTCGCCAACGGCGCCCAGGTCGTCATCGACCAGTTCATTTCCTCGGGCGAAGCCAAGTGGGGCCGCCTCTGCGGCATCGTGTTGCTGCTGCCGCACGGCTACGAGGGCCAGGGGCCCGAGCACTCCTCGGCCCGCCTCGAGCGTTACCTGCAATTGTGCGCGGTCGAGAACATGCAGGTCTGCGTGCCGACCACGCCGGCGCAGATGTTCCACATGATGCGCCGGCAGATGCTGCGCGCGGCGCGCAAGCCGCTGATCGTGATGACGCCGAAGTCGCTGCTGCGCCACAAGATGGCGGTGTCTTCGCTCGACGACCTGGTCAATGGCCGGTTCCACCTCGTCATCCCCGACCTGACCGCGAAGAACGCGAAGAAGGTCAAGCGCGTGGTGTTCTGCGCCGGCAAGGTCTACTACGACCTCGTCGAGGAAGCGGCCAGGCGTGAAATCAGCGACGTCGCGATCCTGCGCGTCGAGCAGCTCTATCCGTTCCCGCGCACCGAGGTCAAGGCCGAACTCGAGAAGTACCCGGCGGCGAAGGAGGTCATCTGGTGCCAGGAAGAGCCGATGAACCAGGGCGCGTGGTACCAGATCAAGCACCATTTCCAGGCCGTGGTTGCCGAGAGGCACACGGTTGCCTATGCCGGTCGACCGCGCTCGCCGGCGCCGGCCTGTGGCCATCTCGGCCGGCATCTGGCCGAGCAGGCCGCCCTGGTCGAGCTCGCGCTGGTCTCGCCGATCAGCAGCGACTACGCTCTGGAATAGCGCCATAACCGCCCCGATACTCGATCAACCCCGCATTCAACTGACGCGTCAGCACGCCCCAGGACAGCATCCATGAGCCTAGAAATCAAAGTTCCGGTCCTCCCCGAATCCGTTTCCGACGCGACCATCGCGACCTGGCACAAGAAGCCCGGCGACGCGGTCAAGCGCGACGAGAACCTCGTCGACCTGGAAACCGACAAGGTCGTGCTCGAGGTGCCGGCACCGGCCGATGGCGTGCTCAAGTCGATCAGCGCGGAAGCCGGCGCCACGGTCACCAGCGGCGAACTCCTCGGCATCATCGAGGAAGGGGCCACCGCAGCCGCCGGCAAGGACGAAAAGGTCGGCAAGAAGGACGACGCGAAGGCGGAAGCGCCCAAGGCCGCGGAGAAAGCCGACAAGGGCGGCGCCAAGGCGCCGGCAAAAGGCGTCGACGAGCTGTCCCCGGCCGGTCGCCGCGTCGCCACCGAAGAGAACATCGATCCGGCCGACGTCGAAGGCACCGGCCGCGATGGACGCGTGACCAAGGAAGACCTGGTCAAGCACGCGCAGGCACCGGCACCGGCGAAGTCTGCGCCGGCCCGCGCGACGCCGGGCGAACGTTCCGAGGAACGCGTGCCGATGACGCGCATGCGCGCCAAGATCGCCGAGCGCCTGATGCAGTCGAAGAACTCGATCGCCATGCTGACCTCGTTCAACGAGATCAACCTCGGCAAGGTCGCCGCGATGCGCAAGCAATTGGGCGAAGCCTTCGAGAAGGCCCATGGGGTCAAGCTCGGCTACATGAGTTTCTTCGTCAAGGCCGCCGCCGAAGCGCTCAAGCGCCACCCGATCGTCAACGCCTCGGTCGATGGCAATGACGTGATCTACCACGGTTACCAGGACATCTCGATCGCCGTGTCGACCGAGAAGGGCCTGGTCACGCCGGTGCTGCGCGATGCGCAGGACATGAGCTTCGCCGACATCGAGAAGGCGATCATCGACTTCGCCAAGCGCGCCCGCGAAGGCGGCATCACCCTCGACGACCTGCAGGGCGGCACCTTCACGATCACCAACGGCGGCACCTTCGGCTCACTGTTCTCGACCCCGATCGTCAATCCGCCGCAGAGCGCGATCCTCGGCATGCACACGATCAAGGAGCGCGCCATCGTCGAGAACGGCCAGGTCGTCGCCGCGCCGATGATGTATGTCGCCATCAGCTACGACCACCGCATCATCGATGGCAAGGATGCCGTGCTGTTCCTCGTCGACATCAAGAACCAGCTCGAGAATCCGCAGCGCATGCTGCTCGGCATGTGATGCCGGGCAACAACCGGGATTCGAGATTCGGGATTCGGGATTCGGAAAAGGCGTTCAAACGCCTCCGGCCCGCTCCTGCTCTGACGAATCCCCAATCCCCAATCCCGAATCCCGTTTTGAGCGAATGAAATGAGCGAAAAATACGACGTCCTCGTCATCGGTGCCGGTCCGGCCGGCTATGTGGCCGCGATCCGCGCCGCGCAACTCGGATTGAAGACCGCCTGCATCGACGACTTCGTCGGCAAGGACGGCAAGCCGGCGCTCGGCGGCACCTGCCTCAACGTCGGCTGCATACCGTCCAAGGCCCTGCTCGATTCGTCCAGGCAGTTCCACAACCTGACCCACGGCTTCGAGGCCCACGGCATCAGCGCCAGGGATGCGAAGATCGATGTCGGCACGATGGTCGGGCGCAAGGACAAGATCGTCAAACAGTTCACGGGTGGCATTACCCAGCTGTTCAAGGCCAACAAGGTCACCGCGATCCCGGGTTTCGCGACGCTCAAGGCCGGCCGCGTCGTCTCGGTCAAGGACAGCGAGGGCAAGACCAGCGAGTACGCGGCGACCAACGTGATCATCGCCACCGGTTCGGTGCCGATCGAACTGCCGTTCGCGAAGTTCGACGGCAAGCACATCGTCGACAATGCCGGCGCGCTCGACTTCGAGTCCGTGCCGAAGCGTCTCGGCGTGATCGGCGCCGGCGTGATCGGACTCGAACTCGGCAGTGTCTGGAAGCGCCTCGGCGCCGAAGTCACGATCCTCGAAGCCCTGCCCGACTTCCTCGCCGCCGCCGATGCGGACATCACCAAGATCGCCGCACGTGAATTCAAGAAGCAAGGCCTCGACATCCGCCTCGGCACCAAGTTGACCAAGGCCGAAGTCGGCAAGAAGGGGATTGCCCTGACCTACTCCGACGCCAAGGGCGAACAGACGCTCGAGGTCGACAAGCTGCTCGTTGCAGTCGGTCGCAGGGCGGCGACCAAGGGCCTGCTGGCCGACGATACCGGGGTCAAGCTCGACGACCGCGGCCGCGTCGAGGTCGACGAACACAACTGGACCGGCGTCGAAGGCCTATGGGCCATCGGCGACTGCGTGCGCGGGCCGATGCTGGCCCACAAGGGTTCCGAGGAAGGCATCGCCGTGGCCGAACTGATCGCCGGCAAGGCGGGCCACGTCAACCTCGACACGGTGCCGTGGGTCATCTACACGGAACCTGAAATTGCCTGGGTCGGCAAGACCGAAGCCCAGGTCAAGGAAGAAGGCATCCCCTACCGGACCGGTTCGTTTCCGTTCTCGGCCATCGGCCGCGCCGTGGCCATGAACGAAACGGCAGGCCAGGTGAAGATCATCGCCCACGCCGAAACCGACCGCATCCTCGGCGTGCACATGGTCGGACCGCTGGTTTCCGAATTGATCGCCGAAGCGGTCGTCACGATGGAGTTCAAGGGCAGCGCCGAAGACCTCGCGCGCATCTGCCACGCCCATCCGACCTTGAGCGAAGCCGTCCACGAAGCCGCCCTCGCCGTCGACAAGCGCGCCATCCACAAAGCCAATTGAGCGCAGGATGCGCTCATCCCGGACAGGCCATGGATGGCCGTCGTTCGGCAACTGCCTGCAAGGTCCGATACATCTCGCAAGATTCCGCTGGCTCGAACGTCAAAATGGATTCCAGCCTGCGCTGGAATGACGAGAGGTGGTGTGGGCGTTGAGGGCATACGTGCAGCAGACTTGCTTGCACCTGCGGTCGACAACCGTGGGGCCGGGCTTGCTCGCCAAGACTAAGGGCGCTACGAAGCGTTCCCGGAACCTAAAGCGTGCCTGCCGGCAGGTTTTACTGCCAGATGTCGCACTCTTCCTCACGTCATTCCAGCGCAGGCTGGAATCCATCTTGATCTTCTGCAAGGATCCGGAGACCTCCACTCCTATCATCCCGATCGGATATGCCGCAGATTTTGCGCCGCGAGATCTCCCGTAAGCCACCCTGCCAGTCCGGCATGCCCTGATGCGCGAGCGCCAACCTTGTGTCTACGTCCTCGCCAGTGGTCAACGCGGAACGCTGTACACGGGCGTCACTTCGAACCTCCCGAAACGGATCTTCGAACATCGCAACGATCTCGTTGACGGATTTTCCAGCCGATACCACGTCCATGATCTGGTCTGGTTCGAACTGCATGAAACCATGGCATCCGCCATCCTGCGGGAAAAGGCCATCAAGGCATGGAAGCGCCCATGGAAGATCCGCATGATCGAGGAATCGAACCCGGATTGGCGGGATTTGTATCCTTCGCTGGTCGGAGAAGCGCCGGAATGAGGCCACGTACGGACGAATGTCAGGATGGATGACGCGCTGCATACGCGACTCGCCCTTCGGGCCATTCGCAGAGCGAACGGTGTGCTCCGGCAGCCCACCTGCACAGTTCAGCCTGCGCAGGAGTGACGACGAGGCAAGCCACGCTCGGATCATGCCAATTGGCCTGATGCCCGTATCGACCGGGCGTCATTGCCCGCCAACGGATTCCCGATGACGCGGATCGCCGAATTCGCCTCCAGCGGTTACCCTAGGAGAAAGCCCCCGCCCGGGCGAGGGCGAAGGAATGAGAGCATCCCATGAACCCGACGTTTCGTGCCTTCCGCATCCACAACGACGATGACGGCTACCGTGCAGGCGTCGAGGAGATGCCTGCCAGCGAGCTATCGCCCGGCGAAGTGCTGGTCAAGGTCGCCTACTCGTCGGTCAATTTCAAGGACGCCCTGGCCGGGACCGGCAAGGGCAAGATCCTGCGCAGGTTTCCGCTCAACGGCGGCATCGACCTCGCCGGCTATGTCGCGGAATCGCGCGATCCGGCGTTCAAGGAAGGCGACGCCGTGCTGTGCACGGGCTGCGGGCTTTCTGAAACGCGCGATGGCGGCTACGCCGAATACGCGCGCCTGGAATCGAAATGGACGATTCCGCTGCCCTCCGGCCTGAGCCTGCGCGAGTCGATGATACTCGGCACGGCGGGATTCACGGCTGCACTCTCGCTATTCCGCATGGAACAGAACGGCCAGACACCCGAGATGGGTCCGATCGTCGTGACCGGCGCCACCGGCGGCGTCGGCATGCTCGCGATCGACATGCTGACCCGGGCCGGCTACACGGCACACGCCATTACCGGCAAGGCCGATCAGTTCGACTTCCTGATCGAACTGGGCGCCCGCCAATGCATTGCGCGCAAAGACCTCTACTGGGGCCAGCGACCGCTTGAGACGGCCCACTGGGCCGGAGCGATCGACAACGTCGGCGGCGACATGCTGGCGGGCCTGACCCGTGTCATCGAGCCCTATGGAAATATCGCGATCTGCGGCAACGCCGGCGGCATCGACCTGGCCACGACGGTCATGCCGTTCATCATCCGCGGGGTCAGCCTGCTCGGCATCGCCTCCGCAGGCACCGCGCGCGATATCCGTGACGCCCTCTGGCAGCATCTGGCAGATGACTGGAAGCCCGCACATCTCGACACGATAGCAACAAATGAGCTTGGTTTCGACGAACTTCCGTCCGTTTTTTCGAAGATGCTCGAGGGTGGGTCGTTTGGCCGCAGCCTCGTTCGCATCGCCTGACGGCGTTCGCTGGTGGCGCGGCCAAGTCCTGTTTAGAATGCAGGAGCCAGCCGGCACCAGGGGATTACGGAACTAGATATGGCGCGAGTACTCATCGTTGACGATTCACCTTCGCAGTTGATCGGCCTGAAGCGTATCGCCGAGAAACTCGGTCACGAGGTGATCACTGCCGAGGACGGATCGGCTGGAGTCGAGACGGCCAAGCGCGAGCTGCCCGATCTCATCCTGATGGATGTCGTCATGCCGAACCTCAATGGGTTCCAGGCAACGCGCACGCTGGCCAAGGACCCCAAGACCAGCCACATCCCGATCATCCTGGTCACCACCAAGGACCAGGAAACCGATCGCGTCTGGGGCATGCGCCAGGGCGCCAAGACGTACGTGACCAAGCCGATCAACGAGGAAGAGCTGATCAAGGCGATCAACGAGCATATGCCTTGAGGGCCGGGATTCGGGATTGGGGATTCGGGATTCGGGATTGGGGATTCGGGATTCGTAACAGCGCGATTCGGGCCTGCGAATTCCCTGCCCGTCCATTCTAGCCTCGCCTTTTTAGCGCAGCGAACGGAATGGCGGCGGGGTCGGTGTATCGATCTTTTCCGAATCCCGAATCCCGAATCCCGGCGCTTCAGCGCCTCGGATCGAAATCAAACGCCTCGGCCATGCGCTGGTAGAACGCTTTCTGCTCTTCGGTTTCGGCCTTGGGCGTGCGGATCTGCAACTCGACGATCTGGTCGCCGGGCTCCTTGCCTGGCCAGCCGCGGCCGCGTAGGCGCAGCTTGCGGCCGCTATCCGATCCTGCCGGCACGCGCAGCTCCACTTCCCCGGCCAGGGTCGGCACGGTCACGGTCGCGCCCAGCGCCGCTTCCCACGGTGCGATCGGCAGCACCGAAACGATGTTGCGGCCATCGAGCTGGAAGCGGCTGTCCTCGCGCACACCGACTTCAAGCAGGAGATCGCCGGCGGGGCCGCCTCGCATACCCGGATTACCCTGGCCACTGAGCCGGATCTGTCGCCCGGGTTCGATGCCGGCCGGTATCTTCACTTCGAGCGTGCGTTCGCCCTGGACCGGATCGCGCAGGGTGATGCGCTCGCGACCACCGGTGAAGGCCGACTTCAGATCGATCTGGATCCTCGCCTGCAGGTCGCTGCCGCGGCGTGGCCCGGCCTGCGAATGCGCGCGCGCACCGCCGCCCCGTCCGAACACCGACTCGAAGAAGTCGCTGAAATCGGTCTCGTGGAAGCCCCCGTCACCGCCGCGCGGGTGGCCTTGCCAGTTCGGTGGCGGCCGGAATTCGTCGCCGGCACGATAGCCGCCCGCGCGGAGCTGGTCGTACTCGCGGCGGCGATCCTCGTCCTTCAACGCCTCGTAGGCTTCGTTGACGGCCTTGATCTTCTCCTCGGCGCCGGTCTCCTTGCTGACGTCCGGGTGGTACTTGCGCGCCAGCTTGCGGTAGGCGCGCTTGATCTCGGCATCGGTGGCGTCGGGCTTCACGCCCAGGGTTTCGTAATAGTCCTTGAACTGCATGGGCTGTCGGATCCAAAAGAAAACGGCCTGCGACGGGGTTCCCGCCGCAGGCCGTCGATTATGACGACTCTGGCCCCCGAATCAGGAATTGATCGTGATCCGGCGCGGCGTCGACTCGGGCTTCTTCGGAATGACGATCTCGAGGACCCCGTGCTTGCCGGTGGCGCTGATGTTGTCGGCATCGGCGCTGTCCGGCAGGGCAAAGCGCCGGTGGAAAGTACCGTGCGAACGCTCGACGCGGGTGAACTTGCCGCCGCTCTCGGTGAATCCCGAGACGCGGTCGCCACGGATGGCCAGGATTCCCTTGTCCATGTTGATTTCGATATTGGCCGGATCGACGCCGGGAATATCGGCGACGATGACGAAACGCTTGTCTTCTTCGCGGATGTCAACGCGCGGCGCCCACTGGCTGGTGACCACATTGGACTGGTCGGCGTCTTCATTGCCAGCGAAGAAACGGTCGAAAACCTGATGCAGGTCGCGCTGCAGCCCGTTCCCCACACTCCACGGCGAAATGTTTGCATTGCTCATGTTCGTGCTCCTCTGTTTGCTTGCGGTGACCCGTCACCGCCTTGGCCAGAAAGTAGGGATGCCTGCCGCCGTTTCAAGTGGTCGGGAGCGGCTGTCCGGGACCCGGGGCGTCGTATGATGGGCGCCCTTCTCCACCCCAACCCGAGGAATGCGATGACCATCAATGTAGGCGACAAGATCCCGCTGGCCACCCTCAATACCCTCAAGGACGGCGTCCAGGCCGTTACCACGGACGAACTGTTCAAGGGCCGCAAGGTCGTGCTGTTTTCGGTCCCCGGGGCGTTCACGCCGACCTGCTCGGCCAAGCACCTGCCCGGCTATGTGGAGAAAATGGAAGAATTCAAGGCCAGGGGCATCGACGTGGCCTGCATGTCGGTCAATGACGCCTTCGTCATGGACGCCTGGGCCAGGCAGCAGGGCGTTCCGGACGGCCTGACCATGCTCGCCGACGGCAACGGCGCGTTTGCCGAGGCACTCGGCCTCAAGTTCGACGCCAGCGCCTTCGGCATGGGCGAACGGGCCAAGCGCTTTGCCCTTTACGCCGAGGACGGCGTGGTCACGGTCTTGCAGGTCGAGGCGCCCGGGGAGTTCCGGGTTTCCAGCGCCGAAGCGATGCTCGCGGCGATCGGCTGAACGGGGCACGGCCCGCTCCGAGACCGGAGACCGCCGGAATCACCCGGCGGTTTCCGCGCGCTCTTCCGTGCCATCACCCTGCCTCAACCAGGCATACAGCCGCTCATAGACCTCGCGGCTGTCGAGCAGGCCGAGGTGGCTCGTCGCATAGGCCACATGGCGTCTCGATTCGGGCAGGCCGAGATTGCGGCGCGGGCTGCGATGCTGGCCGAGGGCGCTGTACAGCGGCACCAGGCCATCGCCGGCCAGGCGTTCGGCCAGGGCCCCGGACTTTTTCGAGATCGAGCCGGCGACGGCAAAGCAACGCACGTTTTCCGGCAACGGCAAGGCCTGGCGCCGCTGCACCTGCCCGGCGAAGCGGTCGTGATCGAGCCATTCGCTGTCGTCGAGGTTGGCGTGGCGCAGATCGGTGATACCGGCGCTGCGCACCTTGCCGACGCGCGAAAGGGCCGCCGTGTAGGGGCTGGCGCCGAGCAGCGCGTCGAGGCGATTGCCGGTGCGCTCGAGCGGCGAACCGTCGTGCGGCGTGCCGATGAAGACCAGGTCGCGCAAGTGGTCGAACCACGAACGCCCGCTGCGGCGAGCCTCCTCGCAGGCGCTGCGCGCGATCAGGCCACCCATGCTGTAGCCGAT
Source organism: Dokdonella immobilis (assembly GCF_900115085.1). Taxonomy (GTDB): domain Bacteria; phylum Pseudomonadota; class Gammaproteobacteria; order Xanthomonadales; family Rhodanobacteraceae; genus Dokdonella; species Dokdonella immobilis. Next base: position 147,920 of record NZ_FOVF01000005.1, on the reverse strand, counting down.
GATGACCAGCTGCTCGACCGCGACCGGCCATGCGGCCACCAGCGCTTCGAGCAGGGACGAAAATTCGCGCCCGTTGGTCGAGATGTGAAGGCCACTGTTGTAGTGCAGGTAAACCGGTGTGAAGCCGACATCGGCGGCCAGCGCGGCGCCATGGTCGTGCCCGCGACGGCGCCATTGCAGATCGCTCATGCACAGGCCGTGGGCCAGCACGACAATGCGCCCGGTGGGCTGCGCAATCGACGCCGCGAGCGCCGCAGGCGTCAGCTCGAGCGCAGCGCCGTCGCGGCGCAGGCTCATTTCGATGCGCAGCGGATTGTCGGTGGCCAGCAGATGATCGCCGACCACGCCGTTGAGCGCCGCCAGCAGGATTTCACGCTGCAACGAAGTGTCGCGCGCCGAGTCGGGGGTGATCGAGCGCAGGACCGCGTCGATTCCCACGCCGACCTTGCGCGTGACACCGCGGATGCTGCGGTAGACGAAGCCAGTGATGCCGCGGGCCGGTTCGGCCGTCGGCGCCGCGAACACCCCCGGCAGCCTCGAGATATTGTGGTGCATGTTCTCGAGCAGGTCGGTGACGGCGAGGGTCGCGTCGATCGCGAGCCGGTTGTAGGCGCGCAGATCCGCGGCCCGGATCGGCAAGGACTTGAGCATGGCTCATCGATTCCGTGGTGGACAGGTTCCACCGATGGCCACCAATAGCAGCCGGCGCTGGAGCACATGCTCTATTTGCCGCCCGGCGCTGACGCATGTGGCCGCAAACGCCGCGCGGCGGGCCGCGGTCTGGGCGCGGCCGGCGATCTCGTCGATAATGCAGTCTGGTGCGGCCAACGCCCGGTTCGTCTGCGTGCTGCCGCCTTGCGCGTGTGTTCCACTCCTTTTGCATCCAGCACAGTCCCATGTCGACTCCCGGCGAAGCCGTCGCTCCTGCCTTGCACGATGAATCCGGCCCGGATATGGCCGCCACGGCCTTCCCGATCCTGGCCAGCCTGAGCTTCTGCCATCTGCTCAACGACATGATCCAGTCGTTGCTGCCGGCCATCTATCCGTTGCTAAAGACTTCGTTCGCCCTCGATTTCGGCCAGATCGGCCTGATCACCCTGACTTTCCAGTTCACCGCGTCGCTGCTGCAGCCGATGATCGGCACCCTGACCGACCGCCACCCGAAGCCCTATTCGCTGGCCCTCGGCATGGGCTCGACCCTGACCGGCCTGCTGCTGCTGTCGCAGGCCCCGAGCTACCCGGTATTGCTGCTGGCCGCGGCCCTGATCGGAACCGGGTCTGCGGTGTTCCATCCCGAATCCTCGCGCATCGCACGGCTGGCCTCAGGCGGTCGCCACGGCCTCGCCCAGTCGCTGTTCCAGGTCGGAGGCAACCTCGGGTCGGCGACCGGCCCCCTGCTCGCCGCGTTCATCATCATGCCGCGCGGGCAGACCAGCATCGCCTGGTTCGCCCTGGCTGCCCTGGTCGCGATCATCCTGCTGACCCGGATCGGCCACTGGTACCGGTTGCGCCTGCCGCACATCCATCGCACGGTCGCCCGCAGCCACGCCGGCACCGTGCTGACACGGCGCCAGGTCCTGCTGGCCCTGCTCGTGCTCGGCATGCTGATCTTCTCGAAGTATTTCTACCTGGCCAGCCTGTCCAGTTATTACACCTTTTACCTGATGCACAAGTTCGGGATCTCGGCGCAAAGCGCGCAGATCCACCTGTTCATTTTCCTCGGCTCGGTCGCCGCCGGCACCATCGTCGGCGGACCGGTCGGCGACCGCATCGGCCGGCGCTACGTGATCTGGGCCTCGATCCTCGGCGTGCTGCCGTTCACCGTGCTGCTGCCGCACGCCAACCTGCTCTGGACCACGCTGTTGACGGTCGTCATCGGCCTGGTCCTGGCCTCGGCATTCTCGGCCATTCTGGTGTTCGCCCAGGAACTCGTGCCGGGTCGCACCGGGACGATTTCCGGGCTGTTTTTCGGCTTCGCCTTCGGCATGGGTGGCATCGGCGCCGCCGTGCTCGGCGAACTCGCCGATCATGTCGGCATCGAGACGGTCTACCGGATCTGCGCCTGGCTGCCCGCGATCGGCCTGCTGGCCTGGTTCCTGCCGCGCACGTCAACGAGCGCCAGGGAGGGTCTGATCAAGTAGCAAAGTCGTCATGGCATTCAGAAGGTTTTCCACAGGTGCCGCTTGGCGAAGTGAAGGCGGGTTGCCTTGACGAGGCGCGCGGTGCATGTGGGGAGCCTTCTGGACGCCACCTTTTCAGCATCCAATCAATCAGTTGGGCAACGTGACGACTCTGCTACTTGATCAGACCCTCCCTGGCAAGCCGTAAGCCGCCTGGCCGCAGCACTACGGCCATGCTCAAGGCAAGCAGGGTGATCGCATCGGCACCGTTTCGCTACGCGAGTCTGGCGATGAGCGCCTTGCCGGAAAAGGCGATTGCTCCAGGCAAGGCCTGCAGAATTCCAGCCGGAGCGCGCGACCGCGCTGGCGACGAGACCGCATACGCCCCCCTATCCGGCTTCGAGGGCTGCCTCGAGCAGCCGGTGGATCACGGCCCGGGTTTCACTCGCACGCTCGCTGTCGAAGAGGAAGGACTCCTCATCCATGTAGTTTGCCTGCGCCAGTTCGAGCTGGATCGCCTCGATGCCGTGCTGCGGACGGCCATAGTGGCGCGTGATGTAGCCGCCCTTGAAGCGCCCGTCGACGACGTAGCTGTAGTCGGCCTGCGCTTCGAGCACGCCGGCCAGGCGATCGCGCAGCGTTGCACTGCAACTGTGGCCGCCGGCCGTGCCCAGATTGAAATCCGGCAGCCGACCTTCGAACAGGAATGGCACGACGCTGCGGATCGAATGGCCTTCCCAGAGCACGCAGCGGCCATGCTCGCGATGGATGCGCTGCAACTCGTCAGCGAGTGCCTGATGGTAGGGGCGCCAGTACCGCTCGACGCGCGTCTCGATCTCGCTGGCCGAGGGTTCCTCGCCTTCGCGATAGATCGGCGCACCGGAGAATTCGACGAGCGGGCAAAGACCGGTGCTGTTCTGCCCTGGATACAACGAGGCATTGTCCGGCGGCCGGTTCAGATCGACGACGTAGCGCGAATACCGGGGTACCAGCATCGACGCACCGAGATCGCGCGCAAAGTCATACAACCGCGCGACATGCCAGTCGGTGTCCGGGACACGTCGCGCCGAATCGGTCAGTCGCGATACGAGGTCGTCCGCAATCGCCACGCCGTCGTGCGGCAGGCTGATCAGCAGCGGGGCGCTGCCCTGGTGCAACGTGTAGGTTGTCATGGTGAAGAGTCTAACCCGCCCCGCTGGCCGCTCCCATCGGGTCGCCTGTCAATGCCGGGCGCCGTCCGATCAGTGCCTGGCGGAATCCGCGGCGCGACGCGGGCGAAGGACCAGCGGAATCGCATCACCGGGAGGCGTCGAGGATCCGCAACCGCCGCAACTGCCACACCCGAGGCCGCTGCCGCAGCCACCATTGCGCGCCTCGGCCGGTTGCAGCCAGTGCCCGATGGCGCGCAACAGGCGCCCGCGCCGGGGCTGGCCCAGCGCATGCGCGAGGCCGGCCTGCAGGCGCCGGAACTGCGCCGGCAGCAGTCGGCGCGCGGCCACGCCAACGCTCAACGTGACGATCGTCGTGACGATCAGGTCCTGCATCAGCGCGGCGTTCATGGTCCGAGCATCCGGGTGATCTGGTAGGTCAGCAGCGAGGCGAGGTAGGCCAGCGCAAACAGGTAGCCGGCCATGATCCAGACCTGGCGCCACGAATTGGTCTCGCGGCGGACGGTGGCCAGGGTCGACAGGCACATCGGTGCGAACACGTACCAGGCCAGCAACGAGAACGCCGTGGCCATCGACCATTGCGTGGCGACGATGGCCTGCAGGCCGTCCTCGCTGCCCGACAACGCATAGACCGTCGCCAGCGAGGACACCGCCACTTCACGCGCGGCCAGGCCGGGCACCAGGGCAATGCAGATCTGCCAGTTGAATCCGATCGGCGCGAACAGGGCGTGCAGGGCATGCCCGAGCTGACCGGCGAAGCTGTAGTTGATGGCCGGTTCGGTCGCCCCGGCGGGTGGTGCCGGAAATGTCGACAGGAACCAGAGGATGATGGTCAGCGAGAGGATGATGCCGCCGACGCGCCTGAGGAAGATCATCGCGCGCTCCCACAGACCGATCGCGATGTCGCGCGGATGCGGCAACCGATACGACGGCAATTCCATGAGCAGGGCATGTTCGCTCTTGTCGCGGCGGATCAGCTTGACCACCCAGGCCACGGCCAATGCGCTGACGATACCGGCCGCGTAGAGGCTGAACAGGACGATGCCCTGCAGGTTGAACACGCCGGCGACGGTGCGCTCGGGAACGAAGGCCGCGATCAGCAGCGCATAGACCGGCAGGCGCGCCGAGCAGGTCATCAGCGGCGCGATCAGGATCGTGGTCAGGCGGTCGCGCGGATCCTGGATGCTGCGCGTCGCCATGATGCCCGGGATCGCACAGGCGAAGCTCGACAGCAGCGGGATGAACGAGCGCCCGGTCAGGCCGGCCTTGAACATGAGCCGGTCGAGCAGGAAGGCCGCGCGCGGCAGATAGCCCGATTCCTCGAGGGCGAGGATGAACAGGAACAGGATCAGGATCTGCGGCAGGAACACGAGCACGCCACCGACACCGGCGAAGATGCCATCGACAACGAGGCTCTGCAGCAGTGGCATCGACGCGAGCCCACTGCCCACCCAGCTTCCGAATGCTCCGATGCCGGCATCGATGCCGTCCATCAGCGGGGCCGCCCAGGAAAACACGGCCTGGAAGATCAGGAACATGATCAGGGCCAGCAGTCCGAGTCCGAGCAGCGGATGCAGGACGATGCGGTCGATCGCATCGTCGACCTCGGCGGTGCGTCGCGGCATGCGCACGGCGTCGGCGATCATTGCGCGCACCTCGGCGTGCAGGTCGCCGCCATTCGCGGCGGTCGCCGGCGCCGGCGGATCGCCATCGAGTCGCCTGACCAGTTCGGCCGCCCCGCCGCGGCGCACGGCGATGGTCTCGATGACCGGAATATCGAGCGCCGCCTCGAGCTTGCCGACATCGATGACGATGCCGCGGCGACGCGCGGCATCCATCATGTTCAGTGCCAGCACCATCGGTCGGCCGAGGCGGCGGACCTCGAGCACGAAGCGAAGATGCAGGCGCAGGTTGGTCGCATCGACGACACAGACGATCACATCGGGAGCCGCCTCGCCCGGGAAATGGCCGAGACAGACATCACGCGTGATCACTTCGTCCGGGCTGGCGGCCTCGAGGCTGTAGGCGCCGGGCAGGTCGAGCAACTGGAACTGCCGGCCCGAGGGACCGTGGAACCGGCCTTCCTTGCGTTCTATGGTCACGCCGGCGTAGTTGGCCACCTTCTGGCGGCCGCCGGTCAGCTGATTGAACAGCGCGGTCTTGCCGCAATTGGGATTGCCGACCAGGGCGAGACGCAGGCTGGCGACCGCGTCGCTCACGCGCTCTTCTCGACGATCACGCGAGCGGCCTCGGCACGGCGCAATGCGAAGCGGGTGAAGCCGATCTGCACGAGCAGTGGATCGGCGCCGATCGGGCCGCGTCCGACCAGCCTGACCGGCTCTCCACGCACGAAGCCGTAGTCGCGCAGGCGACGCGCGATCGGATCCCCTTCGGTCATGTTTTCGACTTCCTGAACCACGGCATCGGACCCTTGAGCCAGCTCGGACAACCGCATGTAAAGACCACGACGAATAAGAATGGTTCGCATTATACGCGGTTCGGATCATTCCGGCGATTTCCGCGGCAATGTGCCCCGAAAGCCTCTGGGCCCGTCGCTCGATCGTCACATCTCCTGCATGCAAATCGCGATGCGCAGACGCAGGCAGTCGGGCCGTCTCCCGGGCCGACGCAACAAGGATCGACCAGCAGGCAGGCGTGGCCCGGACAATGGATTAGAATGAAACGGGCGGCGTTCGGAGGCGCCCCGGGTACAGGAACGGGCAAGGACCCCCTATGATCGCGGTTCCCCACCTGGAACCCTGGCATGAGCGATTCGATCCGCATTTCCGTGCAGGACGGCACCTGCGAGATCCGCCTCGACCGCGCCCCGGTGCACAACGCCTTCGATGACCGGCTGATCAGCGAACTGACCACCGCCCTCGACGCCGCCGCGGCCGACGATGCAATCCGCGCGGTCGTGCTGACCGGCGACGGCAGCACCTTTTCGGCCGGCGCGGATCTCAACTGGATGCGCGCCATGGCGTCCGCCAGCGAAGCCGAAAACCGCGAGGACTCGTTGCGTCTCGCGCGCCTGATGCACACCCTCAATTTCCTGCCCAAGCCAACCCTGGCCCGGGTCAACGGATCGGCCTACGGCGGCGGCGTCGGCCTGATTGCCTGCTGCGATATCGCGATCGGTGTCGAGGGCGCGAAGTTCTCGCTCAGCGAAGCCAAGCTCGGCCTCGTTCCTGCGGTCATTTCGCCCTATGTCGTTGCCGCCATCGGCGTGCGCCAGGCACGCCGGTTGTTCGTCAGTGCGGAGATATTCGACGCCGATGAGGCGCTGCGCATCGGTTTGCTGCATCAGCGGGTCGCCGCCGGCGAGCTCGACGCGGCGGTCGATCGCAGCCTGCATTTCCTGCGCAAGTGCGGACCGTTGGCCCAGGCCGAGGCCAAGCAGCTGGCCCTGCGCATGGCCGGCATGGCACCCGACCGCGCCGAAGCCGTCGACGCCGAAAACGCCGCACTGATTGCCCGCCTGCGCGTGTCCGCCGAAGGCCAGGAGGGCCTGGGCGCCTTTCTCGACAAGCGCGCACCGCGCTGGGCCGCGGAGCGCTGAGCATGGCGCGTCGTCCCGGCTGTGATTCCGGCGCGCTGCAGCGGCCGGCGCGCCATCCGCATTACCATGGGCTGGCCGCCCACGGATCGGGCGCAGACCTGAAGCCGGCAGTGCGCCGCGCGGACGGGCCTGATCCGATCCAGAGCCGGCCACGCAAACCCTACTCCAGCCAATGACTCCGACATGTTCAACACGATCCTGATCGCCAACCGCGGTGAAATCGCCTGCCGCGTGATCCGCACCTGTCGCCGTCTCGGCATCCGGACCGTCGCGGTGTACTCCGAGGCCGACGCCGGCGCGCAGCATGTGCGCCAGGCCGATATCGCATTTCCGATCGGCGGCCCACGCCCGGCCGAGTCCTACCTGCGCGGCGACGCGGTCATCGAGGTGGCCCTGAAGGCCGGGGCGCAAGCGATCCACCCCTGTTACGGATTCCTCTCCGAGAATGCCGATTTCGCCGATGCGGTCGTGGAGGCGGGGCTCGTCTTCATCGGACCATCCGGTACCTCGATGCGCAAGATGGGCTCCAAGGCCGGGGCCAAGGATCTGATGGCCTCGCATGGGGTGCCGGTCGTGCCGGGCTATACCGGCGACGATCAGGATCCCGGCCTGCTCGCCCGCGAAGCGCGGCGCATCGGCTTTCCGCTGATGATCAAGGCGGCCTACGGCGGCGGCGGCAAGGGCATGCGCATCGTGCGCAGCGCCGATGAGTTCGCCGCCAACCTGGCGTCATGCCAGCGCGAAGCGAAGAACGCGTTCGGTCGTGATCGCGTGCTGCTCGAACGCTACGTCGAAAAGCCGCGTCATATCGAGTTCCAGGTCTTCGGTGACTGCCACGGCAACATCGTCCATCTCAACGAGCGCGAGTGCTCGGCGCAACGCCGCTACCAGAAGGTGCTCGAGGAAACGCCCTCGCCGTTCCTGACCCCCGAGCTGCGCACGCGCATGGGCGAAGCGGCGATCGGCGCCGCACGCGCCCTCGACTACACGAACGCCGGCACGGTCGAATTCATCGTCGGCCAGCAGGGCGATTTCTATTTCATGGAAATCAACACGCGCCTGCAGGTCGAGCATCCGGTGACCGAAATGGTGCTCGGCCTCGACCTCGTCGAATTGCAGCTGCGCGTGGCCGCCGGCGAGGCCCTGCCCGGCTCGCTGATCCGCAACAAGTCGATCCCGGCCAACGGCCACGCGATCGAGGTGCGCCTTTATGCCGAGGATCCGGACCAGGGCTTCCTGCCCGGCTCGGGTACCCTGCAGACCTTGCGCCTGCCGCAGCCGTCCAGGCACGTGCGCATCGATTCCGGCGTCGTCGAGGGTGACAACGTCAGCGTCTTCTACGACCCGATGATCGCCAAGATGATCGTCTGGGACATCGACCGCCGGGCCTGCCTGCAGCGCCTGCGCGAAGCCCTGGTCGAGGTCGGCGTGGTCGGCCCGAAGTCGAATGTGGCCTTCCTCGAACGGCTGGCCCGCCACCCCGCCGTCGTCGACGGAACGATTGACACCGGCTACCTCGACCGCCACCTCGATGAGTTCATCGATGGGGACGATGCCGCTACCCGGTCGTCGTCCGAACAGAGATCGCTGTTGCATGCGGCGGCAGTCGTTTCGCTGCTCGACGAAGAAGCTGCAGCGCTGGCCTGGGCGCACGCCAGTGGCGATCCGCATTCGCCGTGGCGGCGCGCCGACGGCTGGCGGCTCGGCCATCCGGGCAAGCGCATCATCGCGCTGCTGCATGGCAACGAGCGCGTCGAGGTGTCGGCGCATGGTGCCGGCGGCAACTATCGGCTCGGCAGCGGGCCCGATGCGATCGAAGTGGTCGGAGCAAGCGTCAGCGAGGGATGGCTCAGCGCCCGTTATGACGGCGTGTCCCGCCGCCACCGGGTATTCGTCGACGGCAACCGGATCACCGTGCACGATGGAGAACTCCGCCAGAGTTTCGAGCATGCACCGGCATTCGCGTTCGCCTCTGCCGGCGGTGTCGACAGCGACCGCGTGGCGGCTCCGATGCCGGGACGGGTCGTCGTGGTCAAGGTGACGGTCGGGGAGGCCGTCACGGAAGGTCAGGAACTGCTGGTCATGGAGGCGATGAAGATGGAACTGACCTTGAAAGCGCCGCGCGTCGGCACGATCGAGGCGGTGCAGGCGGCAGACGGCGATTTCGTCGAAGCCGATGCGGTGCTGGTCCGACTGGAGGCAACCGAATGAAACTGCGCCTCACCCTGGGAGCGTGCCTGCTGCTGACCCTTGGCGCTTGCACCGAGACCCGCTTCGAATCGCCGCCGGGCGACAGGATCGAGGCCTGCGATGCCGGCTGGAAGGGCCTCTGGGTCGATGCCTCGGGGAACGCGTCAAAGGACGAACCCGATGAACTGGCCTTCCTGGTCGATTCCGAGTGCCAGTTCCAGATGATCGAGCGTCCCGAGAAGGACGGTCCGCCGAAACTGATCCACGTGCCACTGAACTTTGTCCATGACCGCGGCAAGCACTACCTGGTCGTCGCCGACGACCAGCTCTCGGGGGTGGTCAAGGTCGATCCCGTGTATGGCGTCGATCCGGTTCCCGAAAAATCCTTCTACCTGGCCCGCTACGAATTGAAGGGCGAGCGCATGAAGATCTTCGGCGTCGACTCCACGCGTGCCGCCCATCGCATTCTCGACAAGGATCTCGAAGGCACGATCGACAGCCGCAAGAACGACCTGCACGTGTTCGTCCAGGGCGACCGCGCGCGCATCCTCGAGATCCTGCGCAAGTACGACCTGTTCGAAGCCAAACCCGGTGCCGAGGTCAGGAAGGTTCCGCTCAGCCTCGAGGACTACGAACGCAAGCGCACGGCCAGGCGCGAGGCCGGCAAGTCGTGAGCGCCCCGCCGGCCAGCGTTCGCATCGTCGAGGTCGGGCCGCGTGATGGCCTGCAGAACGAAAAGACGATCATTCCGGCGGCGACCAAGGTCGAGCTGATCGACCGTCTCTCGCAGACCGGCCTGCGCACGATCGAGGCGACCAGCTTCGTCAGCCCGAAATGGGTGCCGCAGCTGGCCGACGCCGCCGAGGTTTTCGCCGCGATCCGCCGGCAGCCCGGCATCAGCTACCCGGTGCTGGTGCCCAACGAGCAGGGCTACGAGCGGGCGCGCGCCGTCGGCGCCTCCGAAGTCGCGGTATTCAGCGCAGCCTCGGAAGCCTTCAATCGCAAGAACATCAATGCCTCGATCGACGAATCGATCGAACGCTTCGGCCCGGTCCTCGAGCGCGCCCGCGCCGACGGGGTCAGGGTGCGCGGCTATGTCTCGACCGTGCTCGGCTGCCCCTACCAGGGCGAGGTACCACTGGCCGACGTCGTTCGCGTGGCCCGTCGCATGCATGCCGCGGGCTGCTACGAAATCTCGCTCGGCGACACGATCGGCATCGGCACCCCGAAAAAGGCGCGCGAGATGCTGCTTGCCGTTGCGGCCGAAGTGCCGATGCAGGCCCTGGCCGTGCATTTCCACGACACCCGAGGTCAGGCCCTGGCCAATGTGCTGGCCTGCCTCGAGGAAGGCGTCGCCGTGGTCGACAGCGCCGTGTCGGGTACCGGCGGCTGCCCCTATGCCAAGGGTGCCACCGGCAACGTGGCCAGCGAGGACGTGGTCTACATGCTCGAAGGCATGGGCATCGCCACCGGCATCGATCTCGACAGGCTGATCGAGACCGGGCTCTGGCTTTCGCAGCAGCTCGGCCGCGAAACCTCGAGCAAGGTCGCGCGCGCGAGCCAGTGAAACGAGTATCCCGACGGGCGCCATCAAGGTCGCTTCTCCGCCTACCCTCAAGCCCCGCCCCACCCATCGCCCGCCCACGAAGCCCGCGTCACACAATCGCCGCCCTCCGTAGGAGCGCGTTCACGCGCGATGCTCTTACCCGCATTGCCCGGAATCGCTGCCGGACTCGATCCCGATACATGACCGGACCCGCGGTGTAGTATCGGGTTCCCCTTCCGGAAGCGACCGCGTGCCCGCCAAACTCGCCCCCGAACGCAACCGTGGCTCGATCATCGCCTGTGGCGAACTGCCGTCGAACCAGCGCACGCCGCAATTGCTGGCGCGAATCATAGGCATGGTCGGCGACTCGCCGCGCCTGGTCCTGGTCTCGGCGCCGGACCAGTCCGACGACGACGATATCGAACTCGAGGCCATGCTGACCGCAGCCGGCAGTTCGCAGTTGCATCGCCATGCCCTGACCTCGCGCGCCAGCGCCGAACAGCGCCAGCTGCTCGATCTGGTCGAACAGGCCGATATGGTGATCCTCTACGCCGAGCAACCGCTCAGGCTGAGCACCCTGATCGGCGGCACCACGCTGGCCCGGCTGTTGCGCAAGCGCAATGCGGCCAGCATGCCGGTCTGCGGGATCGGGGCCGGCGCGGCCGTGCTTTGCGAACATATGCTCGCGTCCGGTACCCAGGGTCCGACGCCGCGGGTCGGCAGCGCCTCGCTGGCGCCGGGCCTGGGCCTGACCAATCGCGTGCTGATCGACCAGGGTGGCCACGCCAGCGACCGTCTTGGCCGCCTGCTCGCCGCGCTGGCGCTGAATCCGTTCGCCCTCGGCGTCGGCATCGATGCCTCGACCGTGGCCATCATCGGCCCCGACAACGTCATGGAAGTGATCGGCAGCGGCGGCGTCACCATGATCGATCCGAGCGAGATGGCCGATTCCAATGCCGCCGAACTGGAACCCGGCGCACCGATCCGCATCACCAACATGCGCCTGCACTCGCTGACCGGCGGCGCCCGTTACGACCTCGATTTCCGCCGCGCGATCGATTGAGACATCGCTCACTCGATCATGAGACTGGCGGCGGATGCGCTGCGCGATTCCACAGCGACAGGCAATGTCCGCTTTTCCCGCACTTTCCTGTTTCTCCGGAAGCCTGCCGCGCGTTCGCGGCTTTCTGGAGACTTCCCGATGCGACCTGCCCTCTTGTCAGCGCTGTGCCTGCAGGCCGCCTGCGCGTTGGCCTGTGCACCCGCCAGCGCGCAAGCCCCTGCCGAGTCTCGATCCATCCTCGTGCTCGATGCGTCCGGTTCGATGTGGGGCCAGATCGACGGCCAGCCAAAGATCGCGATCGCACGCGAGGCCGTGGATGCGATGCTGGAGGGCTGGAACGACGGCAATCTGGGCCTGATGGCCTACGGCCACAGACGCAAGGGAGATTGCGAGGACATCGAGCTTCTGATCGAGCCGACCGGGTTCGACCCTGCCGCGATCCACCGGCAGGTTGGCGCACTGAATCCGAAAGGCATGACGCCGATTTCCGCCGCCGTACGCCGCGCCGCCGAACAGCTGCGTTTCACCGAGCACAAGGCCACCGTGATCCTGGTCAGTGACGGCGATGAAACCTGCCTGGCCGATCCCTGTGCGCTGGGCGCGGAACTGGAAGGGCTGGGCATCGACTTCACAGCACATGTGATCGGCTTCGACATCGAAACCGGCAGCCAGGCGCAGCAGCAGCTGCAATGCCTGGCCAGCAGCACTGGCGGGCGCTACCTGGCCGCACGGGCCGCGGGCGAGCTCAATCGCGCCTTGCAAACCATCACGGAGGAACCCACGCCTGTGGTCGAACCCGGGAAAACCGCCGAAATCCATTTCAACGACGGCTGCGTTGCCTATGACCAGGAAAACTACACCGGCAACCGCATGCAGATGGGCGGCTCTGCGGACAGCAGGGTGCGCGAAGTACCGGAAGCGTGGCGAAATGGCATCAAATCGCTCGCATGCAAGGCGGGCTGCGGCATCCTTGTGTTCACCGAGCCTGGCTACGATGGCGAAAACTACAGCATCCCCGACGGCTCGCAGTTTCCAAGCATGCCCAGCGATTACGCCCGGCCGTTCGGTTCTTTCGACATGGGCTGCAGCGCGATCATGGAGCAGGAGGATTCCAGTGAAGGCGGCGCGGAGCAAGGCGAGGTCCCGGACGCCACCATCAAGCCGGACGTGAAATCGCCCCCCGACGAATCCCCCACGGAGTGAGCCATGCGTAATAGTCTATTTGTCCTTTTTCTTGCGATCGCCGCCGCCCTGGCCGCTTGCGGCAACCCGGAAGCCCCATCCACCACCGCAGCGCCTGCCGATGGATTGCGCGATGTCATCGATGCCGCTGCCACGAAATCGCCGCCAGCTGATGCGCCATTGCAGCCGGGACAGACCGTTCAGGGCACCATCGAGGCTGACGTCGGGCGCGGCATGCAATCCTTCCGTTCACTCGCGACGAAGGTCGCCGATGACATCGGCAAACAGATGGACGCCAGGCTCGACACCGGCGCGGGCCGCAAGGCCCTCGACGACGCCAACCGCAAGCTCGACAAGCTGGGCACCGGCACGCGAATCGACGCAGGTGACGTGCGCGATTTCGTGGGCGGCATGGCGGGCAAGGTCTTCCACGATTCGGATGTGCGCAATCTGGCAATCATCTCGTCGCTGCAGGTTTCGCTAAGCGGCAAGGCAGCCGACGGCGGCAAGCTGGAAATCGCACTGAGCTTCGACGACAAGAACCTGAAACTTTCCCGTGCCAGCCTGAGTTATCGGCCTGACGCGCGCGCGATGTTCGAATTCCACGAAACCGAGAAGGATGCGCAGCCAGAAGTCGCAATCGAGCGCTTCGAGAAGAATTCGGACGGCAGCTATGCGATTTCAGGCAGCTTCAGTGCAACCAACGTTCCCGCATCGAAATTGGCGAAGAAGCTCAAGGGAACGACACTGCCACAGATCGAAGGCCGCTTCGATTTTGCTGCGCTGCCGCTGAAGGAGATGCCGAAGATCGGGGGCTGAGTGCGAATCGCCAGGATCCCCACCCTGGCGATCCTCCGTGCGGTTCGCGGGTCGTCATCGGAGTGGCGCTGGCGTGGCAGGTCGGCTGTTCGACCCGAATTTCACTCTTCTCGATCACGGCATCCGGCACGTCGAAGCGCCAGGCGTGATCGATGTCCGCCGCTGCAGGCAGGAACAGGCCACGCCATCCGTTCGTCAACCACCGCCGAGGGTGTCGTCAGGATCAGGGTGCGCGCAGCGCTTCCAGATTGGCACGGAAAGGTTCGGCTTCGGCACCGAGCGTGGCGAACAGGGCGTCGGCCTGCGCCAGCGCCTGCCGCGCCGCATCGGCTTCGCCGCGATGACGATGGTTTTCGGTACGCGCCAAGGCGGCACGCAGCTGCAGCGAGGCAGGCAAGGCGCTGGTGTCTTCGGCCATGAAGGCGGCAAGCGGCTCGCCCACATCCTCGTGGCGTTGCAGGACGAGCAGCAATTCGGCTCGGGTGATGCGTGCAGCCTGGGTGAGCGGGCTGGCGGAACCTGCGTGCCGTTGCGCCATGGCCTCCGCTTCGCCGGCATATTCCAGCGCATCGCCGTAGCGTTTCAGGCCTTGCAGTGTACGGGCGTAGTTGCCGATCAATGCCGCCGTCGCAGCAGAAGGGCCGAACAATTGCCGACGCAGGGCCAGGGCCTCGGCAAAGGCGCTTTGCGCGGCGGCCAGATCACCCTTGCGGAACTGCGCGGCGGCGAGGTTGTTGAGCGTGTTCAGGGCATCGTTGCCGGATCCCAGTTTCAACGCGCGCCACAGCGCCATTGCTTCCTGTGATGCGGCAATGCCTTCATCGATGCGCCCGGCCTGCACGTATGCTGCGCCGATGTTGGTGGCAAGTGTGGCGGTTTCGAAATGTTCGCGACCGGAGTGTTGTACGCGTTGTGCAAACGCAGCCTCCAGTGTTTCAAGGGCCGCCGCCGTATCGCCTGCCTCGCGCTGCAAGCGGGCCTGCAGGGCACGCGAGGTCAGCAGCACGTCGGCGTGGCGTTCGGGATCGGTGTTCCAGAATGCTTGCGCTTGTTCGAGCAACGCACGAGCCTCGTCTGGATTGCCCATGCGATGTACGGTTTCGGCAAGCGTGAAACGCACGTCGGCACCAGCGACGGGATCGGCAATGACGGCATCAAAGGCCAGCCAGTGTCGCAGCAGCGGCTCGGCGGCAGAGTAATCACCCAGATAGAAATGCAGCTCGCCAAGGGCTTTGAGGACTTGCGCGTCGGTGGCCGGGTCGTCGGCAAAACTGTCCTGCACGCGCGCGGCGGCCTGGTCGAGCACCTGCTTGGCGGTTAGCGGTTCGCCGTCGCGGGCGTGCTGCCCGGCGTCGCGGAACATGTGAGCCAGGTAATCGCGCACGGCCTTGCTGCGACGAGCCTCCACCTGCGCAATATCGCGTTCGCGCAGTGCTTCCTGGCGCGCCATCGAGATCGCGGCGAGCGCGCCGACGAGGCCGACGAAGACGAACAGCAGCACGCTTGCGGCCAGCCAGTAGCGCCGCAGGAAGCGCCGCGCACGATAGCCGAACGCGCCACCGCGTGCGGCGACTGGCGCGTGCTCAAGATGTCGGCGCACGTCCTGCGCCAAGGCCTCGGCGGATTCGTAGCGCGCCGCAGGTTCGGGCCGCAGCGCCTTGTGGACGATGGCAT
Organism: Dokdonella immobilis; assembly: GCF_900115085.1. Classification (GTDB taxonomy): domain Bacteria; phylum Pseudomonadota; class Gammaproteobacteria; order Xanthomonadales; family Rhodanobacteraceae; genus Dokdonella; species Dokdonella immobilis. The sequence continues at coordinate 132,598 of NZ_FOVF01000005.1, read as the reverse complement.
CCAGATCGCCGCGCAACTTTCTTGCCGCGGTCTTCGATGCCGCTTGCGAACTTGGCGACGGCGGCGGTCCGGCCTGTGCGCGTTGCAGCAGCGCCAGCACGCCCGCGCCGGCCAGCTCGCCCCAGGGCGAACGATCGATGAGCAGTTCATGCAGCAGGACGCCCAGCGCGTACACGTCGGTGAGAGTGCTTTGTTCGCCACCGGAAAGCTGTTCGGGCGCGGCATACTGCGGCGTGAGGCGCAAGTCGCGGGTATCGCCGTGGGCCGCGTCGATCGGACGCGCGATGCCGAAATCCAGCAGCATGGGCTGGCCATCGGCACGCACCAGGATATTGTCCGGCTTCAAATCGCGATGGACGATGAGATGCCGGTGCGCGAACGCCACCGTTTCGCAGATTTGCGCGAACAGCGCCAACCGGGCGGGAAGTTCCAGCCCGCGCTCGCGGCAATGGCGCGACACGGGCACGCCTTCGACGAGTTCCATCACCATGTACGGCGCGCCATCGGGCAGGCTGCCTGCATCAATCAGGCGCGCGATGTCGGGATGTTGCAGCCGCGCCAGCAGGCGTGCCTCGCGCAGGAACCGCGGCGCATCCTCAACGCCGTGGCGCAGCAGCTTTACTGCCACCTGTTGCTCGAAGCGGCCATCATCGCGTTCGCCCAGCCAGACCTCGCCCATGCCACCGCGCCCGATGCGGCGAACCAGCTTCCATGCGCCCACGCGACAACCTTCGTGTTCGCCTCCTGGCACGGCGGATGCTTCGAGGAAGCCTTCGGACGCAGACACGGCGCGCAGCAGTTCCAGCACTTCGGTGCGAATCGCCGCATCGGATTCCTGCAGATGGAGGAAGGATTCACGTTCGCCTTCGGGTTGTTCGAGCGCCGCATCGAGCAAGGCTTCGACGCGGGCGAAGCGTGCCGATTCAGACATGCCCATCGGCTGCGCCCTCGCCCAATTCGCGAAACAGCCAAGCCCGCGCCTTCACCCAGTCGCGACGCACGGTGCGATCGGTGAGCCCCATCGCCTGCGCGGTTTCGGATTCGCTGTAGCCGGCGAAGAAGCGACACTCCACCACCTGCGCCAGGCGCGGACTCAAGGCGGCAAGTCGTTCCAGTGCATCATTGACCTGCACGATCTGTTCATCCGCGGCATCCGGAACCTGCATGCCTTCCTCGCCGAGGCTCATCGGGCTTTCACCCTGGCCGCGCTTGAAGGAAAAGCGCGCCTGCGCGTCGCTCACCAGTACCTGCCGTATCGCCAGGGCGGCGGTCGCCAGGAAATGCCGCTGATCCTGCCAGGCGGGAGTGCGTTGAAGCTTCAGCCAGGCTTCGTTGACCAGCGCCGTGGTGCACAGCGTGGCACCTGCCCCGGCGCGGAACCGCTCGCGGCGCGCAATGCGGCGCAGATCTCCATAAAACAGATCCATCAGCGCACGCAGACCGGGATCTTCGAGCGCAGGACGAGCGGCAGCGGGCGTTGCGTCATGGGAGGTCATGCGCGGGAGTGTAGGGGGTTTTGTGGCGTCATTCCGCACGTGACGAGGCGCAATCGCGGATTCGCCTGGCGTGCTTGCAGCCGGGTCGGCTTCTTGCCGCCCAGGCTCCCGGGCAGCTTCCACGCCGGGCTCGCAACTTCGCAGCCGTGACGAAGTCCGCGCCCTGTCCGGTTTCGGCGCTGTTTCCTGTTTTTTCCGTCTCGTCGTCGAATTTCCGGAGTGTGTACATGCGTCGCTTCTGCCCATGGCCCGTCGTCCTCGCCTTCACGCTGCCCCTGCTCTCGCACGCGGCCACCTTCAGCGTCACCAGTACCGCCGACAGCGGCGCGGGTTCGCTGCGGCAGGCGCTGATCGATGCGGGCACGGATACCACGTATCCCCGCCTCATCCAGTTCAATGCGCCGTTCCCTGTTGGCGGCGTCATCGAACTGCAGACCACGTTGCCAACGTGGTCGAACGACATCCTGAAGATCGAAGGCAATGGCCGTGCGCCGGTGCTGGATGGACGCAACGCCGTGCGTATCCTCACGGTGGCAGCTGGTACGCGCGAAATCACCTTGCGCGGCCTCACCTTCCAGCGCGGGCGCACAACGACGGGAGTGGGCGGATGCCTGTGGTATTCCTCCCCTGCCACCGGCACCGATCTCCTCGTGTACGAATCGCGTTTCGAAGGCTGCAAGGCCGTCGCCAACCAGGGCAATGCGTACGGCGGTGCGATCGCCTGGTTCAGCGCCGGCAGCACCACGTTCATCGACAACAGCATTTTCGAAGGCAACAGTATCGGCGTCGTCGGCAACAGCAACCGGAGGGACATGTTCGGCGGCGCGGTCGCGCTCAATGGCCAGCGCGTCAAAATCACCTCCACGCGCTTTTCCGACAACGTGGCGGAGCGTGTGGGCGGTGTCGTGCAGGGACTGGGCGGGGCCGCATATGCGGCCACGACCTCGCTGGTGTTGCTCAAAAACGTCGAGTTTGAATCCAATCGCGTGATTGATGCCGATGCCGACGGCGTACTCTCGGCTGGCGGCGCGGCGGTGGTGGCATGCCTGGAAAGCGAGTGTTTGCTGGACATCACCAATGTCGGCTTCATCGACAACAACGTTTCCGGCGAGACCATCGGCGGCGGAGCGCTGGTCAGCCAGGGCGGGCGCCTGGCCATGCTCAATGTCAGCTTCAGCGGCAATCGCGCCAACGACGGCGCCGGAGGTGCGCTGTTCGCGTTGGCGCCAGGTGGACTGGGTGCCCGACACCTGAGCTTCACGGGCAACCAGGCCGCCATCGGCGCGAATCTGGCGCTGAGCGGCGTGGAGGTGACGGAGTGGGCATGGTCGCTGTTCGGCCCCACCGCCGCCGGTTCGGGGACGAGTTGTGCGTTGGAATCCATCGTCCTGACCGGCCCGACCAGTGCCAACCTGTTCGAGAGCACATGCGACGTGCTTTCCGCGTCTGGCGGCAGCGTCGGTCCCACCGGATCGCTGGCACTGGACCGTTCGGCGTTCCCTGCCACGCTGGCTCCCGCCTATGGATCGCCCGCCATCGATCCCGCGCTGGGGCAGGAACTGTGCATCACAAACGACGCCCGTGGCATGCCACGCCCGCAGGATGGCGACGGCGATGGCATCGCACTCTGCGACGTGGGCGCTTACGAGGCACCGGTGCGGATCTTCGCCAACGGCTTCGATTAAGCAGCCGTGCAGTCGCGCTCACTCAAGCCCGATCCGGTCACGCGCCGGCGCATGCCGATCGCCACGCAGGGTCAGCGGATGCGCCAAGCGTGTCCGCCCTGCGTTCCACCCAGATCGATCGCGCCCATGCGCAGGCTGGATTGGCGCAGCGCATCCACCATCCGGCTGCCGGCAAGCTAGCGACGGCTGCGGAAAAACTCGCGCAACATCGTGCCGCTTTCCACGGCGAGCAGACCGGCCCCCACCTCGATGCGATGGTTGTGCAGCGGCGAGATCAAGGTATCGAACACGCTGCCCGCAGCACCGGTTTTCGGATCCGCTGCGGCATACACGACCCGCGCGACCCGCGCATGCACCAGGGCCATCGCACACATCGCGCACGGCTCCAGTGTCGCGTACAGGGTCGCACCCGGAAAACGGTAGTTGCCGAGCTTGGCACCGGCATCGCGCAAGGCAAGGATCTCGGCGTGCGCACTCGGATCGTTGAGCGTGATGTTACGGTTCCAGCCTTCGCCGATCACCTGCCCGTCGACAACCAGCACGGCACCCACCGGCACCTCGCTGTCCGCGTCGCGCGCGTGGGCCGCAAGCTCCAGCGCCCGCCGCATCCAGCGCTCGTCATCGGCGGAGAAATCCGGCGAAGGGTTTGGCAAAGTCAGTTCCATTGAGGATGGATGCGGGCCAGGTTGAACGTTCAGGGGCGAGGACGCGCGCCATCATGCCAGTGCCCGGGCAGCATTGCAGCGATCAGACTGCTCACCGCCATCGTCGCTCGCACTCAATTCCACCGTCCCGATGGCACATCGGGTCACATCCACTCCGGTGATCCCATGGCCTTCTACACAGTTCCAGGATCATGCTGGCCTGCTGGAGCGATGACTACGAAAATCACCCCACCCTGCCGATTTCCGAGTGCCACGCACGGGCCCCCGCCATGAGGGGATGCGACCTCACCGCCACGATCACAATCGTGACTCCGGTGCGTCGGGCATTGAGGGCTGCCTGACGATCGATAGACGCTTGTGCACACCCGTGCCTGTGCCGAACCTGCGGCCCGCCGATTGCTGCGACGCGTCTCCGCACAAGCGCGCCACGGCCTACTGCGACGCCACCGGCCGTCCGATCATCGAGGCTACGATCCACCCGAAAGCTGGGGCTGGTGCTACGTCGACCGCATCGAGATCGACTTGCCCGATCAGACTCCGCGGGACGGGCCAATTCCGAGATTCGTGTAGCCCTATGAAGACGCCGGAAGGCCATGCCAGGAGCGTCAGACCTCCCGCGTTTCACGCCTGACGTGATCGACGAACGCCCGGAATGCACGCGGCATCAGTCGCCGCTCGGTGAAATACAGCGACGGCGCCGGAAACGGCGGCGTCCAGTCGCCCAGCACGCGGACGAGTCGACCCTCTTCGAGGTCGCGTTCAAGGTCGTCATCGAAGGAATAGACCAGTCCGACGCCGTCGAGCGCCCCGATTCGCGCCATCGCCGCCGTATTCACGCTGAGACGTCCATCGGGAACGAACTCGATCGTTTCCGCGCCACGCTGCAACGACCATGGCAACACGTTGCCGCGCGCGAAGCGGTGTGCGATGCAGGCGTGGTCGTGCAGGTCGTCGGGGCTCGAAGGGACGCCCTGACGTTCGAGGTAGTCCGGGGAGCCGGCGATGATCATGCGCTGCTCGCGACCGAGTCGCACCGCGACCACGTCCTGGTCGAGCGTATCGTCGTAGCGCACGCCCGCATCGAATCCGCGCTCGACGACGTCGACGAGTTCGCCTTCCGAGACGATGTCGAAGCGCACGCCGGGGTGCGCGCGCAGGAACGACGTGATCAGGGGCATGAGCCTGAGTTCGAGCGCGGGCGCCGGGCCGTTGATGCGGATCATTCCGGACAGTGCCGAGTCGCCGACGTGCAGGCCGGTGTGGCCGACGGCATCGTCGAGCACGGCGATCGCATCGCCGACCCGATCGAACAGGCGCTGTCCCTCTTCGGTCAGCGACGTGCTGCGCGTGGTCCGATTCAGCAGCCGCACGCCCATGCGCTCCTCGAGATCGCGAATGCGTTCGCTGAGCGTCGACGTCGACATCGCCAATTCGGCCGCGGCACGGCGAAAGTTGCGGTGCCGGGCGACGGCGAGGAATTGCGAGAGCGTATTGAGGTCTGCGCGATTCATTGTTCGATAATCCGGATGCCGTATACGTTTCTATCCATATTATCGAACAAAGGGCGCGATCCTATCTTTTCGTCCCGAGAGGCCGAACCGTTCGGCCTCGAATCTGAAAGGGACCCCACCATGACCGCAAAGATCGCTCTCATCACCGGCGCCAGCCGCGGCCTCGGCCGCGCCGCCGCCCTGCACCTCGCCGCCGCCGGAACACACGTGATCGGTACCTACCGATCGGCAAAGGACGAAGCCGAGAGCGTGGCCCGCGAGATCCGCGCGCACGGCGTCAAGGCTGCCATGCTGCCGTTCGACGCCGAAACCACCGACATCGCTGCATTCGTCGGTGCGGTTCAGAAGACGCTCGAATCCGAATTCGGCACCGGGCGCTTCGACCACCTCGTCAACAATGCCGGCGTCGGCGGCTACACGGCCTTTGCCGACACGACGCCCGAGCAACTCGACCAGCTCTACCGCGTCCACGTCCGCGCGCCGTTCCTGCTGACCCAGGCCCTCGTGCCGATGATCAACACGGGCGGCAGCGTGCTGTTCGTCTCATCCGGCCTCGCTCGCTTCACGCTGCCTGGCTACTCGGCCTACGCGGCGATGAAGGGCGCGATCGAAGTGCTGACCCGCTACGTCGCCCGCGAACTCGGCGAGCGCGGCATCCGCGCGAATGTCCTCGCCCCCGGCGCAATCGCGACCGATTTCGGTGGCGGCGCCGTGCGCGACAACGCCGACCTCAACGCCCTCGTCGCCTCGACGACCGCCCTCGGCCGCGTCGGCGAAGCCGACGACATCGGCGCCGCCATCACGGCCCTGCTGTCCGACGCGATGCACTGGACCAACGGCACCCGCATCGAGGTCTCGGGCGGGCAATCGCTCTGATACCCGGTGGTTTTCGAACATGAGAAGGCCGCGCAATGGCGCGGCCTTCGGCTTGCTGGCGAAAAATCGAGTACCGACGACACTGCGTCGAGTACACCCCCGATCGTGTCTGTCTATAGGAAACCCCGATTCGACTCAGAGGGAGCAGTCAGGAGGCCGAAGCCGGCCCCGAGGCCACAAGCGCCAGCGGCGCACAGCCCTTGACGGCGAGAACGCCGTTATAGGGTGAAGGGAACAAAAGGAAGAGCGCCCTCTCCTCCCACGCGGACTTGCCGGGCAAGTGGAGCGCGCAGGCCGCGATCGCAAAACGGGGCTGGAGGGCCATCCGAGCAGTGCGAAGCAAAGACGGAGGCCCGGAACAGCGCGATGCGTGAGCATGAATGTGGGGCAATGGTGACGCGCTGCCCTCATGTACCGACGCCTGGAATCGCCCGGATGGGCCAGCATCGACTTGCGCATGCTCTGCTTCGACACGCCCACAATGTCGGTCACATCAGTCAAGCCGACCGGATCCCGTGCGACCTCGATCAGCCGTGCCGACGGCACGGCGCGTCAATTCACTCCCACTCGATCGTCGCGGGCGGTTTACCGCTGATGTCGTAGACCACGCGCGAGATGCCGCGCAGTTCGTTGATGATGCGGTTCGATACCGTGCCGAGGAAGTCGTACGGCAGATGGGCCCAGTGCGCGGTCATGAAGTCGATGGTCTCGACCGCGCGCAGGGCGATGACCCATTCGTAGGCGCGCGCATCGCCGACCACGCCGACCGACTTGACCGGCAGGAACACGGCGAAGGCCTGGCTGGTCTTGTCGTAGAGGTCGGCCTTGCGCAGTTCCTCGATGAAAATTGCATCGGCACGGGCGAGCAGTTCGGCATATTCGGGTTTGACCTCGCCGAGGATGCGCACGCCGAGGCCCGGCCCCGGGAACGGATGCCGATAGACCATCGCGCGCGGCAGGCCGAGTTCCACGCCGAGCCGGCGCACCTCGTCCTTGAACAGTTCGCGCAAGGGTTCCACCAGGCCGAGCTTCATGTGCGCCGGCAGGCCACCGACATTGTGGTGGCTCTTGATCACGTGCGCCTTGCCGGTGCCGCTGCCGGCCGACTCGATCACGTCGGGATAGATCGTGCCCTGCGCGAGCCAGCGTGCATTGGCCAGTTTCGCGGACTCCTCGTCGAAGATCTCGATGAACAGGTTGCCGATGATCTTGCGCTTGGCCTCCGGGTCGGCAACGCCTTTCAGCGCATCGAAATAGCGTTGCGCGGCGTTGACGCGGATCACCTTGACGCCCATGTGCTCGGCGAACATGGCCATGACCTGGTCACCCTCCTGCCAGCGCAGCAGACCGGTGTCGACGAATACGCAGGTCAGCTGCTCGCCGATGGCCCGATGCAGCAGGGCGGCGACGACCGAGGAATCGACGCCACCGGAGAGGCCGAGGATGACCTCGTCATTGCCGACCTTCTCGCGCACGCGGGCGATCTGGTCGTCGATGATGTTGGCCGCCGTCCACAGCGTGCGGCAGCCGCAGATCTCGGCGACGAAGCGGCGCAGCAGGGTTTCGCCCTGGCGCGTATGGGTGACTTCCGGATGGAACTGCACGCCGTACCAGCGCTTTTCCTCGTTGGCCATCGCGGCCACCGGGATGCGGTCGGTGCGTGCGGTGACGACGAAACCGGGCGGTGCTTTGGCGACATGATCGCCATGGCTCATCCAAACGTTCAGCCGTGGCGGTTTGCCCGGATGGTCGTTGAGTCCGTGCAGCAATTCATCGCGGTCGATGACCTCGACTTCGGCATGACCGAACTCGCGCGCGTCGGCGGCTTCGGTCGACCCGCCGAGCTGGGCCGCCAGGGTCTGCATGCCGTAACAGATGCCGAGGATCGGCAGGCCCGAGTCGAACACTTCCTGCGGCGCCTTCGGCGCCCCATGCAACGTGGTCGATTCCGGCCCTCCCGAAAGCACGATGCCCTTCGCCCCAAAGGCCGCGATCTCGGCCGGATCGTGATCCCAGGCCCAGATCTCGCAATAGACGCCGATCTCGCGGATGCGCCGCGCGATCAGCTGCGTGTATTGCGCACCGAAATCGAGGATCAGGATCTTGTCGTCGTGAAGGTTCATGGTGCCGGGATTCGGGATTCGGGATTCGGGATTGGAGATTCGCAAGAGCAAGAAGCGAGATTTCAGGCCAGTCCCGGCAATTCGCGAAGAACCGCTTCGACGAATCCCGAATCTCGAATCCCGAATCCCGGCCCCCAATCAGCTCAACTGGTAATTCGGCGCTTCCTTGACGATCTGGATGTCGTGCGGGTGGGCTTCGCGGACGCCGGCGCTGGTGACGCGGACGAACTGCGGGCGCGTGCGCATCTGTTCGATCGTCGCGCAGCCGCAATAGCCCATCGAGGCGCGCAGGCCGCCGATCAGTTGATGGATGATGCTGCGCAAGGGACCGCGGTACGGCACGCGGCCCTCGATGCCTTCCGGCACGAGCTTTTCGGGATCGGAGGCGTCCTGGAAGTAGCGGTCGCTGGAACCCTTCTCCATCGCCCCCATCGAGCCCATGCCGCGGTAACTCTTGTAGGAGCGGCCCTGGAACAGTTCGACATCGCCCGGCGACTCCTCGGTGCCGGCGAACATGCTGCCGAGCATCACGGTCGATGCGCCGGCGGCGATCGCCTTGGCCAGGTCACCCGAATAGCGGATGCCGCCATCGGCGATCAATGGAATCTCGTCCTTCAGCGCATTCGCGACGAGGTCGATCGCGGTGATCTGCGGCACGCCGACGCCGGTGACGATGCGGGTCGTGCAGATCGAACCGGGGCCGACACCGACCTTGACCGCGTCGGCACCGGCATCGCGCAACGCCAGAGCGGCTTCGGCGGTGACGATGTTGCCGCCGACCACCTGGGTGTTCGGGAAGTTCTTCTTGACCCAGGCGACGCGGTCGATGACCGACTGCGCATGGCCGTGTGCGGTGTCGACGATGATCACGTCGACGCCGGCTTCGACCAGAGCCGCGACGCGACGCTCGGTGTCGCCACCGACGCCGACCGCGGCGCCGACGCGCAGGCGTTCGTGGGCATCCTTGGCGGCGTGCGGATTGTCGCGCGCCTTCTGGATGTCCTTGACCGTGATCAGGCCGCGCAACTGGAAGGCGTCGTTGACGACCAGCACCTTCTCGATGCGGTACTTGTGCAGCAGGGCCAGCACCTCGTCCTCGCTGGCGCCTTCTTTGACCGTGATCAGGCGGTCCTTGCGGGTCATGATGTTCTTGACCGGATCGTCGTGCTTCTTCTCGAAGCGCATGTCGCGGCTGGTGACGATGCCGACCAGTTCCTCCTTGTCGACCACCGGCACGCCCGAGATGCCGTGTTCGCGGGTGATGCGCATGACCTCGCGAATCGTCGTGTCCGGGCGCACGGTCAGCGGATCGCGGATCACGCCGGCCTCGAATTTCTTGACCAGGCGCACTTCGGCGGCCTGCTGGTCGAGGCTCATGTTCTTGTGGATGATGCCGATGCCGCCGCACTGGGCCATGACGATGGCGAGCCGGGCTTCGGTCACGGTATCCATCGCGGCCGAGATGATCGGCACATTGACGTTCAGGCTGCGCGTCAGTCGCGTCGAGGTGTCGACATCGCGTGGCAGGACGACGGAATGACCGGGAACGAGGTAGACGTCATCGAACGTCAGGGCTTCGGCGAGTAGACGCATGGGCGAGCGGGGCGGCGGGACGATCCGCCATTCTATCGTTTCCGGGCCCTGCCCCGCCATTGCCGTCAGGGATCCTCCCCGGACCGACGCCGCTCAGTCGAAGAAGGTCTCGGCCGCCTCGAGCGTGTTTTCCATCAGCGTGGCTACGGTCATCGGGCCCACCCCACCCGGCACCGGGGTGATCCAGGCGGCGCGTTCGGCGGCGGCGGCGAACTCGACGTCGCCGGTCAGGCTGCCGTCCGCGCGCCGGTTGATGCCGACGTCGATGACGATCGCGCCGGGCTTGATCCATTCGCCCCGGACCAGGTCCGGGCGGCCCACCGCGACCACCAGGATGTCGGCGGCGCCGACGAAATCGGCCAGCCCGACCGTGAAACGATGGCAGACCGTGGTCGTGCAGCCGGCCAGCAGCAGTTCGAGCATGAGCGGCCGGCCGACATGGTTGGAGACGCCGACGACGACCGCATGCTTGCCGCGCACCGGCCGGTCGGTGTGCGCGAGCAGGGTCATCACGCCCTTCGAGGTGCACGGGCGCAGGCCGCGCTGGCGCAGGACCAGGCGACCGACATTCTCGGCCTGGAAGCCGTCGACATCCTTGCGCGGATCGATGCGGTTGATCAGCGCATTGGCATCGACATGATCCGGCAGGGGCAATTGCACGAGGATGCCGTGCACGGTCGGATCGGCGTTGAGGCGCTCGACCAGCGCGACCAGCTCGGATTCGGGCGTGTCGCCGGGCAGATCGAAGGCCATCGAGGAGAATCCGACGCGCACGCAGGCACGTCGCTTGTTGCGCACGTAGACCGCCGAGGCCGGCTCGTCGCCGACCAGGATGACAGCGAGGCCGGGCTGGGTCTTGCCGCATGCAATGCGGTCGCGCACGCGCACGGCGAGGCGATCGAGCAGTTCATCGGCAATACGTTTGCCGTCCAGCAGACGTGCGCTCATCGGTACTCCCGCAGAAGACCGCGCATTATCCATGCCCGGCCGAGCGCGCTCAAACGGGGATGCTAGGATTGCAATCAGACGAGCGGAGCAGTCTGATGAACGACATCACCACCGAACTCGAGGCTTCGGCCTTCCGCCGGCTGCTCGAACACCTGCGCGAGCGCCCGGACGTGCAGAACATCGACCTGATGATCCTGGCCGGCTTCTGCCGCAATTGCCTGGCCGACTGGTATCGCGAGGCCGGCGAGAAGCGCGGCCTCGATATCGGCAAGGAGCAGGCGCGTGAGCGCATCTACGGCGAACCGTTCGCCGACTGGAAGGCACGTCACCAACGCGAAGCCAGCGCCGAACAGCTCGAGGCCTTTGCCGCCGCGCAGCGAGCGCATCCGCCGAAAGGCTGAGCCGGATCAGCGAGGCGCCGTCCTGCTGCGCATCGATGCGCGTACGCTGAGCCAGGCACCGGCCAGCAGCAGGAGCACGGCCAGGCCCTGGCTCCAGTGCGCGTCGACCCGGCCGCTGCCCAGCAACAGCAGGGTCGAAAGCAGGGGCGCGGCATACGAGAGCGTGCCGAGCAGGGCGAGATCGCCGTGCTTGGTGCCGCGGTCCCAGAGCCGGAACGCCACCCCGACCGGGCCGAGCCCCATCAGGACCAGGACCAGCCATTGCCCGGGACCCGGCATCACCGAGTTCTCGAAAAGCCGGTGGCAAAGCAAGGCGAGCACGGCCACCGCCAGGCACACGCCACCGATCGCGCTGCTTGGCACTGCTTGGAAGCGTCGGTTCAGGACCGAGTAACTCGACCAGGTCACTGCGGCACCGAGTGCGGCCAGATAGCCCGGCAGATGAGCGGCCTCGATACGCGGTCCCTGGCCGCGCGTAACCATGAACACGACGCCGGCCAGACCGAGCAGGGTTCCGGCCAGTTGCGCAGGCAGCAGGCGCACCCCGGGCACGAAAGCGGCAAACACCACGATCAGCAGCGGCCAGAGGTAATTGATCAGGTTGACCTCGATCGCCGGCGCGTGGCGAAAGGCGATGAAGTACAGGGCGTGGTAACCGAACAGCGCGGCAACGGCGAGCCCGAACGACGGCCACGGCTGGCGCAGGGCCGCGAGGCGGCCACCGCCGGCGACCGGAATGCACAGCGCGCTGAGGCCACCGACAGCAAAGCTCAGGGCCAGCACCTCGAACGGCGGCAGCGCGGCCGTGGCCACGGTCAGCAGGGCCAGCGAGGACCACAGCAGGATGGCAAAGACGCCGCTCCAGGTGGCCGCACGCGCCGAAATGGACTCACTCACTACACAGCATTCCGCGCGCGGAGCGCAAGCCCTCCAAAACCGGGCAAGTCTCCGCACCTGCGCGCCACGGATTTCGAGCATGCAGGCACGGACCGACTGCGAGGCAAAGCCGGATAACAGCGCCAAATCTGCGAAAATGGTCGATCACATCACGCGCCCATCCGTTCCCATGCCCTATACCCCGATCGTCGCCACCCTTGGTTACGTGCTTTCCGAGGACCGCTCACAGGTATTGCTCGTCCATCGAAATGCCCGCGCCAACGACCAGCACCTCGGCAAGTACAACGGCCTCGGCGGAAAAATGGATCCCGGAGAAGATGTGGTCGCCTGCATGCGCCGCGAAATCCATGAAGAAGCCGGCATCGAGTGCACGCGCATGAGCCTGCGCGGCACGATCAGCTGGCCCGGATTCGGCAAGCAGGGCGAGGACTGGCTAGGCTTCGTCTTCCTGATCGAACGCTACACCGGCACGCCGCCCGATAGCAACGAGGAAGGCCGCCTCGAATGGGTCGCCCTCGACCGTATCCTCGATCTGCCGCTGTGGGATGGCGACCGCCACTTCCTGCCGCTCGTGTTCGATGCCGATCCGCGTACATTCCATGGCGTCATGCCCTATCGGGACGGCCAGATGCAGTCGTGGAGCTACTCGCGGATCTGATCGGCAGCCGGTCCTGCGGCGGGCTCAACCACGACGCGCAGGCGCTCCGGTCTGCGGGTCCGGATCATCTTCCGCCGGGGGCACGGAGACGGCTGGCGGGTCGGTGGGTTTGACCGTCTCCGGCGCGGAAGGAGGAGCGGCCGCGGGCAGCGCCTGCGCTGGCAGGATGGCTGTCCCACTGGGCGCGCTGCCGTTTGACTGTGGCGTTGGCTCGGGTCCGCGTTCGGAACCGCCTTCTGCTCTCTCGGGGTCCTCGGCCAACCCGCCAGGCACGCCCACCGGAGCAGGCTCCGGTCCGGCCGGCTTTTCGGCAGCCGGACTGCGCCGCTCCTTGGCGGACTCCCTGCTGACCAGCGCGATGACGGGCTTCTCCCAGCTCCCGGTGACCCGATAGCGCGAGCGCGTCGCCTGATTGAGCTTCTTGCCGAGCAGGGTCTGCACGACGATGCCCGCTGCGGCCCCCACGGGCCCGCCGGCGAGTGCGCCGACAACCGGCAAGGCCACGCCGGCTCGCGGCACGACGACCATCTCCTGGTCGTAGTCCTTGGCGCGCAATCCGGTCCTGCCGCTGATCGTGATGTCGGCAGCCGGACTGGCGATGACCAGGTCGCTGGTCGTCGCATTGCCGTCGGCAAGGACGAACGAGCCCTTGATCGAGTTGAAGCTCATGCCGGATTTGAACAGGTCGCTGAAATCGAGGGACAGTCGTCGCGGGATCTCGCGCAGCGACAGCAACCCGAACAGTCGGCCGCTGGCGCCCGGATCCACGTCGAGGATGCGTCCGTTCTCGACGCCGATCTCGAGCGTCCCGCTGGTGTTGGCGAGCGCGAACGCGGTCGGGGCGCCTGGCCATGAGGCGTCGATGCGGGCGAAGGTCTGGCCGCCTTCGATGATGCCCTCATAGCCGAACGAGTCGAGCATGCTGCCGAGGCTCTTGGCGGTCATGTCGATGACCAGGTGCGAACGGTTCTCGCCGGCCGGACCTTGCCAGTCGCCGGTCGCCCGCATGTCCAGGTTGGCCGATTTCGATTCGAGCAGATCGATGCGCATGCCGTCCGCGGTTGGAAAGGTCTCCAGTCGCATGTCGCCGAAATTCGAAGTGCCGAGTTGCAGCTCACCGACCCACAAATGCAGCGGTGGCAGCGTCGCCGGGGCGACGCCGGACAGCGGGGCCGGCGCATCCTCGTCGCCAGGGGGCAGGTCCGGCCAACGCACGCGTTTCATCTGCGCGGTGATGCCGCGCCGCGCGAGGTCGACCGTCGAGACGGCCAGCTCGCCCTCGAGCGCGTCGCCGCGTACGCGGATCGAGGTGGCTTCCTCTTGCGGTACGAGATCGACATGCAGGTTGGGGAAGGATCGGCCGGCCATGCGCAGATCGTCGACATCGATGGCCATGCCGTTGAGGAAATCGCCGCCTGTTCCACCGGCGGTGAACAGCTTGATCCAGCCATCCGCATCGACGATCGCGGGATGCCCGGCAACGTAGAGGCCCTTCTCCGGCGGTGGTTCGCTTGCACTGCCGGGACCGAGATCGAGACGTGCCGACAGCGGGCTGGCCGGGCCGGGCAGCCGCCCGCGCACACGCGCGACATCGCCGAGGGAGGCCGTGAACGGCTGCCCGAGCGGCGGCATCTGCAGTTCGAGCGCGAACGGCATTTTCGTCGTCGCGGCCTTCATGAGCGGCTCGGGCAAGTCGATCGCGACGCCTTCGAGATCGCTCTCCAGGCGCAAGCGCTTGCGCTCGCTGGCGGCACCGTGTTCGGCGCCGATCGCCAGGTCGACGTGCCAGTTCGCTGCCCCTGGGAAATGGGGCATGGCGGGCGCGAGGTCTGCGGCGCGCGCGAATACGAGGCTGGTCGGAAGAATTCCGTCGAGGCGGCCCTCGAAGGCATTGTCCGGATCGGTCGCCGAACTGCCGATGGCAATGCCGAGTGTGACCGGCTGCCCCTCGTATTGGGCAGACAGCGGCTCGGCGAGCACGCCGGTCCGATCGAACCGGACCCGGCCGTTGGCCTGCTTGAAATGAAGATCCCAGGTCGACTCGTCGAGGTCCGCGTCGGCGAGTTCGACGCGCCCCTGCAGTGTCGTCTTGTCGCTGTCCTTCAGCGGTGCCGCGATGTCGACGTGGACACGCCCGCGACCGCCGATGCCGAGTCCGTCCAGATACGCGGCATGCTGCGTGCCGATCGGTGTCGCGCGAAGATAGCTCAGCAGATCGGCTCCACTGGCCTGGCCGTCGATCGCCAGTTCCAGCAACGGTTCATGAAAGTTGCCGATGGTCGCGTCGACGTGGTCGAGGGTGACGCCCATCGAGCGGCCGCTGCTGGCCTCGGCCTGCATGCCGTTGTTGATGAAGCGCGCGACCACGTCGAGCTTTTCACCGCTCGGCCAGTCACGCAGGTAGGCCAGTTCGAGATCGTGCAGGTCCGCACGCGCCTCGAAGCGACCGGAATCGTCGTCGAAAGGCCAGTTGTCCAGATCGCCTCGAACCAGGGCGCGGCCACGGGTCACGCTGCCGGCGACCAGGGAACGATCGAGCCAGTCGACCGAACTGGCCGGCATCGTATTGACCGTCCAGAACAATTTCGCGGCCTCGACATCGCCGCGCGTCACGAGGGCCGCAAGATCGAGCAGCGGCCGCGACCCGTCGCCCTGCAGCTCCATGCCGCCGCGCAGCTCGACCGCATAGTTGGTGGCCTCCGCCGAGATCCTGTCGGTCTGCACGCGCCAACCGTCGCCATCGCGCCAGGCCACCAGGTCGCCGCCGAATGCGGTCCAGTCGAAGGGCTTGCGGAAGACCTTCGGATAGCTCGCCTGGGTCGCCTGTCGCGGTATGGCCAGAAGCAGGGCACCGGCATCGCCGGTCAGGCGCAGGTCGAGCGGCTCGATGCCCGGAATCGAACCGGCATTGCGGCAGCCAAATCCGTCCACCAGCATGTCGATGTCGAAGTCCTGCGCGGAATTCCAGTGCAGGTCGATGGCGCTGAGCCTGCCGCGCGGATTGCCGAGATACAGCCAGTGGCGCAGGGCATCCGGAACAACGCTCGAGAGCATCCCGAGGCTGCCGAGCGCGGAGAGATCGATGGCGTTTCCAGCGGCCTGGTAGCGCTCGGTCGCGTCGTCCATGCGCTGCACGGTGAACCGGGCGGGTGCACTGGCGAGACCCTGGCGCGTCGATGTCGCGTCGGCGACGTCGAGCGTCCAACCCTGCCCCGCGCGCTGCCAGTGGGCGGTCAGGCCAAGTTCGTCGAATGCGCTGCGCGGGATCACCGCAAGCCCGTCGTCTACCTGCACCTCGCTGGTGGCCTCGAGCACGGTCGCGGAAAGTGCGAGCCGGGTCCAGATGTCCTCGATGCGGCCGCTGCGCCAGTTGCTCCAGATGCCGATATCGCCGCTGCTCGAGACGATGCGGGTGCCGCCGATCGAATGTCCAGCCGCGAGTTCGGCCAGATCGAGATTGCGGCCTCCGACATACAGCTGCCCCGAACGCTCGGCGACGTCGACGTCGGCCACCAGGGTCAGGGGTGAGGCGCCGGCGTTGCTGCTGCCGACCTGGCCGAGGATGCGGGTGATGTTGCCGAGGTTGACCACGCGCAATTCGGGTACGCGCAGGTCGAGCTTGAGATCGCGTTGCTCGTCGACCACCGCCAGTTTCAGGTCGACCAGGACGACCGCGCCGAGGGCGCCCATCGAACCGCCCGTGCTGCTGCTCGCATCGATGCCGCGAAGGTGCCATTCGCCCTGGGCGCCGCGCACCAGGCTGAGGTCCAGTCCGACCAGGCGGAATTCGTTCCAGGCCCGGTTGCGCTGGAAAGCCGCATACAGGTTCAGGGCGAGTTCGGCGCGCGGCAGCAGCAGCGCGGACTCCCCACTGGTAGCGGTCCCGATCCGCAGATCGTCGAGTACGAGGCGTGGTCCGGCCCGCGTCCACAGGCTGCCGACATGGCCGATGCTGACCGGTCGCGCGAGCCGCTGCGACAGCCAGCCTTCGATGCGTTGCGGATTGTCGGCCAGCCACGGCAAGGCCAGTTGGGCGAATCCGACCAGCACGGCGGCGGTGATGATCAGGGTGACGACCGCCGCCTGCAGGAAAAAGCGCAGTTTTCGCAGACGTCGGCGAAATGGGGTCATCGGGACGGACCGACGCGCATCGGCCACGCCAGCGCCAGGCGGGATCCGGGCAGCGGCGCATTTCGACGCTTGCGCCATTGGAGCAGGCCTTCGCTAGGGAGGCTCTGAACAAGTGGCGCAATCGTCATGGCGTTCAGAAGGCTCGCCAAACGTAGTGCGTGGCGAAGTGAAGGCTGGTTGTCTTGACGAGCCGCGCGGTGCCTTTGGCGGGCCTTCTGGACGACACCCTTCATCCATCGGATCAAGCGCTTGGGCGACGCCTGCTTGCGCGCAGCTCTTTGTTGCGCCGACTTGAGAGACGGCCAGTCTGTCTGCGCCGGCGCGTCGCGATCTGCGCGCAGGCAGGTGTCGTGACGGTTGCGCCACTTGTTCAGAGCCTCCCTAGAGCAGCACCACATCGAACTGCTCCTGCGAATAGTGCTCTTCGGGCTGGAAGCGAATCGTCTTGCCGATGAATTCCTCGAGTTCGGCAACCGCGGTGGAGTCTTCGTCGAGGATGCGCGCCACCACTTCCGGCGTCGCCAGTACCAGCAGCTTTTCGGCGTCGAACTGGCGCACCGCGCGGGTGATTTCGCGGAAGATCTCGTAGGTCACGGTCTCTGCGGTCTTGATCGTGCCGCGCCCGCTGCAGGCTGGGCAGGGCTCGCAGAGCTGGCGTTCGAGACTTTCCGTGGTGCGCTTGCGCGTCATCTCGACCAGGCCGAGCGGCGACATGTCGTACACGGTCGTCTTGGCATGATCGCGGGCCAGCGACTTTTCGAGCTGGCGGATCACCTGGCGCTTGTGCTCCTCGTCGGTCATGTCGATGAAGTCGATGATGATGATGCCGCCGAGATTGCGCAGGCGCAGATGGCGTGCTGCCGATTGCGCGGCTTCGAGGTTGGTCCGGTAGACGGTCTCTTCGAGGTTGCGGGTGCCGAGGAAACTGCCGGTGTTGACGTCGATGGTCGTCATCGCCTCGGTCTGGTCGACGATCAGGTAGCCACCGGATTTCAGCGGAACGTCCTTGCGCAGGGCACGCTGGATTTCATCTTCGATGCCGTACAGGTCGAAGACCGGGCGTTCGCCCGGATAGTGCTCGATGCGATCGGCAAGATCGGGCATGAACTGGCTGGTGAACTCGACCGCCTTGTCGTAGGTTTCGCGCGAATCGACCCGGACCTTCTCGATCGAGGGCCGCATCAGGTCGCGCAGTGCACGCAAGGCCAGCGGCAGGTCCTCGTAGACACGCGTGCCGACGCGCGCCGTCGCCATGCCGTCGAGCAGCGAACGCCAGAGCTTGCCGAGATAGTCGATGTCTTCGGCCAGGGCCTCGCGGGTCTGCCCTTCGGCGTTCGTACGCACGATATAGCCGAGCGGATTTCCGCCGATCGATTCGGCCAGGATCTCCTTCAGGCGCATGCGCTCGGTTTCGTCCTCGATGCGCACCGAAACGCCAAGCACGGTGCTGTAGGGCAGCAGCACCAGATAGCGCGAGGGAATCGAAAGGTGGGTGGTCAGTCGCGCGCCCTTGGTGCCGATCGGATCCTTGACGACCTGGACCACGATCTCCTGGCCATCGCGCAGCAATTCGTTGATCGGCGGCGTCGGCGATGGCGCGGACTCGCCGTTCTCACCGAGCAGGGTCGAGTGCGGGCGGATGATGTCCGAGGCATGCAGGAACGCAGCGCGGTCCAGTCCGATCTCGACGAACGCGGCCTGCATGCCGGGCATGACCCGGCTGACCTTGCCCTTGTAGACGTTGCCGACATAGCCGCGACGGCTCGCCCGCTCGATATGCATTTCCTGCAGCATGCCGTTCTCGACCAGCGCGACGCGGGTTTCGCGCGGAGTCACGTTTATCAGGATTTCTTCGGTCACGACAAGAACTTGTGGGCAGGAGTTGAAGCGATTTATAGCTGGCGGGACCGCGCCTGTCGAATGCCGAAAGCGCGGCGGTGGCGGGTTCAGGGCGGAGAAGAACCCGCGTTGGACGTCCATTTTCGCTGAAATCGGTGCAGCAATTGTGAAGTTTCGTGCAACGGCAGGCCCATGACCCCGGAATAGCTGCCACTGAGGTGGCTGACGAAGGCCGCGGCCCGTCCCTGGATCGCATAGGCACCGGCCTTGCCGAACGGCTCGCCGGTCGCGACATAGGCCTCGATCTGGCCCGGCCCGAACGGCGCGAAGCTGACCTCGGAAATCGAAACGGCGCGCTCTTCGGCAGCCGCGCCGACACACCAGACCACGCTGACGACGCGATGCGTGCGGCCACCAAGACGGGCCAGCATGGCCGCGGCATCGGCCGCGTCGCGCGGCTTGCCGAAGACCTCGCCATCGAGCACGACTTCGGTATCGGCAGCGATGACCAGGGCGCCGGCGACCGCAGCCACCTGGATGAACCCGGCCCCGGCCTTCTCGCGGGCTACACGATTGACGTACTCGAGTTCGGGCTCACCCTCGGCTCGGACTTCGTCGATGTCGACGTCGAGCACATCGAAGACGATACCGAGTTGTTCGAGCAACTGGCGGCGACGCGGCGATTGCGAGGCAAGATAGATCATGAATTCAATTGCGTGGACCAGCGTGTCGATTCTGCCCTTTCCGCCCCCCGGCCACTTCGCCATCGTGCGGCAGCGTGGACCGAACCGGAATCGATGCCGGCACGACGGACCGCCGGCCTCGTTCAGGCCCGATGGTAGGGATGTCCGGCGAGGATCGTCGCCGCCCGGTAAAGCTGCTCGACGACGATCAGGCGCACCAGCATGTGCGGCAGGGTCAGCGGCCCGAGCGACCAGCGTTGCTGGCTGCGCTCCAGCGCCGCCGGGGCGTGGCCATCCGGACCACCGATCAGGATCGCCAGGTCCCGCCCCTGCATGCGCCAGCCGGCGAGCTGGGTCGCCAGTTGTTCGCTGCTCCAGGTCTTGCCGGCGCCATCGAGGGCAACCACATGGGTATCGCCGGTCAGCGCCGCGAGTACGGCGGTGCCTTCGTCGGTCACGGCACGCAGCGGGTCCCGGCCCTTGCCACGATTGCCGAGCGGAATCTCGACGAGTTCGATCGGCAGCTCGCGCGAGAGCCGCTTGCGGTATTCGGCGAATCCCTCGGCGACCCATGACGGCATGCGCTCGCCGACCGATATCAGCCGCGTGCGCATGGCCGCTCCTGTTTCAGCCCGCGAGCATTTCCGGGTGATCCTCGTCGCCGACCGTCCATAGGCGCTCGAGTCCGTAGAACTCGCGCGTGCGCGGCAACATGACGTGGACGACGATGTCGCCAAGATCGACCAGCACCCATTCCGCTTCGCGCTGTCCTTCGACGCCGATCGGCGGCAGGCCGATCTTCTTGGCCGAACGCACGACTTCGTCGGCGATCGACTTGACGTGCCGGGTCGAGGTGCCGCTGGTCACGACGATGAGATCGGTCACCGAGGTCTTGCCGCGGACGTCGATTTCGCGGGTATCACGCGCTTTCAGGTCCTCCAGCGCGGTCGTCACCGCGCCATGCAGGCGCGCGTAGACATCCTGCCCGAGGTCGGGCTTGACGCGCTTTCGCGGCGTCTTCGCAGGCGCCTTCTTCGGCGCTGCCCTGGAGGTGGTTTTGCTGGCAGCCTTGGGGGTCCGCTTGCTCGCCGCCGGCATGGCCCGGGCCGGGGACTTGGCCGGCAACCGGGCAGGATCCTTCTTGCTGCCGGTGGCGTTCTTGCGGCTGGCCGTCGCCTTCTTCGCGGCGGTGGTGTTTCCTGCCCGGCGCGGCCGGACGCGTGTTTCGGACGTACTCAAGGTGAAGTCAACCTCGTCTCAGGCGGCGCGCCGGGAACGACGCAGCCGCAGTATAGGGCCAAACCGATGACAGATCCTTGTGCGGCAGTGGGCGCTTTCGGTCGCCGCAGCCCTGCTCAACTCGCAGCAGCGTTTTGAGCTTCCGGCCCCGCTCCGGTCTCGACCGGGCGCGCCGGATCGGCGAGCCAACCGCTCCAGGACGGTGCGAACAGCCGGGAACCCGGCATTCCGGCGTGTTCCATGGCCAGCAGGTTATGGCAGGCGGTAACCCCGGAACCGCACATGTGGACGACCGCCGCCGGTGGATACGGTGCGATCAGCGGGGCAAACTCCGCCGCCAGCTGAGCCGGTGGCTTGAACCGGCCTCCTGCATCGAGGTTGTCGGCAAACGGGCGATTCAATGCCCCGGGCACATGGCCGGCGACGCGATCCAGCGGCTCGACCTCGCCGCGATAGCGCGGCGCACCGCGCGCGTCGAGCAGGCGCAGCGAGGCCTCGGAAAGGCCGGCCTGCAATGCCTCGAAACCGACCAACTGGCTGGCGTCGAAGCGCACCGAGACCTCACCGAACCCGGATGTAGGTGCCACCGACGTGGTCGCCTGGCCGGCCTCACACCAGGCCTGGTAGCCGCCATCGAGGACGCGCACGCTGCGCGCGCCGACCAGGCGCAGCATCCACCACAGGCGGGCCGCCGCCAGGGCACCTCCAGCATCGTCATAGCAGACGACGACCCTCTGCGGATGCCAGCCCCAGGCGGAGAGCACGGCGGAAAACGCCGACTCATCAGGCAGCGGATGGCGGCCGAGACCGCTTTTCGACAGGTCCGAGAGATCGGTGTCGAGGTCGGCGTACAACGCCCCAGGTATGTGCGCCGCCGCATAAGCCACGCGACCGCTCTGTGGCGCATCGAGCGCCTTGCGGCAGTCGATGACCAGTGGATCCGCCTCGACCAGCAATGTGGCCAGTTCTTCGGGCCCGATCAGGGTTCCGGTGTTCATTCGGCGACATCCATCCGGCGCAGCAGGTTCTGCAGGATAGCGGCGGTCGCTCCCCAGATCCGCTTGCCGGCGAACTCGAACTCGAAGATCTCGCGACCACGTCCGTGCCAGAGGATTTCCGAGCGGCGCATGCGACCGGGTTCGAGGATGAAATCCAGCGGCACCTCGAACACTTCGGCCACTTCGCCGGGGTCGGGTGCCAGTTCGAATCCGTCGCGAACGGCGGCTACCACCGGCGTGACCGAGAATCCGGAAACCGTATCCAGGCAGTCCAGGTAGCCGAACGCATCGATGAAGTGTGACCGTATTCCGGTTTCCTCATGGGTCTCGCGCACGGCAGCGGCAATGGCATCGCTGTCGCCGGCCTCGATCGCGCCGCCCGGAAAGCTGATCTGGCCGGCGTGGTGGCGCATCGACTCGTTGCGCCGCGTGAACAGCATGCTCAGCGCAGCGCCGCGACAGACCACGGGCAGCAACACGGCGGCCGGCCGCAGCGGCGGATGCTCGGACCACAATTCGGGAAATTCATGGGCGTTCCAGCCCGGCGGCTGCGGCGGATCGGCGAGCGTGCGCACGGCGCGTCGCAGGCGGGCCAGGTCGGCGTGCTCACTCATGCCTTTTCCGCTTCGCGTTCGGGCAGGACCACGTTCATCACATGTTCGCGCTCGGCAGCGCTCATCGCGAGCCAGCGACCGATCTCGGCAGTGCTGCGCAGGCAGCCGACGCAGTATCCATCGTCGCCGAGTTGGCAGATGCCGATGCAGGGACTGAGAACCGGTTGGGGAAAACTGATCTGCATGCGCGGGTTCGATCCTGTCGGGTGGCAGCGGGCTGCTGTTACATTAGCGGTGATTCGGGTGGCTGGTGGCGGGCATGCTGGGAATGGCGACAAAGGTAGTCAGCGATTATGGCAAGGTCCTGTCCCAGGTCGAACCCGGGGTATACGGTTTGCCCGAAAGCCTGCTGCCGCACACGCGCGAATCGATCCGCTTCGCGATCCTGACCCTGCTCAGGGAACTCGGTCCCGAGCACCCGGAAGTCAAGGAGGGCCTGCGCCAGGGCTACGTCTACCTGGCCCAGTTCGTCGCCGACGAGGACGCCGACACGGTCACTCGCGGCCAGGCCAATTTTGCCGCGAGCTCGCCGGACCCCGATCAGGCCAGTGCCGAGCCGGCCATGCGCATCATCAATCGCATCAAGCTCGACATGGAGCGCGCCCTCGAGGAAATGCGCGACTTCCTCTGATCCGCGCGGCGCACGATGCAAATGCAAACGCCGCGGCAAGCCGCGGCGTTCGCTTCAGGCTCGGGCGACCGATCAGTTCGAATCGATGACCTTGATGTCGAAGACCAGGGCCTGGTTCGGGCCGATCCGCGGTGGCTGGCCACGCTCGCCATAGGCCATATCCGGTGGAACGAAGATCTGCCAGTGGTCGCCGACCTTCATGCGCGACAGCGATTCCTGCCAGCCCTTGATCACTTCGTTGACTTTGAACTTGACCGGCTCGCCACGGGCGAAGGAACTGTCGAACTCGAGACCATCGGAGAGCGAGCCGCGGTAGTGCACGGTGACTTCGCTGGTCGGCCCGACCTTCTTGCCGGTGCCATCCTCGATGACGCGGTACTGCAGGCCGGACGGCAGCGAGACGATGCCCTTCTTGGTCTTGTTCTCGGCCATGAACTGGGCGCTCTTGGCCTTGTTCGCGTTGGCGACCTTGTCGAACTCGGCCTTGGCCTCGGTCATCATCTTGGTCTGGAACGCGGTCAGCGTTTCGCGCATCTGGTCCTCGGGGACGGTCGGATTGCGCTTGGCGTAGGCATCCTGCATGGCCTTGATGACGGTATTGATGTCGACGTCCATCTTGCGATCGGTGAAGTCCTTGCCGATCTGGTAGCCGATCGAATAGGAAAGCTTGCCCTTCTGGGACGTCGTGTCCTGAGCCAGGGCGGCCCCTGTTGCAAACAACGCCACCATGGCGAGTGACAAACCAAATTTCATGCTGCCTCCAGAAGGAATCTGAAACGGATGAGTGAACTTCGCGGGCCCGGCTCGGTGCGCAAACCGACCCAAAAAAGGCCGATCAGTGTACCTGAGCTCTGTCGGAGCTCCAATCGGATCGCGCGGGGCAGTCCAGACAGAGTCCGCCAGGCGGCGAAAGTTCGCCCCCCGGGGTGTTGCTATCATCCGCCAACTTTCTGAATGAATCCGTACCGGGACACTTTCCATGGCCTTCCGCAACCTGCTCATCGGCGATCGTGGCGCCATCCGCACGCTCACCATCAATCGCCCCGACAAGCTCAATGCCCTCGATCGCGAGACCATCAACGAACTCTCCGTTGCGTTCGAGCAGGCCCGCCACGAGGATCATGTCCGTGTCGTCGTTCTGGCCGGTGCCGGCGAGAAGGCCTTCGTCGCCGGCGCCGACATCGCCGAACTGGAAGCGTTCAGCCCGGTCGAGGCGCAGCGGTTCTCGCGGGCCGGCCAACGCATGATGCGCGGCATCGAACTGCTCGGTAAGCCGGTGATCGCCCGGATCCAGGGATTTGCCCTCGGCGGCGGACTCGAACTGGCCATGTGCTGCCACCTGCGCATCGGCAGCGACAAGGCGCGCCTGGGCCTGCCCGAGATCACCCTGGGCCTGTTGCCGGGTTTTGGCGGAACCCAACGCCTGCTGCGTCTGGCCGGTCGCGCCGCCACCCTGGAAATGTGCCTGCTCGGCAAACCGGTCGACGCACAGCGCGCGCTGCAGCTCGGCCTGCTCGGCAAGGTCGTGGAAGGCGAGCGGCTGGACCAGGAGATCGACGCGATCGCCGACCAGCTGGCCGCTTCCGCACCGCATGCCCTCGCCGGCATTCTCGATGCGGTCCTGATCGGCGGCGAATGCGGTGCCGAGGAAGGCATGGACTACGAGAGCAAGGCATTCGCGCTCTGCTGCACGACCGCGGACATGCGCGAGGGAACCCGCGCATTCCTCGAACGCCGCAAACCCCAGTTCACCGGGAAATAGACCGCGCGGCGAGGCGCGTCGCGTACGTCGACGCGCGCGCCGGCATCCCGGCCGAAGGCCTCAGTGCTTGCTGCCGCGGTATTTCTTCTCGCCGGCATGGACCGCTACGGGCATCCGGTTTTCCGGCGGCGCCAGCGGACAGGTCGCATAGGGCGTGAAGGCGCAGGGCGGGTTGTAGGCCTTGTTGAAATCGAGCACGACCTTGCCGTCCTTCGGCATGGCGGAATAGAAGAAGCGCCCGGCACCGTAGGTTTCCTTGCCGCTGGTCTTGTCGGCGAAGATGTAGAACAGCTCGTCCGCATCGTCGGTCTCGAGGACCGGCAGCAGTTCGAAGCTCTTGCCGTCATGTACGAACACGGCCTTGCCCGGCACCGTCATCTTGTCGATCGTGCCGAGCACGTTGGGGATTTCGAGCGTGTGTGGCGGATCGAAGGCGACCCAGCGCGCTTCGATGCGCCACGACGGATCGACCGGGTAATGGTCGAGCCCGAGGAAATGCGTGCGCGTCTCGGCCTTGCTGTCCTTGATCCTCAGCCCCTTCTTGCCACCGGCGCGCTCGACCAGGTAGAAGCGCACGCTGTCGAAGGAAACCGTGGTTGGCTTTTCGTGCGAGTCGTCGAGCATCTCGGCGCTCTCGACGAGCTGGCCGTCGATGAGGGCGCCCGAATCGGCCTTGAGGGTGATGTTGACCTTGTCGCCATCCCAGTCGACCCTGCCGAGATGGTCCGGTACCCCGGCAATCACGATGTCGTTGTCGCTGGCAGCGCCCACCGTGTTGCGGCCTGGCTTGAGCCATTCGAGGCCGACCAGGGAAAGCCATCCGGTCGGAGACTGCAGGCGCTCGAGCCGCCCTGCCCGCCAGGATTCGATTTCCCGCGCGTAATCGTCACCGCTGTCGGCGGCAATCACCTGCGCGCCCGAAAGGCTCGCGGCCATCAGCAAACTCGTCATCAGCATCGGGGGTTTCCTTTTTCGGGGTTGGGCGGGCGCACTCAACGTCCGCGCAGGAACAGGCGATCGAGTTCCTGCAGGGACAACTGCACCCAGGTGGGTCGGCCATGATTGCACTGGCCGGAACGTTCGGTGGTTTCCATCTCGCGCAAGAGTGCGTCCATCTCGGGCAAACTCAAGCGACGGTTGGCCCGGATCGAGCCGTGGCAGGCCATCGTCGAGAGCAGTTCGTTGCCGGCCTCCTCGACCCGTGTGGTCGAGCCATGGGCGGCCAGATCGGCGACCACGTCGCGCACGAGTTGGGCCACATCGCCGCCGGCGAGCAGACTCGGCACGCGCCGCACGGTGATGCCCTGCGGACCGCTGCGGACGATGTCGAAACCCAGTTCGGCGAAGCGCTCGGCCTGCTCCTCGACGATCGCGGCTTCGCGCTCGCTGATCGCGATCGCCATCGGCACCAGCAGCATCTGCGAACGGATGCCCTCGCCCTGCTGGTCACGCTTGAGGCGCTCGTAGGTGATCCGTTCATGGGCGGCGTGCATGTCGACGAGGATCAAACCGTGCGCATTCTGGGCGAGCACGAAGATGCCGTGCAACTGGGCAATGGCGAAACCGAGCGGCGGAATCTGGCCATCGTCGCGCTGCGGGTGGGCGACCGCAGGCGCGCCGGGCGGAGTCGCGTTTGCGGCGGATTCCATATTGCGACCGAGCAGGGCCGCGTAGTCCGCCAGCGGTTCGCCGATGCCGAAGCGGATGCCTGACTGGTTCCTCGCCATCGGCAGCGATATTCGAGCCGCATCCGCGCCACCCGCGGCGATACCCGCATCCGGCATCGGCCCGGCACCGGCCCGGGCTTCGGCAAGCGCCTCGTGCAGGCTGCGATAGAGGAAGTCGTGGACCAACCGCGATTCGCGGAAGCGCACCTCGCTCTTGGCCGGATGCACATTGACGTCGACGCCCTGCGGATCGAGCTCGAGGAACAGCACGAAAGCCGGATGGCGGCCGTGATAGAGCACGTCGGCATAGGCCTGGCGAACCGCATGGGCCACCACGCGATCGCGGACCAGCCGGCCATTGACGTGGAAATACTGCTGATCGGCCTGCGAGCGCGAAGCGGTCGGCAGTCCGACCCAGCCGGAGAGGACCATGCCGGCCCCATCGTGGCCGACGCGCAGGCTGTTGCGCAGGAATTCCTCGCCAAGCACTTCGCTGACCCGGCGCGCGGCTTCGTCCTCCGTGGCGGAAGGCTTGAACAGGCGAACCACCTTGCCGTTGTGGCCGAGCCGGAATTCCACGCCGGGCCGGGCCAGCGCAATCGACTTGACCAGGTCGTCGATGTGGTTGAACTCGGTGCGCTCGGCACGCAGGAACTTGCGCCGTGCCGGCAAGTTGTAGAAAAGATCGCGCACTTCGACACTGGTCCCGATGCCGTGCTGGGCCGGGCGCTGGACATGCGGCTTGCCGCCATCGACTTCGATGCGAAAGGCGCTGTCGGCGGCTGCGGTCCTCGAGGTCAACGCGAAGCGCGAGACCGATGCGATCGATGGCAGGGCCTCGCCGCGGAAACCGAGGGTGCCGACCCGCTCGAGATCCTCGAAGCTGGCTATCTTGCTGGTCGCATGTGCGGAGACCGCGAGCGCAAGATCCTCGGCGTCGATGCCGCCGCCATCGTCGCGGATGCGGATCAGGCGCGATCCGCCCGCCTCGATGTCGATGTCGATGCGTCGGGCGCCGGCATCGAGGCTGTTCTCGACCAGTTCCTTGACCACCGACGCCGGGCGCTCGATGACCTCGCCGGCGGCGATCTGGTTGACCAGTTCGGGAGGTAGTGAATGAATGCGCGACATGCCGATGGCGATCGGAACGGAATCGCGCATGATAGCGGATCGCTTCGCCGCGTCCGCACGCGGGTTGAATTGGATCAGCCCTGCGGAATCTCGAGCACGTCGCCGACGTTGACGCTGTCCTGGATCAGCTTGTTGGCACTGCGCAAGGCCGCCACCGAGGTACCGTGGCGCGCCGCAATCGCGCTGAGCGACTCCCCGCGCGTGACCACGTGCCGACTGGCCCTGGCCCGATTGCTTTCGAGCGCGAACCAGGTGCCCGGCGGCGGGGTCGAGCGGAAATAGTTGCGGATGCCGTCGAGGATCGCTTCGGCGAGCTTGGTCCGCTCGGATGCGCTGTTCAGGCGTCGCTCCTCGGCCGGATTCGAGATGAAGGCGGTCTCGACCAGGATCGACGGCACGTCGGGCGAACGCAGGACGATGAAGTTGGCGCGCTCGACATGATTCTTGTGGGTCGGACCGACCCGGCGCATAGCCGCGTGGACCTGGGAAGCGACGGCATTGCTCGCCTGCATGGTCGCCCCCTGCGAGAGGTCGAGCAGCACGGCGGCCAGGGTATCGTCGCGCGTGTCGAGGGAAACGCCGCCGACCAGATCCGCGCGATTCTCGCTGTCGGCCAGCCAGCGTGCCGCTTCACTGGTCGCGCCGCGCGGCGACAGCACCCAGACCGAACTACCGCGCGCCTCGCTCTTGGTGAACGCATCGGCATGGATCGAGACGAACAGGTCGGCCTTGGCGTCACGCGCTTTCTGGTAGCGCTGCTCGAGCGGGATGAAGAAGTCGCTGTCCCGGGTCAGAATCGCGCTCATGCCCGGCTCCTTGTCGATCACGCGCTTGAGTTCGCGTGCGACGGCCAGCGTGATCACCTTCTCGTGGGAGCCGGTGGCGCCGATCGAACCGGGATCCTCGCCGCCGTGGCCGGCGTCGACGGTGACGATGACATTGCGCGACGTTCCGGGCGGAAGCAGCTTGGCCACGGTCTTGACCGGTTCGGCGCGCGTCTTCGGATACAGATCGAGGACGAGCCGATAGCCGAATTTTTCGGCGGGCGGCAACAGGAAGCTCTTTGGACGTACGCCTTCGCCGAGGTCGAAGACCACGCGCAGGTCCTCCTTGCCCTGGCGGCCGCTGCGTACCGCCTTGAGCAGGCCATTGGCCTCGGCGGCGCTGTAGTCGCCGGAAAAGGTGCTCGACTTGATATCGAGAACCAGACGTTCCGGATCGGCCAGGTCGAACAGGCGGTAGTCGAGCGGCCCCGAAACATCGAACACGGCGCGCGTGTATTCGGCGCCGGCCCAGATGCGCAGGGCCTTGATTTCAGCGGCCCGCACCGGCGAAACGAGGGCAATGGCCCATGCCAGCACGAGGGCAAACCGGGTCAGATTGGGCAAGGGCCTCTCCATGGAAGCGCATTCAAGCGCAAAACCGCCATGAAGTTCAAGTCTTTTCCTTTTCAAATCCGCAATATGCGTGACATTCCTAAGCGATCGATCAAGAAATGCCGCCGTCGCCGGCCGGGTCGGTTTGCAATGCGCGAAGGGCCCGCTGTCCGATGCTGCCGTGTGCGGCGACCCGCAAGTCGCGCTTCTCGCCGGCATGTCGCAGTTCGATTTCGAGGTCGGCAGGCGGCAATCCGGACAAACCACGATCAGGCCATTCGACGACGACCAGGCTCGGGCCATAGACCAGATCCGCCAGGCCGAGCCACTCCAGTTCATCGGCCCCGGCGATCCGGTAGAGATCCAGATGGTGCACGCGCAGATCGCCGCTTCGATACGACTCGATCAGGCTGTACGTCGGGCTCTTGACCCGCTCACCGACGTCGAGCGCCTGCAGCAGCGCGCGCGCCAAGGTGGTCTTGCCGGCGCCCAGATCACCACGCAGGTAGACCACGCCGCCACCGGCCAGCGGCGCAGCGATGCGGCGAGCCATGCCGGTCAATTCCCGCTCGTCGATCCCGTTCGCTTCGAAAACCGCGCTCACGAGGGACTGCCATTGACGACATCACGCAAGGCCTCGAACAGGTCGCTGGCGATCATTCCGCGCGGTCTCGGGCCGGCCGCCCGATCGCCCGCGCGGGCGTGCACCAGGGTGCCGAGACAGGCCGCATCCCAGGCCCCGAGCCCCTGCGCGAGCAAGCCGGCGACAACGCCGGTCAACACGTCCCCCATGCCGGCACTGGCCATGCCCGGATTGCCGAACGGGCACAAGGCGATTCGCCCATCGGCAGCGGCAACCAGGCTGCCGGCCCCCTTCAGCACGACCACGCAGGCGTAGCGCGAAGCGAGCGCACGGGCGGCGGCGAAGCGATCGGCCTGGATCGCCGCCGTGTCGCAACCGAGCAGGCGGGCGGCTTCGCCCGGATGCGGCGTCAGCACCGTCGTGGCGGGAAGCGGCAGCGGTTGCCGGGCCAGCAGATTGAGCCCATCGGCATCGAGCACGAGCGGCAAACCGGCGCGCAAGGCCTTGTCCCAGAGCGCGTGACCCCAGGCTCCCTGGCCGAGGCCCGGTCCGACGGCGAGCACGCTGGCACGAGCGAGCATGGCCTCGGTCGATTGCGGCCCGTCGGCCGCCATCGCCATCAGCTCGGGGCGATCGCCGACGACTGCGCCGATGTGTTGCGCCCGCGTGGCGATGCTGACCAGGCCGGCGCCGACACGCAGCGCAGCCTCACCGGCAAGGCGGACCGAGCCCGGCATGCCGATATCGCCACCGATGATCAGGACGTGGCCGAAACGCCCTTTGTTGACATTGCGTATTCGTGGAGGAAGTACGTTTGCGAATCCCGCTTCGAGCAGTTCGCAATCGGGCCCGATGCCGGCGCAGACCGGATCCGGGATGCCGAGCAAATCGAGTTCGAGCTGTCCGCAGCAATCAACGCCATCCGCCGTGAACAAGCCGCGCTTCCAGCCGACGAAACTCACCGTGGCATCGGCGCGCAGCACCGGCCCCGGCGCGGTTCCGTTGTCCGCGTCGAGACCGGACGGCACGTCGAGCGCGAGGCGTCCACCGCGGAACGCGTTCATGGCCTCGATCAGGTGCGCCGCGACGCCCTCGGGCGCGCGCGCGATGCCGGTACCGAACAGTCCATCGACGAGCACGTCGGCGTCGGGCAGCCGGGTCTGCATGTCGGCGACCGTGATGCGACCACCCTCACGGATCCAGGCGTCACGCGCCGCCGCGGCATCACCACCCGATCGCTCGCCGAGCGCGACCAGCTGCACCTGCCACTGCGCTTCGCGCGCCAGTCGCGCAAGCAGGAAGGCATCACCGCCATTGTTGCCGCTGCCGGCGATCACCGTCAGAGTGCGCGCCTGCGGCCAGATCCGGCGCAGTGCAGCAAACGCCGCGGTCGCGGCGCGTTGCATGAGCTCGGTTCCCGGCAGGCCGCCTTCGCGGATGGCGGCTTGGTCGATGCGCCGCACCTGTTCGACCGTATACAGATTCGTGCTGCGCGAGGACGTGGGCATGTTCCGATTATATCGGGGGAGGCTCTATGCTTGTCGGCCCGTTCAACGCCCTTGGCAGGTGCATCCCGGCCCATGTCCGCCGTCGACTTCTACAATCTTCTGCCCGAGCTGCACGAGTGGGCCGCCGCCCTCGGCTTCCAGCAGCTTGGAGTCGCCGGGGTCGAACTCGGTGAGGATGAAACGCATTTGCTGAACTGGCTGCGGCAGGGGCGGCACGGCGAGATGGACTACATGGCGAGTCATGGCAGCAAGCGCAGCCGTCCGCAAGAACTCGTACCCGGCACGCTGCGCGTGATTTCCGTGCGCATGGATTATCTTCCCAGCCAGGCCAGGCCCGGTTTCGACGTCCTCGCGGACCCGCAGCGCGCCTACGTGGCCCGCTACGCGCTCGGCCGCGACTATCACAAGCTCATGCGCACGCGCCTGCAGAAGCTTGCCAACCGCATCGGCGAGCGCGTCGGACCGTTCGGTTACCGCGCCTTCGTCGACTCGGCGCCAGTGCTGGAACGGGCGCTTGCCCGCGATGCGGGCCTCGGCTGGATCGGCAAGCACAGTTGCCTGATCAACCGTGATGCCGGCTCGTGGTTCTTTCTCGGCGAGCTCTACACCGACCTGCCGTTGCCGCTTGATACACCGGCCAGCGCCCATTGCGGGACCTGCCGGCGCTGCCTCGACATCTGCCCGACCCAGGCCATCGTCGCTCCCTACGAGGTCGATGCGAGGCGCTGCATTGCCTACCTGACCATCGAATTGCGCGGGCCGATTCCGCTCGAACTGCGAAGGGCCATGGGCAACCGCGTGTTCGGTTGCGACGACTGCCAGTTGGTCTGCCCATGGAACAAGTTCGCCACGCCGAGTCCCGAGGCCGATTTCAGGCCCCGGCACGGCCTCGACGATGCCGCCCTGATCGGCTTGTTCGAATGGGACGAAGCGGAGTTCCTCCAGCGCACCGAGGGCTCGCCGATCCGGCGCACCGGTCATGTCGGCTGGCTGCGAAATATCGCCGTGGCGCTCGGCAACGCGCCCTACTCGGCAGCGACCGTGAACGCCCTCGAGCGACGACAGCAGCATCCCGCGGAGATCGTTCGTGAACACGTGGCCTGGGCCTTGGCCGAACAGGCGGACAAGCGTGCTGCGGCGTCCCGGCCTGGCTGACGGCAAGGCGACTTCGGTACTGACACCGAAGCCGATTTGGCGCTCCGCTCGGGCAACACCGGGCTTTGTTGCACAAACACAACAGCAGAAAAGCAAGCCGGGCCGACATCCCGCTGCGCGGATGCGACCGGCGACCGGCCCGCACCGGCCCTCGCGGCAGGTGAGCAGGCTCAGCGAGCACGACTCATAACCTTTTGTTAATGAATGTCTTTCCGGGAAATCGTGCGAGATCGACTGCGATCAGAGGGCAAAAAAAACCCTCGCAGCGTTGTCCGCGCGAGGGTTCAATTGGAGTGACGACTACCTGCAATGCGCCCTGGTGGCCACGAGGTTGCAACTGAACGCGTTGCGAAAACCCCGAGGACGGTTGTAACGGTACCACAACTCGTTGCGAAGTGCCATACAGGTCACACAAGAAGTCGCCTCGGGACGAAAACCACTTGCCGGAGTGGCTTGGACCTGCCCACCCGCGCAGACTGGGGCGGCGTAACCCGGATCGCAGCCCCGGACTTCGCGGCTGCTCAGTCGTCGAACTGCAGGTTGTCGATCAGGCGCACGCTGCCGAGACGCGCAGCGATCAGCGCCACCAGGCCCGAGACCTGTCCCGGCGCAGGGGCGCCGAGATCCTCGCTGCGCCGAACCACGGCATAGTCCGGCTGCAGGCCGGACTCGGCGAGCCGGTCGCGGGCCGCGCCTTCGGTC
The DNA here is from genome assembly GCF_900115085.1 of Dokdonella immobilis. Taxonomy (GTDB): domain Bacteria; phylum Pseudomonadota; class Gammaproteobacteria; order Xanthomonadales; family Rhodanobacteraceae; genus Dokdonella; species Dokdonella immobilis. The sequence continues at coordinate 99,726 of NZ_FOVF01000005.1, read as the reverse complement.
TCCGCCCGCGTTTGTCCATCGCCCCGCCAACGATCGCGCATCCACAGCAGGGTCTGGTGGATGACCGAGGCCTGCTCGCGTTGTCGCGCGTCGAGGAACTGGTTGCGCGAACTCATGGCCAGGCCATTGGGCTCGCGAACGATCGGCGCGCCGAGGATCTCGATCGGGAACGCGAGGTCGGCCGTCATCCTGCGCACGACCAGCAGTTGCTGGAAATCCTTGCTGCCGAACACCGCAAGATCCGGCTGGACAAGGTTGAACAGCTTGGCCACCACGGTCGCCACGCCATCAAAATGGCCCGGTCGACTGGCCCCCTCGAGGATGTCTCCCAGCTGCGCCACGCGGACCCGGACGCCCTGCTCGGCACCGAACGGATAGATCGCATCGACATCGGGCAGGAACAGCGCATCGCAGCCGTGCGCTTGGAGACCGGCCGCATCCGCCTCCGGTGTGCGCGGATAGCGCGCGAAGTCCTCACCGACGCCGAATTGGGTCGGATTCACGAACACGCTTGCGACGACGACATCGCAGCGTTTCCGCGCGAGGTCGATCAGCGAATGGTGCCCGGCGTGCAGGTTGCCCATGGTCGGCACGAAGCCGATGCGCTGGTTGCTCTGGCGCTGCCCGGCTATCCAGGCGCGAAGGTCGTCCGGTTTGCGGAAGAGTTGCATGGGCGCCTCAGTAGGAATGTTCGGGCCCGGGGAAGGTCGACTGGCGCACGGCCTGAACATAGGCGACCAGCGCCGCATCGATCGAATCGTGGCCGCGCAGGAAATCCTTGCTGAAGCGGGGTCGTCGACCCGGCGTGATGCCGAGCAGGTCATAGAGCACGAGAACCTGGCCGTCGCACCCCGGACCTGCACCGATACCGATGGTCGGGATCGCGATCTCGCGCGTGATCTGTTCGGCCAGGGCCGTCGGCACGCACTCGAGGACCAGCATCTGCGCGCCGGCGCCGGCCACGGCGTGGGCGTCGGCAAGCAGTCGCGCAGCGTCCGCCGGCAGCTTGCCCTGGACCTTGTAGCCGCCGAGCCTGTGCACCGACTGCGGGGTCAGGCCCAGATGCGCGCAAACCGGAATGTCGCGGACCACGAGGGCCTCGATGACTTCGAGCGTCCATGCGCCGCCTTCGAGCTTGACCATCGAAGCGCCACCCTCGGCAATCAGGCGCGTGGCCGAGGCCATGGCGGTCGCCACATCGCGGTAACTCATGAATGGCATGTCGGCGACCAGCAGGGGCGCGCGCATGCCGCGGGCCACGGCGGCGGTGTGATAGACCATGTCGTCGACGGACACCGGCAAGGTGCTGGCCAGCCCCTGGATCACCATGCCGAGCGAATCGCCGACCAGGACGACGTCGACACCGGCCGCATCGAGATGCGCGGCGAAACTCGCGTCGTAACAGGTCAGGGCGACGATCTTGTCGCCGCCGGGCTTGCGCTGCTGCAAGGCGGGAACGGTGATCGGCGCGCGATCGGGGGCGCTGGTCGAATTCGAATACATCGGATCGGGAATGTCTGGGCCGGCGCGCAAGGCCCGGCGGGTGGTCGAGGTCCAGGCGCTATCCTAACCCGGCTCGGGCGGACCGATCAGCATCGCTGGCCTGCATTGGGCCCGAGCGCGTCGACGAAGTGCGGTTTGCCACGCCGGCCAGTCAATCGAGCCGCGTGCAGCCCGTCGCATCGATCCGCTCGAGCAGCCGGGCCGGCGTGCCAATCCCCGGAATATCCAGCGCCGGGGCCAACTCGGCCAGGGGCAGCAGCACGAAGGCGCGTTCGGCCATGCGCGGATGCGGTATGACCAAGCCGTCCTCGTCGATGCGGCGGTCTCCGTAGAGCAGCAGGTCGAGATCGATCGAACGCGGTCCCCAGCGCGGTCCGGCGCGCCTCCGCCCTGCCCGACTTTCGATATCGAGCAAGCCGCCGAGCAGTTCGCGCGCCGACAGCCGCGTTTCGAGTTCGGCGACGGCATTGAGAAAATCGGGCTGCTCGGCCAGGCCCCAGGGTGGGGTCCGATAGACGCCAGAGCGTCGCAGCAGTCGCGTGTCGCGCAAGGCCGAAAGGCCATGGAATGCGGATTGCAATTGCCGCGCGGGGTCTTCCTGGTTGCTGCCAAGCCCGATGTAGGCGATGACCGCACTCACTCCGATGCGGACTCCGCGGAAGCGTCCGATGAATCCGCTCCTCCACGCTTGCGCCGGCGCCGGCGCGGCCGCTTGCGCTTCGTTCCGGGCTCGGAATCGGCGTGCGCGACCGGGGCCGTCGCGAGCCGTTCGGTCAGGTGCTGCGAATCCAGCGCCTGGGCTTCGGTCCACCACTCGACCTGCGCCTTGAGCTCGGGCTCATCGTGGGAACGGATCACGAGGAAATCGTAGGCGGCGCGGAACTTCGGATGCGCGAGCAGGCGCATCACGCGCTTCTTCTGGCGCTGCTCGAAGCGTGGCTGCAACGACCAGATCTCCTCCATGGCGATCGCGAACCGCTTCGGAATCGCGATCCGTGCCGCCTGCTGGTGCATGACCCGGTCGACCGCTGCGGTCCAGGCCACTGATGCATCGGTGCCATCGGCAATCAGGCGATCGGCCAGGCTGCGCACGGGCTCCCATAGCATCGCCGCGAACAGGAAGGCCGGAGTCACCGGCTTGTCGCTGCGGATGCGTTCGTCGGTACTGGTGAAGGTGTAGCCGAGCAGGCGTCCGAAGCGCGCGCTTTCGGGACCGGCCAGTGCGCCCGCCGTGGCCGGAAAGATCTGCCCGAGCAGGCCGAGGTTGTGCAGGCGGCGCAGGCTCTCGAGGCCGTGCCCGGAGAGAAACAGCTTGAGCGACTCGTCGAACAGCCGCGCCGGCGCGACGTCGGCCAGCAGCGGCGCCAGTTCGGCGATCGGCGCCTCGGTTTCCGCGGCAAGCGTGAAATCGAGCTTGGCCGCGAGACGCGCCGCCCTGAGCATGCGCACCGGATCTTCGCGATAACGCTGTTCCGGGTCACCGATCAGGCGCATCGTGCGCTGCTGCAGATCGGCGATACCGCCGACGTAGTCGCGCACGCTGAAGTCGGCGATGTCGTAGTAGAGCGCGTTGATCGTGAAATCGCGGCGAATCGCATCCTCCTCGATGCTGCCGTAGACGTTATCGCGAACGATACGTCCGTCGACCACGTGGCGGTCGCTGTCGCCGACTTCCCCGATGCCGCGGAAGGTCGCCACCTCGACGATTTCACGGCCGAATACGACATGGGCGAGGCGAAAACGACGGCCGATCAGCCGGCAGTTGCGAAACAGCGCCCGGGTCTGTTCCGGCGTCGCATCGGTGGCGATGTCGAAGTCCTTCGGGTGGCCGCCGAGGAGCAGGTCGCGCACCGCTCCGCCGACGAGGAACGCCTTGTATCCGGCTTCGTGCAACCGGTACAGGACGCGCAGCGCGCCATTGGAAATGTTCTTGCGCGAAATACCATGTTCGGCGCGGGGAATGATGCGCGGAACGAGTTTCGAGGGGTCGGAATCGGCTTCCAGTGCAGACGATGCGGTCCGGTTCATTCAGTGATCACAATAGGGTTCAAAGGCATCGCTCGGCAATTGTAGCCAGTTAGGAATTCGTTATACTACGCGCCCCGTGCGGTTTGTCCCAAACACCGCTCCCTTCGTCTAGTGGTCCAGGACACCGCCCTCTCAAGGCGGGAACACGAGTTCGAACCTCGTAGGGAGCGCCAAACCGGGCGCGAACGCCCCGAAATACGGGAGTCCGGCGGCCCCGGCAACGGGCCGCGCATTCCAGAAAAACGGCCCGACCCATGCCCTTCGTCGTCACCGAAAACTGCATCAAGTGCAAATACACCGACTGCGTCGAGGTCTGCCCGGTCGACTGCTTTCACGAAGGGCCGAACTTCCTCGTCATCGATCCGGAAGAGTGCATCGACTGCACCCTTTGCGAACCGGAGTGTCCGATCTCCGCGATCTATCCCGAGGATGACGTGCCCGCCGGACAGGAAGCCTTCATCCAGCTCAACGCCGATCTCTCGCAGCTCTGGCCGGTGCTGACCGAGCGCAAGGATGCACCGGAAGATGCCAAGGAATGGGAAGGCAAGCCGGACAAGCTCAAGCTTCTGGAACGCTGATCCCCGCTACCCACGGCGCCAGGCCGTGGCCGGACAGATTGGCCCGGCAGCGGGCGGCGTGACTGCAAGGGCGTGACTGCAAGCAGGGCACGATCGATCACCCCGCTGATTCAGTTCATGCGCTGGCGCAAGGTGTCCAGCACCTGCCGCGCGGCGTTGATATCCGAAGCGGTCGACGCACCTTCGATGATGACCGAACTCGCACCATCGGTGCCGCCGACGCGCACGCGCAGGTTGACCGGCGTCGAGACCTTCTTGTCGCGCGCCATGCCGAGCGTCACGGCGCGCTTGAACCAGCCCGGAGACTGCGTGGTCACGCCCGTGGTGCGAATGTCGTAGCTGCGCGTGGCTTCGTCGCTGGACTGGACCGTGGCCACCCCCGACCGCTCGAGGGCCAGGCCGACCCGTCGCCAGGTGTTTGCAAGCGTATCCGCGACCTGCAGCCCGTCGCCGCCGGCAGTGGCGGCGGCCGCCAGCGGCGGTGCCGCGTTGGGCGTGATGACCGCATCAGGCGCGCTGGCATCGACAGGCCCGGCGACGTTCGCCGCACTCGGTTCGGGAATGACCAGGGTACCGCTCCGGTTCGGCGCATCGAGGTCCGGTGGCACTTCGAGCGGCCGGGCTTGCGTGCTGTTCCGGTAGACATCGTCCTTGCCGGCGCCGAACTTGGAGCGGATGTAACTGCAGCCGCCCAGCAGGGTCAGCGCGGCAATGGCGCCGAAAGCTATGGAAATCGTTCTGTTCACTTTCTTGGTTCCGTAGTCATGGAATCGGATCAGGCATGCGCCTGCGCCGATTGGATCAAGCCGAGCTCGAAAAGCACGCGTTTGCCTTGCGCATGATACGCCGCGCTCAGCGGGACCAGCGGAAGTCGCAGGTGATTGGCGCAGAATCCCAGTTGCTCGAGACACCACTTGACCGGAATCGGATTCGGCTCCACGCCGAGCAGGTCGTACAAGCCCTGCAAGGCGCGATCGGCATTCGCTGCGTCCTCGCCCCGCCCGTCGGCAGCAGCGAGGCACAAGCCCTGCATGGCCGCCGGCGCGACATTGGCAGCCACCGAGATGACGCCGTCCGCGCCAGCGGCAATGGCGCGTGCGCAGGTCGGGTCGTCGCCCGAAAAAATACAGAAATCCGCGGACTTCAGGGCCAGCAGATCGTTCATGCGCTCGGCCTCGGGACGCGCTTCCTTGATGCCGATGACGCCCGGATGGGTGCACAGGCGAGCCACCGTAACCGGCAACAGGTCGCAAGCGGAGCGCGACGGCACATTGTAGAGCATCACCGGCAGGCCACCCTTCTCGGCCACTTCGACATAGTGGCGATAGAGGCCATCCTGGGTCGGTCGAACATAGGCCGGCGTTACGACCAGGGCCGCGTCGGCGCCAGCAGCAGCGGCGAGACGGGTCTGGGCGATGGTCTTTCGCGTCGATTGCATCCCGGTACCGGCCAGCACCGGCACGCGACCGGCAACCTTGCGCACCGCGAACCCGACCAGTTCGGAAAATTCCTCGCCCTCGAGCGCCGCGCCTTCGCCGGTCGAGCCAGCAATGACGAGACCGCGCGTACCAGCCTGCAGCTGGTGCTCGATCAATCGACCCATGGCTTCGAGGTCAAGCGCGTCTTCGGCGACCCCAAACGGCGTCGCCACGGCGCATATGCTTCCGGATAGGTTCAAGATGGATTGGGCGCGCACGTGCGGAACGCAGAATGTTAGGGTGAAGACCGAAGGAAGTCCATCGACGGTCCTGGCAGCCGCAAGCGCCCAGCGGCATTCCCTTGCGACCCCCATGGACGACCAGTATCCTGCAATCGAAGGTCGCCCGGATATGCGCCAGCTCCCGCGCAGGCCTCGATCTCCGAGGCGGCAGGATGACCACGAGGATTGCAGGATGGAATGGGTGAGGCAGTCGAAGCGGGTCATTTCCATCGATCAATGGCGCGGCAGCGCGCGCCCGAATCGCCTCTACACGCGATCCTTGCAGCCGTGAAGCAGGCAGGAAAACAGCCCTTGAGCGAGCGCTCGCCACGCCCTGCCGCAAATGACAATCACCTGCTGATCAGCGTCTTTGCCGCGCCCGAACATTCGCCCCTGTTCGCCGTCAGCAAACGCGTGACCGACTGCGGTTGCAACGTCGCCGAGGCCAGGGTCGCGGCCCTCGGATCCGAACTCAGCGTGCAGGTGCTCGCCCAGGGATCCTGGGATGCGATCGCCAAGCTCGAAAACGCGCTGGCCAAGCTCGATCGGGATGGCGAGTTGCGCCTGACCCATTTCCGCACCGCGGCCAAGCAGCAGCAGAATTCGGCCCTTCCCTACGTGGTCGAAGTGATAGCCGCGGACAAGCCCGGCATCCTCAGCCAACTGGCCGAGTTCTTCGCCGGGCACAATATCAACATCGAACAGTTGCACTCGACCCGTTACCGGGCGATGCAGACCGGCGCCGACATGTTTTCTGCGCAAATCACGATCGGCATACCGAACACGATGCACCTTGCCGCATTGCGCGACGATTTTCTCGAGTTTTGCGATGGTCTGAATCTCGATGCCATCATGGATCCCATGAAGTTCTGAATGGAGCAAGCCAGCACCAGATGAGCGACAAGACAACGATCCGCGTCGGAAAGCGACTGCCCGCCCTGAACGGAACACTGGATGACGGCAGCAGGCTGGAACTGAAGTCGCTGCGCGGGAAATGGGTAGTCATCTACTTCTACCCGAAGGATGCCACGCCCGGCTGCACCAACGAAGCCCTCGATATCAAGAGGCTGCACGGAAAATTCCGCAAACTCGACTGCGAGGTCATCGGCGTCTCACGCGATTCCGTCGCCTCGCACGCCCGCTTCCGCGAGAAGCAGGGGCTGCCGTTCCCGCTGCTCGCGGATGTCGACGAGACCTGGTGCAAGGCATTCGACGTGATCCACGAAAAGGTGCTTTACGGCAAGCGCCATCTCGGTGTCGTGCGTAGCACCTTCCTGGTCGATCCCGAGGGCGTCTTGCGCGCCGAGTGGCGCGGACTGAAGGTCCCGGGTCACGCCGAAGCCGTGCTGGAGCAACTCGCAGGCGCGTGACCGCTCTCGTGCCCCGTTCCATCCAAAGTTCCCGCAGGCTGGCGCGCTGCGGCCGCATCCCCATTCCCATCGAGGCCCGTGCATGACCCGAGGCAAACGCATCTACGTGCTCGACACCAACGTGTTGATGCATGACCCGACATCGTTGTTCCGCTTCGAGGAACACGACGTCTTCATTCCGATGACGGTGCTGGAGGAACTCGACGCCGCCAAGAAGGGACAGTCGGAAGTCTCGCGCAATGCCCGCCAGGTCAGCCGGTTCATCAACGAGCTGATCGAGAACGACACCGCCCGCAAGATTCCCGACGGCCTCGACCTGCGCCTGCCGCAGGGCCTGCGTCTGGACCAGAATCCGAAGATCGGCCGGCTGCGCTTCCAGACCCAGGCCAACGAAAACGGAAACGGCAAGAAGCGCAATCTCCCGGACAACCTGATCCTGGCCTCGATCGTCTCCCTCTGCGAATCGCACCCGGAGACTCCGGTGGTGCTGGTGACCAAGGACATCAACCTGCGCATCAAGGCCTCAATCGCGGGAATCACCGCCGAGGATTACGAAAACGATCGCGCGCTCGATGATTTCAGCCTGCTGTACGCCGGACACAACGAACTTCGCGCCGATTTCTGGGAGCGCCACTCCGACCTTCGCTCATGGTCCGAGCGCGGACACACCTACTACGAAGTCACCATGGCGGACGACGAGGATTGGCACCCGCACCAGTTCCTCTACCTGCCAGGTGACAACGAGGTCGAACTGCGCGTCATGAGCCTCGATGGCAAGAAGGCCATCCTGCAGATCGTCGATGACTACTTCAGCGGTTCGCACACGGTCTGGGGTATCCAGGCACGCAATCGCGAACAGAACTTCGCCCTCAATGCACTGATGGACCCGGAGATCGATTTCGTCAGCCTGCTGGGCACCGCTGGCACCGGCAAGACCCTGCTCGCCCTCGCCGCCGGCCTGGCACAGGTCATGGACCAGCAGCGCTATCGCGAAATCATCATGACCCGGGCCACCGTGTCGGTCGGCGAGGACATCGGCTTTCTGCCCGGAACCGAGGAAGAAAAGATGACGCCGTGGATGGGCGCGTTGACCGACAACCTCGAAGTATTGACCTCGCCGCAGGAAGGCGGCGCCTGGGGCCGCGCCGCAACAAACGACCTGCTCGCTTCACGGATCAAGATCCGCGCCATGAACTTCATGCGTGGCCGCACATTCCTCAATCGCTACGTGATCGTCGACGAGGCGCAGAACCTGACGCCCAAGCAGATGAAGACCCTGATTACGCGCGCCGGCCCGGGCACGAAGATCATCTGCCTCGGCAACGTCGAACAGATCGATACGCCCTACTTGACCGAAACGACCTCCGGCCTGACCTATGCCGTCGATCGGTTCAAGAACTGGGAACACTCCGCGCATCTGACCCTGCGCCGCGGCGAACGCTCGAGGCTGGCGGACATCGCCTCGGAAGTGCTTTGACGGCCGGGATTCGGGATTCGGGATTCGGGATTCGGGATTCGGGATTCGGGATTCGGGATTCGGGATTCGGGATTCGGGATTCGGGATTCGGAATTCGGGATTCGATCGGAATCGCGATGGGATGATCGGGAATATCGTATTCCTGGTTCCGTAGAGGCGGGGCTCAGACCCGCCCCTGCGACCCGCCCTCAAGGCAACGCCTAGAAGCGCCAGGCCCAGGCTGCTTCGTATTCGACCCGGTTGCCGGTCACGCGGTCAGCCGAGCGGTAGTTCGGCAGGCCGAGGAAATACGGCGCACTCGAATAGACGGCCTGCAGACTCAGGGTCGACTGGGGACCCGTGTCGCGCGAGTAGCCGAAGGCCATCGTGCGATCTGCCGGCGTCGACTCCAGCGCCGTGCGCAGCAGACTCGATGTCGGAGACGGCTGTTGGCGCGTGGTATAGCGCAATTCGAGATTGCCGAAGCTGTCGTTTCGCCATGTCCAGCCGGCGGAATACACATTCAGGTCCTGCCAGGCGAACACCGGACTGGCGCCGCTCCCGAGCAGGGCCAGGAAGCGTCTCGGCAGGGCGGGACTGGTGAACGGCGTCACTTCGCTGTACATCACGCGCTGTACGCCGATGTCGAAACTCAAGGCCGGTGTCAGGGCATAGCTCACGCCAACGCTGGCGCTGGAGGGAATGTCGAATTGCCCGGGGTCGGAATAGACGCCACGCAACGAATTGAGCGCATCCATGTTGACCCGCGACTGATACGCGGCGCCCCAGCTGAGGCGGCTGGTCAGCTGATCGCCGACATCCAGGCGAACGCCCGCACCGTACGACGACTCGCCTGGCACGACAGGCCAAAGAGGAATGCCATCGCGCAACGCACTTTCACCCATGCCGAGACTGACGAATCGCTGATAGGCAAGCACGGCAGTCACGCCGAACATGCCACTGTCGCCCCATCGACTGACATAGGACGGCGCGATCACGGTTCTGCGCAGTCCGCTGCCGGGCAATTCGGATCGGACATCGAGCCTCGGGCTCGCCAGGGCCGGCGCGCGGCCATCGACAAGCGAATGCGCCACGCTCAGGTTGAGCGTGCCTGCGGATGATCCGCCAAAGGAATAAAGGGTCGAGACGGACGCCGTATCACCGGCAGGGTCATCGGTGACCTGCGGCGGCGCGGTCTTTACGGCTGGAGCCCACGTAAACGCAGGCGTGATGCTGGCAAGGGCATAATTTCGCCAGCGCTGGGGGACACCAGCTTCTGTCGACGGGGCAATGGCGACGCGCGGCGACACGCCCGGAGGGGGTGCCGCAATGGCTGAAAAGGAAATAGGGAGCGTCAGCATCACGCCGAGCGCTCCCATCAAACCTGCTGCTGTCGCTGTTGTTGCCCGCTGCATTGCCCTGTTGCTGCGGTTGGGGAAAGGGGTGTGTTCTAATCCGTAGCGGATATTGGCGGAAAAGCAACAGCGGGTCAAGCGCGCAACAGCCATGTCCAAACCGATGATTTTCACGTTCTCCACCGGATCGCGCAGGTCATCTCCAGCCCATTCGGCGAGCCCCTGCCGACCCGCGCTTGTTGCACGAAACCAACACAACCGACCATGTCCTTGCCGCGCACTGCCCCGCCCATTGCCCTGACCATCGCCGGTTCCGACTCGGGGGGAGGCGCCGGCATCCAGGCCGACCTGCGCACCTTCGCGGCCTTCGGCGTGCACGGACTCAGCGCCATAACTGCAGTCACGGCCCAGAATACACGGGGCGTCGAGGCCATCGAACTGCTGCCGGCCGCCGCGGTGCGGGCCCAGATCAAGGCCGTGCTCGAGGATTTCCCGGTTGCCGCCATCAAGACCGGCATGCTCGGCACTGCAAATCTGGCGAGGACGGTCGGCAACGCCCTCGCCACGCGCCCGCACATTGCCTTGATCGTCGATCCGGTGCTCGTGGCCACCACCGGCGCTGCACTGTCACGCGGTCGACTATCAGCCGCCCTGTGCCGCCATCTGCTGGCACGCGCCGACCTGCTCACACCGAATGTTCCCGAGGCGGAGGAATTGCTCAACCGGCGCATCAGGAGCCAGTCGGACATGCTCGAGGCAGCTGCTGCGCTACGTGCCCTCGGTGCTCGCGCCGTGCTGCTGAAAGGTGGGCATCTGCCTGGCACGCAAGTCCACGACCTGCTCGCCAGCAAGGCAGGAGCACGCTGGTTCACGCATCCCCGCGTCGATGTCGAGGGCCACGGTACCGGCTGCACACTGGCTGCGGCCATTGCCGCCGGAATGGCCTGCGGATCGGAGCTCGAAGTGGCCACCGAAGCGGCCATCGCCTTTGTCGCGCGCGCCCTGGCGCTCGCCTACCGGCCCGGCCAGGGCCGCGTGGTCGTGCTCGACCATCTCGGTGCCCGGCAGGTCCCCGAGATCAGGCGCCCCTGACCCGCTCGATCAATGCGTCGGTGAAGGTGGTGGTCGTACCGCTGCCACCGAGGTCGGGCGTCAAGCGGTCGCGGGCCTGCAGGGTCGAACGAATCGAATCGCGCACGCGAGTCGCCTCGCTTTCAAGATTGAGATGGCTGAGCATCTGCGCGGCCCCGAGGAGCAGCGCGCAGGGATTGGCGATGCCCTTGCCGGCGATGTCCGGCGCCGAACCATGCACGGCCTCGAAGATCGCGGCATCGGCGCCGATGTTGGCGCCCGGGGCCAGGCCCAGTCCGCCGACCAGTCCGGCACACAGATCCGAAATGATGTCGCCGAACAGGTTGGTCGTCACGATCACGTCGAACTGCTGCGGATTCATGACCAGTTGCATGCACGTGTTGTCGACGATCATCTCATTGAAGGCGATGTCCGGGTATTCCCGGGCCACGTCGCGGGCGACCTTCAGGAACAGGCCCGAAGTCGTTTTCATGATGTTGGCCTTGTGCACCGCGGTGACCTTGCGCCGCCGCTGGCGCATCGCCAGGTCGAAGGCGTAGCGAACGATGCGCTCGCAGCCATGCCGCGTATTGCGGATCAGCGACTGCGCGACCTCGCCATCCTCGGACAGGGTCTGGCCTTCGGAACCGTAGGCGCCCTCGGTGTTTTCACGGACCGTGATGATGTCGATGTCTTCATAACGCGAGCGGGTTCCGGGAAAGGTGATCGCCGGGCGCACGTTGGCATAGAGATCGAAGCGCTTGCGCAATTCGACATTGAGCGAGCTGAATCCACCGCCGATCGGGGTCATCAGGGGACCCTTGAGCGCCACCCGATGGCGCGCGATCGCGTCCACAGTCGCCTGCGGGAGCAGCTCGCCGGATTTCTGCTGGGCCGAGACTCCGGCCTCGACGAAGTCGTAGTCGAAACCAACCTGCAGCGCCTCGAGCACGCGCAGGACCGAGTCGACGATTTCCGGGCCGATTCCGTCGCCCCGAATGACGGCAATTGTCTGACTCATCGGCGCTGCACTCCATGTTTCTGGCTTGCCGAAGTCGGCAAAGGGCGCGCATTATCCGAAAATGATCGTGCATCGCACAACCAACGCCGCCGGTGAAGCCCATGGAAGGCCATTCTGGCTGCCTCTCGCGCTGGTGCTCGCGATCGCATCGTGGTGCTCGTCGATTCCGGCGCGTGAACGGGTCGACGAAGACCTCAATGTCCGCCTGGTCAGCAGTTCGGCGATGGCGCCGCAGTGGCCGCCGGACCTCGTGGTCGAGGGCGTATGGCCGAACTCCTGCCTTCCCGAGGTCGTTCGCACCTCGCTGGAAGGATCCAACATCGACATCCTGCTGCGCGGATCCAGCCGCTCCTGCAGCGATGTCGCCACCCCCTTGCGCCTGAAGGTCAATCCGGCGCGCGAATCGGGCATGCGGCAATTTGCCCTCGGCACCTTCCAGGTCCGACTGCACCTGCTGCAGGCCGATGGCAGCAGTCTGCCGATCGGGTTCAGACTCCTGCAGTCGGGCTGGGACGACACGCTGTCGCGACCGGAAAGCGGATTCTGGTGGTCCGTATCAAGCACCGCCCCCGAGGCCTTGCTGGCCGGCAGCGGCCTGTCCATCGAGCAGCAGGGCAAGAATCTGGCAGTGACCCTGCTCAGCTACGAGGCGGGCGCCCCGGTCTGGTACTTCGGCAGCGCCCAGATGCCTGGCAACATCGCGCATGTCCCGCTGCTGCGCATGGTCGGCGGCGACGAGCCGTTTGCCACCCCGAACGGCGGTCCGCGTGCCGAACCGGGCCTGTCGCTGAATCTGCAGTTCCTCGGCCCGGCGCACGCCCAGGCCTGGCTGGTCAGGGCCCGGCCCGGCGCCGACCGGGGACTCGACATCCAGGCCCTCAACCTGCTCAGGCTGCCGTTCGAGACCGAACGCAATGGTGCCGCCTGGCGGGGCGAGTGGGTCCTGGTTGTCGGCGAGGCGCGCCAAGCCCGGATCCTCGACCTCGCGGACCTGGTCACGGCCGATGCGGAGAGTTTCGGTCTCAGCGACCGCGCTGACGGCTCGACCCTGCAGTGCCGCCTCGAAGACATCGGCGGCCACCCGACCCCGGCCTTCTGCTCACTGGCTGACGGCGAGCGCGTCCTCGCGGATTTCGATCATGTCGGACTGGATCGGCTGTCTGGCCTCGATCCCGATGGCAATCCGGTTCGCCTGGTCAGACTGCCGGACTGAGGTCAGTCACCGACACTGGCCGCTATTTCTGCAAGCTTGCCGCTGCGATCCGCAGCCACCAAGTCCTCGAAACCGCCGACGTGTATGCCATTGACGAAGATCTGCGGAACCGAGCGCCGGCCTCCGGTTCTCGACAACATCTCATCACGACGAAGGGGATCCGTGTCAATCCGGATCTCGGTGTAGTCGAATCCCTTCTGCTTGAGCAGATTCTTGGCCGCCACGCAGTAGGGGCAGACGGCGGTCGTGAACATTTCAACAGTAGCCATGCAATTACTCCGCATCCTGAACACTGGACTTGCTTGGAAAGCGACGAAACTCCCGTCGCCAATGGCCGGCGGGATTGCCCCGGGGACCTGCATGCTGCGCATTTGGGCCGCAATCGTCCGTGAACGGGCATGCCGGGAGTATGCCCGAGGCACCCATATCACGTCGGCTTAAGGAAGCCGGCGTTACACTAGGGCGTGCTCTGACCCGAGAGGAGCCATGAATCCATGCACAAGCTGAAATGGCTGCCAGCGCTGCTCGTCGCCGCCTGCGTTGGACTGGCCGGCGCCAGCGAGCCGGGTGTCCGCCTGCCCGATATCGGCAGTTCCGCCGCCAGCGCCATGTCCCCCGAGGAAATGAAGGCCTACGGCGCCTCCATGCTCCACGAGATGCGCGCTTACAACTACGTGCTCGATGATCCACAGATCAACGACTACCTCAGCGCGCTGGGCTACCGGCTGGTCTCGGTCAGCGACCGACCTGATCTGGAATTCACGTTTTTCGTTGTACGCAGCAACGACATCAACGCATTCGCGGCGCCAGGTGGCTATATCGGGGTGAATGTCGGCTTGATCAACGCCATGGCCAGCGAAGATGAGCTGGCGGCGGTGATCGCGCATGAAATCGCCCACGTGACCCAGCAGCACCTGCTGCGTGCGTTCGAAGATTCGCGCAAGAGCGCCCTGCCGATTGCCCTGGCCATGCTCGGGGCCCTGGTCGCCACCGCCAACCGGAGCGATGACGCGAGCCAGGCGGCCCTGATGAGCGGAATCTCGCTGATCCAGCAGAGGGCCATCAATTTCACGCGTTACGACGAGATCGAGGCGGATCGGGTCGGCATCCAGAGCCTCGCCCGGGCCGGGTTCGAGCCGCTGGCGATGGCCGAAACCTTCGCCACCATGCAGCGCGTGATGCGCGTGAACGGTATCGACGTGCCGGAATTCCTGCGCACCCATCCGGTCGACGTCAACCGGATCGCCGATGCCAAGGCACGCGCGGTACAACTGGAGCGGACCTATCCAATCGCGGAAGCGGCAGCGGCCGGCCTCGGCCAGACGGTGGCTGTCGTGCCCGCAATGGATGCAACGATGCCGCTCAATCTTGCCCTGCCGCCATCCCCAAGGTCGACCAGCACCTCGCCTGCACGCCCGCTGCAAAGCAGCCAGTTCGAACTGATGCGCGAGCGGGCACGCACCCTCAACGCAGACTCGGTCAACGGCATCCTTCGCTATTACGCGGACGAGCGAAAGCGCGGACCGGCGGCGAATACCTCGGCCAATCGCTACGGCCACGCTCTGGCCCTGATCCGGGCCCGGCAGCCGCAGGCGGCCGTCGAGGAGTTCGGCGGGCTGGTCGCGGACTATCCGCACACCGCGACCTTCCAGTTGGGAATGGCTGAAGCCGAGGACCAGGCCGGCAACAAGGACGCCGCCTTCAAGCGCTTTGAGCGGCTCAGCACCGACTTCCCGGGCAATCGCGCGATCGCCTTGGCCTTTACCGAAGCGCTGCTTTCCCGCGCGGACGCGAAATCCGCCCAGCGCGCCCAGGATCTGGTGCGGCCGCTGCTCGGCCGGTATCCCGATGACCCCGACCTGCAACGCAGCTTCGCGCGCGCCAGCGAACTGGGCGGGGACAAGATCCGCGCCGCCGAAGCCTACGCCGAATGGACCTTCCTCAATGGCCGGGCCGAGGATGCACTGAACCAGCTCAAGGCATTGGCCAGCAAGGAAAACCTGACCTACTACCAGCGCGCGCGCGTGGACGCACGGATCACCGCGATGACGCCAGTCGTGCTCGATATCCGCAAGCGCGAGCGCCGCGAATCGGAGCCCGACGACAACAGCGGAAATCGCGTGGGCCTGTCGACGTCGTTGCGTTGCCCCAACCAGGAATGTCCCCGCATGTCATTGCGACGTAACATTCCTCGGTTGCAATAAACCTGTCACAAGGAACCCATGGCGGGATCCGTTTGCGGGGTGTTCGTGCAAAAACGCGTGCTGATCGTCGAAGACGAACCGTCCATCCGGGACATGGTGGCATTCGCCTTGCGCAAGGCCGGAATGGAGGCCATCCATGCGGCCGATGCCCGCAGCGCGCAGTCATCGATCGGGGACCAGATCCCGGACCTGATCCTGCTCGACTGGATGCTGCCGGGCATGACCGGAATCGAACTGGCCCGGCGCCTGCGCCGCGAGGACCTGACGCGCGACATCCCAATCATCATGCTGACCGCACGTGGCGAGGAGACCGATCGCGTCAACGGCCTCGACGCCGGTGTCGACGACTACGTGGTCAAACCCTTTTCGGCACGTGAACTCGTCGCGCGCATCCGCGCGGTCATGCGCCGCGCCCATGGCGAGGACACCGAGGGCGTGATCGAGATCGCCGGCCTGCGCATTGATAGCGCCGCGCACCGCGTCCACGCGGGCGACCAGGTCGTGCCGATCGGCCCGACCGAATATCGCCTACTGCATTTCTTCATGACCCATCCCGAACGCGTCTATTCGCGCAGCCAGTTGCTCGATCATGTCTGGGGCGGTGGCGTCTACGTCGAGGAACGGACCGTCGACGTGCACATCCGCCGCTTGCGCATGACCCTGGCCCCCCACGGGATGGACGGCTACGTCCAGACCGTGCGCGGAGCTGGCTACCGATTCTCGTCGAACGCGTGAAACGAAGCGCAGCACGTCGCCGGACCAAGCTCTTCGGACTCCTGCGCGCGTTCCGGGATGCCGCGGTGGCATTGCCGGACGCCCTCGTTGCAGTCGACGCGGACTACCGCATCCGCTGGTTCAACACCGCGGCCGGCAGCATGCTCGGCATCGACTACCCGCGCGACCTCGACCGGCGCCTGGTCGATGCCGTGGCCATTCCGGGCCTCAAGGAATGGATCGATGGTGGCGGCATCGATCCGCTTTCCGACGTCACCTCGCCCCGGGACCCCGAACTGCACCTGAGCCTGCGCCTGATCCCGTACGCGGAAGGCCATGCCCTGCTCCTCGTACGCGATGTCAGCCAGTTGCTGCGGGTGGAAAAGATGCGCCGCGATTTCGTCGCCAACGTCTCGCATGAATTGCGCACACCATTGACCGTCGTGCACGGCTACCTCGACCTCATCGAGCCCGAGCAGATTCCGGAGTTCGAATCGATCATCCGCGAGTTGCGCAGCCAGTCGCGACGCATGACCCAGATCGTCGAGGACCTGCTGACGCTTTCGCGCCTCGACGCCGAGGAAACCCTGCCGATGTCGCGCGTGGCGATCCGGCCGCTGGTCACGACCCTGCACCGCGATGCCGAAGGTCTGAGTCGCGGTCGCCATACGATATCGGCGAGCATCGAAGGCCCGCACGACCTGCAGGGCTCCTCGCGCGACCTGTACAGCGCCTTTTCCAACCTGGTCAGCAATGCCGTGCGCTACACGCCGGTCGGCGGCCACATCCGCATCGTCTGGACCAGCAATGCCCAGGGCGGCCGGCTCAGCGTGATCGACACCGGACATGGCATCTCGCCGCAGCACCTGCCGCGACTGACCGAGCGCTTCTATCGCGTCTCGACCAGCCGCTCGCGCGAGACCGGCGGCACCGGCCTCGGCCTCTCGATCGTCAAGCACGTGCTGCAATTGCACGATGCGCATCTGGAAATCGAAAGTGAGCCCGGCAAGGGCAGCACTTTTTCATGTGTTTTCAATCCAGAGCAGCTATTGTTGCCGGAGTTGGTATCGGAGGAGTCGTGACATGAATTCGTCGTTGGTCGAACCCGGCGTCTACGCGACCGCAACGGGCGGCACCGCCGGTGCTTCGGCCGACGGAGCAGGTCCAGCATCGGCCGCTCGCGACTTCAGCGATCCGTCCCTCTATCTGAACCGCGAACTGGCCCAGATCGAGTTCAACTTCCGGGTCATGGCGCAGGCCGAGGATCCGCGCAATCCCCTGCTCGAACGCCTGCGCTTCATGTGCATTTCCTGCACCAACCTCGACGAGTTCTTCGAGGTTCGCGTCGCCGTCCTCAAGCACCACCATGCGTTCGGCGAAGGCCAGCCACGCGCCGATGCGATGGCCATCACCGAGGTGCTCGGCCTGATCCGCGAGCGCGCGCTGCTGCTGGTCGAAAAGCAGTACGCCTTCTGGAACCAGACCCTGCTCCCCGAGCTCGAGAAGGAAGGCATCCGCTTCCTGACCCGGGATGCCTGGACGCTCAAGCAGAAGCGTTGGCTGCAGGGTTATTTCCGCAACGAAACGCTGCCGGTCCTGTCTCCGCTGGGCCTCGATCCGGCCCATCCGTTTCCGCGCATCCTGAACAAGAGCCTGACCCTCGCGGTCGTCCTCGAAGGTCGGGACGCCTTCGGCCGCGAGGGGCACATGGCCCTGTTGCGCGCGCCGCGCTCGCTGCCGCGCATCATCCGCCTGCCTGAGGAGATCGCCGCAGGCAGCACCTCGTTCGTGTTTCTCTCCGACCTCCTGCACGAGTTCATGGACGAGCTGTTTCCCGGCATGCACGTCAAGGGCTCATACCAGTTCCGGGTGACCCGCAACAGCGAGCTGTTCGTGGACGAGGAAGAAGTCGAGAACCTCGCCCTGGCCCTGCGCGACGAGCTGCGCGGACGCGGCTACGCGAAGGCTGTTCGGCTCGAGGTGGGCTCGAATTGCCCGCGCGCCATCACCAGCATGCTCGAACAGAACTTCGAGCTGACCGACCACGACGTCTATCTCTGCGAAGGCCCGGTCAACGTCAGCCGCAGCGTCGCCATCTACGACCAAATCGATCGCCCCGACCTCAAGTTCCCGACCTTCGTGCCGCGCGTGCACCCGGTCGTCGTCGAAGGCGACAGCCTGTTCGCGGCGCTGAGGGAGCGCGATATCCTCCTGCATCACCCGTTCGAGTCATTCGCGACGGTCAGCGAACTGGTCAAGCAGGCCAGTCTCGATCCCGACGTGCTCGCGATCAAGCAGACCCTGTATCGCGCCGGCACCGACTCGCAACTGGTCGATCATCTGATCGAGGCGGCCCGGGTCGGCAAGGACGTGACCGTGGTCGTCGAGCTGCGCGCGCGCTTCGACGAAGAAGCCAACCTGCGCCTGGCCAATCGCCTGCAGGAGGCCGGCGTGCAGGTGGTCTATGGCGTGGTCGGCTACAAGACCCACGCCAAGATGCTGTTGATTGTGCGCCGCGAGGCCGGCGGATTGCGCCGCTACGTGCACCTGTCGACCGGCAACTACCACCAGATCACATCGCGCATCTACACCGACTTCGGCCTGATGACCGCCGATCCGGAAATCGGCGAGGACGCGCACCTGCTTTTCCTGCAACTGTCCGGGCTTGGGCCGATCATCAAGCTCAAGCACCTGCTGCACTCGCCATTCACCCTGCACAAGGGATTGATGGCCAAGATCGAACGCGAAACGGACCACGCAAGAGCCGGCAAGCCTGCGCGAATCATCGCCAAGATCAACGCCCTCAACGAACCGGCCGTCATCGAAATGCTCTACACCGCATCGTGCGCCGGCGTGCAGATCGACCTGATCATTCGCGGCGCCTGCACCCTGCGCCCGGGGATACCCGGCGTTTCCGAGAATATTCGGGTACGCTCCATCGTCGGGAGATTCCTCGAGCACAGCCGCGTGTACTGGTTCCAGAACCACGACCAGCCCGAAATCTACTGTTCCAGCGCCGACTGGCTGGATCGCAACCTGCTGCGTCGGGTCGAGACCTGCTTTCCGATCCGCGATCCGAAACTGGCCATGCGCGTGTACAAGGAGTCGCTGCAGAACTACCTCGCCGACAATACCCAGGCCTGGATCCTGGAGTCCGATGGCAGCTATACGCGTACGCAGCCCGGCAAGGACAAACCACATTCGGCCCAGCTCACCCTGCTGGAAAAACTCTGTTCGTGAGGCGCGCGAAGTTCCCCGATGAAATCCGCGACGGCGACCTGATCGCCGCCGCCGACATCGGTTCGAACAGCTTCCATCTCGTCGTTGCCCGCTACACCCATGGCGAACTGCGCGTAATCGACCGACTGCGCGAAAGCGTGCGCCTTGCGGCGGGATTGCGGAAGGATGGCTCGCTGACGCCCGAACGGCGCGAGTCCGCATTCAAATGCCTGGCACGCTTCGGCCAGCGTCTGTCCGGATTCAAGGCCGGTCGCGTGCGTGCCGTGGCCACCAACACGGTGCGCCAGCTGAGCAATCCGCAGTCGTTTCTGCTGCCCGCCGAAACCGCTCTCGGCCACCCTATCGAAGTGGTCTCGGGACGTGAAGAGGCGCGCCTGATCTACCAAGGCGTGGCCCACGGCCTGCCATTGACCGACGAGAAGCGCCTGGTCATCGACATCGGCGGCGGCAGCACCGAGTTCATCATCGGCCGCGGCTACGAGGCGCTCGAGCGCGAGAGCCTGCAGGTCGGCTGCATCGCCAGCACCCTGCGCTTCTTCGAGGACGGGAAGATCACCGCGCGCCGCTGGAAGCAGGCACAGGCCGAGATCGCCGTCGAACTGCAGCAGTTCGGCGCGCACTACCGGGAACGCGGCTGGAGCGAGGCTATCGGCTCATCCGGAACCATGAAGGCCATCGGCAGCATCGTGCAGGCCAACGGCTGGTCCGAGCAGGGCATCAGCGCGACCTCGCTCGAGATACTCCGAGAAACCCTGCTCAAGGTCGGAAACAGCAACCTGCTCGATCTGCCGGGCCTGTCCAGCGACCGCGTGCAGGTCATCGCCGGCGGCGTGGCCATTCTCGACGCGATCTTCAAGACATTCCGCCTCGGGCAGATGAACGTCTGCGAGACGGCCATGCGCGAGGGCCTGCTCTACGACATGCTCGGCCGCGCCCTGCACACCGACTCGCGCAGCACCAGCATCGGTGCGCTGGCCGAGCGCTATGGCGTCGATACCGCGCAAGCTGCCCGAGTCAGCGAAACCGCGGCCATGCTCTTCGATCAGGTGAAGAAACCCTGGCAACTCGATGTTCCGGCACAGGAAATTCTCAACTGGTGCAGCCATATCCATGAGATCGGCCTGGCCATCGCGCACAGCCAGCACCATGCGCACGGCGCCTACATCATGGCCAATTCGGACCTGGCCGGGTTCAGTCGGCAGGAGCAACAGCAACTCGCCGCGATCCTGCGCTCTCACCGGCGACGGCCGGATGGCGAAGGCATGCGCAACCTGCCGCCGCGCATGCAGCCGGTGACCCAGCGGCTTACCGCGTTGCTGCGCCTCTCCGTCCTGCTGCATCGCGCGCGCAGCGATGACACACTACCGCGGATCAACCTGGCCGCCGAGGGCAATCAGCTGACCCTCGAGCTGCCGGCGGCTTGGCTCGACAACCATCCGCTGACCCGCATCGATCTCGAGCAGGAACGCGACTACCTCAAACAGATCGACATCAAGCTGCAGGTCAGCAAGTCGACCAGTCGCGACGTTGCCGCCTGATCGGGGCGACCCGGCCGCCGTTGTTTTCCCTGTCAACCGCAGCACGCGGCCTGTAGTGTTCGCCGGAGGGGTGAACCCTTATCATGTAGCGACTCTTTTCCGAGCGAGACCCTACGTCCATGCTGCGCATCTTCAGATCCTGCACCCTCCGCGCCCTGTTGCCGTTTGCCCTGGCCCTGTTGTTGCCGCTTGGCGCATCGGCCCAATCCGACGCCGCGAAACCGACGACCAAGCCGCCCGTCGCGGCGACGACCGCGCCTACAGTGAACCCGAAGGTTCTGATCAAGACGAACATGGGCGACATCACGGTGGAACTGAATGCCGAAAAGGCGCCGAAGAGCGTCGAGAACTTCCTCCAGTACGTGAAGGACGGCTTCTACAACGGCACGATCTTCCATCGCGTCATCGACAACTTCATGATCCAGGGCGGTGGGTTCACGCCCGACCTGCGCCAGAAGCCGACGCGTCCATCGATTCCGAACGAGGCCAAGAACGGCCTGTCGAACAAGCGCGGCACCATCGCCATGGCCCGTACGCCTGATCCGAATTCGGCAACGGCGCAGTTCTTCATCAACCTGGTCGACAACCGCAACCTCGACTACGTCAGCGACGAGCGCGCCGAGACCTGGGGCTACGCAGTGTTTGGCCAGGTCGTTTCCGGCATGGACGTGGTCGACAAGATCAAGGCCGTCCCGACCGGCCCGAAAGGCCCGTTCCGCAGCGACGTTCCGACTAGCGACGTAGTCATCGAAAAAGTCGAACTCCTGCCCTGACCGGACCCGAAATCAGGGGCGCGCGAACGTCATCCGCGTTGCGGTGCGCCCCGCAATGACAAGCCGATAGTGGTCCGGTGTTTGGAGTCGATTGTCCCCCTGGCGAGAACTTCAAACCGGGATCGCTGGAAGGTCCGCTTCTTCCACGCTGTGGCACATCGTTTGAAATCCGGACTGATTTGCATCCTTCTCGTACTCAACGAGGGATGTTCCCGAAGACAAATGAGGGCCGCTTGGAAAATGCTGGCTTCTGGCGCCCAATGAGGGACGACCCCGGAAGGGAACGAGCATCGCTTCGAAAACCTTTCCTTCTCCCGCCTAGCGGGAGAAGGTCCCGAAGGGGGATGAGGGCTTTGACTCTTGATCCCGTCTCACCAAGCCGCCCGTCAAGCCCGATGACCACACTCTTCATCTCAGACCTGCACCTCGACCTGGCACGACCGGCCATCCTTGACCAGTTCGAAACCTTCATCCGTGATGAGGCCATCCACGCCGACGCCCTCTATATCCTCGGCGACCTCTTCGAGGCGTGGATCGGCGATGACGCCGACGACCCGGTCGGCCAACGCTTCGTCGCAGCGATGAAACCGATGCGCGAAGCGCGACGTCCCTGCTTCTTCATGCACGGCAACCGTGACTTCCTGCTCGGCGAACGCTTCGCCCGCGAAGCCGGCATGACCCTGCTGCCCGACCCGTCTGTCATCAATCTCTACGGCACGCCGACCCTGCTTATGCACGGCGACAGCCTGTGCACCGACGACGCGCCCTATCAGGCTTTCCGCAAGCAATCGCGATCAGCCGAATGGCAGCGCCAATTCCTCTCACAGACCGTGCAACAGCGCGATGCCTTTGCCCGCAAGGCCCGCGAGGAAAGCAAGCGCTACACGGGCAGCGAGGCCAACGCCAGCATCATGGACGTCAATCAGCTGGCCGTCGAAGCAGGCATGCGAAACGCCGGCGTCCTCCGCCTGATCCACGGACATACCCACCGCCCTGCCATCCACCCTTTCGATTTCGACAATCACCCCGCCGAGCGAGTCGTGCTCGGCGACTGGTATGAACAAACGAGCTCGCATCCAATATGGGCAAGCAAATAGCTCTCCCATGATCCCAGCGTTCCCTGCAGTTCACGATTCGCCGGCGCCCACTCGTTCATCTTCGAGAACATCGACGCATCCATGCCGCCGAACCTGCTGCGCCACTTGTAGGAGGTGAACTAACTGAAGTTGTGCGCCCGGCATAGCACTGGAACCGCGGTAACGGCCTCGGCGTGCTTGAGCGCCGCGATGATCTGGATGTCGCTGAATCCGGTTTTCTTCATGAAATCTCCTCTTGAAATGTTACGAGAAAATTCCACCTCTGGAGTCAACTATTTCTTGGAGTGATTACGAGGCGCTCCCATGACCCGCTCAAGCGTATGCTTTACGGGCCTGATCCATACAAAACTGCTAGGTCATTGCACCTAGCGTGACCGACACAGATTTCCAAAGAGGCGCCTATTTCGCTGTCACCCTCTGGGCAGTGTTCAGTGCTTCCTTGTGCCCGTCGAGATATACGACGCCGATATAGTACCAATAGACTTGCCCGGACTTGGCCTGCGTGTCGCGCCAACGATAGATGGATCTGATGCGTGTATCGCTAGACAATCGAGGAATCATTTTCTCATTCACGCGCTCGAACGGCCCCGCTTCGGCAGCTGCTCGATAGACCTCGTATCCGTAGATCGGCGACTCGTTGGCCATTTCCCATTTCAGCAATGGGCCTCGTCCATCCGGAACCGGCATCTCGATCGGCGCCGATGTCGTTACGGTTTCGTGCAGGGCAGCACTGATCGACGGCGACTTCGATTTTGCTGCTTCGACCTCCTTGGCCAGGTCATGGATTACTGTGTCTTTCCCGATAGCCGCTCCTCCGAACGGAATGGGAAGTTCAGCTGAGTAGTCGGGAAACTCGATCACGACCATGCCATGCGGCGCCGCTCCGATACTGTCTTCCTTCAAGGAAAGCTTCAGCATTTTGCAGGAGCTGTTCGCCGGCACGCATTCCTGGATGGCCGCATTGGCGGGAGATCCGGTTACTCTGACATCACCAACGTTTAGCTTGCGTCCGGACTCGTCCACGAGCCGCACTAGTTGCTCTGCCGGTATGCCAACGCGGACAAGCCCAAAATCGATCAAGCTGGTACTTGGAACGACGGCACCTCGCATTTCTCCCTTGACCTGCACACCAACGCGCCGCTGCTGGGGATTGTCCGTCTCCAATACCAGGAACTCATCGAACGCACCCCACGGCATCTGTGGCTTGGCCTGCAATTTCAGTGATTTGCCACCGTCGGCAATTTCGGCATCGATCCACTTACTTTCTTGCATGACTTCCGTCAACCGAACGTCGACGCCTGGCCGCCCCTTCACAGTGAGCGTGGCCGAAAGAGGGTGCGCCGCGTCAACAATACCGGCATCCTTCGTCATCGAGGCTGGATCGATGATCCAGTCGACAAACCCTCGCGCTACGATCTTTGTGACCGGCTCGGGGTGCCCCTTCGCGTATACAAGCAAGACGTCAGAAAAACGTCCGACCCTCCCATCTTTCTTGATCGAGATCGGAATCCGAACCGATTCTCCAGCCTTCAAAGTACGAGGCTTGAAATCGACGTTTACGTCGAGTCCCTTCCATCGGCTCTCGACTCGCTCGATGGCGATGGGACCCTCGCCTTCATTGACCAGAACGCTGACACCGTCGATTTCGGCGAATGGGTAGACGACGCCGACATCGATATCGGTGGCTGACACTCTTGCAGCGAGTTCCGGTTCATTAGGTTTGGAACTGGCTGCCCAGGCGATTGAAAATGATAGGAAAACGATGGACAACGCAGACAATAGAGTCGTCGAAATCCAAATCGGCCGACCGGCCGCCGAGAGTCTTTTCATGTCGAACTCGATAGGAATTTGACCAAGAGCGAGTACAGATCTTCCGGAGTTGTCAAAATTCGGTTCACTCAAACTCACGGATCGTACACACATCAACAAAAAAGAAGGCCTGCACCAGGCAGGCCTTCTCAAGAACATCGTAAGTACCAAATTACTCGACGCTGAAGTTCTGCAACGAGACCGGCAACGTGCCCGTGAAGTTCACCGACGACGGCACACAACCCGTTGCGGCCGCGGTCGAATCGATCACGAGGTAGTAAGTACCAGTCGGAATGTTCGCCGCAGGCGACAGAACCTCGGCGGCACCCGGACCCGCATTGTCTGCGTCGGCCACGCACGGAGTCGTCTGCGCGCAGCTACCGGGGCCAATCAGGAAGATTGCATGGTCGTACGTATTCACGCTCGGGGTGACGGTGATCTGGAAATTGTTCACCGCGCCAACCTGAACAGCATAGACGGCGCTGGTGCCAATCGCCGTGACACTGCCCGCACAGATCGAGTTGAACTCGTCGGTCGCCGTGCAGGTCGAGTTAAATGAAGAAGGTGACGTCGTTACCGGACCACCCGGCGCGGAACACGTCTGCGCGAAGGCCATCGGAGCAGCCAGAACTGCTGCCGCCGCCGCTATGCCAGAAATTATTTTTTTCACCGAAATCTCCTCAATGCAGGTAATTAGTATGGGTGGTACTTAGTGTCCGATGAACGTCTGGCGACGCGAATCGAACTGATCGAAAAAGCCCGGATTGCCGACATTGACCGCACGGAACTGGGACGAGGGAGACGCCATGCCCAGATAGACCTGATCGACGCCAACCCATCCGGCGTTGCCACCGGTAAGCGTGACCGTGCCAGTTGGCGAGCCGTCGGTCGTGCTCGCGGCCAGCGGCGTGACCCAGTAACGCAGCGATCCGCTAGCACCGACCGTCAGGTCAATCTCGATACGATTTGCGCCAGCCTGATCCGGCAGGTCGACCTGACCGAGACAGGTGTTGGTCGTGCCGTTGTTGCAAGCGGCTGTGAACGACACGCGCTTGGTGCCGGCACCCGAACCTGCGTACTTGATCTGGACGAGACGCAGCAGACCATTGAAGGCTGCCGGAGCATTGGCCAGGAAAATGTCGGTCTGATTCGTACCACCAGCGCCGCTGAGGCCGCTCGGGTCGAAAATAAACTGCGCGCGATATCGGGTTTCGCTGGCCGGCGTATCGTCACGAACCTGGGCGCGCGCTGCGCCGCTGTTGCCGAGAATCGACGACAGGCGGCAAGCCGAGCTGTCGTATCCGCCGGTAACGCTGGCAGCGGCCGAAGCGCCGCCACCCACGTTCGTGGCCGTCCAAGGCGGAGAAAGGCTAGCCGGGCACTGCGCCATCGCTGCGCCAGCGGCACCGAAACCCACCAGACCAACAACTGCCATTGCCAGTGTTTTCATCTTCGTGTTCATAGGTATCTCTCCAGGATTGTCTGGGTGGGGTGGGTCCCCGTCCCCTTAACGCACATTGCAAAAGGTCTTGCCGGTGCCTTAACCGCCGGGAGCATAAGGAGTATCCCCTTTCCCCGTCAACAGCTTCCGCACACTTGCTTGACCGACTTGTCAGAACCAGTGGTGGCCATGTAAGCCGGATCCGAAGGCCGAAACCGGCCTGATCGACCCGAAGCCAACCACGTCCACCCTTCATGAGACGCAGCGGAATGCCGAATGCGGACACGAGGCTGGCGGAAAATAGAGGCAAAAGCGTGACAGGCACCCGCTTTCCACTGAATCTGCCTCGATACCCGCGACCAGGCGGGCATTTGAGGAGTTGGCCAAGTAGGTGGATGCCATCGGCACCAACATTGATTGACAGGGGCGCCAGCATCTACCGAGAATCGCGGTCCCCCTGCGCATCTCCAGGCTTCTCTTGACCTCGCTTTCGACCGCAGACTGCCTGGCCGTGATTCCCGCCCGTGACGAAGTCGCCACGGTCGGCAGCGTCGTGGCCGGGGTCAGCCGGACCCTGGGTTGCCGTGTGCTGGTCGTCGATGACGCCAGTACCGACGGTACTTCCGTGGCCGCCCGCGCAGCCGGTGCGGAAGTCCTGATGTTGCCGATCGGCCTGGGGGCCTGGGGCGCCAGTCAGGCCGGCATCCGGTTTGCGGCCAGGAACGGGTTCAAGGCAGTGCTCAGCCTCGATGCGGACGGCCAGCATCCGGCCGAGTCCCTGCCGCTGCTGTTCGACGAGTTGGCACGCTCGGGAGCCAATGTCGTGATTGGCACCTGCATTGAACGATTGAGCCTGCCAAAGCGGCTGGCCTGGCAATACCTGCGCCTGCTGACCGGGCTGCGGCTGCGCGACTTCACGTCCGGCCTGCGCCTCTACGACGAAACAGCCATGAAGACGCTGGCCGCGCCGGAAGCCAGCCTGCTCGACTACCAGGACGTCGGCGTATTGATGCTGCTCGCCGGAAAGGGAATTCGGATCGTCGAAACGCCGACACCGATGCGCGAGAGGACCGACGGGCATTCCCGTGTGTTCGCTTCATGGGCCGTAGTCGCCCGTTACATGTTCAATACGACGATCCTGTGCATCTCGCGTCTCGATCTCGGCAGTCGACGGCCCGCTGTGGCCACCCACGGAACTGAACGCTGATGCTCGACGCGCAAATCACGGCCGCCATTCTTGGCGTTGGCTTGGCCGGAGCCATCTTCTACCTCGTGCGTCGCGACCACCTGCATGGCCCGTTCGCAGCATGGTGGCTGATGGTAGCTGCCTCGACCCTCGTTCTCGGCATGTTCCCGGCCCTGGTGATCTGGCTCGGCAAGCTTACGGGAATCAACTACGCGCCGGTCCTGCCGATCATCATCGGCCTGTCCATGGTCCTGCTGCGCCTGCTCAAGCTCGATATCGACCGCTCGCGCCAGGAGCGGCAGATGCGCCGGCTGACCCAGAAGCTCGCGATCCTGGAACAGGAGCTGGAGCAGTTGCGCAAGGCCTCGGCGCCGGTCCGCCCGACCGATTCTGTCCGCCCACCGTCCGCCAGCAATACCCCCTCCTGATCGCCGATGCGCGTTCTCCACATCGGCAAGTACTACGCCCCGCAGCGTGGAGGGATCGAGCGGCACCTGCAGGATCTGGCCGAATGGTTCGTCGCCCACGGGCATGGCATCAGCGCCCTGGTGCATCAACCTGGCGGACAATGGCGGACCCGCCATGAAACGCGCAACGGTGTGGACCTGCGTCGCGTCGGCTGCATTGCCGCACCGCTCTATACCCCGATCAGTCCGGCCTTTCCATGGCAATTGAGGCAGGCGCTCGTGACACAGCAGCCAGACCTTCTGCATCTGCACATGCCAAATCCGTCCTGCTTCGCCGCTCTGGCCAGTCCGCGCGCACGCGCCCTGCCCTGGCTCGTCCATTGGCATGCGGATGTGTCGCCGGACATGCCGGACTGGCGCGTGCGCGCCGCCTATCGCATGTACCGTCCGTTCGAGCGTGCCGTCCTCGCCCGCGCCAGTGCCATTGTCGTCACGTCCGCGGCCTACGCCGAGGCCAGCATGGCCTTGGCTCCGTGGAAGGCGAAGCTGCATGTGGTTCCTCTTGGCATCGATGCAGCGGACTCGGGACCTGCATCCAGCCCGGGCTGTCCCGACTGGCCATCCCCCGCCCCGCTGAAACTGCTCGGTGTCGGTCGACTCAGCCACTACAAGGGCCACGCGGTCCTGCTCGAGGCGATGGCTCGCACCCCAGGCAGCAGCCTGGTCCTGGTCGGGGAAGGTGAAGAATCCGCCCGACTTCGTGCGCTTGCGGCCAGGCTGCAGATCGAAGACCGCATCCGCTTCGTCGGCGCGGTCGACGACTCCGCCCTGCAGGCCCTTTATACGGCCGCCGATCTGTTCGTGCTGCCGTCGCTCGATCGCAGCGAAGCCTTCGGCCTGGTCCTGCTCGAGGCCATGCGTGCGGGCCTGGCAATCGTCGCCAGCGATATTCCCGGATCCGGAGTTGGTCAGGTCATCGAGGACGGGGAAAGCGGCATCCTGGTTCCACCGCGGGACTCGCAGGCCCTGGCCCTTGCCCTGCAACGGGCCAGCGACGCCAGCCTGCGCAAACGACTCGGCGAGGCCGGCCGGGCCCGATGGCAGGCGCGCTTTACGCTGGAGAAATCCGCCCGGGCGATTCTCGAACTCTATCGCGCGGTCTCGGATCGAGATCCGCGAGCAGCAGGGCAAGCAAGGTGAACAGCGCCGGCACGACATGCAGGATCAGGCGATTCGTGCTCGTGTAGTTTTCGGCCCATGCCGATGCATCGGTGAAGAAGAAGAGCACGAACAGAAAAGCTGCACACAGTCCGAGCAAGGACGCCACGGAGCGTGTGGTCCCGTCCCTGGCCAGGACCGGCCAGCGCAGGACCAGGATGACCGGCACGAGGTACCAGAGCAGGTGCCAGTTCGGAAGGGTCAGTAGCCCAGCGACGATCGCCGCGCCCACGGACCGCCAATGCAGGTCGAGCGTGCCGAGGGCCGGAATGACGAGCTCGCCCCAGGTCACGTGGACCCAGCCCAGACCGAGCACCGGAACCTTGAAACCACCCATGGCGATGAGCAAGGCGATGGCTGCGCCACCCGCCACGACGAGCCACCAGCGCTGCCGCTTCGGCAACACGCCGAGCAGCATGACCAGGGAAAAAGCGATCAGCCAGACGGAACCCTCAAGCTTGATCTGCGGCATGGCCAGGGCAAATATCCAGGCCAGCGCGAGCTGCCCTCCCTCACGGTGCCGCATCCAGCGCAGCCATCCCAGCACGGCCAGACCGAAGGCCGCGGCCAGCCAAAGGTCGGCGTAGCCGGCAAGGGCGGCATGGGCATCGATCAAGGGCAGCGAAAGCAGGGCGTAGGT
Organism: Dokdonella immobilis; assembly: GCF_900115085.1. GTDB lineage: Bacteria > Pseudomonadota > Gammaproteobacteria > Xanthomonadales > Rhodanobacteraceae > Dokdonella > Dokdonella immobilis. The sequence goes on along the minus strand of NZ_FOVF01000005.1, from coordinate 70,165 downwards.
CAACAACATCGCCAGGCCGGGGCGGATGCCACTGGCTCGCCACTGGCCATAGCTGGCCAGGCCGATGGCACCGAGCACGCCGGTCCAGACGACGTTGATCAGCGGCTCGTTCCAGCTGCCAATCGCGCTGGCGAACCAGATCTCGATCCACGCCAGCAATTCGGGATAGTCCCAGATGGCAGATGTACGCTCGGCCACACCCGGCTCGGCCAGCCATTGCTGGATCGGCACATAGGGGACATGGTGGCCGAGCAGGAACCAGGCCTTTGGCTTGACTGCCCATGCGGACCAGGCATCCCAGGGAAACGTCGGCCGCAACAGCGCCTCGCTGGCAAGCAGGCCGAGACGCAGCAGAATCGCGGCGAGCACGAGAAACCATGCGATGCGCCAGCCGACGCCGATTGCGCCGGCGGGAACGAACGCCTTTTCTCTGTCACGGAACACGAAGGCGGCGACCCAGGCGATCAGGCCGACTGCGGCCAGCCACGGGGCGGTGCGGGCGAAAGCTTCCGCGGTCCTTTCCGCGGCAACGACGCTGGCCAGGCCGGCAGCGACGAAAAGTCCGAGCACGAATCCGCTACCGAGCGCCGCGGCCAGATCGCCGGGTCGGCGCAAACCACGGTTCAAGGCCAGGCAGATCCCGCTGCCCGCAGCCCAGGGCAGCAACCAGGCGAGCAGGTAGCTCGTACTCATGGAGTGCTCCGATGCCGCAGCACGATCAGCCGATTGCCTTGAAAATAGATGATGTCACCCTGGATGCCCAGCCCGTCGCCACGCAGCATCCTGGTCTTCTTGTCGTAGCGCCAGTTGCTCGCATCAAACAGCACGATCAGGCAGTTGTCGGGCAAGGCAAGCTTGGGGTCCAGGGCATAGGCCTGGGAAAGCACGCCGACATTCATCGGCAACAGGTGGTAGATCAATCGCAACACGTTGAACGAGGAATCGGAGTGGACCAGGACCCGCGAATTCTCGGGCATGTCCCGGATCGCCGACTTCAGCTGGCGCGCCGCTTCGACGATATCGCTGTCGGCGGAATGCAGTTCGCGCTCGGGCCAATCGAATTCGGCATAGAGTCGCTGCGTGGCCACGTGCCGCCAGCGCAAACCCGACTGCCACTGCAGGTCGAGCAGAAGCCAGCCGACGACCCCGGCAACGATGGCTACACGCAGCAACGCCGCTCCGCGCAGACGCAGCAGCAGGAACGCCCAGAACATGCACGCGGCAATCGCCAAGGCCAGGCAGAGCACCAGCGACTCGGCGCGTGGTGTATCGGTGTCGCGCCCCAGTGCATGCACCGAACGCTGGCTCCACGGCCATTGGCCGAGCCAGTCGGTCATCAACGCGGCAAGGTCGCCACGCCAGGACCGCGAGGCCAGGCTGGCATCGACCAGGGTGAACGGCTGGAACCCTTGCATCGGCGGCACGATCTGCGGGGTCGGATATTCGGCGAAGGCCAGTTCGATGATGCGACCGCGCCATTCCGGAACGGTACCGAGGTCGAACCAGGCATCGCCTTCCCCAGGCCAAGGCAGCGAGACCACGCTGACGTCGTCGTCGCCGGCGCGACGGAACACCAGCGACAATTCGAGAGTGTGCGGAAACTGTTCGAAGCGGTAGCGCAGGATGGGATTTTCGGCCGCCTCGATGCCGTTGAGGACCACCGACTGCAGGGCGGTACGATTCTCCCCGACGGCGCCGATGCGCAAGCGCGTCTCGTCCTGCGCCGCACCACCCATGACCACGCGGAACTCGGAACCCAACCAGTTGCGGACCGTATCCGGCGACAGCGGTGATCGCCAGTGGACGCCGGCAGCCCAGATCAGCAGCACGAACAGGCTGAGCAGCACGGCAGCGCTGAAAAGCAGCTTCCTCATGCGGCCAGGGTATCCAGATGGATCAGTTCCGCTTCGCTGAAGCCGGCGCTCAAGCGGGCCTCGGTATTGAACGGCCCACGCAGGCTGCCGCGCATGCATTCCTCCAGCAATGCGGCGAAGGTCGCTTCCGGCTCAAGTCCGGCTTCGCCGCAACAGTAGGCAAACCAGCGCGACCCGGCGGCGACGTGAGCGACTTCCTCGCGCAGGATCAGTTCGAGGATCTCGACCGTGGCGAAATCGCCCACGGCGCGCAATCGCGCGATCATGCCCGGGGTCACGTCGAGCCCGCGCGCCTCGAGCACCCGCGGCACCAGGGCCATGCGGCGCAGGCACGAATCCGCGGTCTGCAGGGCCATGTCCCACAATCCGTTGTGCGCATCGAAATCACCGTAGGCATGGCCGAGCTCCGCCAGCCTGGTGCTCAGCAATGCGAAATGGCGCGCTTCGTCGGCAGCGACCGCGACCCAGTCGCGATAGAACGCCGGCGGCATGTCGCGAAACCGGTGCACGGCATCCCAGGCCAGATTGATCGCATTGAACTCGATGTGGGCAATGGCGTGCACGAGTGCTGCCCTGCCTTCGGCACTCCCGAGACCGCGCTGTGGCAGTTTCCTCGGTTCGATCAGGTATGGGCGCTGCGGCCTGCCGGGCGCGTGGATGGGCCCGAGGTCGGTCGATGGGGCCGCGTCGGCCAGGCGTCCTTCGAGGAATTCCCCGGCACACGTCCGGGTCAGCGCCACCTTGCGCTGCGGATCGCATTCGAGCAAGCAGCGCCGGGCGGCGCCAAACAAGGCATTCATGTTCATCGACCGGAACGTTTCCCGAAAAAAAACGGCCGATCGAGTTCGGCCGTTTGCGATTCTGCCGCTTTCCCGGCTCGCGTCAAACCCATCGCGTCACGAAATTCCGCTCAGCTCGCCTGTCGACGGCGGTCCTTGGCTTCATCGGAACGCGAGAATTCGAGCTCGTCGAGATAGGTGGGTTCGACGCCGGTGACGTATTCGCCCGAGAAGCACGAGGTATCGAAGGCGTCCAGATTGTCGTTGCCCTCCGCGATCGAGGCGATCAGATCGGCCAGGTCCTGGTAGACCAGCCAATCCGCTCCGAGCAGCTTCTCGATCTCCTCTTCGCTGCGTCCATGGGCCACGAGTTCGGCCGCAGTCGGCATGTCGATGCCGTAGATATTCGGGTAGCGTACGGGCGGCGCCGCAGATGCGAAGTAGACCCTGCTGGCCCCCGCTTCGCGCGCCATCTGGATGATCTGCCGCGAGGTCGTGCCCCGCACGATCGAATCGTCGACCAGCAGCACGTTCTTGTTGCGGAATTCGAGATCGATCGCGTTGAGCTTGCGACGCACGGATTTCACCCTTTCGCTCTGCCCCGGCATGATGAAGGTGCGACCGATGTAGCGGTTCTTGACGAAACCTTCACGCATCGGCACGCCCAGCGCCTGGGCCAGGGAGGACGCCGCGGTCCGCGCGGTGTCGGGAATCGGAATGACCGAATCGATGCCGTGACCGGGCTTGAGGCGCTCGATCTTGGCCGCCAGGCGCTCGCCCATGCGCAGGCGCGCCTTGTAGACCGAGACGTCCTCGATCATCGAATCGGGCCGCGCCAGGTAGACGTACTCGAAGATGCACGGCGCATGGCTGACCGGCTCCGCACATTGGCGCGTGTGCAGCTCGCCATCCAGCGTGATCAGGATGCCCTCGCCCGGCCTGACGTCGCGGAGCAGGCGGAAACCGAGGATGTCGAAGGCCACCGACTCGGAAGCGACCGCGTATTCCTTGCCGTCCGGTGTATCGCGTTCGCCGAGCACCAGCGGCCGGATCCCGTGCGGGTCGCGGAAGGCCAGCAAGCCGTAGCCGAGCACCAGCGAAACCACCGCGTAACCGCCGATGCAGCGATGATGGACGCCCGCGACGGCCTTGAAGATGTGGTCGCTCGACAGCGCCATGCGTTCCTGGATCTGCATTTCATGGGCGAGCACGTTGAGCAGGAATTCGGAGTCCGAATCCGTGTTGATATGGCGACGGTCGTCCTCGAACATCTCGCGACGCAAGGTATCGGTATTGACGAGGTTGCCGTTGTGCCCGAGCGCGATGCCATAGGGCGAATTGACATACAACGGCTGCGCTTCGTTGCTGCCCTCGGAGCCGGCGGTCGGATAGCGGCAATGGCCGATGCCGACCGTGCCGCGAAGAGCCAGCATGTGCTCGCGCTGGAACACGTCCTGGACGAGCCCGTTGCCCTTGTGCAGGCGCAGGCGCGAACCGTCGATGGTGGCGATGCCGGCCGCGTCCTGGCCGCGATGCTGGAGCACGGTCAGGGCATCGTAGAGAGCCGATGCGACTTCGGATTTGCCGACGACTCCAATGATTCCACACATGGTTCAGTTCACTGCGCTGAGGTTGGTTGGGGTTCCTGCACGGACGGTGCCATCGGTCCGATCAGGTTTCCGGCCGCTGCCGGCAAGGCCGCGCTCGCCGGTTCGAGATAGCGCGCCACGCGCTCCGGCAACATCGTGGTGACCCAGCGTGCGCCGCGGTCGAAGGTCGGCAGCATGCGCGACTGTTGCCACCAGTCGTCGCGAACGACGGGGGTAAACTTCATCAGCAGCACGACCAGCACCACCAGCGCCGCGCCCCGGACCAGGCCGAAGACCATGCCGAGCAGGCGATCGGTGCCGGACAACCCGCTGCCGCTGACCAGCTTGCGCAACAGGAACGCGACGATGGCCCCGGCAATCAGCACGGCGATGAAACACAGCGCATAAGCCAGCAGGACGCGCACGGACGGCACCGATATGCTGCCGGAAAAACGATCCGCAAGGCTCGGCCCGAACATCCAGGCGATCCAGAAGGCCAGAGCCCAACAGGCCAGTGCCATGACTTCGCCGATAAAGCCACGCCAAAGCCCGACCAGGACGGAAAGGGCCAGCGTGGCAATGATCGCGACGTCGAACCAGTTCATTGTTCCGCTTTCATGGCTGGGTCACGACGATGCCGTCGACTCCCAGTTTTTCCTTGATGCGATCGCGCAGCTTGTCGGCATTGGCGCGATCGGTTTCGGGTCCGGCGCGGACGCGCCAGAGGGTCTGTCCTTCCGCCGCCAGCTTGTCGACAAAGCCGACGAATCCGGCCGCCTGCAGTCGACCGCGCAGCTTGTTGGCATCTTCGGCAGTCGAGAAGGCGCCGAGCTGGACGGCCCAGCTGCCGGCACGATTCGATGCCACCGCGGTCGGCGGCGCATCGGCCTTGGCATCCTCGGCCACGGCGATGACGCTGCCCGGCACGTCGCTGCGAACCTGCTTGATGCGGATCCGCGCCGCTTCGGCCTCGGCGCGATCGGCGAACGGGCCGACCCGGACCCGCTGGGCCTGCTTGCCCTTGAAATCAGTACTTTCGGAATACGCCGGGAATCCGCTGCGCTTGAGTGCAGCGACCAGGTCATCGGCATTCTTTGACGCCGAATAAACGCCGAGATGGACGAGATAGCGGGCGCCCGCCCCCTTGCCCGCCTCGATCTGGGCCGGCGTTGCCGGCTTGGGCGCCTCTACCGGCTTGCTCTCGGCCGGAGCCGGAGCAACCGCGGGCTCCGTGACGGCCGGTGCCGCATCTTCCGGTCGCGCATCGGGCCTTGCCGGCGCCTGCGTGTCGACGGTCGCCACAGGCTCGGACGGGGCCGCGGACTGCGCCGGCATCCGTGAAGGGTCCTGGTTCGCGGCGTCGACCGAAAGAACCCGCGTCTCGAACTCGCGGCTCGGCGGTGGTGGAAGCTCAAGGTCGACGGTCGCCGAATCCTGCTTCGGACCGCTGCCGCTGAACAGCATCGGGACGAAGATGATGGCAAGCGCTATCAGGACGACGGCGCCGAGCAGACGTTGTTTCAAGGCGGGATCCATGGTTGGGGCACGCTGAAAGGTCGCCCCGATTATACCAACCGATCCGGCGCGCCGTCGTTCATTGTCGATGATGCATACGCCGCACGCGCGGCCCATGGTGGGTTCGCGACCTCAACAGACGTGCCGGCGGGTTCAGAAAACGCCGCGCAGGCACGCGCCATGACGACTTTGCTACTTGATCAGCCCCTCCCTAATCGTCCCGCCGAACGCTGGCCAATGCCGCGGCGGCGACGAAGAACGAGCCGAAAGCGATGATGCGATCGTCCTCACCCGCCTCGTCGCGGGCCGCACGCAGCGCCGAGCGCACCTCGGCATGGTGCCCGGCGATTCGCGCCGAGGCCTCGGGAGTCAGGCGCGCGCCGAGCGTGCGGGCGTCGAGTCCACGCGCGCTATCGGTATCCAGACCGGCCAGGTGCCAGTGGCTGATCAGGTCCTGCAGGGGGGCGACGATGCCGCCGACGTCCTTGTCGGCGAGCGCGCCGTAGACGGCGATCGTGCGCCCCGATATCGGATTGCGTGACAGCCACTCAGCCAGCACGCGGGCCGCCTGGGGGTTGTGGGCGACGTCGACGATCAGCTCGGGCGGACCCGGGAAACGCTGGATGCGCGCGGCAACCTGCGCGTGGGCAACGCCGTGGACGATGGCTTCCGCCTGCCAGCCGATGCGCTCGCGCAACACGAACAGGGCGGCGATCGCGGCGGCGGCGTTGGCATACTGGCAGGGCGCCGCCAGCCCCGGCCGCGGAAGCTGCAGGCTCAGCGAACCGCTCTGCCAGAGCCAGCCCCGGTTTGCCACCTCGTACCGGTAGTCGACACCGGCCGCGATGACCCTGGCGCCGATCCGCGAGGCCTCGGCCAGCAGCGTCCGCGGCGGATCGATCTCACCGATGATTGCCGGTCGTTCCGCGCGGAAAATCCCGGCTTTCTCTCGCGCAATCAGTTCGCGATCGTTGCCGAGCCAGTCCTGGTGATCGAGGTCGATCGTGGTCACGATGGCGACGTCGGCATCGACGATGTTGACCGCATCGAGCCTGCCACCAAGGCCGACTTCGAGTATCGCCACATCGAGGTGGCTTGTGGCGAAGATCAGCAAGGCCGCCAGCGTGCCGAATTCGAAATAGGTCAGCGGAATCTCGCCTCGCGCTGCTTCGATCCGTTCGAACGCCGCGACCAGCGCCTCGTCATCGGCCTCGTGACCCGCAACGCGCACGCGTTCGTTGTAACGGATCAGATGTGGCGAGGTGAATGCGCCGACCCGATGACCACCGGCGGCCAGCATGGCCTCGAGGAAACCCACGGTCGAGCCCTTGCCATTGGTGCCACCGACGGTGATGACCGTCGCCGCCGGCGCGGGCGCCCCCAACCGCACCCAGACGTCGCGAACGCGATCGAGCCCGAGCTCGATCTCGCGCGGGTGCATGCGCAATTGCCAGTCGAGCCACTCTTGCAGGGTCTTCAAGGCGCTTGCACTCGTTGCTCTCGTCCGCGCCCGCCCATCAGCGCATCAGGATCCGCCGCGGCTTGATCGGCAGGCGTCCGCGCCAGTACTGGATCAGCACGAAGCCGGCGACCATGCCGCCGAGATGGGCGAAGTGGGCGACGCCGGCCTGGCTGCCGGTGATGCCAAGAATAAGTTCGATCGCGCCATAGCCGGTCACGAACACCCAGGCGGGCATCGGGATCGGCGGAAAAAGCAGCATGATGCGCTGATGCGGAAACATCATGCCGAAGGCGAGCAATAGCCCGAACACGCCGCCAGACGCGCCGAGGGTCGGATAGATGCCGCCGGTGAACCAGGCGATCACCAGCAACTGGGCGATACCGGCGCCGATGACGCAGGCCAGGTAGTAGACGGCAAAGGGCCGCGATCCAAACAGCCTTTCGATCGCCCCGCCGAACATCCACAGGGCGAACATGTTGAAGAACAGATGAGCCAGGTCGGCATGCAGAAATCCGTAGGTGACCAGCTGCCAGACCTCGAAACCGATCGAGGTGCCATCCTCGGTCAGCACTTGCGTACCCAGCGGCCACAGCGCGAAATGGATGATCAGCGGATCGCCGACCAGCATCTGCAGCAGGTAGATGCCGACGTTGGCAATCAGCAGGGTGCGCGTCACCGGCGGCATGTCAAACGGCATAGGGGTTCCTTGCGAGCTTGCGGCGACCGTTTGCGGACGCTGCGTGAGATTCGGAAATCGAGGCGCAGGCGCCCGCTTTCAACCGCGTCGCCGTCGGACCGGCGACGCCGGGGCTGGCGCCCACAGTTCCGCATCCAGATCGCGCTGCCAGCCGAAGCCCCGCAAATCGACCCGGCCACCCTTCAACGAAACGCCTTCCGCAGCAAGCCGGCGCTTTTGTTCGAGGAAGTCCCGGCTGCGTGGCGCGAAGGCCAGCCGACCATCTGCCCTGAGCACCCGGTGCCAGGGTAATGCCGCGGCATCACCCGCATCGCGCAGGACCCGGCCGACCAGGCGCGCACGCCCGGGCAGGCCTGCGCGCGCGGCAATCTCTCCGTAACTGGCGACTCGCCCTGGCGGAATCCCGGAGATCGCCTCGCGAATCGCCTGATGGTCCGGTCGTATCGGCATTGGCGCTGACTTCATGACCGGCGCACGCTAGCATAGGCATCAGACAATTCGTGGAGTCCAACGTGCAGAGCTTCGAACAAATCCGATCGCATGTGGGCAACCTGCACAATCTGCGCACCAACGATCCCTACCTGATCAGCTTCGACCTTACCCTCGCCGATGGCCGGCATCAGGGCATCTACCTGGCCGAGATGGAAGGCGACGACGGCCTCAAGCACCTGCGCATTTCCACGCCGATCGGCCCGGCCACGGGCATCGATGCCACGCGCTGCATGCGCTTCAACTGGGAACAGCGAACCGGCTATCTGGCGGTCAGCGACCTCGACGGCTCGCCCTACTTGCATCTGGTCGAGAATCGGCCCTACCCGCTGCTACATGGCGACGAACTCAACCGTGTCATACGCGAGCTCGGCCAGCTCGGCGATCGCCTCGAGCAGGCCATTTCTTCCGGCGGCGATACGTTCTAGGCAGGGCCGGACGCCGGGCTCAGGCGGCCAGATTCAATGCCTGCAGCAGGCGCACCAGCAACCAGGCCAGCAGCGCGGCAATCGGTATGGTCAGGATCCACGCCCAGACCATGCGCTCGACGACGGTCCACTTGATCGCCGAAAAGCGCTTGGCCGCGCCGACACCCATGATGGCCGACGAAATGTTGTGCGTGGTCGACACCGGAATGCCGAAATGCGAGGCGGCCAGGATGACGCTGGCCGACGCGGTCTCGGCGGCGAAACCGTTCACCGGATGCAGCTTGACCAGCTTGTGACCGAGGGTGCGGATGATGCGCCAGCCGCCAGCGGCCGTGCCGGCGGCCATCGTGAGCGCGCAAAGCACCTTGATCCAGGTCGCGATCGCAAACTGGCTGTCGGCACTTTCCTCGATGCGCAGGAATGAAAGCCAGCCGGGAATGTCGTCCAGGCTGCCGGCCGAAGTCGCCCCGACCAGGGCCAAGGCGATGATGCCCATGGTTTTCTGGGCGTCGTTCATGCCATGGGAAAGGCCCATCGCGCTGGCCGACACGATTTGCGCCTTGCCGAAGAAACCATTCAGAAACCGCGGCCTGCCCAGCTTCTGGACCGGCCCATTGCGGGAACCGAGGAAGCTGACCCCGGCGAAAATGAGGCCCATGATGGCAAAGCCGAGCACGAACCCGAGCAGCGGCGAACTGAACATCGGCATCACGACCTTGGGCAGCAGGCCCTTGCCTTGCCACCAATGCTCGCCTCCCTGCCACCAGATGATCGAGGACCAGTTGTCGTTCGATGCCGCCAGCGCGGCGCCACAAAGGCCACCGACCAGGGCGTGCGAAGAACTCGAAGGCAATCCCCACCACCAGGTGATCAGGTCCCAGATGATCGCACCAAGCAGGGCACAGATCAGGACCTGAGGAGTCACCGCGACGACGCCCGCATCGACCAGGCCCGAAGCGATGGTCTTGGCCACCGCGGTGCCCCAGAGCGCGCCGATCAGGTTGGTCGTGGCAGCCAGCAGGACCGCCTGCCCGGGACTCAGCACCTTGGTCGCGACGACCGTGGCGATCGAGTTGGCGGTGTCGTGGAATCCGTTGATGTACTCGAATACCAGCGCGACGGTGATCACCAGCAGGACCAGGCCAAGGCTCACGGGATATCCTCGCCAGTCCGCTCAGGAATTCTTCAGGGCGATGTGGTAGATCACGTTGCCGGCATCACGGCAGCGATCGATCGCCTTCTCGAGCAGTTCGAACAGGTCCTTGCGCACCATCAGGCGCGCCGCGTCTGTTTCATCCGTGAACACGTGGTGGTAAAGCTCGAGGAGCAGGCGATCGGCTTCGGACTCGATCGACTGCATGCGCTCGTTGAGCGCATGCATGACATCGAGCTTGATGCCGCCGCGCAGCTCGCCGACCATGCTGACGATGACATCGCAGGCACGCTCGAGCATGGCCGCCTGCGGGCTGTAGTCGATGTCGACCAGGCGCTCCGCGAACAACGCGTGGCGCTCGGCGAATTTCTCGACCGTCTTCGGAATCTTGTAAAGGGCGCCGGCCAGGGCCTCGATGTCCTCGCGCTCCAGCGCGGTCACGAACGTGTTGACCAGTTCCAGGTTGATCTGCGCGAACAGGTCCTTCTCGCGCTTGCGCGCCACGCGGAACTGGTCGAGGGCCGGCACCTGCGCTTCCTCGGCCAACATGCTGCGCAAGGCCCGCGCGCTCAGGCGCGCGGCATCGGCGCTCGCCTCGAGCAGGCCGTAGAACCTGTCGCCCTTGCCAAAGATCGTTTGCAACGAAAACATGGGCCACTCCGGGTCCGGATGGACGAATACGTCAGCGCAAACGCCGATCGCACCCCAACGGGACCGGCGCGCGAGGGATGTTACAGCATTGTTACGGATTCGAGACAGCCATGGCCGCCCCTTGCGCGGGTCGTTCGCTTCATTCCGCCGGCCGTTTGTCCGATGCCAGTCGCGCCATGCGCTGCACGTCGGCAAGTATGCCGCGCAGTACCCGCAGTTCGCGCTGGTCGGGGCTGGCACGCAGGAACAGCCTGCGCAGGCGCTGCATGATCGTGCGTTCCGATCGGCCCTTGTGGAAATCGATCTCGCGCAGGGCCGTGGCCAGGTGGTCGAAGAAGCCCTCGAGCTCGGCGGTCGTCGCCGGCGGATCGCTGTTGCCCGTGCGCGACGGTGTTCCGGCCAGGGTCGCCATGCGCAGTTCATAGGCCAGTACCTGCACGGCTTGCGACAGATTCAGCGAGGAATACGAAGGGTCAGCCGGAATATGCACGGCAGCATGGCAGAGCTTGATTTCGTCATTGCTCAGGCCGGAACGCTCGTTGCCGAAGACCACGGCGACTTCGCGGCCTTCGGCGGCGGCTTCCAGCACCCGGGTGGCGCTCTCGCGCGGGGAATACTCGGGCAAGGCCACGCCGCGCTGGCGCGCCGTGGCGCCGAGCACCAGACTGCAATCGGCGATGGCACCCTGCAGGGTGTCGAATTGCCCGGCAGCCTCGAGCACATCATCGGCTCCGGCGGCGAGGACGTGGGCATCGATGTGCGGGAACTGGGCCGGGGCAACCAGCGACAAGCGCCTGAACCCCATGGTCCGTATTGCTCTCGCCGCACTGCCGATGTTTCCCGGATGCGAGGTGTTGCAGAGCACGAAGCGCACGCGCTGCAGGCCCGGATCGGATTTCGCCAGTTCAGTCATCGATAACGCCCTAGATCGAGTCCCGGCCGTTTTCCGCCGGAAATTCCATGTTTGAAGGCCTGCCAGGCCAATGGGATGCGGGCCGCAGCGGCCGAATGGCACGATCCGGGCGACCCTGTCCCTCTCAAGTTTGGCGGCATGTCGGCGGATTTGGTACCCTTCCGCGCCGCGCGCGCTTCGATCGTGTCGCCATGTTCTTTCTCATCCGACTTCCGATGGACAACCCATGCCCAGACCCGCAGTGAACGTGGCGGTGCGCGCCGCGCGTGCCGCAGGCCAGATCATCCTGCGCTACATGAACCGCATCGACGGTTTGGCCATCGTCGAGAAGCAGCGCATGGATTTTGCCTCGGAGGTGGATCGCGCGGCCGAGGCCGAGATCATACGCGAGCTCCGGCGAGCCTTTCCCGGCCACGCGATCCTCGCCGAGGAATCCGGTGCGCAAGGCAAGGGCAAGCATGTCTGGGTCATCGATCCGCTCGACGGCACCCACAACTACCTGCGCGGCTTCCCCCATTTCTGCGTATCCATCGGCATGCTGGAGAATGGCGAGCCGATGCATGCCGTCGTCTACGACCCGCTTCGCGACGAGCTTTTCACCGCAAGCCGCGGCGACGGAGCCTATCTCAACGATCGCCGCATCCGCGCCAGTTCGCGCAACGACCTTGGCGGCGCCTTGTTGGCCACCGGCTTCCCGTTCCGCCAGCGCGCGCATCTCGATGCGCAGCTCGATATGACCCGCGCCCTGCTTGGCGACGCAGAAGATATCCGCCGCACCGGCTCGGCGGCGCTGGACCTGGCCTACGTGGCCAACGGACGCCTGGATGGCTACTACGAAATCGGCCTGAAGCCGTGGGACATGGCGGCCGGCTGCCTGCTCGTGCGGGAGGCCGGGGGACGCTACTGCGATTTCGTCGGTCGCGATGGCATACCGGAAAACGGCAACATCATCGCCGGAGGCCACAAGGTTGCCGATGCCATGGTCAAGAGCATTGCGCCGCATGTGACGCCGGCGCTGGCCCGCTGATTCGCCCGGCGCGCCGGGCAAGCCCGCACCAGCCGCGACCGCAAATCTGCGGATCGCTTAGCAAGCCCGAATACTCCGCCCCCTCCAAAACCACCGTGCGTGCGTTTCCGCGTAAGGCGGTTCTCGAGTGACGCTTGCAGGCAGGTGCCTCCTGGCGGGTGCACCAAAGAAAAAGCCCGGCTCGCGCCGGGCTTTTTCATGACGCGGTTGCTGCGTCAGATCTTACTGCTGACCTTCCACGGCAAGCTCGGTGCGGCGGTTGCGCGCACGGCCTTCCTTGGTGTCGTTGGTGTCGATCGGACGGCTTTCGCCGAAGCCCTTGACTCCCGTGATCTGGCTGGCGCTGACGCCATGCGAGGTCAGGTAGTCATAGACGATCTGGGCGCGGCGCTCCGAGAGACCCTGGTTGTACGCGTCGGTGCCGATCGAGTCGGTGTGGCCGTCGAGTTCAACGCGGACGTTCGGGTTGCGGGTCAGCACGTCGACGGCCTGGTCGAGGATCGCGATCGAATCCGCGGTCGGCTCCTGCAGCGACGGGGTGATGTCCTTCTCGTTCGAACGCGGACGGTCGAACTTGAAGTTGACGCCACGCAGGTCGATGACGACCGGCGTCGGGGCCGGCTCTTCCGGAGCGGCTTCCGGCGGCGGCGGCGGCGGCGGGGTCACAGCCGGTTCCGGCTCGGCCGGAGCACTTCCGCCGAAACCAATGGTCAGGCCAACCGACGCGATCCCATCGACGAAATGGTTGTGGTTCTCGGCCTGGATGCCGTAGTCGTCAACCTGTCCGCGCAGGCTGTTGTTGTCGTGATCGTAACGCGCCGCAAGTTCCGCGCGCAGTGCGACACGCTCGTTGAAGTTGTACTGCACACCACCACCCACGGTGGCCATCGGATCCCAGCCGCTCTCCTGCACCGTGCCGGAGTAGGCGGCGTGACGGACCGTGCCGAGACCGCCCAGGATGTACGGACGCCATGCCGAACCCTGATCGCCGAAGAACCAGCGTCCGGTCACGCCGAGGCTGACCGACTCCCACTCGCGGCCCGCACGGAATCCGTTGTCCTCGAAATCCGCATCGTTGAGCGCCCACTCGGCGTCAACGGCAAAATTCGGCGACACCCACCAGCCGATACCGAGACCGGTGTAAAGCGAGGAATCGGTACCACGGTTGCTGTCCGGAAAGACGACACCGATGCGCGGAGCGAGATACCAGCTTCCATCTTGCGCATGTGCGGCGGACACACCACCGCCCAACATTGCGACGGCGATCAGCGCACTCAAAGCCTTGTGTTTGATCATTGCAGATTCCTCTTTATTTGTTTGATCCAAAATCAACCGTCACAGTGCGTCTCGGACTGCGAACACCATGTTGGCCGCTATCTTACGATGAATCGCCCCCATAACAACAGGATATTAACAATCTCTTCCAGTTTAATTTTGACGGATCCGCGCCACCACATCGCTTTAAAATCAATATGTTATACAATCCGCGCATGAACCGCATGTTAAGACCTGGTCAATTCAGATCGCGAAGAGCGCCATCAATTCGTGGATTGGCATGGACTCGAACTGCCCTCTGTCCCTGCTGGCCGCCAGGATCTTGGCCACGCGCGCCTCGGGCAATTGGGCGCGAATGGCCGATTCGAACTTCCTCAGCAACACCGGAATGCCTTCGGCGCGGCGCTTGCGGTGGCCGATCGGGTAATCGATCGAAACCTTGTCGGTGCTCGAACCATCCTTGAAGAAGACCTGCAGCGAATTGCCGATATAGCGCTTGTCGGGGTCGAAATAGTCGCGGGTGAACTGCGGATTTTCCTTGACCGTCATCTTTGCGCGCAGCGCATCGATGCGCGGGTCGGCGGCGACATCGTCGTTGTAGTCGTCGGCGACGAGACGGCCAAAGATGAGCGGCACCGCGACCATGTACTGGATGCAGTGGTCGCGGTCGGCGTAGTTGGCCAGCGGACCGGTCTTGTCGATGATGCGTACGCCGGCTTCCTGGGTCTCGATCTCGATGCGCTCGATCGCCTCAATCCGGCCCGCCACCGAATCGTGCAGGCGCATCGCGCACTCGACCGCGGTCTGGGCGTGGAACTCGGCCGGGAAACTGATCTTGAACAGCACGTTTTCCATGACGTAGCTGCCGAACGGCCGCTCGAATTCGAAGGCCTTGCCCTTGAACGCGACGTCGTAGAAACCCCAGGTTTTGGCGGTCAGCGCCGACGGGTAGCCGACGACATTCTTTTCGACCGCATTGAGCGCATGGATGACGGCGCGGCGGCAGGCATCGCCGGCCGCCCAGCTCTTGCGCGGTCCGGTGTTCGGCGCATGCCGGTAGGTGCGCAACACGCCATTGTCGATCCAGCTGTGCGAGATGGCGGTGACGATCTGTTCCCGGGTGCCGCCGAGCATGGCGGTGACGACCGCGGTCGAGGCCAGGCGCACGAGGATGACGTGGTCGAGGCCGACCCGGTTGAAACTGTTCTTCAGCGCATAGCAGCCCTGGATCTCGTGCGCCTTGATGGCCCAGGTCAGGACATCGCGCACGGTCAGCGGCTTGCCGCCCTCGCGCTCGGCCTTTCTCGACAGATAGTCGGCGACGGCGAGGATGGCACCGAGATTGTCCGAGGGATGGCCCCATTCGGCGGCCAGCCAGGTGTCGTTGAAGTCGAGCCAGCGGATCTGCGTGCCGATGGCGAATGCGGCCTGGACCGGATCGAGCTCGTGACTCGTACCGGGGACGCGCGCGCCGCCCGGCAACACCGCGCCCGGCACGACCGGACCGAGATGCTTGACGCAATCCGGAAACTTCATGGCCAGCATCGACGTCGCCAGCGAATCGAGCAGCATGTTGCCCGCGGTCTCGTAGGCTTCGCTCGAATCGATGACGTAGTCAGCCACATAGTTGGCGATGTCGACCATGGGCTGGTCGGGTTCCGGCCTTGCGGCCGAGCGGATGTCATGTCCGGACATGGGGTATTTCCGTTCGTGTGGGAAGGAGTTCGCTGTCCGCCAGTGAGCGGATTGCGCAGCCGCCTATTCTGCCAGATGCCCGGCCCGATCGCCGAACGCTCCCGTGCCCTTGCATGCCGCTTCCCCTGGGAGGGTCTGATCAAGTAGCAAAGTCGTCAGGATGCCGGCCTGTGTGCAGATCGCGACGGGTCGACGCAGACAGGCTGGCCGTCCTTCAAGTCGACGCAACAAGGATCCGCGCGCAGGCAGGGGTCGCCTGACTGAGTGATTGGATGCTGTAAAGGTGGCGTCCAGAACGCTCCCCACATGCACCGCGCGCCTCGTCAAGGCAACCAGCCTTCACTTCGCCACGCGGCCCATGTGGAAAACCTTCTGAACGCCATGACGACTTTGCTACTTGATCAGACCCTCCCTTGCGCTCCGGAGCGGGGCAGGCAGAATGCCTTGACCTCGTGGATGCCCTGAGCCGTGCCGAAGCCGACCTTGCTGGAGAGCGTTCTCGAACTGAGCCGATTCGACGAGGACTCGGCCGCGGCCTTGCGCGTGCTGCACCGCCATTTTGCCCTGAAGTTCGGCCCCTGCTCGCTGGCCCTGGTGCTCGTTCGCGGCCTGCCGCCCGGGCAGTGCCGACTGGCCGGATCGATCGCGGCGGACGGACGCGAGCATGTGCCGAACACCGATCCGTTCGGGCTGAATTCGGAGCTGCCCCTGTTCGACGATGCCCTGGCCAACCGGCTGCTCGGTGGCCTCGAGCCGCGCCGGATCAGCCCCACAGGGACCGAGTCGAGGCTGCCATTCGCGCTCGCCCTGTTCTCGCCGCATGGCCTGCTTGGTGTGCCGATCGTCAACAACGGCGAAGTCGCCCACTGGCTGGTATTCGGCAGCGGCGATCCGGCGCCGTTCGACGACATCGCTCTGGATGCGCTGCTGATCGAGGTCAACCTGGCTGCCAGCCTGATCGTGCGCCCGCTGTCCACGCGCGCCCTTCGCGACCAAAGTTCGCGCCAGCGCCAGGCCATCGAGGGCCTCGCCGATGTGCAACGCCAACTGCTTCCCGACAATCCGCCGATCCTCGGCCTCGACTACGCGATCCATTGGCAGCCGGCCGAAACGGCAGCGGGCGATTACTACGACCTGGTCAGCCTGACCCGCCATGCACCCGTGGATTTCCAGCGCGACCGATACGACATCTGGGTGGTGACACTCGCCGACGTCTCCGGACACGGCGCGGCAGCGGCCATGGAGGCGGTCCAGTTCGATGCGATCCTGCGCACCTACCAGGGCAGCGAGGAGGCCGGGCCGGCAGGCGCCCTGACCTATGCCAATCGCTATTTCTTTTCCCGCCGGACACGCCACCATTTCCTGACCGCTCTCGCCCTGCTCTATCGACCCGACCTGCGTCGCGCGACGTATGTGTCTGCCGGACACCCGCCGCTGCTCCACCGCCAGGGCTCGCGCGTCATCGAGCGCGGTGCGGATACCCAAATCCCGCTCGGCGTCCTGCGCGACCACGAATGGGTCAACCATCATTTCGTGGCCAACCCCGGCGATCTCTTCGTGCTGTACACGGACGGCATCATCGAAGCCCGCGACCGCCGCGGCGAACCGTTCGGGGCAACGCGCCTGCAGTCCCTGGTCGCGGCGGGTCCGGAAGATTCTGCGGCCCTGCTCGAAAGCCTTCGCTCGGCCTTGTTCGAGCACCAGGGCGGTGCGATCGGCGTTGACGACCAGACCCTGATCGTGCTCCGGGTCACGGCCTGACCCAAGCGTCCGCATTCCCCGGTGCCAATGAGCGTCATCTCGCGCTTGCCGCCCGGCGCGCTTGCAGGCATCTTGAACGCTCGTTTGAATTCCGGACCGCCCGATGGACTACCCGCACCTGCTTGCGCCGCTCGACCTCGGCTTCACGACCCTGCCCAATCGCGTCCTGATGGGGTCGATGCATACCGGACTCGAGGAACGTGCGCGCAACTTCGACCGGCTCGCGGCCTATTTCGCCGAGCGTGCCCGCGGCGGCGTCGCCCTGATGGTCACCGGCGGCATCGCGCCGAGCATCGAGGGCTGGCTGAAGCCGTTCGATGGCCGCCTGACCCTGCCCTGGCATGTCGGCCGCCATCGCAAGATCACCGCCGCAACGCACGCCGAAGGCGGGCGCATCTGCATGCAGATCCTGCATGGTGGCCGCTACTCGTATCATCCGCTTTCGGTCGGCGCGTCCAGGATCAAGTCGCCGATCACGCCGTTCCAGCCGCGCGCGCTTTCGACACGCGGCGTCGAGCGCACCATCGGCGATTTCGTCAACTGCGCGAAACTGGCCCAGGACGCCGGCTACGACGGCGTCGAGATCATGGGTTCGGAAGGTTACCTGATCAACCAGTTCGTGACGGCGCGCACCAACACGCGCAGCGACGACTGGGGCGGCAGCGCGGAAAAGCGCATGCGTTTCCCGATCGAGATCGTTCGCCGCACGCGCGCCGCGGTCGGTCGCGACTTCATCATCATCTACCGACTCTCGATGCTCGACCTGGTCGACAACGCGCAGAGCTGGGAAGAGATCGTGACCCTGGCCAAGGCCATCGAGGCAGTCGGGGCGACCCTGATCAACACCGGCATCGGTTGGCATGAGGCGCGCATTCCGACCATCGTCACTTCGGTGCCGCGGGCCGCGTTCACCAGCGTCACCGCCAAGCTCAAGCGCGAGGTTTCGCTGCCCCTGATCACGACCAACCGGATCAACATGCCGGAGGTGGCAGAACAGGTTCTCGCCCGCGGCGATGCCGACATGGTCTCGATGGCGCGCCCTTTGCTCGCAGATCCCGACTGGGTGAACAAGGCCCGCAACGGCAAGGCCGACCGCATCAATACCTGCATCGCCTGCAACCAGGCCTGCCTCGACCACGTATTCGAGAACCGCCACGCGACCTGCCTGGTCAATCCGCGCGCCTGCCACGAGACCGAGCTGATCATCAGCCCCAGCCCGAAGCCGGGGCGTTATGCCGTGATCGGCGCCGGACCGGCCGGGCTGGCCGCCGCCACGACCCTGGCCGAGCGCGGCCATACGGTCACCCTGTTCGACCAAGCCGGCGAGATTGGCGGCCAGTTCAACATGGCCAAGCGCATTCCGGGCAAGGAAGAGTTCCACGAAACCCTGCGCTACTTCGGCAACCGCATCGCCGATACCGGAGTCGATTTGCGGCTTGGTACACGCGCCACCGCCGGCGCCCTGGCCGAGGCCGGATTCGATGCCGTGATCGTCGCCACTGGAGTCACTCCGCGCGCCCTGCGCATTCCGGGCAGCGACCACCCGAAGGTCTTGAGTTATCTCGACGTGCTGCGCGACAACAAGCCGGTCGGCAAACGCGTGGCCGTCATCGGTGCCGGCGGCATCGGCTTCGATGTCGGCGAGTTCCTGGTCGAGGATGCTCCGTCGCCAACGACCGATGTGAAGCGCTGGATGACGGAATGGGGCGTGGACCTGGACGTTGAGCATCGCGGCGGCCTGGTCCAGGCGCGTCCCGAAAAGCCCGAGCGCGAAGTCTGGTTGCTGCAGAGGACCGAAGGCCGCCTCGGTGCGCGCTTGAACAAGACCTCCGGCTGGGTCCACCGCGCCACGCTCAAGGCCAAGCGCGTGCAGATGCTCGGCGGCGTCAGCTACGAGCGCGTCGACGACGCCGGGCTGCACATCCGTATCGGCGGCAAGCCGCAGCTTCTGGAAGTCGACAACGTGGTCGTCTGCGCAGGCCAGGAACCCAACCGAGGGCTGGCCGACGAGCTGATCGCGGCAGGCGTGACGACCCATGTCATTGGCGGCGCCGATGTCGCCGCCGAGCTCGATGCCAAGCGTGCCATAGACCAGGGAACCCGGCTTGCGGTCGCGCTCTGAAAGACGGGAAACGTGAAGCCGTGATCCAATGAGGAGTGTCGACTGCGTCACGTTTTGACCGTCGACCGTGTCTCCATCTGGTTTCGCTGCGCCTTCTAGAGTGAAGCGTCCACGACCCGGGGATCGTCATGATGATCGCGTCTGCGCACAAGGGCCTTTACCTGATTGGCGGCTTCACGGTCTGCCTTCTTGCCATCTCCGGCGGAACCGCCAGCGCCGCTGTCGGCAGCTGGTCCACCGCCGGGCCGTATGGCGGATCCAATAGCACGCTGTCGGTCTACGAGCCTTCGCCGAGCACCGTGTTCGCGGCCGGTCGCGGCGGCCTGTTCCGCAGCCTGAGCTCGGGCACCAGCTGGCAGCGCATCGAGGTCGGCCTGCCCGAGGCGCTGTACGTGCAATCGTTGAGCGTCGGCACCAGCGCGCCGGTGCTCTACCTCTCCAGCTTCTACCAGTTGTTCCGTTCCGGAAACGGCGGCGATCTCTGGGTGCCCCTGAGCACACCGTTGCCGGCGGGCGGTTCCATCTACGATGTGTCGCTGCGCCGCGGCACGACCAACAGCATTGCCATGGCGACGTCTTCGGGGGCCTATGTATCGACCAATGGGGGCGGCACCTGGACCGGACCCGGCGCCGGCGGCACGGCGGCACAGTTCAGCAAGATCGTGTTCGCTGCCGATGGTTCGCTCTATTTGGGTCTGCAGTACACGGATCCCGCTTTTTTCGGGGGCGCTGCGTTGCTCAAGAGTACTGACGGAGGCGCTACCTGGGCACCGCTGGCCGCCCAGCCCGCCGATGTGTACGGGGTCAACGTGCTGGTCACTTCGCCGACGGATCCGCTGCGCCTGTACGTCGGCGACGGTTTCAACGCCGCCACAAGCAGCAACGGTGGCACGACCTGGAGCCCCGTCTCCCTGCCCACATCGGGCGCGGGATGCGGACAGTTCCGCGCGATCATGCCGGACCCGCTGAACCCGCTGTCGGTGTTCGTCGCCTGCAGCAACAATGGCGTGCATTTCGCCGCGGACGTCAACACCCCGGTCTGGACGTCCTGGACGGCCAGCAATGGTCTCAGCGTGAACGGAGTCGACCCCGTGCAGGCTGGCGCGCTGGCCATCCACCCGGCCTTCCCGGCAACGCCGACGCTCTGGGCCGGCACGGTTGATGGCGGCCTGTTCCGCTCGACCAACGGCGGCACCGCCTGGAGCACGATCAACAACGGCTACGAATCGGTCAACATCCGCGCCTTGGCGACCCATCCGCTGGATACCAACCCGGCCGGCGCAATCATCCTGGCCGGTGTCGGCGATTCATTCACGACTTCGAACGCGATCTACAAGTCATCCGATGGCGGCAGTTCGTGGGCGCCGTCCCTGAGCGGCTTGAACGCCGAGCAGATCCGCACCATCGCCATCGATCCGACCACGGTCGACAACGACCTGCTGACCGCCGAGAACTTCACGGTCTATGCCGCCGGACGCTCGGAACGCATTCCGACCCTCGCCAGCAAGGATGGCGGCATCTACAAGAGCACCAACGCCGGCAGCAGCTGGACGACCATCGACAACGGTATTGCCGTGGTCAATGGCGTGCGCGACATGGGCACGGTCCGCACGATCGTACCGGACCCGAGATCCTGCGCCGTTCCCCCGCCGAGCGGACCCTGTCCGATCGGCAGCGGTCCGTTGCAGACCCTGTTTGCCGCAGGCAGTGGCCGGCCCGATCTCGGCGCAGCCGGGCTGCCTTATCGCTCGGCACGTATCTACAAGAGCACCAACGCCGGCGCACTCTGGGCCGCTTCGGAAAGCGGTCTGCCCCTGCCCCAGGACCTCGGGCCGACAGGTGCCTTCAACTACGCCTACATGGGCGGAATCGTCCCGCTGGTATTCGACCCCTCGAACACGCAGACCCTCTACGCCGGCAGCTTCCTCGCCTACAGTGCCGGCGTGGCGGGAGCCGCCGAACCGACCATCGCCAATGGCGTGTTCAAGTCGACCGACGGCGGCGCGACCTGGGTCCACTCCAGCAATGGCCTGCCGCATATCCTCTCGCCGTCCAGTTCGCAGTACGACGTGCTGGCTCTGGCCATCAATCCGGCCAACCCGCTGGTCCTTTACGCCGGTGTCATCAATTTCTACTCCGCCACCACGATCGGCCGGGTCTACAAGACGGTCGACGGCGGCGCCAACTGGTCCGAATCCAGCACGGGCATCGCCGGCCAGGATGTGCGAGCGCTATTCATCGATCCGATGGACCCGACCGGCGATACCGTATACGCCGGCACAGGCGGTGATGGTGCCAACCCTGGCGGCGTATTCGTGACGACCAACGGCGGCGCCAGCTGGAACTCGATCAGCATTGGCCTGCCGGCGGACAGCGCAACGTCGCTGGCCCTTCCGGCGCGCAGTCCGGGCGCACCGGCGCGCATACTCGTCGGCACCAACGCAGGCATCTGGGACTACACGGCTGCCGCCGATCCGGATTCGGATGGCTCTCCATCGACGGTGGAGAACGGCGTACTCGGTGGCGATGGCAACGGCGACGGAACCCAAGACTCCAGCCAGACTTCGGTGGCTTCGATCTCCGCACCGGGCAGCTCTGTCCAAACGGGAACTGCGACTGCCGAGGGCTCGATCGTGCAGGTGACCGTCGCGATCGTTCCCGAGTCCGGTGGCTGCACCCAACTCAACGACAGCACGAGCCTGCAGGCCAGCCTGTACCCGCCCGACCCGATCGGGGCCGCGGACAGTCATGCGCCCTGGGGCCTGGTCAGCTTCTCGCTGCCGAACTGCAGCTTCGCCAAGGTCCGCGTGACCTTCCATGGCGCCAGCTTCGACTCGAACTGGATCTGGCGAAACTACGGACCCCGCATCCCGGGCAATGCCGCGACCTTCGGCTGGTACACGTTCGCCGGCGCCCAGCGCATCGATGGCGAAACCTGGGAGCTGTCCGTGGACGCCCTGCGCCAGGGCAACTACCGCAACGATTCGAACGACATCCTGTTCGTCGGCGGACCGGGCAACCTGCCCGACGTCATCTTCGGCAGCGGATTCGAGTGAGGCGGGATCTGCGCCCCCGCATCCTGCCCGTCGAGGGCATCAGCATTTTCGACCCGGTCCGCTGCAGAAAGGCCGCGCACTACGCGGCCTTTCCAGTCAGCGCGTGGGACGATCAGCGTTTGTCGATCGGTACGAACTCGAGGTCCTCGGGACCGGTGTAGTTCGCGCTCGGGCGGATGATCTTGCCGTCCATGCGCTGTTCGATCACGTGCGCGCTCCAGCCGGCCGTGCGCGAAATCACGAACAGCGGCGTGAACATCGCGGTCGGCACGCCCATCATGTGGTAGCTCACCGCACTGAACCAGTCGAGATTCGGGAACATCTTCTTGATTTCCCACATCGTCGATTCAAGCCGTTCGGCGATGTCGAACATCTTCATGTTGTCCTGCGCGGCCGACAGTTCGCGGGCGACCTCCTTGATCACCTTGTTGCGCGGATCGCTCACGGTATAGACCGGATGACCGAAGCCGATCACGACTTCCTTGCGCTCGACCCGTTCGCGGATGTCCGCCTCGGCCTGGTCAGGGGTCTCATAGCGCTTCTGGATCTCGAACGCGACTTCGTTGGCGCCGCCGTGCTTGGGGCCGCGCAGGGCGCCGATGCCGCCGGCGATGCTCGAATACATGTCGCTGCCGGTGCCGGCGATGACACGCGCGGCGAAGGTCGATGCATTGAACTCGTGCTCGGCATACAGGATCAGCGAGGTATGCATGGCGCGCGTCCACAGTTCGCCCGGTCGCGTCCCGTGCAACAAATGCAGGAAATGTCCGCCGATCGAATCGTCGTCGGTCTCGACATCGATGCGCCTGCCGTTGACCGCGAAGTGATGCCAGTACAGCAGCACCGAGCCGAGCGAGGCCATCAGGCGATCGGCGATGTCGCGCGCACCGGGGTGGTTGTGGTCGTCCTTCTCGGGCAACAGGCAGCCGAGCACCGAAACGCCGGTGCGCATGACATCCATCGGATGGGTCGACGCCGGTAACTGTTCCAGTGCCGCCTTCAAGGCCGCCGGGATGCCGCGCAGCGAGCGCAGCTTGTTCTTGTAGGCGACCAGTTCGGCGCGCGTCGGTAGCTTGCCGTGCACGAGCAGGTGGGCGATCTCCTCGAACTCGCAGGTAGTGGCGACATCGAGGATGTCGTAGCCGCGATAATGCAGGTCGTTGCCACTGCGGCCCACCGTGCACAGCGCGGTATTGCCAGCAGCAACTCCGGACAGGGCCACGGATTTCTTGGGCTTGAAGGGGGTCGCAGGTTCGCTCATGGGTTTCTCCGTTGGATTCCGGCACTTGTGTCGCCGGTTCTTTGAGTGGAATCGGGGTCAGTCCGAAAAGGATTCTTCAATCGGACTCGACCGGAATCGGGTCGATGGCCGCCAGATCCGGCTTTCCCCCATGCCTGTGGTGCTTCGCCGGCACGAACGGGAGGGACGCTGATGCGTACCCAGGCAGGCAGGCGGTCATGGGGGATCCTCTCCGGATTCGTGCGCCGAGGACGGGCCGATGCCGGTGATCCGCTCCAGCAACTGCTGCAGCAACTCGATCTGCCGGTTCTGCGCGTCGACCAGTGCTGCCCAGTCGCGCTCGCGCATCTCGTCGAGCTTCTCGTGCACCTGCATGATCTCGAGTTCGGACTTCACGTTGACTTCGTAGTCGTGCTGCGCGTGCATGCGGTCCGCGGCGCTCGCCCGATTCTGGCTCATCATGATGATCGGCGCCTGGATTGCGGCGACACAGGAAAGGCAGAGGTTCAGCAGGATGTAGGGGTATGGGTCGAAGGACTTGCCGACCAGCAGATAGCTGTTCAGCGCCATCCAGGCGACCAGCACGACCAGAAAGACGATGATGAAGGTCCAGGTACCGCCGACTGCGGCGACCCGGTCGGAGAGTCGTTCGCCAAAACTCAGGCTGGCTTCGAACTCGCGCACCATGTTGCGCGAGACGCTGCGGCGGGCAATGAATCGTTCGATGACCGCACGTTCGTCGGCCGGCAGCCTCTCGATTTCGGCGCGCAGCAGCTTGTGCGCCGTCTGCCGTGGATCAACGCGCGCGGCGCTGAACGACCTGCCGGTATGCGGCTTGTTCATGGCCACCGGATCGCAGGTCTGGCAACGCCCGCGCTCGCCATCGACTCAGCCCTTCTTTGCGAACAGCTCATCGAGGTGCCGCTCGAACTCGTGATAGCCGATGCGCTCGTACAGCTCTTCGCGGGTCTGCATCGTGCCGACGACGTTTTTCTGGTGGCCGTCGCGGCGAATCGATTCGTAGACATTCTCGGCCGCCCTGTTCATGGCCCGGAACGCGGACAGCGGGAACAACTGGATGGCGACCCCGACCGACGCCAGTTCCTCGCGCGTGAACAGTGGCGTCTTGCCGAACTCGGTGATATTGGCCAGCACCGGCACCTTCACCGCATCGACGAAGCGCTGGTAGGTCGGCAGGTCGTAGGCGGCTTCCGCGAAGATGCCGTCTGCTCCCGCTTCGACGCAGGCCATCGCGCGCTCGATCGCGGCATCGACTCCTTCGACCTGGATCGCATCGGTGCGTGCAATCAGGAAGAATCCGGGATCGGTCTTCGCATCGGCGGCGGCCTTGACCCGATCGGCCATCTCGCCGGCGCTGACGATCTCCTTGCCGGGTCGGTGTCCGCAACGCTTGGCGCCGATCTGGTCCTCGATATGGCAGGCAGCTGCACCGGCCTTGATCAGCGACTTGATCGTGCGTGCGATATTGAACGCGCTGGGCCCGAACCCGGTATCGATGTCGACCAGCAAGGGCAGGTCGCAGACATCGGTGATGCGCCGCACATCGATGAGCACGTCGTCGAGTGTGTTGATGCCCAGATCGGGCATGCCCAGCGAGCCGGCGGCCACGCCGCCGCCAGACAGGTAGATGGCGCGGTAACCGGCGCGACGCGCGAGCAAGGCGTGATTGGCGTTGATCGTGCCGATCACCTGCAAGGGGTGCTCTTCGGCAATCGCGGCGCGGAAACGCGCCCCAGCGGAACCGGACTCGCTCATGGAATCTCCCGGAAAAGCCGGCATTTTAACCCAGCCGGGCGGGCCGGTTGGCCTGGATGACCACGGAAACGGGATTTTGCCGTCGAGGCGGCCCGGCGCGTTCGAGAGCCCCTGACGAGGTTGCGGATAACGGGAAAGGTCAATGGCCTCGGTAGCTGCGTCGCGCACCCTGCCCGCGGACGATCGGCGAGTCGGAAATCCTGATTCTTCCAGACACGGCTGCGGCATACTGACGTTGCCATGCCTGCAGACAACCGGGCGCACCGGCCGCCCACCGCCCTGGCCCGGCCTGCTTGCAGATCGCGGCGCGACTGAGCCGACAGCCGCGCTCGCGCCGACCCTCCGTCTATCCTTTGCGCTCGGCCGCGAGGTAATTCCGCGCCTCGTCGAGACCGAACTGGCCGCGCTCCGCCGCATGCCAGATTTCGAGCAACTTCGTGTAGGTGGCCCTCGCCTCCTTTGACTGGCCCATCGCCGCCTGCGCACGAGCGAGGCCGAGCAGCGACTGCGCGCGCAGCGGCGCCAGCCTGAGCGAGCCGCTGAAGGCCTCGGCCGCCGCTGCCGGCTTGTCGTCGGCGAGCAGCAGTTCACCGAGCAGTTCGTGCGGCGGTTTCACCGCAACCGGCGGACCGAAATCGAAGGCCAGTCCGTCCATGCGCATGGCGGCGCCGCGAACGAGCTCCACGGCCAACGCCATGTCGCCGCGCCTTGCCGCGATCAGGCCGGCGAGGTCGTCACGCATGATGTGCAGGTAATCGAAAAGCTGCGGATCGTCGACACTGCGCGTGGTCGTGCCGAGCTGGTCGTCGAGCGCCTTGAGTGACCGCTCCGCCTCGGCAAGCTCTCCCTGTTGCGCAGCCGCATAACCGACGACAAACCGGTTCAACGCCTGCGCCTGCGCATCGGCGGATTCCGGCATGGCCAGGCGCACGGCCGCGCCGTCCCAGTCGCGCGATTCGATAACAGCGGTCGCGCGCATCATCGGCAGCGACCAGCCGAAACGCGCGGCGACCTTTTTTGCCTCCTTGCTGTCGCTGATTTTCGGCAGTGCGGCATCGCCACTGCGCTTGCATTCCAGCAGCAGCTTGAGGGCGTCGTCGGAGCGGCCCTGCTGGAAGTATCCGTATTCGAGCCACTCGTTGTAGTGGAAGCAGCGAACCTCGGGCTTGCCCGCCGCCCGCGCGTGCGCGTAGACGACGCGAGAGGCCTCTTCATTGGCCTTGACGAGATCGTCCCAGAGGCCCAGGGCAATGAAGATGTGCGAGGTCATGTGCTGGGCATGGCCGGCATCGGGCGCGATCTTCGAAAGAGCCCGAGCGGCCTCCAGCGCGCCACTGGCATGCTCCGGATCGTCCATGCCGTGGATCCAGTAGTGCGCGGCCCCGGGATTCTTCGGATTCCGGTCGAACACGCGCTTTGCGATTTCCGCAGCGCGGAGATAATCCGGGACGTTGCGCACGCCCTCGCTGCGGCCCTCCAGGGCCAGCGCATGGAACAGCTGTGCCTGGTTGTCATCGGGGTAGCGCGCCGCCAGCTTTTGCATGGCCTCCGCATAGCGCGCGTCGCGCTCGACCTTGCTGGCATCTCCGGAGTAGAGGATCTCGACCGCGGCCAGATAATCCCGCTCGCGCGGATCCGTTGCCTTCACCGCCCGCTCGGCCGACGTCGCGCCGAGCTTGGCCAGCGCTTCGCGCCCGGCCTTCTCATCGAGCTGGTTCCAGAGCGGATGGTTGTGCGTCATCGCCTCGCCCCAGACCGCCATCACATAGTCGGGCTGCAACGATTGCGCCTGCTGGAAGGCCGCCGCCGCATCGTCGTATTCGAACAGATGCAGCAACAGGGCGCCGCGTTCGAAGGCTGCCTGGGCCTTCGCATTGCCGGCCGAGGTCGGGAATATCAGCGCGCCGAGGCCAGCGCTGGGCGAGGGTCCGGTATGCGCATCCCCGCCCGTCGGATCATGTGCCCCGGCGGAGCCTTGCCAGAGGAGGAGCGGTGCGACCAGCAGGATCACACCAGCGGCACGTCGAATCGTGGCATTCATGTTCACGGTCTCCAGACCAGGGCAATGATTGCAGCGGACATCGGTGCGCGGAGCAGCCCGGCTCAGGGCGATGGATCGGCCTTCTCTTTGGCGGTCGGCGTAGACCGCGCCAGCCTCAGGACAATATAGCCGCCGATGCCGGCCAGCAACGACCCACCCAGAATGCCGACCTTGACCTCGCCCTGCAGGACCGGGTGATGGGCAAATGCGAGCAGTCCGATGAACAGGCTCATGGTAAAACCGATGCCGCACAACAGCGAAACGCCGCCGAGCTGGATCCAGCTCGAGTCCTGCGGCAGGCGCGCAATACCGCAGCGGATGGCGAGACTGGAAAACCCGAACACGCCGATGATCTTTCCGCATAGCAGGCCGAGGGCCACGCCAAGGGTCAGGGGCTCGACCAGGTGGGCGACCGTCAGGCCCGCGAACGAGAGCCCGGCGTTGGCGAACCCGAACAGCGGGATGATCAGGAACGGGACGACGCGCTGCAGCGAATTCTCGAGTACGTTCAAGGGCGCCTCGCGGACATCGCCCTTCATGCGCAAGGGCACCGTCAAGGCCAGGGCCACGCCGGCGATCGTCGCATGCACGCCGGAGCGCAGGACCAGGAACCAGAGCACCGAACCGAGCACCATGTAGGGCCACAGGCTGCGCACGCCGCTACGGTTGAGGATTACCAGCAAGGCGATCACCGCCACCGCCAGTGAAAGGTAGAGCACCGAAAGCTCGTTGGTGTAGAACAGCGCGATGATGACCACCGCGCCGAGGTCATCGATGATCGCCAGCGCGGTCAGGAAAACCTTGATCGATATCGGCACGCGCTTGCCGAGCATGGACAGCACACCGAGCGCGAAGGCGATGTCGGTCGCGGTCGGTATGGCCCAGCCGCGCAACGCCGCGGGGTCGTTGCGATTGAAGGTGACATAGATCAGCGCCGGCACGATCATGCCGCCGAGCGCGCCGATGCCCGGCAGGGCGCGCCGTGGCCAGCTCGAAAGCTGGCCGACCAGCATCTCGCGCTTGATCTCGAGCCCGACCAGCAGGAAGAAGATGACCATCAGGCCATCATTGATCCAGTGCAGCACGCTCATCCCGCCGAGCTTGGCGTGCAGGGATTCGAAGTAGAGTTCCGATAACGGCGAGTTGGCGACGATCAGGGCCAGTGCGGCCGCGGCCATGAGGACGAATCCACCCGCCGCCTCGCCGCGCATGAAGTCGCTGACGATGATCAGTGGCTTGCGGATGATCGGCGCCTTGACCGCCGGAAAACGTCGCTTGCTGATAGGGAAGCTCCTCGCTGGGTCGACGTCACCAGGCGCCGACGACTGATGCTCAGGTGGCAGCGGCGCGGGTCAAGAACCTGCAACCGACGATCCCCGGCAATGGGGAATCATCGGTCTTGATGCAGCCGCACTATTTCTTCGCGAACAAGGCCTCCACGGCGGCGCGCTCCTCGCGCAGTTCCTGGTCGGTGGCATCGATCCGGGCCTGCGAGAACGCGTTGATCTCGAGCCCCTGCACGATCGAATACTTTCCGTTCCTGACCGTGACCGGATAGCCGAAGATCACGCCGGGCTTGACCCCATAGGAGCCATCCGACGGAATGCCCATCGAGACCCAGTCGCCCTCGGCGGTTCCGTGGGTCCAGTCGCGCATGTGGTCGATCGCCGCCGAGGCGGCCGAGGCGGCGGAAGACGCGCCGCGCGCCTTGATGATCGCCGCGCCGCGCTGCTGCACGAGCGGAATGAAGGTGTCGGCGTACCAGGCCTGGTCGACCAGCGACAGCGCCGGCTTGCCCTTGACCGTGGTCTGGTGCAGATCCGGATACTGGGTCGAGCTGTGGTTGCCCCAGATCGTCACCTTCGCGATGTCGGTATTCAGCGCACCGGTCTTTTCGGCGAGCTGGCTGATCGCGCGGTTGTGGTCGAGGCGTACCATCGCCGTGAAGCAGGTTGGGGCGAGATCGGGGGCATTCTGCTGCGCGATCAGCGCGTTCGTATTGGCCGGATTGCCGACCACGAGCACGCGCACGTCACGCTTGGCGTGGTCGTTGATCGCCCTGCCCTGCGGGCCGAAGATCGCGCCATTGGCCTCGAGCAGGTCCTTGCGCTCCATGCCCGGTCCGCGCGGGCGCGCACCGACCAACAAGGCGTAGTCGACATCCTTGAATGCCACATTGACGTCATCGGTGGCGACCACGCCGTGCAGGGTCGGGAAGGCGCAGTCGTTGAGTTCCATGACCACGCCCTGCAGCGCAGGCAGCGCCGGCGTGATTTCGAGCAGATGCAGGATCACCGGCTGGTCGGGACCGAGCATGTCGCCGGCCGCGATACGGAACAACAAGGCGTAGCCGATCTGGCCGGCGGCGCCGGTCACGGCAACACGGACGGGAGCTTTCATTGCATCAACCTCGCAAGAGTCTGGGGTGGAGAAGGAGTTCAGGAATCGGGCAGCAGATTGGCCGCAACCAGGAGTGCGCGCGATCGTTCCGGCGAATAGCCATGCAGCACGGTATCGCCGATCACGAGGATCGGCACGCCGCGTCCATTGACTTCACGGTAGGCGGCGTATCCGCGGTCGTTCGATTCGACGTCGAGATCATCGAAGGCGACGCCCCATTGGTGCAGGTCGGCGCGCAGGCGCTTGCAGTAGCCGCAGGTCGAGGTCGACAGCATGACCACCGGCGTATCGCCTATCTCGCTTCGCAGCGCGCCGATGTCCACTTCCTGCGAACAGGCCGACAGGCCCGCAAGAGCCAGGACCAGACCGATCGAACGCTGGGCGCGGGCCAGTCGCATCATGTCAGCTCGTCGAAGAATTCCCGGAAGCGCTGCAGTCCCGGGGCGAGCTGTTCGGCCGGGCAGGTGTAGGAAATGCGCAGGGCCAGCGGATCGCCGAAGGCGCTGCCCGGAACGCAGGCCACGCCCTTGGCTTCGAGCAGCAGGCTGCAGAAATCGACGTCGTTGTTGATGACCTTGCCGCCATGCGACTTGCCGAATGCGCAGGAGATGTTCGGGAACGCGTAAAACGCGCCCTGCGGCCGCGGGCAGACCACCCCCGGAATCGCGGTCAGGGCATCGTAGACCTGGTCGCGACGCGCGGCGAACTCGGCGTTCTTGGCGATGGTGACGTCCTGCGGCCCGCTCAGTGCGGCGATGGCCGCGGCATTGACCACTTCGGGCACATTGGTGATGTGGTTGGAATTCAGCGTGACCATGGCATTGGCGACGCTCTCGGGGCCCGCGATGAAGCCGACGCGCCAGCCCGGCATGCCATAGGTCTTGGAGATCGAGTCGACGTGGATCACCCGATCGCGCAGCTCCGGCCGCGCATTGACGAAATTGTGGTAGCCGACGCCATCGAAGACCATGCGGTTGTAGATGTCGTCGCAGATGATCCAGACATCGGGATGACCCACCAGCACGTCGGCCAGCGCGGCGATCTCGTGCTTCGTGTAGACCATGCCGGTCGGGTTCGAAGGGTTGTTGAACAGGAACACCTTCGCGCCTGGCAGGGCCGCGTCGAGTTGAGTCGGGGTCAGCTTGTAATTCTGCTCGGATGGGCACGGCAGCAGGCGCGCCCTCGCATCGAGGATTTCGGCAAGGTCGAGGTAGGTGGTCCAGTACGGCACGGGGAACACGATCACGTCGCCGGCGTCGAGCAGCGCTTCGCCGAGGTTGTAGAGCATGTGCTTGGCGCCGATGCCGGTGGCGACGTTCTTGCGCCCGTATCCGCTCAAGCCGCCTTCCTCGAGATGCCTGAGGAACGCATCGAGCAGCGCGTCCGGGCCGCGATTCGAGCCGTATTGGCCGCTGTCCCGCTCGAGCGCCTCGCGCGCCGCGGCATAGACATGCTTGCCCGGGAGGAAATTCGGCACGCCGATCGAGAAGCTGATGATGTCCTTTCCGGCGGCCTTGAGTTGCTTGGCCTTTTCGGCAATCAGCATGATCGCGCTGGGCTTCGCGCGGCTCATGCGCGCAGCGAGATGCGGCATGGAGATCCCTCGGAGGAGTGTTGGGACGGATGGATGATCAGCACGCAATTTTAGCACAGCGATGGCCCGGCACAGCGCGCCGTGGCGCCCGCAGCCGGGATCTCCGACGACGCGCGATCGAGGCGAGCCGAAAATTTCGCCTTCCCGCGCAAATCAGGAGCCAACCGGGCTAAAGTGCGCCGGCAACTCCACTGACGAGGGAAAGGCAAATGGATATTTTCGGCGGCACGCACGGCATCATCATGACCATCATCATCGGCCTGATCGTCGGTTTCGTGGCCAAGTTCCTCAAACCCGGCAGGGATCCCGGCGGGTTCATCATCACCATCCTGATCGGCATCGCCGGCTCGTTCCTCGCCACCTTCCTCGGCAAGACCATGGGCTGGTACCAGCCGGGCCAGACCGCCGGCTTCATCGGCTCGGTCATCGGCGCGATCATCCTGCTCGTCATCTACGGGCTGGCGACGCGCAAGCGCTGAGCCAGGGTCCACGATTCTTTTCACGACCTGTCGAGCCACGTCGTAGGGCTCGACAGGGTCAGTGCTGCCTATGTTGTTTGCTTCCCGTAGCGAGAGCCGCAAAGGGCGGCGCGGGCTTCGATGACCCGACCCGCGTTGCCGCTTCGTTGTTGCTCAGGCCGCGTCGAGCACCGCGTTCCATTTGTCGAGATGCGCCTTGGCCGTCTCGAAGAGAGCGCTGGTGTCGCCGTCGATCTTGATCGATTCGATCGTGTCGCCGCCTCGGATCGCATCGACGACCTTCTGGTCATCGGGGCCGTCGACCATGCCGAACACGGTGTGCTTGCCGTCCAGCCACGGGGTGGCCACGTGGGTGATGAAGAACTGGCTGCCGTTGGTACCGGGGCCGGCATTCGCCATCGACAGCACACCGCCCGAATTGTGCTTGAGGGTCGGCACGATCTCGTCCTCGAAACGATAGCCGGGGCCACCCGTGCCGCTGCCGTTCGGGCAGCCGCCCTGGATCATGAAATCGGGAATGACGCGGTGGAACGTCAGGCCGTCGTAGTAGCCGCGCTTGGCCAGATTGACGAAATTGGCCACCGTGATCGGCGTCTTGTCGGCGAACAGGTTGATATGGATCGGACCGCGCGAAGTGGTGATCAGGGCGGTCAGACGGGTGGGGGAATTCATGGCGGGCTCCGCGTTGCGAACGGACTAGGGTAATCCATTTGTCGGATTTGCTGAACCGAAGACGTGGCGAGGGCGGCACCGTCCTGCCTCGGCAATGCCAGCGGGCGGCCGCCCCTTGACCTCGCTTGCGCCGGCAACAGATTGATTGCATGGCCATTTCGGCCGCGACGTCGTGCCCGGGAGCACGCAACGGTGTCTTCCGCGAAAATTCGGCAATTCAAGCGCCAGACATGAAATCCGGGCATAATAGGCGGCTGCCAAGTCCTTGACGGCACCCCCTTCTTCCCTGCGACGGCCCACACGAGGTCGTTCGGTACTTCGTATGTCCATCGAAAATCTCCGCAACATTGCGATCGTCGCCCACGTCGACCATGGCAAGACAACCCTCGTCGACTGCCTGCTCAAGCAATCCGGCACCTTCAGCGAGCGCACCGTGCTCGCCGAACGGGTCATGGACTCGAATGACCAGGAAAAGGAGCGTGGCATCACGATCCTGTCCAAGAACACCGCGATCACCTGGCGCGACAACCGCATCAACATCGTCGACACCCCGGGCCACGCCGACTTTGGCGGTGAGGTCGAGCGCGTGCTGTCGATGGTCGATACCGTGCTGATCCTGGTCGACGCGATGGACGGGCCGATGCCGCAGACGCGCTTCGTCACCCAGAAAGCCTTCGAAATGGGCTTCAAGCCGATCGTCGTGATCAACAAGGTCGACCGCCCCGGCGCGCGCCCGGACTGGGTCCTGAACGCCACCTTCGACCTGTTCGATCGCCTCGGCGCCACCGATGAGCAACTCGACTTTCCGGTCGTCTACGCCTCGGCCCTGCACGGCTATGCCGGCCTCGATTCCGACGTGCGCTCGGGCGACATGACCCCGCTCTACGAAGCGATCATGAAGCACGTCTCGCCGCCACAGGTCGATCCGGACGGTCCGTTCCAGATGCGCATCAGCCAGCTCGACTACAGCAATTACGTCGGCCTGATCGGCATCGGCCGCATCCAGCGCGGCAAGGTCAAGACCAACATGCAGGTCGCCGTGGTCGACAAGGACGGCAAGAAGCGCAACGCCAAGGTCCTCCAGGTGCTGGGCTTCATGGGCCTGGAGCGCCGCGAAGTCGCCGAAGCCGAGGCCGGCGACATCATCGCCATCAACGGCATCGAGGGCCTGAGCATCTCCGACACGATCTGTGCACCGGAAGCCCCCGAGCAGCTTCCTGTCCTGCACGTCGACGAACCGACCATCAGCATGACCTTCCAGGTCAACAACTCGCCGTTCGCCGGGGTCAAGGAACACAGTGGCGGCAAGTTCCTGACCAGCCGCCAGATCCGCGAGCGCCTGATGCGCGAAACCCTGCACAACGTCGCCATGAAGGTCGAGGAAACCGAGGATCCGGACAAGTTCAAGGTCTCCGGCCGCGGCGAGTTGCACCTCTCGGTGCTGATCGAGACGATGCGCCGCGAAGGCTACGAACTGGCCGTCTCGCGCCCCGAAGTGATCGTCAAGGAAATCGACGGCGTCCTGCAGGAACCCTATGAGCAGCTGGTCGTCGACATGGAGGAACAGTTCCAGGGTGGCGTCATGGAACGCCTTGGCTCGCGCCGCGGCAAGCTGGTCAACATGGAACTCGACGGGCGCGGTCGTGCGCGCCTCGAGTACATGATCCCGGCGCGCGGCCTGATCGGCTTCCAGACCGAATTCCGCACCGTCACCGCCGGCACCGGCCTGCTCTTCCACGTTTTCGACCACTACGGCCCGCGCTCCGAAGGCGCGATCGCCAAGCGTCCGAACGGCGTCATGATCTCGAACGGCCAGGGTCCCTCCCCGGCCTACTCGCTGGTCAGCCTGCAGGAACGCGGTCGCCTGCTGATCAGTGAAGGCGACGAGATCTATGAAGGCCAGCTGGTCGGCATCCATGCCAAGGACAACGACCTCACCGTCAACGCCCTGCGTGCCAAGCAGATGACAAACATCCGCGCCGCCGGCAAGGACGAGACCGTGCAGCTGACGCCGCCGGTCAAGATGTCGCTCGAACAGGCGCTCGAGTTCATCGAGGACGACGAACTGGTCGAGGTCACCCCGAAGCAGATCCGCCTGCGCAAGAAGCACCTGACCGAAAACGATCGCAAGCGGGCCTCGCGCGCCGCCTGATCGTGGCGGATGGGCAGCCCATCCTGCTGGCCTGGAGCGGCGGCAAGGATTGCCTGATGGCGTTGGATCGGCTGCTCGCCGATCCGCGCTGGGATGTCGTCGGCCTGCTCACGACCCTGGACCGATCCACCGACAGGGTCGCGATGCACGATGTTCGGGGTAGCGTGCTGCGCGCCCAGGCGACGGCCCTGCGACTGCCCCTGATCGAAATGCCGATCGACTGGCCGGCCCCGAACGATGTCTACCTGGCCGCCTTCGCTGCCGCGCTCGCGAGCGCGCAACGGACGACTCCGGGCCTGGTCCACATCGCCTTCGGCGATCTGTTCCTGGACGACCTGCGGCGCTGGCGCGAGGCCGCCCTCGAACGCATCGGCTGGAAGGCCGAATTCCCACTCTGGAATGAACCGACGCGCGCGCTGGCTTCGGCGTTCGTGGATGCCGGACACCGCGCCATCGTCACCACGGTCGATCTCGAACGGCTACCCGAGGCGTTCTGCGGCCGCGAATTCGACGCATCGCTGCTGGCCGAACTGCCGCAAGGCGCCGATGCCTGCGGGGAGAACGGCGAATTCCATACCCTGTGTCATGCGGGTCCCCTGTTCGCTACTGCGCTGGCCCTGGTCCGCGGGCAAATGACCACGCGCATGCAGCGCTTCCGCTGCCTCGACCTCGAGTTGGGCTGAACGCAGGACCGCGGCTCGACGGCCGCCAGCATCCCGGGCGCGAATGCCCCGCCTCCACGTGACGAACCCGATGCCCCGGGATTGGCTCCGACGGATCTTGCATCCGGCCCGTCGCATTGCTCGTATAGGAGTCCGTGAACGCCACTGTTTCAGCGAAGCCATGACATTTTCCAATCGGGCAGACTGGCGACGCCACGCCCAACGGCAGACGTGGCGCCCGTTCGCGCCCCGCCACTTGCGCCCGGCGTGCCACAGCGACTTGGCCGGCAATTGCCGGATACCCGGGCCTTGCGGTCGCAGCGGCAGACTCGCCTGCTCGCTCAGCCGACCCGCGCCGGGCGCCTGCAACACGCTGTACAGTCTTGGTCACCCCGTGGACCTCCGTGCAGAACGCCATCGCCGCACCTGCGTGTTTTGATCTGCTGCCGCCGATCATGTCTACTGCACGCCAACCCTCGCCCAAGGAAACCGCCCATGGCCGCCGTGTATCTCTGGATCAATGCCGTGCTGTATGCCCTGCTGGCGCTCTGGTGCACCGTACTGCCGACGCGAACCTCGCAGGCGATCGGATTCATCGAACTGTCGAGTTCGGGCCGCTCCGAGTACGCCGTGATCTATGGCGGCATGCAGTTCGGCTTCGCCTTCCTGTTCGCGTGGGCGGCCCTGAGCGGCAACCACCGCTTTGGGCTGATCTTCTCCCTGGCCATCTATGTGCCGATCCTGCTTTTCCGCATCGTCAGCGTGCTGCGATTCTGGCCGGTCTCGGCGACCACCCTGGCCACCGGCGCGCTCGAAGTCCTGTTGACGGCGGCCGCCATCGCACTCTGGCTGCGGCTCGATGCGCTGGACTGAACGGATGCGGTGAAAGTTTTTTGAACCCTGTACGATCCACCCGGGAGATCGAAAAGTATCCGGGGATTGGAATGGCCGAGGCAAACCCGCGTCCTGGCGATGGCGACAGCCTGGATCATTTGCTGCTTGCAATTGCCGGTGGCGACAACGCCGCCTTCGAAAGGCTCTATCGAACGACCTCGTCGAAATTGTTCGGCATCTGCCTGCGGGTGCTGCCGCAACGCGCCGAGGCCGAGGAAGTGCTGCAGGAAGTCTTCATGGCGATCTGGCGCAAGGCGGAGATGTTCGACGCCAGTCGCGCCAGCGCGATGACCTGGTTGTCGATGATGACCCGCAACAAGGCGATCGACCGGCTGCGTGCGAACGCCGGCGGCGGCCAGCAGGCGGCCATCGAACTCGACGAACTGGAGAGCGACGCGTCGGCCGTCGACAGCGCCGAATCGGCACAGGACCGGGAACGCATCGAAGTCTGTCTCGATGAACTCGAAGCGCCGCGGAGGAAGCTCGTGCGCATCGCCTTCTTCGAGGGCGCAACCTACGAGGAACTCGCCGAGCGCAGCGGAAATCCGCTCGGCACGGTGAAGAGCTGGATCCGTCGCAGCCTGCTCAAGCTCAAGGCCTGTCTCGAACGATGAATACGACCGACAGCCAGGGCGCACCGCCCCCAAGCAACATGGCCGCCGAGTACGTGCTTGGCGTTCTCGATGCGGGCGAACGGCGCGAGGCGGAATCGCGCATCGCCGGCGATGCCGGATTCGCTCGCGAGGTCGCCGCCTGGGAATCCCGCTTCATGCCCCTGCTGGCCCAGGTCGCGGCGGTCCCGGTCCCGGATTACGTCTGGCAGCGGATCTGCGCCGCCCTCGAGATCCCGGCAAGCCGGCCCAAGGCGGTCTCCCGGCCAGGCCTGTGGCAAAGCCTCACGTTCTGGCGCTGGCTCGCCGGCGGCGCGCTGGCCGCGGCCGCGGCCTGTGCCTTTGTGCTGTTCAGCACGCCGCGCCTGATCGCACCGCCGACCGCCCATGCCCTCGTTTCGACCCTGGCCGACGACAATGGCGCGCCCGGCTTCGTCGCCGTGGTATCGGCCGACAAGGCCAGCCTGACCATCACGCCGCTGGTCGGCGCGCCCGCCGACGGTCGCGCACAGGAACTCTGGCTGATCCCGCAGGGGCAAGCCCCGCTCTCGCTGGGCCTGGTCGAGCCGGAACGTGCCCAGGTCATCAGGATTCCCGACCGGATGCTGGCCGATGTCGGCACCAGCGCGGTGTTCGCGATCACGCTCGAACCGCATGAGGGCGCGCCGCATGCCGTGCCATCCGGTCCTGTCATTGCCAAGGGTGGAATCGCCTTGCTCTGATCGGGTGTACGCGCCCATGCGTCGGCAGGCAGACGGCGTGGACGCTGCCTGCATCCGTGGCGCGCGTTCCTGCGTATATCGGCACCAAGCACGGAACCGGACGTTTTCCAGATGCCACCAAGAAGCGGGCGCACCGCCCGATCCTTCCGCAACGCGCGGATCGCCTCGAGCTTGCGCCGCTGGATCGACTCGGCCGAACCGGTGTCGCCGGACGAGGACGCCGATCGCATCGACTGGCTGCGGGCGATCCCGTTCATCGCCATGCACATCGCCTGCATCGGCGTCATATGGGTTGGCGTGTCAAGGATTGCGCTGCTGGTCGCAGCGCTCCTTTACGCCATGCGCATGTTCGCCCTGACCGGGTTCTACCACCGCTACTTCTCGCATCGCGCCTTCCGCACCTCGCGCGCGGTGCAGTTCGTCTTTGCCGCGATCGGCGCGATGTGCGTGCAGCGCGGGCCGCTGTGGTGGGCCGCGCACCATCGCCACCATCATCG
Organism: Dokdonella immobilis; assembly: GCF_900115085.1. Taxonomy (GTDB): domain Bacteria; phylum Pseudomonadota; class Gammaproteobacteria; order Xanthomonadales; family Rhodanobacteraceae; genus Dokdonella; species Dokdonella immobilis. The sequence goes on along the minus strand of NZ_FOVF01000005.1, from coordinate 31,939 downwards.
CCATACCGACACGCCCGAGGACATGCATTCGCCGCGGCAACACGGTTTTCTCTGGGCGCACATGGGCTGGTTCCTGACCCCGCGCGGATTCCGCACGAACTGGGAGGCCATTCCGGATTTCCGCCGCTTCCCCGAACTGCGCCTGATCGACCGCTTCGACCTGCTCATGCCGGTCCTGCTCGCCGCCTCCCTGTACGGGTTCGGCAGCTGGCTCGGCGAGACCCGCCCGGAACTCGGCACCAGCGGCGCGCAGATGCTGGTCTGGGGCTTCTTCGTTTCGACGATCGTGCTGTTCCATGCCACCGTGACGATCAATTCGCTGGCCCACCAGTTCGGTTCGCGGCGCTTCGATACGCGCGACGACAGCCGCAACAACTGGATCCTCGCCCTGCTCACGTTCGGTGAAGGCTGGCACAACAACCACCACCATTTCCCGGGAGCCGCCCGCCAGGGCTTTCGTTGGTGGGAATTCGACCTGACCTGGTACCTGCTGCGCGGCATGGCTGCCGTTGGCCTCGTGCGCGACCTCAAGCCGGTGCCCGCCGCCATCCTTGCCGCGCACGCAGCGAGGTCGGCCTGATGCGCATTGCCGTGGTCGGATCGGGCATCGCCGGACTCGCCAGTGCCTGGCTGCTGTCGCGTGCGCACGAGGTCGTGCTGTACGAGAAGAACGACCGGCTCGGCGGCCATACCGACACCCACGAGGTCGAAGTCGGCGCACGACGGCACATGGTCGACACCGGTTTCATCGTTTTCAACCGCGAGCACTACCCGCTGCTGACACGCCTGTTCGCCGAACTCGGGGTCGCCACCCAGCCGACCACCATGAGCTTCTCGGCGCAGGACGCAGCGACCGGCCTCGAATACAACGCCGGTTCGCTGCGCGGACTGTTCTGCCAGCCGGCAAATCTGTTCCGCCCGCGCTTCTGGCGCATGCTGGCCGATCTGCGCCGCTTCTATCGCGACGCGCCGGCCCTGCTCGCGCAGGACACGCCGGGGCCGACGCTCGGCGAATACTTGCAGCAAAACCACTATTCGCCGGCATTCCGTGACGACCATCTGGTGCCGATGGCATCGGCCCTGTGGTCGTCGCCGGCACGACGTATCCTCGACTTCCCTGCCGTCGAACTCGTCCGCTTCATGGCCAACCATCACATGCTGCAGGTCAGTGGCAGACCGTCATGGCGAGTCGTCAGCGGCGGCTCTGCTCGCTACGTCGAGGCGATGCACCGCGGCTGGCAGGTCGATGAACGCCTCGGTTGCCCGGTACGCAGCGTGCGCCGGCATGGCCCCCGGGTCAGCGTGCACAGCTCGGCCGGGGTCGAGTCGTTCGACCAGGTCGTGCTGGCCTGTCATGCCGACGAGGCACTCGCCCTGCTCGCCGATCCCGGCGAAAACGAGCGCGCGATCCTCGGCGATCTCGGCTACCAGGACAACGATGTCGTCCTGCATACCGATGCGACCCTGCTGCCGCGCAATCGGCGCGCCTGGGCGGCATGGAATGCGCACATTCCGGCCGACCGCGATGCACCGTGCACGGTCAGCTACTGGATGAACGCGCTGCAATCGATCGAGTCGAGCGAAGCGCTGATCGTCAGCCTCAACCGCAGCACCGAGATCGACCCGATCAGGGTGCTGTGCCGACGCCACTACCGGCATCCCGTGCAGACGCCGGCATCGGCGGCGGCCCGGCAACGCAAGGCCGAAATCCAGGGCAGGTCCGGCACCTGGTTCGCCGGCGCCTACTGGGGATTCGGCTTCCACGAGGACGGCATGCGCAGTGCGGTCGAAGTCGCGAATGCCCTGGGAGCCGAATGGCGATGAAAAGGCCGCATGACGCATTGGCACGTTCGTTTGCCAGCGACCAACGCCCGCAGCGCGAGAGCCAGGCGCAGGCGCAGCATGCCGTTGCAGCGCCAGCTGCCCTGCACAGCGCGATTTACGAAGGCACGGTCCTGCACCGTCGCCATTCGCCGCACCCGCATGCCTTCCGCTACCGCATGGCCATGCTGTTTCTCGATCTCAGCGAACTCGATCGCATCTTCAACGGTCGCTGGTTCTGGTCGATCGGCCGTCGCAACCTGGCCGAATTCCGGCGCAGCGACTTCCTCGGCGATCCGACCATGCCGCTCGAGGACGCCGTGCGCGCACGCGTGGCCGAGGCCATCGGGCGGATTCCGGCGGGGCCGATCCGCCTGCTCACGCATCTGCGCTACTTCGGCCACAGCTTCAATCCGGTCAGCTTCTACTACTGCTACGAAGCCGACGGTTGCACCCTCGATGTGGTCGTCGCCGAAATCACCAACACCCCATGGAAGGAACGCCATGCCTACGTACTGCCGGTCGCCGAGGCCGAGCGTCACGCGGCAGCACTGAGCTGGCGCTTCGAAAAGCGCTTCCATGTCTCGCCGTTCATGGCCATGCAGCACGACTACGCCTGGCGCCTGCTGCCACCGGCGGAAACATTGTTCATCCACATGGACGTGATGCATCGTGGGGTCGATTCGAGTCGCGCCTTCGATGCCACCCTGACCCTGCGCCGCAAACCGCTCGACGCGCTCGGCCTGGCCCGCATGCTTTGGCGCTATCCACTGATGACCACGCGCATCGTCGCCGCCATCCACTGGCAGGCGCTGCGTCTCTGGCTGCTCGGCAATCCCGTCCACGACCACCCCGACAAGAAGGCTGCGCATCCATGAGCAACCCGGAAATCACCCGAACCGAAGCCTCCATCGAAACGTCGGATTTCGATCAGGGCACGGCGTCCTGGCTCGACCGTCTCCTGCGCCGGCGCCTGCTCGATACGTTGGCAACTCTGCGCGACTGCCGCATCTCGATCGAGGAAGCCGGGCAAAAGACCGTGCTCGGAACGCCTGCCGACGATCCGGCCGACACCCTGCAGGTCCAGGTGCGCATCCACGATCCGGCGTTCTATCGCCAGCTCGGGCTGAATGGCAGCGTCGGCGCCGGCGAGGCCTACATGGACGGCCTCTGGGACTGCGACGACCTGGTCGCCCTGACCCGCATCCTCGTGCGCAACCGCGACCACCTCGACGCCATGGAAACCGGACTCGCCCGCTTCGGTGGCTGGGCCATGCGCGGCTGGAGCGCGTTGATGCGCAACACGCGGCGCGGCAGTCGCCGCAACATCGCAGCGCATTACGATCTCGGCAACGATCTGTTCCGGCTGTTCCTTGACGAAAACATGATGTATTCCTCGGCCCTGTTCGAGGCCGCGGACGACACGCTGGAATCCGCGTCGACGCGCAAGCTCGACCGGATCTGCCGCAAACTCGGGCTCGGCCCCGAACACCACGTGCTCGAAATCGGTACCGGCTGGGGCGGCTTCGCCCTGCACGCGGCCCGCCACTATGGCTGCCGGGTGACGACCACGACCATCTCGCGCGAGCAGCACGACCTGGCCCGCCAGCGCATCGACGCCGCCGGCCTCGGCGATCGCATCACCCTGCTGCTCGAGGACTATCGCGATCTTGAGGGCCGCTTCGATCGCCTCGTCTCGATCGAGATGATCGAGGCGATTGGCCACCAGTACCTCGATACCTACTTCCGAACCGTCAACCGCCTGCTCGAGAAAGACGGCATGGCCCTGATCCAGGCGATCACGATCGAGGACCATCGCTACCGCAAGGCGCTCAAGGCGGTCGACTTCATCAAGCGCCACATCTTTCCGGGCAGCTTCATACCATCGGTCGGCGTCATGGCCGGCGCGCTCGCCCGCACCGGCGACATGAAACTGTTCAACCTCGAGGATATCGGCCCGAGCTACGCGCTGACGCTGCGCGCCTGGCGGCAACGCTTCGTGGCCCGCATCGACGCGGTGCGCCAGCTCGGCTATCCCGATCGCTTCATCCGCATGTGGTTGTTCTACCTGAGCTACTGCGAGGGCGGCTTCCTCGAGCGCTCGATCGGCGATGTGCAGATGCTGCTGTGCAAGCCCGGTGCGCGGCCGCCGCAGTTCGCGCCTCGTCTGGCCAGCGCGGCCGATTGAAATGGACCGTCACCCCCTCGACAACGAATCTCCGCGGCCCCAGGCGAGGTACCCTGTCCGTCGATTTGCGTTGATCCGGCGAACGCGGGGATCCAGCGTATCCTCGAGCGCTGGAGGATTGCCGGTCGCGCGGTTCGTCGGGTCGACCTCCGGCACGGACATCCGGAACGGCGACCGCCCGATTGACCTTCGCTCCATCGGCAGGCAAGCATGAAAACCTGGATCAACTTCATCGCATTCCAGCTGGTCTGGTTCGCCGCGGTCGGCGGCGCCGCCTATGGCATCTGGTGGGCCGGACCGGCAGCATTCCTGGCCTTTGCGGCCTATCACCGACGCCCTGACGTGCGCCTGCGCGGTGACTTCAGCCTGATGTGGCTGGCCCTGGCCCTCGGTTTTGCCACCGACACGCTGATGGCCGCCGCGGGGCTTTCGCAATACGCCGCCGCGATTCCGGCAGCGCCGGTCGCGCCACTCTGGATCCTGTCGCTGTGGGCCGGCTTCGCCCTGACCCTCAACCACTCGATGCGCTGGCTGACCGAACGACCGCTGCTGGTCGTGCCGCTGGCGGCGATTGTCGGACCGACCACGTACTACGTCGCGGCCCGGGCCTGGGGAGCCGTTACCATCATCGCACCGGTCGAGATCGCCCTCGGCGTGCTCGGCCTGTGCTGGTTCGTGGCGATGCTGGTCCTGAGCCTGGCCGCGCGACACTTCGGTCGCGGGCCCGATGATTCCTTGCCGCTGCCACTGATGAGGGCGCCATGAGCGGAGCAGCGTCGATCCTGATTGTCTGGGCCGCGGCCAGCGTGATGATGGTCGGCGGCTGGCTGTACCAGCGCCGCACGCGCAATGCCGGCATCGTCGATGCCCTGTGGTCGACCGGCATGGCGGCAAGTGCCGTGTTCTACGCCTGGACCGGTTCGGGTGCCGCACTGCCGCGCCTGCTGGTCGGCGTCATGGGTGCGCTCTGGGGCGCGCGTCTGGCCGCCTACATCTGGCACCGTGTCCTGAATGAAAGCGAGGACGGACGCTATGTCGCCCTGCGCCAGCGCTGGAACGACAACCAGACCAAGTTCCTCGTCTTCTTCCTTGCCCAGGGCCTGCTGACTGCGCTGTTCTCGCTGCCGTTCTGGATCGCCGCGCACAACCCGGTCGGGGAATGGACGCCCTGGAGCATCGTCGCCGTGCTGATCTGGGCCATCGCCCTGGTCGGCGAATCGGTCGCCGACCGCCAGCTCGCTGCATTCCGTGCCGACCCTTCCAACAGGGGCAAGACCTGCCGGCGCGGTTTGTGGCGCTACTCGCGCCACCCGAACTATTTCTTCGAGTGGCTGCACTGGTTCGCCTATGTCGCCCTGGCCGTCGGCAGCGGCGCGGGCTGGGTCCTTGCCAGCCTGGTCGGCCCGACCCTGATGCTCTGCACCCTGTACTGGGTGACCGGCATTCCCTACACCGAAGCCCAGGCCCTGCGCTCGCGTGGCGACGACTACCGCGAATACCAGCGCACGACCAGCCCGCTGATCCCATGGTTTCCGCGTGAGCCTCAAAACAACCCGTAGCTGACTGCCAAACCCGAGCGAACCCCCACGGCGCTGGCCCGACCGGGGGCACGACACGCGAGGCGGACACCGCGAACCGTTCGGATGGGTCCAAGTCCGCCCCGGACCGCGCCATGCACCGATACAGGAAAAGCCGATGACAACACAGACCCTTTCCAACCCTGACCGTCGCGACGAAAGCGCGCAGGCACACGAGAGCCTGGCGACCCGCTGGGCCGAGCGCGGCCGGCTTCCTGATGCGCTCCTGCGTCTCGGCATCCGGCGCATGTGCGCGGTGCGCCTGCAAGAAGAGTCGGCCGGCGGCGTCGAAGCCACTGCCGAACGCCAGCGCGCGCGCGTCGATGAACTGCGCGCCAGCCCGATCGCGATCGAGACCGATGCCGCCAACACCCAGCATTACGAACTGCCACCCGCGTTCTTCAGACTCTGTCTCGGCCGCCACCTCAAGTACAGCGCCTGCTACTGGGACGATTCGACGCCCGATCTCGACGCCGCCGAGGCGCGCATGCTCGGCCTCTATGGCGAGCGCGCCGAACTCGCCGATGGCCAGCAGATCCTCGAGCTCGGCTGTGGCTGGGGCTCGCTGACCCTATGGATGGCCGCGCGCTTCCCGAATGCGCGCATCACCGCAGTCTCCAATTCGCTGCCGCAGCGCGAATTCATCGAGGCGCGCTGCCGCGAACGCGGCCTGGCCAATGTCGAGGTCATCACCGCCGACATCAACGTCCTGAGCCTGGACAGCGGCCGCTTCGATCGCGTCGTTTCGATCGAGATGTTCGAGCACATGCGCAACTACGAACACCTGCTGCAGCGCGTCGGTGCGTGGCTCAAGCCCGGTGGCAAGCTGTTCGTCCACATCTTCTGCCACAAGACCCTGGCCTATCCGTTCGAGACGCAGGGCGAGGACAACTGGATGGGTCGCCACTTCTTCACCGGCGGGCTGATGCCGGCCGCCGATACCCTGTTGCACTTCCAGCGCGAGGTTGTGATCGAGGAACGCTGGCTGCTCTCCGGCACGCACTATGAGAAGACCGCCAACGCCTGGCTCGCCAACCAGGACCGCAATCGCGATGCGGTGATGCAGGTCCTCGAGGAAGCCTACGGCCCGCACCAGGCCCGGCTCTGGAACCAGCGCTGGCGCATGTTCTGGATGGCCTGTGCCGAACTGTTCGGCTATGCCGGCGGCAGCGAGTGGCAGGTTGCGCACTACCGCTTCGTGCGCGCTCGATGATCGATCGCCGCGGGCGATGGGACCGCGTCCCGCGAAGATGATCCTGCCTGAGCGCTTCGCGAGCGATGTCGATCCGGCGTCTTTCCGTTCGTCGATACCGATGAATCCCACGCTACAGGAGGCCGTTTCGTGCAAATCTACTGGATCAGGGCCCAGGCCCCGCGACGCGTACTCGCATTGGCCAGGCATCTCGGCATCGATGCCGAATTCATCCACCTCGACGCCAAGGCCGGAGAGCTGCGCTTCTCCGACTATGCACGCCTGAACCCGAACATGAAGGCACCGACGCTGGTCGATGGCGACCGGGTGTTGTGGGAATCGAGCGCGATCATGGCCTACCTGTGCATCCGCGAGGGCTCGGACATGTGGCCGGCGCAGAATCCGGACGAGCAGGTCGAAGTCCTGCGCTGGATCAGCTGGGATCTCGGCCACTGGGAACCGGCCGTCGCGCCGTTCTATTTCGAATACATCGTCAAGACGACGTTCGCACTCGGGCCGCCCGACCTCGCAGCGCTTGAAGACAAGGTCGCCGGACTGCGTCGCTGCGCAAGGGTGCTCGATGCGCACCTCGAGGATCGCGAACATGTCTGCTGCGGACGCCTGACCATCGCCGATTTCCAGCTCGCCTCGATGGCCCGCTACTGGCGCGAATTGGCCATGCCGCTCGTGCCTTTCCCGAACATCGTACGTTGGCTCGACACGCTCGAGCGCCTGCCGGCATGGGCCGATCCATGGCCCGCCGAGAATGGCGGCGGCTGACCGTCTGCATTTGATCGAGCGTTCGCCGCTGCAAGGGCAAATACCGCACCGCACCGTTCCGGCGAGGTGCGGGGAGGGATCCGATTACTTGATCAGTCCTTCTTCGCGCATGGCGCTCTGCACAGCCGGCCGCTCGGCGACCCGCTTCTGGAAGGCCATCAGGTTCGGAAACTCCGAGAGGTCGAGCTTGAGCACCCTGGCCCAATTGGTCACCGTGAACAGGTAGGCGTCGGCCGCACTGAACTGGTCGCCGAGCAGGAACGGCTGGTTAGAAAGCGTCTGTTCGACCAGGGCATAGCGCTTGCGCAGGTAGGCCTCGCGATCCGCGCGCACGGCATCGGTGGTGTTCGAATTGAACAGCGGACTGTAGGTCTTGTGCAGCTCGGAATTGATGTAGCCGAGCATTTCCTGCAGGCGATAGCGCGCCAGCGTGCCATTGGCCGGGGCGATGCCGGAGTCCGGCTTCTGGTCGGCCAGGTACTGGACGATGGCCGGACCTTCGGTCAGCAGCGCGCCGTCGTCGAGGCGCAGGGCGGGTACGTAGCCCTTTGGATTGATCGCCAGGTAGTCATTGCCGTGCTCGGTCTGCTTGGTCTTGGTGTCGACCTTCTCGAGCTCGAGCGTGATGCCGATTTCATTGGCGACGATATGTGGCGAAAGCGAGCATGCGCCCGGTGCGTAATACAGCTTCATGGAAACTCCTTGCTGGGGTGGGAATGCCGGGCTCGATCTGCCGACCAGGCCCGGCCGGGAATTCAGTCGGTGATCAGTGCCTGCATCAGGTCGGCGGCACGGCGATGGCGCAGGTTCGGGGCGATCTGTCCGCTCCACAGCGAGACCAGATCATCGCGCCCGGCGGCGATTGCGGCGGCGCGCAATTTCGAAACGAACCAGCCTTGCACCGGAAACGGTGGCAGCGTCTCAGGCTGCTGGCCCATCTGCTCGGTCCAGCGGTTGCGCAAGCCGCGCGCCAGCCGGCCGGTGAAGCTGCGCGTGAGCGTGGTCTGTCGCGCGTCGGGCCCGAACAGGCGCTGCCGATGGGCCTCGTGCGTGCCCGACTCCTCGCAGGCCAGGAACGCCGTCCCGATCTGCGCCGCGCCGGCGCCGAGCGCGCGCGCCGCGCGCAGGCCACGTGCATCGGCGATACCGCCGGCGGCGATGACCGGCACACTGACCCGGTCGGCAACGAGCTGGACCAGGACGAAGGTGCCGATCAGCGAGTCCTCGGCGCGCTGCAGGAAAGACGGACGATGCCCGCCGGCCTCGGCACCGGTGGCGACGATCAGGTCGACCCGTGCTGCATCGAGCGCTTCGGCCTCGGCGATCGAGGTCGCGGCGCCGACCGTGACGATGCCGAGACGACGGCATTCCTCGAGCACGCGCCGGTCGGGAATGCCGAAGACGAAACTGAAGACCGGTGGTCGCGCTTCGAGCAAGGCGTCGATCTGGGCAGCGTACTCGGCGTGGTAACGCTCGGGCATTTCCGGCTTGTCGACACCGAGCTCGCGGAACCACGGCTCGAACAGGGCGTAGACGCGATCGAACGCCTCTGGGCTCAGCGCCAGGCCGCCCGGATCGTGATCGGAAATCCACAGGTTCATGGCAAATGGCGCATCGGTACGGTGGCGGATGGCGGCCGTGACCTCGCCGATGCGTTCGGGTGCGAGGCCGTGCGCTCCGTAGGAGCCGAGGCCACCGAGACGCGACACCGCAGCCGCCAGCTCGACGGTCGAAAGACCACCGCCGAACGGACCCTGCACGATCGGGTGCTCGATGCCGAGGCGCGCCGCGGCCTCGGAAACGGGGTGGTTATTCATGGGCGACTCCAGATGATCCGCGATGGGTGATGGTACCCGGGTTCGGTATCCACTGGATACTACATAACTGGCAGTAACCCTAAAAATGTGGTATCCAGTTGGTTACCACTCAACTTTCCGATCACGACCATGGCGCTGCCGGTGCGCAAATCCAGCGTCGAATTTCCGCCGAACTGCCCACTCACCGAGTGCATGGCGATGTTGCGCGGCGCCTGGGCGCCGAACGTAATCTGGTATCTGAGCGGCGGCCCGCGCCGCTTCGGCGAACTGCGCCACGACATTCCGCGGATTTCCGCGCGCGTCCTCAGTGCGCGCTTGCGCGAACTCGAATCGCGCGGCATCGTCGTGCGTCGCCTGGTGGATTCGTCGCCGCCATCGGCGGAGTACGATCTGACCGAGCTCGGACGCGAGCTGATCCCGGCCATCAAGTCGCTCGCTGCGGTCGGCACGAAGCTGAAACTCCGCGCCGTGTCTTGTTGAGCAGGCTATGGAGCGGCCCCGAAACTTTCTGCGGATTGCGGCGGTCTGTGACATTCAACCCAGCGGAAAACTCCGATGAAAAACTGGATCAGGAACAATCGCGGCATTCTCGTCTTCGTTCTCTGCCTCGGTCTGTTCCGCACGGCCATCGCCGACTGGAACCCGGTGCCGACCGGCTCGATGCGACCGACCATCCTCGAAGGCGACGTTGTTCTGGTCAACCGGCTCGCTTACGACCTGAAGATCCCGCTGACCGATGTGTCGCTGTTCCGTCTCGGTGAGCCGCAGCGCGGCGACATCGTCACGTTCTCCTCGCCGAAGGACGGCACGCGCCTGATCAAGCGCCTGGTTGCGGTTCCGGGCGATGTCGTCGAGCTTCGTGACAACCGGCTCTTCATCAACGACGACGCGGTCGACTACAGCGACCTGACCCAGGTCAGCGAACCGATCGGCTACGGCCGCTATGTCGAGGCCACGCGTGCGACCGAAGACCTGGGTGGTCATCCGCATGCCGTGCAGTTCCTGCCGACGCGCAACCCGGCCAGCAACTTCGGCCCGGTCGAGGTGCCGCCCGGGCAGTACTTTATGATGGGCGACAACCGTGACAACAGCGAGGATTCGCGCTTCATCGGATTCGTTCCGCGCAAGCTGCTGATCGGCCGCGCCGGGCGCATCCTCGTCTCCGCCGACATCAAGGCCAACTGGAAGCCACGCTTCGATCGCACCATCAGCCGCCTCGACCCGGTGCGCTGAACTTCCGGGAATCCGCAGAAGGCCCACGGCTGGCAGATCCGGAGCCTTTCCGGGCCGGGCCGGCGCAGGTGTGACAAGACGCTCGTTTCGGCTGGCAGCGCGGGCCTAGACTCAGCGCGCCCAAACTGCCGGATACCGCCGATGACCCTGCATCGTGGCTGTTCCGATTTCTTCGCCCGCGCCCGCCCGTCTCGCGCGGCCGTCCTTGCGCTCGGCGCCTGGCTGGTCCTGGCCGCACCCATGGCGATGGCCGAGTCGGTCTTCCGCTCCGGTTTCGAGCCGCTCGAACCCGCCCCGATCGTGAATATCCTGCGCGACGATCGCGTCGCCACGCTCGAGATGGACTACGACGGCGAAAATGCCTGGGGCCAGTGGTGGACGATGGACGGCAACGGCAACGATGCCGCCGGCTTCCTGGTCAGCTGGTGGCCCGAGGGCCAGGCTGGGCCGCCGCCGGGCGCCCTGCCCGCTGCAATACGAAAGGACGGCTCGATCGGCTGCCTCAGTGAGCATGGCCATGACAGCGCCACCCTCTCCGCCACGCGCTGGCTGGTCACCGGCAACCGTCGCGTCCAGGTCCAGCCGCTGCTCAATGACGCGCCGTACCGGGTGCGCGTGCAACGCATCAACTCGCTCGGCGAAATCACCAGCTACGCGAACGAGCAACTGTTCAATGGCGGCGACGCCACGCGCGTCAATGCCTTGCGCACCGCGATGACCTATTTCGACGATTTCAACCTGCCGCTCGGACCGGCCGACGAAACCCTGTGGAACAATGCCACGGTCACCTCGACCGATCCTCGCTTCAACCTGTTCTTCATCAACGACCAGTTCCATGCCCATTCGCTGAACGGTACGCGCGTCGACAATACCGGCGACAAGTCGCAGACCTCGCAACGCTTTCGCAAGCCGTTGCGCATCGAGAACGGCGTGCGTCGTCGCATCGTCTTCGACATGGACAGTCCGCTGAGTCCGCGTTCGGTCTGGTATCTCGATCTCAATCCGGTCCGTACCGACGTCACCGGACATGCCGATTTCTTCGACATGGAGGGAGCGACCGGCCTGCCGGCCGGCATGCTGCGCCTGCGTGCGCAGTTCCAGACCTTCAGCGTCAACCTGATCGGCATGGACGGCGCTTCGCACCAGATTGCCTCGGTCGACATGGAAGCGGCCGGACGCCAGGCCGTCTCCAACGTGCGCCGCGCCTTCGACGTGCGCGTCGGCACCGACGGCATCGAGGTGCGCATCGACGGACGCAGCGTCATCGATGCGCCGTTCGCGCCGTGGACGCTCGCCGCCGGTGACTACGAGCCACTCTGGATCGCCTTCGGTTACAACACGCCGAAGGACGCCAATCCCTACTACCTCGTGCACTGGGACAACTTCGGATTCGACGGGCCGGTGGTCGAGCCGCGCAGCGTGCACAACTACGTGACCCGCATCGCCGGCACCGACTACCAGAAATCGAGCCGCTGGAATTCCGAATTCCCGACCTTCACGATCAAGGTCCCCGACGATCTGCGCCCGACCCAGGCCGGGGCGACGGCCGAAGCCTGGTTGGTGTGGACCTACCAGATGGGCGACTACTCCTCGTTCAACCTCGTCCCCGGCGATCACGTCACGCTCAACGACGGCGCCAGCTACCCGTTGCCGCCACGCGGGAACAACAGCGTCCCGAACGTCCCCGAGCTGCTCGACTGGGCGGTTCCGAGCACGGTACGGATCAAGCTTGGCGACCTCGTCCAGGGTGGCAGTTCGCCGCTGGCGATCGGTGACAACCGCTTCCGGTTCTTCGCCGACAACACCGGCATCATCGACGTACATCTGGAAGTGTTCTATCCGCCGGGCAGCGCGCCGGCCTACACGCCGCCGGCCGCGATCCATCCGTTCCCCTTGCACAGCGAGCTGCCGAGGCTCGGGCCGCCGGCGCGCTTCGAGCAGATCGGCAGTACCCAGATCGACGAGGAGCACCTGATCCATGATGTTCCGCCGACGCGCATCACCATCAGCGGCGTCGTGCCGCTGACCATGGTCGTCGGCAACCACAGCTACGCGAACTGGGCGCCGGAGCTGATGGTCTTTCCGGTCGCCAGCACCGAGGTCTGGAGCACGGGTGGCACGACCGGCATCAGCACGGTCGAGGTCTTCCTGCGCCCCGCCGGTATCGGCACGCCGCCCGGCAATGCGGTCATGGCCATCGACACGGCGCGTGACGTACCCGCTCCGCAGGGTCGCTACACGCGCCCGTTCGATACGCGCGAATTCGCCAACGGCGACTACGAGATCTTCGTCCAGGCAAGCACGCCCTCGGGTCTGAAAAGCCACCCGAGCTATGGCAACGAAACCTACCTGTGGGATGCGGCGGACCTCTCGGGAGCCTACTACCCGATCCAGATACGCATCCAGAACTGAGGGGGTGGGCGAGTCCCGGACTGACGGGGCAGGCGGTGTCCTGCCGGTTGCATTCTCGCCCGCCCCCGCCACCACTCTCTCGAGACCGCTGCACTCAGGCAGCGGGCAACCGAGGTTGAACTCGCTGGCTGTTTCCCTCAAGGTTGGAAGCATGGGAATGCCCGCTTGGGGGCGGACAACAGCGGAGAACTCGGCATGTCGAAAAGACGCGAGCCCGGACGCAGCGCTTGGAGCGTCGCGAGGGGAACGGTGGACCGGGCGATCATCCATTGCTCTGGCCAAGCTGAAGCAAGGAGTTCCCGGCTGCGGCAAATCGCCGGCATCGGTGTGCTCGTTCTCGGTCTTGCCATCCATTCCGTCGAGGCGAGGACCCCCGATGGTGGCGGGCGCGCTCCGCTCTTCCCCTCCGACGAGATCAGCGCCGAACAGCGCGCCCGCATCGACGCCGAACTCGCTGCCAACGTCGCCGAGCTAGAACGCCAGGGCAAGATCATCAGGACACCGGCCCTGCTGGCCCCGCTGCAGGGCGGCCTGCAATGGCCGTTGCGCAGCGTTTCCGGCTACGGCGATCCCGGTTACCACGGCATCTCCAATTTCGTCGACCTCAACCCTGCGTTTCCGAACCAGCTGCTGGACTGGAACTGCGGCGCCCGCAGTTACGACCTTGCCGACGGCTACAACCACGCCGGCATCGATTTTTTCCTCTGGCCGTTCCCGTGGAACATGATGGACCAGCAGCAGGTCGACATCGTCGCCGCGGCGCCGGGCACGATCATCGGCAAGCAGGACGGTTTCGACGATCGCAGTTGTCCGAACAACTATTCCGACGACTGGAACGCCGTGTACATCCAGCATGCGGATGGCACGGTCGCCTGGTATGGCCACATGAAAAAGCTCTCGCAGACGGCCAAACCGGTCGGCGCCACCGTTGCCGCCGGCGAGTTTCTCGGCAAGGTCGGCAGCTCGGGCTTTTCCAGCGGCCCGCACCTGCACTTCGAGAACCACTCGGCGCTGACCGGATATACCATCCTCGAACCCTACCAGGGTGCCTGTCAGGTATCGGCTTCGCTCTGGGCGCAACAGTCGCCCCACTACGATTCGGCGATCAACAAGATCTCGACCCATTCCGCGCCGCCCGAATATCACGGCACCAATTGCCCGAACCCGATCGATGAAACGCCGAACCTTGCGGACAACTTCCTGGCCGGCAGCACGCCGTATTTCGTCGCCTACTACCGCGACCAGCGCGCCGCGCAACTGACCGCCTTCCAGATCCTGCGTCCCGACAACAGCGCGTTCCAGTCATGGAACTTCCGCATGTCGGATGCGACCTCAGACCCTTACTACAGCGCGTCCTACTGGTACTGGTCGTGGACCCTGCCAGGGAACGCGCCGGCCGGCACCTGGCATTTCCGCGCGACCTATGAAGGCACCACCTACAACCACGATTTCTTCGTCGGCGACGTCATCTTCGCCAGCAGCTTCGACTGATCGCTCGACCGGCATGCCAGGCTCGAACGCAAGACAAGGATGCGCCAGAACTGTGCACCGTCAGGCGCCGAATCCTGGATTGGAGACCGATCCATGAGCGGAACCGCCGCACACCACGCGTATGTCTGGGAGTTCGAGGTCGAACCCGAATCCGTCGCGGCCTTCCTGCGCTACTACGGCCCGGATGGCGAATGGGCGCGCCTGTTTCGCCAGGCACAAGGCTATCTCGAAACGCTGCTGCTCCGCGACGAGGCAAACCCCGTGCGCTACCTGACCATCGATCGCTGGCGCAGCCGTGCGGACCTCGAGGCGTTCATGGCCGATCATCGCGCCGAGTACGAGGCCATGGATCTCGCCTGCGAGTCGTTCACGCGGCGCGAGGCCAGTCTCGGTTCGTTTCGCGAATGTGCGGCCAGCGGCTGATCGAAGACATGCCCATCGACGGCCGTAGGCGGCCTCGCGAAGCTCACTCCTCGGGCAGCAGCTCCGGCAGCAACGCATCGACCGGCTCGATCAGTTGCGGTCCCTGGTTGCGCACGTTGCCGACCGCCTTGCCGACCGCGTGCCAGGTCAGGGCGGGAATCGGTGCGGCCTGCGCGATCGCAGTCGCCTGTTCGCCATCGCCCTCGATCCAGTCGCGGTGCAGGTCAGGCGGCAGCATCAGGGGCATGCGATCGTGCAGGCGGGCGAGGTCGCCGGCCGCGTCCATGGTCACGATGGAGTAGGTTTCGATCGGCTCGCCATCCTTCGGGCTCCAGCGCTCCCAGAGTCCTGCAAACAGGATTACCGGTGAGTCGGTGGCATGGATGTAGTAGGGCTGCTTCTGCCTGCCCTCGCCGGGCCACTCGTAGTAGCCCGACGCCGGGACCAGGCAGCGCCGCGATTTCCACGCCGAACGGAAGGCCGGTTTGCTGCTCGCCGTTTCAACGCGCGCGTTGATCGTGCTGTAGGCGATCTTTGCATCGCGTGCCCAGGCCGGAATGAGACCCCAGCGCATCTGCGTGGCCCGTGCCTTGCCCTCGCCTTCGCCGACCAGGACCCAGCCGGGCTGGGTCGGCGCCAGGTTGTAGGCGGGTTGCGGATCCTCGGCCGGAACGGTCAGCTGCAGACCACCGGAAAACTCCCAGATCTCGCGCCAGGTGTAGTAGCTCGAATAGCGACCGCACACATCGGTCTCCTTGGGCCGTGTCGTCGACGCGATGCCTGTTGGCGGCACGCCTCCATGATCGGGGATCCATGGCACGCCATCGGCGCGCGCGCGTCAAGTGCCACCGCCACGCGATGCGCGATTGGCGGCACAACTACTGCAGTGGAAAGGCGAACAGCGAACCCTCGATCGTGGCGACGATGACGCGGTCGCCATCGCGCACCGGCGATCCGGCGACGCCCCATTGGTGACCGCCGGTATCGGGGAATGGCCAACGTGTGAGCAGACGGCCGGTCTTGCGGTCGAGCGTGCTGAGACTGGCCAGGTGCCTGACGAAATAGGGCGTGCCGCCAGCCGCTGCCGCATAGATCCTGTCGCCGACGATCAGCGGCGTGCCCCAGGTCCAGCCGCGCACGTCGCTGCGCCATTGCACATGGCCATCGGCCGGATCGATCGCACTGACCCGGCGCAGGTCCGAAGAGCCGATATAGAGCACACCGTCCGCGATCACCGGCGTCGACTCGACCCAGGATCCCCAGAAATAGAGCCGCCAGATCTCGGCGCCGGTGGCCGCGTCGAGCGCATAAAGGCCGGCGCCGCGATTGCCGATATAGACGCGCCCGTCGTGGATCAATGGCGTCCCGTCGACGTCGGCGCGGGTATCGTGGCGCCAGCGCTCGGCACCGGTCTTGCGGTCCAGCGCGTAGACGAAATGATCGGCGCTGCCGAAAACGACGCGCTCGCCATCGAGCGCCGCTGCGTTGCGGATCTTGCCGCTGGTGGCGAAGCGCCAGCGCCGTTCGCCTCTGCCGGCATCGACCGCATGCATGCTGCCCTCACCCGAACCGACGTAGACGATGCCGTCGGCGACCAGCGGAGCCGCACCCTGCCAATCCCAGTCGAAGACCGACGGGTGCGGGAGAACTCGCGGCACATCGGCATCGCCGAGTTCGTATCGCCAGACCTGCTTGCCAGTCGCGCGATCGAGCTTGTAGAGGAAGCCGTTGTCACAGGCGAAATACACGGCATCGGCCACCGCCGCGGCGGCGCCGAAAATCGGGCCGCCTGCCGCGAATGCCCACTTGAGCTCACCGCTGGACAGGTCCACGGCATTGACGACGCCGCCGGTCCCGCCGATATAGGCGACGCCATCGAGAACCGTCGGTGTGGCGAACACCTGTCCGCCGAGACGTGCCTGCCAGAGCGGTCCGGGCCCGGTCGGCACCTCGGGAATCGGCGCCTCGGCCGGAATCGCATCGACGCGCCTGAGCAGCGCCCTGCTCTTCGGCCCCGGAAACGTGCCTGTCAGGGTATCGCCCTTGAGGGTCAGCGACAGGGCGAAGGATTCGATGCTGACGCGCTCGCCCTCGCGCACGATCTCGGAACTGTCCGCATAGTCAAATACGTTGGTGATCGGTTGGGTGAAGCGCATGCGCAGCCTGCCTTCCGCGTCACGAACGAATTCGAAGCCGACTTCGATACGTTCCCGGTCGGTACCGGTCGTGCCCCACCACTTGCCCAGCAGAGGGTCCGGCGCCGCACTCGCAGCCTCTGCACCCATCACCATGCACAGGCACATGGCAAGCAGTGGCCCGACAAGAATGCGGCCATGCAGTCTCGAACAGGCACTGAAAATCCGTCGTTCCGCAACGCTCCAATTCGACATGTTGGTCTCCCCTTCGCCGGGGCCCGCAGCGTTTGCGTGCTCCACCGTGCCGATACTGTGCCCACGTAGCAGCGGACGCGCGTGCTGGAAGTCGGAATGTCGGACGGCCTATGCGCGGCGCACGCGATCGTCCCGGCGGCGCCTGCCGGCATGACGTTCAGCACGCGCAAGCGGCCTGCGCGAATCGCCTAATGCGACCAGGTGGCGGCGGCATGATCGCAGCGCGGATGCGATGGGAGCACTCGACCTTGCCGGCTGCCTGCACGCTCCAGGAACCGGCGACGAGGAGACAAGAAACCGTGCGTACCTCCATGCTTCCCCGCATCCTGCTACCGATGTTGTTGGCCGCTTGCTGCGCAACTGTCGAAGCGGCGGACGTCACGGTCGAAGTGGCAGAAGGCATCACCCTGCTGCCAGGCCAGTTGCAGGCAAACCACAGCCCCGATGGCAACAGCCTGATCATTCGCGGGAATGACGGCGCCGTCGTTGTCGACACGGGTCGCGGCAACGCCCACACCCAGGAACTGATCGACCTCGTCGCCGGACTCGGGGTGCCGCTGGTCGGCGTGGTCAACAGCCACTGGCACCTCGACCACATCGGCGGCAATGCGCAGTTCCGCGCGCGCTGGCCCGGTCTCCACGTCTATGCGCATCCATCGCTCGACAACGCGCTGGATGGATTCCACGCCGACTACCGCAAGCAGCTCGAATCCTACGTACCGACCCTCGAGGCCGGCTCGACCGAGCGCAAGCGCTACCAGGCCGAACTCGATCTGCTCAAGCTCGACCGCCAGTTGGCCGAGACCGACCCGGTTCGCGAATCGACGACCCTGGACCTCGGCGGTCGCATCCTCGAAGTGCATGCCAGCGCGCACTCGGTCACCGAGGGCGATCTCTGGATGTTCGATCCATCGACGCGAACCCTGGTCGCCGGCGACCTCGTCACCCTGCCCGTTCCGATGTTCGATTCGGCCTGTCCGGAAGGCTGGAAGCGCGCGCTCGGGGAATTGTCCGAGGTCCGCTTCAAACGACTGGTGCCGGGCCACGGTGCGCCGATGACGCCCGCGGCCTTCGCGACCTATCGCAAGGCCTTTGACCGCCTGCTCGAATGCTCCGCCGCTTCTGCCGACAGCAAGACCTGCATCGACGGCTGGTTCGCCGATGCGAAACCGCTGGTGTCGAAGGCTGACGAATCCTACGGACGTACCCTGCTCGCCTATTACATCGATGGCTTCATCAAGCCCGACGCAGCGGGTCGCAAGCGCTGGTGCCCGAAGGCGGACTGAATCCGCCGGCACCAGCCTTCCGGTTGGCCTCGAAACCGTCAGTGAAGATCGCGGCGGCGCTCCATGATGGAACCGGACAAGAGCCAGACGCGCTGCGGATGCGGTACGCCTGTCGTCCATGTCGTGCACGAGGGCGTCGCTGCGGCATCCCGCTTGATTGTCGCCGCTGGTGCCCAATCTTCCACGGAACCAGATCTGGAGTATCTGCCATGGCCATCTCAAACGCGCCGACCGCGCTGAAGATCGATTTCGTCTCCGATGTCTCGTGTCCGTGGTGCGCGATCGGGCTCAAATCGCTTGAGCAGGCGATCGCGCGGGTCGGCGACAGCGTCGAGGTCGAGCTGCATTTCCAGCCGTTCGAGCTCAATCCGCAGATGCCCGCGCAAGGCCAGGACGTCGCCGAGCACCTGCGGCAGAAATACGGCTCGACGCCGGAACAGCTGGCTGCCAACCGCGAAGCGATCCGCGCACGCGGTGCCGCCCTCGGCTTCACCTTCAACCAGCGCGACCGCATCTACAACACTTTCGATGCGCATCGCCTGCTGCACTGGGCGGCGCTCGAAGGTCGCGACCGTGAACTCGCCCTCAAGCACGCGCTGCTGCGCGCCTACTTCACTGATGGCGTGGACGTCTCGGCGCAGGCCAACCTGGTCCGTATCGCGGTCGAGGCCGGACTCGACGGCGATCGCGCGCAGGCCATTCTCGAAAGCGGCGAATACGGCGACGAGGTGCGCAAGCAGGAACAGCGCTACCTCGACAGCGGCATCCATGCCGTCCCTGCCGTCATCATCAACGATCGCCACCTGATCTCGGGTGGCCAGCCGCCTGAAATCTTCGAGGACGCCCTGCGCCGGATCGCGGCGCAGGGCTGATCCCGGCGCATCAAAAAGCCCGGCTCGGGGCCGGGCTTTTTTCGGCAAGGTCGGGATCAGCCGCCCTTGTCTTCCGATTTTGCAGGCTTGGTTTCCGGCGGCCGCTCGAGCAGCTTTGGCGTGCCGCGCGCAGCAGCGGCCTCTTCCGGCGTCGCCCGGCGCGCCGGCTGGATCTGACCGGCCGGAATGCCGCTCTCATCCCACGCGAAGCGCAGGTTGCTGCGGAAGATGCGCACCGGCTGCAGGTTCTTTTCGTCCTTGAGATCGCCGTACTGCCCGTACATGCCCTTCTGGCTGTTGGCGATGAAATACAGGTCGTTGCCGGCCACCGTGCCGTAGGTAGGCAGGAAGAACGCCGGATTGGCCACGTCCAGCGGCATCATGCGGGTCACGCTCTTGCCGTCCTTGGACAGCGACAGGCGGATCACGCGCTTCGGCGAGATGCCGTTCTCGATCGCGACCAGGGTGCCGTCGTAGCTGTACAGACCCTCGATGCCGCCAAGCACCAGGTGGGCCGGATCATGCTTCAGGGTGAAGCCGGTGCCTTCCTTGAGGTCGGCACCGAAAATGCCGAGGCCATAGTCGGCGAAGTACAGGATGTTGCCGTCATCGCTGACCGCAAGGCCGCGAATGCTGGTCAGCTTCGGGTTCGCCACGACCAGCTTGAGCTGGCCGTTGTCGATCGTGTAGATCTCCTTGCGTACGCCGTCGGCGGCATACACCTTGCCGTTCTTGCCGACCGTGATGCTGGACAGGCTGCGCGTGCCCTGGTCGGTCGGCAACAGGTATTTGTGCAGCAGCTTCCCGGTCGACAGCTTGAACTGGAAGATGCCGGTCTTGTTGAAGTCCTCCTGGCGGAAACCCTTGAAGTAGAGCGCCGAGGTCGAGTTCACGTAGAGCAGGTCGCGCTCGGCATCAACGGCCATCGAATACACGCTCCAGAGGCCGCTGCCATCCGCCGGCGTGATGAATTCCTTGAGCTTGCCATCCTTGTCGGCGAGGTAGATCTTGCCTTCGCGCACGCTGCCCACGAGGAACTTGCCGCGCTTGGGATCCCAGGCGATCGACTCGAACAGGGTGTCGCCCTTCGGCAGCTCGAAGGCGACCTTGCCCTCGCCGAACGGCTTCAGGTTGGCCTTGAGGTTGTCGACCACATAGGTCCAGGCTTCGGTGCCGCGAACCTTTTCGAAGCGCGGATCGTCGCTCAGATCGACGCCGTAACCCTGCTCCTTCATCTTCAGCAGAAGATCGTAGGTCTTGGACTTGTCGCCGAGGTTGGCGTAGGTCAGGGCCAGGGCCATGCGCAGGTCACCCGAATCGGGGTTCAGTTCGCTGAGGCGGGCCAGGGTCCAAGCCAGGCGCTGCTGGTCGCCGAGGCGCTCGTAACCGGCCACCATGCGATGCAGGACCGCCGGCGAGGTGATTGCACTGACCTCCGCCTCGGTGAACGTGGTGGCATCCCGCTTGCCCTGCATGTCCGCCGCCGGCTTGTCGGCCAGAACCATCGGTGCAGCCAGCAATAATGCGAGGCAACACAGCAATCGCTTGATATTCATCGATACAACCTTGGATGCTAGCGGGATATGAGGCGGTGCAGACCACGCCGCGCCCGCGAAAGTTTCATGGAGCCGACAACGATGACCGAAACCGTCACGCTTTGCAACGGAACCTGGCTACGCCTGAAACGGCGCGGGCGTTGGGAATATGCCGAACGCACCAACCCGGGCGGCGGAGTCATGATCATCGCCGTGACCGCCGAGGACAAGGTCTTGTTTGTCGAGCAGTTTCGGCCCGCGCTGGACTGCATGACGATCGAAATGCCGGCGGGCCTGGTCGGCGACAACCCCGAATCGGCCAGCGAAGGCGCGGTCGAGGCCGCCCGCCGCGAGTTGATCGAGGAAACCGGCTATGAGGCGGCCAACGTCGAGTTCATCATGGCCGGTCCGACCTCGGCTGGCATGAGCAACGAGATCCTCGCCTTCGTCCGGGCCCGCAACCTGACTCGCGTGCACGCCGGCGGCGGTGACGAAACCGAGGACATCACCCTGCACGAAGTGCCGAGAACTGAGGCGGCACGCTGGCTCGTGCAGAAGATGGCCGATGGCTTTTCGGTCGATCCGAAGATGTTCGCCGGCATGTATTTCCTTGAACACGAGGACATCATGCGCGGCGACGGCCACGGCGAATCCGTTGGATCGTAGGAGCGGCTTCAGCCGCGATGCCTTTCGAGGGGTCCGCGCGAGAGCATCGCGCCTGAAGGCGCTCCTACGAAAAGCAGCGAACAAGCGGCGCGGACCTCGCTGGCGGGCAGCGCGTTTCTGCTTCGCTGTAGGAAGCGGCTTCAGCCGCGGTGCCTTTCGAGGGATCTGCGCGAGAGCATCGCGCCTGAAGGCGCTCCTACGAAAAGCAGCGAACAAGCGGCGCGGACTTCGCTGGCGGGCAGCGCGTTCCCGCTTCGCTGTAGGAAGCGGCTTCAGCCGCGATGCCTTTCCCGCAATGTGGCGTAGAGCATCGCGCCTGAAGGCGCTTCCTACGAAAAGCGTTGCGCATGAAAGAACCTGGCGGATGGGTGGTGCGGGTTTCGATGGCGGGCGGCGCGTTGCCGCTTCGTTGTTGATGCCGGCGGTCAGATCGTCAGGCGCAGCACGAACTGCCAGATCAGCAGGGCCGCCATGCCGCCCATCGCGGCCAGGGTCAGGATCATGCCGCCCACCCGGCCGAAGCTCGGCCCCGAACTGCGTGACAGACCGACCGCATGCATCAGGCGACCGAACAGCAATGCTATGCCGAAGATGTGCACGACCAGCGGCTGGGTCTGGTTCATCTCGACGAGGAGCAGCAGGATCAAGCCGATCGACAGGTATTCGATCGCATTGCCGTGGGCACGCACGCAGCGGGCCAGGACCTTGTCGTCGCCGTCGCCGATACCGATGCGCGCGCTCCTACGCCGCGCGATCACGCGGGCCGAGAGAATGATGACGAGGATCGCGGCCAGCGCCGCATAGATTCCCGTGATGTGCATGATCGGTTCCTAGGTTGGATTCTTCGGCTCCACGGCGACCAGCCGGTCGGCGCGTTGAATGCCGCTCAGGGTCGTCGTCGCCGACGGAATGATCGAATAGCCGATGCGCAGGTCACCGACTGCGGGATTGAGCGGATCGTTGCCGATGTAAATGCGGCCATCGATCTGGCTGGCGCTGGCGGCAAGGTTGGCGGGCAACTCCTCGAGGCGCAGCGGACGCGCCACGGGTTCGACCTGGGCCAGGACCAATCCGAGATCGGGCCGGAAGGCGCCCAGATGGATGCCTTCGGCATCGAAGCGGGTCGATTCAAACGGAAACGCCGGCGGATTTTCGTGACCTTCCTGCGCATGGAAGGCCGACGAATCGATCAGCGTGTTCGACCATGCCGTCGACTGCACGCACGAGGTGTCGACGCACGCTTCCCGCCACTGGAACATCTCGACGTTGCGGATCAGCACCACCGCAGCGTCCGCTACGACACCGAGTTGCGCGTCCTTCGGCACCTGCGCCGCCTCCAGCCTGCCCTGCACGCTGACCAGGCGCCCCTCGTTGAGCGGATCGATCGAGGCCGCCGCCACCGAAATGGCCACTTCGGGAACCGCCTGCGGCTGCAGGAAACCGCGCCAGCCTCCAAAACGGTCGATGGCGAAAACGGCCAGCAGCAGTAGCAGCACGGCGCAGGCGACGATGGCGTTCTGGCGAATTCGTTTCAAGCAGGCGGCCTCGGATGTCGGATCGGGTTCGGCGCCCGTTGTCAGGCCGATTTCGGGATCAGCACCGAAACCGCATCGATCTGCAATTCGGTCGAACGGACCTCGCTGGCGCCGTCCTTCTTCAGGTGCTCGAGTTCCTTGTCACCAAGCATCTTTACCGTGAGCGTGCCATAGACCACCGCCGGTCCATTCGAGTCCTTGGGCACGCCGAACGCATGATCGTGCATCGTTACGCGCGCGAAACTGTCGTTCTCGCCGCTCAGCACCACCCAGCAACCCTGCTTCTGGCAGACCTCGGTGATGCGCCCGCTGAACGCGGTCGGCTTGCCGGCATGTTCGGCCAGATTGGCTGCGGCGGCATCGATGCTCACGGCCGCCGGCACCGGCGTCGGCAGCGGTTCACCGTAGACGGCGCCGGCCGCAGTTTGCTCGACCGGCGCCGTGGCGAACGCCTTTTCCTTGTGTCCGGCCTCTTCGTGGGCGATGGCACCGCTGCTGACCAGCAGGAACATCAGGATCGCTGCACGCATGGAAAACTCCTCTCGTTGGTTCGTCGGTCGCTCAGGCGGCCAGCGGCCAGGCTACCAGGGAAGGCATCTCGTCGCGGGTGCCATAACGTCCCTTCTCGTCGCGCTCCACCGCCGCCATCGCGCACTCGCTGTCGTGGGTGAAGAACAGGCGCACGTTGCGTTTGCGCTTGTCCTCGAGGAAGGCCTGCTTCTCGTCGATCAGCAGTTCGGGATAGCGGTCGTAGCCCATCGTGATCGGCAGGTGTACCCAGGGCCGACCCGGAATGAGGTCGGCGCAGAACACCACGCCACCGTCCTCGGCGACGATCTCGGCCAGCATCAGGCCCGGCGTATGACCATTGGAAATCTCGAAGCGCACGGCCTCGCCCAGCACTTTCGAATATGGACCGTCGACGATCTCGAGGCGGCCGCTGTCGAGCAGCAGTTGCGGTAACTCCGCGATGAACGAGGCGCGATCGCGCGGATGCGGATGCAACGCGCGCTGCCAGTGTTCGGCACCGACCACGAAGGTCGCATTCGGGAACAGCAGCGACGGCGGCTGGCCTTCCTGCCAGGCCGCGAGCAGGCCGCCGGCATGGTCGAAGTGCAGGTGCGAGAGCACGACCACATCGATGTCGGTATGCGCGAACCCGGCCGCGGCGAGTGAATCGAGCAGCACATGGTTCGCTTCGACCACGCCATAGCGTTCGCGCAGCTTCGGCTCGAAAAACGCGCCGATACCGGTCTCGAACAGCACGGTCTTGCCGGCCAGGCCTTCGGCGAGCAAGGCGCGACAGGCCAACGGAATCGCATTGCTCGCATCCGGCGCGATCCATTTCTGCCAGACCGCCTTCGGCGCATTGCCGAACATGGCGCCGCCATCGAGGCGCTGCGAATTGCCGATGATCGACCAGAGTTTCATGGGCTCACTGTACCTTGCCGCTGCTCATTTCCTCGCGCGGATCGGATCCGGCGTGGAGCGTATTGGTCTTGCGGTCCCAGCTGACCATGTTCATCAGGCCCCAGGTTCGTTCGGCGTCGTTGACGATATGGCCCATGGCCTGCAAGGCCCGGGTCTCCTCGCGCGTGAACGCGTTCGGTTCGGCCGAGACGACATCGGGCAGGTACTGGTGGTGATAGCGCGGATTGGCCACGACCTTCTCCGGCAACTCGCCGTCGATGAAGGCGAGGATGCCCTCGAACACCATCGTGATGATGCGGCTGCCGCCAGGCGTGCCGATCACGCCGACGCGGTCGTTGCCGATAACGAAGCTCGGCGTCATCGACGACAGCGGCCGATGCCCGGGCTTCGGCGCATTGGCGTCGCCGCCGACCAGGCCGAACGCATTCGGCTGGCCCGGCAGCAAGGCGAAATCGTCCATTTCGTTGTTCAGTACGAAACCGGTGCCGGCGACGACGAAGCCCGAGCCGAGGGTGAGGTTCACGGTCTTGGTCACTGCCGCCATGTTGCCGTCGGCGTCGATAATCGAATAGTGCGTGGTGTGCTCGGACTCGTTCGGCGGAATGTAGCCCGGCAGCAAGTCGCTCGGCGTCGCCTTTTCCGGATGGATCGAAGCCCGCAGTCCGGCCGCGTAGAGCGGGCTCAGCAATTCGGCCACCGGCATCTCCACGTAATCCGGATCGCCGAGGTATTCGGCGCGGTCGCGATAGGCCCGGCGCATCGCCTCGATGTTCAGGTGGATGCGATGCACGCGGTCGCGCTTGGCCAGGTTGTAACCGGACAGGATGTTGAACATCTCACCGAGCGCGATGCCGCCCGAGGACGGCGGCGGCGAGGTGACGATGCGCCAGCCGCGATAGTCGAGCGCGATCGGCTCGCGTTCCCTGACCGTGTAGGCGGCCAGGTCGTCGAGGGTCCAGATGCCGCCAGCGGCGCGTACCGCATCGACCAGCTTCGCCGCGAACTCGCCCTTGTAGAAGCCGTCGTTGCCCTGGCTCGCGATGCGCTCGAGGGTGTCGGCGAGATCCGGATTTTTCCAGGTCGCGCCTTCGGCCGGCGCCTCACCATCGACCATGTACAGCGCCACCGACGCCGGCCAGCGCTGCAGCACTTCCTTGCGCCGCTCGATCGAGGCGCGGAAACGCGCGTAGACCGGAAAGCCCTCGCGGGCGATGCGGATCGCCGGGGCCAGCGATTCCGAGAGGGGCAGCTTGCCGTATTTCCCGGCCAGCCAGACGTAGGCCGCCGGCTCGCCCGGAATGCCGGCTGACAGCGGTCCGTTGATCGACTTGTCGCGATCGAGCTTGCCCTCGGCGTCAGCCCAGAGTTCGCCCTTGCTCGCCGCGGGCGCCGTCTCGCGCGCATCGAGGAAGGTGTCCTTGCCGTCGCTGGCCCGGTGCAGCAGGAAAAAACCGCCGCCGCCGATGCCCGAACTCGAGGGTTCGATCACGGCCAGCGTGGCGCCGACCGCAATGGCCGCGTCGAAGGCATTGCCGCCCTTGGCCAGCACTTCGAGGCCGGCATCGGTGGCGATCCGGTGCGAGCTGGCCACGGCGGCCTTGCCTGGACCGCTGGCCGGCAGAGACGGCGCTGCCGATGGCGTGGTCGACGCGTCCTGCGCGTCGGTGACATTGCAGCCGGCCAGCAGGGCCAGACCGGCAAGGAGGATCCAGAGTCGGTTCATGTGCTCTCCGCGCCGGTCAGCACCGCGTACTTGGCCAGCAGTTGTTCAGGCGATTCGGGATGCTGCGGATCGAGGATGATGCACTCGACCGGACAGACCTCGACGCATTGCGGAACATCGAAGTGCCCCACGCACTCGGTGCACTGGGACGGCGCGATTTCGTAGATCTCGGCACCCGGGCTGATCGCCGTATTCGGACAAACCGGTTCGCATACATCGCAATTGATGCATTGATCGGTGATCTTGAGCGCCATGGGATGCCTAGCTGGCGCGCCCTGGCCGAACCGGCAAGGGCGCGCCGAATGGTTCCTTACTTCATTTCGGCGAAGCGGAAGGTCGCGCCGGAGGTGGTCAGCGCTTCCTTGACCCGGTCGGAATCGGCCTGCGCGCCGACGAACAGCACGGTCACGTCATGGAAGGTGCCGGCGCCCGAATCGGCAAAGGCATCGACGACGAGGTTGGCCGTGGTCGCCGAATCGGGCCCGCCAAAGGCCATCATGTTGCCCGGCAGCACGCCGCGCGCGACCGTGTTACGCACGTTCTCGAGCTGGTTGCTGCGATCGATCTCGGTCTTGCCGTCATCTCCGGCCGGCACGAAGTACATGTACGGGCGGTTGGTCTTGACGCCCTGCATGTTCTGCATGACCACCTGGGCGAGGTACTTCTTCCAGGCCGCGGCGTCGGATCCCGGCGCCGGAACGGTCACCACCTCGGCGGCCTGCTCGACGGGCGCCTGCTCGGCTTCCTTGTTGCCGCAGGCCGACAGGCCCAGCGCCATCGCAACGGCGGCAACGAGGATGAACAGATTCTTTCTCAACATGTTTGCAACTCCTATCGGGATACGCCTAAGGATACCGCGAACCCGGCCGGCGGGCCGAATTCGGGACGTTCCGAGGCAAGGAACGCGGGTGGATGAAAGCGGTCGATCAGGCCCAGCGGCGCGACAGCGCCTGCTGCACCACCGGATGGACGAATCCGGACACATCGCCGCCGAGTCGCGCGATTTCGCGCACGAGCGACGAAGAAATGAAGCTGTATTGCTCGGCCGGGGTCAGGAACATCGTCTCGGCCAGCGGAATCAGGTGCCGGTTCATGCTGGCGAGCTGGAACTCGTATTCGAAATCCGACACCGCGCGCAGGCCGCGCAGGATTACCCCGGCCTCGATCTCATTGACGAAACTCGCCAGCAGGGTCGAAAACCCGCGCACCTCGACATTCGCAATCCCATCCAGCGCTGCACTGGCCATGTCCAGCCGCTCGTCGAGGGCGAAACAGGGGCCCTTGCTCTGGCTATCCGCAATCGCCACCACGAGCCGGTCGAACAACGGCGCAGCCCGCGTCACCAGGTCGATATGACCGTTGGTGATCGGATCGAACGTGCCCGGATAGACCGCGACACGGGTCCGCGAATGGGGAACCGACATCAGTCACCTGAACGACTGCCTGGATCGCCCTAGCATAGCCGAAGAGTCCGCCGCCTTGGCCATCACGCCGCGCTCCCCCATCCGTCGCGCCAGGAGCATCGGGCCTGAAGGCCCTTCCTACGAAAAGGGCGATGGGAGGCGCGGGCTTCGATGGCTGGTGACGCGTTGCCGCTCCGTCGTAGGAGCGGCTTCAGCCGCGATGCGCTCCTATCCATCCCACCAGAAGCATCGCGCCTGAAGGCGCTCCTACGAAAAGCGCGATGGGCGGCGCGGGCGTCGATGGCTGGTGACGCGTTGCCGCTCCGTCGTAGGAGCGGCTTCAGCCGCGATGCTCTCTGCCGAACCTTGCAGAAGAACATCGTACCCGGGGCTCATCCCGCCGGATCATGAAGACCGGCCTATCCGGCCCGGCGATACAGAGCGAAAGACACCGCTCCAGCCTTCCCCTCTCGATACAGATTCCAGGTCGGCGGCAGTTCCAACCGGGTTCCCATCGGAGCCTCGACATAAATCCACGCCGACTCGGCCAGCCAGCCATTCGCCTCGAGCCGGCGCGCCGCCTCGGCCCACAGGTCCGCCCCAAAGGGAGGATCGAGAAACACCAGGTCGAAGCGCCCCGCAGGCTGGGCCAGCCAGACCAGCGCATCCGCGCAGACCACGCGCGCACCCGGCACCTTCAAACGCGCCAGCGTAGCCTCAAGCCGCCCGGCCAGGCCGCGATCGCGCTCGACGAACACGCACTCCCCGGCCCCGCGCGAAAGCGCCTCGATGCCCAACGCCCCGGTCCCCGCAAACAGATCCAGGCAACGGGCACCCTCGATCATCGGCGCGAGCCAGTTGAACAGGGTCTCGCGCACCCGATCGCTGGTCGGCCGCAAGCCCTCCTGGTCGACCACGTCGATACGACTGCCGCGCAAGCTGCCTGCGACAATCCGAAGCTTGCCCGCGCCCCGCAAATCCCGCGCCATCCGAACTCCTCCATGCCCCGCCGACCGGCGCAGCGTCGCAGTCAATCGCCGCCACCCACCCGCTCGATGGCCGCACAGCGGCCCGCAAGCCCAAGCATTCACCCACACAGTGATAGCATGCCGCGCATTCCCCTGTTCAACCATCCCCGCAATGCTCAAGTTCTGGAAAAAGAAGCCCGTCGACGAAACGAAAGCCGCGGAGAAGTCCGTCGACGGTGGCGCCGAGGACATCACCCAGGAAGTCCCGACCGAGGCACCAGATGCTTCGCAAGCGCCGATCGATCTCGCCGTCACGGCGGAACTGCCGATAATGCCGGCGCAAGGTCCGGACATGCCGATCGACCTCGCCATCACCGAGGAACGCGAAGTCGATCCGCGCCTGCTCGAACCGGCCCCTGAAACCGCCGAACTCCCGATGAAGAAGAGCTGGCGCGACCGCCTTTCCGGCAGCGGCCTGGCCAAGGGCCTCGGCGGCCTGTTTGCACGCAACCCCAAGCTCGATGAAGACCTGCTCGACGCCCTCGAAACCTGCCTGATCACGGCCGACGTCGGCATCACCGCCTCCACCGACATCGTCGAGGAACTGCGCAAGCGCGTAGCCAAGCGCGAATTCGCCGACGCCGACGCCCTGCTCGGCGCGCTGCGCACGCGCCTGGTCGACCTGCTCAAGCCGGTTGAAAAGCCGCTCGACATCAGCGCCCACACCCCGTTCGTGCTGCTCATGGTCGGCGTCAACGGCGTCGGCAAGACCACCACCATCGGCAAGATCGCGCGCCGATTCCTGCACCAGGAACGCAGCCTCATGCTGGCCGCCGGCGACACCTTCCGCGCCGCCGCCGTCGAACAGCTGCAAACCTGGGGCCAGCGCAACGGCGTTCACGTGATCTCTCAAGCCTCCGGCGCCGATTCGGCCAGCGTCATCTTCGATGCCTACCAGGCCGCCCGCGCGCGCAAGGTCGACCTGCTGATCGCCGACACCGCCGGCCGGCTGCACACCCAGTCAGGCCTGATGGATGAACTGGGCAAGATCCGCCGCGTGCTTGGCAAGATCGACGGCAATGCCCCGCACGAGGTGCTGATGGTCATCGACGGCACCACCGGCCAGAACGCCATCGCCCAGGTCCGCCACTTCCGCGAGGCAATCGGCGTCACCGGCCTCGTCGTGACCAAGCTCGACGGCACTGCCAAGGGCGGCGTGGTGTTCGCCCTGGCCCGCGAATTCGGCTTGCCGATCCGTTACATCGGCCTCGGCGAAGGCGCCGAAGACCTCCGCGCATTCAACGCGCAGGCCTTCGTCGACGGTCTATTGCCAGCATCGCTCGCGAAAATCACCACCAGCAACTGACCGCGTTTCCCTTCTCCCACTTACGGGAGAGGCCACTCCACCGCAGACGCAAATGTTTCCTTCTCCCGCGAGCGGGAGAAGGTCCCGAAGGGGGATGAGGGTGCGCTCTTGATTTCAACATCACGTTCCGCCCGACCACCCTCACCAGCCTGTCGGCAGCCTCTCCCGCCAGCGGGAGAGGCACTTCACACCACAGCACCGCCGCGAATCCCTTCTGCCCCACGCAACAGACCGCCACTATTTTCCTTCTCCCGCTGGCGGGAGACAAAACGGCAGGATTGCCGTTTTGAGCAGCGAATGCTGCCCGCAGGGCGAGCGCCAGGGATGGCGCGAGTTCAGGTCCCGCAGGGGGATGAGGGTGGGCTTTTGCCTTTGTTTTCCGTTCGAACCCGCGATCACCATGGATAGCTTCGCCAAATACCTGCTCGCCTGGTTCGATGTGCACGGCCGCAGCAACCTGCCCTGGCAGCACCCGCGCACGCCGTATCGGGTCTGGCTCAGCGAGGTGATGCTGCAGCAGACCCAGGTGCGCACGGTAATCCCGTATTTCGAACGCTTCGTGCTGGCCCTGCCGACGCTCATCGATCTCGCCAACACGCCGCAGGATCGCGTTCTCGGCCTCTGGTCCGGCCTCGGCTACTACAGCCGCGCGCGCAACCTGCACCGCTGCGCCCAAATGTGCGTCGAACAACACAATGGCGAACTGCCCGATGCAATGGAGGCACTAGCCGCCCTGCCCGGTATCGGCCGCTCGACCGCGGCCGCCATCCTCGCCCAGGCCCACGACCAGTCGCACGCGATCCTCGACGGCAACGTGCGCCGCGTGCTCGCACGCTTCCACGGCCTGCACGGCTGGCCCGGGCAGAGTGCCGTGCAGGCCGAACTCTGGCGCCTCGCCGAATCGCATACGCCCTCCCGACGCGTGGCCGACTACACCCAGGCGATCATGGACCTCGGCGCCCTGGTCTGCACCCGCAGCAAGCCGCGCTGCAGCGAATGCCCGCTGAGTGGCGACTGCGTCGCCCGCCGCGAAGGCCTGACCGCGCAATTGCCGCAGCCCAAGCCGCAAAAGAAAATCCCGACCCGCGAACTGACCATGCTGATCGTGCGCGACCACGAGGGCCGCATCCTGCTCGAACGCCGACCGCCGACCGGCGTCTGGGCACGCCTGTGGAGCCTGCCGCAAGGCGACAGCCTCGAGAGCGCCAGCCAATCGCTTAGCGCCGCGCACGCGTTCGCCAACGGCCGCCTCTCGGTCCTGCCCGAATTCGCCCACGCCTTCAGCCACTACAAGCTCAAGGTCACGCCGATGCTGCTGCAGATCGAAACGCCGGAACCGAAGATCGCCGACAACCCCGACCGCGACTGGTTCGCCTCCCACGAACTCGCCGAATTGGGTCTGCCCGCGCCGGTGCGTAAACTGCTCGCATCCCTTCCCCCGGAAACCGAACCATGCGAACCGTCCACTGCGTAAAACTCGGCTTCGAAGCCGAAGGCCTCAACTTCGCCCCCTGGCCCGGCGAACTCGGCAAGCGCATCTACGAAAACGTATCGAAGCAGGCCTGGGCCGACTGGATGGCCCACCAGACCATGCTGATCAACGAAAACCGCCTCAATCCCCTCGACGCAAGCACGAGAACCTTCCTCGCCGCCGAGATGGAAAAATACTTCTTCGGCGAAGGCTCCGAAGCCCCCGCCGGCTTCGTCAAACCCCCTTCCCACTAAAGCCGCTCCGCCTTCCCCGTAGGAGCGGCTTCAGCCGCGATGCTTCGCGCACGGCGAAGCACAAAGCGTCGAGCCTGAAGGCTCTTCCTACGAAAAGCCTGCGAT
>NZ_FOVF01000027.1:2102-68961 GCF_900115085.1 Dokdonella immobilis | reverse complement strand
CTTCACCGTCAGCGCGACACGGGTGACAACGGGTCAGACCGACCTGGAGAAAACCTGACTAACTTTCCGGCCGTCACAGCGTGCTTCGACTGATCCTCGAACACCGACGACACCGATGGACGAACGAGGTCTCCGGGTGCGGTTTATACCCTGGTCCGAGTCGGCATCCGCGACTCAACAAGACCGTTTGAGGAAATGCAGTCTGACATCGTTTGGTCTCCGCATCGCACTGACAAAGCAGCACGCACCAAAGGAACAACTCGATGACCAGCAAACGCCTAAGAGCTCAGGGCCACAGCCTCACTCACCCGGAGTTGACGGGAAGTCTCTTGAGGAAAAGTTAGACAACGACGCAAGCGTTGGGTGAGCCTTGGCCAAAAACCAAGGCTCTTCTACGGTAGCTATTGCCGACGCCGGTACAGGCTGAAACTGCTGAGCAATGGAGTTGTATTGGAATGCTTGAACCAATTCAAGCCGTGCAAGGCGAACAAACGCCGTGGCTACATCTTCTTCTGACACCGCACGCCCGAGGTAAAGCGCAAGATCATTGGCGATGGTATGCGGCGCTTCATAATCATCGCTCGCCGCGTTCAACACATGCTGTTCGAGTTCGCTTAGATCTTTCATGCCGGTCTAACACCTGAGTTAAGCCGCGCCGCGAAGCGGCGTCGGCTTGGACGAATTGTTAGGGCGCACCTTACCGCTTCTTGGCATCGCCATGCCCGAGGTGCTCCGACAGCTTCTCTTCTTTGTTCACCACGACCTCCCCTGTCTTCAAGCGAACAATGTGTTCGCGGTAGATGTCGTTCTGCCGATCAACAAGTATCTGTCTTCGGTGCCACTCACCGTCCCGCACGAAGTAGCTGAGCTCGTTACGCTCTTCGGCCAGTGCCCGCTTTACGCCGGGTCGCTTGTGCTTGAGGCGGTAGCTTTCATGGAAGCCAACAGCGTCCACACAGACCTCCGTCGCATTGCGGCCAAGGCCCCAGCAGGCTGGGCACGGCAGACGCGGTGCGCCAGGAACCTCCCATAGCTCGGCGTTGCAGTTCTGGCAGAAGCTTTGCTGCAGCATGTGCGCCCTAACACCGAAATAAGCCGCCGCGTTAGCGGTCGGCTTGATTGATTAGTTGGGTGCAGTCGACGTATTTGAATGGCCGACCGACCATAAAAGATCCTTATTCCAATTTATGCCATCGGTGCTCGAAATGACATAGATGGCGCCGCTTGGAGTGCCAAGCTCTTTAAAGGTAAGTATGACGCCACAATCCAATTGAACAAACAGTTTGACTTGTGCTTGATTACCAGGAAGCGCGTTGAAAACAGGAGCACGGTTTCCTAGACCAGATAGGCCGCTCAGTATGGATGGCCTGCAAGTTCCTTTGCATTCCTTCGATGCAGCATACGCGTACAACTGCGAAAGGTATTGATTGTCGAGCTTCTTCGCCCCTTCGGCCGCCTCAATATTACAAGCAAGCGAACCACATCCACTGGCTAGAGCCAGTGCGGGAATCAGGCCGGCGGTCTTTGCGATTCTAGGAAGCATGTTTTAAGGACCCAACGCCACGTTAAGCGGCCGCGGGCCGATAACATATCAGGAAACACCATAGCCTCTCCCCGCGGTCCGCTTGAACGCATAGTTAGATTTCGCCGTCCGCAGCTTCATCGCGTTCTCTTGCGTTCGGGTTGATGCCTCGAACCTCCTCCGATACCGCATCGACGACTGACAGCAGTTCGTCCTTCATAGGATCTGGTCTGAAGGCGAAAGAAACAAACGCCTTCATGGTTTCAAGAACGAGGATGGAAGTTAGTAGGAACTGACTCTCATGAGTTTCGCTCACATGGTCCTTCGGACCAAGAACGCCGTCGTACTCCTCAAGGTAGTCTCGGCGAAGGCTAACCCATGTGCCATGTACATGATGTGATCCGATGCGCTGACCAATGACGTATAGCAGCCGATCTTCGCCGATCGCAGTGATCATTGATGCCAAGTCAGGCAACCTTTGGCTTGCAAGAACAGTGGCGTCGTCTGCTTCAACAGAAGCCATGTAACGATCTATCGAATCAAGCATGCGGCGCTCGATTGCGATGAGCGCGCCTCTCTGCCGCGCGTTCTCTGATATGACCGCTTTGAACTCAACTTCGGGTCGAAGCCCGTCAAGAAGGAAGCGAGTGAATGCTTCTTGATTCGCTTGGCGACAGAGCCAGCGAAGCTTCACCCCCGACTCGAAGATGCAGCGGTCGATAATGGCCGTTGACTCACCAAAGCGGCCTGCATTACCTAATGCAGTGTTCGCGAGCATCAGTCTTGAGCATCGATTTAGAAGCCCAATTAGTACCGCGTAGTGCGTGGCAGGGAGGTCAATGACACCAGGCGAGTCCGCGCGAACACTTGCGAAGAAGTTGCATAGCAAGCCGACGTACTTGTACCACTCGAAGTATATCGGGCGGAAATCACCACTGGCTTCGCATTCGCGACGAAGCTCTTCAGAAATGTCAGGCGACACAGGGAGCATGAGCGATATCTAACGCCTATTCGATAGCGAATCGCCATCTAATCCTGCCGTCTAATCTGGCCAGAACGCAATACCCGGGATGGCGGCGGCTCTACTTTTCAACCACTTGCGTCATTCCAACCGTATAATCCTGCAATCTAATCCTGGGATTTCTTGCGGTCGGGCTTCGCGGTCTTTTCTGCCGGCGTTTCATCGGCGGGTTGCTCGTAGACACGGTGTCCACCCACCCAGGTTTCGAGCACTCGGCTCGACCAGATCTTCTTCGGGTCGATCGTGAAGATGTCCTGGTCGACGAGGATGAAGTCGGCCCATTTGCCGGGTTCGAGGGTGCCGAGGGTCTTTTCCTGGTGTGCGGCGTAGGCGGCATCGAGGGTGAAGGCGCGCAGAGCTTCGGTGATGGAGAGCGCCTGATCGGGGTACCAACCGCCGGGCGGATGGCCTTCGTGATCCTGCCGGGTGACGGCGGCGTGTAATCCGAAGAATGGATTGGGCGACTCGACCGGGAAGTCCGATCCACCCGCGATCTTCGTGCCCTGCTCAAGGAAGCGCTGCCAGGCGTAGGCGCCCTTGATGCGCTCGTGACCAACGCGGTCTTCGGCCATGTTCATGTCCGAGGTTGCGTGTGTGGGCTGCATAGAGGCGATCAGGTTGAGGTCGACGAATCGCGGGATGTCGTCGAGGGCGACGACCTGGGCATGCTCGATGCGGTTGCGCAGGTCCTTGCCGCCGCTCGTCTTGTAGGCGGCGGCGAAGCTGTCGAGTACCTCGCGGTTGGCCTTGTCGCCGATCGCATGGACGCAGACCTGGTAGCCCTTGCCCAGCGCCTTGCTGATCATCGCGGTCAGCGCTTCGGGCGTGTTGAACAGCAAGCCGCTGTTGTGCGGATCGTCTGCATACGGCGTCAGCAGGGCGGCACCGCGACTGCCGAGCGCGCCGTCCGCATAGAGCTTGACGCTGCGCACGGTAAGGAAATCGCGTCCGTAGCCGATCAGCGGACCATCCTTGCTGATGGCATCGAAGTCTTCGCCGGTGCCGCCGATCATTGCGTAGATGCGGGCGCTGAGCTTGCCCTGGTCGGCGAATTGGCGGTAGAGGGCATAGGTCTGCCGGTCGATGCCGGCATCGGCGACGCCGGTCAGGCCGACACTGGCCATCTGTTTAAGGGCTTCGGTCAGCGCCTGTTCGCGTTGTGTGGGCGTCGGCTCGGGCACCCGGTTCGCGATCAGATCGATGGCGCCATCGACGAATACGCCGGTCGGGTTGCCCTCGGCGTCGCGCTCGATGCGTCCGCCGCTGGGGTCCTTCGTATCGCGGTCGATGCCGGCCAGCCGCATCGCCGCAGTATTGGCCCAGGCCGCATGGCCGTCGACGCGACTCAGCAGGGCGGGTCGATCGGCAACGACCGCGTCGAGCTCGCTGGCGGTCGGGAAGCGACCGAGTTTCCAGGTGACCTGGTTCCAGCCGCGGCCGAGTACCCAGGGGCTGTCGGCGTGCCCTGCTGCAAAGTTCTTCACTCTTGCAAGCGCCTCGTCGAGGGTCGTTGTGCCGGTCAGGTCGGCCTGCAGGCTCATTGCACCGAGGCCCATCACGTGGCCGTGTGCGTCGATCAGTCCGGGCAGCAGGGTGCGGCCCTTGCCGTCGATGACGGATGCATCGCCGGCCCGCTTTATGAGGTCAGCGTGGCGGCCGGTGGCCACGACCTTGCCGTCATCGACCAGCAGGGCTTCGAAGCGTTGCAGCTTGCCGCTGCTGTCGAGGGTATAGCCATTGACGTGATCAACCATCAGGTCTGCGGCGCAGATCGGCTGGGCGGCAACGAGCATTGAAAGCAGGACGGCGACGCGCATGCAGGGACTCATCGGGCAGACTCCGGGATTTCGAGCGGTCACGATACGCCATCGCTGCGGCTCGGTGAACGTCGACGGCGCTGGCATGGGGGTGAGGTCCTGGGGGTTCGGTCATCGTCGTTCGTTGTTGCTGCCAGCGGTTCGAACGGGATTGTCGTCGGTGGGAGGGAGCGCGAGGAGCTTTCGCGATTCGGACTTTCGGCCGACACCCTTCGACTGCGCTGCGCTACGCTCAGGGCGAACGGATGTTTTTGGTATCGGGTGGGATGTAGCTGAAGTGGCACGGAGAACTGGAGAATGCCCTTCGACTTCGCTGCGCTACGCTCAGGGCGAACGGATTCTTCCTGGATAACAGAAAGCACCTGTTTTGCATTTTTTCCGGGATGATCGGGAAAGCTTCGACATGTGCGCGTGGTCACCAAGAATGGCAGCGGGCCGGCCTATGATCGGGTTTGGGAAGCGGCAGGAGGTAGCATGTTCAAGCAGCTCGCAAGACTGATCCTCCTGCTCGCCCTGGGCGGCAGCGGCTTGGCGGCGGCAGCGGTTCCCGCGGATTTCCTGTTCCGCAACACGGCCGACGACGGCACCGGCATGCCCTACCGCATCTTTGTGCCACCGGGCTACAACGCGGCGCAAAGCTATCCGCTGATCGTGTTCCTGCATGGTGCAGGCGAAGCCGGCACTAACAACACCGCACAGCTCAACAACAACGCGAACGGCGCGATGAAGCTGGTCAGCGATGCCAACCTCGCCCTGCAGCCGACCTTCATGTCGGCGCCGCAGTGTCCAAGCAACAGCAGTTGCTGGGGGATCGCGGAATCGCTGGTGCAGCTCAACACCATGCTCGATCGCATCGCGGCCGAGTTCAACATCGACGCGAATCGCGTCCATGTGACCGGCCTGTCGATGGGCGGCAACGGCACCTGGGAGTTCGTCAAGAACCGGCCCGACCGTTTCGCCAGCGCGGTGCCGATGTCTGGCTATGGTGGCGGATCGGCGACTCCGCTCAACGCGATTCCATTCTGGTATTTCCACGCGGCCAACGACGGCACCGTCGGCGTCGCCGGATCGCGCAACCAGGTCAACGCCCTGCGTGATGCCAATGCCCGGGTGATCTACACCGAATACGCGACGGGCGGACATGGCATCTGGCAGAACGCCTATGCCACGCCCTTGCTGTTCGCGTGGATGATGGCCCAGCACCGTGGCCAGCCGAGCCTGACCACGCCACCGGTGGTGCGCATCGAGCAACCAACGACCGAAGCTTCGTGGACGACGGATCTCGACCAGATCGTCGCCTCCGGCGTGGTCGACAATGCCGGGCAATCAATATCGGGCGTCGACTGGTCGGTGCGCAACGGGGCCAGCGGCGCGGCCAGCGGCACGACGCTGTGGAACACGCCCTTGATCAGCCTCGGCATGGGTATCAACGATCTGCGCGTGACTGCCACCGGCAGCAGCTACTACGCGCCCTATGGCGGCGCGACCACGATCAACGCCAGCCTGCGAGTCAATCGCGTCGAAGTCATACCTGGGCCGGGCGACACCGTGATCGCGATCAATTCGGCCGGTTCTGCTTATGCTGCAGCGGATGGAACGGCCTTCGTAGCGGATACCGCGTTCGAGGGCGGCAGCACGCAGGTCTCCTCGCATGCAGTCGCCAACACGATTGATGATGCACTCTACAATAGCTGGCGCTGGGGCAATTTCGCCTACCGCATCCCGGTTGCCAACGGCCGATACGGGATTGATCTGCACTTCGCCGAGACCTACAACAGCGCGGTCGGTCAGCGCCGCTTCAATGTCTCGATCCAGGGCGTGCCGCGCCTGCAGGAATTCGATATCGCGGCCGAAGCCGGGCTCGACACAGCCCTGATCAAGCACTACGACATCGATGTTGGCAACGGCGAGATCCTGATCCAGTTCAGCAATGGCAGCGCCGGTAGCGCGCGTGTGGATGCGGTGCAGGTGGTGCTCTCAGCCGATCGCATCTTCATGTCGGGCTTCGACTAGGTCGGCGCCTGCGGGCGCTCGGACCAAAGGAATTGCGCAATTGCCGACGTGCGAGCAAAAAAGCCCACCCTCATCCGACCCCCGGGCACCTGAACTCGCGGGCAGCTCCGCTGCGCAAAACGGCAGTCCTGCCGTTTGGTCTCCGCCAGCGGGAGAAGGAACAGCATGGGCCCACCACCCCCCGTTCGTCCTGAGCGTAGCGCAGCGAAGTCGAAGGACAGGTTCGCAAGAACCTCAAGCCACTGGCCCGACCATTGTCCGAATCAGATGCCTCTCCCGCTGGCGGGAGAGGCTGCCGACAGGCTGGTGAGGGTGGTCGGGCGGAGCGGGGTTTGAGAATCAAGAGCCCACCCTCATCCGCCCTCCGGGCACCTGAACTCGCACCATCCCTGGCGCTCGCCCTCGCGGGCAGCTCCGCTGCGCAAAACGGCAGTCCTGCCGTTTGGTCTCCGCCAGCGGGAGAAGGAAAAGATTGTGTTGGTCTCCCCCACCCGGAGAAGGAAAGGATGGTGTTGGTCTTCCGCCAGCGGGAGAAGGACGAGCGAGGATGCTGCAACGTGGACGGCGTCTCCCGCTGGACGGTGCCGGTCGAACGGAGTTCGTTGCGGTGGGGGAGCGGCTCTCCGGTGGAGGAGCGAGGTTGTCGACGGGTTGGTGGGGTGGTGGGTGCCCACGCTGCGGACCGGGGTGTTTCGGCTCCGGGGTTCGCACCGACCCGGCGGAGCAGCCCCGGTAGTCCGGTTCGATGGCGAACCCAGTCTTTTCCAGCGCCGACCGAAACCGCGATACTGCGCGAATGCTTGCTCCACAATCACTGCCGACACTGCCCACTCCGCGCTTGCGACTGCGCCAGTTGCACGCGGGCGACGTGGCCGATCTGTTCGCGATCTTTTCCGATCCAGCGGTGATGCGCTACTGGAGTCACGCGCCATTCCGCACGCGTGAGCAGGCGGAGTGGTATCTGCGCGATATCGATGCAGGGCGCACCAATGGAACGCACTATCAGTGGGGAATTGCCACCCGCGAGAACAATCGCGTCATCGGCACGACGACTCTGCTCGCGCTCAACAGCAAGCATCGCCGTGCCGAGATCGGTTATGCGGTGCGCAGTTCGGAGTGGCGTCGCGGTTATGGCCGCGAGGCACTGATTGCGCTGATCGCGCATGCCTTCGGCGCGCTTGAGTTGCGCCGACTCGAAGCGGACATCGATCCACGCAATATCGCTTCGTGCCGGCTCGTCGAGACCCTCGGGTTTCGTCTCGAAGGCGAGTTGCGCGAGCGCTGGCAGGTCGAAGGTGAACTCCAGCACAGCGCCATCTACGGCCTGCTGGCGCGCGAGTTTTCGCACGGCTACTGAGCAAGCACGCCGCGCATCGCGTCGCGAACCGGCCTGCCTCCGGACGCGGCATGTTTCGGCGCTTTCCTCCCCTGCAGTGCACTCATTCGGGTGCGGTTCACCAGACTGAACGTGCCCTGCACGCGAATCCGCCGATTTCTCGTTGTTCAGGGCCAATACGTTTGCACTTCGGGACACTGTGCGTCGAGTTGAGCGACCTGCGCGGCTCGCATGTCATTCGCAGGTCGTTGCTCGCTCCGCCTCGCGGAGAACGACTACCCAAGGAGAATACTCATGAAAAACGCAGCCCTCGTACTCAATCGCGTGGTTCTCGGCATGGCTTTTGCGATCGGCGCCCCTGCCCTCGCCCTGGCCGCCCAGCCGGCACCGGACGGCAACGCCGCGGAAATGGATTCCGAGCAGCCGGTGACCGATACCTGGATCACGACGAAGGTCAAGGCCGACCTCGCCGTGACCGAAGGCGTCAGTGCCACGGAAATTTCGGTCAACACGACGAATGGCGTGGTCACCCTGATCGGCGTCGTCGATTCCGAGACGGCCATGAACAAGGCGATTGCCGTCGCCAAGGGCATCAAGGGCGTCACCGACGTCGACGCCTCGGGCCTGAAGGTCAAGTAATAGACCTGCCCGGTTCCACGGAAAAGCCCCGCATCGCGGGGCTTTTTTTTATCGCGGCTTCGCGGTCATTCCGAGCCCGCGCTGTCGGCGTGCGCGGCAGCGCCTGTCTTGCCGAGATATTTCGCCAGCCAGTCCTGCACTTCCTTGTAGAAGTAGCGGCTGTTGCCGGCGCTCAGCACCCAGTGGTTCTCTTCGGGGAACACGATCAGCTTGCTTTCGACGCGCTGCCGTTGCAG
Source organism: Dokdonella immobilis (assembly GCF_900115085.1). GTDB lineage: Bacteria > Pseudomonadota > Gammaproteobacteria > Xanthomonadales > Rhodanobacteraceae > Dokdonella > Dokdonella immobilis. The sequence goes on along the minus strand of NZ_FOVF01000027.1, from coordinate 60,377 downwards.
CGCGGTCCAGTATTCGAGGCCGTTGTTGACCGGTACGCGGAAATCCTTCTCGCCGAAGGTGACCAGCACGGGCGTGCGGAAATTCGCGGCGAGCCGGATCGGGTTCTGCTCGCGCCATACCTCTCCCTGCTCCCAGACCGGACCGCCGGCCATGATCTCGCGGTCGAACGAGCCGTCGCTGGTGCCCCACTGGGCTTCGAGGTTGACCAGGCCGGCGTGGCTGATCAGACAGCGATAGCGCGTGGTCGTACCCTGCAGCCAGTTGGCCAGGTGGCCGCCGTAACTGCCGCCGGCGGCGCACTGGCGACTCGCATCGATGAACGGATAGCGACGAATCGCTTCGTCGGCCGCTGCGTTGATGTCATCGGCCGGACCCTTCAGCGGATCGCCCTGGATGGCCTGGGCGAAGGCCTCGCCTTCACTGGTCGAGCCGACGTAGTTGGTCAGCAGCAGCGCATAACCCTGCGCCGAGAGCAGGTGGTAGTTCCAGCGCAGCACCCAGGCGTCCTGCCACTGCGAGAAAGGCCCGCCATGCATGAGCACGAGCAGCGGGTATTTCCGGCGAGGGTCGAATGCCGGTGGCCGGATCAGCATGTTGTGGATGCGCTGGCCGCGGCTGTTGGTGAACCAGAAGCTCTCTGCCTCGGGCAGGTCGAGCGCCGCCGTCCGCGCACGCGCATGCGATGACAGCAGGCGATGCCCACGTCCGCGCTCGTCGAGGCGCACGATTTCGGGGGGTTCGGTCGCGCTCTGGTAGGTGGCGATGGTGGTCGCTGCCCGCGTCCCGCCGATGCGGAGATCGGCGTACATGCCGTGCTCGGGCGAGTCGATCAGTTCGGCCGTGCCGCCCTCGGCGCGGGCACGATAGCGTTTGACCTGCCCGGCATCCTCGCCGAGCACGTCGACGCTGCGCCCATCCGGAGCCACCGCGAAGTCGACGATCTCGCGCCCCTCCGGCAAGGCGATGCGGCCGCGATCCTGCATCGACGGCCAGTCGAAGACGGCAATCCGGTTCGCGCTGTAGACCTTGTCGCTGAGCGGTCGGACCACGGCGAACAGGGTGCGCCCATCGCGGCTGAAGCGCGGCTGCGACCATGAGTCCGCGGCCACCGGTTGGTCAGGTCCGGTAAGCCGTCGCGGCTCGCCGCCAGCGACCGGCACCTGCCACAGGTCGGCATTCGTGAATGACCACGCCGCGCGGTCCAGATTGCGGCTGGCGGCGAAGACGACGGAGCGTCCATCCGGCGACCAGCGCGCGGAATCCTTGTCGAGATCGAAGCCGGGCGTCTTGATCAGTTCGGTTCCGGCGAGAAGATCGCGGCCGTCCTGCTCGCCGATACGCTGCACGAACAGATGCAGTTGCTTGCCGTCGAGCCACTTGTCCCAGTGGCGCACCGGATAGGACGTGTAGACATGGGCCTTGTACTTCTGTTCCTCCTCCTGCTTGGCCAGGCGCTCGCTGTCGGCGTCGTTGCGGGCCTCGGGAAAGACACGGCTCAGATAGAGCAGGCGGCTGCCTTCCGGCGAAAAGCGCGGAGCTTGGGCGCCGGTGGAAATGCGCGTCGCGCGCTGCGCCTCGCCGCCCCGCGCCAGGTCGATCACGTAGATCTGCGGCTGCTTGTCGTCGCCGCGGTTGGCCGCGAAGGCGACCTGGTGGCTGTCGCCGCTCCAGGCCGGATCCGCCTCGCCGCCCTTGCCGGCCGTCACCCTTCGCGGCGGCTCGCGCCCATCGGTCGGCACCAGCCACAGATCGGCGACTTCCTCTTCCTTCTGGTAGGACGATTCGAGCATTGGATAGATGGCATACAGGCCATCCGGACTGATCGCCGGAGAGCCGACGCGCGGCATCAACCAGAGATCCTCGTGGGTGATCGTGCGTTGCCCGGCTGCATGCAGGGAACCGGAAAGCAGGAAAAGGCACAGCCAGCAAAACGATCGCATCGTCGTCCTCCACGAAAACCGCGACCAGTGATACGTGAGGCGCCGCTCCGGATCAAGCCTGTCGATCGTCACCGCGGCCCCGATGCGATGCAGGAAGGGGCGCTCGTCAGGCGTCGTGCCGGACCTCCGCGAACCTCGCGCGACGCCAGATCCACAGAGGTTGCGCGATCAGCGACCCGAGCACCGCCAGGGCCATGTCCTTCTGCGCGTCCCAGACGTCGCCCTGGGTGCCGAGGTAGGCCTGGCCGAGATCCGCGGCGAAAACACTGGCCGCCGACCATTCGACCAGTTCATAGATCAGCGCATGCGACATCATGAAGGTCACCGGCATCAGGAACAGCCAGAGCCCGCGCAGGCGCACGCGTGCCGTGATGACTTCCGAGGCCACCGGCGTGATCAGCAGGCCGTAGAGAAAGTGGATGCCGCGATCGAACTGGTTGCGCTGGAATCCGAACAGCCCGTCGATCGACCCTCCATCGCTGATCGCCGCAAACCAGCGGTCGTAGGGGACCTCCGAATACTGGTAGTGGGCGCCGATTTCATGCAGGAAGGCGAAGGCGAAAAGCAGACCGCAGGCAAGCCGCGAGAAACCCACGCGACGCTGCCACCAGACCACCCAGATCATGGCCAGTACGGTGATCACGTTCTCGAGCATCCAGTCCTCGCGCGACGTTGGCGCGATGCCGAGCACGACGAACCAGAGCAGGAAGAGGCCGAACAGCAGGGCGCCGAGACGTGAGGCGGGGCGACCGTCGGTCGGCATCGCGCTCATCGCCATTGCGGTCCACGCCGCATCGGCAAGGGCGCACCCCCGCTGTTGCCCGCATGCCGCGTCATGCAGGCAACCTCACGCACGCGATGCAACCTTCGGCATCGGCGCGGTTTTCGAGGGTCAGCGAACCGCCGTGGGCTTCGGCGATCTGTCGCGCGAGCACCAGGCCGATGCCGGAGCCACCGGGCTTGGTCGTGAAAAACGGCACGAACAGGTTTTCGCTGGGCGGCAGGCCGGATCCGGCATCGACGATCTCGATGCGCAGACGATCGCCTTCGAGCGCCCAGCGCAGGTGCACGCCGCCATCGCAGGCCAGGCTCGCATCGACGGCGTTCTTGAGCAGGTTGATCAGGGCCTGCTCGATCTGGTCGGAGTCCGCGCTGATCTCGATATCGGGCCCCTCCTCGACCGCGACCGGCAGGCGCTGCTCGAGATGGGCGACACGCCGGGCCAGTTCGGCGAAGGCGAAGCGTCGAGGCTTGGGTGGCGGCAGCCGGGCGAATGCCGTGTAGCGGGCCATGAAGCGCGCCAGCGCCTCGGCACGGTCGCCGATCACACCAAGCGCGCTGCCGGCGTCCTCGCGCCAGTCCTCGGCCAGCGGTTCGGCCGACAGCAGCTTGGCCAGGGTCGCCGCCATCGAACGGATCGGGGCCAGCGAGTTGTTGAGTTCATGGCCGAGCACGCGCAGCAGCCGCTGCCAGGCCAGTCGTTCTTCCTCGCGCAGGGTGCGGCTCAGGTCGGTGATCACGAGCAGGTCGTGCGGCCGACCGTCTTCGCGGAAACTGGCGCGGCGCACTTCCCAGCGCCCGCTGCCGCCCGGGAAGCTGCGCTCGCTGATCTTCGGTTCACCCAGCGACAGCCAGTCGCCAAGCCCGAGGGCCTGGGCGGAGCGACCATTGAGCTCGACGAATGGCGCGCCGAGCAGGCGTTCGGCGGCCGGATTGGCCAACTTCAGGAACCCTTGCGCGTCGAAGGCCAACACCGCGATATCGAGCGCGGCGATGACCTTGGCCAGCAGGGCGCTCTTCTCCTCGACGGCCAGGCGCTGCTCGCGCAGGGTTTGCGAAAGCGTATTGATCTCGATGATGACTTCGCCGATCGCGTCGTTGCGGCGTGAATTCGAGCCGCGCAGGCTGTAGTCGCCTTCGCGCAGGGCCTCGAGCAGGTTGGCCATGGTGCGCAGCGGGTAGATCGCGCGGCGGCGCAGGTTGGCCGCGAGCATGAAGGTGGCCAGCAACACCGAGCCGAACGCGATCGATTTTCCGGACAGGCTGCCGTTCGCACCGAACAGGACGAAAGCGAACGCAAGTATGGCCGGTATGGCAACGACCAGGGCGCCGACCAGCAGGCGGGACTCGTGATTCCAGCGCCGCGGTTTTCGTCGAATCAGTGGCGACTCGATCGGCATGGGCTATCGACCTGGCTTGGGCGTGCATTGGCGCATGCCGCAAGCATAGAGGATTCAGCCTTGCCCTCGCCCGTTTTGCGCCGCGCCGCCCTGCTTCCAGGGGTGCGGCGAGGGCCACCGGAATCGGTTGAACGCTCCCGGCGGCCTGGAAGCCCTACTCGAATCCGTCCGCAAAGAGCGTGTCGTTGAAGAGGCGGGTCACGGCAATGTCGACCAGTGTCGACGCCGTGCTGCGATGCGCCGCGCCGGCCAGCAATGGCTGGTCTTGCTGCACGGTCATGGCCAGGCTTTGGCTGTAGATACCCTGCGGCGCGAGATCGAGTTCGAGCACGCCGCCGACACCGAATGCCGGATCGGGCACGCCGTCACCCGAGGTGCGCAACGCGACAAAGTTCGACTTGCCCGAAATCGCGTACTCGACGGCCAGCATGAAGCGTCCCTGGCCGTCATCGATCAATGCGGTCGGATAACGGTTGAAGGCCAACGGCAGCAGACTCATGCGGGTATAGCCGGCATCGGTGCCGAAGCTGGCATCGGTGGCGCCGTCCTGGTCGAGGCGACCGATCACGACGTTGGTACCGAAGTCGTTTCCGCCCTGCTCGAACTGATGATAGAACCCGGCGAAGACGATGCTTCCGTCGGCCTGGATCAGCAGACGATCGATGCCGTCGAAGTCCGAATCGGCGGCCACGTTGAAGCGACGCCAGCCGCCGCCAGCGAAGCTCGGATCAAGCTGGCCATCGGTACCCAGCCGCGCGATCGAAAGATCGTAGTTGTCGATAAAGCCTGCCTGCGGAACCTGGTACTGGCCACCCACGACAATGCGATTTCCGGCATCGATGGCCAGCGCTCGCAGGTAGCCGAGCTGGTCGACGCCTTCCTCGAAAAGGGTGACCTCGCCACGGAAGCCGAACGTGTCGTCGAAGTTGCCGTCGGAAAGCAAGCGCATGACGAGACCCCGATAGAGCGGATCGCCGCCGACGCGTTCGCCGGCAACGACTACGCGACCCAGCGAATCCGTGGCGATGGCATGCAGATAGGAATTTGGCACCTCGACAACGCCGCGATTGCCGAAGTCGCCATCGAGTTGTCCGCTCGCATCGACCTTGATGACGAAGCCGCGCGTCGGCCCGAACGCCGTCGCGGTGCCGGTCGCGATGACGGAGCCGTCCGCGAGCACGAGAACGCCTTCGATCTCCTGCTCCTGCGTGCCGACGAAAAAGGAATCGAATACGACGATGCCGGGATGGTCGACGTCGTCACCAAAGCTTGGGTCAGGGCTGCCGTCGACATTCAGGCGCGCCAGCAGCGGACGCCTTTGCGGATCCGGACTACCCGGTCTCAGGTAGTTGCGCGAGCCGCCGAGTACGATGCGGCCATCGCCTCGACTGACCACACTGCGTGCGCGCAACTGATGACCGGTGACGCCGTCCGGGGAGATGTAGGCGACGCCGGCGCTGCCGAAGGCCGGATCGAGGTCGCCATCCGCGGCCAGCAGGCTCATCGAGGCCAGCGCGATAATGGCGCAGCATGCACGCGCCAGTGTCTTCAGGACATTCATGGAACTCTCCACAGGAAAGAAGGCCGCAGCCGGCGTCGCGACCGGGCAAGGCTGGACCGGCGATCCTGTAGACGAATGACTGCACTGGCTTGATCAGATGCTCAGCAGGCCTGGAGAAGTCTGAGCAGGTTCTGAGCAGGGCATGAGCGCGGCGCGGAATGCCGCCCTGAAGTCTGCCGCCGGCACCCGGCTCCGGCACATCAGGGGACCTGTCAAGGAGCCTGCATGTGCTCGATCAGGGTGGCGACCGCGGAGCCGACGGCGAACGCGCCGCAGGTGGCCAGCGTGAGCAGGACGACCAGCATCACCTTGTGCAGGCGGTCGCGATTTGGCCGCCCGGTGCCGGTCGCCGCGCCGCCGACGGGCGCAAACGGGAGGACTGTGGGCACTGCAACTTCCCGGAGCACGCCGATGGCCTCGTCACCGGCTTCGCCCGGGTCGGCCACCCATTGGTAGCCGAATCCGAATACCGTGCGAATGGTCTGCTGGCGCTCGCCGCTGTCACCCAGTGTTCTGCGCGCGACACGAATCGCCTGGGCCAGGGCCGAATCGGAAATGTCGACACGTCCCCAGACACCCGAAATCAGTTCGTCGCGACCGACCGCACGCCCGCGATGCACGAGCAGATACGCGATCACATCGAACGCCCTCGGCTGCACGGCCAGCGGGGTGCCCTGGCGGCTCAGCGTGCGTGCGGCGAGATCGATGACCAGATCGTGGAAGCGAAACTGCGTGACACGCGGCAGTCCGGCGACTGGTACCGGCGCTTCGGCGGCGTTCGTAGCACAACTCATGCGCAAGAAGACGCAATGCGGCACCGGAAACTATCAGCGCGGTCAGCGAGTCAGTCGATGCCGTACTTCTCCATGCGCCGGTACAGGGCCGGTCTGCTCAGGCCGAGCTTGGCGGCCGCGCGCTGGATGTTGCCGGCGGTTTGCTCGAGGGTCTGGCGGACCAGCTTTTCCTCGGCCTGTTCGACGGTCATCTGCGCATTGATCGGAGCTGCATGGGCGCCGCTGCCGACGGCGACCGATCCGGCATTGAGATTCAATGCGCCGGCATCGATCACATCGCCACCCGTCATCAGCACGGCACGCTCGATCGTATGTGAAAGCTCGCGAACGTTGCCCGGCCAGGCATAGGTGGAAAGGGCCGAAAGCGCGGAGGGAGCGAAGCGGAGACCATCGCGCTGGTAACGCTTGCCGAAGCGGGCCAGAAAGGCGTGCGCGAGCAGCGGGATGTCCTCGCCGCGTTCGCGCAGCGGCGGCAGATGCAATTCGACGGTATTCAGGCGAAACAGCAGGTCCTTGCGGAAAGCGCCTTCGGCGACCGCAGCCGGCAGGTCCGCGTTGGTCGCGGAGATCACCCGCACGTCGACCTTGAGCGTGCGCGACGAACCCACCCGTTCGAGTTCCCCATCCTCCAGCACGCGCAGCAGCTTGGGTTGCTGGGCCACCGGGATGTTGGCGATTTCGTCGAGGAACAGGCTGCCGCCATCGGCCAGTTCGAAGCGGCCGATGCGATCGCTCTTGGCGTCGGTGAAGGCACCGCGCACGTGGCCGAACATCTCGGCCTCGAACACGGTTTCCGGGATGCCGCCCATGTTGACCTTGACGAAACTCGCCTGGGCGCGTTTCGAGGCATCGTGCAGCAGGCGCGCGATGACACCCTTGCCGGTGCCGTTCTCGCCGAGGATCAACACGTTGGCGTCCGACGGCGCAACCCGGGCGAGGTTCTCGAGCAGGCGCCGCATGGCCGGCGAATCGGCGATGAAGCCCTCTGCGGCGGGCCCTCGCAGCAGCACGTTTTCGGCTTGCAGGCGCTGGCCGCGCCGCTGCGCGCGGCCGAGATCGCGCTGGTTGCCGAGCACGCTCATCAGGCGCTGGTTGTCCCAGGGCTTCTCGATGAAATCGCCGGCGCCATGGCGCATCGCCTCGACCGCGACATGGATCGTGCCCCAGGCGGTCATGACCACGACAGGCAGTTCCTCATCGAGCTTCTTCAGCTCGCGCAGCAATTCGAGGCCTTCCGCGCCCGAGGTCGTGTCGCGCGTGTAGTTCAGGTCGATCAGGGCCACGTCGAAGGACTGCTTGCGCACGGCGGCCAGCGCCTCGGCCGGCCCCTCGGCGGTCGAGCAGTTCCAGCCCTCGCTCTTGAGCAGCAGGCGCAGCGCCTCGCGCACGTCGCGCTGGTCGTCGGCAATCAGGATATGCGGTTTGTCAGTCGGTGCCATCGATCCATCCAGGGGCGTGGGTCCCTCGCCTGCGGGCATCCTGCAGCGTCCTGCGGGACTGCGCAAGCAGACTCATCAGGGCTTCTCGATCCAGCCGTCGCGCAATCTCACGATGCGCTGCGCCTCGTTGGCATAGAGCTCGTTGTGGGTGACCTGGACGATGGCCATGCCCTCGCCGTGCAATTCGCCGAGCAGGTCCATGATGATACGGGCCTGGCCCGAATGCAGGGCGCCGGTGGGCTCGTCGGCGAGCAGCAGGCGCGGTCGCGTGATCACCGCGCGGGCCACGGCGACGAGTTGCTGCTGGCCACCCGAGAGCTGGCTCGGAAAGAGATCCTTCTTGCCGACGATCTGGAAACGATCGAGCAGATCGGCCACGCGCGCCGCGCGTTCCTTCGCCGGCACGTCGCGATACTGCAGCGGCAGGTCGAGGTTCTCCCAGACCTTGAGATCATCGATCAGGTGATAGTGCTGGAAGATGAAGCCGATCTTCTCGCGCTGCAGGGCCTGCCGCTGCTTGCCGTTGAGCTTGCCGACCTCGACGCCGTCGAGCGCGTAGGATCCCTGCCAGTCGTGGTCCATCAGGCCAAGCACGTTGAGCAGCGAACTCTTGCCGGCGCCGGACGGCCCCATCACGCTGACGAACTCGCCCTCGCCAATGTCAAGATCGACATTGCGCAGGACCCAGGTCCGCCCGCCCTCGAGCGGGTAGGATTTTTCGACTTTCTCGAGATGGATCATCATTCAATTCCGCTGTGGTCTCGTGGGCTCCGGGACGCGACGTCGCGGGACTTTCGACGCTCGCCGGGTGCGTTTTTTGTAGGAGGCGGCTTCAGCCGCGATTCTCCTGGTGGATCCCTTGAAACGGAGAAGCATCGCGGCTGAAGCCGCTCCTACAATGAAATCAAGATGTTCGCTCACTCGTTGCGCAGCGCGTCGATCGGATCGGTTGCGGCAGCGCGACGGGCTGGCAGCCAGCAGGCGATGAAAGCAATCGCGCCGAGCAGCAAGACGACGAGGGCCAGGCTCGGCGGATCGATGCTGCCGACGCCGAACAACTGGCTCCTGAGCACGAGACCCAGCGCGATCGCGCCGATCAGGCCGAGCCCGAGGCCGCTACCGATCAGGATCGCACCGTCGCTGATGACATGTTGGCGAATGCGCGACGCATCGGCGCCGATCGCCATGCGTACGCCGAATTCGCCGGTCCTCTGGGTGACTGCGAAGGCCAGCACGCCGTAGATGCCGATGCCGGCAAGGACCATCGCAATCAGTGCGAATACACCGAGCAACTGCATCGGCACGCGACGTCCGGACAGCGAAAGATCGATGCGCTCCTGCATGGTCTTCACGTCGAACAACGGCAAGTCGACGTCGACGGCATGGATTGCATTGCGCAGCGGCTCGACCAGGGCCGCGGGCGGAATCGTGCTGCGCAGGGTCAGCATCGCGCTGTCGGTTGGCGTCTCGGCGAAGTTGAAGTAGTAGGTCTCTTCGCGGTTCTCCGCGGAGAGATCCGCGTACTTCGCGTTACCGACGACGCCGATGATCGTGTAGAGGTCGGGCGCACTGGGCCTGCCCATGTCGAGCTGGCTGCCGATCGCGTCGCCCGCGGGAAACTGCTTGCGCTCGAAGGCCTCGTCGATGATCACGACCTTGGCCGCGTTGTCCCAGTCCGCCCGGGAAAAGGCGCGCCCGCGCAGCAGCGGGATGCGCAGCGCATTGAAATAGTCCGGATCGACGTTGAGCACGTGGCCATGCGGTGGCGCGCCCGCATCGTCGCGTCCGGCGATGCGGTAACTGGCGCCACCGTCCCTGCCATCGAACGGCAACTGGGTGGACAAGGCCACGGACTCGATCCCCGGCAGGCGTCGCACGCTTTCGAGAATATGCTCGAAGCCGCGGATCTGGGCGGGACCTTCCGCATAGCGCGACGCCGGCAGGGTCAGTGCGGCCGTCAGCAAGCCGCCACTGTCGAAGCCCGGCGCTTCGCCGAGGACCTTGGCGAAGCTGCGCAGCATCAAGCCCGAGCCGGCCAGCAAGGTCACCGCCAAGGCAAGCTGGACGACGACAAGAACCTTGCGCGTGCGGTTCGCGGCACGACCGCCGCCGCCAAAACGACCGCCTTCGCGCAACGCCAGTCGCGAGGTCGAACCAACGGCTGAAAAGATCGGCAACACGCCGAACATCAGGGCCGCAATCATCGACAAGCCAAAGCCGAAGCCGATGGTGCGCCAGTTCAGGCCGACCTCGACCCAGTTCGGCACGAGGCCGGAATCGGCGACCAGTCGCGCCCCGCCCATGGCGATCACGAGGCCTGTCGCTCCACCGAGCAGGGCCAATACGGCGGTCTCGAGAAACAACTGGCGTGCGATTCGCCGGCGCCCTGCACCGAGCGCGGCGCGCACCGAGATCTCCTTGCGCCGCGAGGAAAAGCGCGTCAGCAACAGGTTGGCGATGTTGGCGCACACGATCAGCAGGACCAGACCGACCGCCCCCTGCAGCAGCAACAGCGTGCCGGCCTGCTCGCCGGCCAGGATCGAGCGCAGCGGTTGTGCGCTGACCGTGAATCCGGACGATTCGATGAAGGAACGAAAACCGGCGCCATCGGCGCCCATGGCACCGATGCGCTCGGCATTGCGCCGGATGATCGCATCGCACTGGGCCTGGACCTGGGCCAGATCGGCGCCCGGGGCCAGGCGGGCGACGCTGCCCGAGAATTCATGGCCGCGCTGGCGATCCCCTCGCTGTTCCTCGGTGAAGGCGAACGGCACGAACAACTGGAAATCGCGATTGGGGAACATGAAGTCTTCCGGCATCACGCCGACCACCCTCCACTTCTCGCCGTCGATGCGCAGGTCGCGGCCGACGATGTCGAGATCGGCGTTGAATCCGTTTCGCCACAGCGCATTGCCAAGGACGATTACCTTGTCGTTGCCGATCGTCGCCTCGTCTTCGCTGAAGGTCCGGCCCAGCGCCGCATCGACACCGAGGGTCGGGAACAGCGAAGGCGTCGCGCGCAGCGCCTGCAGGCGCTGCGGCCCGGCCTCGGTCGAGAGGTTGAGACTGGCCCCGGTGTAGAGTGCGATGCCGGACAACGCCGGGACACCATCGCGACGGTCGATATAGTCCGGAATCGACACACCGGCACGCTGGGGTCCCGACAGGGCGTAACGATTGCTCAGGTCGATCAGGCTCGCATCGTCGCGATACGGCAGCGCCTTGAGGAACAGCCCGTCGATCAGGCTGAAGACGAGCGCATTCGCACCGATGCCGAGCGCCAGGGTAAGCACGACCGCGACCGAGAACCCCGGCCTCGCCAGCAGCGTGCGCAGGGCATAGCGGACATCGTTGATCAGGGTGTCAAACATGCTCGGCTCCTCACTCATGACGGAGTGCAACCATCGGATCGATTCGCAGCGCGCGCCGAGCCGGTACAATGACGGCCAGCACGGCCGCCATGGTCAACACCAGCAGGCTCGCGCAGACCACGAGGCCGTCGCTTGTCCCGATCGTCGGCAGCGCACCGGACAGGCTGCGGGCGAATGGCAGGCCGAGCGCGAGCCCGATGCCGAGCCCGACGCCCAGTTGCGAGCCAACGCGCAGCAGAAGGTCGCGCAATACACTGACCCCAGGCGCGCCGAGTGCGCGGCGGACGCCGATCTCACGCGTGCGTTGGCCGACGTTGAAAGCCATGACGCCATACAGGCCGGCCGCGGCCAAGACCAGCGCGATTACGCCGAGCGCGGCGAAGACCTTGGCCAGCAAGCGCTCGGCGAAGGTTGCTTCGCGCATCGCATCTTCGTAGCTTCGGACCCAATAGGCTGGCGTATCCGCATCGACTTCCCGGATCAGAGTGGCCAGGCGCGGCGCGAACGCGGCCGGTTGACCGGATGTTCGTATCGCCAGCGAGACGAAGCGTGCCGGCTGCTGGCGCAGCGGCACGAGCAGGGCCGGCCGCTGCGGTGCGCCCGGTGGATTCATGGACACGCGCGCGACTACGCCGACAACGGTGACGAGAGGCCCCTCGGCACTGCGCGGATCGAGGCGAAAACGACGGCCGAGAACCGAACCCTGGTCGCCGAAACGTTCGGCGAAGCTCTCGTCGACGACCGCCACCGGCGTGCTCGTGGCCGTGTCGCGCGCATCGAAGAAGCGGCCGTCGCGCAGGGCGAGTGCATAGGTTTCGAGGAACCGGTCATCGACCGCCGAGTACAGCAGTTGCGGCATCGATTCATCCCCGGGAACCGCGCCATCCGGCAGGAATTCGCGACGGTTGCCACTGACCGCGGGCAGGTTGGTCGTCGCGGTCGCGTCGACGACGGCGGGATCCTCGCGCAGGTGCCGAACCAGTTCCTCGAACAGTTGCACCTGATCGGCACCGGTCGGATACCGGTTCGGAAACAGGCCGACGCGCGCGGTCAGCAGATTGCCCGGATCGATGCCCGTATCGGCATGGTCCAGCGAAGAAATGCCGCGCACGAGAGTACCGACCATGATCAACAAGACGCATGAAAGCGCGACCTCGCCGACTACGAGCAAACGACTGATGCGGGCGAAGCCGCCGCCCGCGACACTGCGAGTACCGGCGCGCAGGTCGTTGGTCATCGCTTCGCGTCCCGCCCGTAGGGCCGGCAGCAGGCCCGCCGCGAGTGCGGTCAGGGCAGCGACGACGAGCGTGATGCCAAGCGCGTTCGCATCGAGCGTGAAATGTAGCCAGTGCGGCGGTCCATCATCGGAAAGGCGGAACGTCCGCTCGGTCCAGTTGGCCGCGGCGCACGCGAGGGGGATCGCGATCGCCACAGCGGCCAGGGTCAGCATCACACTCTGGGTCAGCAGATGCAGGGTCAACCGCCCGCGACTGGCACCGAGCGCCAGGCGCACCGCGAGCTCCTGGCGGCGTGACAGGGTTCGCGTCAGCAGCAGATTCGCGGCATTCGAGCAGGCGACCAGCAGGACCAGGATCACCGCGATCAGCATCACTCCCAGGACGGCTCGCGTGGTGCGATTGACAGCGAGCCAGGCAAGCGGCTCCATCGCCACGCCGATGCCACGAAAGCGCGCCGGTGCCGAGCGCGCCGCATCGGCGACCCAGGCAGCGAGGCCGGCTTCCACCGCAGCCACGCTTGCGCCGGCATGGCGGCGAACGAGCACCGTGTAGCTGTTCTCCGTCTCCTGCCCTTCGACCAGGTGGCCGACCATCCAGACGCGCTCCTTGCGCGGATAACTGAAGTCCTCGGGCATCACGCCCACGATCGTGGCCGCTGCCGAATTGACCCGGATCCGACGCCCGATCACGTCCGGGTCGGCAGCATAGCGCTGCTTCCAGAGAGACTTTGACAACATCACTACGTTCGGGGCACCGTCGCGCTCGTCCGCCAACGTGAAGTCGCGGCCAAGCGCCGGCGCGACGCCGAGCAGGCTGAAGAAGTTGCCGCTGACGATGGCTCCATCGAAGCGTTCGGGGCGGTCCAGATCACTGAGGTTGATCGTCGCCTCGCCAAAGCCACCGATGCCGGCCAATCCTTCGAGCTGGCGGCGCAACTGGACCAGGTCCTGGTCACGCATCGGATCGAGCCGGCCCGATCGCGCCCGACCGTCGTCGATGCCGATGGTGTGAAGGCGGTCGGCATCGGCGAACGGCAGCGGCCGCAGGATCATGCTGCCGATCGCGATCAGCATGTAGATGACCGCGCTGAGTCCCGCCGCCAGCACGCCGACGACCAGCAGCGAGAAACCGGGCTGGTTGGCGATACCGCGTGTCGCCTGTTTCAGTTCGTGGCCAATGGCGTGCATGACGGTATCTCCCCGGAACAGCGAGTTGATTTCGATGATTGGAGGCGCCTCGCGCTATTCATCGCGCAGCGCTTCCATCGGCGACATGCGCGCCGCCTGCAGACTTGGAATCAGGCAGGCCAGCAGCGCAGCCGCGCCGAGCACGATCACGACCAGGGCCAGGACCCGCGGATCGGCAGCCTGGACACCGTACAGTTGCGCCGAGATCAGGCGGCCGAGGCCCAGCGCGCCGAGCAGGCCGACCGCCATGCCGGGCAGGATCATGCGCAGGCTGCTGCCGAGAATCAGTCGATGGACGGACAGCGTGCCGGCGCCGAGCGCCTGGCGCAGGCCGATTTCGCGCCGACGCTGACCAACCGAATAGGCAATCACGCCGTACAGGCCGACCGCGGCCAGGGCGACGGCGACCGCGGCGAACAGACTCATCAGGGTCGTGTTGAAGCGGCGCAGTCCGAGCGTCTCGCCGATCACCGCGTCCATCGGGCGTACTTCATAGACCGGTGCATCCGCAGCCACTTCGCGCATGGCGCGGCGCAATGGCTCGATCTGGGCCATGGCATCGCCCTGCACCTTGAGGGCGATGCTGAGGTCACCCTGGATCGCCTTGCTGATCGGGAAATAAACTTCCGGGTTGATGTCGTGATCGAGGCCGGCCTGGCGCACGTTGCCGACCACGCCGACGACCGGAATCGGCGCATCACCAAAGGTCTTGATCTCGCTCGTCAGCGGATCGCGCCCGGCCAGATAGCGATCGGCAAAGGCGCGGTTGACGAGCAATTCCGTCGGCATCAGGGCGCGCCGCCCGTCCATCGCGTTGAACGCGCGTCCGGCTTCCACCGGAATGCCGAAGGTCCTGAAATAGTCTTCGCTGACGAAGCGGTATTGCACTTCGGCATGCTTCTCCTCGGGTGCGCCGACGACCTGGAAGCTGCTGCTCCAGCTCGCGTTGCCCGAGGCCGGCAGACCGAAACTCAGCGAGACCGATTCGACACCGGGCAATTCGCGCAGCCGTTTTTCGATCGCGTCGAGCCGTGGGGTGAGCTGCCTGATCGCGTTTTCGGCCCAGACATTGAGATCCTGGCCCGGCTGCAGGATCAGGGTTGAAATGGAAAACTGGGCGGTCAGCACGTGGTCCGTGCGCACGCCTGGATCGACCCGGTCGAGTTGGCGCAGGCTGCCGATCAGCAACCCGGCGCCGGCCAGCAGGGTCAGCGCCAGGGCGACTTCGGCAGAGACCAGGATCGAACGTGCGCGCATCTGGCGGACGCTGCCGGTCTGGCTGCGTGAAGAACCCTGCATGGCCTTGACCGGATCGGTCGCCGCCGCGCGCAGCGCCGGGTAGAGGGCAAAGAGGAACAGTGTCAGCAACGCGACCGCACTGGTGCCGGCAACCACGCGCAGGTCGATCGTCGGCAGGTTGTAGGCAGAAAGCAGATCCGGCGCGAGGGCGACCAGGCCGGCGATCGCGGGTTTGGCCAGGGCAAGGCCCGCGCCGGTGCCGGCCAGGGCGATCAACAGGGATTCGGCGAGCGCATGGCGGACCAGGCGCCCGCGGGCGGCGCCGAGCGCGCTACGCAGGGCCAGTTCCTGGGCGCGGTTCTGGCCGCGCGCGAGCATCAGGTTGGCGAGATTGGCGCAGGCAATCAGCAGGACCAGGCCGGCTGCCGCGAGCAACATGTCCAGCGCGCTGCCGATCGGCGCGCCGATCTGCTCCTGCAGCGGGATCACACGCGCCTGCATGGCGGATTCGTCTTGCGGGAACGTACGCACCTGCCAATCGATCACGCCCTGGATACCGCTCGCCGCCTGCGCCGCGGACGCGTCTTCCTTGAGCAGACCGACGACGCGAAGGAAATTGACCGTGCGCCGGCTCTGCGCATGGCCCGGGGTAAATGTGGGAATCCAGACATCGCTGCGCTCGGGGAAGCGAAACTCCGGCCTGGCCACGCCGACGATGCGATAGGAATCGCCATTGAGGTGGATGTCGCTTCCGAGGACGCCGGCATTGGCGCCGAAACGCGAGCGCCACAGGGCATCGCTGAGCACGACCACGTGTTCGTTGTGCGACTCCTCCTGTTCGCCCCAGCTGGAACCGATCGCCATCGGTTGCGAGAACACCTGCCAGAATCCCGGTGTCACTTTGCTCAGGCTCAGGCGCTGCGCATCACCCGCGCCGGCACCGGTCAGGTTCATCGTTTCCGGAGCATAGGCGCCGAGCGCCGCGAATCCCCCGCCCCCGCGCTCGCGCCACTCGTCGAAAACCGGTACCGATACCGTGCGTTGCACCGAACTGCCCTGCTCGCGGCTGAGCGTGACGATGCGCTCGGCATGGTCGAACGGCAGCGGCTTGAGCAAGACCGCATCGTAGACGGTGAAGATCGCGGTGACCGCGCCGATGCCGAGGGTCAGGGTCAGGATCGCGGTCAGGAAGAACCCCGGCCTGGCACGCATCGCGCGCCAGGCCATGCGCAGTTCATTGATCATGCTCGTCTCCGGGATGTTTCGGCTTCAGCAGGCGAGATTGCGGATGCCCCGGCGCGAATTCTCCAGGGACGGAAATGGCGTGTGCGCATGGAGTGCGTATCGACCGCCTCATTGGAGCGCTTCGCCCGGGGCAATGGCGCTGGCGCGTCGCGCCGGCAGCAGGCAGGCGAGCAGCAGGGTGCCCAGCAGGAGCACCGCGACGCCGACAAGGGTCGGTGGATCGTTGCCGGCGATGCCGTAGAGCTGGCTCGTGGCCAGGCGCGAACCGACCAGGGCCAGGACCAGGCCGGCGAGTATCCCGCAGGCACCGATCGTCAAGCCGCTGCGCAGGACGAGCCGCACGACCCGTCCGCGATCGGCACCGAGGGCCTGGCGCAAGGCGAACTCGTGCCGGCGCTGGCCAACCGAAAAGGCCATGAGTCCGTACAGGCCTCCGACCGCGAGGGCCAGCGCAATCGTGGCGAAGGCCGCCAGCAGGACCAGGCTGACCCGACGCTCGGCCAGGGCATTGGAACGCAGGTCCGCCAGCGGTGCCAGCGCGTACGGCATTTCCCCGGCATGCTTCTCCAGTAGTGTGCGCAGGCTCGGGGCCAGAGCCGGCAGTCCGAGGCTGGAGCGCACGATCAGGTTGAAGTCGGCGGCGGCGAGCGGGCGCTGCTCGAGGTCGACATAGACCGCACCCATCGGCGCTCGATCGAGACGGCTTTCGTGCACATCGCCAACGACACCGATGACGGTCAGCGCGCGCAGGTCGCCGTCCATGTTGCCGAACTGGATGCGTCGACCGATCGGATCGGCATCGCCCCAGGTCGCCCGCGCGGCAGCGGCACTGATCAGGGCGACGTGATTGCCATCGGCACGATCGCGTTCGTCGAAGGTGCGCCCGGCGAGCAGCGGAATGCCGGCCGCGGCGAAGTAGCCGCCGCTGGCGACGCGAAACTCGGCGTAGCCGATCGGCTTCGGTGAATTCGCGAAATCGCTGACGCCGCCATCCCAGAACGCACCATTCGTTCCGCCGTCGAGCGGCAGACTGCTGACCCCGCCGACGGATTCCACGCCGGGTAATGCCTGGACTTCGCGAATGACTTCCTCGAAGTGTCGCGCATTGTCGAATGCAGTGTCGGGATCGCGCGTTCGCGGGCGCGAGAGCTGCACGGTCATGGCGCTCTCGGCCTGGTAGCCTGGGTCGATGTCGAGCAGTGCCATGAAGCTGCGCCCAAGCAGCCCGACCCCCACCAGCAAGGCCGTCGTCAGCGCGGTCTGGCCGACCAGCAGGGCGGCACGCAAGGCGAGTTGGGACCGTCCTGGCGACTGGCCCCGGGCGCTCTCGCGCAGGGCCAGCGTCGTCGAACGACGCCGGCGCGACCCGAGCACGGCCAGGGTCGTGACGACGGCAATCGACAGCGCAGCGACCATGACGAACACCAGCGCGGCCGGCCCGACGACGATCTCGCCCAGGCGGGGCAACTGGACCTCGCCGCCGTGCACGAGCAGGCGTATCGAGAGCATGGCGAGGCCAAGGGCAGCCACGCCAGCGACTGTTGCGATCAGCAATCCTTCGAGGAAGACCTGGCGCGCAATGCGAAGGCCGCTGGCCCCGAGGGCCGCGCGCACGGCGAGCTCGCGGCTGCGCGACGCATTCAGGGCGAGCAGCAGGTTGGCTGCATTGGTGACCGCGATCAGCAATAGGAACGCAGTGCCCGCGGCGAGCAGCAGCAGCGGCTGGCGTACCGGTGCGGCGAGCGCATCGCGCAGCGGCACCAGGTCGAAGCCGGCCGCATCGGTCTGCTCGCCGTACTGGCGCGACAGACTGGCGGCAAGCGCCGAGGCGGCGAGTCTCGCCTCGGCGAGCGGGGCGTCCTTGCGAAGACGAGCCAGCATCGACCAGTTGTGCGCCGAGCGCGAGCTTCCGGGGTCGTCCGTGAAGGGTACCCAGGCTGCCGCCTTCTCCGGAAAAGCGAACGTGGGCGGCATGACCCCGATGATCGTCGCCGGCTCACCGTCGATCGACAGCGCGCTGCCGAGTACGTCGGCACGTCCTTGCAACAGGCCCTGCCAGAGCCCGTGCGAGACCACGACGACACGCTCCCGGGTCCGCGCATCGAAGGTCCGACCGAGTTCCGCGGAGACGCCGAGTACGCGGAAGAAGTCTCCGCCTGCGTACACCGTTGTCGCGCGCTGCATGGCGCCGCCGCGTGTGAGCGGCCCACTGACCGCAGCGTAGTACGAAGCGGCTTCGATCACGGCAAGGCCTGCGCTGAGGTCGGCATAGTTCGGCCAGGCGACGCGCATCGCATGGCCATCCCCGGCCAGCTCATCGACCTGGACAAGGCGATCGGCGTCCGGATAGGGGAGTTCGCGCAGCAATACGGCATCGACGATCGCGTAGATCGCAACCGCGGCGCCCAGACCGAGGGCGAGCGTGCCCACGGCGAAGACCGTCGTCCCCATATGTGCGCGCAGGCTGCGCGCGGCAAAGCGCAGGTCCTGTAGCCAGCTCATGACGCAGGCATCCCGCGCCGGCCTTCGATCCTTGCGCTCACGCCGAGCCGCCGTCGATCGCGATGCGCGCAGCGGCCCGCTCGGCCAGCGGTCGCAGCAGCCGCTGGTCTTCCTCGTGGCGCAGCCGATGCATGGTTTCCTCGTCGACCACGCGACCGTCGAACATGAAGATCTTGCGGCCGGCGAAATCGGCATAGCGCGGGTCGTGGGTGACCATGCAGATGGTCGAACCGGACTTGTGCAGCTCGTCGAGCAGGGCCATGACCGCCTCGCCGTTCTTCGAATCGAGGTTGCCGGTCGGTTCGTCGGCAAGCAGGATCGAAGGCGCGCCGACGAGTGCGCGGGCGACCGCCACACGCTGCTGCTGGCCACCGGAAAGCTGCGCCGGATAGTGCTTGACGCGGTGTGCCATGCCGACCCGCTCGAGTGCGGCGACGGCGCGCTCGCGACGTTCGGCCTTGGTCGTGCCGTCGCGATAGGTCAGCGGCAGTTCGACATTCTCGAACACGGTGAGGTCGCCGATCAGGTTGAAGGCCTGGAAGACGAAGCCGATCTCCTGGTTGCGGATGGCCGCGCGTTCGCTCGCGCCGATGTCCGCGACCTGGCGTCCGTTCAGGGTATAGCGCCCCTCGGTCGGTGTATCGAGCAGGCCCAGGATCGCCAGCAGGGTGGATTTTCCGCAGCCCGAAGGGCCGGTGATCGACACGTACTCACCTCGGGCAATGTCGATGTGGACGCCGGCCAGCGCATGCGTCTCGACCTCATCGGTCAGGAACACCTTCTGGATGTTGTCGAGATGGATCAGCGAGTCGTTGCGTTCGTTCATGTCAATCGGCCCTGCGATTCAAATAGCGAGTGGTGTCACGCTTTCTGTAGGAAGCGGCTTCAGCCGCGATGCTTGTCATCATTTGATGCATAGACATCGCGGCTGAAGCCGCTTCCTACAGTGGTTCTTCATTGATTGATGTCCGTTTCATGTCAGTCCAGTCGAAGCTTGTCGCTCTGGTCGTAGGCGCTGGTGTCGGAAAGGATCACGCGATCGCCGACCTGCAGGCCATTGCGCACCTCGATCAGGTTGACCGAACTTCGGCCCAGCTGCACCGGCACGCGGCTGGCCACGTTGTCGGCATCCACCTTGAACAGGCGGACTTCCGATTCCGGTTGACCGAATGCCGGGCGCCCGACATACAGCACGTCGGCCAGGCGCTCGATCTCGATCGTGCCGTCGACCGAAAGATCGGGACGGGCGCCGGCCGGCAGCGCACCTTCGAGCTCGACATCGACCTGCACGGTGCCGTTCTGCACGGCCGGATCCACGCGCAGGACCTTGCCGGCGACGATGCCGTTGCGGGTGTCGATCCGCGCCGGCTGGCCGATGACGACATCCTTGGCCTGGGTTTCGGCGATGCGCAACTCGGCCATCAGATCGCCCGGTCGGGCGACGCGGGCCAGATTGGCGCCGGCGTCGACCTGCTGACCTTCCTCGACCGGCACGCGCTGCAGCACGCCGGCGATGCCCGCGCGGACCTGGAGCGCGTCGGCCTGGCGCTGGCGCAAGTCGCGGGTGTTGGCCAACTGGTCGAGGCGCGCCTGCTCGGCGGCCAGCTGCGCGGTGATGTTGCGCTCGAATTCGGCGACCCGCTGGCGTTCGATCTCGACGCGGTACTTGAGCTGCTCGAGTACGACCAGGCTCTTCTTGTACTGCACCGCGGGAATGATGCCCTTCTCCGCCACGGTCTTCTCCGACTCGGCCTGCATGCGCGCCGTCTCGTAGTCGGTTCTTGCCTGGGCCTCGGCGGCCTGCTGGTCGAGCAGGCGCGACTTCAAGTCGGTGCGACGCGCGGCGAGGTCGGATTGCGCCGCGGTCAGGGCGGCCTTGGCCGCCAGCAGCTGGTCATCGACTTCCGGATTGCTCAGCTCGAGGATGACCGTATCCGGCTCCACGGCGGCGCCCGGCTTGACCAGGACGCGTTCGACCCGGGCCGAGGTTTCCGCGGCGATCCAGCGAATCTCCTTCGGCACGAGGGTGCCGGGTCCGCGCACCTCGCGCAGCAGCTCGCCGCGCTTGACGGTATCGACCAGCACGCTGCTGCGTTCGACCGAGGGCATGGCCGGGCCGAGCGCCATGAGACCGGCCGCGGCGGCCAGTACGAGGAGGAGGACGACGCCGCCGACCAGCCACTGGCGACGACGCTTGCGTATCTTGAGTTCGGGGCGGGCGATATCCATGCCCCCTGTTCAGCATGAGCTGTGCCAACCACTCACGGAATCGATAACTGTCTGAATATCCGGTCTTTATTCGAAAGCGACGCGAGCAGCTTGGGTTCCATGTGTCCGTTTGCGAACACTTGTCTTCACGCCAGCGTTCATCTCCTGGACACGGGTCCCTTCTCCTGGACAGCCTCGCCGGCGGCGACCGGCCGGCCGTCGGCACGGCACGAGCGGCAGCGCGCGGGAGCGGATTTGGCAATCTCCGACACGATTCGGCGAAGCCGCTTGCTCCGGCCGTGGCGGTCGACCGACGGGATTTGTCCAGGCTTGCCAGATTGCCGTGCCAGGCGGCGCCCAGGCAGGGTCAAAGCGGCACAGCAAAGCATTGGATTAGTGGAAAGTGTTCAGCCTGGAGTGCGAAGTTTGTGATCTGCCCCACAATTCCGGCAGGCAACGGGCATCAGCGCATGGAACCGGGCCGTTCTTGGCACAGGGCTTGCTCAACACCTACCAAGAGCAAGTTTCCCATTCAAGGAGAACATCATCATGGGCAGCATCTTCAGCTTCGGATCGCGCAAGGCCGACACCAACGGCTCCTTCATTGGATGGGAAATCCGCTACGACGGCGTCCTGTCCGTCGCCCTCATCGACGACGTGCCATTCGCCGGCATTTCGGGGCCGTGGCCGGATGGCAACTACGCGCTGACCTGGTGGTCTTCGCGCGACGCCGATGCCCAGCCGACTCTGGAGTTCTATCCTTCGATGGACGATGCGCGCCAGCGCGTCGAGGACGTCGCCGGACAGGTTGCCCGCGCCGCCTGAAACCGTGGTGGCCCGACGCGCGTCTGGATCCCGCCAGGCCACGATTCGCTGCCCCGAGCGCAACAATGGAAAAGCCGGAAGTGCCATGCACCTCCGGCTTTTTTCATGCGCGTCCGAATGGCTATTGCATGCAGACGCCCGAATTGGGAATGCCCACCCTGCGCGAAGTCCGTGCTCGCTGAGCCTTCCCACATTGCGAAGGACGGGGGACGGGTCCAGGGAGGGCATGAACGAGTGGCACAACCGTCACGACACTTGCCCGCGTGCAGATCGCCGCACGCCGACGCAGGCAGACGGGCGGTCGTTGAAGTCGACGCAACCCAAGCAGGTACCACCCCGGCAATCGACTCAATGGAACAAGGGGGACCTGCAGAAGGCCCGCCACAGGCACCGCGCGACTCGCCAAGGCACCAGCCTTGAAGTCGCCACGCAGCACCTGTGGCTAGCCTTCTGAACGCGATGACGATTGCGCCATTCGTTCAGACCTTCCCTAGATCCTTCCCATCAGCAACAGGATCAGGATGATGGCGACGACAAGGCCCAGGCCGCCACTGGGCCCGTAGCCCCAGCTTCGACTGTAGCCCCAGGTCGGCAAGGCGCCGATGAGCAAGATGATGAAAACAATCAGTAGTATTGTTGAAAGGGTCATTGCGCTTTTCTCCACTGGGTTTGCGGTAACGGGATGACGCCTGCGCTCCGCCTCAAATTGCTTTTTCCGCTGGCGCCTTCTTCGCTCTTCAGGCGCATGAACAGGATCAAGTTCGCTCCGTGAACCGATCCTGTCATGCAGCGGTTCGTGGATTCCCCATACAGCGGGCACTCATCGACGCAGTCCCGACACCCAGGTCTTCCCGAGCAAGACCGCCTTGCTGTCGAAGCGCTGAATCCTCGATCAGCGAATCGCGGAAATTCATCGGCCAGCCACGTGGCTCGGGTCAGGGTTGCCCGTGTGGCGCTGAAACCGTGCAGCGTCACCCCTCACAAAAGGAGTCCCCAATGAACTTCCGACATCTGATGAGCTTGCTCGCATCCACCCTTGTTTTCGCGGCAGTCTCGGCAAACGCCGCGGCGGACGACATGTCCGGGCACCAGGCCTCAGCACCCGAATGGACCGATGCCGACAGCAATCGCGATGGTTACCTGTCCAAGGAGGAACTGGTGCCCTACCCCACCTTGGGTCAGGACTTCGCGCGGATCGACACCAACAGCGACGGCAAGCTTTCGAAGGACGAATACGTGTCGTGGATGAGCATGGATCACGACATGCGCAAGGACGACAAGCACTGATCCGGAACGGTGGCGGGTCGACGCGCAAGCTCGACCCGCCGCCTGCGGACCGGGCATGCGGCGAGGTCGCTTGCCAGGCCTGCCCAACCGCGAGCGCGTGTCCTGCGCGCCGGGCCAGCTTCGTGACATCTTACTGAACGCCCGGCCCGTTCAGCTCCATGTTCACCAGCCAGCAGGAGGCCAGGTGGCAGATTGAGGTCCGACAGCCGCCGATCCTGCGGCATCACGACGGAGTCGCCAATGATGCTTCCCCGCATTGCCAATCGAGCGTTCGCCGTGACCTTGGCCATCGTCTCGGTGATGGCCTTCAGCGAGGCGTCGGACCTGACGCCTGGAGTGGTCGGCAACATGACGTACTCCTCGATTGACTACAACCGCGACGGCGTGGTCGACCGCGAAGAACTGGCCACCTATCCGTCCCGCCATCGGGGCGTCGCGGCGCTCGGGGCCCACTCCAATGACAACGTCACCGATGCGAAGCACGCACCGCTGTACGCGTCGACAACGCGTCACCCGTAACCGGCAGGCGCCCCGCCAGAACCGTCGGCAAGGGCTCGCCAGAAGCCCTGCCGGCGGTATGCCGGAGGCAAGGATGGTGGGCAAAACCGATGCCGGTCATCGGCTCACGGGGTACCAAGACGCTCGAGCGCGGCGGGGATCGAACTGGCCGTATTGATCTGGACGACGCGCGGATTGTCCACGGCAAAATCCGGATTGGTCTCCAGGGACCAGGTCGAGTGGTAGGGCATGTAGACACCCCAGCCACCGAGTTCGACCACCGGTGCGATATCGGAACGCAGCGAATTGCCGACCATGGCGAACGCGGCGGCCTGCACGTTGCACTCCTCGAGGACACGGGCGTAGGCCTCCGGGTCCTTTTCCGAAACGATCTCGATTCGATGGAAGAGATCGCCGAGATCGGAACGGCGGACCTTGGCCTGCTGGTGGATCAGGTCACCCTTGGTGATGAGGACGATTCGATACCGACGCGCGACGTCTTCCACGGCCTCGCGGATACCCGGCAGCAGGTTCACCGGGTGGGCAAGCACTTCCTTGCCGATGCCGACGAGGCGGTGCAGGTCACCGGAACTGATCAGCCCGCCGGTGATCTCGAAGGCGGCCTCGATCATCGACAGGGTCATGCCCTTGGCCCCATAGCCGAAGGCCTGGATATTCCTGGTCTCCACCGCCAGCAGGCGTTCATGGACGCGGACGTCGGCGAGATCAACATAGGCGCCGACGATGCGTTCGAACTCGGCCTGTGCGGCGTCGTAGAAGTCCTGGCTTTGCCAGAGCGTGTCGTCGCCGTCGAATCCGATCAGTTCAAGCATCCCGGGGCATCCCTGGACGAGCCTGCGAAGGCTGCACTGGCTTGGTCACGCGACCCATGCTGCGGCGCGCGATCAGGCCCGGCTCGAGCATGCTCACCGAGACGACCCGATTGCGCCCCTGCTGCTTGGCCGCGTACAGGGCGACGTCGACGGCTCCGTAGAATCCATCGTCGTTGATGTCGCGTTCGGCATGGAAGCTGCCGACGCCGATGCTGACCGACACCGGCACCGCGATGCCTGCGCAGACGACGGGCTCGGCTTCCAGGGCCTCGCGGAATGTATCGGTTCGGATCATGGTCGAAATCTCGTCGTAGTCGCGCAGGATGAGTCCGAACTCTTCGCCGCCGGTCCGGGCAACGACGACGTCGGGCTCGGGGAACGCTGCCCTGAGGCGCTCGGCGAGGTGGCGAAGCACCTCGTCGCCAATGACGTGGCCATGGCGGTCGTTGATCGACTTGAAATGATCGATGTCGAGCAGGGCCAGCGCAACCCCTGCCCCGGACAGCCATTGCGCTTCGCGAACCTGCTCGTTCAATGCTTCGCTGAAACTGCGCCGGTTGCGCAAGCCGGTCAGCGAATCGGTCCTGCTCAGTTCCTCGTAGCGATCGCGCTGCTCGACCAGCGCCTCGTCGACATCGAGTCGACGCCGGTAGTCGCTGCGCGAGCGGAATGCGGCGGCGCCGAGGT
Organism: Dokdonella immobilis; assembly: GCF_900115085.1. Lineage (GTDB taxonomy): Bacteria > Pseudomonadota > Gammaproteobacteria > Xanthomonadales > Rhodanobacteraceae > Dokdonella > Dokdonella immobilis. Next base: position 35,342 of record NZ_FOVF01000027.1, on the reverse strand, counting down.
ATCCGGAATAGAGGGTCAGGGTCAATGCGAGTATGTGCAATTGCGGGTCCGACCAGAGCACGAGGCCGGACGGGATGATCAACAGGGCGATGCCGATCACGGTCAAACGCAGGATGCTGGTATAGAGGTGAACCAGCACCGTGGAAAATGCAATCGTTCCGAACAACGACGCACTCTTGACCAGCGGCGGCACGAGCGGGTCGGCGAGGACCCAGACCTGGATACCGGCCCAGATCGCGATACTCGAAAGGGCGATGCAGGCATATCGGTTGATCCACCGCATCTGCGCTTCTGGATCATCCCGCGAGGGTCGGGTCAGCCTGCGCAGGACCGCTGCGATCACGAACAGCACGGTCAGCGCAAGCACGATCCAGGGGTGGCGGACATGCAGGTGCGTGGCGATTGCCAGTGGAAACCACGCGATAAGATAAAGAAATCCACCGACCGAGGAGCGCGCATAGGTATCGAAGACGCGAGTCTTCAGACGTCGGTCCTGTCGACGCCGGATTTCGCCTTCGCTGACCTCGACTGCGGTCATGCTCGTCTCCCCCCGGACACGGCACAAGTTTGCAAGCCTTCAATGATCCCATATCCTGTTCCGGGGGGCAGCACGGCATATTGCCTCGACGCGTTCGTTCACGGAACTGCGTCACAACTCGGCAACGACCGCACCCGCTTCGTCCGGCCCTGGCCCGGCACAGCGATGGGGCAGGTTCAGGCAGGAGGATGCAAAAAGAACGCCTGGCTTCCAGGGAGACCGACCATGCAAATCGACCATCTGCAACCTTGTGCACACCGCCCATGCATTTGCCAGGTCACCGCAGAGCAGGAATTCTGCAGCGACCATTGCCGCGAAATGGCCGCCAGTGGCCACGACACCTGCACCTGTGCACACCGCGAATGTGCAGAGAATCCCGAGTTGGTCCAGCCCGCACAAGTCCAGCCTGCCTGATCACACGACGACGACCCGCGCGACCGGCGGGTCAGGCCACATCTGCGGATTCAGGGACAGCCATTCGAGGATTCGGCCGGTCATGGTCGCAGGTGCGAGAAATCGAGGCCTGCATGACGCTTTCGCTGCGCTCGCAACTCAGTTCGGCTCGTCACCGCAGCGCATGCCGAAATGCGCGTTGCTCGAGTACCCGCCGTTCCAAACCTTGACGTCGACGTTGACGCCCTCCAGGGCCATGCAACTCACCGAGATCGTATTGTCGTAGCTCGGCGGATACGGATAGGTCGACATGCCGACCCGTACCGACCACTCATAGATGAGGTTGGTACCGGATCCCCCGCAAGTACTCTCAACCTCGACTGGAAAAGCCCGGCACCTGACGGAATGCGGGCGGATTGAAGTGCAATCGAGTATTGCCTCGATGGGCGCACCCACTGGCTGCAATTTTGGGCATTCATAGACTTTCGGGCGCACAGGAAATTCCTCCGGCGTGCATTTGACGACCGGGCAGACGGGAGGCTGGGCGCGTGAAGGCGACGGAGCCGCGAAGATGGCCAGGAACGCCAGCGCGGCCAATGACTGAACGCATGAATTCATTGCAGAACCTCCATTCGGGTTTGGGAACAACCGGCCGGGACGACAGGAGCGGGCGTGCCCGGATCGGCATGAAGCAATTCGCGCCTCCCGCGAGTGTCCGGGTTCGAGCTCTTCCTGTACTCGTAAGCCGGAGGCCGAATCGATCATGACGGGTCAACTTTCGGCAGATCAGCCGCACAAGTTAGCGATGCGGCGCGGTCCGCCTGGGTAACCGGGGCATTGGCCGACCTTGCCGATGGCGCAGGCGGACAGACCAGCGATCCGAACGAGAGCGCCAGTTGTTCGCGATAGGCCGCTGCGATATCCGGACCGGCCGAATCGAGATCCGGCACGACATTCTCGGGTAGAAGCACCTCCCGCGCTGCCGACTTCTCACCTCGTTTGAGCAGGGACTTCGCGTATTCGATCCGGAAAAACGTCACCAATGGGTCTGAGGGGTCACGGGCCACGCTGGCCGAGGCGATCGCCCGCCGGTAGCCGGTGGCGCTTTCCGGGTTGTACGGATCGACATAGTTCTGCATGAGAGCCAGATTAAAATAGGATCGTGCGGTCGTGACGTGGTTGCTGCCGAGGCTCTCGGCATAGGCAGTCGCCGCGCTGCGGTAGGGTTCGATGGATTCGCGGTAGCGCCCGGCTCGAACCAGGGCCAGGGCCAGTGTCGAATAGGTCAAGGCGGTCACCGATGACTTACGCCCAAAGGTCGATTCGATCTGCACCGAAAGCGTCTGCGCTTGCGCGGTCGCTTCATCGACTCGTCCGAGGTCGAGCAGGGCATCGACGCGACGCAAGCGCGTCAGCAGGACCGTCCCATGACGCGAATCGACGACCCGGGCCAGCTGGGTCGAGAGCGCGTCGAGCGTGCCAAGCGCCGCTGCCGGGTTACCGCCGAGACGCTGCGCCTCGGCCAGTTGCCACTGCGCATCAACGCGGTCGACCTGGGTGACATCGTCCGGAAAAGCGGCCACGACATCGGTCAGGAATGGAATCGCAGCGGACGGCTCGCTCCGCGCCATCCAGTACTTTCCGCGCGTCAGCCTGACCAGGGCATCGGTTGGGCGCTTGCGCTCGAGTTCGATCAGCGCCGCATCGGCCTGGTCGAATGCGTGCTGCGCGACCAGCCGCCGGGCCCGCAGCAATGAAAGGCGCCAGGCCAGCGCTTCCTGGCCCTCTTCACCCTCTGCCCATTGCAGCGCCTGGGCCATCGAAGTGTCATCGGCATCGACGACGCCGAGCGCGAGCTGCACGCTGCCCACCTCGGCCGCGAGCTCCGCATAAACCTCCGGGCGCCGGGCCACGTGCGCGGAGATTCGTCGGCTTGCCGCATCGAGAATGCTACGGGCACTGACTTCACCGCCGGACAGGCCGGTTGGATCCGCCGCCACGAATGCATCGCCAAGCGCCCTCAGCGCTTCGCGCGCCCGATCCCGTTCGCGATTCGCCACAACGCCCTGTTGCACGACCAGCACGAGCGCAATTCCGGTGCTGGCGATCACCGTGGCCGCGGCGGAAGTGATCGCGATGTTGCGTCGAATGAATTTTCGGACCCGATAATGCCATTGAGCGCCCGCCGCGCTGACCGGTCGCTTCTCGAGCCATTTCTGCAGATCCTCATCCAGCGCAGCCGCCGTTGCATATCGCGCGTCCGGTTCCTTGCGCAAGGCGCATTGCACGATGCTTTCCAGCTCGCCACGCAATGTTCGACGCCACTGACGCCGGTTCTCGGCGGAAATTTGCGGAGTGCCTTGCGCTTGCGTGGCTACGAAAGCCTGCTCCATCGGGCGCGGCGGCGTGGCGAGGATCAGCCGCTCGATGTCGGCGGCGCGCATCCCCGCCATGCGAAAGGGCGGCGAGCCGCAAAGCAGCTCGTACAGAAGCGCGCCAAGGGAATAGACATCGCAAGCCACGGTAATCGGCCCGCCTGTCAGCTGCTCGGGAGCAGCGTAGGCGGGCGTGAAGTAGCGATTGGCCGTGATCGTCGAGTCGCCCTCCTCGACCAGTCCCTTGGCGATACCGAAGTCAAGGAGGCGAACGCGACCATCGGCATCGACCATGACATTCGATGGCTTGATATCACGGTGAACGACCAGGGCCCGGTGGGCGTGCATCACCGCGGCGACCAGTTGCCGGAACACACCAATGCGTTCCGTGATCCCAAGGCGCTTCTGCGCGCAATACTCGAGCAGCGGTTGTCCGCGGATCAGCTCCATGGCGACGAAGGGTGTTCCGTCTGCCGTTTCCCCGGCGTCTAGCAATCTGGCGATCCCCGGATGCTCGAGCCGCGCGAGCATGCGTCGCTCGATCAGAAACCGCTCGATCGCCGCGCCATGGCGCAGTTCAGGGCGCAGGATCTTGATGGCGGCTTCCTGACGCGCACCTGCGCACACGCGCACACCTCGAAAGACGCAGCCCATGCCGCCACGCCCGAGTTCTTCGTGCAGGATGAAGCCTCCCGCCGTGGCATGAACCGGGGTTTGCTTCATTTCCGACAAGGCCGACGCGAGCAGGCCGACCGGCACGCCATCGGGAATCGACGCCGCCTGTTCTTCGCGCGCGAGCAATCTGCGCAGCTCGCCCATCGTCCCGGGTTCCGACGAATCAAGCGCATCAAGCCATTTCACGCGCTGTTCCGGCGGCAGTTCGAGCGCCTGGGCAAATAGATCCTGGAGACGGCGGAGCCTTGCGCTAGCGGTCACGAATCGTCAGGTCCAATTGGTCGGCCAGCCAGTTGCGTGCAAACCGCCATTGGCGTCCGACGGTGGCAACCGAACTGCCGCAAACCTGCGCAATGCGCTCCACACCCAATCCCGCAAAAAGGCGCAGTTCCACGACGCGCGCGCAGTCGGCATCGAGCCCCTGAAGTCGCGTCAGTGCCTGATCGAGCGCCAGCCAGTCGACCTGATCGCCGACCGCCGGAACGTCCCCCGAACTCAATTCGTCGAACTGCACCGCGATCTGACCCGCTCCTCGCTTCATGGCCGAGCGCTCGCGCAGGTAATCGACGACCACCCGGCGCACCACGGTGGCGGTGATCGCGAGGAAATGATCGCGATTCCTCCACTCCACCTCGCGCTGCTGCTCAAGGCGGATATAAGCTTCATTGACCAGCTCGGTTGCCGACAGGGTCAGCCCCGACGGCGCTCGCCGCAGTTGCACGCCAACCAGGCCGCGCAGGACCGGATAGAGATATTCCACCAGCGTATTTTCGGCGTTCCGATCGCCTTCTCGCCAACTCGTCAGGAGCCCGGTGATTCCAGGCTGATTGTTCGGCACGAACCTAACCCCCGCAACTGTTCTCGGGGGTATTGTCGCACTCATGCGGAATTCATTTTCCCGGGACGGGCGATCAGGCCTGCGTCGTGCATCTCGGGGCCGGGACGACAATGCGATCAAGCGGACGGCTCGCCTCTCGACCAGCGTCGCCACCAGCGTTTCGCGGTCACTTGCAGAAATCGTCCAAGCACGACGACCATGAACACCTGCCAGAGAAAACTGCCGATCAGGACCCAGAAGTCGGCAATGCCGATCCGGGACCAGGCACTGGTTCGCAGATCCTGCGCGAGCCGAGGCAGCGCCTCGAGTGCCGCCTCGCCGAAATGGTCGACTGCGGCGACGACCATCCAGGCAAAGAAGGCCGTGCTCAGAACGCCATAACCCAAAAGGGCAGTCGTTGTTCGCGGTCCGAACCGGATCCGACCAGCCATGACCGGTCGCCGCCGCAGACGATTCCATGATGCTGCCAATGAAGACCGCGCCGCCTCGCGCAGATTGGCGATACCGAGCAGATCGCTGGCCAGCCAGTAGCCATCCATGCGCAGAAACGGGTTCATGTTCCAGAGGATCGATATCGCACCGGCGAGCGCCGCCACCAGCAATGCTGCGTGCCCACTGACGCTGTGCCAGAACATCAAGCCGGCGATCCAGAGTCCTTGCAGATAGACCCCGGCGATGTCGATCAGTGCACGCTCGCGCCGACTCATTCGCCAGGTTTCGGACAGATCCGCGTAGGCGACCGGAAAGCAGACGTACCAGCCGATCCCGATACTCACTCCGCGCGCGCCGGAGCGCCAGGCGGCAGCGGCATGACCGAGTTCGTGCACGACGACACCGACGATGCCCAGAGCCAACGCACGCAACACGTCTGCGGAGCTGGCCGCCGCGAACCGGCCTTCACTGGACAACGCCTGCATGAGGGCCACGAGCGCCACGAGGACGGCCACTGCCCCCGGTATCATCAGCACCGGAGCGAAGAGATGCTGCAGGTGACGAGCCACCCGATTGACACTGGCGGCGCCCAGCACGGGCAACATGAGACTCATGTATGCGGGTCGCAGCGGCTGCTCGGGAGCATTGCGCCGCACGCTCGCCTCGCCGCCGCACGGAATCAGCAGCCGGCAGGGCAGACAACGTTCGTGGATGAGTGCCTGCAAGGCCGGGCCATCGGACTCGCGCCAGCCTTCGGCCTGAAGTTCGGACTCCGTCCAGGCCAGGGTCCGAGGGCGCGCGTACGCGGTCAGCAGGTGATGCATCGGTGCCGACACCAGCAGACGCTGCTCGCGACCTCTGCCATCGTCCAGTTCATAGAGCCAGCGCGTCGTCAGCGCCGCGTCGTCGAATTCCTGAACGCGCAGGGACGGATTGATCTGATAGAGACGCTCGCTCATTTCCCACTCTCGTCAACGGGATCCGACCGTGCAACGCTTCAATCGCGCGGACCGGAACCGGATCGCCACCTCGACGCACCCTGTCGGTCCGCATCGATTGGCGCGCATTGCGCGGAACCGAACTGATCGCGACAGGCACCCGATCCGTCGCCAGCGACCGCAAGCCGGCGACCGGGAACCCGGTCGCCGGGCACGCGGCGGGCCGGACGCCAGGCGTCCGGCCCGCCTTCGGCGTTCGCTTACTGCGGATCGCAGTAGGTGAATTCGGGGCATCCGGTCGACGGGTCGCCGTCACCACCGCCGCCGCCGCCGCAGCAGCTGAACTCGACGCGCTGCTCAAGTTCGGTGATCGACATTTCTTCGATGAGATTCTTGTTCATGGGTGACTCCTCAGGTTTGCAAGACGGGCCACAGGGGCCCAGGGAAATCCCGATACCTCGGGACGATTCGTTGCTGTGCATCGATCTCGGTCGCGCAGCAGGCCGCATCATCGGCAGGCACGCCGACAACCGTGACGCCCGGCCCGACTCGTCACCGCCGCTGCAGCAATCGCACTGCCGATGCTGTCGCGACTTCGCGCCGGCATCGGCAATCGGCATCCGTCCGCTGCGCTGCGGCGAGACGGCCCGACCGACCGATACCGCGAGCCAAAGCGGCGGAAATCTTCGGGCCGCGATTGCGTCCTCTTCCATGGAAGGCGTCTCGCCTTGCGCTTGCACGGCAGCGCCCTGCGCGCGCTACGAAGGGCACTGCCCATCGCGCTGGCACCCGTTCGCCACGAACTGGGCATTTGTCTCTCGCACGTTCCTGGTGGTCCGGGCTAGGCCGCGCCCCGAACCTGGGCAAGCAGGCCGAGCCGAACCAAACCGCTGACGAGCGCTCTTGTCTGATCGGGAGGACCGCCCTTGCGCTGCAGGTACGCCAGCGAATCGTCGATCCCAAGACGCTTCGAATCGAGGCGCGCATACAGGCCGTCGGCCCAGTCGGGAAGTCGGTAAGCCCGCTGCCGACCGACGTGAATCCAGAACACTTCGCCATCACGCCGATACTCGGCGATTCGCTGCGGATCCACTGCCAGCGCACCATTCGCGTCCGACAACTCGGCCACGTCCCGGTCCGCGACGGCAGGCTCGCATTCCTCGATCCAGCGGTGAAAGCAGAACGCGAACTCCCACTGCTGCGGTGCTCGCAGCACCTCGTCGCCCAATTGCTCGTAAAGCGACTGCATGATCGAAGCGATGGCCGCTACAGGAGGCGGCCCGGCCGTCGCGCCGGTCCGGGGCGGGCGCATGATCACCGGATTCAGCCGAACCACAACCGCATCATCGTGGCCCGTTGCAAACAGCGGCACTATCGGCAGTGCAAGACCGAGGGCCAGGCGCGCGATACCGGCCTTGACGCGGATGCGCCGGCCAAGGAAATCGACGCGAACGGCACCCTCTTCCACGAGATGGCCATCCGGTCCCATGTTGCCATCGACATAGATCAGTCCGAGGCGGCCCTGGCGCACGCCGGCGACCAACTTGCGGCCAACCCTGGAATCTTCGACCTCGAGCAGGGACATGGCGTGCCTGAATGGCTCCGGTCCCTGGCCCAGCGTCTCACAGCAGTCGAAATACGCCTGCTTGGCCACGGGTGCCACATAGGGCACGCCGAGGCAGGCCAGGTCGGTGAACACCTGACGATGCTCGCCAAAGTGGAACAATGCGATCAATGCGCCGCCGTGCGCGTTCCGGATCGACTCCAGCCTGGCCAGGTCCCAGCCCCGCATCGACGCTTTCGGCATCTGCTCCGGCCGATCTCCCGAGACTGTCCGTTGGCGCCTGAAGTCAGTCTCGAGTTCCCGCAGTCGGGCGGCGAATCCGTCGATTGCGCGCTCTCTCGACTCGCTCGCCGCCTGCGCGATCGAACGAATGTCTGCCGCGGAGCGCTCACGTCCCAACAGGCCGAGAAGATTGGTGTAATAGTGAATGAATTCACCCGGGCGGGTCACGCCCGGATTGGGTTGAGCGGCCCCGGCAACACCTTTGGCCGCCTTGCCCAATTCAGGCGACCTCGAGAAATCCTGCATGACGCGACCTCCAACCGAGACTGATCCGATCGGGAAGCCCGGCCGGCAGTGGGCTGCCGATCGCTTCCATATTCCGGATACTCGGAAAGGAATCGTCCGTTCGATCAGGACTCGCGCAAATCATCGTCAAGCGGTCGCTCCATGCTCAGGACTGCCGATATCGAATCAGCAGATCAAGGCAGGTCGGGCGGCGCGACCGTGGTTGCGGCTGGCGCGGCGCGCGAGGACTGACCTCGCCGCATCGGCACAGTGCGTCCCGAATCGCGTCCGCCCATGCCGAGCGGGTGCCGCGCGACGATTCCCGGGCCGGCCGCAAGAAATCGGGCCATCCATGGCCGGAATTTCCGAATGCCCGACATGGGTCGGGACAGAATTTCAGTGGCCTACTTCCAGTCCGGCACGCGACCCGGCGTCCACGGCGCGCCGGCCGCATCGGCTTCGTTCTCGAGCGTGGCCAGGTCACCGAGGATCAGGCTGCGCAACTGCGCGAGTACCGGCGCGAACTGCTGGGCGGCGATTTCGTAATTGCGGTGATGCGTCGCGGTGGCGTCGGCGGTCGAGTACCAGTGCCCGTAGACGACCTGGTTGATGCGATCGACGATCGCCGGCGGGGTCGGCTCTCCAGCGCGTGCGCGCACGCGATCACCGCTCAGTGCGACCTGCAGGTCCTTCAGACGCCCTTCGATGGCGCGCAGGCGCCCGGCCAGGGCCGGCGCAGCGGCCGGCGTGTCGTTGAGCGCCTTCTTCAGATGATCGATGCGCTTCTGCGCTTCGCCGGCTGCGGCAACCGCGCCGAGCGCGGCGCGCTGCAGCTGACCGGTCTGGCGCTGGAACGCGAGCAGGGCCTCGCGATCGGCCGGCGGCAGCGAATCGCCGCCGAGTGGAGCGGCATCGAAGGTCTGCGTCTCACCCATCGGCACGAGGGCGCCATCGATACGCGCAGCCATGCTCACCTGATACCGGCCCGGCGCGACCAGCGGCCCGACCGGTTCCGGATCCCAGGGGTCGCGTTCGCCCGGGGCGAGGTCGGTCGGCACCGCCGCCGGATAGCGCAGGTCCCAGGCCACGCGCTGCAGGCCGGCCTTGGCCGGGGCCTCGATGCGGCGCACGACCTGGCCATCGGCATCGCTGACCGTGAAGACCATGACCGGCGCTTCCTCGCGCGCTTCGCGCTCGAGTTCGTCCCACGAGGGATAAGGCGTGTCCTCGCCCTTCTTCGCACGTTCCTTTTCGGCATCCTGGCGCGTCTTGGCACGCGACTTCAATGCATCCTTCAGGTAATAGGTGAACACGGCACCCATCGGCGGATTCGGCGCGGTGAAGAACTGATCGCCGTTGAAGCCCTTGCCGGCGCCGCCGAACGGCGTGCTCTGCGCGTAGGTGAAGGCGCGCTTGACCGGGAACAGCAGCGCCTTCTGCGCCAGTGCCGCATCGTCGATCGCGCGCAGCGGCGAATAGTCGTCGAGCACGTAGAAGCCGCGCCCGAAAGTCGCCGCGACGAGATCGCCTTCGCGCTGCTGGATGGCCAGGTCGCGGACCTGGATGGTCGGCATGCCGCCCTTGAGCTGGATCCAGCGCCGGCCCTGGTCGGGCGAGAAGTACAGACCGAATTCGGTGCCCGCGAACAACAGGCCCGGCTTGACCGGATCCTCGACCAGCGAATACACGGTGCCACGCTCGGGCAGTCCACCGGTGATCGCGGTCCAGCTGCGGCCGAGGTCGGTGCTGCGCAGCAGGTAGGGTTTGAAGTCGCCCTGCTTGTGGTTGTCGAACGCGGCGTACAGCGTGTTCGCATCGTGCGGCGAGAACAGCACGCGCGAGACGTAGCTGCGTTCGGGCACGCCCGGGAAGCGATCGAGACGCCGCCAGCTTCCGCCGCCATCGCTCGAAATCTGGATCAGGCCGTCATCGGTGCCGATGGCCAGTTGCCCTTCGACCTGGCTGCTTTCCGAGAGCGCGACGATGTTGCCGTAGAACGAGGTCGAGGTGTTCTTGGCCACCGCATCGACGCTCCAGACACGCCCCATGATCGGCAGCGTGTTGCGGTCGATCTGGCGGGTCAGGTCGGGACTGACCGGGCGCCACGAATTGCCGCGATCGTCGCTGCGGAACAGGCGCTGCGCGGCGAAGTAGAGACGTGTGTGCTGGTGCGGGCTGATGATCAGCGGTGAATCCCAGTTCCAGCGCAGCGGCGCGTCGCCGAGATCGGCCTGCGGCTGGATATCGACCGTTTCGCCGGTGCGTCGGTCGTAGCGAACGAGCACGGCGTGCTGGGCTTGCGAGTAGACGATATTGGCATCGGTCGGGTCGACCACGGTCTGGAAGCCGTCGCCCTCGAGGGTGATGAACCAGTCGGAATTGACGATGCCATGGGCCGTGCGCGTGCGCGAGGGGCCACCGACCGAATTGTTGTCTTGGGTGCCGCCGTAGATCGTATAGAACGGCGTCGCATTGTCGAGGCCGACCTTGTAGAACTGCGACAGCGGCAGGTTGCGGAACCAGCGCCAGGTGGCGCCGCGATCGAAGCTCTCGTAGACGCCGCCATCGCAACCGGCGAGCAGGTGGTCGGTGTCGTCGGGATCGATCCAGAGCACGTGGTTGTCGACGTGCTTGTGCTTCTCGCCGACGCGATGGGCGCTCTTGCCGCCGTCCTCGCTGACATGCATCCAGGTGTCCATCGCGTAGAAGCGATCGACCACCTTCGGATCGGCGAACAGCTTGTTGTAGTACTGGCCGGTGGTCGGCTTGTAGTCGGAACGCTTTTCCCAGTTCTCGCCGGCGTCGGTCGAGCGATAGGTACCGCTGTCCTTGCCGGCCGCATCCATGACCGCGTAGATCGTGTCGGGAGCGGCCGGCGCGATGGCCAGGCCGATGCGGCCGATGTCGCCCTTGGGCAGTCCATTCGTGATCGTGCGCCAGCTCTTGCCGCCATCGGTGGATTTGCGCAGGCCCGATTCCGGTCCGCCATTGATCACGGTCCAGACATGCCGGCGACGCTGGTAGGTGGTCGCGTACATGACGTCCGGATTGCGCGGATCCAGGTGCACTTCGGTCACGCCGGTGTCGGGTGATGTTTCGAACGCCTTGCTCCAGGTCGCGCCGCCGTCGCGCGTGACGTACAGGCCGCGCTCGCCGCCGGAGGACCACAGCGGCCCCTGCGCGGCGACCCAGACCACGTTCGAATCGCGCGGATCGACCACGATCATCGAGATGTGTTCGGAGGTCTTCAGACCCATGTTGGTCCAGGTCGTGCCGCCGTCGAGCGACTTGTAGACGCCGTCACCGTAGGAGACGCTGCGCTGCGTGTTGTTCTCGCCGCTGCCGACCCAGACCACGAGCGGGTTGTTCGGATCGAGGGTGACGCAGCCGAGCGAATAGGAACCCTGGTCGTCGAAGATCGGACTCCAGGTCGTGCCGGCGTTGCTCGTCTTCCACAGTCCGCCCGTGGCAGCGGCGACGTACCAGATCGACTTGTCCTTCGGATTGACTGTCAGGTCGGCGATGCGGCCCGAGATCATGGCCGGCCCGATGCCGCGCAGGGCGAGACCGGCGAACGTATCGGCCTGCATCGGCCCGGCTTCCTTCTTCGACGGCGCGGCGGCGGCCGCAGGCATGACGGCCTGGCCAACAAGGACAAGGATCAACAGCAACGGCAACAGGGCACGCAAGCGCGCAATCGACATGTTCGGCTCTCCCCTACTCGACGAAGCCCAAGCATAGACGAGCCTGGCGGCCTCGTGCCTGTGTCGCATGGCCTATCCGCCCGGCGAACGAGCGGCGTCCGATCGACATGCATCAACGCGACGCCGTGGCTATCTGCTCGCCCGACATGCCGTCCGTCTTGTCATGGCGGGGCGATCGAGGCGGGATCACGCCACGCCGGACGGGGCAGGATGGGACGCGCGCCCCAGCCGACCAGGGACGGTCGGACGGGCTGCCGGGCCCTGCGTTCAAGGCACGGCTTCGAACCCGGCCTCGAGGATGCGGTTTTCATAAAGCACGAGACCGTCACTGCCGACCGCGACGGCTGGTCCCCCGCCCAGGGTGAGGGCGACAAGTGCGCGCGCGGATGGATCACACACACTTGCAGTCCAGTGCGCCCCTGCGTCGAAGGTCTCGTAGACACAGCCGTTGGTCGCCACGCCGTACCAGTGGGTGTCGCTACGCTGGCCGAGGTCGGTCAGATAGGCGTTGTCGGGAAGGGTCGCCAGGGTTTGCCAGGAAGCGCCCGCGTCGGCCGTCGAATAGACGGCCGCGGACAGCGTCGAGACGATGCCGTGGGTCGCATCGCGAAAGTCGGCTGCGGTGATCTGGCCGTGCGTGAACGCGAGCAAGGTCCAGTGCGCTCCGGCGTCGGTCGTACGCAGCACGCTGCCAATGCTGCCCTGCTCGGTCGTGATGCCGCCGGAGGCGAATCCGGTCGTCGAGGTCGGAAAATGCAGTTCGTCGAGATAGACATCGGTCTGGGCCGGGAAGCCGGTCTGCCAGTTCGCCCCCGCATTGGTGCTGTAGAGGATGTTGCCACCCTGCAGCGCGACGCGCCGGCTACCGTCGAAATGCACATCGAAGACGCTGCCGAAGTTGGCGCTGAGGTTGCCGACTTCCGCCCAGGTCGATCCACCGTTGCTGCTGCGGTAGAGCCCGAGCCGGGCCAGGTAAAGCTCGCTGGTCGACGCCGCATGGGCAAACACGAGGGACTGCTGGAGCCCGGTCGGGAAGACCGCCCAGGTCAGGCCGCCGTCGCTGGTTTTCATCGCATCGCTGAATGCACACGAGGCGAGCCCGTGGCGCGCATCGGAGAAGTCGACATCGGTGGCCGAACACGTGCCGCTGCCCTGCGCGACGATCCAGTCGGGCGGAGCAACGGCCATGGCGGCCGACGCGATCAAGGCGGGAATCAAGGTCATGGATGGATCCGCTCCGGAAGATGGGAAGACGGCTGACTCGCGCGAAAACCGGAAGCGCGTTCGTCGTACGGACGCGCGACAGGCCGTTTGCGTCGCCTGCCAGCGCATGCCCCAAACCGGTCGGCCGGCGCCGGCGAACCGGCATCGAAGCATACGGGATGAAAGGATGTGGCTCCGCCAGGAGGCCCGATAATCGACATGGCCGTTTCAGGGGTTCGGCTCGAAGCCATCCTTGAACAGCGACAACGAGCGCTCGAAGCGGACCGCACTGCCGGTCGCGTCCGTGCCGCTGACCGGATCGTTCGAACCGGGCGCACCGGCGAAGACGCCGGTCTGGGCGAGCGCCACCGAGAATGCGGTCGTGTCGAACGGCGCCGCGTCGCCAATCGAGAGCAGGCGAAGATGACGCCAGGCGCTCGTCGAACCGAGGAAGAGGCGCGCCCTGCCCTGCTCGCAGCAGGTGCCACCCACCTGCGCGTAAGGTGCACCGACCAGGGCAAAGCCATCGAGCAGGGCCACGGCGTATCCGAAGCGCTCGCCGGCCTGCGGCGCCGGCGATTCGAGCCTGGCCTGCTGCAACCATTGCGTGCCTGACCACGCGAACACGTAGGCGGCGCCCGAATCCTGCGCTTGCGCGGTATCGCGGCTTCGCGCGCCGATCAGCAATTGGTTGCCATCCATGGCCAGTGCACTCCCGAACTCATCGCCGGGCTGGCGGTCGTCGGCGACCAGGCGCTGCTCGAATTGCGCGGAGCTCGAATTGAACGAGTACGCGTAGACCGCACCGGCGCTGGCATCGGCCTGTCGCGAACCGACCACGACGAGGTTTCCCGAGATTGCGGTTGCCTGTCCGAAGCGCACCAATGAACCCGCATCGCTAGCGAGCAGCCGCGCGGTATGGGTCCAGACGCCGCCGACGCGCTGGAACAGATGGGCCGAGCCGACGTCCGCGCCGAGGCCGGTGATGTCGTCGCCGGGCGAGCCCACCACGATGGCATCACCCGAAATCGCGACCGCGCTTCCGAACAGGTCGGCGGTCGCGGCGCCGGGCTGGGTGAGCTTGATGCGCTGGTCCCAGTTCGCATCGTTGCGTTCGAAGACGTAGACCGATCCCGCGCCGGAGCCGGCGTTGAGGTTGTCGGTGGGTGCGCCGATGACGACCGTGTCGCCCGAGATCGCGACGGCGCTGCCGAACCCGTCGCCCGAGGCCGCATCGGCGGCGCCGAGCCGGACCCGCTCGAGGTAGGTTCCGTCGACCCACTGGTACAGGTAGACGACACCGGCGTCGACGACGCCCGGCAGATCCTCCTGCGGCGCACCGATGGCGAGCCAGGGTCCGCTGGCCGCGATCGCGGCGCCGAACGCGTTCGGGGCGACCGTGCCGACTTCCGGCGCCGGTGCGACGATGCGTTCAGGCACGTCGAAGGCCTGTGCGTGGAAGGAAAGGACGGCCAGCATCAGGGCCGGCCCGTGGTGTCGAAGGATCCTCATCGATTGAACGCTCCGCCGTGGGTCTTGAAATCTGTCTGTGCCGCGCTTCCAGCGCCCCGCACCCCGCGCTCCTCGTCCAGCAGCTCGAGCAGACGCGCTCGATAGCGTCGAGCGCTGCTCAACGACAGGCCGCCCTGGAGGACGATGCGGCAGCGACCGGAGCCGAGCGTACCGATCTCATCGATCGCGCCGATCCGCACGATCGTCGACCGGTGCACGCGCAGGAACCGGTCCGGATCGAGCCTGCGTTCGAACGAGTACAGGGAACTGCGCAGCGTGTAGGTGCGCCCGCCCGCATGCACGTCGACGTAGTTGCGCTGGGCGATCACGGCATCGATCGAATCGCGCGACACCAGGTGCGTGCGCCGACCGATGCTCATCGGAATGCGGGCGGATCCACGCACGAGTGTCCCGGTTCCGGCCGGAGCGAAGCGAGCGCGCAGCGCGGCAAGAATCTGCCTGAGGTCATGCTCCGATACGCGCTCCACGGCCGCCATGCGCACGCCGTGCGGGATCGTGGGCGCTTGGCATTGTCGATCGGCCCCGTCCGCGCCGTCTTCGCCACACGCATCGAAGCGACGCAGCCACTCCAGGATCGCCTCCGGCAAAGCAACGACAGGACGGGGCAGCAATTCGCGGCAGATCCCCGAGGCCGACCCCGCTGCGTGCACGCCGACAGACCCGTGCGGCGTATCGCCAGCGTCGTCGCGGCGCGGGCGGCAGACGGGGGTCATGGTCGACCCCGATGCCGAGGCCCGAACCGGTGATGCTGGCGTTGCGTGGGTCGGGCGGGACATGCGATTCGGAAGGTCACGGTCGTGCTGCGATGGTCGGCATGGAGCTAGCCTACCGACAACCGCCTGCGGAACCGTCCACGCCTCGGTAACGCTTGGGTAACGGATCGGAATCGGCTTACGGATCAATCACTTGTTGGCGAGCTGACCCGTCGCCGCCGAGCCGCTGCAATTGCCGTCCTCCGAGACCTGTCGTAGATTGCGCTGCCCCGCCAGCCCCGTCGCATCGACGCGCCTGGGGAGGGGGAGCAATCCTCCGAACGGAACCTCGACGTGGAAGGAACCGCCTACACCTATCGTTTCGGCAGCGCCGAATTCGATGAAGCCCGTTTCGAGCTGCGCGTCGCCGGATTGCCGGTCGACGTCGAGCCCCGTGCGCTCGAGGTCCTTGCCTACCTGTTGCGCCACGTCGGCGAGGTCGTCGGCAAGGACGCACTGCTCGAACACGTCTGGGCCGGTCGCGTGACCGTCGACAAGGTGCTGCCGAACGCGATCAACAAGCTCAGGCGCGCGCTCGGCGAGCGCAATGCGCGGCACCTGACCACCCAGCAACGCATCGGCTACCGATTCGATGGGCCGGTCGCGCGCGTGGCGGTCGGCACCCATGCGACCGAGCGCGGCAGCCTGCGCGCGGACGATCGCGTGCCGGGACGCGACAATTTCCTCCTGCGCCAACGCCTTGGCGAGCGCCCGGGATCGGAGGTCTGGCTGGCCGAGCACGCCAAGACCCTCGAACGCCGCGTCTACAAGTTTGCAAGCGACGGCGAGCGCCTGCGCGACCTCAAGCGCGAAGTCACGGTG
Source organism: Dokdonella immobilis (assembly GCF_900115085.1). Classification (GTDB taxonomy): domain Bacteria; phylum Pseudomonadota; class Gammaproteobacteria; order Xanthomonadales; family Rhodanobacteraceae; genus Dokdonella; species Dokdonella immobilis. The sequence continues at coordinate 19,068 of NZ_FOVF01000027.1, read as the reverse complement.
TCGCGGCTGCTCCAGGAGAGCGCCCGCCACCCAGAGGCCTTCGTCGACATCTTCGACTGGAATTTCGAGAGCGCACCGTATTTCCTCGAATGCGAATATGGCGGCTCCAATCTGGTCGAATGGTCCTCGCGGAATCTGTCGGCACTCGAGGGCCCGGCGCGCCTCGCCCTGTTCCTGCAGGTCGCCGACGCGGTCGCCGAGGCGCATGCGCTCGGCGTCCTGCACAAGGACCTCAAGCCCGCCAACATTCTCGTCGAGACGCGCGACTCCGGCCCTTTCGTGCGCCTGACCGATTTCGGCAACGCAAGCCTGCTCGATCCCGACCGACTCGAGGCCCTCGGCATCACGCGCCTCGGCATGACCGTCGATGAGGGCGCCAACCTCCTCTCGGGAACCCCGTTGTACATGGCGCCGGAACTGTTCGCCGGGCAGCCACCGAACGCCCGTTCCGACGTGTTCGCGCTCGGCGTCTTGCTCTACCAGCTTCTGTCGGACCGCATCGGTCGACCGATGGTCTCGGGATGGGAAAAGGACATCGACGATGCGCTCCTGCGCGAAGACATCCATCTCGCCACGAACGGCGATCCGGAATGCCGCTTCGCGAGCGCGGTCGAGCTGGCCGCGCATCTGCGCCAGCTCGAGGCACGGCGCGCGCACGCGCAAGATGCCGAGCACGCCGCGGCGCAGGCGCGCGCTGCCGCGCAGGCCCTCGCCCGCAGTCGGGCCCGTCGTCCGTTCGTCATCATCCTGATCGCCACGCTCGGCATCGGCCTGGCGGTTGCACTCGCCCTCCAGCAGGCCGCCCTGCACGCCCGCAACGAGGCCCGCGCCGAACTCGAGCGCGCCAATGCCTTGAGCGCCTTCCTCAATGAAGACCTGATCAGTCGATCCAATCCGCGCGTGTTCGCCAAGGGCGCCTCGGCCTCATTGCGCGACGTGCTGCTCGCAGCCCGATCGCGGCTCGATTCGCGCTTTACCGGGCAGCCGCTGACCGAGGCCGGGGTTCGCGCGAGCCTCGGCGGTCTGTTCGAGTCGATCGACCTGTGGGCCGAAGCGGAAGCCGAAACCCGGCGCGCCATGGATCTCTATGCCGGCGCCGGCGGTGCGAATTCGCGCGACGCGCTGCGCCAGCGTTCGCGCCTCGCCCGCCTGCTGTCCCTGCTTTCCCGCCACGAGGAAGCGGCCGCGGAGATTGCCACGCTCAAGCAGGCGCTCGCAGCCCGGGCCGATGCGGAGTCGCGCTATCTGGTGGCGGCGCCCTCGGCCAGCTATAACCTGACCCGCGGCGAGATGGCGCTGGCGGTTCCGGACCTCGAGGCAGCCGTCTCCGCGGTGCGTGAGTTCGCTCCCGCCAATACGATGCTGAGCGACAGCCTGCGCACCCAGCTGATCTTTGCCTACACATTGACCGGTGCCCTCGACGCAGCGCAGCGCGAAGGCAAGGCCTTGATCGACGAGGCACGCGCGCGTCCCGGCGACAACGCGATCGCGATTGCAATGGCCGAGGTCGCGCTCGCCCGCAGCACGAGCCTGCAGAAGCGCCCGGCAGAGGCGTTCGCCATGCTCGACGAGGCCGAGACGGTCATCGTCGAGCGGCTCGGCACCGACCATTCGCAGCATTTGCGTCTCGTCAACGAACAATTCGGCGTCGCATTCCGCACTCCGGACTGGCCAAGAGCCCTCGTCTACGGCGAACGCGTCTACAAGATGGTGCGCGACAAGCTCGGTCCCGATCACGGACAAACCCTCGTTTCGCTCGTCAACTGGGGCCGGGCCCTCTATGAAACGGGCCACGTCGCGGAGGCGCGCGAGCGCTTCGCCGAAGCGCACCGCAAGCTGGCCGAGAGCCAGGGACCGAACGCGCCGCAGACCCAGGACGCGGCGTTCGCGCTGGCCGCAACCGAGGCCGAGCTCGGACACCTCGATGCCGCGCAGGCCCTGGTCGACGGCATCGATGCGGACGTCCTCGTGGCGGCGCAGGGAAACAGGGATTGGACCTACATGGTCGAAGCCTTGCATGGACTGATCCTGTTCCATCGCGGAAACATGCAAGCGGCCTTGCCCCTGCTCGAGTCGGGCGTCAAGGGACTCGACGCCGGCAAGAATCCCGACTCGGAGCCGGAACGCATCCATGCCGTGTGCCGACGCGCGCTGGCGACGCTTCATCAAGGTCGCAAGGAAGGGTCCGGTCAAGCGGCGCGAGCGTCAATCCGTTCCGATGACGGAACCCTGCGCGACCCCGCGACCTGAAATCGGCTTGTCCGGGCCAGCGGCGCGGTGCATGAGTCGGGCCTCCTCGATGCCAGGGTTGCCCATTGGATGCCCGAGGTCCGACGACGCTCCCGTGGGAGCGCGTGATCGGGTGCGCCTCAGGGGCGTGCCGCATCGATGACTGCGCACATCGAACGAATCTGGAATTCACGACTGGTTGCGTAGCCGCCCGGCGTGGTCTTGCTGACCGTGATCTTCGCCCCTGCCGGGTCGGCTTCGATCGTGACGTTCCACGGCACGTCGACCGATTGGCCGGTATGGGTGACGCCGGCGTTTGCCTGGCGGAAGGCGATCGCGCCGAGCTCCCGATCGGCGCTGGCGACCGTGAGTCCCGACTTGAGGCCTTCCTTGTAGATACGGTTGTAGGCGTCGTTCGTCGCAACGCCGGCAACGACGCCCCAGGTCGTGAAGCGGCGACCGGCAAGGAAGCCCCCTTCCTGACGGTAGTTGACTTCGCAGGCGGCCGACGCGGCCAGGGCATGGGTGCCTGGCCAGGCCGCAAGCGCAGCGACGACCAGGGACCGGACGATTCGAGATGACATGAGGCGTTCTCCGCGTTGCACGGCCGCGATGCCGGCCGGGCCCGGATTCTGGCGGCGTCGGCATGCGCGCCGCGCGCACGCCGGGACGAATGACCCGCCCACGTCGACGAACGACATCGCCACGCATACGCCTTTCGGCGAATGGCGTTCGCGCGAGCTTGCGCCTACGATCGGAACCTCGACCGAGGGGACGCCGTGCGAATCGGACTGCTCGCAGACCTGCATGCGAACCGCCAGGCGACCGAGGCCTGTCTCGCCGCGCTGGCCAGGGCCGGCTGCCAGCGCTGGGTCTTCCTGGGCGATCTGGTCGGCTACGGTGCCGATCCGGAATGGACGGTCGACTGCGTCCGCGCGCACGTCGAACGCGGTGCGCTCGCCGTGCGTGGCAACCACGATGCGGCCCTCGGTGACGAGGCGGCGAACACGGTCAACGCCGACATCCGCGCTACTGCCCGGTGGACACGCGAGCGACTCGACGGCCCACAACGCGCCTTCCTCGAATCGATGCCGCTCATGATCGAGGACGCCGATCGCCTGTACGTGCACGCCAGTGCCTGGGAACCGGACCAGTGGGCCTATGTCTCCAATCCGCTGGCGGCCAAGCGCAGTCTGGCGGCGACCACGCGCTGGCTGACCCTGTGTGGTCATGTGCACGCGCCCGCGCTCTACTACGAGCAGGGCCACTCGGTGAGCCACTTCGAGCCACGTCCCGGCGTGCCTATCCCGCTTTCCAGCCAGCGTCGCTGGCTCGCGATTCCGGGTTCCTGCGGTCAGCCGCGCGATGGCAATCCGGCGGCGGCCTGCGCCTGGTTCGACACCGACGCGCGCCAGCTGTGTTTCCTCCGCGTGCCCTATGATCATGCGCGCAGCGCGGCTGCGATCCGCGCGGCCGGGCTGCCGGCGGCCTTTGCAGATCGACTCGAACGGGGTACCTGAGATGCCGGTGAAACTCCAGCCTGGCATGACGATCGGGGGTTTCACCCTGGTCGAACCACTGCACGAAGGCGGCATGTCGCGCCTGTGGAGCGTGACCCATCCGGACCACACGATGGCACTGCTGATGAAGCTGCCACGCATCGACTACGGCGAGGCAGTGTCGCAGGTGGTCAGCTTCGAAGTCGAGCGCATGCTGATGCCGATGATCGACGGCGAGCACGTGCCGCGCTACGTCGCCAGCGGGGAGTACGAGGACCAGCCGTGGCTGGTCATGCAGCGCATGCACGGCGAGACGCTGCAGCCGCTGCTCGAAAGGCTGCCACTGGCGGCGGAGCGGGTCGCCGCGATCGGCGCGATGACCGCACTCGCGCTCGAGGACCTGCATCATCAACGCGTCGTCCACCTCGACGTGAAACCCGGCAACGTGCTGCTGCAGGCGGATCCCCGGGACGGAAGCGAGCGCGCGGTGCTGCTCGACTTCGGCCTGTCGCATCACGCCGACCTGCCCGATCTGCTTGCCGAACAGTTCCATGTACCGATGGGAACCGCGCCCTACATCGCCCCGGAACAGGTACTCGGCGTGCGTGACGAACCGCGCAGCGACCTGTTCGCGCTCGGCGTCACCCTGTACCAGCTGGCCACGGGCAAGTTGCCATTCGGTGCGCCCGCGGGCACGGCCGGCATGCGTCGCCGACTCCATGACGAACCGCCCGCGCCGCGCCAGCTCAATCCGGCCGTGCCGCGCTGGTTGCAGGAGATCATCCTGCGCTGCCTCGAGGTCGATCCGGATCGCCGCCACGCCAGCGCGGCGCAACTCGCTTTCGACCTGCAGCATCCGGACCAGGTGCCGCTGACCTCGCGCGCGGATCGCCTGGGCGGTCGTGGCCCGCTGGCGCGTGCCCTGCACTGGCTGTCCGCGCTCGGCACGCGGGCAACCATCGAACGCAAGAAGGCCGTGGCGACCCGCGGCGCGCCGCTGATCATGACCGCCATCGACCTGAAGCAGACCAACCGCGCCCTCGACGATGCCCTGCGCGACATGACCACGCGCATCGTGCAGACCGCCGCCGATTCGCGCCTGGCCTGTGTCACCGTATTGCGCGTCGCCCGCATCGGCATCGAGCCCACCCTCGATATCGAAGGCCGCAGCCGCCACGTCAAGCGCCTGATCGCATTGCGCGACTGGGCGCGTTCGCTGCCGCTCGAGGAACACCGCATCACCTTCCACGTCCTCGAAGCCAGCGAGGTCGCCGATGCCCTGATCGACTATGCGCGCAGCAACCGCATCGACCAGCTGATCATGGGCGCGCGTGGCGTGACCGGGGTGCGGCGCATGCTCGGCAGCGTGTCATCGCGCGTGGTCGCAGAGGCGAACTGCACGGTTACGGTGGTCCGCGCAGGCCGGGAGTCGGCAGCGGAGCAAGCACCCGGGCCCGAACCGACCGAGTCCAAGCCCGCATCCGAGCAGTAGTGATTCGCTGGCGCGGCTAGGGAGCCTCTGAACAAGTGGCGCAATCGTCATGGCGTTCAGAAGGTTTGCCAAATGTGCTGCGTGGCGAAGTGAAGGCTGGTTGCCTTGACGAGCCGCGCGGTGCATTTGGCGAGCCTTCTGAGCGCCACCTCTTCTATGTTAATCAATCGGTTTGGCGACGCCTGCCTGCGCGCAGCTCTTTGTTGCGCCGACTCGAAAGACGGCCAGTCTGTCTTCGCCGGCGCGCCGCGATCTGCGCGCAGGCAGGCGTCGTGACGTTTGTGCCACTTGTTCAGAGGCTCCCTGGAGGTCGTGGCGCGCGGCGGACTCATCGGCCGCCGCCACCGTGCAACCTGGAGTCACCCTTCAGCCGTGTCTTCCGGCTCGAACTTCAGCAGATCGCCCGGCTGGCAACGCAGGTACGCGCAGATGCTGGCCAGCGTTTCGAAGCGGATGCCCTTGACCTTGCCCTGCTTGAGCAGGGACATGTTGGCCTCGGTGATACCGATGAACTCGGCCAGTTCCTTCGAGCGCACCTTGCGTTCGGCCAGCATGACATCGAGCTTGACGACGATTGGCATGAGGCTCAGACGATCTGGGCGTGGTCTTCGGCGAGCGCAACTGCGCGGCCAAGCACACTGGCGATCTGCCAGCTGATTCCGGCGAACAGCAGCAGGAACAGGTCGTCAGAACCGAGGCTGATCGTCAGCGTGGCCGGTCCCGGACCGGCCGTGGTCGCGATCAGGATCACCAGGGTCGGCACCCCGACACCGCTGATCGCGGCCCAAAACACGCAGGCGGAAAAGCGGCGCATGTGGCGCACCGTCTCCGCACTGAAGTACTGCCGTCGCGCGAATGCGGCCAGGCAGCGGCCGGCCTCCAGCAGGGCCGCCGCCATCAGCAGGGCCGGAATCAACGCCAGCACGAAGATCAAACCCGATCGCCAGCGTGGCAGGTTTGCCAGATCGACGTTGGCGCCGAGTTCGGGCATCGCGCTAGACAGACTCTCCGGCCAGCCGAGGGCGAGCACGCCCGCGACCGCCGGCACGAGGACGAACGCAAGCACAAGACAGGTTCGGGAAAGCCGGCGCGCGGGTCGGTCGATGGCGTCGGCAGCGACCGCAGGGGGCGATAGGGATGCAGGCATGCGGGAACACCTCGCGACGGGCTTGATTGTCCTTACTTAACAATTTATTATTGTTTTGCGATAATTAATTGTCGCTCTGAGTCTACCGCATTCCGCCGACCGACAACACATGAATGACCGGATCACGCCATGCCGGTGCCCTGCCGGGCAGCGCTGTTCGCACTCGAATGGGCGCCTTTCGACTTGGCTGCCTGCGAGCCGTTTCATCGATGAGCGGCGTTACGGCCAGGGCATCGGCATACTCGGCGTGTGCTGCCTGCACCTGCTGTTTTTTCTCGCCCTGCAGGCACTGCTCCGATCGGAACCGGGCTTGCCGTCCGTGGCATCCGCCATCCAGGCTCGCCTGATCGATGACTCGATCGCGCCGCCCGTGGCATCTGTGTTGCCGGCGCCCGCCCTGAACCGGGAAACCTCGCGGGTGCAGCGAACAATCGGCCGGGAGAAGTCGCAAACAAGGCAGGGTCAGGCCGTGACGCCAAGGCTGGACCGCCGGCGCCCTGCGCCAACGCGGCGCGCGCGCTCACCCGACCTGTTCGATTCCGCAGGAAGGGTGGTCCTGCCAGACCCGGCGCCAGTGGAGCCGACCGACCCATTCTCGACGACGAGGCAGGCGCCGGAGTTCGCGTCGAATCCGCTTGACCACCTCGATGCACTGCCGTACCGAAGCACGCGCTTCAATCGTCGCTGGGTGCCGGAAGGCGAAACCCTGGGCGGCGCTTTCGTGCGCAACGGCACCTTTGAAAAGCACTGGGACACCCGCGGCGGCAACCGGATCCAGTGCGTCGTCGTGGTGATCCTCCCGGCCTGCCTGTGGGGCTGGATACCGCGCGCACCCATCGGGCAACTGCAGGCGATGCGCGCCGACCCGCCGATGCCGCGCACTCGGCCCTGACCTGGCCGAGCGGGAACGAAGGTGGTCTCGCCAGCTCACTTGCGCCCGGATCCGGGCCGACGCGCCTGCGAGGACCCCACCTGCAGACGACAGTCAGTCGAACGGGACGATGCGGCTGAACTGGATCAAAGGCGCCGCGTCGGTGTAGTTCGGGATGTCGCCACCGAGCTGTTCGCCGATCTGCGACCAGGCGTCCATGAATGCCTCGATCGACTCGAAACGCATGTGGCAGGACATGATGTACGCTGGCGGCGAACCGGGTTCGACACCTGCCATGCCGTATTCGAGGGTCACTTCCTTCAGCACATCGCCGAACAGGCGTTTCGCCATCGGCATATGGGTTGCCAGGTAGTAGTCGATATCGAATCGGGTGCCCGGCGTGTTCGGATACAGGATGTTGAGTCGGATCATCGGCATGGCTCCTTTGCGTTCGCGCCCCCGAGAGACGGGCACGAGCGCCAGAAATTCGGCTCCAATCTACCGGGATCTTGCAGGAATGTCGCATGCGCATGGGATTCAGCCGACATGGCCTCGGAACCCGCGCTGACCCGGATACGTCCCGCCAGTCCCATGTCGCTTTACACTTGCAATTCGGCAACAGACGCGTTGGGTGCCAGTCCGCCCCAACGCATTCATCCGGACCGCGAAATCACTACTATACAAAGCATCTAATCTGCCGGAAAATGCAAGTTTGCAAGGGATGCCGATCCGGCATTGACCGGATTGGAAATTCATCTGTTTCTCCCGACTCGGCTGGACCGAGCACGCACAGACGCAATCTGGCGCGAACTTCGCATGCGCAATTCTTCCCAACAACCGGACCACACTTCATGGGCATTCCCGATTCGGAAAACATACTCGCCACGCTGCAGGGTTTCCTTGCCGAGCGCTTCGACATTGCGGCCGACGTGGCGATTCCCGACGCGCGCCTTCGCGACATTGGGCTCGATTCGATGATGGTCCTGGATGTCATGATGGAGGTCGAGGACCAGCTCGGCGTGAAGCTCGACGACGTTACCCTGCCGCGCGACGCGACGCTCGGCGACGTGGTTGCGCTGGTCCGCCGCAACCTCGAGGTTCGCGCCTGAACATGGCCGGCCACGCGCGCGATGTGGTGATCACGGGTATTGGCATCCTCTCGCCGGTCGGCCTGAACGTGACCGAATTTCGCCAGAGCCTGCTGTCGAACCGATCCGGAATCCAGCTCTGGGAATCGCCCCAGCTTTCGCGCCGCATACCGGCTGGCGTGATCGGCAAGGATTTCAGCAGCGAGTTCAGCAAGCTCGAACTGCCCTACATGGACCGCTGCAGCCAGATCGCCATGCTCGCGGCGAGGCAGGCGATGGCGGATGCCGGCATCGAGCAGTTCGCCGACCACGCCCAGCGCGCCGGCCTCTACTACGGTTCGGTCGGCGGCGGGGTCAAGACCGAGCACGACTGGGTGCGCCAGTTCCACGTCGACCATGTCGAGGGTGCCAAGCCCTACACGATCATGGCCAGCATGCTGAATGCCGCGCCCGCGCTCATCTCGATCAAGCACAAGATCCTCGGGCCGGTGATCACCAACAGCAGCGCCTGTTCTTCGTCGGGCGCGGCCATTGGCGAAGCCTCGCGGGCCATCCGCGACGGCTACCTCGACCTGGCCCTGGCCGGTGGCGCCGAAGCAGCCCTGACACCGACCTTCGTCGCCCTGTGGAGCGGCTTGCGCGCGCTCGCCGAGGCGGACCCGAACGACGTGTCGCGCAGCTGCCGGCCGTTCTCGCTCGACCGCACCGGACTGGTGCTCAGCGAGGGAGCGGTGTTCCTGATGCTGGAATCACGCGCCCACGCGGAAAAGCGCGGTGTTGCCGCTTATTGTCGTTTGTCGGGATACGGCATCGCTTCGGATGGGTATCATATCGGCACACCCCATTCCCAGGGCCAGGCTGCAGCGTTGCGCGCGGTACTGGCCGACGCAGGGTTGCGTCCAGACCAGGTCAGCTACTACAACGCACACGCCACCGCGACCCGCGGCGGCGACCCCGTTGAGAGCGCAGCCGTTCGGGAGGTATTCGCCGACGCAACCGATCAATTGCCCGTCAGTTCGACCAAGGGGATCCATGGCCACCTGCTCGGTGGCGCCAGCGCCATCGAACTCGCCGCCTGCGTGCTGGCGATCGAGGGCTCGTTCCTGCCGGCGACCGCCCATCTGGATGCGGTCGATCCGGAGTGCGCGCTTCGCCATGTCGCCAATCGCCCCTGGCTCGACACGCCGGTCGAACATGCCGTTTCCCTTTCCGCCGGCTTCGGCGGGACCAATGTGGCCCTGGCAGTTTCCAAGGAGCACGAATTGCGCACCAAAAACATCGCCGGGGACGTGTCAACTATCACCTGAGCGCTTCATGCCGAGGCGCTCTTTTCATCCAGGAGAGTGCCACCATGAACGCTGTACACGCTTTTCCCAGCATACCGGCTGCGCGCCATGTCGAGGCGCGTTTCGATGTCGGGCCACAGAACACCCTGTGGATCACCCTGCCCGGCTCGATCGACGGCAATCCGCCCTACTTCTCGCCTCCGCTGATCGACGACCTGATGGACATGCTGCAGCTCATGAAGCGGCGTGGCGCGACCTGGCCGTCGCAGGGGCACCTGCGGCCGATCCACTACACGGTCATGAACTCGGCGCACCCGGAATACTTCAATCTCGGCGGCGACCTGGCCCATTTCCACGACTGCATCCAGCGTCGCGACCGTGACGGCCTGCATCGCTATTCGCTGACCTGTGCCGACATGCTGTTCGAGTGGTCGAGCGCGCTCGGCAAGCAGGCGACCAGCATCGCCCTCGTGCAGGGGCGGGCGCTTGGCGGGGGTTTTGAAACCGCCCTCGCGGCCGACTTCATCATCGCCGAGGAGCACAGCGAGTTCGGCTTCCCTGAAATCCTGTTCGGGCTGTTCCCATGCACCGGCGGCATGAGCCTGCTGGCCCAGCGCATCGGCGCTCGCGCCGCCGAACGCATGCTCGGCGACGGACGCATCTACAGCGCGGCTGCGCTCAAGGAAATGGGCGTGATCGATGCGGTATGTCCGACCGGCGAAGGCGAGCGGGCCGTCGAGCGCTTCATCACCGAGCATGCCAAGCATCGGCAGGCCCGCCTGATGCTGCAGCGCAGCCGCCACCGGATCGCACCGCTGGACCTCAAGGAATTGCACACGGTGGTCGACGAGTGGACCGAGACCGCCATGCAACTCGGCCCGCAGGAACTGCGCGTCATGGAAATGCTAGTCAAGATGCAGCGAGGACGGCGCGTCGACTGACAAGGCCACCGTACCTTCCGGCAACTCCTTTTGCAGAGCGGTGACGGTGGCTCGTGTCGCCTCGGCCAGATCGGCCGACCAGCGTACATGGGCATTTTCGAGTTCTTCGCGCGTTGCGGCCATCAGATTTCCTGCCAGCGCAACCAGACGAACCGCACCCACATCACCACTGACCCCCTTGAGAGCATGCGCCGCGTCTCGCACCGCGGCATAGTGGCGCTCCGCCAGCGCCACGCTGATCTGCCCGACATTGCGCTGGATATCGCTGCAGGCTTCAAGCAGCAGGTTGGGAAAGAACTCGGGCCGATTGCTGACCAGCTTCAGCTCCTCGATGACGCTCGCGTCGATCGGGCTGGCCACGATGGCAGTCAGTACCGGCCTTGACTGACGCGGCCCCGCATCGACCGGCGGCGTTGGATCGGAAACGGCGAATCCCTCTCCGGTGTCCACCGCCTTGCCAAGATCGCGGATGGCCATGCGCAACCTGGCCAGGGTGATTGGCTTGTACATCACGCCCGCCGCGCCGCACTCGCGCAGGCGGATGGCGGTCTGCTGCGACGTGTCGGCGGTCAGGAACATGGCCGGCGCCGCATCGATGCGGCCGAAACGATAGGTCTGCAACAGGCGCACGCCGTCCATGTCGCCGAGGTTGTAGTCGAGCAGCAGGAGATCGAAGTCCTGCTCGGCGAGCGCATCGAGCGCCGCCATGCCGCTGGCACAGGTCGTCACCTCATGACCGTCGCCGACGAGCAGTTCGTGCAGCAGCATGAGGTTGGTCTCGTTGTCTTCGGCGACCAGGATGCGCAAGCCGCTGACAATCTGCTGGACCGCGGGCGTCGGGGCGGATTCGACCTCGGCGTCCGCTGCCCTGCTGCGCGGCAGGGTTACGTCGAACCAGAACCGGCTGCCCTTGCCCTGCTTGCTCTCGAACAGCAGCTCGCTGCCCATCAATTCGACGATCTGCCGGGAAAAGGCCAGGCCGAGGCCGGTGCCACCGAATCGACGTCCGGCACCCTGCTCGACCTGCGCGAACGGCTGGAAGATCGAATCATGGAACGATTCCGGGATCCCGATGCCGGTATCCTCGACGCTGAAGCGCAACCGGTATTCGAGCGGGGTCTCCTCGAGCAGGTCGACGGCTACGTTGACCTGGCCACGCTCGGTGAACTTGACCGCATTGCCGGCCAGATTGAGCATGACCCGGCCGAGATAATGCGCGTCGGTATCGATCCAATCGACGATGGCCGGATCGAGCGCCACGCAGAATGACGTGCCCTTCTTGGCGGCGGTCGGTGCCAGGGCGTCGTGCACCATCTGCATCTTCTCGGCCAGATCGAATGGCGCGAGATGGAGTTCGGCCGCGCGGGCGCCGAACTTCGCCACATCGAGCAGCTCGTTGATCTCGCGCAACAGCTCGTTCGACAGCGTGAGGATCGTGTCGGTACGCCGGGTCACGGTCTCGTAGCCAACCTCGGCCGCCAGCAATTCGGTCGCCGTGATGATGCCGGTCAGCGGCGTACGCAACTCATGACTGACCTTGGCCAGCAAGGCCGATTTGGCCTGGCTTTCGCGCTCGGCGTGCTCCCGCGATTCGCGCAGGGTCTTGATCAACGCGCCGGCGTACATCGGCACGACCACCAGCGGAAGCATCAGGGCGACCCACACCGTCGGATTGGCCTGCCAGTAAGGCACGCTGAGGAAGACCAGCAGGAAACTCGCGATCGTAGTCAGCTGGCAAAGGTGCATGAGCGGCCGGCCGGTGCGAAAGCCGAAGCCGAGGATCGTAAACAGGTAAAAGCCGACCATGATGCTGCCGTATTCGCCTATCACGACCAGCCAGGCCGACAGGGCGAGCGGATCGAGCACCGCCGAGGCAACGAGCAGGTAGTGTGCCGGCACCGACTTGCGGTGGTGGACCAGCACGTGCATGGCGACCACGTAGGCGCAATAGCCCAGGGTCAATGCGAGCAGGCGACTGGCGACGCCTTCGGGGGACGTCAAATAGAGCAGGGCCTCGACGATGACGACTGGCAAGGCGATGACGGCGCGGACCCGGGCCTGGGCGGAAAGGATCGCCCGCAGGCCGGACTCGGTCTTGTCGAGAGCGCCTTCAACGATATCAGGGATCACGGAAGGCCACCCGCAAAGGACATGCTGAAGGCCTCTAGCTTATATGGAAAACGACATAAAAGCATGGTATGAGTACAATTCCCATTAAGAAGATCGTGCCGGGCCGCCACCAGGAGGGCGTTCAGCCAGGCCGTCGAGGGCGCCGTTCAGGCGCGCCTGTGACGTGTCCTCGATGCGGCGCTTGCAAGATGCCGGCCAACTTCATCCCGGGTACCGCCGGACCGGCCGGGGCGGCGGCCCTCAGCGGTCAAGCGGCGTTTTGCAGCACAGTCGCGATGCGCCATTCGTCGGGGGCACGGGACGGAGGCGGGCGAATCCGCGGGTCAGGCGACTGACTCCCAGGCTTCAACGCCCCGATCGCAAAGCCGCCTGGGCCTTGATTCCTTGCTATCGGGCGGTACGCGTAGGCTGCATTGCAAGGAACCGGCTGGAGTGGATCGGTGAGTTCCGCCGATCGCACGTGCGACGCGGGTCGGCGTCCACTCGACCTCTCGCGGGCAGATGTTCCCTCCCGCCCGCGGCCTGCCCCTGGCCCGCGATGCCGACCAAACCTTGGCCTTGCCGATGTCGGGAGGGCTGGCTGGCCTGCCCGCTGCGTTTCCGCGGAACGGATGTCGCTACCCGGCCGCCTGCGGGGCCTTGAGGCTCTTGCTGTAGTAGCCGGATTGATCGAAACAGCACACGCGCTTCTTGCCGGAAGCAAGCATGTCGCAGGCGCCATCGACGCGGCTCTTTCGGGTTTTGGCCTGCTTGGCGGATTCGACCCAGTGGATCCAGTCGATGCGCGCGATGGTCGTGGTCTCGTTCCAGGTCGCCAGGGCCGCCGGACTGGCGGCAAGCGCCTCCTGCAGATCATCCGGTGGCTGCGGCTCCGGCTCGGGTTCGGCCGGCACGATGCTCACGCTCACCAGGTCGCCGACTTCAGCGCCGGCCGCCTCGCGCAATTTCCGGCTGACCTTGAGCCAGTGGCTCAGCTGCCCGTCCGGCTCGAGCGTTGCCTGAAAGGAACAGCCATTGAGGGTGCCATCGACCGTCGTCCTGCCGCGCCTCGGCAAGGTGTCGCTCGCACTTTTCGGAATAACGAGAAACGCCCAGGAATCCCCCTTGCCGGGGTTTGCCGGTTGCAGCAATCGTGCCTCGAAAATGCTCGCGCCTTCATCGGCCATTGGAAGAATCCTTGCAGGCATGGACAGCGCATTTTACCCAAGGCGAGCAAGGACCGGACCGCCGCGCGGCGCCCCGGTTCGATGCCAGGGAAAACGAGCCGAGGCCGGCGCGGATCTCGATCGACGGATTTTTCGCGAACCGTTGCTCCCCGCTGCCGTCTGCGGCCTTTTTTGCAGACCACGGCTATCATTCACCGCGTCCGGAACCTGAGAGCTCCCCATGTCACTTGCCCTGTACGGCCACCCGTTCTCCTCCTACACGCAAAAGTCGCTGATCGCGCTGTACGAAAACGAGATTCCGTTCGAGTTTCGCTGCATCAGCCCGGACACGCCGCAGCATACGGCGGACTGGCTGCAACGCTGGCCGCTGCGCAAGTTTCCGCTCCTCGTCGACGGCGAGCGCACCCTCGCCGAAGCGAGCATCATCATCGAGTACCTGCAGATCGCGCATCCGGGGCCTGTAGCCCTGCTGCCAGCGGATCCGATGGCCGCGCTCGATGTGCGCTTCCTCGATCGTTTCTTCGACCTGCATGTGATGGATGCCATGCAGGTGGCGGTCGACAGCGCGCTGGGCAGGCTGCCGATGAAAAGGGAAGAAGGTTTGGCCATCGCCGTCGAAAGACTGGAACGCGCCTACGCCTGGCTGGAAGGCCATCTCGCCGGCAAGACCTGGGCCGCCGGAGACGCCTTCAGCCTGGCCGACTGCGCCGCGGCGCCGTCGCTGTTCTACGCGGACTGGACGCACCGGATTCCGCAATCCTGCCCCGTCGTTCGCGCCTACCGCGCCCGCCTGCTCGAACGCCCCTCGTTCGCCCGCGCGGTCGAGGAAGCCCGCCCGTTCCGCTCGTATTTCCCGTTGGGTGCGCCGGACCGGGATTGACAGCCCCTGTCGATACCGAACCCGCCGCACTCTATCCCGGAAGGCCCTGGCCGGATTGGGCACCCGCAATTCTCACGCCAGGGCCCCCGAACGGCTCCGAGGGATCAGCGCAGGAGACTTCTTCCGCCTTGCACTCATGCACCGGGGCCGGTCCATCCACGAACGATTCCGTCCCTTGACATTGCAACGCAGCCTCCCTGCGCGATATAACATGCGTTATAACCCGCTCAGGAGCCCGCCATGAAACTCAAAATCACCACCATCGGCAATTCGGCCGGCGTGATCCTGCCGCGCGAACTGCTGGCACGCCTGCGTCTGGAAAAAGGTGACGAGCTGTTTGCACTGGAGACGCCGGACGGCATCCGCCTGACCACCTACGACCCTGAACTGGCGCGACAGATGGAAGTCGCCGAGGACATCATGCGCAAGCGCCGTACTCTCCTGCACAAGCTGGCGCAGTAGGAACACCCGTGATCATCTGGATCGAAAGGGCGCTGGCCATCGCGATTCACGAACGCCAACTGGCCGAGCATGGCGGTGGTAGCGGGGTGCGCGATGAGGCTTTGCTCGTTTCCGCGCTGGCCCGACCCCAGCAGTTGCAAGCCTATGGCGACCCTCCACCGGATCTCGCCGAGCTCGCTGCAAGTCTCGCCTTCGGCCTTGCCCGGAACCACCCCTTCATCGATGGCAACAAACGCACGGCTGCGGTCGCCTGCGAAACCTTCATCGTCCTGAACGGGGGCCTGCTCGATGCCGAAGATCTCGATCTATATCCGCGCTACATCGCCCTCGCCGAAGGCAGCCTTCAGGAAAGTCAATTTGCCGAATGGCTGCGCCAGCACATCAAACCTGGCGTCGGAACGCAGGTAAACGAGCGTCGCGGAGGGTATGCGCGCTGACAAAATGGCCGCATCCACCCGTGGTGGGGGCGACAGCCTTGTCGCTCAGCCTCCATTCTCGACCACTTGGTCGAAATCGTCAGCGAACAGCACATCGCTCTCATACGCACCGATATCGACGTGGGTACCGATCAAGCGCGCGGCGCCGGCGAGGTCGGTATTCGACTGGCCGCCGGCCGGAGCGTCGAAGCCGGCGTTCACCAGCGGCGAAGTGCCGCTGAGCTTGAAACTCAGGCACAGGAAGCCCGAACACGGTTCGAAGATCGGGTCGACGTACTGTTCGCCGAGGATCTGATCCGCGGCGGTGCCGTTGCCGAGCAGCCCGATGTCGTTGTGGAAGCGGCTATGCGTCGAGTTCGCCCGGAAATCGACATTGGTCGTTCCGGCATTGTTCCAGAGGATGTTGTCCGACAGGCTGAAATGGCCATTGCCGGTGATGACCAGGCCACCGACCGTATCCGTCTGGTCGGCGATGTTCGCGGCGATCGTGTTCCCGGTGACCCAGGCCTCGCCACTGTCCTGGATCAGGAACGCGCCGCCGACGACCGCACCGCGATTACCGACCACGAGGTTGTTGCGAAAGCGAAGGTGGCCGCTTCCTGCGTAGGCGCTCACGGCCCCGACTCCGGCCACGGAGCGATTGCCGATGAACTGGTTCAGTTCAACGAGAACATCGCCCGTGTTCCCCGATAGTTCGATCGGCGCATCGAGACTCCCGGTCGAGCGACCTCCCGCCATCGTCAGGTGAAGGATGGAGAGACTTCCGGAATCACTGAAGATGTCCAGGATCGCCACCTGGTTCTGTCCACCCAGCACGGTCTCGGCACCCGTCCTTGACGTGCATCCGGCGTTCCACCCGCCTTCGAGCGCAAGGCTGCGTGTCTCGGTCGAGTTGAACGTAAGCGGTGCGGTCAGTGAATAGGCACCACCGACCACCGAGATGATGTCATTCTCGCCGTTGTTCGCGGCAATGATCAGCGCCGACTGGATTCCGCCGACGGTCGAAATGCAGAACGTGGCGGCGCAGGCCGGCGACGCAGCAACCGCCGCGATCGCGCCGAACAGAGGCACCCATAACCTTCGCCACATCGCCTGGCTCCCGAGCCCAGTGAATTACCCTTGCACGCGCAAACGGCGCTCGCGAACTCCGGTGATATGCCGGTAGCCGCCCCGAGACGCCGGACGCTTTAACCGACAGACGGGGTTTCGTCGCTGAAGGGATCATCCGAACGACGTCGAATCGCAATTCCGGGCAGATTGCCCAGCTCGATTCAAGCTCGATGCCATACAGGTTCCGGCGGCGCCGCACGAAAGCGCTTCCACGAAACGCGGACGAAG
>NZ_FOVF01000027.1:0-1405 GCF_900115085.1 Dokdonella immobilis | reverse complement strand
ACGCAACCCCGTAGGAGCGGCTTCAGCCGCGATGCCCTTCGCCACGCAACGACACACCCGATCAAGAGCATCGCGCCTGAAGGCGCTCCTACAAGAAAGCCGACGATACGGCCGAACCCGCCAGTTGCCAGGATTCCTACCCGCTCGTGAATCGTCGACGCGCAAAAGTCCCGCACAGGCCAGCGCACAAGTTCAAATTACCGTCGTCTCTGCGCAGGCAGAGACCCAGCGCCTTTCCACGCCAGGCCACCGTGGCGCCGGCCCGGGCAATGGTGAGGACCGTACTTGCACCGACCGAAATCGATCAGCTGCCAGCCTTCAACATGTCCGTCTTGAAGTTGACATCGATCTGCATCGAAGTGCCCGATCCTCCCAGATGCAGCTTTCCCTCGATCGGCGCATTGCCGCCGCCCGAAACCGTGGCGTCGAGGCCGAACTTTTGTGAAGCGAAATACTGGGTCTCATCGCCTGCCTTGTGGGCGTTGACGCTGACATGCTTGCCCTCGATGAAGACCGCCACCCATGCCACCGCAGCAATGGCCTTGTCATTGATCAGGTCGAAATAGGGATCAGGGGACGCGAGTTCAGAGGAAAGGTCGACAGGGCCTTCAGTCAACAGGACCAATGTGGTTGGTTTCCCGCCGCCAGTATCCTCGAGGAATGCATTGGCCACGTTCATTGAAAACTTGCTGCCGCCCAGCGTGACCTGGCCTTGCGCTTCACCAGCGCAAGCGCGCGCAGAAGCGGTCAGTGCGAACAGGGCGATGAGGATGAACCGCGTAGCATTCATGTGTGACCTCCAGTTCGAGCGTTCAACAGGGCGGCTCACCGCGGTTGGATCGCGTGTGCCTGAACGTACGGACGGAAAATCGAGTGGGCGAGGATCACGCCGGGTGGCGAATACTCGCAGTAGCGGTCACACGGTCGGAGTCAGCCATGGTCCATTGTCGATATTGGCAGGGTTGGCACAAGCAGTTCGCCATGCACGTCGTGACCCCTGTCCTACCCATTCATCGTCGCCCAGATGCATGCCAATCCGCCTTCGCAGCATTTAGCGGAATAGGGTACGAAGGTAGACGTGGACTACCCCCGATTTCTCGGACGGGTTAATTAGGCGACACCGCCATCTTCTCGAACTGCTCCGGTGATTGGTAGCCGAGAGCGCTGTGTAGCCTCTGTCGGTTGTAGAACACCTCGATATAGTCGAATACTTTGCTGCGCGCCTGGTCGCGGTCGACGAAGCGCTCGTGGTGCGTGAGCTCCTGTTTCAGCGAACTGAAGAAGCTCTCCATCACGGCATTGTCGTAGGGCATACCCTTGCGACTCATGCTGGCGATCATCCCGGCATCGGACAATTGTTGCTGGTAGGCCTTGCTGGTGTATTGCACGCCTTGATCGCTGTGGT
>NZ_FOVF01000053.1 GCF_900115085.1 Dokdonella immobilis | reverse complement strand
CCATCAGGTGCGGCTGCAAGCCCAACTCCACACACCGACGCCCCCAGTAGTGCGCACCGCTGCAGGCCTCCATGGCCACCCGGGTTCCGGGAGGTAGCTGTACCAGGTAAGCCGCGAAGGCCTCGCGTCGCAGGTCCTTCCGGTCCAGCACACGTCCCGCGGCGTTCGCCGAGCACACCGAAAACACGTTCTTCGCCAAATCCACGCCAATGGTTATAGTAGTCACGGAGACTTCCCCTTCTGCTGACGGTTGTGTAGAAACTCCATCATGGCACGCGGGTCCTTCGGGATCCTTGATGCCGAAAGAGGTGGGAAGTCTCTTTTTACTCGTCCAAGCCGACGCCGTAACCGGCGCGGCTTAACTGGTGTTAGGCGTCACATGAAGATCTGTCCGAATTGTGAAGTGGCGTCAGTCTCACTGCCCCGAGCAATTCTCGCCAATCATGCCTTTCCCGCAAGCTGCCCAAGTTGTGGCGCGCTTTGCGTTTCGGCGTTCCGCTGGTGGGCCTTGCTACCGGCTATCGCCATTTTCATTCCGTTGTTTGCAGTAACTGAGCTGCTTCAGGGCTCCTGGCTTCACGTTCCCGCTGGGGTCGCTGCCGTAGTCGCGTATCTCGTCGTCTATACGCTGGTTGTACCACTCCAGCACATTCAGCGAGTTTCCGTGGTTGTAACGCGTTGGTTCTTAGCCGCTCTCATTGTTCTTTTGGCTGCTTCACGAGCCGCCATTTACTTCAGCGGCGGTGGCGCCTAACCAATCGTTCAAGCGGACCTGACGGTTCCTTCGCTTTAGTGGACACCCTGAACTAACTTTCAAGAGTCCTCATCATGGCCAAGCCCGGCCCTCGAACTACCTACGGATACAGCCGTGATTTCAAGGCAACGGCGGTTCGCGGGATTCCAGGAGCCCACTGGGCGATGTGGGCGACTCGCTTTGCGGTTGTCGACCGACATCCAGTTTCGCCCGTCAAGGCGACACCCGGATTTACGCACCTCCGGTTTCCTGATTTGGTCAGTTGTGGGTCGCTGCGAGGGTGGCTTCGAGATCCCTGAGGCCATAGCTCGTTCTCGTGATTCTGGGAACATGGGCCTTGCCGCAGGCAATCGAGGATGGCCGCGGCGAGGGATTGGTCAGCAGCGAGCCGTTCCAGCCCAAAGCGCACGGCGGCTTCCTTGCAGGTCTTTGGTTCGAAAACCGGATCGTCGAGGATCAGCGAAGTGTTCTTGAGGTACCTGCGCCGTCCCGGGCGGGCGGGCCGCGGGTAGGCGGCGGCCTTGAGCCCGAGCCTGGGCTCGTCGAGGCGTTGGAACTGTGCGCGGAAGCCAAGCTTCATGGAGAGCGGGAGCGTTTCGTCGCTGCTATTTCAGAGGACACGGTCGATATTGCAAACTGTCTGCTGATCGCGGGTCGGCGATGTGCCGCTGAAGTGATAAGGGGCCATTGATATGAACATCTGGGCACTTGGAATCGGCGTCCTGGTAGCCGCAATCGTCGTGTTGCGATTTCGGGCACAAAAGCTCGAATCGACCCGGTGGGCGTACCCGGTGCTTCTGGCAACGTTTCCGGTCTATTACTGGGTTTTCGCTGCGTACGCCTCCGACTACACGGCCTTGCTCGGCGAGCTCATTGCAGGCGTGGCCTTTCTCGTCATTGCATACGTCTCCTACGCATTCAGGTCGTTTGCCACGTTGCTGCTGCTTTCCGTTGGCTACGTTGCCCACGCCGCCTACGATTTTTCACACGATGCGCTGCTCTCGAATGCTGGCGTTCCGACGTGGTGGCCCGAATTCTGTGGTTCCGTTGATGTCCTTCTTGGTTGTTATGTGGCCTGGCTGGCGTTCGCGTTGCGCAGGCGGGCCGCAATGGCCTGACCGGCGCCTGGGACACGGCGCCTTCCAGGGAAACCTTGCTGGCCGCCTTCGCGGCCCTCGCGTTTCAGCACGGAGATATCCGGTGCAATCGGTATGAGCAAGGCCCTTTCCGCCGCCGCGGTTTCCCTTGGTGCCGCACTTTGCTTTGCGACCCTGGTGTCCGGCGCCGACCTTCTCGGTGTCCCGTTACCCGGCGGTCTGCCCGCGGGCAATGCCCTCGCCTGGCTCGGCCTGCTGGGATGTTCCACGGCCGCAGTGCTTCTCGCTTCCAGCAACACTGCAATTCGCGTGCTCGCTTGGCTGGCGCTGGCCATTTCCGTCGCGTGGTTGCCGGTGTCCATTGCGCTGGCGGGCAATCTCGCGCTCAACTTCTCGGGCTCGCTTGGCGGCTACTGGCTGTCTGCTTCGGCTCTCGTGCTCGTGTTGGTCATCGCCGTCTTCCTCCTTGCCACAGGGTCCGCCATCATCGACCGGCTCAAGAGGGCCGGTTCGGCCTGACCGTTCCGCGACAGATTCCGCGCCGGTCGAGGACGCGCGAAGGGACGGTCTGAAAATCGCGGCGAAGCTGTCGGGGGATCCAGAAGGTTCGCCGCAGGTGCCGCGTGGCGAAGTGAAGCGGGTTTGTTCGGCCGGGAAGGGGCTGAGCAGAACGGGTCCGGATGAGTCGGCCGGGCGATTGCTTCTTTCGGCGGATTTTGACCTGCAGGCCGCATGCAGGATCGGTCGATGCGCGGTACCCTGCCAATACGGCGCCGCGATCACGCCGCGGCATGGAAGTGATCAATGAACGATCCCCTGGCAGCATGGCATGCGCTGGTGAAATCCGGTGACGCCGCCGGGTTGCCCGACCTGCTCGCCGATGACGTGGTCTTCCATTCGCCAGTAGTGCACACGCCGCAGGTCGGCAAGGCGGTCACGGCGGGCTACCTGGCGGCGGCCCTTCGAGTATTTTCCGATACCAGTTTTCGCTACGTGCGCGAGTGGGTCGGGCCCCACGATGCGGTGCTCGAGTTCGTGCTCGAACTCGACGGCATCGCCATCAATGGCGTCGACATGTTGCGCTGGGGCGAGGACGGACGCATCGTCGAGTTCAAGGTCATGCTGCGCCCGCTCAAGGCGGTCAACCTGATCCACCAGAAGATGGCCGCGATGCTCGGCGCGGCGCGCTGAGCGGCTTGCGTGTGACAGCCTGTAATGACCGCGGACAGTACCCGTGTGGCACCACGGCTTTCCTTGCGGGACTGCCGTCGCCATGACCCGCACATCCGGCCTGTATATCGTTGCGCTGACGAATATCGAGCCGATCGCGGTCAACGCCCACGACCTGCGACGTGCCGAGCGCTGCATCAGGGTCAATCACGAGAACTGCAAATTCGGCAAGGCACGCGACCTGGCACTGCGTCAGCGCGCGTACTGGCGCACCTTCGGTCGCGCGGTCGTGCGGTTCCGGCCGATCGCGCTGCTCGATCGGATCGACGAGGCCGAACGCGAGGTGTTGGGCCGGTTGTCGGCGTGGCGCCTGCGTGGTAGTACGGGCCGGCGGAATGAATGGTTGTCCGGCATTTCGGTCGACGAGGTCGAACGCATCGCATGGGCCGTGCTGGTGCAGTCCGGGTTCGAGGTCCGTGGCATCGGCTTGGCGGCCTGGCAGGGTTTGGCCGGAGCTGGACCCGAAGCGCTCAACCGTTCCGCGACATGACCATCACCACGTCCAGTGAAGGAGGTCCCATGCGTTCGCTCAAGATGACCCTCGTGTTGCTTGTTGTGGTGATGCTTGCATCCTGCGGGGTCGCCGTGCCCGCCGAGAAGGCGGCCTACGTCGGCGAATGGAAAGCCGATGGCATGTCGCTGTTGATCACGCGCGATGGCAGCATCGTCTACCACCGCATGCGCAAGGGCGCACGCACGTCGATCGACGCGCCGCTGAAGAGCTTCCACGGCGACGACTTCGATGTCGGCATCGGTCCGATGACGACGACGTTCAAGGTCAATGTGCCGCCGCACGAGAGCGGTGGCGAGTGGAAGATGACCGTGGACGGCGTCGAGCTGACGCGCAGCCACTGACCGGAATCCCCCATTCGCCGCAGACCATGGCGGCACCGAGTGCGCGCCAGCCGCAAGGAGTCCGCCGTGTCGCATGCCATCGTCCAGCCCGTTCTTGCCCTGATGCTGCTGACCTTCGCGGTCTGGGTCACCCTGTTTGTTCGACGCATCACCTGGATGGTCTCGCACAACATCGATGCCCAGCAGCTCGCCACACCCGAGCAGATCGCATCCACGCTGCCCGAGGCGGTCAATCGTGCGGCGAACAACTTCAGGAACCTGTTCGAACTGCCGGTCGTCTTCTATGCGATCTGCCTGCTGCTGCTGGCGACGCAGACCTCGGACGCGGTCTACATCAACCTGGCCTGGGGCTATGTCGCCCTTCGCGTCGCGCACAGTTTCATCCACTGCACGGTGAACATCGTGACCCTGCGGTTCGCGGCCTTCGCCCTGTCCAGCATCGTGCTCTGGATCATGCTGGCCCGGCTGGTCGTGGAGCACTTCTGAGCCCGGCGCGGCAACCGCGGTTTCACTTGGGCCCGGTTCAAGGGGCGGAACGCGCATGCTGAGGAGCCTGGTCTTCTGGGGATCGCTGCCGTGGGTGGCGCTTCAGGCCCTGCGCGTGCGCCGCGACGCACCGCGACTGGCAGCGGCGGCCGGGCCCGAGACTGGTTCCGTCGGCAGCGGGCCGCCGCTGCGCCTCGTCGCGATTGGTGATTCGATCATTGCCGGGGTCGGTGCCTCACGGCTCGACCGTGCCCTGGTCGGGCGCACTGCCGAGGCCCTGGCCGCGACGCTCACGCGCTCGGTGGAGTGGCAGGCAATCGGTCGCATCGGCATCGATTCCGGCGGCGTGCTCGGCGAGTTGCTGGCGCGCCTGCCGGAGCAGCCGGTCGATCTGTTCGTGCTCTCGGTCGGAGTCAACGACGTGACCTCACTGCACCGTACGGCGACCTGGCGCCGCAATCTTGACGCGCTGCTGCGTGCAATGAGCGCCCATTCGCCATCGGCGCTGATCGCGGTCGCCGGGATTCCGCCGTTGAAGGGTTTTCCACTGTTGCCGCAACCGTTGCGTGCGCTGATCGGCTTTCGCGGGGAGACCTTCGACCGCTTGGCCCGGCACGTGGTCGCTGCACATGCCCAGGCGGTGCATGTGCCGGTCGAGTTCGAGACCCGCAGGGAGGCTTTCTCCAGCGACGGCTTTCATCCTTCGGAGGCAAGCTACGTCGAATTCGGGCGGGCCATGGCGGGCGCCGTGGCCGGGGCGATGACGGAGCGGAGCCCGCCCTGATCGATCCGCGCTGCGGCCCTGTCGATCGCGCGACACGACGCCTCGGTGCTGTGCGTTGGGAACAGACGATGTGCGCGGGCCTTGCCGATCGGCAGGGCGGGCTATTCCGGCGGGTCGGCGGACTGCGCGACATCGCGTCGCCAGATCACGCAGCGATTGTTGGCCGGCAGGGCATAGTCGGCGATCTGGCGCAGGCCGGCCTTGGCGGCGAGGGCATCGACGTCGGCGAGATCGCGGAGGCCCATATGTGGTGCGCGCTCACGCAGCGATGCATCGAACGCCGCGTTGCTCTCGCTAGTGTAGCGGCCGTTGATGTTGAACGGTCCATAGACGGCGAGCCGCGCGCCTTCGGCGAGGATGCCGGGCAGGCGATCGAACAGGGTCTGGACTTCCGGCCAGGCCATGATGTGCAGGGTATTGGCCGTGAAGACACGGTCGTAGCGGCTCTGCGGCCATTCGGCCTGGGCCACGTCGAAGGCGATTGGCGCGGGTGTGTTCGGCAGCGCGGCCTCGTCGAGCCAGAGCTGGATGCCGGGCAGGTGTTCGGGCCGTTCCGAGGTCTGCCAGGTCAGGTGTGGCAGGGCTCGGGCCAGGTAGGCAGCGTGCTGGCCGGTGCCGCTGCCGATTTCGAGCACGCGCTTGCAGCTCGCGAATTCGACACGCAGGACCTCGAGTATCGGCGCGCGGTTGCGCTCGCAGGCCGCCGAGTAGGGCTTCTCGACGGCCCGATTCACGGCTTGCTTTCCAATTCCGCGAGCGGTGCCAGGTCGGAGTTTTGGCGCGGACCGACCGGTGCGGTCGGTTCAGCGTTGGCGGCTATCGGCTGCAGGTCCGCAGTCGCCCGCCAGCCGAGCACGAATCCGAGGCCGAGCAGGATCGCGGAGAGGACGAAGGCAGCACCCGGCAGATGCAGCGGCGTGGTCGGACCGATGAAGAAGGCGAAGATCTGGCTGAACACGAACGGGCCGAATACCGTGGCCAGGCTGGCCAGACTGGTTATCGCGCCTTGCAGGCGACCCTGTTCGGTTGGATCGACCTGGCGCGTGATGATCGCCTGTGTGGTCGGCCCGCCGAGCCCGGCCAGGGCCAGCAGGGGAATCGCCAGTACGAAGACGACCGCGTTTGCAGCGAAGCCGAGGGTCAGGAAGCCGCTGATGCCGAACAGCAGGCCGGCCAGCATGACCGGTCGTTCGCCGAAGCGCGGCACGACCCTGCGCACCATGCCGGCCTGGACGATGGCGCTGCATACGCCGACCAGGGCCAGCGTGTAGCCGACTTCCTGAGGGCCCCAGTGGTAGCGGTAGTCGGCGTACAGCACGAAGGTCGAGTTGAGCGAAAACTGGGCCAGGGCGACGAGGAAGAAGACCACGGCCAGGGCCAGCACCTGCGGGTAGCGGCGCAGCATGCGCAACGCGCCGAGAGGGTTGGCATTCTTCAGGTCGAAGCGGGCGCTGCGGCGTTCGCGCGGCAGCGATTCGGGCAGGACGAAGAAGCCGTAGAGGAAGTTGGCCAGGGCCAGGCCGGCGGCAACCCAGAACGGCGCGCGCACCGAGATGCCGCCAAGAAATCCGCCGAGCGCCGGTCCGATGATGAAGCCGATGCCGAATGCCGCGCCGAGCAGGCCGTAGGCGGCGGCGCGCTTCTCCCGTGACGTGACATCGGCGATGTAGGCATTGGCGGTGGAAATGCTGGCGCTGGCGACACCCGAAATCATGCGGCCGATGAACAGGATCGGCAGCGTCTGGGCCAGCGCCATCAGGATGAAGTCGAAGCCGAGCGAGAGGTTCGAGGCGAGGATCACCGGGCGTCGGCCGAAGCGGTCCGACATGGCTCCCTGCACCGGCGAGAAGACGAACTGCATGAGCCCGAACAGCGCGCCCATGATGCCGGTCCAACGCACGGCCGTACCGATGTCGCCGCCGGTCATGTGCTGCACGAGGTGCGGAAACACCGGAATGATGATGCCGAACGCGAGCATGTCGAGCATCACCGTGATGAACACGAAGATGACGGCGGCCCGGCGCGCCGGGGTGTGGGGGGAATCGGAGGTCATGTCTTGAGCGTGGCTGCGGACAGGGTCGGAATGCCTTCAGGAGCACTTCCACGCCGGTTCGGCGGTCAGGCGACGACTCCGAGCGGCACTATGGTGCGGAAGTTCCTTCAGGACTTCGACTGGATATTGATGAAGCGCAGGAATTCGGCGCGGGTGCGCGCGTCATCGCGGAAGTCGCCGAGCATCTTGCTGGTGATCATCGAGACCCCGCGCTTGTGCACGCCGCGCGTGGTCATGCACTGGTGCACGGCATCGACGACCACGCCGACGCCGCGCGGCTTCAGTACATCCTCGATGCAGCGGGCGATCTCCGCGGTCAGTTTCTCCTGCACCTGGAAGCGCCGTGAGTAGGCGTCGACCACGCGCGCCAGCTTGCTGATGCCGACGACCTTGTTGGTCGGAAGGTAGCCGATGTGGGCACGGCCGATGATCGGCGCCATGTGGTGTTCGCAATAGGATTCGAACTCGATGTCGCGCAGGACGATCATCTCGTCGTAGCCGGCGACTTCCTCGAAGGTGCGGCGCAGGTATTCGGCGGGGTCGATCGCGTATCCGGAGAACCAGTCGCGATAGGCATTGACCACGCGCTTGGGCGTGTCGAGCAGGCCTTCCCGGTTCGGGTCCTCGCCAGCCCAGCGCAGGAGCACGCGTACGGCTTCCTCGGCCTGGGCGACGCTGACGGTCGGGACGATGGTGATTTTCTTGCCGTGCCGGGGCATGCCTTTTCCAGATCGGTCGTTTCGTGCGGAGTCTAGCAGCCAACGCCGGAGCGGTAACGCGCGAGCCGCGATCGAGGCCTGCGCTGGATCGAGCGGCCTCGCTGCTGACCGCGCAGGACGTCGGTCGAGCGGTTGCGGAGGATCCAGGAAGGTCAGCGCTTCGCGCGGCAGCGGTGCGGACTCGTTCCGATCAGCCAGGCCTCGCCCGGATCCGCTTTTGCGCCGGCTTTCGTTCAGGCGCGCGGCGCGGGGATTTGGGTTCGAGCGGGGCCAGGACCCAGGACACTGCGATCAGGGTGTCATGTTCCGGTGTTCTCGGTTGGTGCAGGAGTTCCATCAGCCGGCCAAGCAGCCGGTTGATTTCGGTGAGTTGATCGGGACCCACCCAGCCCTTGCCGCGCGCCGCCCAGAGTTCGCGCCGCGGCCCTTCGACGACCGCGCCGGGATCGCCGAGGGCACGCTTGAAATCGCGCTCGGCCACGCGCAGCACGCTTGCGGCGACGCGGCCTACGGCCCGGGCGTTGGCCGTCGCGCCGGGACGATAGCGCAACGAGAGCCGCGCGCCGGACTCCGTGCGGAGCCGGAAGCGGCGCCCGTCCGGAGCCGTTTCCTCCTCGATCAGGCCGCCGCGGGCCAGTTGCCGCAGATGGTAGTAGAGCCCATCGGCCGGACGCCCGAGTTCGCCGGCCAGTTCGGCGACGGAAACGGCTCTACCGAGGGCTTCGAGGGTGTCGACGATCTCGATCCGGGTGGGCGAAGCGAGCAGGTCGATTTCGCTGGCGCGTTCGATCGCCCGGGCGGTCTTCTGTGCCATTGGTTGGCTTGCCTGTTTTGAAATATTGACGGATTATTCAATCATCGGCGCGACGAAGCAAGCGCGGATCAAACTTTCTGGAGTGCAATCATGTTGGCCCATTCGCGGATTTTCCTGCTCTCGTCGCTTTTCCTGCTGGCTTCCGTGGCGGCCCACGCCAGCGACGCGTCGAGGTTGTTCGATCGCTACAAGGAAGCGACGGGAGGCGAGGCCTGGGACCAGGCGCGCAGCCTGCGCTTGAACGGCACGCTCCGGGCCGGGGGCCTCGAAGGGCGCATCGAGACCCTCGTCGACCTTGGCGGTGGACGTTCGGCAAGCCACTACGCGCTGGGACCGGTCGAAGGTGGACAGGGCTACGACGGCCAACTGGCCTGGAGCCGTGATCCGGGCGGCGAAGTGGCCGTACTCGACGCGCCCGAGGCGGTCCGCCGCGCGCGCAGCCAGGCCTGGCTCGATGCCCATGGTTACTGGTATCCGGCACGCCTGCCCGCGGTCATCGGCGCACCGGCGCGGCGCGAGGAGAACGGGCGGAGTTTCGACGTCGTCGAGGCGACGCCGCAGGGAGGCGATCGGGTCAGCCTCTGGTTCGACGCCGCGACCGGCCTGCTCGCGCGGGTCGACCAGAAGCAGGAGCGGGATCTCTCGGTCACGCGCTACGACGACTACCGCGTGGTCGATGGGCTGCGCCTGGCCTTCCACTCGAGCAACGACAGCGTCGATTCGACGGGCCGCAGCGAACCTCGCGCGCATTCGGAAGTCCGCATTGCCAAAGTGCTGCTCAACGCGGCGTTCGCCGACGCCGATTTCGCCCGACCGGAACTGCGCGCGTCGTCGCGCATCGTCAATGACGCCGGCGTGACGCGCATTCCGATCGAGTTGGTCAACAACCACATCTACGTGAACGGCCTGGTCGACGGCAAGCCGGCCCGCTTCATCGTCGACACCGGCGGCGTCAACATGCTGACGCCCGCGGCGGCAAGGAAGTTCGGACTCGAGGGCGCGGGCAAGCTGGCCGCGCGTGGCGTCGGCGACGAGACGGTCGACCTCGCCCTGGCCAATGCCGGCGAGGTTCGTGTCGGCGACGCGGTTCTCGACAAGCCGGTCTTCTATGTCGTGGATCTCGGCGCACTTTCGTCGATCGAAGGCGAGACTTTCGACGGCCTGGTCGGCTACGAATTGTTCAGTCGCTTCGGCGTCGTCATCGACTATGCCGGAAAGCAGCTGACCCTGGCCCAGCCGGCTCGATTCTCGCCGCCGCAGGGCGCACATGCCGTCGGCTTCGACCTCGCCGATCGCATTCCGATCGTGCAGGGCTCGCTCGACGGCGTCGCGGTTCGCCTCAGCATCGATACCGGTTCGCGCGTCGCGCTGACCCTGCACTCGCCATTCGTCGCCGAGCACGACGCCGCGACCCGTTACCGGGCCGCGCCCGAGGCGGTCATGGGCTGGGGCGTCGGTGGTCCTTCGCGCGGCCGCCCGGCCCGCTTCGGCACACTGCGGCTCGGCGACCTCGCCATCGACGGCATCGCGGGTGACCTGTACACGGGCAGCAAGGGCGCGTTCGCGAGTGCCGATATCTCGGGCAATCTCGGCGGCGGCGTGTTGCGCCGCTTCACCCTCGCCTTCGATTATCCGAACCGCCGTCTCTATCTGGCTCCGAATGCGCGTTTCGGTCGGGCGGACGACTACGATCGCAGCGGCCTGTTCCTGTTCGCCGACGGCGACGCCCTCAAGGTCGTCGACGTGGCCGCCGCCAGTGCCGGCGAACGCGCCGGGCTGAAGCCCGACGACCGAATCGTGTCGATTGATGGCGAGTCCATGGCGGCCCGTTCACTCGATCAGTGGCGGCAGCGCCTGCGCGAACTGCCGACCGGCTCGAAGCTCGCCATTGCCTACGAGCGCGGTGGTACGCCGGCAAAGGCAACGCTGGTCCTGGCCGATCGCATCGCGGCCCGCTTCGAGACCGGCAGCGACGCAGCCGCGCAACGCCCACCTTTGTAGCCCGCGGCGGCCGGGGCGGCCGGAAACCCAGCGCCAGCCCGCAGGTTGGGGGTGAGCGTCATCGCACCCAACAACGAAGCCGATACGCGTCGGCTGCCATCGAAGCCGGCGTCGTCTCTACGCGCGCTCATTGCAGGAAGAGCCTTTAGGCTCGATTCTTTTCGGCACGATGCGGGGAAAGCATCGCGGCTGAAGCCGCTTCCTACAACGTAATGGCAACGCAG
>NZ_FOVF01000004.1:135103-247554 GCF_900115085.1 Dokdonella immobilis | reverse complement strand
GAGCAGATTCTGCGCCTTGATCCGGCAAGCAGCCTCGTCGCGCACTCCGTCCACCATGACGGGAAACAGGCGGACCCAGCGAACGGCGACGCCTTGGAAGAAAGGGGTCAGGTCTTGAATCTTGAATCGCGTCGTTTTTCGGCGTAGGTTTGAGAATATGGCCCGACCCCTCGCATCGAATTTGCAGGCGCGCTGTATCACGTCACCTCGCGTGGTGATCGACGCGAGGACATCTATATCGACGATGCCGATCGGGCGATGTTCCTCGAGGTGCTGGGTGAGGTCTGCGAGCGGTTCCAGTGGGCGTGCCATGCCTACTGCCTGATGAGCAATCACTACCATCTGCTGATCGAAACCCGCGATTCGACACTGGCCAAGGGTATGCGTCAGTTGAACGGGGTATTCACCCAGCGCTCCAACCGCAGGCACCGACGCGTCGGGCACGTTTTCCAGGGGCGCTACAAAACAAAGAAAGGGGTCAGGTCTTGAATCTTGAATCGCGTCGTTTTTCGGCGTAGGTTTGAGGATATGGCCCGACCCCTTCGCATCGAACTTGCAGGCGCGCTGTATCACGTCACCTCGCGGGGTGATCGACGCGAGGACATCTATCTCGACGATGCCGATCGGGCGATGTTCCTCGAGGTGCTGGGTGAGGTCTGCGAGCGCTTTCAGTGGGCGTGCCATGCCTACTGCCTGATGAGCAATCATTATCATCTGCTGATCGAGACCCGCGATTCGACGCTGGCCAAGGGTATGCGCCAGTTGAACGGGGTCTTCACCCAGCGCTCCAACCGCAGGCACCGACGCGTCGGGCACGTTTTCCAGGGGCGCTACAAGGCCATCCTGGTCCAGAAGGAAACCTATCTTCTGGAGGTGGCCCGCTACGTGGTCCTGAATCCTGTTCGCGCCGGCATGGTCCGGTCCGCCAACGACTGGCCCTGGAGCAGCTATCGCGCGACGGGCGGTTGGGTGGAGGCGCCGCCGTGGCTCAACAGCGATTGGCTGCTGTCGGCATTCGGAACCCGACGCAAGGCAGCGATGGAGGCTTATCGTCGGTTCGTGAGCGAGGGACGTGGCGCGGCTTCGGTTTGGGACGATCTGAAGCGGCAGATGTATCTCGGTGACGAGGCCTTCGTCGACCGGATGATTGCGAGTCTGGAGGGTGACGCGTCACTGGATGAGGTTCCAGCGACCCAGCATCGACCGCCACCCAGGTCGTTGCAGCACTATGCCAAGATGCACCGTGATCGGGACGAGGCCATTGTGGCCGCCTATGCGAGCGGCGGATACAGCATGAAGGCGATCGCCGATCACTTCGGACTGCACTATTCGATGATCAGCCGAATCGTCAACCGGGAAAAGAACCCAGAACGTAAGCGTTGACTGCGGGCGCTGGCCTGTTTGCCCGACCAGAAGCAGCTTCAGTGGTCGTGGAACCGGTGCATCCGGCTGCAACCGGATCCATGCCTGCGCTGATCGGTGGACTTGCGCTGGCAGCCTATGCCGTCGTGCGCGGGACCCGCGATGTGGATTTCCTGGTCGATGTGGACGATGCCGACCGATTGCACGGCGCCCTGATCGCGCTGGACTATCGCTGCGTCCATCGCAGCGCGGATGCAGCCAACTATGTTCGTGAAGACGAAGGCCTTGACCTGATCTATGCGCATCGCCCGATCGCCAGACGCCTGTTGCGAACCGCATTGGAGCGCGATACGCCGATGGTACGACTGCGCGTGGTCAGCGCGGAAGCATTGATCGGGTTCAAGTTGCGGGCACTGGTCAACGATCTGTCGCGGGGCGTGATCTGTCCGATATTCGTGCGCTGTTGCGTGCGCAAGCCGCTCGTCTCAATATGGCCGAAGTCCGTGAGTACTTTGCGCTGTTCGAGCGCTCGGAGTTGCTGGATGAGTTGCTTGCCGAAATCGCCGACGGTCGCGCCTGAACAACGCGCCGAGGGATTGCGTCCAGAAGGCCCGCCACAGGCACCGCGCGGCTCGTCAAGGCAACCAGCCTTCACTTCGCCACGCAGCACCTTTGGCGAGCCTTCTGAACGCCATGACGATTGCGCCACTGGTTCAGAGCCTCCCTGGCCCGGACTATTCGTGAATACGCGCGATGATCGCGCCGGGCGTTGGATTCACACGGCTTTCGATGAACGAGGGAATAGCGGGCACCATCGCCGAACGAGGCGAAAGTCGTGTGGATTCAAGGAACAGGCGAGGGCGCGCATGGTTCACGAATAACCCGGGCTGGCGTGACCCCGCTGAGCCGCGCTCAGCACTCGATGACATTGACTGCCAGGCCCCCGCGCGAGGTTTCCTTGTACTTGTCCTGCATGTCGCGGCCGGTGTCGCGCATGGTCTTGATGACCTTGTCGAGCGAGACGCGGTGCTTGCCGTCGCCGCGCATGGCCATGCGCTGGGCGTTGATCGCCTTGACCGAGCCCATCGCATTGCGTTCGATGCACGGGATCTGGACGAGGCCGCCGATCGGATCGCAGGTCAGGCCGAGGTTGTGCTCCATGCCAATCTCGGCGGCGTTTTCGACCTGGTAGATGCTGCCGCCGAGCGCGGCGGTCAGGCCGCCGGCGGCCATCGAGCAGGCCACGCCGACCTCGCCCTGGCAGCCGACTTCGGCGCCCGAGATCGAGGCGTTTTCCTTGTACAGGATGCCGATCGCGCCCGAGGTCAGGAGGAAGTCGATGATGCCCTGCTCGTCGGCCTTCGGGCAGAAGCGGTCGTAGTAGTGCATGACCGCCGGCATGATGCCGGCCGCGCCATTGGTCGGGGCGGTGACGACGCGCCCGCCAGCTGCATTCTCCTCGTTCACGGCCAGCGCGTAGAGGTTGACCCAGTCGAGGATGGTCAATGGATCGCGCAGGGCCTTTTCCGGCAGCGCGCGCAACTCGGCGGCCATTGCCGGGGCACGCCGCACGACCTTGAGTCCACCCGGCAACACGCCGGTTTCGCGCATGCCGCGGGCGACGCAATCCTGCATGGCCTGCCAAAGCTTCAGCAGGCCCTCGCGGATTTCCTGCTCGCTGCGCCAGGCCTGTTCGTTGGCAAGGATCACGCCGGCGATGCTCAAGCCTGATTCCTCGCAGCGTGCCAGCAGTTCGTCGCCGCTGTTGAACGGATATTTGACCGTCGTCGTGTCGGCAACGATGCGATCGTCGGCTGCCTCGTCATGGTTGACCACGAAGCCGCCACCGACGGAGTAGTAGTCGCGCGAGGCCAGCTCATTGCCTTCGGCATCGAAGGCGGCGAAGCGCATGCCGTTGCTGTGATACGGCAACTTTTGGCGCTTGTTGAAGACGAGGTCCTTCTTCTCGTCGAAATCGATCGCATGCCTGCCGAGCAGCTCGATGCGCTTGCTGCTGCGGATGCGGGCGAGCTTGTCGGCGATGATGTCGGGGTCGATCCGGTCCGGCCATTCGCCTTCGAGGCCACACAGCACGGCCTTGTCGGTGCCGTGACCGCGACCGGTCAGGGCCAGCGAGCCGAACAGCTCGACGCGCACGCGTGCGGTTTTCTCCAGTTGGCCGCGTTCATCGAGCCAGCGCGTCATGAAGCGCGCCGCTGCGCGCATCGGCCCGACGGTATGCGAGGAGGACGGGCCGATGCCGATCTTGAACAGGTCGAAAACGCTGACAGCCATGGTTGACGTTCTGCAAAGGGAATGGCCCGGATTCTACGCCGCCGCGCGGGCGGCTGCTCCGATTTGCACCGCGCGGGCCGGAGCCTGATCATTCCTCTAGGGAGGGTCTGATCAAGTAGCAAAGTCGTCATGGCGTTCAGAAGGTTTTCCGCATGTGCCGCGTGGCGAAGTGAAGGCTGGTTGCCTTGGCGAGGCGCGCGGTGCATGTGGAGAGCCTTCTGGACGCCACCTTTTCAGCATCCAATCAATCAGTTGGGCGACGCCTGCCTGCGCGCAGATCTTTGTTGCGTCGACTTGAAAGACGGCCAGTCTGTCTGCGTCGACGCGTCGCGATCTGCACACAGGCAGGCATCGTGACGACTTTGCTACTTGATCAGACCCTCCCTAGGCGACAGCGGTACCGAGTCCCGGGCCGACGAGGTCGCCAAACGTCAGGCCAAATTCGGGGATCCGGGTGAATCAAGGCGATTGCAAATTGCGACTTTACGTTTCCGAAGAATGCGAGCTCTGCGATCGCGCCGTGGCGGTGCTGGCCGCGGCCAGGGCACCGGATTTCGAATGCGTCTGCATCGAGGATGATACGGAACTCAGCGCGCGCTATGGCGTACGTGTGCCGGTCCTGCACGACGTCAGCCGTGACCGCGACCTCGGCTGGCCGTTCGATGTGGGCGATGTGCTGCGATTCCTCTCCGCCTGAGACAGCGGCTCGCCGGATCCGCCCTCAAGCGCCCGGCGACTCCGCCCCGGGAGTTCCCGTCGAACGCAGCCGGCGCAGGATCTCCGCGCGTGCCTCGCGCAGGATCGAATCGCGATCGAGGCTCTCGACGATGTCGGCGACCACGCGCTTGGCGCCGAGCTCGCCCCAGGACTTGCCGGCGGCGAGGTAGCGGTCGGCGGCGCGGCCGACGATCTCGGTGGCGTACCAGGCCAGGGCGCCCTGTGCGGTCGCGGTCAGCACGGTCGACATGCCGGCACTGAGGCCCTTGAGCGCCGAGGCGACCAGGTGGATGCCCCAGATCGCACCCATCAGGGCGGCCAATTGCGCGCAAATCGTGCCGATCAGGCCGCCGGCCTCGCGGCGCGTGATCGGCAGTCCGTAGACGCGGGCCAGATGCATGACCAGGGCCGCATCGAGGGCGCCGGCGGCGAGCAGGTCGGCAACCGGAATCGGGTTGAGGGCGACCGCGATGCTCTTGGCCAGGCAGTACTGCCGTATCACCTTGGCCGCGAGTTCACGCCGGGCAACGACGATGCGCCGGGCCACGGCATCGGTCAGACGGCCGGCAAACAGGCTGGCATTGAGCGCGGACAGGGTGCGGCCCTCGCGCGCCAGCACATCGGTCAGGCGGTCGCGCAGGGCATCGATGTTCGGCGCCTGGCGGATCATCTCGACCTGTTCGCGACCATCGGCATCGAGCGACACGCGTTTCAGCGGCGGCGGCATCGCGCTGACCGCGACCACGTCCTCGGCGCGCACGAGGCCGGCCGCATGTTCGCGCAGCCGCTTGAGCAGGCGTTCGAGTTCCTCACTGTCGTAGCGGTCGGCCTTGTTCAGTGCGATCAACAGCGGACGCTCGGTCGCGGCGAGCAAGCCCAGGGCATCGCGCTCGCGCGTGGTCATGTCGCCATCGACGACGAAGACGACGAGATCGCTGATGCCGGCGACCTCGTGGGCGAGCTGCTCGCGCGCCTCGCCGTCGAGCTCGTCGATGCCGGGCGTGTCGATCAGGTGCACGCCGCTGCCGGCGACGACCTGCCACGGGCGTGGCGACGCCGTGCGCGTGGTGCCGTGGAGAACGCCGACCTCGAACGCAGTCTCGCCGAGCAGGGAATTGGCCAGGGCCGACTTGCCGACACTGACCCGGCCGAACACGGCCAGGTGCAGTTCGCCGCGCTCGAGCCGGCCGAGCATGGCTTCGAGCTGGGCGAAATCCGCCGCCAGCGACGTGCGGATCGCCGGCGGAATGTGCGGATCCTCGAGCAGGCCGCGCAGGCTTTCCTCGGCCTGCGCGTGATGCTGTCCGGAAGGATCGGGTTTGCAGACGGCATCCGCCGGGGCGGCGCTGATCCGACGCCGCAGGCGCTGCCAGAAACTGTCTTGGTTGCTCACCGGCCGATGGTAGACGCAGACGCCGGGTCAGGTCATCCCGGCGGACCCCGGCTTACTTCGCAGTCAGCACCAGATGGCCCTTGACCCGGACCTCGTCGCCGATCGTCGAGGTGTCCGCGTAGTCGCCGGTACCGACCTGGAAATCGAGGCGCTGCAGGGTCGTGGCGACATCGAGCAGGGCGCCGTGTTCGGTCGGCTCGAAGCTGACCTCGAGTTCGACCGGCTTCTCGATGCCCTTCAATGAAAGCGTGCCGGCGGCCACGACCTTGTCGCCGACCTTCCGAAATCCGGTGGTCACGAAGTGCGCCTTGGGGAACTTCGCGATATTGAAGAATTCGGAGGTCGGCAGGGTGTCGTCGCGATCCTTGTCGCCGGTGGCGACTCCGGACAGGTCGACGCTGACATCGAACTTCGAGGTGGCGAGGTCCTTCGAGTCGTAGCGGATCGTCGCCTCGAAGTGCTTGAAGCTGCCGTCGAAGGCCTCGCCCTGGAAGGTCGCCGTGAAACCGAGCGTGCTGTCGGCGTCGACCACGTAGTCGGCGGCCAGCGCCGGTTGGGCGAGGGCGAGCGTGGCGAGCAGGCAGGACAGTGTCTTCATGGCGAGTCTCCTTGGCCTGGCTTGCGCAGGCGGACGAACGGCAGCATACGCAACAGGGTGTTGTCGCGTTCGAACCAGTGATGAACGAGGGCGCCGCCGACATGCGCGGCGAGCACGGCGAGCAGCACGAAGAACAGGACTTCATGGGTTTCTCCGGCGATGTCGCTGAGGGCCTCGTTCTTCTCCATCAGGGCCGGCAGGTTGAACCACTTGAACCACTGCAGCGGATAGCCATGCAGCGAGTTGTAGATCCAGCCGCTGAGCGGGATCGCCAGCATCAGCAGATACAGCACGCCGTGGGTGGCATGCGCGGCCAGGCGCTGCCAGCGCGGCATCGGCTCGTCCGGCGGCGCGCGGTCGAACAGGCGCCAGCTCACGCGCAGGATGAGCAGGGCGAGCACGGTCAGGCCGATCGACTTGTGGATCGCGAAGGTGTTGAGCTTGGTCATGCCGCGCGGCATCTCGTCCATGATCAGGCCGAGCACGCCGTTGCCGAGGATGCCGAGCGCCATCAGCCAGTGCAGCGACTGGGCCATGCCGCCCCAGCGGCTTTCAGTGTTCTTCAACGGCATCGGACACGGTCTCCTTCGGTGGACTGGAACTGCGCACGCCTTCAACCTCGATGCGCAGTTCGACCGGCGCGCCGACCACTTCGCGATAGGTCTGCATGCCGAACTCGAAGCGGTCCAGCTCGGTGCGTGCGGTGAACCCGGCCTTGTCCTTGAACGCGTACGGATCGCCGCCGGCGCGATTGAAGGTCAGGGCCAGGTCGACATCGCGGCGAACGCCGCGCAGCCAGAGCTCGCCGTGCAGGATGCCGTCGCGGGCGGCTGTCTGCTCCAGACGCTTGCCGATGAAGCGAGCGGTCGGCCACTGCGCGGTATCGAGAAACTGCGGCGAGCGCACCTTCTCGCTCCAGGCCGGTTCGCCCATGTCGAGGCTGGTCATGTCGACGACGACGTCGGCGCGCGCCGTACTCCAGTCGTCCGCGTCGAACTGGAACCAGCCCTGGCGGATACGGACCCGGCCGATGCCGTGCGAGAAGCCGAGGTGATCGGCGAAGAAGACGATCTGCGTATGCACCGGATCGAGCACATAGGTCTGCATACTCGCTGCGCGCAGCTCGGCAGCGCCGGCAAGCAGCATCGCGGTGGCCAGCGAAATCAGGATTCGAGGCAGCATCGCCGCAGCTTGGCAAAAACCCGACCGGATCGCCAGCGCAACGGCGTTGACGCATTGTTTCGTCCACGAAGACTCTGAACGGGTGGCGGCTCTTCCGGATGCCACTCTCTGGTGGCTGAATCTGCCGCATGGATGACACCCGCCTGTACCCGGTTCCTTCTCGCGCCGGCTCGAAACGACCGCAGGGATGCGGGAGGCAGGGCGACGCAGGAAGCCGTTGCCGAAACGGCCAGTCAATATGCATTGGCGCGCCGCGAAAGGCTCGCACGTGCCGTGTCGGGACGGCCCCCTGTGCAGGGCCTCCCCGGGCTGATCAATCCTTCCTGCGCAAGCGGTCGACGACCACGCCGGCGACGCGCTCGATGCGGTCGCGGCTCGGTTTGGCCAGCAAGTCACGGATATTGCGTTCGGTCTCGTCGGCGTCGAGACGGGCGTGTTCGGCCAGGGTCATGGCGATCGCGCGGCCGACCGAGTCGAAGGCGAGGCCGTAGGCGATCGCATGCAGCGCGCCGCCACCGAGGGTGCCGAGTCCGGGGAACGCCTTCAGTGCATTGCCGGCGATGGCGAGGACGATGGCCGTGGTGTTGCGGATACTCAGGCCGAGGCGCTTGAGCAGGTTCTCGACATCGATGTCGCGCACCGGGATCTCGTGGATGCGCGCCAGTTCGCGCACCATGGCCGTGGCCAGTGCGCCCTGGATGATGATGTCGCTGCCTGGCGCCACCGCGGCCATCGCGCCGACCACGGCGCGCCGCGTATAGCGTTGCACGATCGTCTCCGATTCGCGCGCGGCGACGATGCGGGCGAGGGCGCGGCTGCGCTGGTCGACACTGCTCAGCACCGCGGCTTCGCGCGCCGGCTCGAGCGCTTCGGCGCCAGCGGCGGTCACCTCCATCAGGGCATCGCGCAGGCTGCCTACATCGGGTTTGCGCTCGCGCACGACGCGCTCGATGCTGCCGTCGGCGAGCTTGCGCTGGAAATTCTCCTTGCCGCCGGCGCTGATGGCGACGATCGCCCGGGTTACCGCGGCGTAACGTTCGCCGAGCGCGGCCAGCAGAGAAATCCGTTCGTCCAAGCCGAAGCGATCGATCTTGTTCAAGGCCAGGATCAACGGCTTGCCGAAGCCGGCTAGCCAGCGCAATTCGGCGTCCTGGGCCCGGGTCAGGTCGGAGTCGACCACGTAGACCACGGCATGGGCGCGCAGCGCCTCGTCGCGGGCCAGCTGTTCGCGCTGCGCGCCGTCGACCTCGCCGGAGCCGGGCATGTCGGTGATGACGAGCTTGCGGTCGTCCGGCAGGGTGCCGGTGTAGTGGCGGATCCAGCGCGTGGTGCCACCGACCACGTCGATATCGACCACCGAGTCCGCGGCCAGGGCGCGGACCAGGCTCGACTTGCCGGTGCTGATCTCGCCGAAGACGGCAACATGGCAATCGCCGCTCAGGCGCCGACGGTCGAGTTCGATCAGTTCCTGTTCGAGACTCTCGGCCTCCGCCTCGCGCTGGCGCAGTTCGGCAACCCGCGTGGCGATGGCTTCGCGGTCCAGTGGCTCCGTCTTCTGGCTGCGCCGGTTCGCGCCGGGCCCCGGTCGCAGCAGCTTCCAGGCCAGCAGCGCCAATCCGAGCACCGCGGCGGCGGCGACCACGATCAACGGTACCCGCAGCAGCAGGGGGAGGTTGGCCATGCGCTCGTAGAACTCGAGCAGGCTGTTGACCAGACCGATGGCGAGGCCGATCACGATCAGCGCGGCAATCGCCAGCACGGCCAACAGGAGATAGCGCATGGGCAGGCGGGATTGCGGCATTGCGGGGATTCTAGCCTGCATTCGTGTATCCGCATGTGCGGGTCGTCTTGCCCGCTGCACCGGCCCCATCGTCATGGCGCGCCGGGGCCACCGGCCGAGGCGCCGCAAGGAGCGGGCTGGCCGATCCGCCAGTCCGCATGGCACCATCGGGTGGATCTGGCGAAGGAATGCAGAATGAGACGATTCGTCGCTTTTGCCCTGGGCACCTTGTGCACCGCGCTGCTTTGGGCGGGCCCGCCGCCAGCGGCGCCGTGGTTCGAGTCACTGCGCGTGGCCGACGGCCTGCCTTCGAATGCCGTCTATGCCTTGCGCCAGGGCGCCGATGGCTATGTCTGGATCGGTACGCAGGATGGCCTGGCCCGCTACGACGGCGTCGACTTCCGCATCTGGCGGCACGACCCGGACGACGCGCGTTCGCTGGCCAGCAACGATGTCTCGGCCCTGCTCATCGATCGCAACGGCGGAGTCTGGTGCGGCGGCGAGTCCAGCGGACTCAACGAACTGCTCGCGGGCGGCGGTTTTCGCCACTACCGGCACGACAAGGACGATCCGTCGAGCCTGAGCAGCGACGACGTCTTCGCCGTCGCCGAAGATGCCGCCGGCGCGATCTGGGTCGGCACCTATCTCGGCGGGCTCAATCGACTGCGCGCGGACGGTACGTTCGAGCGCTTCGAGCATGACGCCAACGATGCGCGCAGCCTGCGCTCGACCACCGTGGTCTCGCTCGCGGCGGACGCCCAGGGCCGACTCTGGATCGGCACCGACGATGGCCTCGACGTGCGTCTGCCCGACGGTCGCCTGGTCCACGTCGCCTTGCCCGGCCTGGCCGGCCGGGCCGACAAGCTGCAGATCGGCAGCCTGCGTGCGCAGGCCGATGGCAGCATGCTGGTCGGCAGCGACTACGGCGTGGCCAGGGTCATGCCCGATCTTTCCGAAGGTGGCGTTCTGTTCACGCCGCCATCGCGCGTCGCCACCATGGCCGTGCTGTCCGAATCCGCCAA
This sequence comes from Dokdonella immobilis, assembly GCF_900115085.1. Classification (GTDB taxonomy): domain Bacteria; phylum Pseudomonadota; class Gammaproteobacteria; order Xanthomonadales; family Rhodanobacteraceae; genus Dokdonella; species Dokdonella immobilis. Next base: position 237,205 of record NZ_FOVF01000004.1, on the reverse strand, counting down.
TGAATTCTGGATCGGCACCACGGGCGGACTTTGGCGCATCGACGGCGAAGGCGAGCAGCGTTTCGGTGGCGGCGACTCCCTGCCCGGCGAGCTGCCTTCGACGCGGGTCATGGATATCCTGCGCGATCGCGAAGGCGGGCTCTGGATCGCCCTGCTCGATGGCGGCATCGCGCGGCTGCCGGCACGCTGGCGCAATTTCTCGACCTGGCGGCATCGCCCCGGCGACGAGCACAGCTTGCAGCATTCGGCTCCGGAGGCGGTCAGCGTCGACAGCGAGGGAGGCGTCTGGGTCAGCAGCGGGCGCGATGGTGTCGACCATATCGACGCGGCGAGCGGCCGCGTCGAGCGCCTCGGAGGGCGCTTCTCCGTGCAGGGCAGCGTACTGCGGTCACTGTTGCGGGTCGGCGACCAGCTCTGGCTCGGCCACTATCGGGGAATTCGCCGCTACGCGCTCAAGGACGGATCGCACATCGAACTTCCGCTCGCCGAGGGAACCAGGGACGGCTTGCCGCAAGGCTACGTCAATCGTCTGCTGCGCACGCCCGACGGCATGCTCTGGGCCAGCCTGCGCGGCGGTGGCGTGGCCCGCATCGACCCGTCTAACCTGGCCATCCGCGGCTACTCGATGGCGAATGGCGGCATTGGCAACGCCGACATCGCGGGCATGGCGCTGGATCGTCTGGCCGCGCCCTGGCTTGCGACGACCTCGGGTATCGAACGCTACGATCGCGCTGCCGATCGCTTCGTTGCGGCGGTCGGGTCGCCGGACGATTCGGTCCAGGCGCTGGCTTTCGATACGGCAGGGGCGCTCTGGCTGCATCGCCTCGGCGCGCTCGAACGCTACGATCTGAATGACGCGGGCCTCGTACTCGCGCAGCGATTCGACAGTCGGGACGGTTGGCCGGCCATGCAGGTCAGCGACCTGCTGGTCGCCGCCGACCAGGCGATCTGGGCGGCGAGTCCACGCGGTCTGTGGCGACTCGACGCGCGCAGCCATGCGATCCGGCGCTTCAGCGAGCGCGATGGTTTGCCGAGCGCGGAAATCATCGGCAACTTCGCCGTGGCCAACGACGGCGTCGTCTATGCCAACACGCGCGCCGGGCTGGTCGCCTTCGATCCGGCCGCGATCTCGCTGGATTCGCCGCCGCCGCCGTTGCGCATTGCCGCGGTTTCGGTGCGCCGCGAAGGTGGTGTCGTCGGCTTGGACCCGGACCAGCCGATCGCCCTCGCGCATGCCGATCGCGACCTGACGATCGAGGCGCGCGCATTGTCGTTTCTCAATCCGGGCGGCAACAGCTACCGCTTCCGGCTCGAAGGATTCGACAAGGAATGGGTCGACACCGGTGCGCGCGGCGAGCGCGTGTTCTCGCAGTTGCCGGCGGGTCGCTACCGGTTGCAGGTGCGCGCGGCGAATGCCGATGGCGTCTGGAGCGAGACCACCGCGAGCCTGGCCGTATCGGTGGCTTCTCCGCCCTGGCGAACGCCCACGGCCTATCTGGCTTACCTGGTCCTCGCGGCACTCGGCCTGCTGCTCGTATTGCGCAGCTGGCGCAATCGTGTGAATCAGCGGCATGCCTTCGCGCTTGCCGAACAGAAGCGCCGCGCGGCCGAAGAACTGGCTACCGCCAAGTCCGCCTTCCTGGCCACCATGAGCCATGAAATCCGCACGCCGATGACCGGCGTGCTCGGCATGGCCGAGTTGCTGCGCGCGACGCCGCTGGACGAGCGCCAACGCGGCTACGCCGAGGCCATCAGCCGTTCGGGCGACCTCATGCTGCGCCTGGTCAACGACAGCCTCGACCTCGCCCGCATCGAGGCCGGCAAGCTCGAACTCGACCGTCGCGCGCTAGACCCGGCCCAGGTCGTGCGCGAGGTGGTCGCCCTCGAAGGGCCGCTGGCGGAAAAGAAGGGCCTGCAACTGCTCTCGCGCATCGACGCCTCGGTACCGGCTTCGGTCAGCGGCGATGCCACCCGCATCAAGCAGGTCCTGCTCAACCTGGTCAACAACGCCCTGAAGTTCACCGAGCGCGGCACGATCCGCGTCGAACTCGGCAAGTCCGCCGACGGCTCGCTCGAATTCGTCGTCAGCGATACCGGTCCGGGCATGAATTCGGACATGCGCGAACGCCTGTTCGGTCGCTTCGAGCAATCCGCCGGGGTCACCCCGCGCTATGGCGGCAGTGGCCTCGGCCTGTCGATCTGCCAGGAGCTGGTCGACCTGATGGGCGGACGCATCGACGTCGAGAGCGCGCTCGGCGAAGGCACGCGTTTCACGATCCGCCTGCCGCTGACCGAAGTCGCGCCACGCGCGCCGGACCAGCCGACTCCGGCACGCCGCTTCGACGACCGCCTACACTCGCCGAATTCCGTTGCGGACGAAAACGCGACCGCCGCACATATCCTCGTGGTCGAGGACGATGCGACCATCGCCGCGGTCGTCGTCGGCATGCTCGAGGCGGCCGGTCACCGCATCACGCATGCCGCGCACGGTCTGGCTGCGCTGGCCGCCCTCGAGGATCCGGGCATCGACCTGGCCCTGGTCGATCTCGACCTGCCTGGCATCGACGGCCTGCAGCTGGCGCGGCTTCTGCGCGACCGCGAAGGCGGCGGTCGGCACCTGCCGTTGATCGCGATCACCGCGCGCGCCACCGGCGACGAGGAGGCGAAGGCACGCGCGGCCGGCATGGACGGTTTCCTGCGCAAGCCGCTCAGCAGCGCGGTCCTCGAACGGGCGATGGCGCCATGGTTGCGGGAGCGCACAGGATCGGACGGCTGACCCCGAGACGGAGGCCAGCGTGGCCAGTGCAGCAAGCCCTCAGGGGCGTACCGCGGTCACTTCGATCTCGACCAGGAAGCCCGGATTGGCCAGGGCCGCGACCTGCATCGCCGAGCGCGAAGGCAGGTTCGGCTGTTCCGCGGTACCGAAGAACTGCGTGTAGCCTTTCATGAACCCGGCAAAATCCATCTTGCCACCCTTGTCAGGATCGCCGACCAGGAAGACCTGCATTTTCACGACGTCGCCCATGCCGAGGCCGAGGCCCTTGAGCTGGTCGCGGATCGCGCCGAGCACGCCGACGGTCTGGCGCTCGGTATCGCCATAGGCAGCCACGCTGTCGCGCGGCGCCTTGTCGTCGATCGCCGGCGGCACTTTTCCGCTCAGGTAGACGGTGGTTGCGCCGGCCGGCACCTCGACCGCGGCGGCGATCGGGAACGTGCTGTTGACGGGCAGCTTGTGGCGGATGACGTCCTCCGCGCCGGCCATTGACGGCACGAGCAGGAGCAGTGCGATGAGGCGGCAGGGGATGGGTCGCATGATCGATTCCTCGCGGGTCAGGGATGCAGTGTCGCGACCTCGGCAGGCGTGATCGCCCCTTCGAAGCGGTTGCCGAAATGCGTGCGCACGTAGTTGACGACATTGGCGACCTGGGTATCGGTCAGCCAGGTCGGGCCGAAGAAGAATTCGAAGTTCTCGTCATGCTTGAAGGATGGCATGTTGCGTCGGCCGTTCAGAATGGTCGCGGCGACGAAATTGGCCGAGGCCAGGGCCGGGTCGCCGGCCAGGGCCGGGTAGTGGCCGGCGCCCTGCGCGCCGCGTCCATCCGGCATGTGGCAGCCTTGACACAGGTGCGTATAGACCTGTTCGCCATCGGAAAAATCGAACATGCCCGGTAGATCCGGATCCGCGGCCCGCGCCGGACCGATCGCGCAGGCCATGAAGCTACAGAACAGCAATACGCCGTTCGCGAGGAGGTGGCGATCCCACGTTGCGGTGTTCATGCGGCGGCCCCCTGCGCCAGCGCGCGATGGTGCAGGCGCTCGATCGCATCGAGCGCCGAAGTCACGGCACCTTCCTGCCAAGCCGGCAACTGCGAGGCGTGCTCGCCAGCCAGGGCGATGCGGCCATCGATCGCGCACAGGTTCCGATAGTGCTTCGCGCGCGCCGCTTCGGTCCACAGGCCAAAGCAGCCGAGCGTGAACGGCGAGCGGTGCCAGGCCACCGAGACGCCGTTTTCGAATTCGGCGCGGTATTGCGGATGGATGCGGCTGCCCTGTTCGAGCGCGGCCTCGATGCGTTGGGCCGGGCTCATCGCGGTGAACTGCATGGCATGGGCGCCGAACGCGTAGGCGCCGAGCAGCACGGCCTTGCCGCTGTCATGGTAGCCGTGGCTCGGATAGCTGATCGTGTCGATCGGCTGGTCGGTGTAGCTGATGCCGCCGTAGATGGCCTCGTCCTGTTCCCAGAAGCGGCGCTTGAACTGCAGGCCGATCTTGACCGAGGCCGCGTACGGCACGGCGGCGATCGCATCGGCCATGGCCTGGCCGACATTGATCGGAATCTGGCCCAGGATCGACAGGGGAATCGTGCACACGCACCAGTCGGCGCTGGCTTGGTGCCGGCTGCCGGGCTCGGCCGTGTCCTCGAAGGCGACACGCACGCCGTGTTCGTCCTGGTGGATGTCGAGGACCCTGGCCCGATAGCGGATCAGTCCGTCGAGCTCGCGCGCGAAGGCCAGGCCGATGCGGTCCATGCCGCCGACCGGCTGCATCAGGGTGGTCTGCATTTCGTAAAGATCGCCGAACGGCAGGCGCCCCCACAGGGTCTTGCCGAGCACGTCGCCGAGTCCCATCGGTGTCGAAGGGACCGGGTCGCCCGAGAGTCCGCCGCCGGCGTCCTTGTCGTAGCCGCGCCGATCGCTGCTGTCGCGGCTGCGCGTGTACCGGTAGTCCCTGTCGAGCGCGCCCCACCATTGCAGTGAGGCCAGCAATTTTTCCTGGTCTTCCTTGCTGACCGCGGCATCGAGCTGGTTGCTGCGGGTTGCCTTGGCCAGCAGTTCGGCGACGTGGCCGTGGTAGTCGGCGCGCACGGTCCGATAGCGTTGCGGCTTGCCGTCGCCAGCCGAGGTCGTGTGCAGGTAGGCGTTGTAGTTGACCTGGACGAAATTCTCGAGCGGGATGTTGAACTGCCGGCAGTAGCCGAGGATGCCGCGGTGATGGTGCGGCAGGCGCCAGGGGCCGGGATTGATGTACTGGCCGGGCGCGAATCCGCAGCGCTGGGTTTCACCGCCGAGTTCGGTGTAGGTGTCGCCGCCGCGCAAGCTCCAGTTGCGTCCACCGGCGCGCGCGTTGTATTCGAGTACCTGCACGGCATAGCCGGCCTTGCGCAGTTCGAGGGCCGCGACCATGCCGGCGATGCCGGCACCGAGCACCAGTACCGAGGCGCCCTTCGGGGCGGCGCCGAGTTGCGGCACGCCGTGGAAATCCGATTCGGCGGCGAAGCCGAGGCTGGTCATCGCCTGGTACATGGCCGCGCTGCCGGCACTCATGCCGATCATGCGCAGCAGCTGCCGCCGAGTCATCCCGCCTTGCCGAGCATCGTCGTGCATGCGCTTCCCCCCTCCCCCCCCCCCCCCGCGAGTGCGGCGAGTGTACCGTCAAATGCAGCCTGCGGTTCGCACCTTCTTCGTCGACCGCGCGGCAGGCGAAAGCGGTCAGCCCTATTGCGGCTCTTCGATGGCGTAGCCGCGATCACGTAGGGCCGACAATGCACCGTCGGGTTGCAGCAGGATGCGGATCGGCAGGATCGCCAGGGTCGATTCGTTGCGTTCGAGCGCGCCTTCCGCCGCCTCGAGCCAGACCCGGGCGATGCGTTCGCGGAGATCGCCGAGACCGCGCTCCTCGACCACGCCGGCCTTGAGCACGGCATCGCCGCAGGCCTGGAACTGGTCGTCGTAGGGCAGCGCGCGGATCGCCTCGATATCGCCGCTGGCCCAGGCATTGGCGCGCAGTTTCATCGCTTCGAGGTCGGTCTCGAGCCGCGCCATGGTCTTGGCAAAGCAGTCGATGTCGTCGAGGGCGGATTTCTTGAATTCGCGAACGGCCTTGCCGGGCGCTTCGATGCGAAGTTCGAGGTGAGGCTCGACCAGCTCGACCTTCTGTCGTCGCGCGGTCTTCTTCACCGACTTGCTGACGACGTCGTCGAGCGACATGTCCGCGGCCTTGATCGCCTCCACGTAGAGCTCCTGTGCGGCGAACAGTGGCCGGCGCTTCTCGATGCCGCGGTCGCGGCCGATGTAGCGCTGCTTGAGCGTACTCCAGCGCGCATGGAGGTCGGCCGGAACGACGTCGACGAGGCGGGCATCGCCGGGATTGTTGCGCGCTCCGATCAGCGAGGGCAGCAGGAACAGTCCGCGCAGCATGCCGCCCTTGACGCTGAGCGACGCGCTCGGCACGAGAAGGACCTGTTGCGAGCGGGCGATGGTCGCCTCGATGTCACGCGAGACCCAGGTCATCTTCTTCGGTAGCGGGCTCAGGGTACCGAGGATCCAAAGCACATGCTCGCCCTTGCTGACCTTCCACAGGCCGGGTCCCGGCTGTTCGCCGCTGACCACGATCGTTTCGAGGGTGGACGTCTGTGCTGGCCCGGCTTGCTGCATAGCGGCCACGGCAGGCGTGTCGCGAGCACTGCAGAGCGTCGGCAGCAACGCGATCGCGATCAGCCAGGTGTGGATCCGACCACGCACGCCCAACGCGCTGCGGCGCATCGGCATCAGTCTTGCGTATCGCATGGGCGGCGCTCAGCGTCGCCCGAATTCATGCACCGCATCGACCAGCACGGCGACATGGTCGGGATCGATGTCGGGGGTGATGCCGTGGCCGAGATTGAACACGTGGCCGGGGCCGTCGCCGAAATCGGCCAGGGTGGCCCGGACCGCAGCGCGGATCGCCTGCGGATTCGCGGCCAGGGTCGCCGGATCGAGGTTGCCCTGCAGGGCGACGCGCGCGCCGACGCGCTGGCGCGCTTCGGAAAGGCGGATCGTCCAGTCCAGGCCAAGCGCATCGCAACCGCTGTCGGCGAGGCCTTCGAGATGGCCGTTGGCGCCCTTCGAAAACAGGATCAGCGGAATGTCGCGCGTGGTCGGGGCGGCCTTGAGCGACTGCGCTATGACGGTCAGGTAGCGCTGTGAGAATTCGATGAACGCATCCGGCGCGAGCATGCCGCCCCAGGTGTCGAACACCATCAGCGTCTGGGCGCCGGCGGCCGCTTGCGCGGCAAGGTAGCGCGTGACCGCCTGCGCATTGATGTCGAGCAGGTGGTGCAGGGTTTTCGGGTCGTCCCACATCAGCGCCTTGGCGCTCGAGAAATTCGATGAGCCGCCGCCCTCGATCATGTAGCAGGCCAGCGTCCACGGACTGCCGGAGAATCCGATCAAGGGCACGCGATCGGCGAGTTCGCGGCGGATCAGGCGGACCGCGTCGGTGACATAGCGCAGCTCGCTTTCCGGATCGGGCACGCCGAGCTTCAGGATCGCCTCGCGCGTGCGCAACGGATGATGGAATTTCGGGCCTTCGCCTTCGATGAAATGCAGGCCCAGGCCCATTGCATCGGGAATCGTCAGGATGTCGGAAAACAGGATGGCCGCATCGAGATCGAAGCGCTCGAGCGGCTGCAGGGTCACTTCGCAGGCCAGTTCGGGGGTCTTTGCCAGGGCCAGGAAACTGCCGGCGCGCTCGCGCGTGGCCCGATACTCGGGCAGATAGCGCCCGGCCTGGCGCATGATCCAGACCGGCGTGGTGTCGACAGGCTCGCGCCTGAGCGCGCGCAGGAAGCGGTGATCGGTCACGGGAACTCCTGGGATTATCCGGGGTGGCTCTGAACGGATGGAACACGCATTTCGGCACCTGCCGACTTGAGGATCGAGGCGCGCCGACGCCATGACGAGAGACTCACCTGTTCGGAGCCTCCCGGGTAATTTCGGCTTGCAGCAGACCGATCCGGCGCGGCCAGCCCGAGCTCAGGGTGGATTCGTCGGGCAACTGGACGCGGGCTGCGCGAGCAGCCTCGACATCGTCGAATTCCGCCCAGCACAGGCTGTACCACGTGCCGTCCGGCATGCCGAATTTGAGCAGGTAGAGCGCGCCGGGTCGATCGGCCATGGCCGCGATCAGCGCGTCGAGCGTGCCCGGCTCGCGCACGCTGGCCAGGACCAGGGTGTAGTGGGCGCCTGGCAAACGGGCAAAATCCTCTGCGCCGAGGACGCCGTCAAGAGGCTTCGACGCCGCCGGGGCAGGGGGCGGTGTGCCCGTCGCTGAATTCACGGTCCGGGATTCCGCCGCAGGAGTCACGGTGCGTGCAGCATCGCTGTCGACGGCCTTGGGCTCAGTCGGTTTCGACGCGGCGGGTTCGGCCGCCGGCAGCGGGGCCGCTTCGACCGCCGCGGGCGCGGGGGCGACTTCGACTGCAGGCGCGGCTTGCGCCCGGTTTGCCTCGACCGCGGTTTCGGCGGCCGGCGTGGCAGCGGCGGCTGAAGCCGGTGCCGGTTCGTATCCTGGAGTCGGCTCGGATACCGTCGCGGGTTCAGGCGCCGGCGCTTCCAGCGGAAGACCGGTATCACCCGATTGCTGCAGCAGGTAGCTGGGCGGGCGACTGGCCGCTGGGGCCGGCTCGACCATCGGCATCCGGGTGGGCGCTGCCGGCGCGGGGGCGGCCTGCACCGGGTTCGCCTGCGCCGTTTCAGGTGCCACGCCGGTCACCGGTTCATGCTGTGCCGGTTCGGCCGCCGCGGCCGACGTGTCGCGACAGTCAAAGCTCTGGCCGTCGGACGAGGGCACGCAGACATGCTTCGTACCGGGCTCGAACGCCACGGCCGGCAACGTCGCCAGGCACAGGCCGGCGATCGGCACGAAGCGCAGACAACGCACGTCAATGCGCACGGGAATTGTCCATGCCCTGGCTGAAAACGACGCGGAAGCCGCGCTTGACCTGCGAGTCGCGCGCCTTCTCGAAGGCCGCCAGGGCGCTGTCGTGGTCGAGATAGACCTCGCGCTTGAGGCTCGAACGCGCACCCTGCTGACCCCATTCGCGATACAGGGTCCAGCCGCCAAGCAGGTCCTGCTGCAGGCTGAGCTGATAGAAGCGGGGCGCCTCGGATTCATCCGGACGCGTTTGCATATAGATGCGCATGGGTCGATTTTACCCCGCAATCGCCAAAACGCGCTGCGCGTGCAATCGTCGCAGTTCAGGCGAGGTTGGCGACGTCGTTTTCCAGCTCGGCGAGAATGCGCGACTCGTCGATGCCGGCAACGACATCCGCGGCGCCGAGACCGGTCCACAGGATCAGCCGCAACTGGCCACTGACCGACTTCTTGTCGAGACGCATGCGCTCGAGCAGGCGTTCGGGCTGGCAGCCGGCCGGCAGCCGGGTTGGCAGGTCGAGCCGCCGCAGCAGCGCCTCGAGGCGCTCGGCATCGGCGCGCGGGGCGCGGCCCAGGGTCGCCGACAGGCGTGCGGCGAGGACCATGCCGATCGCCACCGCTTCGCCGTGCAGCAGTTCGCCATAACCGGCCTCGACCTCGATCGCATGGCCGAAGGTGTGGCCGAAGTTGAGCAGGGCGCGTTCGCCCAGTTCGCGCTCGTCGCGGGCGACCACGCCGGCCTTGTGCCGGCAGCTGCGCGCGATGGCTTCGTCCAGCGCCGCTTCGTCGCGGGCCAGCAGGGCCTCGACATGCCGTTCGATCCAGGCGAAGAAGGCGGCATCACCGATCGCGCCGTACTTGACCACCTCGGCCAGCCCGGCCAGGTATTCGCGGCGGGGCAGGGTGGCCAGGGTGCGCGTGTCGATGAATACCGCGCGTGGCTGGTGGAAGGCGCCGACCAGGTTCTTGCCGGCAGCCAGGTTGACCCCGGTCTTGCCGCCCACCGAGGAATCGACCATGGCCAGCAGGGTGGTCGGCATCTGCACGAAATCGATGCCGCGCATCCAGCAGGCGGCGGCGAAGCCGCCGAGGTCGCCGACCACGCCGCCGCCGAGGGCGATCAGGGTCGCGTCGCGGCTGGCGCCGAGCGCGGCCAGCGCGTCGAATATGCGGGCCACGTTCTCGAGCGTCTTGTGCTGCTCGCCATCGTCGAGCACCACGATCGTGTGATCGAGACCGTCGAGGCCGGCGACCACGCGATCCAGATACAGCGGCGCGACCACCGTATTGCTCAGCACGAGCACATGGCGGCCCGCGATCGCGGGTCGCCAGCGCGCGGCATCGGCCAGGCTGCCGGCGCCGATATGGATCGGGTAGCTGCGTTCGCCGAGGGCGACGTCGACGCGGGTCATGCCTTGCCTCCGTCATGGCTGCGCCGCCACAGCTGTGCGATCTGCGCGCCTGCATGGCGCGCCATCGAGGCGCTGCCATGCGTTCCCGATGCGCCGATGCGCAAGTCGGCGATCTCGGCATACAACGGGTTGCGGATCGCCGCCAGGCGTTCGAGTTGTTCGCGGCGGTCACCGACGCCGAGCAGCGGCCGCTTGCGATCGGCGTGCAAGCGGTGCAGTTGGGTGTCGACGTCGGCATCGAGCCAGACCACGAATCCGTGGTTGCGCAGCTGCTCGCGATTGCCCGGATCGAGCACCGCGCCGCCGCCGGTGGAGAGGACGATGTCCCGGCGCTCGACGAGTTCGGCGAGCAGGGCGCTTTCGCGCTTGCGGAAGCCGGCCTCGCCTTCGATCTCGAAGGTCAGGGCGATGCTGACCCCGGCGCGTTCCTCGAAGGCCAGGTCGAGGTCGACGAAGGCCAGGCCGAGCTGGGCCGCCAGGCGCCGACCGATCGAGGTCTTGCCGGCGCCCATCGGGCCGATCAGGAAGAGGTTTGCGGCGGGATTCATGGGGGGAATGCTATCAGCGTCGTTCGCCGCATGGGCTACACTGCGCGCTTTGCCGATACCGTCAACGCCATGCTGCGCTTCATTCTCGTGTTCCTGCTCCTGCTCGTCGTTCTGTTCGTCGCCGAACTGACACCCTTCGTCGAGCGCTGGTTCATCGTGCCTTTCACGTCCGTTCTGGCCGAGGCCAGCGCCTGGATCATCCATCTGTTCGATGGCAGCACGATCTCGCACGGCAAGCTGATCCAGAATGCCAGCGGCAGCTTCATCGTCTCGATCGAGCGTGGTTGCAACGGTATCGAGGCGGTGATCATCCTCATCTCCGCCATCCTCGCCTTCCCGGCCCCGTGGAAGCACCGCCTGCTCGGCCTCGTATTCGGCTTCCTGGCCGTGCAGGTGCTGAACCTCGTACGCATCGTCAGCCTGTTCTTCCTCGGTCTCTGGAGCCATGTCTGGTTCGAATGGTTTCATCTGTACCTGTGGCAGGCGCTGATCGTGCTGGATGCCCTGATCGTCTTTCTGGTCTGGCTTCGCTACATCCCCAAGGTGCCGCGGGCGCAGGGATCCGGCCCCGCAGCCGCCTGAAGACCGCCCTGCTTCGGGCTTTGCTATAGTGTCGCTTCGTCTCGGGCAAAGGAGATTCAGCGATGTCGGTAGCCAAGGTCATTGAATTCAGCAGCTCCTCGACGAAGGGCGTCGAGGACGCGGTGCAGAGCGGCCTGAAGAAAGTCGCCGAGACCGTCAAGAATATCCAGGGCGCCTGGGTCAGCGAGACCAAGGTGATCACGGATTCCTCCGGCCACATCAAGGAATGGCGGGTCAACCTGCGCATCACCTTCGTCGTCGAGTAGATCCGTCGCCGCAGGAGCGTGGCAGGCGCCGGTGGCGCCCAGGGAGCCCCAGGCCTCATGGAAAAGCTTGATGCGGTAATCGGATTCCTCGAGGACGATCCGGATCAGGCCGATCTGATCCTGCACTGGCTCGAACAGGCCGGTTACCGCACGCGCCTGTATTCGTCGGCATCCGACTTTCGCCGCCACCAGGGTTCCGAAGCCATCGACCTGCTCCTGCTCGACTGGATGCTGCCGGATGCCAGCGGCCCGGAGGTCGCGGCCTGGATCCGCGCATCGGCCAACGCGCGCCTGCCGATCATCTTCCTGACCGCGCGGGCCAGCGAGGCCGACGTCGTGCGCGGACTCAATGCGGGCGCTGACGACTACGTGGTCAAGCCGGCCAAGCAGCACGAACTGGTGGCCCGGGTGGCTGCCGTGCTGCGCCGTTTCGGCCTCGACGACGGCGGGGGCGGCTGCTTCGACGTAGCGCCCTATCGCGTCGATCCGAACCGCCAGCGGATCGCCTTCGACGGTCGCGACATCGAACTCACCCCACGGGAATTCGAGCTGGCGGCGTTCCTGTTTCGTCGCCACGGGCGTATCGTCAGCCGCGAAGCCCTGCTCGAGAACGTCTGGAACATGAATGCCTCCGTTTCCACGCGAACCGTGGACACGCACGTCAGCCGGCTGCGCAAGAAGCTCGAACTCAATGGCGAGCATGGCTGGCGACTGTCTGCCGTGTATCAACATGGATATCGGCTGGAGCAGGCTTGAGGAATAACTGACCGACGACGTTGGCTCGATACCGAAAAGGGGAAAGCGCATGGCAGCTGCAGGCAAGTCCGCTCGGAAAAAGGCCGGATCGCGTTCCGCTTCGCATAAACTGGCCGCCGCCAAGCAAGCCAAGCCGACAGCGAGGAAGAGGACCATGGCCGAGCCGAAGAAACCCGCCGCCGAAGCGGATGCGGAGCGCAACGTCGACCAGATCCGCGACATCCTGTTCGGCGGCCAGATGCGCGACTACGAGCGCCGCTTCCAGGAACTCGGCCAGCGCCTCGAGGCCGAGATGGCGCGTTTGCGCGAGAGCCAGGACAAGCGCCTGGCCCAGATCGACAAGCGCGTCGACGAACAGTTCGAGAAGCTCGCCAGGCAGCTGCGCCAGGAGATCAGCGACCGCAGCCAGGCCGTGGACGACCTCGAGACGCGCGTGCAGCAGGCGGCGCGAACGGCGCGTGCCGAGATCAACAACGCCCTCGAAGGCCTCAGCGGCGAACTCGGCGCGGTCGACGAGCGGCTGCGCGATGCCCTCGCCGAACTCGGTTCGGCGCTCAACGAGCGCTCCAGCGAAGCGGCGGCGTCGCTGGCCCGGAACAGCGCCGAGCTGCGCGCCGACAAGGTCGGCCGTGAAGATCTCTCCGCCTTGTTGACCGAGCTCGCGCTGCGCCTGAAGGGCGATTTCGAACTGCCGAAGCGCTGACCTGCCGGTCCTGCCGCCGCCATGAGCGACCTCGACCGGCTCAAGCAGATTCTGCTTGCCGAGGAGCGCGAGAAGCTGCAGCGCGCCGAACAGCGCGTCGCCGAACTCGAGCAGAAGAACCGCGAGCTTTCCGCTTTGCTGCCGGCGCTGGTGCGTGCGGCGCCGCAGGAGCCGATGACCCGGGCCCTGGCCAGTCCGGTCGCGGCCGCGCTTGGCAGTGCCGTGCGCGACAACCGCAACAGCATCGTCGATGCGCTGTTCCCGGTGATCGGGCCGATCATCCGCAAGGCCATCGCCGAGGCCCTGCGCGGCCTGATGAGCGATCTGAACCGGGTCCTCGAATACGGTTTCAGTCCGCGCGGCGTGCGCTGGCGTATCGAGGCCTGGCGCAGCGGCGTGCCGTTCGCCCAGATCGTGCTGCGCCATACCCTGCGCTATGGCATCGATCATGTGTTCCTGATCGAGCGTGATTCGGGCCTGGTCCTGCATCGGCAATCGTCGCCGGGCCTGCCGGATCTCGATGCCGACGCGATCGCCGGCATGCTCACCGCGATCGGTGAGTTCGTGCGCGACTCGGTCGGCCGTGATGGCGGCGATTCGCTCGAGGCGGCGCGGGTCGGCGATCACCTGTTGTGGGTGCTCGACGGGCCGAGGGTCTCGCTGGCCTGCTTCATCACCGGTGTTCCGCCGAACAGCCTGCGCGCCGTGCTCAGCGACCGGCTCGAACAGATCCACGCGCAGCTGCCCGCCGACGCGCGATCGGAGCCGGCGGCCGAGTGGGAGACGGCACTCAATCCTGCGGCGATCATCGCCGCCAGCGCCGAGCTGAACGATCGCGACGGTGCTCCGGCCTCGAAAAGGGCCTCGCGCTGGCCGCTGATCTTCGTGCTGGTGCTCGTGCTCGGCGCGCTGGCCTGGTATTTCGTGCGGATCGAGCGCTGGAACGCGCGTGTCGATGCCGTGCGCACGGCACTGGTCGCCCACCCGGGCTTCCTGCTGGGTCAAATCGACTCGAGACCCTGGAAGGCGCTGGCCATCCACGGCCTGCTCGATGCGGATGCCGAACCCATCGAACCTCTGCTCGGCGCCGTCGATCTCGGCGGAGTCGAGCCCGAACTGAAGCTGGACGGTTATCTTTCGACGGCGGACGCCGTCCTGCTTCGCCGTGCACGGCGATTGCTGCGGCCCCCCGACGGCGTCGGCCTGAGCGTGGATCGGGGCGTGCTCGGGGTCACCGGTGTTGCCGATGCTGCCTGGGTCGAAGCCGGCCGCTCGCAGGCGCCCTGGATTGCCGGCCTGCATGGCGTCGAATGGCGAGTCAGCGCGCGCGTGGAAGAGACGCCGGATCCGCAGCTCGAGGCGCGGACGGCGGCGCGCGCCGAGCTCGGCACCCTGGCCGAAGCGCTGGCCGCGGACCGCGCCGAGTTCGTCGACGACCTCGATCCGGACGCCGATGGGGCTGCCTTTGCCGGACGCGCGGTCGCAGCGATCACCCGCGCTCGCCAGCTGGCCGAACGGGCCGGCGTGGCCCTGCGCCTGCGCATCATCGGCCATACCGACTCGAGCGGAACCGAGGAAATCAACCGTCGCCTGCGCGTCCAGCGGGCCGACTGGCTTCGCGATAGACTGCGCGAGGCGGGCGTTCCGGCGACGCTGCTGCAGGAGTCGCGGATGGATGAAGTGGCAGGGCAGGGTGCGTCGACGTTCCGTGGCGCCAGCGTCGAGCTGGTCGTCGCGGAGCCGCAGCCATGAGCGCGATGGCGCGCAAGATCTGCATGCTCGGCGATTTTGGCGTGGGCAAGACCAGCCTGGTCTCGCGCTACGTGCGCAACACCTTTTCCGACAGGTACCTGACCACGGTCGGGGTCAAGGTCGACAGCAAGGAAGTCATCCGCGACGGCCGCGATCCGCTCAAGCTCGTGGTCTGGGACATCGCCGGCAAGAGCGCTCTGGATGCGCTCAACATGAGCTACCTGCGCGGCGCCAGCGGCCTGCTTCTGGTCGCCGATGGCACGCGCGAACAAACCCTGCGCACGGCGATCGATCTGCTCCTGCAGTCGCGCAGCCTGTTGTCCGGGGCGCAGGCGGTATTGCTGGTCAACAAGCTCGATCTGGTCGAACGCTGGGAAGTCGCGCCGTCGACCCTGGTCGAACTGCGCAAGACCCTGCCGGTCATCGAAACCAGCGCGCTCTCCGGCGACGGCGTGGACCAGGCATTCGTGGAACTGGCACGGAGTCTCGACCCATGAAGGATGCGCCGGAGCTCGCCGACTTCTCGCCCGAAGTGGAGCGCCACATCGCCCGGTTCCTGTTCGAGCGCGCACAACCCCTGCTGCTGGAATTCGATTCGGCCTGGCACCTGATCAACCTGCAGGGGGATGCGAACCGGTTTGGCTTCGATGTCGACAACGCCCAGGCCGGTGCCCGCCAGCTGCAGGATCTTTTCATCGGCCTGTCGCATGACGAAAGCGTCGACCTGCCGTTCGTGCAGATGCCGAACGGGCGCAGTGCACACGTGCATCTGCTCGTCGCCGGTGACGGTTATCGGGTGCTGCTGCTCGATGCGCAGGGTGAACACGATCGCCAGCAGGCGCAGCAGCAGACCAGCAACGAGGCCTCCCTGATCGGATACCAGAAAGGCAAGGCGATCGCCCAGCTGCGCCAGATCCGCAGCGAACTCGAACAGCAGCGCGCGCGCCTGCAGGATGCCAACGCCCTCAAGAACGCACTGATCGCGACCTTGAGCCATGATTTCCGCACGCCGCTGACTTCGGTTTTCGGCTATCTGCACCTGCTCGAAACCCGCGTGGAGCCCGAGCCCGATGCAGAAACACGGCATGCCCTGCGTGCCATCCGGCGCAATGCCAATTACCTGTTCACGCTGGCCGAGAACCTGCTCGAATACGCGCGTGCCGATACGCGGTCGAGCCTGCTGGCGCCGGTCGAGACCGACCTGCAGGCCATGCAGGAGGATCTGGACGGCATGTTCCGCCCGCTGGCCGTCGAGCAGGGCCTGGATTTCGGCATCGAACTCGAACGGGTCGACGAGACCACGCCGGTGCTCGACGAACTGCGCGTGCGCCAGATCCTGGTCAACCTGATTTCCAACGCGGTGCGCTATACCCATCACGGCGAGGTCAAGGCCAGGTTGGCCTGGAAGGACGCGGCCCTGCTGATCGAAGTCCGAGACACCGGCATCGGCATCGGCGAGGACTATCGCGAGCGTGTCTTCGAGCCGTTCAACAAGGTCGGTCAGGCGGCCGGCAGCGGCGCGGGTCTTGGCCTCAGTATCGTCAAGCGCCTGGTCCGGCAGATGCATGGAACGCTCGACCTGCAGTCGACGCTCGGCAAGGGGTCGCGCTTCCGCATCGTCCTGCCCGGCCTGGCCCTGGCCAAACCGGCGGACGCACCACTGTTGTCGTCCGATGCCGCAGGGGGCACGCAGCAGCGCGTGCGCAGCGTGCTCGTGGTCGACGATGATCCCGACATCACCCATCTTCTCGAGGTGATGCTGACCGACCTCGGTTTTCGCGTGCGCTCGGTCGGCGAGGCCACCCTGGCGGTCGAACAGGCCCTGGCGAATCCGCCCGACGTGCTGCTGGTCGACGTGGAACTGCCCGGACTGTCGGGTAATACGGCCGTGTTCCGGTTGCGCGCCAAGGGCTATCGCGGGCACATCGTCACCTTGTCGGCAACGCCGACCGAGGAGGCGCGCAAGGTCGCCCTGAATGCCGGCGCCAACCAGTACCTGACCAAGCCGATCAATATCGACCAGCTGGCGCGCGCGATGCAGCGCGCGGTATCCGCGGCCTGACAGCGGTCACCCTGCGTTCCTCATCGAGCGCGACGACCAGATTGGCGCGCTCGGGCAGGCTGGCCAGGGCATGCCGGCTCAGGCGTTCGGCGAACTCGAGAAAGCGGCGGACCTGCGCCGGCGACATGGCGCGCGCCGCACCGCGGCGGCGCAGGCCTCGTTCCTGCTCTTCGCGCCAGCGCCGCACGACTTCGTAGGCGGGCGCGCGCAGCAGGACCACGTGGTCGATGCGCTGCCACAGACGCGCATAGTCGCCGCCCAACTGGGCATTGACGAAGCGCCGCCAGCGCCTGTCCGCGTCGTGCTCACGCTCGAGAGCGTTGAGCGGCTCGCGCAGTGCGGCGTCCTCCTGTGCGCCGACGCCGACGCACCAGCCTTCGAGCACGACCAGTTGCGGGCGTCGGCGCACGGTGCGCCAGCGTGACGGCGGCAGTCGCGTATCGGTGCCCTTGTCGAATCGGGGAATCCGGGCCGGCGAAGTGGGCGCCGCCGAGGAGAGCGCATCGAGCGTGCGTTCGAGCAGGGCAATGTCGTGCGTGCCCGGCACGGTGCGCACGGCCAGCAAGGGATGCACCTCGCGCGCGAGAGCCAGGCGCTGGCGCCGGCCGAAGTAGAAATCGTCCAGCGACAGGGCCAGCGCAGCCATGCCACGTTCCTTCGCGGCCGCGACCAGTTGCGCGGCCAGGGTGCTCTTGCCGCTGCCCTGCAGGGCACTCAGGCCGACCAGGTGCGGCCGCGAGGATGCGCCGATGCCATCGAGCATGTGCGACAGGATGTCCGCGACCACGGCCGGGTCGAAGCCTGGCCGCGTGCTAGCATTTCGACCCATGACCGATGCCGCCGCCCCGCAATCCAATTCCGCCGCACTCTACCAGCAGGCCATCGATACCCTGCGCCGTCTGCTCGATGAAGCGCGCGCCGCCGGCGATCCGGAGCCGACCGCGATGTCGCTGGCCACGGTCGCTGCGAACGGTCGTGTGTCCTCGCGCATCGTCCTGCTCAAGGGCCTCGGCGAGGACGGCCTGCGCTTCTTCAGCAACTACGAAAGCGCCAAGGCCGGCCAGCTCGCCACGCACGAACAGGCCGCCGTCGGTTTTCACTGGAAGACCCTGCGCGACCAGGTCCAGGTGCGCATCGAAGGCCAGGTCGGCAAACTGGGTGCGTCCGATTCGGACGCCTATTTCGCGACGCGCCCGCGCATGAGCCAGATCGGTGCCTGGGCCTCGCTGCAGTCGCAGGAATTGCCGAACCGCGAAACCTTCGATGCGCGCGTGGCCGAGATCGAGCGCCGCTTCGAGGGTATCGAGGTGACGCGGCCGCCGCACTGGGGCGGCTATCTGCTTCGACCCGACCTGTTCGAATTCTGGTACGGCGCGAATTTCCGCCTGCATGACCGCCAGCGCTACGAATGCCGGATTGGCGTCTGGAGCCAGCGCCTGCTCTATCCGTGATGCGCGGCGGCGATCCGTTCCCGCAACGCATCGTCTGCCTGACCGAAGAGCCGACCGAAGTGCTCTACGCGCTCGGCGAGGAGCACCGCATCGTCGGCATTTCCGGCTTCACCGTGCGGCCGACGCGGGCGCGCCGCGAGAAGCCGAAGGTCTCCGCGTTCACCAGCGCGAAGATCGGTGCCATCCTCGAACTGGAACCCGATCTCGTCATCGGCTTTTCCGATATCCAGGCCGATATCGCGCGCGATCTGATCAAGGCCGGCGTCGAAGTCTGGATCAGCAACCACCGTTCGGTCGCCGGCATCCTCGGTTATATCCGCCGGCTCGGCGCCATGGTCGGCGCATCCGCAAAGGCCGAGCGTTATGCGGGCGAAGCCGAGGCCCACATCGTCGCGATCGAAGCGGCAGCGGCACGCTTGCCGCGGCGCCCACGCGTCTACTTCGAGGAGTGGGACGAGCCGCCGATCAGCGGTATCCGCTGGGTCGCCGAGTTGATCCGCATCGCCGGCGGCGACGACGTGTTTCCCGAACTGGCGGAGAAATCGCTGGCCCGTGATCGCATCATTGCCGATGGCATGGAAATCGTGCGGCGCCAGCCCGACCTGATCCTCGGTTCGTGGTGCGGCAAGAAGTTTCGCCCCGATCGCGTCGCATCGCGGCCCGGCTGGCAGGCGATACCCGCCGTGCGCAATGGCCAGCTGCACGAGATCAAGTCGCCGATCATCCTGCAGCCCGGTCCCGCCGCGCTGTTCGACGGGCTCGACGCGCTGCACCGGCGTATTGCCGAGGCGGCCAATGCGAGCCCGGATCCATAGCGGCCACCCCGGTAGGGCACTGTAGGAGCGGCTTCAGCCGCGCTGCTTTTCCGAAATCCTGCTGAAGAGCATCGCGCCTGAAGGCGCTCCTACGAAGGGCGGTGAAGGGCGGCGCAGGGCGGCGAAGGGTGGCGCGGATTTCGATAGTGGTCGACGCGTTTATGCCTCGTCGTTGGAGCGCGTTCACGCGCGATGCATTTCGCCACGATTCGAGAAAACGCGGCACCCCATTCTGTCTCAATCGGCGACGAAATTCTGGCTGAAGCGCACCTCGTAGGCGCGATCGGCACCAGCCGGCGTGATCGAAAGGGCAAAGGTGTAGGTATCGGGCGGTGAGACGTCGAACAGGCCGATGTAGGAGACGTACAGGTCGGGGATCTCGCGGATCGTGATCGGCGACTTCTGGCCGGTCAGGTTGGTCGCCTCGCCGCGGATCTCGGCCTTCACGGCCGCCGCCGTGCCGTCGGCGGCGACCTTCTGGATCGAGATGTTGATCAGGCCACGCTTGTCCGAACGTTCGATCGAATACTGGCGCGCCATGTCGGCATTCAGCGACCGCGTCGACAGCGCGTTGTAGTGGACCAGGAAATCGCCGAATTTTTCGGTTCCGGATGACGCATCGGCCAGGGCCGGCGCGGCCGGCGCGAGCAGGGCGATGCCGAGGGCGATGCGGGCGAGCGGGGTCATGGCGAGTCCTCGTGTCAGTCAGCGTGTTCAGTCATGGACCCTGCCCGGTCGGCGGCGTTCAACCGAAGCCGATGCGCGCGCCGAGATCGAGCAGGGGCGCGACCAGCAGGGCCTGCAGCAGGGCGATCGCGAGCATGACGATCATCGGCGAGAAATCGAGGCCGCCGAGGGAGGGCAGGCGCGTGCGCACCGGCTTGAGCACCGGTTCGGTCAGCTGGAAGACCAGTGGCACGACCGGATGATAACTGTCGCTGCCGACGAAGCTCAGGATCACGCGGACGAGGATCAGGATCAGCATCAGCATCAAAACGAAGCTGACCAGGTCGGCGAAGGCGATGAGGACGAGGCCGGCGAACGAGGGCATCACCGGCATCATGGCGAAGAGCAGCACACGCTTGAGCAGCAGCAGGGCCCAGGCCAGCACGACGCCGGCGATATCGAGGCGGCGCCAGGCCGGGATGACCCGGCGCAGCGGCATCAGGATCGGGTTGCTGGCCTTGTACAGGAACTGGCAGATCGGATTGTGGAAATTGGCCCGCACCAGCTGCAGCAGCACGCGCAACACGATCAGGCCAACGAGGATGCCGAAGACGAATTCGATCAGGATCTGACCGGCATTGGCGAAATAGCTCATTGCCGCGTCCTCAGCCCAGTTCCTCGGCCATTTCCCGACCGCGCTCGGTGGCCGCCGCAACCGCCACCGCGACCAGTTCGCGCAGGCCGCCCGCGGCGAATGCCTGCAGCGCGGCATGCGTGGTGCCGCCCGGCGAAGTCACGCGTTCGCGCAGCCGCGCCGGCGCTTCGCCGTCTTCGGCAGCGAGGCGCGCCGCGCCGAGGCAGGTCTGGATGGCCAGCGCCCGCGCCGTCTCGCGCGCCAGGCCCTGGTCCACCGCGGCGTCTTCGAGGGCTTCGATCATGAGCAGGAAATAGGCCGGGCCCGAGCCGGACAGGCCGGTCACGGTGTCCATCAGGTCTTCGCGCTCGATCCATACGGTCAGGCCGGATCCGGCCAGGATCGCCTGCGCGCGCTCACGCTGTGCCGGCGAAACGGCATCGTTGGCGAACAGGCCGCTGGCGCCGGCACCGATCAGCGCCGGCGTGTTCGGCATGCAGCGCACGACCGGATATCCACCGCCGAGCCAACGGTCGATCTGATCGATGCGCAGCCCGGCCGCGATCGAGAGGATCAGCGGATGGCGCCCGGCCAGGGCCGGCGCGAGGTGCTCGCAGACCGAGCGCATGACCTGCGGCTTGACCGAAAGCATGATCGTGCCGGCGCCATTGACCGCCTCGATACCATCGCTGAACACCGAAACGCCGAAATCCGTCGCCAGCTGACGACCCACCGCCTCGTTCGGCTCGGCCACCGTGATCGATGCCGCCGGCGTACCGCCACGGCGCAGCGCCCCGATCAGGCTGCGCGCCATGTTGCCGCCGCCGATGAAGGCTATGGATCCGGGATTCGGGATTGGGGATTCGGGATTCGACATCGTGGGCGCTGGTGTCCGCTTGCAAACAGGCCTTTCAGCATACCAAGGCTGCATCCAAAACGATGCCGATTCATCCGGAGCCGGCGCTGTTGCCGAATCCCGAATCGCGAATCTCGAATCCCGGCGGCGTCAGCCGCCACGCGGTCCAAAAATCGTACTGCCGACGCGCACCATCGTGGCGCCTTCGGCGATCGCCAGTTCGAAATCCTCCGACATGCCCATGGAAAGCGTGTCGGCGCTGCCGCCGTCCGCGCGCAGGCGATCGAAGGCCTCGCGCATGCGGGCGAAGGCGGCGCGTCGCCGGGCCATGTCCGGGTCCGGTGCCGGGATCGCCATGAGGCCGCGCAGGCAGAGCTGTGGATGCGCTGCGATCGCCTCGGCCAGGGCGGCGACCTGGTCGGGTCGGCAGCCGGACTTGCTCGCCTCGTCGTCGATGTTGACCTGGATCAGCACGTTCAGCGGCGCCATGCCGGAGGGTCGATGGCGCGCGAGCAGGCCGACCAGCTTGGTCCGGTCCAGGGTCTGCAACCAGTCGAAGTGCTCGGCGACCTCACGGCACTTGTTCGACTGCAGCGGCCCGATCATGTGCCATTCCAGTGCGCAGTCGGCCAGTTCCACCTGTTTGGCCAGGGCCTCCTGCACGTAGTTCTCGCCGAAGGCGCGCTGGCCGAATCCGGCGAGCGTGCGGATGGCTGTGGCAGGCTGGGTCTTGCTGACCGCCAGCACGCGGACCGGCCGGCCGCCGGCCGCCGCTTCCGCGCGCTGGGTCACGGAACGCCAGGCTTGTTCGAGGGAAACCGCGGGTTTTACTTGCATGGCATTGATTTTGCCACGCTATACTCGTGTTTACCGCAGCCACGCGCCGACAGGCGCCATCAGGGGAGTTCTCATGGACATTGCCGAGCTGCTCGCGTTTTCGGTCAAGAACAAGGCCTCCGACCTGCACCTGTCTGCCGGCCTGCCGCCGATGATCCGGGTCGACGGCGACGTGCGCCGTATCAACATTCCCGCGCTCGACCACAAGCAGATCCACTCGCTGATCTACGACATCATGTCGGACAAGCAGCGTCGCGACTACGAAGAATTCCTCGAGGTCGACTTCTCGTTCGAGATTCCCGGCCTGGCCCGCTTCCGCGTCAATGCCTTCAACCAGAACCGCGGCTCCGGCGCCGTGTTCCGGACCATTCCGTCCGAAGTGCTGTCGTTGGAGGACCTCGGCTGCCCGAAGATCTTCCGCGAGCTGATCGAGCAACCGCAGGGCCTGATCCTTGTCACCGGCCCGACCGGCTCGGGCAAGTCGACGACGCTGGCGGCGATGGTCGACCACGTCAACAAGCACGAGTACGCGCACATCCTCAGCGTCGAGGATCCGATCGAGTTCGTGCACACCTCGCAGAAATGCCTGATCAACCAGCGCGAAGTGCATCGCGATACGCACGGCTTCAACGAGGCGCTGCGTTCGGCCCTGCGCGAGGATCCCGACTACATCCTGGTCGGCGAGTTGCGCGATCTCGAAACGATCCGCCTGGCCCTGACCGCCGCCGAAACGGGCCACCTGGTGTTCGCCACCCTGCACACCAGTTCGGCAGCCAAGACCATCGACCGCATCATTGACGTGTTCCCGTCCGGCGAGAAGCCGATGGTGCGATCGATGCTGTCCGAATCGCTGCGTGCGGTGATCTCGCAGTCGCTGTTGAAGAAGGTCGGTGGCGGCCGCATCGCCGCGCACGAAATCATGGTTGGCATCCCGGCCATCCGCAACCTGATCCGCGAGGACAAGGTCGCGCAGATGTACTCGTCGATCCAGACTGGTGCCCAGCACGGCATGCAGACCCTCGACCAATGCCTGCAGGACCTGGTCAAGCGCGGCCTGGTCACGCGCCAGCAGGCGATCGGCTACGCCAAGAACAAGGAAATCTTCAAGTAGGCCGGTATCGCTTTACCGGAATCGGCCGCGCCGGGCCTCGCCGCGCGGCGCGCAGCCGCGGCCACAGGGCCGTTTCCTCGTTTGCGCTGGCAGCGCAACGCAATCGGCGAGAGCGGCGCTGATCGCCCGGACCCATTCTTTCGTCATTGCTGTCCTGGACCCTTTCAGGCCGATCCGTGCCGTGCGCCCGGGCCGGAGGGCTGCTTTGCAGGCGCAGTCAGCGCAGATATGGACCCTGCAGTTCCGGGTCGACGCCGAGCTGACGGAACCAGCAGTTGAAGGCCACGGTGATGCGCTCGCCTTCGCCGGTGTACGGATGGACCTCGTGGAACAGCCAGGAAGGAAACAGGATCAGCTCGCCGGCCGTCAGCGACAGGTTGCGGCCGGCCAGCGAGTATTCGCGGACCAGGCGGCGGTTGGCCGGGTCGGAAAACATGTTGGCGAGCTGGTGCGGATTCTGGAAATGCAGCGCGCCGGACAAGGGCTCGTCCGGGTCGGTCTGCCCGGGCGTCACGCAATAGACGCCCGACCACGAAGCCATCGGGTGGTTGTGCGCGAAAAAACGTCCGCCGCGCCGCGTGATGTGGAACCAGGCGTGCGTCTGCGATTCGAACTTGTGCAGTTCTTCGGTCGAATAGGCATTCAGTTCACCGACCGTCGCGAACAACTGGCGCATGCAGAATTCATGCAGCTGCTGCACGCAGCGCTCGGGCCACGAGAACAGATCGAACTTGCTCTCGAACAGGCCGCGCGGAATATTCATGCTCGGCTCGGGGTTGCTCCAGTGCCGACCCTCGGCCTCGCGGCGCAGGAACAGGTCGCGCAGCTCCGCGTTCAGTGCCGCGGCGTTTGGCCACTGGGTGCGCACGATGGGAACGGAGAAAAGGGAAATGACGCTCATCGATCGACCCTGGCCGGAATCCTCGCCAATTATGCCGGGTATGCCGACAGCCGGGCCAGACGGGCTCGCGGCATCGGGTCCGGGTGCGTCGGTCGCGCGCGGGACCGATGCCCGATCGGAGTGCACGGTCCGTTTCGATTGCATCTAATCCCACGCACGCGCGCGTACGGTTCACGATTCCGTGAATTGGCCGTAGCATGGAGTGCCCGCCTCCCCGGACCATGGAACATGACCATGCCTGATGTTCGCCGTTTGCGCGCTTCGACGGTCGCCAAGACCCTGATTCAAGGATGCCTGCTGGCGGCTCTGGCCGGTTGCGCAGGTTCCGCATCGACGCCGCGCCCGGCGCAGCAACCGCCGCAGCAGGCGGAGATCATCCGAGAGGATGTCAGCTTCCCGATCGAAAAAGGCGTCAGTACCGTCGAAATCGACAATCAATACGGCGAGATCAACGTTCGCGATCACGATGAGGACGAAGTCGGCGTGCACGGCGTCATCCAGACCCTGCCGCCCGATTTCGCCCGCGCCCGCGTGGTTTCCTCGGTGAATGGTGGGGTACTGCGCCTTGCCGTGGAGTTGCCCGAAGGCAAGGTCGGCGGGCGCTACGACATGGCCGCCTACCTGCCGCGCAGCCTGAATCTGGTCGTCAACGGTGCGCGCGATCGGGTCGATGCGCGCAAGCGTCTGGGGCCGGTGACCGCCCGAACCACCAGCGGTGCAATCAATGCTTCGTCGCATGCCCGGCTCGACCTCTCGACCGATACCGGAGCGATCAAGGCAGCCGTGCTGGCAGAACGTTGGACAGGGGGCAGCCGCATCCGCAGCGGCAGCGGCCGGATCATCGCCCTGATACCGCTTTCCGGCGATATCTCCCTGAACGCGGAGACGGGTGGACGCCTCAGCACGGATTTCGGGCTCAGCGTCCATCCGCGCGAGACCGGCGGCTTCTCTGCCTCTGCCCGCTATGGTTCAGGAGCCAGCAAACTGGAGGTTTACAGTGATTCAGGTGAAGTGATTCTTGAACATGCGGTCCTACTGGAGCAGGATGGTGACTCTTCCGACGAGGTGGACTAGGCTCCACCCAGCGGTGGACCGACGGGCTGATCCGCCTGGGCGGACCATGACAGGGGATTTCGATTCAGACTGCGGGGAAATCAAATGAGCAAGATTTGCCAGACTCTACTGGCGGTGGCCGTCGCCATCGCCGCGACCGGTTCTGCCCAGGCGGCAGAAAAGGTCAATCCGGGACAAACCTACATCAATTCCGAGGGCATCCAGGTCAGCGTCGGCGCCGACTGGGTCAGCCCGCCGTCGCAACCTGATAAATTCTTCCTCGATGCGCGCACGCGGCCGATCGTCCCGGCCTGGAAGCCGGGCGATCCGATTCGCGAAGTGCCGCGCCTCTTCAATGGTGACCCGAAAGTCCGGCAGATGCAGGCGCATCCGGTCAATCCGGTGCCGCAGGGCGATATCCTCAGTGAGTTGCAGCGGGCCTTTGGTGCCGGAACGGACAGCCGCGCGTTCACGACACCGCTGGTCAACCGGGACGGCCAGGGCTTCAGTGGCGTGTTCCCACCCGACCCCAGTGGTGACGTCGGCGGCGGTTTCTATGTGCAGTCGATCAACGGCAGCGGCGGCGCCACCTATGTCGTCTACAACACCATAGACGGCACCATCGCCGCCGGCCCGTTCACCCTCGAAGGACTCGGCTCGGGCGGCGCCTGCGCCAGCGGCAACGGCGATCCGGTCATCCTGTTCGACCAGCTTGCCAGTCGCTGGTTGCTGACCGAGTTCTCCTCGAGCGGAAACAATCTCTGCGTCTACCTCAGCGCCGACAGCAACCCGGTCACCACGACCTGGACCCGCTATGCCTTCGTGCCACCGAGCTTCCCGGACTATCCAAAGTACGGCGTCTGGCCCGATGCCTACTATGTCGGCGCCAATCAGAGCAATGCCACCTATGCGCTCGATCGCACCGCCATGCTGGCTGGTCTGCCGGCCACGTTCCAGCGCAAGGGCGTACCGACCCTGAGCGAACTCGGCTTCCAGATGCTGCCGCCGGCGTCGTTCAATGGTATCGATGCTCCCCCGGCCGGCGCGCCCGGCACCTTCCTGCGCCAGGTCGATGACGAGCTGAACAATCCGGGCAGCAACGATCCCTTGCACGATCGCATCGAGCTGTTCACGTTCCACGTCGATTTCGCGACCCCGGCCAATACGACCCTGACCGGGCCGATCCCGATCCAGATCAACGATTTCGATCGTGCGTTCGATGTCCCATCCGGGTTCGGCGCCATTCCGCAGCCAGGCACCACGAGGCTGCTCGATCCCCTGCTCGAGGTCATCATGTTCCCGGTGCACTATCGCGCATTCGGCAGCAACGAAACGATCACCGGCAACTTCGTGACCAAGGTTGGCGCCAACAACCAGTCGGCGATCCGCTGGTTCGAGCTGCGCCGGACCGGGGGCTTGGCCAGTGCCTGGACGCTGTTCCAGGAAGGCACCTACACCCCGGCCGGTGACCCCGCGCCGACCAATCGCTGGATGGGTGCTTCGGCCATGGATTCGTCCGGCAACATCGCGCTCGGCTACAGCATCGACCGCGCCGTCGCGCCGACCCAGTTTGCCAGCCTTTCCTACGTCGGGCGCCAGGCCGGCGACACCCCGGGCGTGATGACCACGGCCGAGACTTCGCTGGTTCTGGGCGGTTCCGCGCAAACCAGCTTCGATCGCTGGGGCGACTACTTCCAGATGGGAGTCGATCCCGCGGACGGTTGCACGTTCTGGTTCACCGGCGAATACATGGGGGCCAGCAACTGGGCGACGCGGATCGCATCGTTCCGCTTCGATGCCTGCGGATCCCCGACGTTCTCGGTATCCGGCACGCCCCTCGCGCAGGAAGTCTGCGCGCCCAGCGCCACTCCGGTCGCCTTGAGCGCGGTCAACATCAACGTCGGTTCGATCAGCGGCTTCAATTCGCCCGTGAACTTCGGCTTCGGCTCGGGTCTGCCGACAGGTTTTGCAGGTTCCTATACGGTCTCTCCGGTGATTCCGCCGGGTAGCACCGCAGCCAACCTGACCGTCAACAACACGGCGACGCCCGGGCTCAATGTCATTACCCTGCGCGGCAGCTCCGGCGGCACCGATCGTGATCTCCTGCTCAACGCGACCATTGCCACGCAGGCGGCGGGTTCGCCGACCCTGACCACGCCGGCCAACAACGCGACCGACGTGTCTTCGACCCCGACCTTCAGCTGGTCGGCTTCGGCACAGGGCAACTCCTATTTGATCGAGATCGCCACCGACCCCGGGTTCAGCAACATCATCCTGTCGCAATCGGTTTCCGGCACCAGCTTCCAGCCGGCGGCGGCCTTGCCGACCAACACCCAGATCTACTGGCGCGTCTCGGCCAACAACGTCTGCGGCACCGCAGGTCCGAGCGCGACCTTCAGCTTCACCACCCAGGCCGCTCCGGGCGACTGCTCGCCGGGCTCGTTCACCAACGTGGTGTTCAGCGACAATGTCGAGAGTGGTACGAATGGATGGACGCATTCGGCCGCCACCGGAACCGACAGCTGGGCGATCAGCACGGCGCGCGCGGTGAGCCCGACCCATTCCTGGTTCGCGAACGATCCGGCTGCGCTGTCTGACCAGCGCCTGGTCTCGCCGACGGTCGCCCTGCCGGGCTCGTTGAATGGCTTGAACTTCCAGTTCCAGCAGTTCGTCGACATCGAGAACAACGGTGCGACTGCGTGTTATGACGGTGGCCTGCTCGAAATCTCGGTCGATGGCGGGGCCTTCACACAGATCCCGAATGCACAACTGCTGGTGGGGCCGTATACCGGCGCGGTGTCGGGTAGTTTCGGCAGCCCGATTGCCGGCCTGCAGGCCTGGTGCGGAGCGGCGGTTCCGTTCAGCCGCGTGGTCGTCGACCTGTCGACCTATGCGGGCCACAACGCGCAGTTCCGCTTCCGCATCGGCAGCGACTCGTCCGTTGGCAAGGAGGGCTGGTACATCGATGACGTCAAGGTCCAGGGCTGTTCGTCGTCCGATGTGATCTTCGCCGACGGCTTCGATCCGCCGCCTCCGTAAGCGACACGCGTCAGCATGCTTGAGCGCGCCCGGGAAACCGGGCGCGCTTTTTTCTGGCCGCGAGGTGACTCGTTGCCGCTCCGCCACGAGCGTCTTCGCCGGCATCGCGAACGTCGCCGCTCTGGCTCCGCGAGCCCCGACATGCCCGTGTCGCGTTTGTCATGCGGCACTTGGAAACCTGCCCCGGGCTCAGCTAGCATCCGCCACCGGATCAATTCTTGGTCCGCCTGCCGACGGATCGTCGGACTTCTGCCAACGGGGACCTCAATGAATAACCGCGCCACCGGCCTCTCGGCCGTGCTGGGCCTGTTCGCCTATGCGAGCATCGCCGCAGCCGCCACTTCCTGGCCCAGCATCTCGGAACAACTCGCGGCAGACCAGGTTCGCCCGGGCAGCGCGCTGGAGAACCTGATCCGGGCCAACCAGGATTTCGATTTGCTGCGTCCCGACGAACTGACCACGACCCGTCCCGAGTTGCCACCCTGGCTCAAGGTCATCTGGCGCAAGGAACACCCGAAGGGCAACTACACGGCCGAGGATCCGACCGGCGGCTACCCGCATGTACTGCGCGAAGCGCACGAATGGATGCTGAGCCACCAGGACCTGAAATCGGGCACGCCCGAGAATGACCAGTTCCCGGCCGGCAACCCGGACCCGGACGCACCGATCCTGAGCGGCGAAGTCCGCATCTCGGGGGCCCAGACCTCGCCTCGCAGCGAATCCGACATCCGCGTCAACTACTGGAATCCGCAGAAGATCATTTCGGCATCCAACAATATTTCGGGCGCCGGCGTACAGGCGCAGTTCTATTCCTCCGACGGCGGCGCAACCTGGGGCCAGACCACCCTGAGCCTGGTCAGTGGCGACGCCTTCCAGTCCGACCCGACCGTCGAGTGGACGTCCGACGGCAAGGCCTGGTCGAGCACGCTCGGCATCAATTCCGCCGGCTCGGTGCTGAAGCTGCGCACCTACAGTTCGACCGATTCGGGCGTGACCTGGACCAACGAAGCAACGCCGTCCGCCGCGCAGACCTCGGTCGACAAGCAGATGCACTGGGTCGACCACAGCGCGACGTCGACCTGCAAGGATTACCAGTACATCATCTACCACAACGGCAATCCGGCCTTCATCACGACGCGCAACGCGACCACCAATACCTGGGGAGCTCCGATCCAGGTCAGCGGCGCCGAGTCGACCGGCACGGCGATCGGCAGCGACGTCAAGTCGAATTCGGCCGGCGATGCATTCGGCTTCTGGCCGACAACGAGCAACCGGCGCGTGATCGTCACCAAGAGCACCAACTGCGGCACCTCGTGGGCCACGCCGGTGCAGGTGGCGAACACGTTCGACGGCTACGACATCGGCGTGCCGTCGTTCAACTCGCGCCGCATCCTGATCTACATTTCGGGCGGTACGTACCGTTCCGCAACGAAGAACATGGTCTATGCAGCATGGACGGATCTCTCGGGCGAGGCTGGCTGCACGGCAGCCGCCAACGAGCCGGGCTCGAACGTGGCCTCGACCTGCAAGACGCGCATCTGGTTCTCGCGTTCCGCGGACGGCGGAGCCACCTGGTCGGCCAAGACAATGCTCAACAACCAGGCCTCGCTGAACGACCAGTTCAACCAGTGGCTGGTCGTCGATGAAACCTCGGGCGCCATCGGCGTCGTCTACTACGACACGGTCGCCGATGCCGGACGCAAGAAGACCCACCTGTACTACCAGTCGTCGTTCGATGACGGCGTGACCTGGTTGCCTGCAGTCCAGGTCACTACCGCGCAGACAGACGAAACCACGGGTGGCCAGGACAATGGCAACCAGTACGGCGACTACAACGCGATGTCGGGCATTGCCGGCAACTTCTTCCCGTCATGGACCGATCGCCGCGCCGGGCAGAAGGAAGAGATCTGGACCGCGAAGATCACCGACCAGGCCTGCACGGCTCCGGCGGCACCGAATGCCGGCACGGCGACTGCGATCGCGCCGAACCAGATCCAGGTGACCTGGTCCAATGGCACGCCGGCTTCGACCACGTTCGACATCCTGCGTGCCACGGGCACCTGTGCCGCACCCGGCACGTTCGCTGCCCTGGCCACCGGCCTGGCCGGCAGTCCGTACACCGACAGCACGGTGTCGGGCGGTTCGACCTATGCCTACAAGGTCGCCGGCGTCGATGGCACCGGCTCCTGCGTCTCGGCCCAAAGTGCCTGCGTCGAGGCCACCGCAACCGGGCAGTGCACCCTCGGCGCGACCTTCAACGGTATCGCCACGGCGACCAATTCGGCGGCCAGCACTTGCACCAACAACCTCGGCTGGTCCTCGGCGGTTGCCCAGTGCGCCGGGCCGGTCAGCTACAACATCTATCGCGATACGACCAGCGGCTTTACGCCGTCGCCGGCCAACCTGATCGCGAGCGGGGTCAGCGGGACGTCCTACGTCGACATGGACGCGCTGAACAACGGCACCCAGTACTACTACGTGGTTCGCGCCGTCGACCAGTCCAACGGCGTCATCGACGGCAACACGGTCCAGCAGAGCGCCACGCCGACCGGTCCTATCGCGACCGGGAACCTCGTTGAAGCGTTCGAGAACGGCGGCGGGTTCGACAATGCCGGATGGAGCCATGCCGTGGTATCCGGTTCGGTCGACTGGGTCTGGTCTGCAGCACAGAGCCAGACCCCGACCCATTCGTGGTTCTCCGCCGAACAGCCTTCGACGTCGGATCGCGTGCTGACATCGCCGGTCCTCTCGGCACTGGCGAACACGACCCTGAGCTTCTTCCACACCTATGCCTTCGAAGGTACGGTGGCGCAGTGCTACGACGCGGGTACGCTTGAAATTTCCACCAACGGCGGAAGCACCTGGAGCGTGGTCCCCGACGCCGCCTTCACCGCCGGCGGGTTCACCGGAACGGCCAACGCAGGATTCGGCAATCCGATTGGCGGCAAGCGTGCCTGGTGTGCCGGCACGATCGGCGCGATGACCCAGGTCAGCGTGAATCTCGGCGCCTATGCCGGCCAGTCGTTCCAGCTCCGCTGGCATGCCGGCGACGACAGCTCCGCCACGGCGACCGGCTGGTACGTCGACAGCGTCACGGTCAGCAACGCCGGCACCGCCAGCGCCTGCAGCACCGGCATCAACGATTACATCTTCGTGGATGGGTTCGATCCGCCAGTCCGCTAGGCAACAGATTCGGCAGGTCAACGAAGCGCCCGGGAAACCGGGCGCTTTTTTGTCCGCGCCACACTGAAAGCCGCGGCAAGGGGCGGCTCGAAGCGTTCCGCTCGATCGCCATTGCACCAGTGTGATAGCTTCCCGCATCGACTCCCCGGGGAAGCCACTCCATGCGTGCCGGAACAAGAATCCTGCTGTGCTGTGCGGCCATGCTGTCCTGCCTGGCGGCAGCAGCGGCTACCCGTCACGCGGGCGAATGCATCGACGGCGTCATCGAAGGCTATGCCTGCAACAATGTCGACCTGCTCGCGCACATGGACCTGGTCGCGCTCGGCACGACCGCGGGCGGCAACGGCAACGACATGTGGGGATGGACCGATCCCGATACCGGCAAGGAATATGCCCTGGTCGGCCTCGACAACGGCACCGCGTTCGTCGACATCTCGGACCCGGAACATCCCGTGCGCCTCGGCAACCTGGCCACGCACAGCGTCAATTCGACCTGGCGCGACATCAAGACGCTCGGCTACTACGCGCTGATCGTGTCGGAAGCCCAGAACCATGGCCTGCAGGTATTCGACCTGCGTCGCCTGCGCAGCGTCGCCTCGCCGCCGGCGACCTTCACCGAAGACGCCTGGTACGGCCAGTTCGGGCGTGCCCACAACATCGTCGTCAACGAGGCGTCGGGCTACGCCTACGCGGTGGGTTCGCGCCAGGGCAACCAGCAATGCGGCGCGGGCCTGCACATGATCGACATGAGCAACCCGCTCGTGCCGACGTTCGCCGGCTGCTTCAGCGCCGACGGCTACACGCATGATGCGCAGTGCGTCACCTACGACGGACCCGATGCCAATTTCGCCGGCCACGAGATCTGCTTCGCGGCCAACGAAGACAGCCTGACGATCGTCGATGTCAGCAACAAGTCGGCTCCGATCCAGATTGCACGCAAGACCTACTCCGGGTCCGGCTACACGCATCAGGGCTGGTTGACCGAGGACCGCCGCCACTTCCTGATCGACGACGAGCTCGATGAACAGAACGACGGCCATAACACGCGCACCTATGTCTGGGACGTCGAGGATCTGATCGATCCGCATCTGGAGTTCTTCCACGACGGGGCCACGGCGGCCATCGACCACAACATGTACGTGCACGAGGGCTATGCCTACCAGTCCAACTACCAGAGCGGACTGCGCATCCTCGACCTGTCGCAGATCGACAGCGGCACGTTGAGCGAGGCGGCCTTCTTCGATACCTATCCGGCCAGCGACAGCGCCAACTTCAATGGCACCTGGAGCAACTATCCCTACTACGCCAGCGGCGTGGTCGGCGTCAGCGACATCAATCGCGGATTCTTCGTGCTGCAGCCCGACTTGTGCCGGGCGCCGGAGGTGGCGGCCGGGCTGGTCGCCGTCGGCAACGGCGACCACCGCATCGACCTGAGCTGGAACGCCAGCGCGACGCCCGATGCCAGCTATTCGGTCGAACGCATTCTCGGTGGATGCAGCGGTGGCAGCGTGGAGACGATCGCCAGCGGATTGAGCAGCCCGAACTACAGCGACACGACCGCGTCCGGCGTGGTCACCTACGGCTACCGCATCCGCAGCGTCGCCGCGTCCGGCCAATGCGCCTCGGTACCGGGCGCCTGCGTCGAGGCGAGCACGAGCGGCAGTTGTACGGCTCCGCCGGTGTTCGCCGGCATCGCCAGTGCCGCTTCGGCCGGCACCTCGTCCTGTGCGATCGAGCTGGCCTGGCCGGCGGCGCAGTCATCCTGTGGCTCGACAGCGAGCTACCAGGTCTATCGCTCGCAGGATCCGACCTTCGAGCCGGCCCCGGGCAACCTGCTCGCCTCGGCCCTGTCGACGCTCGGCTGGATCGACACCTCGGTGTCGGATGCGGCGCCTTACACCTATATCGTGCGCGCGGCGGATCTCGGCAACGGCACCGTCGAGGGCAACAGCGTGCGCCTCAGCGCGCGCGCCAGCGGACCGCTCGCCGACGGCGATTTCATCAGTGGCGCGGAACTCGGCACGCCGATACTTTCCGATACCGGTGCTTCGCCGATCAGCGCCAACGTGGAGTCCCCGCAGCACGTGGCCTGGGAAATCGTCGACACGATCGCCCACGGTGGCAGCCGCAGTTATTACTCCGGCTACAACAATTCCGAATGCCTCTCGATCGGCACCGGACCGATCTCGCTGACATCCGGGCAGAGCCCGACGCTGGAGTTCTGGACACGCTTCGGCATCGAATCCGGCTACGACGGCGGCGTGGTGCAGATTTCGACCAATGGCGGACAGGACTGGACCACGATAACGCCGGTCGGTGGCTATCCGGGCACGTTCAATGGCAACAACACGAATGCCTGCGGGTTCCCGAACAACAGCGGCGCGTTTACCGGAACCGCTGCGGCCAATCTGAGCTGGTCGCCGAAGCAGTTCGACCTGGCGGCCTATGCAGGCCAGGCCATCCAGCTGCGCTGGCGCTTCAGCACCGACGGTGGCGTCACCGACCAGGGCTGGTGGATCGACGACATCCGGGTCAGCCACGCCCAGGTCCCCGGATCCTGCAGTTCAGGCGTCGATCTCATCTTCGCCGACGGATTCGAGGCAGCAACGACCACGCCGTAGGGCATGGGTCCCGGACCCACGCCCGCACGGACCGGATTGCACCAATAAAAAAACCCCGGGTGTCGCCACCCGGGGTTCTTCATATCGCGTTGGCGCGAAGCTCAGGCAACCTGGACTTCGTCGGCCTGCATGCCCTTCTGGCCCTGCACGGCGACGAACGTCACGCGCTGGCCTTCCTGCAGGGACTTGAAGCCGCTGCCCTGGATCGAACGGAAATGCACGAACAGGTCGGGGCCGCTTTCCGGGGTGATGAAGCCAAAACCCTTGGCATCATTGAACCACTTGACGGTACCGTTCTGACGATTGGACATATCTAACTCCTAACAACTCAAAAGTAATGGTATTCACGTCCTGGGGAGACCCCGCTGGACGAGACTGAGGTTGCTAAGGAGCGCGCAATCGGAACGATGGAATCGTGAAATTCGACCACATCGGGCCACGATTCAGAGTGACCCTGGCAAACACAGTGCGCACACTTTACAGAGGATTGTTCTACAAAGCGACTGGGTGAATGAAAATTTCGTTGAGGCCGGCGGCGGGGCTGCCTTTCTGGCCTGGGTGGTCATTTCGAGTATTCTGGGAAGTCGTTCAGGAACAACGGGTTGGAAGATCCTGGCGGTCGGTGGCCCAATCCGGCTGCACCCGCGCAGGCGAATCGGCAGCGCTGGCAAACGAATGGCGCGCCGCACGGAGCCTGTGGGCGGCCAGGCCCGCGACCCTCGGCGGGACACCAACGGCCGCCCCGACAGCGCAGCGCGGACTACCCGCTGACCGCGATCAGGCGCTCGCGCAGTGCCGCCGGGTCGGGCTGCAGCGGTTCGGCAGTGGCTGGACGTGCGAGCAGGGCGGCCAGCGAGGCCGGTGGCGCCACTGCCAGTCCCAGCAGCGGTTCGACGACCTGCTCGAACTTGGCCGGATGCGCGGTCGCGACGATCGCGAAGGGGCCGCTGGCGCCGCCCTCTCTCAGCGTTTCGAGTACGCGGGCCGCGCAGGCCGTATGCGGGCAGAACACCTCGCCGAAACGTTCGTGGCTGGAAACGAGGGTCCGGCGGATTTCGTCGTCGTCGACGGCATGCACCGTAAAAGCCTGGCGTAGTGCAACGGCGTCGGGATAGAGCCAGCCGAGACGCTCGAAATTGCTCGGTGCGCCGACATCCATGGCATTGGCCAGGGTCGCGATGCTGGCGCGCGGGCGGTATTCGGCACCGGCGAAGAATTCGGGCAGCACCCGGTTGGCATTGGTGGCCAGGGCGATCTCTCCGATCGGCAGGCCGCAGGCGCGGGCCATGATCGCTGCCAAGGCGTTGCCGAGGTTGCCGGTCGGGATGACGAAACCGAGCGGCGTCGCATGCCGTCGCCAGTGGCGCAACGAGGCCTGCGCGTAATAGGCCATCTGCGGCAGCAGGCGGCCGAGGCTGATGCTGTTGGCCGAACTCAGCGGCACGCGCTGCTGGAGTTCGCGATCGGCCAGGGCCTGCTTGGCCATGGACTGGCAGTCGTCGAAGCTGCCGGCGACGCGGAACGCACGCACGTTGTCGCCGAAGCATCCGAGCTGGTGGGCCTGGCGCGGCGACACGCGGCCATCCGGGTAAAGAATGACGACCTTGAGGTTCGGCAGGCGATGGAAGGCCGCGGCCACCGCCGCGCCGGTATCGCCCGAGGTCGCCACGAGGATCGTCAGCGGAGGCTGATCGCTGCGGCGCAGGCGCGTCATGCAGCGGGCCAGGAAGCGCGCGCCGAAATCCTTGAAGGCGGCGGTCGGTCCGTGGAACAGCTCGAGCACCCAGGTTTCACCGTCCGCCAGCGGTTTCAGCGGCAGCGGGAAATCGAACGCTTCCGCGCAGATCGCGGCCAACTCGCCGGCCAGGGCATCGCCGGCGAAAAACGGCGTCAGCAGTCGCGTCGCGATTGCGGCCATCGAATCGTCGGCGGCGAAATCGGCGGGCGTGAACGAAGGCAGCGAGTCGGGCACGTAGAGTCCGCCGTCGGCGGCCAGACCGGCGAGCAGGGCGGTGCTCAGGTCGACACTGCTGCAATCGTCGCGGGTCGAGTGGAATCTCATGCGAGCACCGTGGCTGCCGGGCCATTGATGGGGGAGAGCCAGGCACTGCTGGCGAAGCCGGCCTGTTCGAAGGCGCGGCGCATGGCCGGTATCGCCGTTTCAGCGGCGGTCCGGTCCTCGAACCAGGCGAAAACGCTGGGTCCGGCCCCGGAAATCGAGGCGCCCATCGCGTCGTGCTCGAGGGCCGCCTGCTTGACCGCATGGAAGCCCGGAATCAGTGCGGCGCGACGGGGTTCGACGAGCACGTCGGCGAGGCCGGCGCGAACCAGGTCGGCGTCGCCGCGATGGCATCCGGCCATGACCAGGCCCAGATTTCCACTTTGCGCAACGAACTCCTCGAGCGTGTAGCTGCCGCGCAGGGCCTCGCGCGCGCGGCGCGTCTCGAGCACGGCGTCGGGATGCACGACGACGCTATGCCAGGCGTGCGGGACCTCGATGCGGACCAGCCGTCCGCCGGCGGCGAGCACGAGTCCGCCAAGCAGCATCGGGGCGACGTTATCGCCATGCCGGCTGCCGCTGGCGACCGCCTCGCCTTCGAGGGCCAGCGGATAGAGTTCTTCGCGCGTCAGCGGCTGTTCGAGCAAGGCGTTGGCGGCGACCAGGGCGGCCACGCAGGAGGCCGCCGAGCCGCCCATGCCTGAGCCGAGCGCGATGCCCTTGTCGAGCTCGAGGGCGAATCCGTACGGCAGGTCGAGCGCCTCGCGCAGGGCGATCAGGGCGCGACCGGCCGTGTTGTCCGGCGCATTGAGGGGCAGGTCGCGCACGCAGCCGCCAATCGCGTCGATGCGCACGCGCGGTGCGCCGATGCGGCGCACCGTCGCGCGATCGCCGACGCCGGTGATGCTCTGGCCGAGAATGTCGAAGCCGACCGCGACATTGCCGATGCTGGCCGGCGCGAAGGCCGTGGCCGCGTTCACAGGCGCGCCCCGAGCGCTGCGCCGAGGCGCAGCAGGTCGGCGAACACGCCGGCCGCGGTGACTTCGCGACCGGCGCCGGGTCCCTGCACGATCAGCGGATTGTCGGCATAGCGCCGGGTCGTGAACTGCACGCTGTTGTCGGTCAGGCGCAGGTTGGCGAAAGCATGCGTGGCCGGCAATTCGACCAGGCCGACGCTGGCGGCACCGGCGCGATCGAGGCGTGCGACATAGCGCAGCACGCAGCCTTTGGCCGTGGCTGCGGCGAGCTGTTCGGCCATCGCGGCATCGAGCGAGTCGAGCGCGGCAATGGCCTGGTCCTTGTCGAGATCGAGCAGCTCGGCCGGCACCAGTCCACGCACGTCGACCTCGTCGAGTTCGAGCGATTGGCCGGCCTCGCGGGCCAGGATGACCAGCTTGCGTGCGACATCGAGCCCGGACAGGTCGTCGCGTGGATCGGGCTCGGTGTAGCCGAGCGCGAGCGCCTCGCGGACCAGCGCCGAAAACGGCTGGCTGCCGTCGTAGCGGTTGAACAGCCAGGCCAGGGTGCCGGACAGGATGCCCTCGATCGCGATCAGCTCGTCACCGGTATCGAGCAGGTCGCGCAGGGTCGAGATCACCGGCAGGCCGGCGCCGACCGTGGCCTCGTAGCGCCAGCGCGCACCGCTCGCTGCGCGCGCTTCGCGGATCGCCCGCCAGCGCGCCAGCGAACCCGAGCCGGCCTGCTTGTTCGGCGTGATCACGTGGATGCCGGCGGCGAGCCAGCGGGCGTAGTGCTCGGCCACGGCATTGCTTGCGCTGCAGTCGATGATCACGGCATGTGGAAGGTGGGCGGCGTGCACATGCTCGGTGAAACGCTCGATATCGGAGTTCGGTTCTCCGGCGCCGAGTCGCGCCGTCCAGTCGGCCGGCAGATCGCCGCGATCGCTGGTCAACAGGTGCGAACTCGAGGCGATGGCGCGCACGCGAAGATCGAGATTGGCCGTTTCGCGCAGTCGCGGCCCGGCCTCGCGCAACTGTTCGAGCAGGGCGCGGCCGACATTGCCAGGACCGATCACGCCGATCGAGAGGGTTTGCGGCGAGAGCCAGAACCCGGCATGCGCCGCACGCAGGGCGCGCGAGGCGTCGTGGCTGGCCAGGGCTACCGAAATGTTGCGCTCGGAGGCACCCTGCGCGATCGCGCGGATATTGACCTGGGCGCGACCGAGGGTCGCGAACAGGCGTGCGGCGACGCCCGGGGTGCCGGCCATGCCGTCGCCGACCGCGGCCAGCACGCTGACGTCGCGGGTCACCGTGATGGCCTGGATCTGGCCCGAGGCGAGCTCACGGCCGAACACCGCATCGAGGGCGACCTCGGCACGCGCGCAGTCGCTGGCGCGCACGACCACGCAGATCGAATGCTCGGACGAGCCCTGCGAAATCATCACCACCGAGACCTTTGCGTCGCGCAAGGCGGCGAAGACGCGTTCGGCCGTGCCGGGGACGCCGATCATGCCGGCGCCTTCGACGTTGACGATGGCGAGCTGATCGGCCAGCGACAGGCCGCGCACGGGTCCCTGCAGCGCGTTGCCCGAGGTCGCGATGCGCGTGCCCGGATGGTCCGGATTGAAGGTGTTGCGGATCAGGATCGGCAGCCCCAGGGCCATCGCCGGCAGCATCGTTTGCGGATGGATCACCTTGGCCCCGAAATAGGCCAGTTCGCAGGCTTCCTCATAGGACAGCGCATCGAGCGATACGGCTTCGGGGACGAGCCGCGGATCGGCCGACAGTACGCCGTCGACATCGGTCCAGATGTGCAATTCACCGGCCTCGAACAGGGCCGCGAAGATCGCTCCGGAGAAATCGCTGCCATTGCGCCCGAGCGTGGTCGGCCGGCCGTCGCCGTCGCGGGCGACGAAGCCGGTGACGACGATGCGCCGCTGCGCATGGCTGGCACGCCAGTCGGCAAGGCGTGCCGCGCTGGCCTGCCAGTCGACCGCGACGCCTAGCTCGGCATGGCTGACCACCAGCACCTCGCGCGCATCGAGCAGGGCGCAGGGTTCATCGAAGGATTCGAGGTGCGCGCGCAGCAGATGCGCAGAGAAGACCTCTCCGAGGCCCTGGATCGCATCGAGCGCCTCGCGCGCCGGAATGCCGAGTACGGCGAGTGCCTTGAGCGTGTCGGCGAGATCGGCGAAGCGCGCCTCGAGCCAGACCCGCAGGGCGCCGGAGCGCTCGCCGAGCAGGTCGCGCGCGGTCTGCAGGTGACGTTCGCGCAATGCCTCCCATCGCGCCTGCCAGGCCGGATCCCTGGCCGCCGCCGACTGCGCCAGTGCGATCAGCGTGTTGGTCACGCCCTGCATGGCCGAAACCACGGTGACCTGGGTCGCATCCTCGCGTCCGTGCAGGATTGCGGCGACCCGGCGGAAGCATCCGGCATCGGCCAGCGACGACCCGCCGAACTTGTGCGCGACGATCGGCAGCGGTGTGCTGTCCGCGGCGCTGGCGATATTGTGCCGCGTGGCAGCAAGCGTGGCGGACAAACGGGCAAACGGACTCATGAAGCCTCCGGGTGGTGGCCCCGCGTTCGTCGAGGGTGGGGATCGTGCATCCCGCAGCCTCTTCGGGCTGCGGGGTCGTTGCGATGAAAACTAACTGCGCACGACTGACCGCACCCGTTGGGGTGGCGTCATCGTCGTAGTCATAATAATTGTGCACATGCAGCAAGTGGAGCCGATCGGAGCCCTGCTTGTCAAGCTACGGTTGCATCGGAAACCTATTGCTTGCGCCGATGTGCGGGCTTGCTTGCCATCAGCTGGCGCAGTTCGTCGCGTTCCGCTTCGGAGAGACGACCTTCGACCTGGCGTGCGATCAGGTCGTCAAGTCGCTGTTGGGACGTCTGGACGTCCAATTGTCCGATCGCGCCGAGGAAGTCGGCGCGCCCATGCTCGCCGTCGACGAGCAGGTCCATCGTCGCCAGCCTGTTCAGCGCACTCGCTTCCTCGCGCCCGGCGAAGTGTTCGAGCAGGGCACCCGTGGTCAGGGTCGGGCGCTCGCGACACAGGCGGATGAGCTCGACCAGCAGCGGGACGCCGGGCTGGCGCAGTTCGGAAAAGGTCCAGGGCGGTTCGATTTCGGCAGCCAGCGCGGGCGTCTGCACGAGCAGGGCCACCGCGGTGCGCACCAGCGAACGCTGGGCCGGGCGTGCACTGCTGCCGGATGACGGACGCGCCGTGGATCCGCCCGGTCCCGCGGCGGCGACGGTCTTCGCCCCGCTCAATCGCTCGAGTTCGGCGTACATGAGGTCGCGGAAGGCGCCGTCAGGAATCTGTCCGATCAATGGGCGCGCGCGCTCGGCGAGGCGCGCCTTGCCGTCGATGCTCGACAGGCTGACGTCCTTGCCGGTTTCGGCGAAGAAGAACTCGCTGAGCGGCATGGCCTGCTTGAGCCGCTGTTCGAAGCCGTCGAGCCCTTCCTTGCGGATCAGCGAATCGGGATCCTCGCCGTCCGGGACGAACAGGAACCAGGCCTGGCGCCCGTCGCGCATGCGCGGCAGCACCGATTCGACCGCACGCCAGGCCGCCTGCCTGCCGGCGCGATCACCGTCGAAACAGAAGTAGACGTCGGCCGTATTGCGGAACAGCAGTTCGGCATGGTCGCTGGTCGTCGCCGTGCCGAGCGTGGCCACGGCCTGGGTGATGCCGTACTGGTGCAGGGCGATCACGTCCATGTAGCCCTCGACCACGAGCAGGCGCGGAATCTTCTGGTGGGTGTCGCGCACCTGCCAGAGGCCGAACAGTTCGCGGCCCTTGTGGAACAGCGGCGTCTCCGGGGAATTCAGGTACTTGGGGCCAGGGCTCTTGTCAGGAGTGCGGACAGGGATGTCCGCTTCTTGATCCTCGCGATCAGGACGATCGCTGGAAATGATGCGCCCCCCGAAGGCGATGGTCCGCCCACGCCGGTCGAGGATCGGAAACATCACGCGATCGCGGAAGCGATCGTACTTGCCGCCGCGTTCTCCGCTGGCGAGCATGCCGGCCTTGTCGAGCAGGGCGACGCGCTGCGGTGTCGTGCCGAGCGCGTTCTTCAGCGCGTCCCACTGGTCCGGGGCGAAACCGAGGTTGAAGCGTTCGAGGATCGCCGCGTCGAGGCCGCGCCGTTCGAAGTAGGCGCGCGCCGCCGCGCTGTGTTTCAGTTGCTCGCGGTAGAACGTGGCCGCCGCATCGAGCAGAGTGTAGAGATCGCCGACGTCCTCGCGCGGCTTGTCGCGCTGGCCGCCTTCGTATTCGACCTTGAGGCCGGCGCGCGCGGCCAGTTCCTCGATCGCATCGGGAAACTCGAGGCGGTCGTAGTCCATCAGGAAGCGGATCGCGCTGCCGTGCGCACCGCAGCCGAAGCAGTGGTAGAACTGCTTGGCCGGACTGACCGTGAACGAGGGCGAGCGCTCGTCGTGGAACGGGCAGCGCGCCGACCAGTCGCGCCCGGCTTTTTTCAGCGTCACGCGCTCCTGGATCACATCGACGATGTCGATGCGGGTCAGGAGTTCGTCGATGAAGCGCTCGGGAATGCGGCCGGCCATTTGGTAAGTCTAAATGGCCGGGAATGGGGAATGGGGAATAGGGAATGGAGACGGCATGAAGCTGAAAGCAGCTGGCCCTTGCCTCAGCGCTGCTCCCGATCCATTCCCCATTCTCTATTCCCGTTTCCCGGCTCTAAGCGAGCCGGGCCTTGATCAACTCCGACACCTGGCCCATGTCGGCGCGGCCGGTGACCTGGGGCTTGACCAGGCCGATCACCTTGCCCATCTCGCGGGCGCTGGTGGCGCCGGTGTCGGCGATGGCCTTGCTGACGATCGCCTCGAGTTCGGCCGACGATAGCGGGGTGGGCAGGTAGGTCTGGATGACCTCGACTTCGGCGCGCTCGACCGCGGCCAGGTCCTCGCGGT
Organism: Dokdonella immobilis; assembly: GCF_900115085.1. GTDB lineage: Bacteria > Pseudomonadota > Gammaproteobacteria > Xanthomonadales > Rhodanobacteraceae > Dokdonella > Dokdonella immobilis. The sequence goes on along the minus strand of NZ_FOVF01000004.1, from coordinate 195,363 downwards.
TGGCGGCCGTGTACTGCTCGATCGAATCGCGGCGCTGCTTGAGCATCTTTTCAAGGATGCCGAGCACCTGGGCATCGTCGAGTTCGATGCGCTCGTCCACTTCGCGTTGCTTGAGGGCGGCCAGGATCAGGCGGATCACGCCGAGGCGATCCTTTTCGCCGGCGCGCATCGCGGCCTTCATGTCATCGGTAATGCGGGCCTTGAGAAGGGACATCGTGCACCTCGTGGTCGTGGATGGAGGGCCGCCCGGAACGGTTCAAGCCCGGGACAGGGCCGGATCGGAACGCCGCAAACACAAACGGCCGGCGCTGCGTGGGCAGTGCCGGCCGAGAGATTCAGCCCGGATGTCGCGGGTCCGGCGCGGTGCCCGGACCCCTGTCGATCGGTCGCACGGATCGCCGCAGCGATCGCGCAGCCGCTCGATCAATACATGCGTTGACGCTTGGTGACGTCGCGCGAGACGCGGCGCAGGTGGCGCTTGACCGCAGCCGCGCGCTTGCGCTTGCGTTCCTGGGTCGGCTTTTCGTAGAACTCGCGCTTGCGCACTTCGGCCAGCACGCCAGCCTTCTCGCAGGTGCGCTTGAAGCGGCGCAGGGCAAATTCGAATGGTTCGTTCTCGCGAACTTTGACGCTAGGCATAGTCTCTCCGCTGTTAAACTCGACAACCCGGGCTCTCGGGCGAGCCGCGCATTCTATTTCATGGCATCGATCATTGCAAAACCCGGTCCGGTGCTCGGCATCGAGACCTCCTGCGACGAAACCGGGGTGGCCGTCTACGACCGCCAGCGCGGCCTGCTGGCCCACGCCCTGTACAGCCAGGTCGAGCTGCACGCCGAATACGGCGGCGTGGTGCCCGAACTGGCCTCGCGCGACCATGTGCGCAAGCTGCTGCCGCTGATCCGGCAGACCCTGGCTGAGGCCGGGCTGGCCGTCAAGGATCTCGGCGGGGTCGCCTACACGGCCGGCCCGGGCCTGGTCGGCGCCCTGCTGGTTGGTGCCGCCGCGGCCCGCTCGCTGGCCTGGGGCCTCGAAATCCCGGCCATCGGCGTGCACCACATGGAGGGCCATCTGCTCGCACCGATGCTCGAGGACGACCCGCCCGAGCCGCCGTTCGTGGCCCTGCTCGTGTCGGGTGGCCATTCGATGCTGATCGAGGTCGAGGCGATCGGCCGCTATCGCCTGCTCGGCGACACCCTCGACGATGCCGCCGGCGAAGCCTTCGACAAGACCGCAAAGCTCATGGGCCTGCCGTATCCGGGCGGCCCGGCCCTGGCCAGTCTGGCCGAAACGGCCGAGCCGGGCCGGTTCCGCTTCAGCCGGCCGATGACCGATCGGCCCGGCCTCGATTTCAGCTTCTCCGGGCTCAAGACCCAGGTCCTGCTGGCCTGGCAGCGCAGCGACGGCAGCGAGGCCACGCGTGCCGCGGTCGCCCGCGATTTCGAGGAGGCGATCGTCGAGACCCTGGCCATCAAATGCCGGCGCGCGATGGCCGCGACCGGCGCCAGGCGCCTGGTCGTGGCCGGAGGCGTCGGCGCCAACCGGCGCCTGCGTGCTGCGCTTGCCGGCGCCGGCAACGCGGACGCCTTCCGCACCTACTTCCCGCGCCTCGAATTCTGCACCGACAACGGCGCCATGATTGCCCTCGCGGGCGCGATCCGTCTCGAGGCCGGCCAGCACGACGATCCGCAGATCAAGGTCTTTCCGCGCTGGGATCTCGAATCCCTGCCTGCCGTCATCTGATCCGTGCGGCTCCCCGACCATTCACCGAACCGATCCGAATCCATGGACATTGTTTTCATCGAAGACCTGCGTATCGACACCGTCATCGGCATCTACGACTGGGAACGCCGGATCCGCCAGACCGTCGCCCTCGACATCGAGATGCGCTTCGACAACACGCGACCGGCGGCGACCGACCGCATCGAGGACACGCTCGACTACAAGGCCGTTTCCAAGCGCCTGATCGCCTTCGTCGAGGCCGCCGAATTCCAGCTCGTCGAAACCCTGGCCGAGCGCTGCGCGGCGATCATCCTCGACGAATTCGAGGTCACGCACGTGAAGCTGCGTCTGGCCAAGCCCGGCGCCGTGCGCGGATCGCGTTCGGTGGGTGTCCAGATCGAGCGCGCGCGAAGCTGATGCGGAACCACGTGCCGCGCCCCTCTCCCCCCGGGAGAGGGTGCCCCGCAGGGGCGGGTGAGGGTTCGGGCGGAGCGAGGTGTGTGAGCCGCTCGGTGTGTCTTGCCTTCGAAGCACTTTGGAGCAGAAGCCGAGCCAAATCCTTCGGGTTCCGCGTGGCGCTCAGGCGTTACCCGTCGTCGTTTCCCACGGAAACGGCGGCAGCGTATGCACGGCCGCGGCCAGCTTTTCGGCCCAGGCCTCACGGATATCCGCGAAGAACTCGGTGTCTTCGTCGATCCTCACCTGCTGGCTGACGCGCAGCTCGCCATCCCGAATGATGGCGAGATCGATCGGCAGGCCGACCGAGACATTCGAGCGAATCGTCGAGTCGAGCGATACGAGCGCGCAGCGCGCGGCGTCCTCCAGCGAGGTGTCGCGATCGATGATTCGATCGAGGATCGGCTTGCCGTATTTCGATTCGCCGATCTGCAGATACGGCGTCTCGGGCGACGCGTTGATCCAGTTGCCGAGCGGGTAGATCAGGCGCACCGCCGCTTCGCCACCGGCGATCTGGCCGCCGAGGATCAGCGTGGCCTCGACGCTGACGCTGTTGTGTTGCGCCTTCTTGTTGACCTGGGCCTGGTTGGCGACGAGCACGCGGCCGATATAATCGGCGACTTCGTACAGACGCTTGGCCTTGAACAGGCTGAACGGCGCATCGGGATTCTCGATGTCGCGGCGCAAGGCCGAGATGACGGCCTGGGTCGTGGCCAGGTTGCCGGCCGACATCAACACGAACACGCACTCGCCCGGCTTCTCGAACACGTGCATCTTGCCGTGCGTGCGCACATCGTCGAACGAGGCGCTGGTGCGCGTGTCGGCGGCCAGCACGAGGCCGGCGTCGACATGGATTCCCACACAATACGTCATGTTTGAAGCTGCAATCGATCCGGGTCCACATTGTAGACACGGCTTGCTATCGCTGCGATAGCCCAAACCTGAGCGGATGGTGAACTGCGACGGGGAGACCGACATCTTGGACACGCTCAACACGTGGCTGGCCGATCCGATGGCGAGAACGGTCGGTGGCTTGCTCGCCCTCGCTCTGGCTTCCTGGCTGACCGCCACGGTGGTCCGGCGAACCCTGGTTGGCGGCATGCGCAAGCTGGCCGCGCGCACGACATGGACCTGGGACGACGTGCTGATGGATCACGGCACGTTGCGCCAGCTCACCCGGATCGCACCCACCCTGATCATCCAGTTCGGCATCGGCTTCATTCCCGGTCTGCCGGCCACGCTGGTCGCGCTGATCCGCAGCCTGGCCCTGGCCGGCACGATCCTGTTCCTCGTGCTCGCCCTCGGCGCGATGCTGAACGCGATCGAGGAGGTCTACCGGCGCGCCAGCAACGGCACGCGCTCGATCAAGACCTATGTGCAGTTCCTCAAGATCGCCCTCTACATCATTGCCGCGGTGGTCATCGTCGCCACCCTGATCAATCGCTCGCCGTTGATCCTGCTGTCGGGCCTCGGTGCCTTGTCGGCGATCCTGCTGCTGGTCTTCAAGGACACCATCCTCGGCCTCGTCGCCGGCGTCCAGCTGACCTCCAACGACATGCTGCGCGTCGGCGACTGGATCGAGGTGCCCGCTGCCGGTGCCGATGGCGACGTCATCGATATCGCGTTGCACACGGTCAAGGTGCAGAACTGGGACAAGACCATCACCACGATTCCGACCTGGCGCCTGATCGCCGATCCGTTCAAGAACTGGCGCGGCATGACCGAAGCGGGCGGACGCCGGATCAAGCGCGCGCTGCTGATCGATGCCGGCAGCGTGCATTTCCTCGGCGACGACGATGTCCGGCGCATGGCTGAGTCGCGGGTCCTGCGTGGTTACCTGACCGACAAGACGGGAGAGGTGACGCGCTTCAATGCGGCTCTCGGTGAGGATGGCCATTCGCCGCTCAACCAGCGTCGACTGACCAATCTCGGCACCCTGCGCGCCTACGCGCTGGCCTACCTCAAGACGCACGAAGGCATCCGCCAGGACATGACCCTGATCGTGCGCAAGCTCGATGCGAAGGGCGAGGGCATCCCGCTCGAACTCTACTGCTTCACGAAAACCACGGCCTGGAGCGAGTACGAAGGCATCCTCTCGGACATCTTCGATCACCTGATCGCGATCCTGCCCGAGTTCGGCCTGCGCCTGTATCAGAAACCGGCCGGCAGCGACCTGCGCGAAGCGATCGAACGCATAGGATCCGGCACCTCGGCGCTCGCAGGACCGCGGGCATGACCCGGGCCATTCTCAGTCTCGGCTCGAACCTCGATCCGGAGCGCCATCTGCGCACCGCGCTGGCCGAGTTGCGCGCGCAGTTCGGCGTGCGGGCCGTGTCGCCGACCTATCGCACCGAAGCGGTCGGCTTCGACGGGCCGGCCTTCCTCAATCTGGCCGTGGCCCTCGACACCGACTGGACTGCGCCGCAGCTCGACAACTGGCTGCATGCACTCGAGGACCGACACGGGCGCCGCCGCGACGTGCCGCGCTTTTCCAGCCGCACGCTCGACATCGACATCGTGCTGTTCGGCGACAGCGTGATCGACGGCCCGGGCCACCTCCAGGTGCCGCGCGACGAACTGCGCCACGCCTTCGTGCTGGCGCCGATCGCCGACATCGCGCCGGACGCAAGGCATCCGCTCAGCGGCGAAACGATGGCCGAACTGTGGCGCCGGCATCCCGAGCATGCCGCCAACCTGGAACGCGTGACGCTCGAGTGAGCGTGCCGGCATGGGTCGTCCGGCCGGCAACGTCCGCGCCTTGTGCCGCGCCCGCATCCTGAACGCTATACTCCGGCCGCGCCATCGCGTTGCATCCGTATCCAATCCAGGGAGTCGACATGTTCGAGAAGTTTTCGCATAGCTGGTCGCTGGTCAAGTCCAGCGCAGCGGTGCTCCGCGCCGACAAGGAACTGCTGGTCTTTCCGCTGCTTTCGGCGCTCTGCTGCATCATCGTCGCCGCGAGCTTTTTCGTGCCGGCGATCCTCGGCGGCCTGTTCGCCGGGATGCGCGAGGAGCATGCCAATCCGCTGCTTTATGTGTTCCTGTTCGCCTTCTACGTGGTCCAGTACTTCGTCATCATCTTCTTCAACTCGGCCCTGATCGGCGCGGCCATGATCCGTCTCAATGGCGGCGATCCGACCGTTGCCGACGGCTTCCGCATCGCCATGTCCAAGTTGCCGGCGATCCTCGGTTACGCGGTGATCGCGGCCACGGTTGGCGTCATCCTGCGTGCGCTGCAGGAACGTGCCGGCTTCATCGGACGTTTCGTCATCGGCCTGATCGGCCTGGCCTGGACGGTGGCCTCGTTCCTCGTCGTGCCGGTGCTGGTCAGCCAGGATGTCGGTCCGATCGATGCAGTCAAGCGCAGCGCCGAACTGCTGAAGAAAACCTGGGGCCAGAACCTGATCGGTACCGGCGGCATCGGCCTCGTCTTCGGGCTCGGCATCTTCGCCCTTGCGATCCTCGGCGGCGGCCTGATCGTGCTGGCCGTCTCCACCGGCATCGTTTCGATCATCGTCACGACGATCGTCGCCTTCGTGCTGGCCCTGCTCCTGCTGATCCTGGTCCAGGCCGCCCTGCAGGGGGTCTATGCGGCGGCCCTCTACCGCTACGCCACCGAAGGTGAAGCAGGCCAGGCGTTCGATAACGCCATGGTCGCCGGCGCGTTCAAGGTCAAGGCCTGAGCGTTCCCCGCCCGACCGCTTCCCGCTCGCCGCAACCGCGGCGGGCGGGGCTCACGGAATCGCGATCGAACGACCGCCGTCGACGTTGATGATCTGGCCGGTCACGAACTGCGCATCGCGCAACAACCACAGAACCGCCGAGGCCACGTCCTCCGGGGAACCGGCGCGCTTGAGCGGCGTGCGCTCGATGATCGTTTCCTGTTTCGCATAGGCCTTGCCCTGTTCCGGCCACATCACGGCGCCCGGAGCGACGCCGTTGACGCGCACCTGCGGCCCGAGCTCCTGGGCGAGGGCGCGCGTCATCGCGGCCTGGGCCGCCTTGGCCATGCAGTAGACCGAATAACCGGGCAGCGGCCGTTCCGCGTAGATGTCGAGCAGGTTGACGATGGCGCCCCTGCTGGCGCGCAAGGCGCCAACGGCGGCCTGGCAAAGAAAGAACGGCGCACGCGCGTTCGAGGCGAACAGCTCGTCCCATTGTGCCTGGCCGACTTCACCGAACGCGGTCGGATGGAATGACGAGGCGTTGTTGACGAGGCCATCGAGGCGGCCGTAGCAGCCCAGGGTCGCATCGACGAGGTCGGGCAGGCGCTCGAAGTCGGCCAGATCCGCCTGCAGGGCCAGCGTGCTTGAAGGCCGCACCTGCTCGAAGCTCGCGATCAGTGCATCGAGTTCGTCGCGTGAATGTCGGCAATGCAGGGCCAGGTCGTAACCAGCCGCGTGCAGCGTGCGCGCGATCGTGGCGCCGACGCGGCGGGCCGCGCCGGTGATCAGCACGACTGGCCGGGCGTTCGCGGTTTCCGTCATTGGTGTTCTCCGTGCGCGTCGGTATCCTGCGCAGATTGCCGCAAGTCGGCGCAGCGGACCAGCCGTGAATACCCTTCCGCAACCCTCGGACGAGGAACGCGCCCACTCCGCGCGCCTGGTCGCGCTGATCTGCGAGGAAATCGCCAGCCACGGCCCGATGCCGTTCTCGCGTTTCATGGAGCGTTGCCTGTACGCGCCGGGGCTCGGCTATTACAGCGCCGGTCGCACCAAGTTCGGCGCGGCCGGCGATTTCGTCACCGCACCGGAGCTTGGCGCGCTGTTCGCCCAGACCGTGGCCGACGCCCTGGCGCCGTGCCTGCGCGAATTCGGCGCCGACGCCGATTTCTGTGAACTGGGCGGTGGCAGCGGTGCCTTTGCCGAGGTCGCCCTCGGTGCGCTCGCCGCGGCGGATACCGTGCCGCGCCGCTATCGCATCCTCGAACCGAGCGCGGACCTGCGCGAGCGCCAGCGCCAGCGGCTGCGCGACGCTCTGGCGCCCGCGTTGTTCGCCCGTGTGGAGTGGCTCGAACGGCCTCCGGAAGCAGCCTGGCGGGGCGTGTTGTTTGCCAACGAGGTCATCGATGCACTGCCGGCGACGCGCTTCAGCAAACGCGATGGCGAGGTCTACGAAGAACACGTCACGCTCGACGACGACAGTCGCTTCCGGCGTACCGATTGTCCCGCCGACGCGCTAGTGGCCGGTGCCGTACGCCATGTCGAGCGCGACCTCGGGCGCGAGTTCGCCGACGGCTACCGTTCCGAAATCCTGCCGCAACTGCCGTACTGGATGCAGGCCGTGCTCGGCTCGCTGGAAGCGGGCCTGGTGCTGTTCGTCGACTACGGCTACCCGCGCAACGAGTACTACCTGCCCGAACGCAACGACGGCACCCTGGTCTGTCACTACCGGCATCGCGCACACGGCGAGGCGCTGCTCTGGCCGGGCTTGCAGGACCTGACCGCCTTCGTCGATTTCACTGCCCTGGCCGAGGCCGGCAACCAGGCCGGATTCGGTGTCGCCGGCTACGCCTCGCAGGCCCAGTTCCTGCTCGCGGCCGGCTTGCCGCAGCGGTTCGCGCAGGCCAGTGCCGGCGTTGATGAGGCGACGACCTATCGTCTCGCCCAGGAGGTCAAGCGCCTGACCCTGCCCGGCGAAATGGGTGAGCGCTTCCAGGCCCTGCTGCTGGCGCGCAAGGTGCCCGAAGCGGCCCTGCCGCCCGGACTGGCGGCGATCGACCAGGGTTCGCGGCTGTGACTCCGGCCTGCCCGGACACTCCAGCGGTGCAACAGCGATGCTGACGACCCTGCTCTCGCCGACACGCCTCGGCATCTTGCTTGCCCTCGTGCTGCTGCCGTTGTGGCGCTGGCTGCCGCGCTGGCTGCGCCTGCTGGCGATGCTGCCGTTGGTGGCCTGCGTGCTGGCCAGCCTGCCCGTGGTCGCCAACCAGTTGGTGCGCTGGCAGGAGTCGCGTGTGCCGGCACGCAACCTCTGCTCGCCTCCGCTGCCGTCGACGATCGTGGTGTTGAGCGGGGGAATTTCTCGTGAGCCACGCGATGCAGGCGATTTTGCCGCGCTCGGCGAATACAGCCTGCGACGCCTGTTTGCCGCGGTCGACCGTTTCGAGGCGCATTCAGACGGACGGCTGGTGATTTCCGGCGGCGAAGGCCAGTACGGAATCGCCGAGAGCGCCTTGATGGGCGCGCTGGCGCAACGGCTTGGGGTACCTTCCGGGGCGATCAGCCTCGAAACCGCCTCGCGTTCGACCTGGCAGAACGCCCAGTTCGTCCGCGCACTGGCTATCCCGCAGCGCATCGGGCTGGTCACCTCGGCCCTGCACCTGCCGCGGGCGATCTACGCCTTCGAGCAGACGGGGTTCGAGGTCTGTGCCTGGCCGGCCGATTCGCGCTACGCCGGCCCCAACAGTATCGGCTACTACCTGCCCTCGAGCTCGGCGCTGGACAAGTCCGACGCCGCCATCCATGAAATGGTCGGTGAGGCCGCCTATCGCATGGGCTGGCTACGCAGCACCACGCGTGATCCGTGGGCCGGTGCCGACGAGCGCTAGCGTGGCGGACGCTCCCTAGTTGCGGGCGGCCGAATCGTCGGCGCCGAACTCCCGCACCAGCCAATCCTTGAGCAGGCGGTTCTCGAAGCGGTACGAGTCGCTGCCGTTGGGCGTACCGCGGGTCAGGAAGCCGGGATCGCGCAACTTTCTCTCGCCGCTCGCGATGACGCTGCCGTTCGCGTCGGTCAGGCTGAAGCGCAGGTCGATGCGCGGCGGATACATGTCCCTGACGACGCGCACGTCGCGGTAGGCCGGGCCGCGCCACGGTTCGTACTGGCCGGCCAGCTTGACGTCGGTTAAGGTCACTTCGAGGTGTTGTCCGGGTTTGAGCAGCTTGTCGGCGCGCTGGACCACGGTCTTGCGCATCGATTCGAGCCAGGTTTCGGGCTTCGGCTGGCCGAGGGCATGGCTGTAGCGGACTTCGGTGAACTGCGCCGGATCGGTCCAGTTGACGCTGACGCGGGACGCGTCGCTGACCTCCGCTGCCACGGTTGCTGCGCTGGCGAGGGCGAGGCCCAGCAAGGCCAGGGCCACGCAGCAGCGTCGCCAGGGTGAAATACGGTTCATGTCGATCTCCGCGTGGCTGGGTGCGCAGCAGTTGCGCACACTCGTGTGAGCATGGACGTCGCAGGAAGCCATTCGGTTGCACCCTGGCCTGGCGTGATCGACGCCGTTTGTGCGGGGTTCAGCCGCGCCGGACCCGTCCGGATCGCGGCGGCAGCCATCTCAGGCTTTCCTGTCCAGGGCGAAGGCGTCGCGGGTGAGGTTCTCCGGCGCATCGCCGGTACAGGCGACATCGTCCTCGATGCGGATGCCGCCATACTTGCGGAAGGCATCGATACGATCCCAGGCGATGTCCCTGCCTTCGGGCTTTTTCCTGAGCTTTTCCAGCAGCATGTCGATGAAGTACAGGCCGGGTTCGATCGTGACCACGGCACCGGGTTCGATCGTGCGCGTCATGCGCAGGTAGGGATGTCCTTCAGGACGCGGAATCGTCGCGCCCGAATCGTCGCGCGCGAATCCGGCCACGTCATGCACCTGCAGGCCGATCGGATGGCCGAGGCCGTGCGGGAAGAAGGTCGCCGAGACGCCCGATTCGACCGCGCTCTGTGCACTCATGCGGATGAAGCCGTGGTCCTTGAGCACGCCGGCAAGCGCGTGGTGGGCGTGTACGTGCAGGGCGGCGTAGTCCTGGCCGGCACGGACCTTTTCGCACAGGCCCAACTGGACCGCATCGACGGCGTCGATCAGGGCCTGGAACTCGCCCGCCTCGGCGCCCGCGTAGGTGCGCGTGATGTCGCTGGCGTAGCCATGGAAGCTGGCCCCGGCGTCGATCAGGAACGAGTTCAGGTGCGACGGCGGTGCATGGCGCAGGTCGTGGTAATGCAGGATCGCGCCATGCTCGTTGAGCGCGATGATGTTGCTGTAGGGCAATTCGTTCTCGGTCTGCCGCGCCGCATCGAGATAAGCCATGTGGATGCCGTATTCCGATTCGCCGGCGCGGAACGCGGCCTCGGCGGCGCGATGCGCACGCGCGCCGATCTTGCTGGCGACCCGCATCATGGCCAGCTCGTAGTCAGTCTTGAACATGCGCTGGTAGTGCAGTGCGTCGATCACGCCCTGCGGATTGTTCGGGCTGAAGCCGTCGAGCGCCGCGTTGTCCTCGCCGATGATCGCGCAGCGCGAGATGTCGGTCGGCAGCTCGGCCAGCGCATCCTGAGGTTCGCGGATCACGACGATGTCGAAATGCTCGACCCAGTAGCCGGCAGGTGCTTCAGGCACCACGTGCCAGTAGTCGGCCGGCTGCAGGTAGACCAGCTTCGGCTTGCGCCCCGGCGTGTAGACCAGCCACGAACCCGGGGCCCGGGTCACCGGCAACCAGTGCTTGAAATGCGGATTGACGAAGAACGGATAGTCGCGATCGTCGAGGAACTGGTAGCGCGGGACCCCGGCCGCCATGACCAGATGGTCGAAGCCGCCGCGTGCCAGGGCGGCGTCGGAACGCGCCTTCAGGACGTCGATGTGGGCGGCGAATAGCGGGTACAGGTCGGGGTGCTGCGTATCCATGACGACTCCTCGGCATTGAGCGCCCATTGTGCCCCGCGAGCGCTCGCATGGCGATGCGTCGGATGCCGAAGGCCTCCGGTGCTACCCAAGCCTGCGGACTGGCTCCTTCGCAGGGCTCCGCAGAAGCGAAGGCGCTGGCATCGAAACCTGAGGATGCCCTGTTCGCCCTGAGCGTAGGCGCGCAGCGCCGAATTCGAAGGGTGCCTGGGGTCCTCGAGGTGCTTCGACTGCGCATGTCTCGACCCAAGACGTGAGTGGCTGGCCTCCCGCGCGGCGACGTGCTTCAATGCCGGCCTGAAGCGGGGGTGCCGGCGTTTGCCGGCTGAGAGAGTCCCTTGGAACCTGATCCGGTTTGCACCGGTGTAGGGAGCTTTGTCTGATGGGCGCTGCGCGCCCGACGGCCCGCTTTTCTGATTCGCGAATCCCTCGCCGGAGTCGATCCGCAGAGGTCGATCCCTAGGAAAGCAGGACAAGTCCAATGAACGCCGTACCGAACCCGCTCCTGGCCGAAGCCGCCGAGCTCTCCGAATCCGTGACCCGGCCGATCCCCGGTTCGCGCAAGATCCATGTCGAGGGTTCGCGCCCCGACATCCGCGTGCCGATGCGTGAGGTCGTGCTCGAAGATACGCCGAGCACGTTCGGCGTCGAGAAGAACGCACCGTTCGCGGTCTACGACACCTCGGGTCCCTACACCGATCCGGACTATCGCGTCGATCTGGCCGCCGGCCTGCCTGCCCTGCGCGCGGCCTGGATCGCCGCGCGTGGCGACAGCGAGCCGCTGGCCGAATTCTCCTCGCCGTTCACGCGCAGGCACGCCGGCGCACACCAGCTCGACCACGTGCGCTTTCCGAATGTGCCGAAACCGCGCCGGGCCAAGGCCGGCCGCAACATCACCCAGATGCACTATGCGAAGCAGGGCATCATCACGCCCGAGATGGAATACATCGCGATCCGCGAGAACCAGAATCTCGACCGGATCCGCGAGCAGCACCTGCTCAAGCAGCATCCGGGCGAGTCGTTCGGCGCCTCGCTGCCGAAGCTCATCACGCCCGAATTTGTCCGCGACGAGGTCGCCCGCGGCCGCGCGATCATCCCTAACAACATCAACCATCCCGAATCCGAGCCGATGATCATCGGCCGCAACTTCCTCGTGAAGATCAACGCCAACATCGGCAACTCGGCGCTGTCGAGTTCGATCGCCGAGGAAGTCGAGAAGATGGTCTGGTCGATTCGCTGGGGCGGTGACACCGTGATGGATCTGTCGACCGGCAAGCACATCCATGAAACGCGCGAGTGGATTATCCGCAACTCGCCGGTGCCGATCGGCACCGTGCCGATCTACCAGGCGCTCGAAAAGGTCGGCGGGGTCGCCGAGGACCTGACCTGGGAGCTCTACCGCGACACCCTGATCGAACAGGCCGAGCAGGGCGTCGACTACTTCACGATCCACGCCGGCGTGCGCCTGCCGTTCATCCACCTGACCGCGAAGCGCGTCACCGGCATCGTCTCGCGCGGTGGCTCGATCATGGCCAAGTGGTGCTTGTCGCATCACAAGGAAAGTTTCCTCTACGAGCGCTTCGAGGAAATCTGCGAAATCATGAAGGCCTATGACGTCAGCTTCTCGCTCGGGGACGGCCTGCGCCCCGGCTCGATCGCCGATGCCAACGATGCGGCCCAGTTCGCCGAACTCGATACGCTCGGCGAGCTGACCCAGATCGCCTGGAAGCACGACGTGCAGACCATGATCGAAGGCCCCGGCCATGTGCCGATGCACCTGATCAAGGAGAACATGGAGCGCCAGCTCGAGAAGTGCGGCGAGGCGCCGTTCTACACGCTCGGGCCACTCACCACCGACATCGCGCCGGGCTACGACCACATCACTTCGGCGATCGGAGCGGCCATGATCGGCTGGTATGGCACGGCGATGCTCTGCTACGTGACGCCGAAGGAACATCTCGGCCTGCCGAACAAGCAGGATGTCCGCGACGGCATCGTCACCTACAAGATTGCCGCGCATGCCGCCGACCTGGCCAAGGGCCACCCGGCCGCGCAGGCCCGCGACAACGCGCTGTCCAAGGCGCGCTTCGAATTCCGCTGGGCCGACCAGTTCAACCTCGGCCTCGATCCGGAGAAGGCCAAGGAATTCCACGACGAAACCCTGCCGAAAGAGGCGCACAAGACCGCGCATTTCTGCTCGATGTGCGGTCCGAAGTTCTGCTCGATGAAGATTACCCAGGACGTGCGCGACTACGCCAAGGAACACGGCCTCGAAGCCGATGCCGCGCTGAACGAGGGCATGGCCGAGAAGGCGGCGGAGTTTCGCAAGTCGGGCGCTGACGTGTATCGGCCGGCCTGACTCGCCCCACGGAGACTTCGGTGACGCACCAATTGCGAATCCGGCTGAGGGACGTCACGCCAACCGTGGTCCGCGAAATCGTCGCGCCGTCAGGGCTGCGCCTGGACCAATTGCACGACGCCATCCAGATCGCCATGGGCTGGACGGATTCGCATCTGCACCAGTTCGTGGCCGGCGCCGATCTTGGCAGCGGAGCGCGTTACGGCCCGCCAGATCCGGAGTTCGGCGGGGCCGACAACGAACGCAAGATCACCCTGCAACAGATTGCCCCCGCCGAGGGGGCTCGCCTCATTTATCTTTACGATTTCGGCGACGACTGGATTCACGACCTGACGGTGACGGCGGTATCGCCTCCGGATCATGCAGGCGATGCACTGAAGTGCCTCGCGGGCAGTGGCGCATGTCCACCCGAAGACTGCGGCGGGCCCTGGCGCTATCGCGAGCTGCTCGACGTAATGGCGCAGCCTTCGCATCCGGAGCATGCCGACACGTTTGAGTGGTTCGGCGGTGAATGGGACGCCAATCGGTTCGACATCGCAGCCGTCAACAGGCAGTTGTCGAATCTGCACGCGTTCTGGGAGCGCATGGCCAGGGCAGGAAAATCCGCGCTCGGCAAGCGGCGATCGATCGATTCTCGCAAGCCCTGAAGGTATCCGCGTATCGCCTGGCATTTGCGAAAGCGCGCCGCGTGAGCCTGCAGAGGATCACGAGGAATCCTGCCACTGTGGGATAATCGGGCCATGAAACTCCAGGTCCCGTTTGTCCAGTTGCCGCTGCGCTACGACGCCGCCCACCTGCTCGAAGAAGTCGAGCGGCTCGGCGAGGAGGTCTGGCGGCCGCATCCGCAGGGCTATGCCGGCAATTCCGCCTTGCCGCTGATCGCTGTCGATGGCGATCCGTCGAGCGATTCGATTTCCGGGCCAATGCGACCGACACCCCATCTTGATGCCTGTCCCTATCTGCGCCAGGTGCTTGCCAGCATGGGCGCGGTCTGGGGCCGCAGTCGTCTGATGCGCCTCAGCGGGCATGCCGAAGTGCCAGCCCATTCCGATCTGGCCTATTACTGGCGGGAACGAGTGCGGGTGCACGTGCCGATCCTGACCCAGCCAACCGTGCGTTTCATCTGCGGCGAGGGCGAGGTCAACATGGCCGCCGGTGAATGCTGGATATTCGATACTTGGCGAACGCATCGCGTGATCAATGCCGCCCAAAGCCAGCGCATCCATCTGGTCGCAGACACCGTGGGCGGCGAACGCTTCTGGGAACTGGCCAGTGGCGGTCGTGTTGCGGGGCGCGCGGCTCCCGGATGGCATGCGCCAACGATTGCCCCCGATCCGGGCGCCAACCCTGAACTCATCTATGAGTCGGTCAACCTGCCCAGTGTGATGTCGCCTTGGGAGCTGCGTGATCATCTGAATTTCCTGATTGCCGAATCGCAACCTCATCCCCAGCTTTCCCTTGTTCAACAGGAGAGCGCACGGCTGTGCGCTACCTGGCTCGGCCTCTGGGCCCAATCAGGCAGTGATCGCGATGGGTGGCCCGCCTATCGCGCCGCGCTCGACAGGTTTGCTCACGCGATGAAGCAACAGGGCCAGGCGATTGTGTTGCGCAATGGATCGCCATTCCTCACGGCGCTGGCACCGATGATTCTGCGTTCAGCCCTGGATGATCGGACGAAAGCCGATTCGTCTGTTGCGCCTGGGACCGACCCTGACGCTGGCGCGAGAGCCGATGCCCCTTCGAGCAGCGTCGCCCTGAGGTCTGCGGTCGCCGAGCGCACCCAGTCGGCGTCGATCGCGGATCCGCGCTTCGATCGCCCGGTCTTCATCGTATCGCCCCCCCGCTCGGGCTCTACCTTGCTATTCGAGACCCTGGCGCGGGCGCCGGCGCTGTATACGGTGGGCGGCGAAAGCCACGGTCGCCTCGAGGGCATGCCCGAACTGCATCCGGCGGCACGTGGATTCGAATCGAACCGGCTCGGTGTCGATGAGGCCACGCCCGCTGTCATCGCCGAGTTGCGCAGTCGCTTCGATGAGGTGCTGCGCGATCGCGACGGCAGCTCGGCGCCGCCAGGCCATCGTCTGCGCATGCTTGAAAAGACTCCGAAGAACGCGCTGCGCATTCCTTTTCTTCGCAAGGTTTTTCCCGACGCCCGATTCATCTATCTCTATCGCGAACCCCGCGAGGTTCTGTCGAGCATGATCGAAGCGTGGAGCTCCGGCCGATTCCGCACCTATCCGAATCTGCCGGACTGGGGCCAGCCAGCCTGGTCGCTTGCCCTCGTCCCGGGCTGGCGCGAGCTGCGCGGCAAACCCTTGCCCGAAATCGTGGCGCGGCAATGGGAGGCGACCACGCGCATCCTGCTCGACGATCTGGCCGAGGTCCCTGCTGACCGCGTTCACCGGGTCCGCTATGACGCGTTTCTAGCCGCCCCGCAGTCGGTCATTCAGGGACTTTGCTCCGAACTCGGTCTGGATTGGGATACCCTGCTAAAGGCGGCGCTACCGCATTCGGTGCACACGTTGTCCGCGCCATCGGCCGGAAAATGGCGACGTCACGAACATGAAATCGAGGCAATCCTGCCCTTGATCGCGGGCACGGCCGAGCGCGCCGAAGCCGCATCGCGCACGGGTTAACGGCTCCGTTCAGCTTTGGCTGTAGATCGATCTGCACAATGGTCGGGCTTCGCCGTGCCGCAACGTGTCCGCGATTTTCGCGAACGCGCGGGCAGGCCCGCGTCATCCACGCAAGGAGATCAAACCCATGGCCGCCAACAATCCAGCAAGCAAACCCTTCGTTTCCGACATCAAGAACATCCGCAAGCGTGCGCGCGAGCACATCGAACGCGGCGCGGTCACCGAAGGCTACAAGGCCGACCGCGAGACCGTGATCAAGATCCTCAACGAGGCGCTAGCCACCGAGATCGTCTGCGTACTGCGTTACAAGTACCACTACTACATGGCTTCGGGCATCAATGCGCAGAGCGTCGCCGCCGAATTCCTCGAGCATGCGAACGAGGAGCAAGGGCATGCGGACCGCATCGCCGAGCGCATCACCCAGCTCGGCGGTGCGCCGAACCTGTCACCGGAGGGCCTGCTCACGCGCAGCCATTCGGACTATGTCGAGGGCGACGATCTGGTCGACATGATCAAGGAGAACCTCGTCGCCGAACGCATCGCGATCGACAGCTATCGCGAGATCGTCACCTATCTCGGCAATGCCGATCCGACCACGCGCCGCATCATGGAAGAGATCCTCGCGGTCGAGGAAGAGCATGCCGAAGACATGAGCACGCTGCTCGAGGCGCTCGGCAAGAAGGGCGAGCCGGCCAAGCCGGCAAAGCGCAAGTAGGCCGGATGCCGGGGGCGCGGCAGAGCTACCGCGATGCCCCTCAGGCCCCGAAGCGATAGCCGAAGGCTTCGATGACGTGGCGGTCGCGCTCGGCGACGAGTGCGGCCAGCGCGTCGTCGTAGTAGTCGCGGTAGCTGCCGTGGGTCGAGGTGTTGCGCGGCGCCGCCTGTTCGATGAAGGCGCGCAGTTCGGCGCTGATCGGCTGCTCGATCCGGCCGAGGAAATCGAGCAGGTCCCTGCGCAGCGACTCGACCCGACCGATCGCCAGCGGGCCACGGCTGTCGCCGTACATGTAGTCGAACAGGAAGCTGTAGAAGCCCTTGCCACTGCCACGGATCGGCGCCAGCGCGAACCCGGGCAGGTTCAGTCCCTGCTGGCCGTAGGTCGCCGGAAGCTGGGCCAGCAGCGCATCGAGCCGGTCGTCGTCGTTGCCGAGATCGAGCAGGTTGCGGATCGTTCCGGGAAAATCGAGCCGTCGATCCTCGCTGACGCAGCGGAACAGTGCATTGGGTCGGGCCATCTGCGCCTGGAACGTGTACCAGGAGACGTAATAGCTCCACGGACTGCGCACGAAGCCGAGCACTGGCAGCGATTGCAGATCCTCCGGGATCAACCTGGCCGGCAGGTGATAGCCGAGCCGGCGGGCGTCCGGGAAGAATCGCTCAAGGCACTCATTGACGAAGGTGCCGCCCGATTTGTGCAGATGCACATAGACGAAACGACTGGTCGCGATCATGCGCGCCGCGCGGGCAGCGGGGCGGCGAGCATCTGCCGCTCGATTTCGGCATCGGGCCGGCCGAGGCTGCGATCGGCGCGGGCGAGCAGGTCGAGCAGTTCGGGGCTGGCAAGGAAGTCGCAGATCATGTGCAGGCGCGATTCGCTCGCGTCGGCGTTCACCACGCCGTGCCGCGCGCTGTTGTTGAGCGCCCAGATCTCGCCCGGTCGCATGCGGTAGCACCGATCGATGCTGTACATCCAGACATGCTCGTTGCTGGTCAGCGGAAAATGCAGGCGCAGGGTCTTGCTGAAGTAGTCGGCCTGGTCGATGTGCGGGGCGATCACGGCACCGGCCGGCAGCAGGGCCAGCAGGCAACGCATGGACGGGGCCGGCACGATCCTTTCAATCACGTCACGCAAGGTCGGCAGGCGGTCGAGTACCTCGCGATCCTCGACCGGCAATTCGCCTTCGGCCGGCGCGTGGCCGCGCAGGAAAATCGCCTGGGCCGGATTGTGCACACCGACGCGGCCGCCACGGTGCCCCCAGTGGTCGGCCGGCAGGGCGGCCACTTCGGCCAATGCACGCTCGGCGTCGAACCCAATCGGCAGCCGCGCGCAACCGCCGATCAGGGCGATCTTGTCCAGCACGGGATGGTCAGGTAGCGACAGCATTGGAGGAAGGTTGGGTTCTCGACCGGGCCTTCATTCTATCGTGGTGGCTCGCGTTCATGTCGGCAAGCTGCCCGGTCGGCGAAAATCCGCCAGCGGGGCCGGTTGTGGCGACATCGATGCCGGTTAGACTGGACCCATGCGCTATCGGTTCGATTCCCACCTCTTCGACGCGGACAATGCCCAGCTTCGCGGACCGCAAGGCGAGATCGCGCTCAGGCCCATCACCGTTCTCGTGCTCAGGTACCTCATCGAGAACGCCCAGCGCCTGGTCACCCATGACGAACTGCTCGACAAGGTCTGGGGTCGCCAGGCGGTCAGCATCGGCGTCCTCTCGCAGTCGATCCGGGAATTGCGCCAGGCCCTGGGCGACTCGGCACGCAATTCCACCTTCATCGAAACCAAGCACAAGCTCGGCTACCGTTTTCTGCTGCAACCAGAGATTCTGCTCGAAGCGGCGGATGGTGGAGATGCAGCCGCGAACGAGTCGGCGGCCAACGAATTGCCGGTGCACGTGGCCTCCGAGCCGGGATCGATGTCAGCACGCGGTGCGGCGGGCAGGTGGACGGCGATGGTGGCGGTGCCGGGGATCGTCGCCGCCGCGATCCTGGTCTGGCAGCCGTGGCAGGCGGCGCGCGATGCCGACCGCAACGATGCCTGGCCGGCGGTCGAGGTCCTGCACGAAGGGCGACCGCGCGAGCCGCAGGCACTGGCCTGGTATGGCCACGGCATCGATGCGCTGCGCCGCGACGACCTGCTGACCGCGCGCGACCGCTTCGAGCGCGTGCTCAAGCGCGAGCCCGGGTCGGTGGCGGCGATGACCGCATTGGCCGACACCCGCGCGCGCTCCGGCGCCCTGAACGAGGCGCGCGCCTGGGCGAAGGCGGCGGCTGCGGTGGCGGGTGAGCTGCCACGAACCGACCAGCTTCGCTTGCAGGGATTCCGCGCCGGTCTCGAGTACCGGCGCAGCGAGGCCATCGCTGCGCTGCAGGCCCTGCACCAACTCGATCCCGGCGACAGCGATGCCGGATTCCGCCTGCTGGATGCGCTGATCGGCGCCGGTCGCATGAGCGAAGCGGCTGACCTGCTCGGCCAGCTCGAAGCCACGAAGTCGCCCGACCTCGATCGCGCCCGTCTGGTCCTGATGACAGCTCGCATGGCCGCCATTCGCGGTGACCAGAAGGCGCGCGCGAAGGCGGCCGAGACCGCCTTCGGTCTGGCTTCGAGCGATCGTGCACGTGTCGACGCGCTGCTAGAACTCGCTTCGGCACGCATGCTCGCCGGCAATCTCGGCGAAGTCCGCACGAGCCTGGCCCGCGTCGACGCATTGCTTCATGCGACGCCCTGGCCTGCGGCCTCGCCGCGAAGGCAGATCATCGGTGCGACCCTGTTGCGCGAGGAAGGAAAGCTCGCCGAGGCCATCGCGGCCTTCGAGGCAGCCGCCGAGTCGGCATCGGCGCTCGGTCAGCACAGCCTGGCCATGACGGCCCGACGCGATGCCGCGTTCGTCATGACCAACCGCGGTCAACACGCCAGGGCCGTGACCGAATTGGATGATCTTCTCGAGGAAGCCACGGAGCTCGGCGATCCGCGGGCGCAGGCCAGTACGCTCGATGTGCTGTCCATCGCCCAGCAGCGTGCGGGCGATCTCGAGGCTGCCGAGGTATCGGCCATGGCGGCCCTGAAGGCCTGTCTCGAGGCCGGTGACATCGGCGGTGAAGCATCGGCGCGCAATACCCTGGGCATGTTGCGGGCGCGCTCCGGTCGAACCGCCGATGCGCAGGAACAATGGGAAAGGGCGCTGGCCCTGTTCGAGCGGGGTGGCGATCGCCGCGGCGAGGCGATCGCGCGCAGCAACCTGGCGATTCTCTATGCGCGGGCCGGGCGCGTCGACGCCGCCCGCGAGGCCAACGAAGCGGCACTGCGCGCATTCAGGGCCGTCGATGCCACGCTCGACGTCGCCCGTCTGCAGTTCAATCTCGGTGTGCAGGATCGTCGCGCCGGTCGCATCGGCGTCGCCGAAGCGCGCTTCCGCGAGGCGCTCGATGGATTCTCGCGCATGGGTGCCAGCGACTTCCGCCTGCAGGTGGTGGCCAGTCTCGGCGAGCTGCTGTTGTTGCGAGCCGACCTCGAAGGCGCCGACGCGCTGTTGTCGGCGATCGGTCTCGAGGAGGGCATTCCGGCGCCGCGCCGTGCCGCTATCGAAACGGCGCGTGCGCGCCAGGCGGCCCTGCGTGGCGAAAACGAATCGGCCAACGCCGGTTTTCGCCTGGCCCTGGAGTTGCGCGAACGCGCCGGGCTCGAAGACTGGGTGCGCATGAGCGAGCTCGACTTGAGCGAGCTGGCCGCGCGCCAGGGCCGGCTCGAGGCCGCCGAACAATCCGCACGCGAGCTGCGCCGTGCCATGCGCGCAGCAAACGACGCCCACGCCGCCGCCCAGGCCGGCGTGCTGCTGGCGGGCACCCTGCTCGCCCAGGGCCGCGCCGAGCAGGCCGAACGCATGCTCGATGACCTCGAAAAGGAACTGCTCGAGAATCCGGATGCCCTGCTGACCCTGCGCGTCGACCTGCTGCGCGCGTCGCTGCGACTGGCCAGCAGGGGGCCCGCGCTCGAGCGGGTCGCCGCACGCGCGCGCGCCACCGGCTTCGAGCTGCTCGCCCTGCGCGCTGAAATGCTGGCCGATGGCGCCGGTTCCGCACAGGCCCGGGCCGAGCTCGGTCGTCGCGGCGTGGCGGTCGATGGCATGCCGCCACCCATCCCGTACTGAAGCGCGGGACGCCGGCGCCGGAGGGATATCAGCGCGCCCAAATGGCGGACTCAAGGCAAATTTGAAGAGAAATTTCGGAGTTCCTTCATGCCTTCCGCCAGCCGCTGTCGCAAGGTTGCAATGCCGAGCGAGCGAGAGGGGAGTGTGCGATGCGCCGCGAGTCCGATCCGGAACCCGGAATCGACTGCATTTCGACCGCCACGCTTTGCGTGGCCCTGATCTTCGTGCTCATGTTGTACGCATTCTCGGCGCGGGCCGCCGCGCCGCCGTCGTGCAGCGATCCGGTCGAGGGGCTGGGTCCGTCGCCTCCGGCGTGTATGCCCATGCGGTGACGAGCAGCGATGTGCATGCGGTTCTTCGGGCCGATCCGACCAGGTAGCGACGAAGAAGTGGCAACGCGCAGGGACCGACTGTCTCCGGCGACCATCCACGGCGAGCCGGATCCAGCTTCGTTCTTCCCCTGTTCCCGCTTCTCCACCCGCCATCGCACGCCGGATATCGCACCATGCGCAATCGTGCGGAGGCTACTCGCTCGTCTCAACGACGAGTCCGGCGTTGTCTTTCATCTCCCGTATCCACCACTGATCGGTTGAATCTCCCTCCACGAATCGCATGTGGGAGGCGATGTCGGTCAGCAGTCGGCCATCGGGTCTGAGCAGCTTGTGCACGTACTCGACGATGTCGTTGGCGCAATGGGTAAACTCCAGGCCATCATGGTCGAATTCAAAGACCTGGCCAGCGGCATCTCCAGCGGATTGAACCAGGATGTAGTTTCCTGATTGCGGTGTCTCCCCGATGACGAGGCAGGCATCGACGCCGCCCGGCAAGCAGTCATCGCGTTCGTCCTCATCCAGCATGTCAAGCCATCCGCTGAGTTCGCCTTCCAGGCCGGGCCATTCGGAAGGGTGCGCAAGGTACCGACCGGCGTCCCCGGACTTCTCGTCGTGGTAGAAGAGGATGCTGCCGAACGTTGCGTAGAACTCGCGGAGTCGACCCAGCTCCGGAACATCGACCTCCTCGGCAACGGGTCCAACCACGTGCTCGAAATGCACGCACTTTGTGATTTCTTCGTCGTGAATGCGGTGGCAAAGGAATGTCCCGGAGTGTTCCCGGACCATTCGCGACAGATCATCGAGGCTCATGGCAGTACCGGACGAGAAGGGGTGATGGGTGTGAGGCTTGCGAGGTCTGTCAGGGCGCGCAGAAGCCGGAACGAACAGGTCCGACTTCCACGACATTGCCGCGAAGTGTGGGTCACGCGTCGGGAGTCTGCAATGGCGATTGCGGGCGGATCACGCCAGGCGGCGAACGGTGCTTGTTCCCGCTGCGGCTCTCGAAGCCGCCCGGCATCCGCGTGAGTAAGGCAGGGCCGGATGCAAGAAAGCCCGGAGCGTGCGCTCCGGGCTTTCAGGATTCGCCGTCAGGACACCCGACGGCTATGTCGCATCGTCCGCATCGCCATCAGCCCGAGGCCCCGCAGCAGGAGCAGGGCGGCCATGGGCGAGACCGCATCGAGGTCGACTGCATCGACTGCACCGGCCGCGCCATTGCCGGACAAGGTCGCTGTCGCGGTGCCGACATCGGCCGTGATCGTGACATCCTGGCTGTACGGACCCGGCGCGGTCGGCGTGAAGCTGTAGAGCACCGTACAGCTGGATCCGGCAGTCAGGTTGAACGGCACCGTACCGCAGGTGCCGCCCACGACTTCCGCGAACGGCGCCAGCGCGGCCGTGATCGCGGTCACTTGCAGTGGGCCGCTGCAGCACCACGGTATCGGTGTCGGTTGCCGAGTTGTTGCCAGGCGTCGGGTCGGTGACGCCTGCGCCGACCCCGACGGTCGCCGTGTTCGAGAGGCTGCCGGTTGCCGCTGCGGACACCGCACAGCTGGCCGTGTACGTCGTCGATCCCGAAACCGGCCCTTTCGCCCATGCAAAGCTAAGGGACATTCGGGGACATCGATACCCTGCGACAACGAATCTGGCGTGTCCTCGGTGATGCTCCTTTGCTGCTCTGGCCGCGCAAGCGACGTTTTGCACCATGCGCACGCCGCAACGCGCGCATGGTCGAGACCGGTTCAGCGCGGGACAGTGCGGGCTTCGGTCGCCTGGCCTGCAGGCTCGGGGTTGCCAAGATAACGTTTGAAGTGCTCGTAGAGCTTGCGGAAGGCGAAGCGGGTCTGGGCGAGTCCGCGCGTGTCCCAGCCATGTGGCGCGTTCGGCAGCACGACGAAATCGACGTCCTTGCCCTGCAGGATCAGGCGCTGCACGAGCGTAACCGAGTCCTTGAACAACACGATCGGGTCGCGCATGCCATGGATGATCATGAGGTGCCCCTCAAGATCGCCCGAACGCAGGAAAGCCGACGACTTGCGGTACTGCGCCTCGTGCCCTTGCGGTGCCATCATCGTGCGCATCTCGCCGGTCAGGGCATGGAAGAGACTCGTCGCCGGTGCGCCGGCGACGCCGGCCTTGTATACATCCGGATAGCGGAACATCGACATCGTCGTCAGCAGGCCGCCGTAGCTGCTGCCCCAGATGCCGATCCGATCCGCATCGACGTAACCCTGGTCGACCAGATATCGCGTCGCGCTGTAGAGATCGTCGACGTCGACACCGCCGTAGTCCTCGCCGATGCGCTGGCGGAAGGTCTTGCCGTAGCCCGAACTGCCGCTGATGTCGACATTCATGATCACGAAGCCCTGCTGGGCGAGGAACTGGTCGAGCCCCCAGGTCGGGTGATAGATCCGCCCACCCCATTCGTTGTGGACCGAGTTGCTGTAGACCGATCCGAGTATCGCCGGATATTTCCTGGACGGGTCGAAGTCGGGCGGCAGGGTCAGGCGCGCATGCAGCCGCGTGCCGTCCTCGACGTTTGCAAACGTCACATACTTCGGCGCGATCCAGCGATACGCATCGAATTCCGGCAACGGCGAATGCGTGACGCGGCGGGTCTTCGACCCGTCGGCGCGGGTCGAGCGCAGATACAAATCAGGCGGCGTGACATCGTTCGAATAGAGGTCGGCCAGGAACCGGCCATCGGGCGAGACGACCGGATGGTGCGCACCGGGCTCCGGGGTGACGAGGCGCTGCTGCCCGCCATCGAGCGATACGCGCGAAACGCGTCGCGACTCGGCGTTGCCTGCATTGTCGACGACGAAAAGCGCCTCGGCTCCGGCCGAAATGCGCGCCTCGAAGACCGCGCCCTTGCCTGAGGTCACGGGCACCGCATCCTCGGCATCCAGTGACTGACGGTAGACGCGATAGTCTTCGCCCCGGTCGGACGTGAAGAAGATGCTCGCTCCGTCGGGCGCCCAATCGGCCCACCATTCGGCCGTGACGTTGTGCGGATCGGATTCCTCGACCAGCGTTCTTGCCCTTCCGCTGTCGGCGTCGACCACGAGCAGCCGTCGATGCTTGATGTAGAGATCGCTCGTATCGACGAGCAGATGCCGACCATCCGGAGACCAGCGCACGTCGAAGATCAGATCGCGCGGATCGCCGGCGAGGTCCATCCAGCGGACCGCCGCGCCGTTCACCTCGACCACGCCGACCCGGCGACTCTCCGACGGCTCGCCCGGGAAAGCGCGCTCGATCTCGACGAGCCGCGTCTCCTCGCCGAGGTAGTCGGGAATGCCGCGTCGGGGGACATCCGTCGAATCGGACTCGATGAATGCGATGCGCGAACCGTCTGCCGACCACGTGAACGATTCCACGGAGGCCCGTGCCTGCTCGGGGGCGTGGACCACACGGATATTGTGCTTGCCCGGCCGAAGTTGCATGACCTTCAGCTCGCGATCCGCACGCCACGCGAGGACATTGCCACGCTGCGAAACCGCCAGGTCCGAGACCGCAGAGCCGGCCTCGGTCAGTGGCTCGGGTGACTTGCCCGGCAGAACGCGATAGAGCGCACCGTGCAGGGTGAAAAGCAGGTGCCGGCCGTCCGCTGCCCAGGTCACTTCGTCGATACCGCCATCGGTCTCGGCGCGTTCGACCTGCTCGAGCTTGTGGAAATCGGTTTCGGGATCCGCCGGCGCGGACGGTCGCGGCATCGCCGTCACCCGTCTTGGCGCACCACCGCTGACGTCGACGACCCAGACATCGCGGAAGTTCGTCCCCTCGTCGTTCCAGAGGAACGCGAGGCGCCGACTGTCGGGCGAGAACACCGGATTGCCGGGTGCCGTGCCGATGATCCAGGGCAGGCTGTAGAGGCGGTCGAGCGTCATGCGTCGCGACGGCGCTTCCTGCGCCGCCTTGTCCGCGCCGAGCGAGGTGATCGGCGCGCACGAGAGCGCGGCCAGCCAGCCAACCACGAGGATGGATCGCATCGTCATCACTTGGTCCCGGTTCGTCGATAGCACAGGCTCATCGGATCGATGCTAGAGCGCAGTGCCCTTGGTTGTCGAGGCGACCGGACCACGCCTGCGCGGCCGCGATGCCGCTGACCACGTTCCGCCCCGGACAGACGGTACGAATTGACGGTGGGGCAGACGGGGGTTCGCACGGGGGAATCAGGAATTCCCCGGTGGCATTGAATCGTGTGTGTCCCCATGACCCCCATGACCGGATGGCGAAGGTACGAAAGAAGGCCTGGCTCCGCTGCTCCACCCGATGTCGACCCGAATTCACTGCTCATGCGGCCCATTGGCCCGGCCCGGCTGAAGCCAATCCGGGGTTCTCAGCGACAGGCCCGAGCTTTTCACAACAATTTCAGAACTCCTGCAAGCATCGCCCCCGGCTTGGCGCCAACATCGGGACACCCCGCGGGAACGCGCGGGATCCCCACCCTCGACTCTCACTGGAGCACTCGATGAGCTCGATCTGGATCATGCTGGGCCTGCTTGCGGCCGGTATTTCGACGGCGAATGCCGGCGCCCCTTCTTCCCCGATCGTCCTCCTCGAGGCCGACTTCAACAACAAGCCCGCGGGGCTGCCCATCGGTACCGGCGACGCCGAGCTGAACGAGCCAGCCGACCTCGGCGGTCTGTCGACCACCGTCATCGAGGACAGCGCGGGCGAGAACCATCTTCGCGTCATCAACCAAAGCGGCACCACGAGTGCGCGGCGCATCAAATGGGGCCTTCTTGGCGATGCCGAAGTCTCGAGCGGCACGGTGCGTATCGAATTCGACTTCACACCGAGCGAACTCGACTTCTTCAGCATTCTCGTTCGCGAGCAAGGTTCCGCGGGCTCGAATTTCCTTAACCTCAATGTTCTGGGCACCGGATCGATTTCGGCCAGCACGGCCGCCGGCACGATCGCGCTGGCCAACAACGGCTTTTCGGCCGGGGCGCGCCTGCACTTCGACCTGCGCTTCGACCTCGATAACGGCACGGTCACGCTCGCGAACAACGACCGGATTCTCGCCCTCGATCAGCCGACAGGGGTCAGTGGGTCAGGTATCGGCACCCTCTATATCGGATATCCGACGGGTTCGGGCGGCGCGGCATTCGATCTCGACAACGTGCATGTTCAGGCCGATCGCACGCTGCGCACCGCTTTGTATGCCGACTTCGACGAAGCGGCTGTCGGCAGCGGGATTGGCACCGGAGGCGCCGAAGTCGGGGAGCCGATCTTCATTGCCCCCGCGCTCGATACAGAGATCATCAGCCAGGGCTCGGGCGATAACGCCCTGGCTCTGACGAGCACGAACACGTCCTCGGCGCAGAGCAGCCGGTGGCAACTTCTCGACGACATCGGAATTGCCGTCGGCACGGTCGTGGTCGAATTCGACGTCGCGTTCGGCGCGCTCGGCAGTTACAACATTGGCGTACGTGAGGCCAACGGTTCGGCACGAGTCTTCACGACGATTGCCATATCGGGCACTGGGGGAGCGGGCTCGATCAGCGACGCCGGCGGCACGGTATCGGCACCGGGCTTGTCCTACGTCGTCAACCAGACCTACCACTTCCGCCTCGCCTACGACATGGAAGCAGGTACCTACGACGTCAGCCGCGATGGCGTCCCCCTCGTGAGCGGACGCGCTCACGGGGTGGCGAGCGGAATCGGCATTGGGCGACTCGCCTTCGGAATCGCGAACGCCTCCCCATCCCCAGGTCCGATGATCCTGGACAACCTCGAAGTTTCCGCTGACCGTGTCGACCGCATTGGGTCGGATATCGAGTTCCTGCGCATTCCGGGCGTCGGACTTCCGAACGCGCCGCTCACCCCCGCCCTCGAAGTCGCCGTCGTCAACGTCTTCGATGAAGGCATTCTTGGCGGATCGCCGGTCGTGCTCGACGTTGTCAGCGGTCCGCCCGGCGCCGTGCTGCTGGGCACCGACGCAACGACCTACTACGGCCTTGCGACGTTCGCGGACCTCATTGCCGACAGCGAAGGCATCTATGTGTTGCGCGCGACCAGCGACGCGTTGACGCGCACCGCGGACCGCAACATTGCCATCATCAATGCCGGCGACCTGATCTTCAGGGAAGGCTTCGACGGCGACTGATACCCCATTGCGTCGCGAACGCCACCTCTTCGGTGGGGTTCGCGACGCTCTGAGCCGGAGGCGGGCCGTAGACGGGTCATGCTCGGAAAAAGGGTAGGTGTCCGGCGTGCCTCGTGCCCTTCTTCCGAAGTCCGGCTCTTGCGTGCCGGAAGGCATGCCGATGAGACGGCTCAATGGCGATTGACGGCCGGATAACGGGTGGTTCGGCGGCGGCATCGCCGTTGGCCATGGCTTCGCCCATGCCTACACAATCCCGCGCGACCTTCGGATCAGCAGCGGCGGATCGTGCCTCTCCCCATTGCTCCCGGGTCCGCGCCGAAATTTGTAATGAAAACGTACGGGAATTGTGGATGAGTCGAGCCGGCGGCACGCCGCGACAGGAGTCGTCAGCGCGGGCAAGTGCCGGCCCGGCCGACGGACGGGCCAGGCGCGTGGTCGAACTCCTCCCCGAGGCGGCCCTGTGCCAAGTGTGGCAATCATCTTCACATGCGCGCTGGTTCGGGCGTATAAGGACTCCTATTCTCTATTAATCCTATTGGCCACAATCCCGGCAGCCGGAGGCGCCATGCCTACCCCCATCGCTCTGCCTTCGTGCCTGATGGACTGCTGCAGGGTCCTGTTCCCGAAGCTCGATTTTTCCCGCATCCTGTTCTACGAGGGGCTTCCGCCCGGCGCGTCGGGCGCGGACGGCTTCACGATGTCCTCGGGCGGCCCCGGGCCCGACATCCGAATCTACATCCGCGACTACCGGCCCTGCTCGAAGGACACCTTCCTCGTCATCGCGCACGAACTGGTCCACGCGCTGCAGATCCAGGGCATGCTCGGTGGCGGCCATGTACCGGGCTCGTGGGCGGCCTACTACGTGTCGCACTTTCTCGGCTGCGGATGGCGCGGCGCGAAGTGCGACAACGCGCTCGAGAAGGAGGCCTACGATTACTCCGACGGCGGCTGCGACGGCAATGGGAAGCTCAGCGAGTTCATCGATGCGCAACTCGGCGGCAGTCTGCCATGCGCCTGCAGGCGGCCGCCCTGGCCGACGCCGAACACGATAGGCGGACAAGCCTATGCCGACGCGCTGAAATCGAATCCGGACCTGATCAAGACCGAAAGCCGCGTCGGGCGCACCTGGTGTTCGTTGATCAACTGGCCGCTCGCGATCATTGCCGCCGGATACTCGGTGTTCGGATTCAGCAATACCGGCGGCGCGATCGGCTCCGGCGTCGGCGTGCTGGTCGGTGGCATCATCGGCGGCTACCTCGGCGCGATCCTCGGCAGCCTTCTCGGACCTGTGGGCGCCGTCATCGGTGCAGTGCTCGGCGCACTGCTGGGCGCCTACCTCGGCGGCATTATCGGCGGCGCGATCGGCTGGCTGATCGACAACCTGTTCTCGGGACCGTCGGCGCGCATCTGGTTCACGGCCTTCGACGGCGCGAGCTGGGTCATTCCCGACATTCCGATCTCGCAGCAGGGCCACACGAAGACCAGCAAGGGACCCGCGCTCGCGGCCTACAACGGAAAGCTCTATGCGGTCTACAAGGCCAGCAGCAACAACGACGTCTGGTACAACGTCTTCGATAGCAACGGCTGGCTCGTGCAGGACCTCAAGATCACCCAGAACGGCCATACCAGGACCAGCGAAGCGCCCGCCCTCGCCGAGTACGATGGCAAGCTCTACCTCGCCTACAAGGCGGGTAGCAACAACGACCTCTGGTACAACGTCTTCGATGGCAACTCCTGGCTTGCGCAGGACATCAAGATCACCCAGGGCGGCCACACCAGGACCAACAAGCGCCCCGCGCTTGCCGCGTTCAACGGCAAGCTCTACCTGGCCTACAAATCCGGCTCCAGCAACGACCTCTGGTACAACGTCTTCGATGGCAACAGCTGGCTCGCGCAGGACATCAAGATCTCGCAGGGCGGCCATACGCAGAGCAGCGACGGTCCCGCCCTCGCCGTCTACAACGGGAAGCTCTATCTCGCCTACAAGGCCGGTAGCAGCAACGACCTCTGGTACAACGTCTTCGACGGCGGCACCTGGCTCGCGCAGGACCTCAAGATCACCCAGAACGGCCACACCAGAACCAGCGGCTCGCCTGCCCTGGCGGGCTACGACGGCAAGCTTTACCTCGCCTACCGCGCGAGCGGCGGTTCCGACCTCTGGTACAACACGTTCGACGGCAACGCCTGGCTCGCGCAGGACATCAAGATCACGAAGGACGGCCACGTGAAGTCGGCCCGGGGCCCGGCGCTGGCGGCGGTCAGCCCGTATCTCGTCATGGCCTACCGCGACAACAGCTGATCGGATCGCGCGACCCTGGGAGTTTCACCTGCGCCCGAATCGAGATTGAATCCCATCCGGGCAGAACGGGCCGACCGGGCGATTTGGAGATTGGCATGATCGAACTCCCCATCAGGGATGCCTGCGGCCTGTGCGTCGCGGCATGCGAGGAGCCGTGGAAGATCGTCGAGGAGGGTGGGCGAGGATACCCAGGGCGGACGGGGGGCGGACGGGGAGGGCGGACGGGGACACCCAGGGGCGGACGGGGACACCCAGAATTCCTCGTCGGCAGCGAATCATGCGTGTCCCCATCGCTTTCCCCATCGCTTTGGGTGTGTCCCGGTTGTTGGGTTGCTGTCCGCGTCGGACCGGGTGGGACTGCCGGGCCTGGCTCCCGCAGAACACAAAAGCGTCTAGGCCCAAGGATGGAGAGCGCATCTCAATCCAATGTGCGCAAACATGCCGAGAGCGAGACCGCCCAGCAGAGCCGCCACTGGGAGAACGAAAGTGACTAGCTCCTGTCGGTTTTCAAGAGCCCGACGCCGGGTTAGCCAATGGGCGACCACGATGAACAAGGCCAACAGTCCAAGGCATCCTGCAAGTGTCCCGGTATGCACAAAGACCAGAAAGCCTGCGCGCGTCAGTGCGGAAAGAGCGCCCGCCAGAAGTCCGTTGCAAGCGATGGTGTCGTAGCCCCAGATTGCAGAGACGGTTGCCGCAAAGGCTGAGAGGAGCACGATGCCCACCCTCGATGGCTGATCCGCGCGCGGAGTCATGAGATTTACCTGCAAAGGTGCGAGTTTCCCAGGTCATCCATGACGGGACCTGGATAGAACGGCTTTGTTCCAGAAGAGCAGTCAGGACGGCAGTCAGAAGCACGGCAGTCACGGACGGCAGTCACCGGCAGTCACGGACATCTAGAATCCCGACATGATCCTACGTTACGAGTAGACGTTTTCCTACAGACAAGCTGATCCGGTCGCGTCACGCTTCGGGCATGACTTCCGCCCGCAGCCTTCTCGTCGATCCGGACGCCCCCGGCTTCTACCACTGCATCTCGCGGTGCGTGCGTCGCGCCTGGCTGTGCGGTGTCGATCCGTACAGTGGCGCCTCGTACGAACACCGGCGCGGTTGGGTCGAGAAGCGCTTGCTGGAACTGGCTGAGATCTTTGCCGTCGGCGTGTATGCCTATGCGGTGATGAGCAACCATATGCATGTGGTTCTGCGGATCGATCCGACCGCTGCAGCGAGGTGGAACGACGAGGAAGTCGCGGTGCGCTGGGTCCGTCTGTTTCCGGCAACCAAGGGCGGAGACGTGGACGATGCGGGCTGTCGCCAGAAAGAGGCGACCCTGCTTGGCAATACGGACCGACTCAACGCTTGCCGCCAGCGACTCGGTAGTCTCGCCTGGTTCATGAAGGCGCTCAATGAGCCCATCGCACGCCGCGCCAATCGGGAAGACGCTTGTACTGGTCGATTCTGGGAAGGCCGCTACAAATGCCAGGCCCTGCTCGATGAGGCCGCCGTTCTGACCTGCATGAGCTATGTGGATCTGAACCCGATCCGGGCCGGCATTGCCGGGAATCTCGAATCCTCCTCCCACACCAGCGCCGTCCAGCGCATCGAGCGCGTTCGATCCAGCCCAACCCTGGGAAACGAGTCATTGAAGCCCATCAACCCATCGATGGTATCGGCCCACCTGCCGATCACCACCGAAGCCTATCTCGACCTGATCGACTGGAGCGCCCGGATCGCCCGAGCCGACAAGCGCAGCCGCATCGACGCCACCGAACCGCCCATCTTGCGCAAGCTCGGACTGACCGGACAGCAGTGGCACCACCAGATGATGGGAACGGAAACCCGCTACTGGCGGGCGATCGGCACACCCCGGTCACTGATGGAGAAAGCCGCCGCCATCGGACAGGCTTGGCTCAAAGGAATCGGCAGCGCCCAACTGCTGATGCGACGACAAGTGGCCTGACTGCTAAGGCGGTTCCGCGCCGTTCTGCCGAAGTCCGGCTCCTGCTTGCCCGAAAGCGGGTAGGTGAGTCGGCTCAATGGCCATTGATGGCCGGATACCGTCCATTTCGGAGGCATGGCATTGCCGTTGGCCAAAACTTCCCGTTATCGGCACCCGCGCGACCTGCGGCTCGGCGGCTTGGCCGCAGTGGATTGTGTGTGTGTCCCCATTGCTGCCGGTTCCGCGCCGTTCTGCCGAAGTCCGGCTCCTGCTTGCCCGAAAGCGGGTAGGTGAGTCGGCTCAATGGCCATTGATGGCCGGATACCGTCCATTTCGGAGGCATGGCATTGCCGTTGGCCAAAACTTCCCGTTATCGGCACCCGCGCGACCTGCGGCTCGGCGGCTTGGCCGCAGTGGATTGTGTGTGTCCCCATTGCTGCCGTCCCCATTGCTGCCCATTGCTGGTGTTTCCACGGCGGATTGTGCGTGTCCCGAATACCGTGTCCGAATACCGTGTCCCGAATACCGCCGTGTCCCGATTACCGGTGCCGATTACCGACAGCTGATCGGATCGCGCGACCCGGGGACTTTCACCTGCGCCCGAATCGAGGTTGAATCCCATCCGGGCAGAACGGACCGACAGGGCGATTTGGAGAATGGCGTGATCGAACTCCCCATCAGGGATCCCTGCGACCTGTGCGTCGCGGCATGCGAGGAGCCGTGGAAGATCATCGAGGAGGGGGAGCACACCCTGACCGTGATCAATCCGTGGCAGTTCGAAGTGGGCCAGTGCTGCGTCATCACGCGTCGCCACGTCGCGACGATCCTCGAACTTTCGCAGGAAGAGTGCGCACAGGTACTGCGTTCGGCCAAGCGGGCCGCCGAAGCGCTCGTCAAGGCCTACCAGCCCCTCGGCATCCTCACGTTCCAGAACAACGGCGTCTACAGCGGCCAGGAAACCCCACACTTCCACTTCCACGTCGTGCCGCGGCAGCAGGGAAGCGACTGGGGCATCGGTCCGCCGCAACTCGCGACATTCGACGGTGCAGGACGCGAATGCGGAACCCCGCACGACGCCAGCGGAGATGCGCAACGTCGGCAGCGGGTCCGGCCTTCTGCCCGGCAACTCGCCGAAACCGTGAACCGCATTCGTTCGAACCTGCCAGAGTAGCCGGCAGGTCATCCTACTCGGCCCACATGTAGGGCATGAGCAGCAACCGACGGTATCGAATCCCTGCCATCAGGGATTGATCCCGCAGCCAGGCCCGGCCAACGCACCTTGCGGAAGTCTGAGGGTGGGCGGGGATGTCAGGATCGACGATCAGGCTGCGGGCATTCGTCCCCCCGGGAGCTTGACTCGAACCGTCGTGCCTGTGTGCGGGAGTCCTCCGGCTCCGGGCGCAGGATCAAATCAAGGTTCAGGATGTCCCGGTTTGCGTGGTCCCCTTGGCTGGGTGGCGATGCTACGAAAGTGGAAGTGACCACCGTTTCTCCCAGCGGATCGTGCGTTCTCGCATTACTTCCGCAGGGATTTTGCGTGTCCCGATTACCGCGATTACCCAGGGATTTTGCGTGTCCCGATTACCCGCCCCGATTACCCGCTCGATTACCCGATTACACCGATTACCCGATTACCGCTCCTCTCCCGCGTGCAATGGGCGCTTGAGGCAAGTCCGAAGCGCCCTACTCAGAAATTGAATCCGAGCTTCAGCCACACGGTGCGACCCGGTTCGTTGATGCGAACCGTGTTGACGTAACCGACAAGGCCGGGGTTGGCCGCATTCACGTGCTCGGCGTAGACCTTGTTGAAGACGTTGTCTATGCCGGATGTGAGGACAAGGCCCTGGCTCAAACGGTAGCCGCCGTTCAGAGAGAACACGGCAAAGCCGGCGGTGGGACCCAGATCCTGGCCCACGATGTTGCCTTCACCTTCAGCGACGCGATTCTGAGCGTAGGCGCCACGCCAGAGTGCGCCGATCGACCACGTTTCCGCGTCGTATGTGATGCCAAGACGCGATTCCAGTGGAGGCAGCTGCGGAAGAGGGCGGTGCTCGGTGTTGTTGCGACCCCACGCGTAGGCAATCGACGTGTCGAGCTTCCAGTTTCCGGTCAGTGCGTACTGTGCGCCAGCCTCGCCGCCGGCAATGATTGCCGACACATTGTCCGCACGGCTCATCCCCATCATGCCCGAGGCATAGTGGAGCAGAATGAAGTCGGACACATGGCCGGCATATGCGGATACCCATGTCTTCAGCCGACCGCCGGCGTAACGCGCGCCGATGTCGAGCTGCGTGGTCTGCTCAGGCTGAAGCTGATTGAACGCGCTGAGCGACGAATCGACGTGCTGGCCAAACAGTTCCCAGTAGTCCGGGAAGCGTTCGACATGGCCGACGCCGGCATAGAGCGTCGTCGGAGCGTCATGGAGGTCGTGTTCCCATCGCACGAAGCCCGAACGAAGCCAATTGCTTCGGCTCGCCGCAACCGTCGTCGACGGCGCACCCATACCCATGCCGCCGCCCATCGCATCGCTCGTCGACAGCGCATATCCGCGGGTTTGCCCGCGGTCCAGCCGCAGTCCGGAGATGAGCCGCTGCCGGTCGGAGACGGTCCAGCTTGTCTCGGCGAATGCGCCCGTCGTCGACATCCGGGCATCGCGAATGCGGGGCATGTCGCGGTAGTAGCCCATCATGCTGCCTTGAGGGCCACCGTTTCGGCTGGTATGGATGTTCTGTGAGGTGTCGATGCCCGCCACAAGACTCAGGTCGCGCCATGCGAAGGTTCCGGCCACGCGACCTCCGGTGGTCTTTCGATCGACATTGCTGGCCATCGCCATCGGCATCATCGACCCGGGATCCGGATCGCGTAGCGTGTAGTTGTCCATCACGTGGTCGGCATAGTTGTAGTAGGCGCGCGCCTCGAGACGGGTGAAGTGTTCGGAGAGGTTGTCCTTCGAGTACTCCAGTCCAAGGCTTTCTCTCAGGAACTGCGCTCCATCCATCATGCTGAATGCGTAGGCGGCCTTGCCGTCGCCCTTTCCGGCCGATACCTCCAGTCGGGTATCGGTATCCGGCGTCCATCCCAGTGCGACGTCGGTGTTCCAGCGCTCGTACGAGGAGTGCACGCGCTCGCCGTTGCCGTCTTCGTAGTCGCCTGAGCGCGCGTGGTTGGCCAGCAAGCGGGTGTAGACATTCGGCGTGCCCCCGGAGACGTCGACGGTTTCGTCCGCGCGGCCCCACGAGGCGCCGAGAAGACTGCCCACGAAGTCCCATCCGGCTTCATCGCGGCGCACGCGGTCGCGCTCGAACAGCACCGTTCCCGCCGAGCTGCCGGCACCATGGATCACACTCTGCGGCCCCTTGATCACGATGACCCGGTCGAAGAGCTCCGGAGCGATGTAGCCCGTGGGTGGATCCATGCGCGACGGGCAGCCTCCCGCGATACCGCCGCCGTCCACGACGATGTTGAGGCGTGAGCCGGCCATTCCACGCAGAACCGGATCGCCATTGCTTCCCCCTTTGCGAATGGTCGCGAATCCGGGAATGGACTTCAGCAGATCGGCACCGTCACTCGCCGGTACGGGCTGGCGTGGCGCCTTGGGGGCGGTCACCACGGTGAGCGGCGCATCCTCGGCGACACCGGTCACGACGACGGACGCAAGCTCGTCCGGTGCGCCATCGGGTACGGGCGGCGGTTCGGCGAGCGCATGCACGCTCACCACGGTCAGAAGGGCGCAAGCGAACGCGGCGCGCAGTGGGCGCAAAGCCTGATACATGGAGCAATCCCGGTGGTGGCAAGGCAGCGATTACACCGGCCGGGTCAGGGTCCGCACAGCGACCCGCGGTCGCACCCGCGCGGTCACCGCCGTGGCGAAATGTCGCTACTCGGCGTCACGCGATTCCCGACTGCGCGCACCGCCAGGGGTCAGCGTCGAGCCTTGGGTGTCACCGTTGCCGCTCATCATCAGGTCCGGTTTGAAACGAAGACAGCTGCGAAGATTTCCAGTCCGAGTCGGAAGCCGCCATGTAAGTGGGGCCATGAAAGTGGGCCGGATCGCGTCCCGGGTCGCGCCTCCCGGATTCTCGACTCACCTGCGGCCCAATCTCGCGGATTGAGGAAGGAAGTTCTGCCGCGAGGCTTCACTTCACGAGGCAGGACTCAAAACGACTGTCAAACTGGCGCTGTGTCAGTCGCCAGCGCTCCAGGCACATGGCATCGCGGCCCAGCAGCAGCGCGTTGAGATGGTTTTCGCCCCTCACGTTGATCTTGAAGGCCGATTGCCGTCGAAATCCCTCGAGCATGACCTTTGCGCGTTCGCTGGCGTCCGTATCGATCGAGGCCATGCACGATATTGCCGTGGACTCGAACTGCTCCATGAACAAGGCGCAGTTCCTTCCCGCGCCGTCGGTCGAGGCGTCGACCTGTTCGGTGGGCGCCTCCGGATCGTCGGCAAACCGGGTTTCGCCACCCATCCAGACGTCGACGTTGCCCGGAACCTGTCGGGATTCGGTGAACTCCTGCTCGAACGCGATGCGATACGGAACAAGCCAGTCGGGCGGCTCGCTCACGTCCGGATAGCAGTCCGCCTCGTGACGCATCAACGCACGACGTAGGCCATTTCCCGATATGGACGGCAGCGAGACGGCCGGTGACACGCTCACGATCGAACAGCCCGGGTAGGGCGTGGCGAGCGACGCATCGGGGAGATCCGTCGAAAGCTCAGCAACGTTGTCGGAGCCACACGCTGTCAAAAGAAGGCAGATCAGGAGCAGCCCTGTGATTCGCAGGAGTCCGACATGGTGCTGTGTGATCATCGCTTGCTCCTTGCTATGGGCTCCGAGTACGCCGCCCCAGAATTGGACACGGTGTGGGGAAGGGGGCGAAGAGCGTATCCAACATCGCTCCGGAACACCCGGAAATTTTTCGCGATCCGTCGAGGTGCCTGCACGAAGACGTCGAATTCCCGTGGACGAATCTTGGACCAATCCTGGCGCGCAGGGCGCCTCGTTTGCTTAGCCCGGAATTACCACGCTCTTACCACGCTGGCTCCAACGTTCGACGGGTGCAATGCGCGTCGACCCCCCATGCGGTTCGCCCCCGACATGCCATTCATGCGCTGACCAGGCCCGACTCGTGCTGCCGGGTCGCCAATCGAAACGAGGATCCCATCATGAACACCGCGCACCATCATGCCGCCGCGCCCGCCGCGGAAATCCGCCGCCACCCAAGGCAACCGGTTCTGCTGAGCGGCGCATTTCTGATGTTGCTTTCCTGCGTCACGCTGGCCGCGGATCCGCCGATCAAACTGAATGGCCCGATGGTGGCCGGTGGACGCATAGTGGCCAGGCAGGTCAGTGCGGATGGCCGCACCGTGGTCTATGTGGCGGATCAGGACGTGGATGACATCTTCGAGATGTACAGCGTACCGATCGGCGGTGGCGTGCCGACCAGACTCAACCCACCCCTGGTCAATGGCGGGGATGTCCGCACCGATTTCAGGATCACCCCGGATGGCCGCACGGTCGTCTATCTGGCGGATCAGAACGCCAATGGCGTCGATGAGCTGTTCAGCGTGCCGATCGGCGGCGGCACGGCAATCAAGCTTAACAAGCCCATCCCTTCCGCCGGTGGCCTGTTCAGTTTCGATGTCAGCCCCGACGGCGCCAGGGTCGTCTACACGGGCGAGCAGGACAGGGATGGTGTCGGCGAGCTCTACAGCGTCTCCGTAAATGGTGGAACGGTCACCAAGCTCAATCGGGCCATGCCATCCGGCGGAAACATTCTCAACAGGCGTTTCATCACCCCGGACAGCCGCCGCGTCGTGTATTGGGCAGACCAGGATACGGACAATGTCAACGAGATCTACAGTGTGCCGATCGAAGGAGGCACCGTCACCAAGCTCAACGCGCCGCTGCCTGCTGGCGGGGACATCGGCACCTTTGGATTCGGCCTCAGTCCGGACGGCAGTCGCGTGATCTACACCGGCGAGCAGACCACGAACAACGTGATCGAACTCTACAGTGTGCCCATTGCCGGGGGCATGCCCAGCAAGCTCAATGGACCCCTCGTCAGCGGCGGAGCCGTCACTTCGTTCCAGGTCAGCCCGGACAGTACGCGAGTGGTCTATCGTGCCGACCAGGAAACCAATGATCTCAGCGAGTTGTACAGCGTGCCGATTGGCGGCGGCAGCGCCACCAAACTGAGCGATCCCGGTTTCGGCGCGCTTTTCTATTTCGCCATCAGCGCGGACAGCAGCACCGTCGTCTACCAGAGCGACGTGGACATCGACGAGCTCTTCAGCGTCGCGATCGACGGCGGCCTCGTCACCCGGCTGATTGCGCCGCCCTCGCTGACTGACGAGGTTTCGTTCTTCGCGCTCAGCAACAATGGCAGTCGGGTCGTCTATACAACCCGATCGCTGGCTGGCCCCGGGGCCTCGGTGAATGGAGACTCACCGCCGGACAACGGCCTGTTCAGCGTACCGATACACGGTGGCGCCGCCGTACCGCTTGCCGTGGGGTTCGCGACCGGCAGCGGCGTGAAGGAATTCGCGGTCAGTCCAAACAGTCATCTTGTTGCGTATGCCGCAGACCAGGATTTCGTCGGCGTGATCGAGCTCTATCAGGTGCCGATCAGCGGCGGTACCCGAGAAAAGCTCAGCGCACCGATGGTCAGCGGCGGCGACGTCTCCGACGCGCGATTCAGTCCCGACAGCAGCGCTGTGGTCTACCGCGCCGACCAGGACACGGACGAGACGCTCGAGCTGTACAGCGTCGCCACGGGAGAGCCGAGCGACTTCCTCTTCGCGAACGGTTTCGAGTAGATGCCGCTAGCGATGCTCTCGACCATTCATTCGGATTGATGATGGCCGTGACGCATCGTCGAAAACGCCGTGCACGTGGATTCGGGACTCAATGCGCGTAGCAGGCAGGCGCTGTGACGCATGCTCCCGAACACCTCGATCTTCCGCCGATGCCATCCAGGCCAACGAAGGGGCAGGGACTCAATGACTCGTCCCTCCCTGATTCCCATCGCGGTGCGCGAGCGACAACGAGACGTCACGGCGGAGGCACACCACTCGAAACCTGGACGTGCTTCAACTGCACAGTCGGCAAGACTAGTACATTTGGCGCGGCCTTCGACCATCGGCAGCAGGCGCAAGTCCTCAATCGATGCGGGCAGAACGATTGAAAATCAAAAGTCGAAAATCCATTGGCTCAGACCCCATCGATCATGACCCTATCGATCTGTCCCCGAATCCTCGCCCCCGAACCTTGCGTGTCCCCGAAACCTCGATGGATTGCCGATTGATGCATGGGCCAATCCCGTGCCCAATCCACGAAATTTCATCACCAGGCCGCCGTGTGCAGTAAGCGGGCAGGGCACGGCGAGACGGGTAGAACCCACTATTGCGGAACGCGGATATACGTCCCGCCGGGCAAATGACATCATGGGAGCACATGTTCGCTCGGCCCTCGTCAATGCTCGCCACCATTCCGCGCCTGCCAATGACCTTGTCGCGTTGTCGCACGGGAACAGCGTTGATGCTGGCGCTGGTCGCTTCTTCCTCCTGTGCCGCGGGCGGGCTGCTGCCGGCCTCCCCCGATTCGTATCTTTCCCAGGCGGCCCGCGTTCGCCAGTCGGCCGACCGCCCCTGGTTGCCGGAAGACGGGCGGCTCGGAAACCTGCGACATCTGCGGATTTCCGCCAAGGACTGTGCGGTGCGGATCCTGTCCGGTACCGAGAATCGGGTGTTCCCGGGCAGGAGTGATGTCGTCTTGGTCGAGCAGTCTCGCGTGCTCGACACTTCGCCGGATGAGAAGCCGACTCCGCGCGATGTGGTGCTCGCACCCGATCACGCGCAGGCGTGTCCAGCGGTGGGGTCGTGTGGCCTTTCGATCACGTCATTGCCGCGTGGGTCAGGGTCGGGCAGCGATGACGCAGCCTGCTTCACGGTGCAGATCGCGACGGCGCACGATCTGTTGCTGGGCGGCGATGGCTTGACCGTGCTGGTGGATCGTGTGCACCAGCCGGCATTGCGCATCTCGATCAACCCGGGGTTCGGCCAGCGCTTGTGGCTGGAGCAGGCGCGAATCGGATTGTTGTCGATCAGTGCCAACGCTCCTGTGCGCGTCGGTGGTAACGGCCAGATCGACTTCCTGCAGGCGGGAAGTTCGAACGGCGGCAGCGTGATGCTGCTGCACGAATTCCGTGCGCAGCATGTGGGCGTGTCGACCACGACGACAGGCACGCATTGGTCAGTCCATATCGGTGCCGATACCACCGCGGGCTACTATCAGCCCGCCCGAGCGCCCGGATCCCTGGCAAAGAACTACGGGATCGAGGTCGATGGACCACTTGATCGACTCGACATGCCTGCGGGACGGGTCGATCCCAGTCCGCTTGCCGAAAGCACGCGAATCGCCGCACGCGCGCTGCGCCAGGCCGTCCTGGCCAAGGTTGGGACCGCGCGGGAACTGGCGTCCGCCGAGCCCGGTTTGCCATTGCCGACTGCCGCGGCTGCAGCCCTGCCCATCGACCCGCGCGAACACGTCGCGCAAGTGGTGGCGCGCTATCTTCCGGCATCCACGCGTATCACGGATGTTGCCCTCTGGCGCCGAGGCGGACGCCTCGAAGGCGTTGCGGCCGACGTTGCCTCTGCCCGCGATGTCGTGCGCCTGCTGCGGGATTCGGGCGAGTTCACCTACGTCAGTGGTGGTGGCGGTTCACCACGCGCTGGCGGATATGCGTTCTCCGCACAATTGAACTTTTCCTGCGATGCGCCGGGCGGACCGAGCGAATGTCCGGCAGGCGAGTCGCCGCATGCCGAGGTTTACAGCGAGGCACAGGTTCGCGGCACCCTGGATAGGCTGGTCGGCGACTCCCTGACCTTGCTCGAAGTTCGTCTCGACGGCCAGACAATCCACCTGAGAGCCGCTGCCGCAAGCGAGTCGGAAGCCCGCGCGGCCCTCGAACGCATTCGCCAGCAGAAGGGACTCTTCCGTGTATCGATTTCCAGCATCGGGCGTTCCGGCAGTGGCCCTGCCGCCGAGATCAGTGCCACGCTGAAACTGAACTGCGTCGCGCCGCCAAAGCCAGATGGCATCTGTTCGACATCCAGGTGATCAGATTTCAACAGTGATCCGGACAACAGCGATCGGGACAAAATCAGAACGCAGGATCCGGGACACCCAACATTCGGAACGCCCACTGTCACAGAGCTTGGCGCATCGGGCGTCCCGATCATTTCTGATAGTGGGGTCTGGTGGATTCGCCAATGTGCAGGAAATAGTCGATTGGCCAAGTGGGAGATCGGAGGGACTGTGGATGTCCCGGTTCCTTTCTTTTGTAGAAAATCCCTGACTCGCGGGGTAGGATCGAAGCGGGATTCTGGATGTCCCGATTTGGTGCCGATTTGGTGTGCGGCAGCTCGGCGGCAGAAGATTGTGCGCACCCCGGATACCCCGTCGTCCCGACACTAGGGTTGGTTGGAGAATTTCCTGTGCTGAAAAAAGCAATTACGAGACGTGTATTCCTCGTTCCGCTAGCCAACAACGATCATGGGAAGACGACCATGATCAGATCCCTCGTCACACAAGGTCAACGCCGCAGCATTCAAAAGGTGAAGAGAGGCACGTTCATGCTTGTCTCTCCATGGGGCCGAAGCGTTGATGCCTTGATCATACCGCGCTCCTACCAAGAGACGCTTGAGTTCGAGTACGGATCCGTCAATTCCGCTTTGAACGGCGTAGATCCCGAGTGGAGAGAACGAGATCTTGTCGTTCTCTCAAGCCACCTAGTTGCTAGTGACTGCGCCAAAATGATCGACCTCGCGCACTCCGCCGGATTCGATGCGGTCGTAGCCCCGGTCGTTCTAGGGCGGAAGGAGATTTCGAAGTACAACAGCTGCTTAGTTCTTCCGTGGGACGAGCGGCTGACCATCTGCAACGACAAAACCGATGAGCCCGAGGGACAACTGCTAGCCCTGGGTCACGACCTATGGTCCTGGGTTGCCGCTTTGCTTGAAGGCAGGTAGTTGCGGTCGCTTGGTCAATACCCGTCAAACGGAAGTGAATCGGAACGAAGTGATTCGGGCACGAACAATTTGGGAAGCTGTAGCGCGCAGCAGCCGGACGTCGAGACAATCTCCGAGGGTGGAGCCTGGTCGGATTCGACCAAGTGTGGGAGATCGTCAATCCGTGGAGCAGGACACCGGACTTTTGGTGGATGTGCGGACCATTGCGCTGAATCAGGCGAAGGAAACGTAGGTGTACCAAGTTGTACACTTCGATCTATGGCGTACAATCGACTCGAGTTCCTTAGTGTCCCGGTCCTCGCTTTAGATGCCAACGGCGACCGTGTTGCCAGGAGTAGTGCCTTTTTGTAGAAAATATCTGGCTCGCGGCGTAGGATCGAAGCGGGATTCTGGATGTCCCGATTGGGTGTGTGTCCTTCGACACGATCGTGAACCTTGCATCCGGATGCGAGACAGCCAGCTTGCCAATATAGAAGGCGATGTGGAAATCGACGGCATTGGAACCGCTTCCTGAAATCTGCACGTACTCAACATCGCTACCAAGGGGCTGCAATTCCTGCAACAGCGCGACTGGCACTTTGGTTTGGTTCTGACCAAGAAAGACCATGACTCTGCAATGGCCTGGTACCAGCGACCCGATCGAAGTCGGCTGGACGTTCTCGAAATCGATCAGGAAGAATTGAAGACCCAAGCCGTTCCCCGAAGCGCCGGATGCTTCGGCGAGTGTAACCAACGGAGAGATAATCACGGAATAGTTGACTAACCAGATTCCTGGTTGATCGGAGGATTGATTGATCGGTGACATCCAGCATCACGCCGCTCGATTCCGGGCGTCCGGCATCTGGGTAGCTCGGTGATAGCGAACTGTGGTCCCGGCTGTTCGTGGACTGCCGCGCCTCGCGATACACTTGCGCAGAAGGCGCGTTTGTTGCTTACTGCGCTCCGGGATTGCCAAGGGGCGGAAGAGTCGGGATGGATTCCGTTGCGACC
The DNA here is from genome assembly GCF_900115085.1 of Dokdonella immobilis. GTDB lineage: Bacteria > Pseudomonadota > Gammaproteobacteria > Xanthomonadales > Rhodanobacteraceae > Dokdonella > Dokdonella immobilis. The sequence continues at coordinate 153,003 of NZ_FOVF01000004.1, read as the reverse complement.
AGGGCGTTTTGGCGTGCGAGTGCGCATATTGCAGCGCTGATTGTCGTTGCGACAACTGCGCTGGGGCTTGCTGCCTGCGGAAAAGCCCCCTCTGAATCCGCTACCCAATCCCCTCATCCCCAACAGGCTGGCCAACCGGTCAGCCCGGCAAGGATGGTCGCTCACGTCAACGCCGCGCGCGCATCCGCCGCGTTGGGCGACTCCGAGGCCGTCGCGGCCCACATCAAGGCGATGACCACCGAAATTACGCGCTCCGCCGGCGTCCCCGATTACACGCGGCCGATAAACCACGAATCCGCAAGAGCAGCTGTGCGAGAAATTCCCGGGGTGCGGTCTTCGGTCTGGATGGACCGCGAAAACCTCGTGGTCATGGTCGACGGCGCCGCTCATCGCAGCATGAAGATGATCGACACCGTCTGCCTGGCCCTCGAGCCGCTCGGCGATACGCTTGCAGTGGTCATCAACGTTCAGGACGTGAGGGCAACAACACCCGACGGCGCAACCACGCTCTCGCGGAACTGCCAGCTACCGGAAGGCCGGCGAGCCTTCCTGCAGAAAAATCGGCAAGTGGATGTCGTTTCGAAAGAACTACGTGACGCTTTCAAGAGGCAGCAGGAGAGGAATTGAGCGGTGAGAAGGAAAGCGACCAGCGAGAGCGCGGTTCCTTCATGCAATCTGCACCCATTCAAGATTCAAGACTTGACCCCGAGCCTCTCCTTAGTCGAGAACCTCAGGCATTCGATGGGGGACGACCGTCCATCCCGGGAACGCTCGATCTCCCCATCTCCAGGGCGTTTCGCCATAGTCTGAATAGGTGCAAAGTCAATCCGCTCCACAAGGTTACAGGGGGGTCCAAAGGAATTATGGGCACAATCGAGCTCCGCTTCGATGCGGCGATCTTCAGCGCCGACGTGGTCGTGCGCACGACCTACCGTTACTCTGGCGACTTCTACACATCCGTCGAACATGAGGCCACGACCTTCGTCGTTCGCTTAGCGCCGCGCTCGAGCACGGTCAACCTTGCCCTGCTCGAAGAGCGATTCCGGACCGATGCACTTGATGAGCGAATGCGGGAACAGATTCGGGAAGAAACCGGTGAAGTCCATGCCGCCCTCGTAACCGCCGCCCTTCGCGAAGCCGTTCCAGCCGACGACGCAGGCCCGACCCCATGAAGTTTCGGGGTCGCGAGGCGTTCACGGGTAGCCGGCCCTATCGCCTGCTTCCGCTTCGCTTTCGACGACTCCCCTGGGATCCATCGCGCGCATTCGTCTCATCGATGTCCGGAGACTGGTTGCTCATGGAGCATGCGACATTGGAGCGCGTCATCGATCGAGTTCTTGCTGCCGATGATCCCGTTCTGACCGACATGGAGGCGCGGCACCTTATCGCGCGCGATATCGACCGATCCACGCTCGCTCCGCTCCTCTCTCAATACAAGGCGAGGAAGGCCTACCTTTCGCAAGGGCCGGCCTTGCACATCATTGTGGTCTCTCTGCGATGCCACCACACGTGTTCCTACTGCCAGGTTTCTCGGAAACCGACCGGTGCATCGTCGTTCGATATGTCTGAGGAGGTCGCGAACACGGTAGTTGAGCGCCTTTTCGAGTGGCCGTCGCACACCCTCACCGTCGAACTCCAGGGTGGCGAACCCTTGCTTCACTTCGAGCGGGTTCATGGGCTCCTATCGCGAATCATTGAACGCAACCAACGAGAACATCGCGAAATCCGCTTCGTTATCGCCTCCACGCTTCACGACCTGACAGATGAGCAAGTACAGGTGCTGAAGACTTATAACGTGCAGCTCTCGACTTCACTCGACGGCCCCGAAGCCCTTCACAATGCTAACCGTCCTCGCCCCGAGCGCGACAGCCATGCCCGGACGCTCGCCGGCATCGAGCGAGCACGAGCAACACTGGGACCAGGCTCGGTGTCGGCACTGACCACGATTACTCGTCGCAGCCTGGAAGATCCCCTGGCCATCATCCACGAATACCGCAGGCGAGACTTTCACTCGATATCGCTCCGGCCCTTGAGCCCATATGGCTTTGCCCGAAAGACCGTGGCACGCACTGGCTATTCCATCGACGAATTCCTGGCCTTCTACCGCAAGGCTCTGGAGATCATCCTCAGTGTGAATCACGACGGATACGAGCTGGAGGAAGGTTACGCGAGCTTGCTCCTCTCTCAGCTCCATACCCCCTTCTCGCACGGATATGTAGATCTCCGTTCGCCTACGGGTGCCGGGCTTGGCGCGGTGGTCTACGACTACGATGGCCAGGTTTACCCGTCCGATGAAGCCCGGATGCTAGCGGCGATGGGCGATACCTCGTTCGCATTAGGACGTGTCGAAGAATCTCCACGCACCTGGCTGAGCTCGCCTGCGATGCGACGTATCCTCGACGCTGGGGTGGCCGAGGCATTGCCGGGCTGTTCGGACTGCGCGTATGTGCCCCTATGCGGCGCGGACCCTATCGACCACTACGCTCGGCAAGGCGATCCCGTCGGACATCGGCCCACCAGCGATTTCTGCCGCAAGCAGATGGGAATGTTCGATCTCCTACTGGAGCGATGGGAGCTTGGCAGTGATGCCGATCGTCGCGTACTCGAACAATGGGCGCTGAAAGCGCCGCGCTCGACTCCCTCAGACGATGTGAGTGAGGCGGGCTGATGCTCCCGCTCGACACCAAGGCGAAGCTGACGAACTGGGGCCATGCTCCTCTGTTGAAGGTCGCTGACTTGGCCGAGATGGCAGTTGGCCGTTTTCCGTTTGAGCGGATGGCGTTGGATCTGCGGTCAATCGGCCAGAAGTCTGCCGCCACAGCCGAACTCGTCGGCCTTCCCTGGGCAGGATTTATTGCTAATCAGGACGCGCAGCTGCCATCGGGTCGCCCTGGGGTGGTTCTCGACGATCGAGCCGGCATCGTACGGCCGGGCGACGTCATCGAGCTGCAACCACTCCGTTCGCGCGTGTTGGTTCGATATCGGCGGGGCGATGCCAGCAATGTTCTATTCGCAACCGAACAATGCAACAGCTATTGCATGATGTGTTCGCAGCCGCCTCACGACGTGGACGACGCCTGGCGTATCGAACAGATGTGCGAACTCGTCAAACTCATCGACGCGGATACACCGTCTCTGGCCATAAGCGGTGGTGAGCCCACCTTGCTGGGCGCGGGGCTCAACCGAGTCATTGGGCACTGCGCCGACCGATTGCCGGCGACACCGCTTCACGTCCTGACCAACGGTCGCCGATTCTCGGCGCACGGCTACGCTGCGACCTTTGAAGCTGCCCACCCCGCGCTTTCGTGGGGCGTGCCCCTCTATGGCGATCACTTTTGCCTTCACGATTACGTCGTCCAAAGTTCAGGTGCCTTCGCTGAAACCATCAAGGGCCTGTACGCCTTGCATCAGGCGGGGCAGCGCATCGAGATCCGCGTCGTCCTGGTCAAGCCGACAGTAGAACGCCTGCAGGAGTTGGTTCGATACCTCTATCGGAACTTGCCGTTCGTCGAGCATGTTGCGCTAATGGGTATCGAACCTACCGGCTTTGCCAAAGCTCACTACGACGACATCTGGATAGATCCGGCTGACATGGCCGACGCGCTTGAAGCGGCTGTCGAGTTCCTCGCTGCTCGCAGCATGGCTGTCTCTCTCTTCAATCTGCCCCTATGCGCCCTGTCTCGCAGTCTCTGGCCGTTCGCACGCCAGAGCATCTCTAACTGGAAGCGGGACTACTTGCCGCCATGTGAGGGCTGCTTGGTTCGGGAACGGTGCGCCGGCTTTTTTTCGTGGACGACGGATGCGTGGACGTCGCGCGCCATTCGTACCATTACTCACCATGAGGAGGGGGTCTCATGCGAAAAGCATTGACTGCGATTGGTGGCCTATTGGCCACACTCAAAGGCTCTGCCCAGGAACCAGACGGTCACACGACGACCGAAGAACTCATGGAGCTGGGTGCGCGTGATTCGGCATTTGCGACGACCTTGACCGCTCCGCTCAATATCAACGTGCAGAACCTATACGCAACCCATCGCTCGCACAGCTCACATCGTTCGCACAGTTCCCACAGCTCGCACTATTCAGGCAGTGGTGGCGGTTATCGCGCTCCGGCACCGGCACCCGCGCACGCCACTCCGCGGAATAACGTCGCGCCTTCTCCCTCAGATGAAAGCAATGCGGCACCGGTCCAGACCTTGGCGCCCGTCGATCAACGCAAGCCAACGACGGATCAGCTTCGGATGATGATCATGCGTGTCCAAGCGGGCTTGTATTCCAAGGGTTACGATCCAGGCGCGATTGACGGAGTGCTGGGCGAAGCGACCAAGACGGCTCTGCGAAAATTTCAATCAGATCGAGGGCTGGCCGTCACCGGGACCATCACAACCGAGACACTGAATGCCTTGGGGATCGCATTGAACTGAAAACACCAACTCTTCTTGTCAATGGGGATGTCAAGCATGGATAAAAGTGAGCTCATTTTTGATGCTCAGCTCGTGATGGGGGCGCGAGTTAGCACATCCCGAGCGCCCATAGGTACGGGGTAAAATCTGAAACCTTCACTGTTTTCTGTATGAAGAAACCACGAATTGGATGAGCCATGTCATCAGTCTTTTTGTCATACGTTCACGAAAACACTCATGTTGTGAAAGAACTATGTGAGTCATTGAGGGCACACGACATAGAGGTCTGGATAGATCGCGACAATATTGCTCCTGGAGTGCGTTGGAAGGATGCAATCCGAGAAGCAATCCAGAGAGGATCGTATTTTGTTGCATGTTTTTCTTCTGAGTACGGCAGCAAGTCAAAGAGCTATATGAATGAGGAGCTCGTACTTGCAGTAGATGAACTGCGTCAACACTCTGCAAATAAGCCTTGGTTCATTCCAGTTCTTCTATCTGAGTGTGAGGTTCCCGCATTGAGTATTGGCGGTGGTCGAACGCTTTTGGATTTTCAATGGGTAAGTCTTTGGGTTGATTGGGATCTAGGGATAAAGAAGATTTTGCAAGTCCTGAAAGCAGGTCAGATTCAAGAAATTAAAGAGTTAATTGACCAGCTTGGCTATGATTACCACAAGCGCATAGAATCACGACGTGATTCCGAAACGCCAAGATCATTCTATGTCAGAAAAGTGCACGAACTGCGAGACGTATATGGCGTTCGGTACGATCCGCTAAAGCTGAACTTCAGTTAGCTGTGCGATGGCGTCCGCATGTATATTCGGAGAACGAGGGTCAGGTTTTGCGCGAAGAGCGGGATCAGGTCTTTCATTTTGAATCTCAAACTCCCTGCCTTTTCGTGATTCCAGTTCGATACACTCGACGGCCCTGGAGGAGCTCGAAGTGAATGGCCACGTCGCCGGACCCGCAGCCAGCTTGGAGCGGGGATTGAGGGTCAGGTCTACCTTCGCAGGGGATTGAGGGTCAGGTCTACCTTCGTACCATTACTCCAGTTGTCCCATACGCAGACCGAAGCTCTGGTTCGGTATGAGCTTCTGAAAGCAGAAGACATGGGGTCCCGTGTGTCCCCATTGTCGGTGCGACAATCCGCGAGCTGTCAACGGTCGACTGGCAGGTCTGTTCGGATTCACTCCACCGGCTCGCGAAACCATGGCTTTTCAGCGTGGACAGGCGGACAATTTCGCGTCCCGCGGGCGGTCGTGCGTCGCGGTTCCCAGGCGCGTCAGCATCAGGCTGGAATTCACATGAGCAAACTGTCGGTTTGTGGCTGGGTTCTTGTTGTTGTGTTGGGGGTCTTCGGTTCGACAGCGGTCAGGGCGGAGCAAGCTCCCGCCGCGGGGGCCGATGGGTCGCGAGGGCAGGCGAGTGAGGCGCGCAGCGAAAGTTCCGGTGCGCTGACGCCGTCGAGGCGCGCGCGACTCGAAGCCGGGGATGCGGAGTTTTCCGAGGAACGCTTTGGCGATCCCGATCTGGCCGAACAGTTCTACGTGAACAGTCGCCTCGGTCCGCTGCGGACCCGAGGGCCGAACCCGACCGTGGGCACCGGGACGATCAGTCCCGACCTGTATTTCCCGGCGCTGAAGCACATCCGCTCGATGCCACGCTTTTCGAGTGCGCGGAATGCGCCGTATCCGTCGCTCGCTGCGCGGTCCGCGGCGCCGTTTGATCCGTTTGCGGCGACGCCCCCCGAAGCCGTCGGCACCTGGACCAACCTCGGTCCATCGAACCAGGGCGGGCGCACACGGGCGCTGCTGATCGACCCGGTCAACCCGAGCATCCTGTACGCGGGCGGCGTGGCCGGGGGCATGTGGAAATCCACGGACGGCGGGGCGAGCTGGTCGGCGCTGACCGACCAGATGGCCAACCTGGCCGTGGTTTCGCTGGCCTTCGAGCCCGGCAATTCGAACGTGATCTATGCGGGAACCGGCGAGGGGTTCGGCAACTCGGATGCCATTCGCGGCGCCGGAATCTTCAAGTCGGCGGATGCCGGCGCGTCGTGGTCGCAGCTCGCCTCGACCAACAATTCGAACTTCTACTATTCGATGAAGATCGGCGTCAGCCCTCGTAACACGCAACGCGTGTGGGCAGCGACCGGCACCGGAATCTTTCGGTCCCTCGACGCGGGCAGCAGCTGGACCCAGGTGATCGACGCTAGCGCCGTCGGTGGCTGCAATGACATCGCGATGCAGAATCAGGGGGCGTCGGGTTTCGTCTTCGTCGCCTGCGGGCGCGCAACGTCGCAAGGAACGGTCTATCGCGGCGACGACACGGACACCTCGACTCCGACGAGCGTGCTCTCGCTGAGCGGCCAGGGCCGCAGTTCGATCGCGATCGCGCCGTCCGACGAGAGCGTCGTCTATGTCATGGCCTCCCAGCGCAACGCGGGTGGCGGACCCGGAACCTATGGGCTGCACGGCATCTATCGATCTGCGTCCAACGGCGCCAGCGGTTCCTTCGTCACCCAGCGCCAGGGCAACGTCGCGCCCGCCAACACCGCGCAGAAGATCAACCAGTTGCTGCTCAGCAATCCCGTCATCGCGCTGCTCACCGAATGCGGCTTCGGCTCGTCCTCATTCCTCAACCAGGGCTGGTACGACAACGCCCTCGCCGTCGATCCACTCGACCCGAATATCGTCTGGGCCGGTGGCGTCGATCTGTGGCGATCCGACAATGCCGGTGTCGACTGGGGCACCGCAAGCTACTGGTGGTTCGACAAGGGCATCGATCCCGAATACCACCACGCCGACCAGCATGGCATCGTCTTTCATCCGCAGTACAACGGCACCAGCAATCGCATCGTGTTCGCGACCAGCGATGGCGGCGTGGAACGCACGGACAACGCACGCGCGCCGGTCAATACCACGCTTGCTCAGATCTGCGGCAGTCCCGTTTCGAATGGCACCGCGTGGATCGATCGCAACACCGGCTACGTCACCAGCCAGTTCTACGACGGCGCCGTCTATCCGAACGGCATGACGTATTTCGGTGGACTTCAGGACAACGGCACCCAACGCGGAAACTCGTCGTCGTCCGACTGGTCGACCCTGATCGGTGGCGATGGCGGGTATGCCGCTGTCAACACGCTCGGTGATTCGGATCCGGCCAACGACGTGCTGTTCGCGGAAAACACCGGAAAATCCTTGCAGCGATCGACCAATGGCGGCGCGACATTCAGTTCCGTCAGCGGCGCGATCACCGGCACGGGATTTCTGTTCATCGCGCCGTTCGCGATGAACGAAGGCAACCGCCAGCAGATCTGGACCGGCGGGTTCGACATCTGGCGCAGCACGAACCAGGGCACGAGCTGGGCGCGCGCGACCGGCTCGAGCGGAACCTGTGGAAACGGTTCGATATCCGCGTTCGCGACCCATCCCCTCGATGGCAATCGCGTCCTGATCGGCATGTCGGATGGCTGCTTCCACTACAACACGGCCGCCCTGTCGGCCCCCAACACGGGTACATGGCCGGGCGGTGGCACCCTCGCCAGTGGTTTCATTTCATCAATGGCGTGGGATCCGAACGACGTCAATGTCGCCTACGCGACCGTTTCCGCCTTCGGTATTCCGAGTGTGTACAAGACGACCACGGGCGGAGTCGGCTGGTCGCCGAGCGTCGGCAGCGGCCCGACGTCGATCCCGCAGATTCCGGCCTTGTCGGTAGTCGTCAATCCCAACGATTCGCAGCAGGTGTTCGTCGGAACCGACCTCGGCGTGTTCACGTCGACCGACGGTGGCGTCAACTGGAACGTGGAGAATTCGGGGTTCGCGCGCACGCCGGTCGAGGCGCTGAAGGTCGACCAGAACGGGACGCGGCTGTTTGCGTTCACGCACGGTCGCGGCGTGTGGTCGACGCGGATCTGCAACCCGTGCCTCAACAGCGTCGGCGGTACCGTGAATGGTCTGGCGCCCGGCAATACCGTGACCTTGCGCAACAACGGCGGCGATGACCTGCTCGTCCCGGACGATGGCAACTTCCTGTTCCCGGCGCCGGTGATCGATGGCAGCCCCTATGCGGTCACCGTGTTCGCCCAGCCGACCACGCCGAGCCAGACCTGCCTGGTTTCGAACGGCAGCGGCACGATCGCCGGTGTCGACATTGCCGACGTCGCGGTCGCCTGCTCGATCAATACCTATCTCGTCGGAGGAACGGTCGCCGGCCTGGCCGCGGGCGCAAGCGTCTCGGTCCAGAACAATGGCGGCGATACGCGCGTACTGTCGACCAACGCGGCCTTCGATTTCCCGACCGCGCTGCCGGATGAGTCGAGCTATGCCGTGACGATTTCGGCGCAACCGGCGGCCGGGTTCCAGCAGGTGTGCTGGGTCAACCGGGGCAGCGGCGTGCTGGCCGGAGCGAACATCAGCTCGGTACGGATCCAGTGCGTGGACCTCAGTGACCTGATCTTCCGCGACGGGTTCGACTAGGCGGCCGCGCCATCGCATCGGGACCGACGTCCCGCCAAGGGAGAATCGCCAACCCGCGGAGCCTCGTGGCAATTCGATACACTCTGCGCACCGCAGTGGGTGATCAACGCGCATGGCCACTTCACCGGATCCTCAACCTGGCTGGAGTCGAGACACGATCGCGCGACTCAATGCCGTGCTTGCGCTCGAGCCCGATGACGACGTCGGATGGGAGGACTGGCCGGCCGCGATGTCGGACCCGCTGCTGATCGAGCCCGCGCTGCTGGCGTACGACCGGCCCGATGCCCGCGACGACGAGCGCGTGCTGATCGTCGAGCTGCTCCTGAACGTGTTCGAGTTTTGTTCCGTGGAACGCGAAGGCAACCCCGACTGGCGTGGAACCCTCGATCGGATCGAGCGCAACATCGACCTGCACCGATCGGCAGTGAAGCGCTGGGCCGAGCCCGAAGATGGCGTCCCCTGGATCATCGGCTCCGCGCTCCAGGTCCTTCTCGCGCGTCATTCGTCGCGCGGATGAGGCAGTCGCTCGGCGTGCGATTCGCTGCCCGCAAATCGCCATATCTTTGAATGATCCCGTCAGACCTCGGTCCGCGTGTCGACACGGTCGCCCTGCTCAATGACCCTGCGCCCGGAATGCGCAGTGGCATGGGTGAGGACTTGCGACCTTCCGGGTGAATGCGAGGCGCGCGAATTCGCGTCGTCGACATCCACACAGACCATCCGGGGGATCCCATGTTGGAACGATTTGAAGGTTTGAAGCGCATCGGGCGTCGGCTGTTGCGCCCGTGGATCATTGCCTTGGCGCTGGTCGGTTTCGGCGTCGTCTACTTCGTCAAGCACCCGCCGGTCGAGACGATCAAGGGGCGTGAAGTCGCGCTTCGCACGAACCAGTGGACCGGAACGACGATGCTGCTGCGCGAAGGCGCGGCCGTGGTCGTGCCGGGCGTTCATTCCTTGCGCCGGTTCTCGCTCGAGGACCACATGTTTCGGCCAACGCGCAGCGCGACTGCCGACGGCGAGGCGCCGCTGCAGTCGTCCGAGGGCCTGTCGATCGGCGTCGAACTGACGGTCCGCTACGCACTCGATCCGGACAGGCTCGCGACGGTCGGCGTGAACCTGCCGAAGGACATCGAAGGCGGACTCGTCGATCCGCTCATGCAGGGCGTGATCTATCGCGTGTTCACGCGCTACACCGTGCGCGAGATCTTTTCGAGCAAGCGCCAGGAACTGCAGGACGCGGTCGAGAGCGAACTCAAGCCGCTGATGGCAAAGGACGGCCTGATCCTGCGCCAGGTCATGATGGGCAATGTCGATCTGCCGGCCGACTACCGCGCCGGCATGGACCGCCTGCTCGCGGTCGAACTCGAGAAGGAGAAGATGCAGTACACGCTGCAGCTCAAGGAACAGGAGGTCAAGCAGACCGAGCTGCAGGGCGAGGCCGAGAAGGTGCGCCGGCAGAAGGCGGCCGAGGCGGCGGCGAACGAACAGGTGATCGCGGCGCAGGCCCAGGAAGAGGCGATGAAGCACGTGATCCCGTTCAAGCAGAAGCAGATCGAGCAGCGCAAGCTCGAGGCCGACGCGGACAAGGTCGCCCGCGTGAAGGCGGCCGAAGCCACGGCCCAGGCACGCCTGATCGAAGCCGAGGCCGAGGCCAAGTCGCGCCAGAAGCTCGCCGATGCCGAGGTCTACCGCATGGACGAGATCGGCAAGGTCTCGAGCATCCAGCTCGAACGCGATGGCGCCCTGATCAGCAAGTACCCGCTGCTGATCCAGAAGACCATGGCCGACAAGCTCTCCGACAAGATCTCGGTGATCATCGCCGCACCGCCCGCCGACGGCGGCTTCGTCGGCGGCAACCTGATCGGCACGGTGAGCAGGGGAGCAGGGCAGTGATCGGCCGCGGCGTGCTGTTCGCGATCGCCGTCCTGCTCGGCTCGGCATCGATCGCGCGCGCCGCCGAGATTGCGCTCGCGATCGTCGTCGAGGACCAGTCCGCGCTACGCGCCGAACCGCGTCGGTCGGCGACGCAGCACGCGGTGCTGTGGGCGGGCGATACTCTCGAAGTGCGCGGCGAGCGCCTCGAATACCTGCAGGTCTACGACCACCGGCGCGAGCGCGCCGGGTTCGTGCGCATGCGCGACGTGCGCCGCATCACGCTCGATCCCGAACGCGCCGTTGACCTGTTCGCGGTCGTGCAGTTTCTGCGCGAGAGTCCCGGTGACGAGGCGCTCGGCATCGCCTACGCGGCTGCCTACCTGCGTGCGGCGCCGGCCAAGGCGATCGGCGCCGACATTTTCGATGCGCTCGGCACGTTGGCCGATCACCTTGCCCAGCGCGCTTCGTCGAACCGCAATTCCTCGCGTGACGTGACCTTCGCGGCGCATCTCGAAGTGGCGGCGCAGTACGGCGTCGCGATCCGCAGTTTCGAGCGTGCCGGACGCATGCAGCTCTGCTACGACGGCGAGGCCTTCCGTCGTGTGTTGGCCTTGCCGGCGAGCGACGAGCAGAAGGCGCGCGCGGCGCTGGCGCTGACGCGTCCCGAGTGTGCCGACCCCGACATGACGCCGGTGCAGCGCCATGCGTTCGACACCTGGCGCACCGACGTGCTCGACCGCGCGCCGCGCAATGACCTGTCGGACCTCATGAAGAACCGCCTGCGCATGCGAAGCGCGGCGGTATGGGCCAGTGTCGCGTTCCAGCGCTCGCGTCGCGGCGAGGACCCTCGCGAAGCGGCCGAGCGTGCACTCGCGGAACTGGCCGCCGTCGATACGCGCCATCTCGCCGAGAGCGATGCTGACGACTACAGCGAAGCGGCCGTGCGTGTCGGCGCATCGCGCTGGGCGGCCGAGCGGGCCGTCCCGAGCAAGTCGGACCTCAAGCTCGTCACCGAGCCCGGCGACCCGGGCCAGACCTGCCTGTTGCTCGTCGACGCGAAGCACGGTCCGAAATCGCCGCTGATGCGCCAGTGCACGTTCGCGACCGTGTGGCTGAACTCGGCACGCGTCAACGCGCAAGGCACGGCCCTTGCACTGGCAGTGCAGCCGCTCGAATCCTGGCGCGAGTTGTGGGTGTTCCATCGCGACGGCAATCGGTGGCGCGTCGACATCGCGCCGCCCGGCACCGACAGCCCCGATCTCGGCTACATCGAATTCGCGGGCTGGGTGCCGGGCGGAAAGAAGGTGCTGGCCGCGCGTGAGATCCTGGCCGAGGACCGCTTCGTGCAGAGTTTCGAACTGCTCGACCTCGCCACGCTCAATGTCGACAAGCGCGCCGACAAGCCGGATTACCTCAGCATCTTCTATCGCTGGCAGGATCCGGAGTGGAAGAGCCAGACGGTGAGTTTGCGCTAGGGGCCGGCGGCAGAGAAGCGTTGGGAACGGACAGTTGCGACCGGCGCGGTTTCGATGGTGGGCGGTGCGTTGCCGCTTCGTTGTAGGAGCGGCTTCAGCCGCGATGCTTTTCAGGATCGTCGAGAGTGATGGAAAGCATCGGGCGTGAACGCCCCCCTTCGAAAGGCGCGGACGTGCGGCGCGGGTTTCGATGGTGTTCGATGCGTAGCCGCTCCGTTGTAGGAGCGGCTTCAGCCGCGATGCTCTTCTCCGCACCGTGTCGAAAAGCATCGCGCCTGAAGGCGCTCCTACGATGAGTGCAAAAGGCGGCGCGGGTTTCGATGGCGGGGACGGCGTTTGTGAGAAGCTGTGCCGCCAGCCCGCCCGCTCCCGCGAAACGGGATTGAGGGTCAGGTTGAGGTGCCGAGAGAGTCCATCGACTTCGCTGCGCTACGCTCAGGACGAACGGGGAGGTGGTTTACGTTCATTTGCGTAGGGCGAATGGAGGCGGATGTTGGGGTACTGGGAGAGTACTTCGACTTCGCTGCGCTACGCTCAGGGCGAACGGAGGGATTTTGGGCGTTCGTCCGTGCGGGACGAATGGAGGCGGATGTCGAGGCGCGAGGGGCGTCCTTCGACTTCGCTGGATTACGCTCAGGGCAAACGGCGGGATTTCGGGCGTTCGTTTGAGCAGGGCGAATAGTGGCAGGCTTCGGGGTGCCGAGGGCGTCTTTTGACTTCGCTGCGCTACGCTCAGGACGAACGGAGAGATTCTAGGCGGTCCAATGCGACAGGCACGGGGTCGTGTCATTGATGAATACGTATGCAGCCAACCCCGCAGCCCGCCGCTCGAACTACCATGGTGAAGTCCGCCGACTGCCTTGATCGCGGCGCTTCCCCTTGTCTTGCGGAATCCCCGATGACAACCAAACCACCCCTTTCCTTCTGGCAGATCTGGAACATGTGTTTCGGCTTCCTCGGCATCCAGTTCGGCTTCGCCCTGCAGAACGCGAACGTGAGCCGGATCTTCCAGACGCTCGGCGCGGACATGGATCAGATTCCGCTGCTGTGGATCGCGGCGCCGTTGACCGGGCTGATCGTTCAGCCGATCGTTGGGCACTTTTCGGACCGGACCTGGACCCGACTCGGGCGGCGGCGGCCGTATTTCCTCTATGGGGCGCTGCTGGCGAGCCTGGCCCTCGTGCTGATGCCGAACTCCCCGCAGCTCTGGATGGCGGCGGGATTGCTGTGGCTGCTCGATGCTTCGATCAACGTGTCGATGGAGCCGTTTCGCGCCTTTGTCGGTGACCAGTTGCCGGCGCAGCAGCGGGCGCGCGGTTATGCGATGCAGAGCTTTTTCATCGGCATCGGTGCGGTCGTCGCGAGCCTGCTGCCATGGCTGCTGGCGCGCTTCGGCGTTGCCAACACGGCGGCGGCGGGCGAGATTCCGCAGACGGTCCATTACGCGTTCTATGCCGGGGCCGTGGTCATGTTCGGGGCGGTCGGCTGGACCGTGCTGCGCACGCGCGAGTACCCGCCCGAGACGCTCGAAGGTTTCGATGATGCGGTGCCTGTCGATGCGGGAGCGTCGACGTCGGCGTCGCCGGGCAATGCGCTGCTTTGGCTGATCGCCGGTGGTGGCCTGCTGACCTGGATCGTGCTCGGTGGCCTCGCCCATGAGTTGTTCATCCTGGCCGGTGGCTTGCTCGGCTACGGCATCGCCCTGCTGGTATTAAGCTACACGCGTTCGGGTGGGGCTTTCGTGCAGATCATGGCCGACCTGCACGCGATGCCGGGGCCGATGCGGCGCCTCGCCCTGGTCCAGTTCTTCTCGTGGTTCGCGCTGTTCGCGATGTGGATCTACACGACCGCGGCCGTGACCGGGGTGCACTTCGGCAGCAGCGATCCGACTTCGGCGGCCTACAACGAAGGGGCGAACTGGGTCGGTGTGCTGTTCGCGGCCTACAACGGCTTCGCCGCGATCGCGGCGATCGTGATTCCGTTCATGGTCGCGCGCCTCGGCCTGCGTGCGACGCACTGGATCAATCTGTGGATCGGCGCGGTGGCGTTGTTCTCGTTCCTGTTCATCCGAGATCCGGACTGGCTGCTTGCCTCGATGGTCGGCATCGGTTTTGCCTGGGCCTCGATCCTGTCGCTGCCCTACGCGATGCTCTGCGACTGCCTGCCGGCGAAGAAGATGGGTGTGTACATGGGCATCTTCAATTTCTTCATCGTGATTCCACAGCTGCTCGCGGCGAGCGTGCTCGGTGTGCTGCTGAAGACCTTCTTCGGCAACGAGCCGATCTATGCGCTGGTGCTCGGCGGCGCGAGTTTCCTGATCGCCGGGCTGTGCATGCTGCGCGTGCCAGACGTGCAGACGGCGGCGGTCGCGACCGCGAGGGGAGGCTGACATGGTTCGATATCGCTTCGGTTTCACGCTGCTCGCTGCTCTTGCGCTAGGCGCCTGCACGCAGACGACCCGACCGGATCGCGACGACAAGGCGACGCCGGCCTCGCGCGAGTACTTTGGCACGCTCGAACCGCTGGCCAGTGATGCGATCTACTTCGTCGTCACCGATCGCTTCGTCAACGGCGATCCCGGCAATGACCATCGCGACCAGGGCGGTGTGCATCCGACCTTCGACATCCCGTTGCCTTGCGACGACGGCATCGTCGCCCACCTCGGCTACCTTGGCGGCGACTTCCGCGGCCTGCTCGACAATGCCGACTACATCCGCGAGATGGGTTTCGGCGCGGTCTGGATCACGCCGATCGTCGACAATCCCGACGAGGCGTTCACGGGTGGCGACGAAGTCACCTGCACCTCGTTCCTGACCGATCGCGGCAAGGCCGGCTATCACGGCTACTGGGGCATGAATTTCTACCGGCTCGACGAACACCTGCCGAGCCCCGGACTCGGCTTCGCCGAACTGACGCGCGGCCTGCACGAGAAAGGCCTCAAGACCGTGCTCGACATCGTCGCCAACCACAGCTCGCCGGCCTGGTCGATGCCCGAGAAGCAGCTCGGCTTTGGGCAAGTGTTTGATGCCTCCGGAACGCTGCTCGCCGATCACGGCAATCTTCCGCCCGAGCGCCTCGATCCGGCGCACGAGCCGCTGCAGCGCTGGTACAACACGAAACCCGATCTCGCCCAGCTCGGCGATTTCAATCCCGACAATCCGGCGCTCATGGACTACCTGGTCGGCGCCTATCGGCAGTGGATCGCCCAGGGCGCCGATGCGTTCCGCGTCGACACGATCGGTCATCAGCCGCTCGATTTCTGGAACCGATTCGCCGCGCGCATCCGTGCCGATCACCCGGGCTTCTTCATGTTCGGCGAGGCCTTCGATTACGACGCGGCCAAGATTGCGCCCTACACCTGGAACGAGAATGGCCGCTACAGCGTGCTCGACTTCCCGATGAAGCAGGCGATCGCGGCGACCTTCGAGAAACCCGGCGGCGACTTTGCCGCGCTGGCCCCGGCGCTCGCGCTCGAAGGCGGGCCCTACCAGAACCCCTACGAGCTGACCACGTTCTACGACAACCACGACATGGCCCGCTTCGCCGGCAGCGACAACGCCTTCATCGACGCGCACAACTGGTTGTTCACGGCGCGCGGGATTCCGGTCGTCTACTACGGCTCGGAAATAGGCTTCATGCGCGGTCACGCCGAGCACCATGGCAACCGCAATTATTTCGGCACCGAGGGCATCGCCGCGGCGCGCCTGCATCCGATCCATGCCGCGCTGTCACGCGTGGCGCATGCGCGCAAGGATTCGGTGGCCTTGCAGCGCGGCCTGCAGCTCGACCTCGAACTGGCCGGCGATCGCGCCGCGTTCTATCGCGTCTACGAACACGACGGTGTCGCGCAGACGGCGTTGGTCCTGCTCAACAAGGGCGACAGCGCACAGACCTTCATGCTCGGGGCGCAGCAACAGCCTGGGGTCTGGCATGACGCCCTGAATCCCGATGCGCCGCCGCTGACGATCGCGGCAAATGCGGCACCGTCACTCTCGGTACCCGCGCATGGCGTTGCGATCTGGTTGCTCGATGCGCCAATCAGCCGCCCGGCCCTGCGTGCGCGGCTCGATCAGCTCATGGCTGGGCGTGAGCGCCGCACGAGCGGCGCACGATGACCTTGGCCGGCAGCATGACGCTCTCGGCCGGCTCGCCGCGAATCTGCTGAAGCAGGCGTTCGACGAGGATTTCGCCGGCCTGCTTGGTGTCCTGCTGCACGGTGGTCAGCGGAATACTTGCGTAGCTGGCCATCGGGATATCGTCGAATCCGACCACCGACACCTGCTCGGGAACGTGCAGGCCCGACTCGACCAGGGCGTTGGTCGCGCCGATCGCGAGCAGGTCGCTGGCCGCGAACACACCGTCGAAATCGACACCGCTGCGGATCAGCGCGGCGACCGCTTCGTGGCCGACCTGCTCGGTAGAATCGAGCGCATCGACCTGCAGGGCCGGATCGATCGGCAGTCCGGCTGCTTCATGGGCGGCGCAGTAGCCGCGGTAGCGGTCGAGGAACTCGGGGCATTGCTCGCTGGTGCTGCCGACGAAGGCGATGCGGCGCCGGCCGAGGCCGAGCAGGTGCTCGGTGATTGCGCGCCCGCCGTTGACATTGTCGCAACCGACCGAGATGCCGGGCTGGCCCTCGACCACGGCGCCCCAGCGCACGAAATGGGTGTTCTGGTCTTCGAGCTTCTGCAGCGTGCTGCGCGCGACCAGGTAGTCGCCGTAGCCGAGCAGGATCAGGCCATCGGCCTTGTGGCTGTCCTGGTAGTCGGCGTGCCAGTCGTTGGAGAACTGCTGAAACGAGATCAGCAGATCATAGCCCTGGCGCGCGCAGGCGCGCGTGATCGAGCCGAGCATCGAGAGGAAGAACGGATTGATCAGCGACTCGTCCGGGGTCGGATCCTCGAACAGGAGCAGGGCCAGGGTCACCGAATGCTGCCGGCGCAGGCATGAGGCGTTCTTGTCGACCTTGTAGTTGAGCTGCTTGGCGATCGCCTGGATCTTGCGCCGCGTGTCGAGGCTGACCAGCGAGCTGCCGCTCAACGCGCGCGACACCGTCGACTGCGAGACCCCGGCCTCGTAGGCGATATCGAATGAGGTGGCTTTTCCTTTCGAGCTCACGCGGTGGCTGTCGCAGCGGATGCGAAGCCTCCTTTTTACCGGATCGGCATCCTTTGGGCGTTCTGCATTGCAGCATGGGTTGGTGGCCGAGATTCGAGATTCGAGATTCGGGATTCGAGATTCGGGATTCGAGATTCGGGATTCGGGATTCGAGATTCGGGATTCGGGATTCGGGATTCGGGATTGGGGATTGGGGATTGGGGATTGGGGATTGGGCGCGCGGGCGTCGCAGAGGCGACACATCGCGGCGTTGATCTTGGGGAGCGCAAAAGGCGCCAGGTCCCGGCCTTCGCCGGGAAGACGGCGAGGTTGGATGCGGCTATTGGGCGAGCCGGATTGAGGAAAGGCTCGTCGTCCCTGCGCAGGCAGGCATCGGTCATCGAAGCCCGCGCCCCCAATCGCGCTTCGCGCTCTTCGTAGGAGCGCCTTCAGGCGCGATGCTCTACGTTGCGTTGCGGAGAAGTCTTGCGGTTTGCCGCAACCAAGCATCGCGGCTGAAGCCGCTTCCTACAACGGAGCGGTGACGCGGCTCGCGTGATCGGAACCCGCGC
>NZ_FOVF01000004.1:0-134545 GCF_900115085.1 Dokdonella immobilis | reverse complement strand
TGTAGGAAGAACCTTCAGGTTCGATGCTTTTCGGCACGTTGCGAAAAGGAGCATCGAACCTGAAGGTTCTTCCTACAGGTAGCTGCGACAAGCATCTTCAGGGGCGCTTGGCGAGTATTGCGCTGGCCGAGGCGAGATCGCCGATCGTTTTCCAGTCGCGCGTGTCGAGGGCGGCCTTCGGCAACATCCACGAACCGCCGACCGTGATCACGTTGGGCAGGGCGAGATAGGCCGGTGCCTTGGCAGCGTCGATGCCGCCGGTGGGGCAGAAGCGCACGTCGGCGAACGGGCCGCCGAAGGACTTCAGCGCGCCGATGCCGCCGGAGGATTCGGCCGGGAAGAACTTGAAGCGGCGATGGCCGTGTTCGAGGCCGCGCATCAGTTCGCTGGCCGTCGCGATCGCCGGCAGGAACGGAATCGGCGCCGACGCGGCCGCGGCATACAGCGCTTCAGTGGAACCGGGCGCGATCGCGAAGACTGCGCCGGCCTCGGCGACCGCGGTCAGCGCCGCGGCATCGAGCACGGTGCCGGCACCGACGATCGCGCCGGGCACGTCGCGAACGATCGCGCGGATCGCGGCGATCGCGACTTCGCTACGCAAGGTGATTTCGAGTACCGGCAGGCCGGCTTCGACCAGGGTGCGTGCGAGCGGCACGGCATCGTCGAGGCGTTCGATCGCGATCACCGGCAACACCGGTGCCGCGCAGAGCAGTTCGTCGACACGCGCGAGCCGCGATTCGGGAGTCCAACCGGTCATCGGATCAGGTTCCTCGGTGGGCCTGGCGCAGGGCGACGGCGGCGCCGAGCAGGCCGGGATTGGGATGCACGATCACTTCGATCGTCACCGCTTCGAGCCAGGTCGAGAAGCGCCCCTTGGCGAGGAAGCGCTCGCGGAATGCGCTGCTGCGCAGGAACGGGATGAAGCGCGGCACGATGCCGCCGGCGATGGCGACCGTGCGCGCGCCGTGGATCAGCGCGGTGTCGCCGGCGACGCTGCCGAGCACCGAACAGAAGCGGGTGAGGGCACGCCGCGCTTCGAGATCGTGGCCGTCGAGCGCCGCAGTGACGATGTCGGCCGGATCGCGCAAGGGTACGTTGCGGCCGTCGCGCGGGCCGCCGTCGGTGCCGCTCAGGGCGGCGGCGATGTGCGAGAGGCCATCACCGCTCAGCACGCGTTCGGTCGAGGCGCGACCGAAGCGCGCATCGAGCCAGCGCGCGATGCGATGTTCCTCGTCGCCGATCGGGGCGAAGGTGACGTGGCCACCTTCGGTCTCGACCGCTTGCCAGCCGTCCGCATCGGAACCGACCAGCAGGCCGATGCCGAGCCCGGTGCCGGGGCCGACCAGGCTGACCGGGCCGCGCATCTGCGCGTGGGCCGGGCCATACAGGTGCACGCGGTCTTCGGCTTTCAGGGCCGGCACCGCGCAGGCGACGGCGCCGAAATCGTTTAGCATGCGCAGTTCGTCGAGGCCGAGCCGGCGCTGCAGGTCGGCGCGACTGAACGACCAGGCGCGGTTGGTCAGGCGGATCTCGTCCGTGTCGACTGGCGATGCGACTGCGAGCGCGGCGCGGCGCGGTTTCGCGCCGACCTCGCCGAGGTAGTGCTCGGCGGCATGCTGCAGGCTGGCGAACTCGGCGCCCGGCAGCGAGCGCGGTTCGATGATCTCGACCTCGGGCGCGGTCCAGTCCGTCAGCGCAAAGCGCGCGTTGGTGCCGCCGATGTCGGCGATCAGTCCGAGTTCGCGTTGCTTGCTGGATGTCATCGGGTCATTCCGCAGCGTTGATCCGCAGGTGGATGAGGGCAATGCACTTTCCCCGGCGCTCGTGGATGGCGCCTTGCCCGGCCACCCTCATCAGCCTGCCGGCAGCTTCTCCCGCCAGCGGGAGAAGCCATCACCTGCGGCCGTCCCGACTCGTGCCTTCTCCCGCTGGCGGCAGACCCGATGACAGGACTGCCGTTCGCTGCGGGGGATGCTGCCCGCGGGGCGGGCGCCATGAAGGCTGCGAATACGCGTCCCGCTCGAGGACGAGGGTGATGCAGTTCCCCGGGCGCTCGTGGATGGCGCCTTGCCAAGCCACCCTCATCAGCCTGCTGGCAGCTTCTCCCGCCAGCGGGAGATGCCATCACTGGCGGCCGTCCCGATTCGTGCCTGCTGCCGCTGGCCGGAGACAAAACGGCAGGACTGCGGTCTTGTGCCTGGGATGCTGCCCGCAAGGAGGGCGCCATGGATGCTGCGAGTCCAAGTCCCGCAGGGGTACGCGGGCGATGTTTTTCCCGAAACGCTCGTGGAAGGCGCTTAGCCGTGCCCACCGTCATCCCTCCACGAACAGGCTGCAGGCGCCTTGTTCGGCGGTGCCGGCGGCCTGGCGCATGACGCCGAACAGTTCGCGGCCGAGGCCGTGGTGGTTCGGTGCGAGGTCGAAACGGACCGGCTCGCGTGCGGCCAGCGTGGCCGCGTCGACGAGGACGTCGAGGGCGCCGGCCTCGGCGTCGATGGCGATCCGGTCGCCGTCGCGGAGCAGGGCCAGGGCACCGCCGGCGATCGCCTCGGGCACGACGTGGATCGCCGCCAGGACCTTGCCCGAGGCGCCCGACATGCGCCCGTCGGTGAGCAGGGCGACGTGCTGGCCGCGATCCTGTAGTACACCAAGGGTCGGCGTCAGCTTGTGCAGTTCGGGCATGCCGTTCGCGCGCGGACCCTGGGCGCGGACCACGGCGACGAAATCGCCGTCGAGCTGGCCGGCCTTGAAGGCATCGAGCAGGGCGTCCTGAGAATCGAAGATGCGCGCCGGCGCCTCGATCGAGCGATGTTCCGGTGCGACCGCCGAGACCTTGACCACGGCGCGACCGAGATTGCCCGAAAGCCGGCGCAGGCCGCCTTCGCTATCGAACGGCGCGGCGACCGTGCGCAGCACGCTGTCGTCGAGCGACGCGACGAGTGGCGCGCGCCAGCGCAGCTTGAGGTCGATCTGATCGGGTTCCTGCGCCTGCGCGCGCAGGTCGCCGCCATGCACGCAGTGGATGTCGGCGTGCAGCAGGCCGGCATCGAGCAGCTCGCGGATCGCGAAACCAAGCCCGCCAGCAGCCTGGAAGTGGTTCACGTCGGCGCCGCCGTTCGGATAGATGCGGGCGATCAGCGGTGTCGCGCGCGAGAGCTCGTCGAGGTCGTCCCAGTCGATGCGCAATCCGGCCGCGCGGGCGACGGCGACGAGGTGGATCGCATGGTTGGTCGAGCCACCGGTGGCGGCCAGGCCGACCATCGCATTGACGATGGCCTTCTCGTCGAGGGTCTTGGCCAGCGGGGTGTAGTGCTCGCCGAGCGCGGTGATCTTCAGGGCCTGCTCGGTGGCGGCCACGGTCAGTGCATCGCGCAGCGGCGTGCCCGGATTGACGAAGGCCGCGCCGGGCAGCATCAGGCCCATGACCTCGAGCAGCATCTGGTTCGAATTGGCGGTGCCGTAGAAGGTGCAGGTGCCGGGGCCGTGATACGACTTCGCCTCGGCTTCGAGCAGTTCCTCGCGGCTGGCCTTGCCGTCGGCGTAGCGCTGGCGCACGGCGGCCTTTTCCTTGTTCGGCAAGCCCGAGGTCATCGGTCCGGCCGGCACGAACAGCACCGGCAGATGGCCGAAGCTCAGCGCGCCGATCAGCAGGCCCGGCACGATCTTGTCGCAGACGCCAAGCAGCAAGGCGGCATCGAACATGTCGTGCGAGAGCGAGACTGCCGTGGCCAGCGCGATCGTGTCGCGCGAGAACAGCGAGAGTTCCATGCCGTCGCGGCCCTGGGTCACGCCATCGCACATGGCCGGCACGCCGCCGGCAACCTGGGCCGCGCCGCCGGCGTTGCGCGCGGCGGCGCGGATCAGGGCCGGGTAGTGCTCCATCGGCTGGTGCGCCGAGAGCATGTCGTTGTAGGCCGTGACGATGCCGATGTTGCCGCCGCGCGCTGCGCGCAGGAGGGGTTTGTCGGCGCCGGCCGCGGCGAAGCCGTGGGCCAGGTTGCCGCAGCTCAGGCGGGCGCGCGCCGGGTTGCGCGTGCGCAGGGCGTCCATGCGCGCGAGGTAGTCGTCGCGCAGGTCGCGGCTGCGTTCGGCGATGCGCGCAGTCACGCGTTCGATGACGGGATGCAGGCTCATCAGAGGCTCCAGTGGATTTCCACATGGCTGCCGGCGGCGTGCAGCAGCGCGGCGATCGGCAGGTGCATGGGGTCGTTCTCGCGCATGGCGCGGGCGAGCACGGTGTGTTTTTCGTTGCCGGTCACGGCAAGAATGATCTGGCGACTGTGCAGCAGGCGGGCCAGGCTCAGGCTGATGCGCGGATGCGGGCCGGCCGCCGGCATCGGATCGGGGACGATGGCCATGGCCGCGTCCGCGCTGCCCGGGTCCAGCGCTTCGTCGAGATTCGCCGCGCCCGGAAACAACGAGCCGAAGTGGCCGTCGCCGCCCATGCCGAGCAGGCAGGCATCGAAGGCGGCATCGACGGTCGCCAGCATGGCATTGGCGAATGCGGCATCGGCCTTGCCGCGCGGTCGTTCCGGCACCAGCGCCACCCAGCGCACGCCGTCGACGCCGGCGAACGATTCGCGCAGCTGGCGCAGGTTGCAATCGGCGTGGACGGCCGGCACCCAGCGTTCGTCGGTGGGCAGGATCGTCAGCTTCGAACCGTCGCGCGATTCGGCAGCCAGATGGCGCAGGATCGGCGGCGTCGTGCGACCGCCGGCCAGGGCCAGGGTCGCCGCGCCGCGTGCCGCAATCGCTTCGTCAAGCATGGCCGAGAGGCGCGTCGCCACGGCGGCGGCCAGCGCTTCGGCATTGGCATGTCGGGTTTCGGTCCAGGGCATCGGTGCTATTCGCGCCAGCTGTGGCCGTGGCGCTCGATCATCGCGACCGCGCTGCTCGGGCCCCAGGTTCCGGCCGGATACGGTTTCGGCGTGCTGCCCGAAGCTTTCCAGCCATCGAAGATCGCGTCAACCCATTGCCAGGCCGCTTCGGTCTCGTCGCGGCGCACGAACAGCGTGCCGTTGCCTTCGATCGCATCGAGGTAGAGGCGCTCGTAGGAGAGCCGGCGTCGATGCGCGGCGAACTGCTCGTCGACATCGAGATCGAGTGCGACCTGGGCCAGGCGCAGGCCGTTGCGATCGAGGCCCGGGGTCTTGTGCATCAGGGTCAGCTGGATGCGCTCTTCGGGCTGCAGCAGGATGACCATCGCGTTCGGCTCGACGCGCACCCCGCTGGTGGCGAAGATCGAATGTGGCACGGCGCGGAACTGCAGGTAGATCTCGGTGCAGCGGCGCGGCATGCGCTTGCCGGTGCGCAGGTAGAACGGCACGCCGGACCAGCGCCAGTTGTCGATGTGCGCGCGCAGGGCGACGAAGGTTTCGGTGTGGCTGGCGTGGCCGAGGTCGCTCAGGTAGCCCGGCACGGCGACGCCGTCGACGGCGCCGGCCGTGTATTGCCCGGCGACGCTCTCGCTGCCGACCTCGTTGCGGCCGATCAGGCGCAGCGAACGCAATACCTTGAGCTTCTCGTTGCGCACCGCGCTCGGGTCGAAGTGCGCGGGCGGCTCCATCGCGGTCAGGCAGAGCAGCTGCAACAAGTGGTTCTGCAGCATGTCGCGCATCGCGCCCGAGCTGTCGTAGTAGCCGCCGCGGCCCTCGACGCCGACCGTTTCGGCGACCGTGATCTGCACCTGTTCGATGTGCCTCGCATTCCACAGCGGCTCGAACAGCGCATTGCCGAAGCGCAGCGAGATCAGGTTCTGCACGCCTTCCTTGCCGAGGTAGTGGTCGACGCGGAACACGCGGTCCTCGTCGAACACGCGGGTGACGCCGTCGTTGATCGCGATCGACGAGGCGAGATCGTGGCCGATCGGCTTTTCGAGCAGGACGCGGGTGCCGGCGCCGCCGAGGCCGCGCTGGCCGAGCGCCTCGCAGATCGGCGCGTAGAAGCGTGGCGCCGTGCTCAGGTGGTAGACGACATCGCCATTGCGCGCCTTCGCGATCGCATCGGCCAGCGCATTCATCGAGGCCTCGTCGTCGACCGCGGCGGCGCAGTAGTCGAGGCGTTCGAGCAGGTCGCGAATGCTCGCCTCGTCGCTCTCGCCGGCGGCCACGCGCTGTTCGATGGTGGCGGCGACGCTATCGCGGAAGCCCTGTGCGTCGAGCTCGCTGCGCGCGGTGCCGAGGATGCGCAGGTCCTTCGGCAGCAGGCCGTCGCGTTGCAGGCCGTACAGCGAGGGCAGCAGCATGCGCTGGGCGAGGTCGCCGGTGGCGCCGAAGATGGTCAGCAGGTTGGCCGGATTGCCTGTCATGGAAGAGCCTGGTTCCTGGGTGGATGACGGGTTGGATAGGGACGTCCGCATACGGGTGCGTCCGCGTGCGAATGCCGCAATGCAACAGAGGGTAATCGATTACGCACTGTCTCGCAGGACAAGGTCGGCGTGTCCTTTCGGACAATCAAGCGCCCGAACTTGCGCGATTCGCTTTAGCCTTCAGCCGGTGCTCGCAAACAGCACGCCGAAGGCCGGCAACTGCACGCGCGATTCGCCGAGTTCGCCGGCGAGCAGGCCGTGCCCTTCGAGCGCGCGCAAGCCGGCCACCGGATCGATCGAGAACACGCAGGCTTCGCTCCCGGTATTGAACCAGGCGCGCAGGACCACGCCACCGAGACGGCGTTCGAGGGCCAGCACCGGTCCGGGCGCCGTGCGTATCTCGACCTCGCCGAAGATCAGCGCGGGATGCTGCTTGCGCCAGCGCAGGAAGCTGCGGAAGCGCTGCAGGGGAGAGTCCGGGTCGGCATCCTGTGCCTCGACGCTGTTGCGGCGATGCGAGTCCGGCACCGGCAACCACGGTCGGGCGGATGAAAAGCCGCCGTTCTCGCCATTGGTCCACGGCATCGGCGTGCGGCAGCCATCGCGTCCCTTGTAGTTGGGCCAGAACGCGATGCCGTACGGATCCTGCAGCAGTTCGAACGGCAGGTCGGCCTCGGTCAGGCCGAGTTCCTCGCCCTGGAACACGCAGACCGAACCGCGCAGCGAGCAGACCATGGCACTGAGCAGGCTGGCCAGGTGCGACGGCGCATCGGCGACGCCCCAGCGACTGGCCACCCGCTGCACGTCGTGGTTGGAGATCGACCAGCACGGCCAGCCCTCGGTCATCCGGGCCTCGAGGCTCTGCACGGTGTCGCGGATGTGCCGGGTAGAGAACTCGTCGGTCAGCAATTCGAAGCTGTAGCCCATGTGCAGGCGGTCGGCACCGGTGTATTCGGCCATGGTCGCCAGCGAATCTTCCGAGGAGATCTCGCCGAGTGCAGCCACGTCGGGATAGCGGTCGAGCAGGACGCGCAGCTCGCGGATGAAGCCGAGGTTCTCGGGTTGCGTGTTGTTGTAGTAGTGGTACTGGTAGGCGTAGGGATTGTCCGGGCTGAAGCCGCGACCGACGCGCATGGCCTCGGGTTTCGGCGGGTTGTCGCGCAATTGGGCATCGTGGAAACAGAAGTTGATCGCGTCGAGGCGCAGCCCGTCGACGCCGCGATCGAGCCAGAAGCGGACGTTGTCGAGCGCGGCCTGGCGAACCTCGGGGTTGTGGAAGTTGAGGTCCGGCTGCGAGGCCAGGAAGTTGTGCAGGAAGTACTGGCGCCGGCGCGGTTCCCATTTCCAGGCCACGCCGCCGAAGATCGACAGCCAGTTGTTCGGCGGCGTGCCGTCCTCGCGCGCATCGGCCCAGACGTACCAGTCGGCCTTGGCGTTGGTCCGGTTCTCGCGGCTCTCGCGGAACCAGGCATGCTCGATCGAGGTATGGCTGAGGACCTGGTCGATGACGACCTTGAGACCCAGGCCATGGGCTTTCGCAACCAGGCGATCGAAATCGGCGAGCGTGCCGAACAGCGGATCGACGTCACGGTAGTCGGCGATGTCGTAGCCGAAGTCGGCCATCGGCGACCTGAAGAAGGGCGACACCCAGATCGCGTCGACACCGAGGCTGGCCACGTAGTCGAGGCGTTCGATGATGCCGGGCAGGTCGCCGACGCCGTCGCCATTGGTGTCCTGGAAACTGCGCGGGTAGATCTGGTAGATGACGGCTCCGCGCCACCACGGTTGTCTGCTCATTCAATCGTCCCGGGCCTCCGGCGCAGGCATTGCGCGGGGCATCGATGGTGCCAAGGTCTGCAGTCTGCAGCTTAACGCCGGCCTGCGCGCATGCCGGTAGTCTGTGCATACGTATTCATCGGTCGGCAAGCGGTCGGCGCAGGGCGAATCGGATTAGCGTTGCCCCGAACGCGCGTTGCCGGTGGCGGCGCCAGGGGCACTTGCCGGGGGTGATCGTTGAACACAGGTTTGATCCAGGTTTCGGTATTCGTCGCCCTGACCGGGCTGGTCGCGCTGCTGACCTGGCGCGTCTGCGCCCGCGCGCGGCACAGCACCGATGAATCGAAGGACTACTTCCTCGCCGGCGGCGGCCTGGCCTGGCCCTACGTCGCCGGTTCGCTGCTGCTGACCAACATCAGTGCCGAACAGATCGTCGGCATGAACGGGGCGCAGATGATGCTGGTCGCCTGGTGGGAATTCGGCGCCGCGGCCGGCCTGCTCGTGCTCGCCCACGTGCTGGTGCCGATGTACTACCGCTACAACTGCACGACCACGACCGAACTGCTCGAACGCCGGCTCGGCGATCCGGGCCTGCGCCGTCTCGTTTCGGTGCTGTTCCTGGTCGGCTACATGTTCATCCTGCTGCCGGTCGTGCTCTACACCGGTGCGGTGTTCATGAAGTCGATGTTCGCGCTCGACCTGCCGATCATCGTCATCGCCGCGGCCTTCGCCCTCGGCGGATTGCTCTACGCGGCCTTCGGCGGCCTGCGCGCAATCGCGATTTCCGACACCTTCAACGGCGTCGGCCTGCTCGTCATGGGCCTGGCCGTGACCGTGTTCGCCCTGGCCGCCGTGCACTGGGACCTGTCCGGCGTGCCGGCCGAACGCTGGTCGCTGATCGGCAGCGACGAGTCGGATATTCCCTGGCACACCCTGCTCACCGGCATGCTGTTCATCCACATCTTCTACTGGGGCACCAACATGGTGATCGCCCAGCGCGCCATGGCCGCGAAGTCGGTGCGCGAGGCGCAGAAGGGCATCTATGCCGCTGCCGCCTTCAAGCTCGTGATTCCGCTGATCGTCGTATTCCCGGGCGTGATCGCCTACAAGCTGTACGGCGACATCGGCGATATCGCCTACGGCCGACTGGTCGGCGACGTGCTGCCGCCGTGGCTCTCGGGCGCGTTCGCCGCGATGATCGTCGGCGCCGTGCTGTCGAGCTTCAATTCCTGCCTCAATTCCGCAGCCGCGCTGTACACCTGCGACCTGCACGTGCCGCTGGTCAATGCCCACGCCGACGTCAGGAAGATCGGTCAGCGCGTGGCCACTGCATTTGCGCTGGTCGGCGTGGCCATGGTGCCGGTGTTCGAGCACGCGCAAAGCATCGTCGACACCCTGCAGCGCCTCAACGGGCTCTATTCGATGCCGGTGCTGGCAGCCTTCCTCGCCGCCGTGTTCATGCGCCACGGCAGCGCCCATGCGGTCAAGATCGGCATCGGTTTCGGCGCCGCGCTGTATGCGGTATTCACCTTCGTCTGGTCGCCGCTGCACTACATCCACCTGATGGCGATCACGCTGGCCGCGACCCTGCTCGTGATGCTCCTGATCGACCGCCTTGCGGGCAGGACCGTCGCGGTTGCCGAGTCCGCGTGATGCCCGAGCGCGGGCGATGGTGGTTGCTGGTCGCCGGCCTGATGGTCGCCGCTGCCGGCGTGGCTGCGCCACCGTCCGCTGCCGACTGCCGCAGCGCCGGATTCGCGACGGTGCTGGAGCCCGTCCACGCGGGTTCGCCAGTGGATGCGCGAGCGGTCTGGCTCGATGCCGGGCGCCTGCGCTGGCCGGGCAAGCCGGCGCACAGCCGTTACCGGCTGTTCGTGTCGGATCGAGGCCGTATCGAGACCACGATCGGTGAGCGCGTACGCGGTGCCGGGCGAACGCTCCGGCTCGAGCTCGCCACCGGGCCGCTGGCGGCCGACCTCGCAACACATTTCAACTATCTCGGCGCCGGTGTCGAACTCGGCCTGCGCGAGCACGATCGGTCCCGGCTGCGTGATTACCTGCGCGCACAACTGGTGCTGGCGGAAGTCGATGCCGGCGAGCGCGTCCTCGACGCCACCCATCTGCAGCCCGCCGCCGCGCTCGACACGCTGTATGCCGAAGCCGCCGAGCAGCAGCGGCTCGGTGTCGAGATCACGCCGGCGCAGACCCGCATCGCGGTGTGGGCGCCGACCGCACGACGCCTCGCGCTGTGCCTGCATGCCGCGGAAAGTCCGGCGGCGACGCAGGTCCTGCCGATGCGGCGCGACAGGAAGAGCGGGGTCTGGTCGATTGGCCTGCACGGCGATCGAGCCAACCAGACCTACACCTTGCTGGTCGATGGCTACGTGCGTGGCCACGGCCTCGTGCGCAATCGCGTCACCGACCCCTACAGCCTGAGTCTGGACGCCGACTCGAAGCACAGCTGGATCGGCTCCCTCGATGCTGCCGATACGATGCCCGACGAATGGAAGGCCGATCGCAGCCCGGCGCCGATCGCGGCGGCGACCGACATGCGCATCTACGAACTGCACCTGCGCGATTTCTCGGTCAATGATGCCAGCGTGCCCGCCGCGCATCGCGGCAAGTACCTCGCCTTCACCGACGCGGCCAGCGACGGCATGCGCCACCTGCGCGCGCTGGCCGTGGCCGGCATGACCGACCTGCACCTGCTGCCGGTGTTCGACATCGCGACGATTCCCGAGACCGGCTGCCCGACCCCGTGGCCGAACGGGCCGCCGGCCGGCGAACAACAGCAGGCGATGATCGCGGCGACACGCGAGCGCGACTGCTACAACTGGGGCTACGAGCCGCTGCACTACACCGCGCCCGAAGGCAGCTACGCAAGCGATGCGGCCGACCCGCGCGTGCGCATCCGCGAGTTCCGGCGCATGGTCATGGCCGTGCACGGGATCGGCCTGCGCGTCGGCATGGACGTTGTCTACAACCACACCAGCGCGGCCGGCCAGGACGGGAAATCGGTGCTCGACCGCATCGTGCCCGACTACTACCACCGGCTCGATGCGAACGGCGCGATCGAACGCTCGACCTGCTGCGCGAACACGGCCACCGAGCAGCGCATGATGGCCCGGCTGATGCGCGACTCGGTGGCGACCTGGGCGCGCGCCTACCACATCGATTCGTTCCGCTTCGACCTGATGGGCCACCAGCCGCGCGCCGCCATGGAAGCCGTGCAGGTCGCTGCGGACAGCGCGCGTGGCCAGCACGTGGTATTGCTCGGCGAGGGCTGGAATTTCGGCGAAGTGGCCGACGGAGCGCGCTTCGTGCAGGCCTCGCAGCGTTCCCTCAACGGCAGCGGCATCGCCACCTTTTCCGACCGGGCCCGCGATGCCGTGCGCGGTGGCGGCTGTTGCGACAGCGGCCTCGACCTGCTGGCCAATCAAGGCTACGTGAATGGCTTGCATTACGCGCCGAACACGCAGGCACAGGGTCGCGCGACGCGAGCCGACCTGCTGCGGGCCGCCGATCTGGTCCGCGTTGGACTGGCCGGAACCTTGCGCGATTTCAGCATGCAGGTGGCCACGGGCCAGGTCGAAACGCTGGACCATATCGACTACGCCGGCCAGCCGGCCGGCTATGCGAGCGAGCCGGGCGAGGTGGTCAACTACGTCGAGAACCACGACAACCCGACCCTGTTCGACATCAATGTCCTCAAGCTGCCGCCGTCGACCTCGGCCGAGGAGCGCGCCCGCGTGCAGATTCTCGCCGCGGCAATCCCGATGTTCAGCCAGGGCATCGCCTATTTCCCCGCCGGTATCGAGGGCCTGCGCAGCAAGTCGCTCGATCGCAACAGCTACGATTCGGGCGACTGGTTCAACCGTATCGACTGGCGCTTCCGCGACAACGGCTTCGGCAGCGGCCTGCCGCCGGCCGCCGACAATGGCAAGGACTGGCCGCTGCTGCGCCCGCTGCTCGCCGATCCCGCACTCAAGCCTTCTTCCGAAGTCATCCAGTGGACGCGTGATGCATTCTTCGACCTTCTGCGCCTGCGTGCGAGTTCTTCGCTGTTTCGCCTGCGCAGCGCCGAAGAAGTGCGCAAGCGCCTGCATTTCCTCAACACCGGGCCCGACCAGATCGCTACCCTGGTCGTCGCGCATCTCGATGGAGACGGGCTGGCCGGAACGCGCTTCCGCGAACTGATGGTCTTCGTCAACGTCGATCTGCACGCCGCGGATTTTCGCGCGCAGGGCGAGCGCGACAGGCCATGGCAACTGCATCCCGCGCAGGCAGGTTCCGAAGCCGCCGATGCCCGGGTCCGCGATGAAGCGCGCTTCGACGCCGGCAGCGGGCGCTTCCATGTGCCGGCACGCAGCGCCGTGGTCTTTGTGATCGAATGAACGCGACCGACTCGAGGAGCAGCGAACCCGTGCACGATTCCCGCATCCGGAAGATCGTCATCGTCGGCGGTGGCACCGCCGGCTGGATGACCGCCGCGACACTGGCCAAGCTGATCGGGCGCAGCGTCGCGATCCGCCTGGTCGAATCCGACGAGATCGGCATCGTCGGCGTCGGCGAAGCGACGATTCCGCAGATCCGCCTGTTCAACGCCACGCTTGGCATCGACGAGGACGAATTCGTCCGCGAGACGCGCGGCACCTTCAAGCTCGGCATCGAGTTCGTCGACTGGACCCGACCCGGGTCACGCTACATGCACGCCTTCGGCGTCGTCGGCGGACGCGATCTCGGCCTTGTCCAGTTCTACCAGTACTGGCTCAAGCTGCACCAGCTCGGCAAGGTCGCCGAGCTTGGCAGCTATACGTTCAACCAGGTCGCCGCGCGGCTCGGTCGCTTCATGCGCGGCACCGGCCAGCCGAACTCGCCGCTGACCAACGTCTACCACGCTTTCCATTTCGACGCCGGCCTGTACGCGCGCTTCCTGCGCGGCTACGCCGAAAAGCTCGGCGTCGTGCGCACCGAAGGCAAGATCGTCGACACGATCCTGCGCGGCGAGGACGGCTTCATCGAAGCGGTCGTGCTCGACAGCGGCGAGCGCATCGAGGGCGAGCTGTTCATCGACTGCTCGGGCTTCCGTGGCCTGTTGATCGAGCAGGCCCTGCACACCGGCCATGAGGACTGGAGCCACTGGCTGCCATGCAATCGCGCGATGGCCGTACCGTGCGCGAGCGTGCCCGATCCGACCCCGTACACGCGGGCCACGGCGCGTCCGGCCGGTTGGCAATGGCGCATTCCGCTGCAGCATCGGACCGGCAACGGCCATGTCTATTGCAGCGACTTCATGGGCGACGACGAAGCCGCGGCGATCCTGCTCGCCAACCTCGACGGCGAGGCCCTGGCCGATCCGCGGCCGCTGCGCTTCACGACCGGCATGCGCAAGCGATTCTGGAACCGCAACTGCGTCGCGATCGGCCTTTCCAGCGGCTTCATGGAACCGCTCGAGTCGACCAGCATCCATTTCATCCAGTCGAGCATCGCCAAACTCGTCGCGCTGTTTCCGGACCGCGGTTTCGCCGAGCAGACCATCGACGAGTACAACCGCCAGACCCGGTTCGAGTTCGAGCGCAGCCGCGATTTCCTGATCCTGCACTACCTGGCCAATGCCCGCGACGAACCGTTCTGGCAGCGCTGCCGCGAGATGGCGATCCCCGATACGCTGAGGCACAAGATCGACCTGTTCCGCAGCAGCGCGCGCCTGTTCCGCGAGCACGAGGAACTGTTCACCGAGGTCGGCTGGCTGCAGGTCATGGTCGGCCAGGGCATCGTCCCCGAGCGCTACCACCCGATGGTCGACATGCTCGGCGAAGCCGAAATCGTGCAGATGGTCGAAGGCACCCGCGCCGTGCTCGAGCGCGCCGCTGCGGCGATGCCGAGCCATGCGGAGTTCATTTCCAGACACTGTCGGGCATCGGCGTGAATTCGTTTGCAGAAAATCAAAAGCCCACCCTCATCCCCCTCCGGGACCTTCTCCCGCCAGCGGGAGAAGGAAAGGAAGTATTGGTCTCCCGCCAGCGGGAGGACGAGCAGCAAGAGCCCATCCCTCCGTTCGTCCTGAGCGCAGCGCAGCGAAGTCGAAGGACAGCTTCACGAGTACCTCAATTCCCAGGCCCGGCAATGTCCGAGTCGGATGCTTCTCCCGCTGGCGGGAGAAGCTGCCGCCAGCCTGGTGCTTGTTGACGAGCGGATGAGGGTGGTCGGGCGTAGCGGGTCGCGTGTCAACGCGGGGCAGAAAGCGGAGCGTGATCCGGAGTCATCGCGCTCGAAATAAAGCAGGAGGATACCGTGAAGAAGATTTTCGTCGGCTTGGTCGTTTGTGGCCTCATGGGATGGATATCGGCACACGCCGAACCACCCCAGGTCGTCGCCATGGTCGACTCACCCGACAAGGTCCTGCATGTCGAGCTGAGCCTCGACGAGGGCCGTATCAGCTATGCGGTCAGCCGCTTCGGCGTCCCGGTCATTGCGTCATCGCGGCTCGGCTTCCTGCTGCGCAACACGGAAAAGCTCGAGCGCAATTTCGCCCTTGCCACGCAGGCCACGCGCAGCGTCGATGAGACCTGGGAGCAGCCCTGGGGCGAAACCCGCACCGTGCGCAACCACTATACCGAGCTCACGGCGCGCTTCACCGAGCAGGTCAAGCTCAAGCGCAGCCTCGATCTCGTTTTTCGCGTCTACGACGACGGGGTTGGCTTCCGCTATGCGTTCCCTGATCAGCCGCAGCTCAAGGACGTGGTCATCGACGACGAGCTGACCGAATTCGCAGTCGTGCCGAAGGCGACCGCGTGGTGGATTCCCGGTGGCGAGTGGAATCGCTACGAGTATCTGTACAACCGCACGCCGCTCGACCAGGTCGGCCAGGCGCATACGCCGATGACGATCCGCACCGGGGATGGCCTGCACATCGCCTTCCACGAAGCGGCCCTGGTCGACTACGCCGGGATGTGGCTGCGCCGGGTCGAGGGCCAGCGGTTCCGCGCGCAACTCGCGCCGGCTTCGGAAGGCTGGAAAGTCCGGCGCCAGGCGCCGTTCGCGACGCCGTGGCGTACCCTGGTCATCGCCGACAGCGCGGCGGGCCTTTACGAATCAAATCTCGAACTGAACCTCAACGAGCCGAACAGACTCGGCGACGTGAGCTGGTTCAAGCCGGCCAAGTACGTTGGCGTCTGGTGGGAGATGCATCTGAACAAGTCGAGCTGGGCGACCGGGCCGACCCATGGTGCGACCACGGCGAACACGAAACGCTATATCGACTTCGCGGCGAACAACGGCTTCCGCGGCGTACTTGTCGAGGGCTGGAACACCGGCTGGGACGGCCAGTGGTTCGGCAATGGCAATGATTTTGATTTCACCACGCCGACCGCCGACTTCGACCTCGAGGGCCTCGCTGCGTATGCAAAGAAGAAGGGCGTTCACCTGATCGGCCACCACGAAACCGGCGGCGCAGTCAATCACTACGAGAAACAGCTCGATGCCGCGCTCGACCTGTATGCGCGGCTCGGCATCGATGTGGTCAAGTCGGGCTACGTCGCCGATGCCGGCCAGATCGAGCGCAACGACGGCGATGGCGTGGTCCGTCGTGAATGGCACGACGGGCAATGGATGGCGCGCCATCATCTGCGCGTGGTTGAAGAGGCCGCGAAGCGCCACATCGCGATCAATCCGCACGAGCCGATCAAGGACACCGGCCTGCGTCGCACGTATCCGAACTGGGTTTCGCGCGAAGGCGCGCGCGGCATGGAATACGCGGCCTGGGGCAATCCGCCGAACCCGCCCGAACACGAGGTCAACCTCGTCTTCACGCGCATGTTGGCCGGGCCGATGGACTTCACCCCGGGCATCCTGAGCCTGGAAGGCCGCGGCCAGGCCGTGCAGACGACGATCGCCAAACAACTCGCGCTGTACGTCGTCCTGTACAGCCCGATCCAGATGGCCGCCGACCTGCCCGAGAATTACATCAAGCACGCCGATGCCTTCCAGTTCATCAAGGATGTCGCGGTCGACTGGTCCGAGACGCATGTGCTCAACGGCGAAGTCGGCGACTACGTGACGATCGTGCGCAAGGATCGCAACAGTGAGGACTGGTTCCTCGGCAGCCTCACCGACGGGAACGGCCGCGTGCTGTCGGTGCCGCTTTCATTCCTCGATCCGGGGCGGATCTACATCGCAGAGATCTACCGAGACGGCGACGACGCAAACTGGCAGTCGAATCCGTTTGCGTTTACCGCCGAAAAGCGCGAAGTGACGAGTACCGACACGCTGACCCTGCGCCTCGCCGCGGGCGGCGGCCAGGCGATCCGTTTCAATCCGAAAGACAAACAATGAAGCTTCGACCGCCACCAGGACCGCGATCCCGCCATCCCGTAGGTTGGGGTGAGCGTCAGCGAACCCCAACGATTCGCGATCTTCAGCGCGCATGGCATGGGCGAGCGTGCGGCGACGTTGGGGTTCGCTTTGCTCACCACCAACCTACGCAGGCAGGGGCTCGCCTCCTTGCAGCACCGAGTAGAAGTCGCTGTGTCCCTGCCGGCGCAAGGACGACGGGTGTGCGCTGCTCGTCGACGGCGGCTGCACTTACCAGAGGGGAAGGCTAATGAATACAGGCAAGATCCGTGATCTGCTTTTCCCGACGCTGCTGCTCGCGTGCGCCTGCGCCCACGCCACCGAGTTGCCCATCGTGGCCTCGGGGCGCATCGAGCGCCTCGCCGATTTTCCGTCGAAGCAAATCCCGCCGCGCAACGTCGATGTCTGGCTGCCCGATGGCTACCCGAAGGCGGCGCCCTACGCCGTGCTCTACATGCACGACGGCCAGATGCTGTTTGACGCGACGACGACCTGGAACCACCAGGAATGGAAGGCCGACGAGATTGCCGGCGAGCTGATCAGGTCGGGCAGGGCGCGCCCGTTCATCATCGTCGGGATCTGGAACGGAGGTGCGGCGCGCGCCGTCGAGTATTTCCCGCAGAAGCCCCTGCAGGAACTCGCGCCGAAGGATCGCGACGAATTGCTGGCCACGACCTACGGCGACGGCCAGAAGCTGTTTTCCGGTCCCGTCCATTCCGATCGCTACCTGCGTTTTCTCGTGACCGAGCTGAAGCCCTACATCGACAGCCACTTCAAGGTCAGCCCGCGTCGCGAAGACGCCCTGTTGATGGGGTCGAGCCTCGGCGGACTGATCTCCATGTATGCGCTGGCCGAGTATCCCGAGGTCTTCGGTGCCGCCGCCTGCCTGTCGACGCACTGGCCCGGTCGTATGGGCGACGGTCCGGACAACCCGGTACCGGCAACGTTTTTCCGCTACATCGAGACGCATTTTCCGAAAGCCGGCCGGCACCGCATCTACTTCGACCACGGCACGCGCACGCTCGATGAGAGCTACGCCGACCGTCAACGCGTCGTCGACGCACTGATCCGCGCCAAGGGCTATGTCGCCACCGATTTCATGAGCCGTGTCTTCCCTGGCGCCGAGCACAGCGAGACCTCGTGGGCGCAGCGCCTGGACATTCCGATGACCTTCCTGCTCGCTCCCGGCTCGGCACCTTGAAACCGGCTGCCTGGGTGGTCGCCGTCAGCGCCGCCCGGGGCAAGCGCAGGCCCGGGACGAGGAAAATCAGAAGGAAGGCGACGTTGCCGACCACGTTCCATTGCCCACCCGAAATGACCGAGTCGGTCGAGTCGACCAGGAACCGTGCGCAATAGCCGATATCGCGCAGTGAGACGGTGCGAGGGCGCCTTCAGGGATCCGCGCAGCAGCGGAAGCCGGTGCTGTAGTCGAAATACTCGGTGTCGTGCGCGGTGGTCAGATACAGGCATCCGTTGCCATTGATCTGGGTGTCCAGATAGAAGCCGCCGCGGTAGGTGCCGGCCGGATCAGACGTCCATTCGTTGAGATTGCCCATCATGTCGTACGGCCCTTCCGCACTGACGCATTGCGCATTGGCGCCGGCGCGGTCGACCGTATTCCACTGCTGGTTGATGCACGGATGCTGCAGTTGTTCGGGTGTCCACGGCCCAGGCGTGCCGAAGTAGTCGGCGACGGGATGCGTCGAGCGCGCATCGTTGCAGACGCCGGGCAGGCGCGTATTGCCGTAGGGAAAGGTCAGCATGTCGGGTCCCTGGCAGGCGCGCAGCCATTCGCTGTTGCTGCACAGGCGCTTGCCGGCGGCCTGGCATGCAGCAGCCGCCTGATCGCCGCTGATCGTGCCCTGCGGGATCGCGAAACGCGCCGAGACCGCACGCACGGCTGTCGTTCCCGGGTTGCGATAGGGTGACCATGCCACCGGTGCCGCCGGAATCGTGACGTCGAGCAGGGCGGCTTCGTAGCGGTCGATGCAGAACGACGCGACCGGAACCATGCCGTCGGCGCATCCGCCGACACCCGGTTCCTCGAAAAGGCCCTCGTTTGGATGCGGATCGTCGCCGGCCGTACAGGCGAACGCTTCGAATGCATCGCGGTAGACCGGATCGACATAGGCCGGGGCGGTCGACGCGGCCAAGGCCGGGATCGGCGCCAGCCAGATCGCAACGAGGCAGAACACGCGCGTCCGCAGTCTCGGCAGGCGCCCGGTTCCGCGGCATTCGACTGGCATGACGATGGGCCTCGAGCAGGGTTGCGGAGTGGACTTCCGGAGGGCCCGGGTACGCCTGCGCAGTCTATCCGAACGCTGCCCGGGCGGCATTCGGTCGCCGCCAGGGCGATCGTATTCGTCGCGCCTGCGCTGGGCTACCATGCGCCATGCCGGCCGTGACCATCCTGCATCATGAATCGGTCCTCGTCATCGACTACCGTTGCACGGCGTCGTCGAGCGATCGGCCGTTTACCGAGCAGCATGCACGGCATTCGATTTCGTACGTGCGCCGGGGCAGCTTCGGCTGTCGCATCGGCAGCCGGAGATCGGACCTGGTCGCCGGCTCGCTGATGATCGGCCATGCCGGCCACGAATACTGCTGCACGCATGACCACCATGACGGCGGCGACGAATGCCTCTCGTTCCAGTTCTCGCCCGAGGCCGTCGAGCCGTTCGCACCTTCGTCGAGGGCCTGGCAAGTCGGCAGTGTTGCGCCGTTGCCGGGTCTGGTCGTGCTCGGTGAACTCGCGCAGGCGGCGTGCGCGGGACGCAGCGATCTCGGCGTCGACGAAGTCGGCCTGCTGCTGGCCGCGCGCTTCGTCGAGACGATGGCCGGTCGGCGCCGCGCGCCCGTGCACGAGAGCGCCCGTGACCAGCGGCGTGCAGTCGAGTCGGCACTGTGGATCGACGCGAACGCGACCGGAGCCGTGCGCCTCGAGGACCTCGCCGACGACGCAGGATTGAGTCCTTTCCACTTCCTGCGCGTGTTCAACAAGGTGCTCGGCGTGACCCCGCACCAGTATCTCGTCCGCGCGCGCCTGCGCCGTGCGGCGCGGCAGCTCGCCGATGGCGACCGGCCGGTCACCGACATCGCCTTCGATTCGGGATTCGGCGACCTGTCGAATTTCGTGCGCACGTTCCATCGTGCCGCCGGGGTGTCGCCGCGACGCTTTCGCCAGGCCGCGCGCGGCGAGCGCAATTTTCTCCAAGTCGGAGCGCGCGCCGCTCCGTAATCTCTCTCCCGGATTCATCACCGAACCGGAGAGACCATGTACGACCATATCGGATTCAAGACGCGTGACCTCGACGCAAGCGTGCGCTTCTACGAAGCTGCGCTGTCGCCACTGGGCCATGTGCTCGACTCGCACGACAAATCGAGTGCCGGCCTCGGGCCGAAGGGGGCACCCTCGCTCTGGCTTTACGCCGGCGGCGGTAAAGGTGGCAATGCGGTCCACGTCGGCTTTCGCGCGAGAGACCGGCGCGCGGTCGACGCGTTCCATGCGGCCGGGCTCGCCGCCGGTGGCCGCGACCACGGCGCACCGGGCCTGCGCGCCGACTACAGCCCGACCTACTATGCGGCGTTCCTGATCGATCCCGACGGCAACAATGTCGAAGCGGTCTGCATGGCGCCGGTGGCCTGAGCATGGCGTCCGTCCGCAGGGAAGTCCTGATCCGGGCGCCGGCCGCTCGGGTCTGGGATGCGGTGCGGGATGTCGGGGCCTTGCATAGCCGACTCGTGCCCGGGTTCGTCGTCGATACGCGACTTGAACCGGGTGCCCGGATAGTCACCTTCGGCAGGTCAGACGCGAGCTGATTCTCGATATCGACGACGAGGAGCGCCGCCTGGCCTGGGCCATCGTCGATCCGCCGTTGCGCCATTACAGTGCATCGGCGCAGATCTTCGGCGCCGGGCGAAATGTCTGCCGGTTCGTCTGGATCGCCGACCTGCTGCCCGACACGATGGCCGGGACCGTGGCCGGCATGATCGAGCACAGGGACTCGCCGTGGCCAGGCAGACCCTGGAGCGATCAGCCGGCGCAGGCTGAGGAACCGCTGGCGGAAATCCGGCCGGCTGCGATGACCCGGTCAGGCCGGATGCCCCGCAACGAGCGCGGTATCCGGCTGCTGCTGGCGCTCGCGTAGCCAGCTGCGCAGGGAGGCGATCGAAGGCAGTCGCCGCGCACCGATTTCGTCGAGCACCCCGGCATAGGCGCCAGCGCCGGCACCGCCGACGACCAGCGCGACCCGATCGGGCAAGCCGGCGCGCAGCGCGCGCATCTCGCTGGCGACGCGGACGTCGTCGGTCGGATGCACGATCGAGAGGGCCACCGCATCGGCGTCGGCCATGCGCGCGGCCCGGATCAGTTCTTCCGCCGGCAGGCTGGCACCGAGAAAAGTCACGCGCCAGCCATTGCTGGCCGCCGCCGTGGCCGCCAGCATCGCGCCGAGATCGTGCATCTGGAAGGCCGGTGTGCCGACCACGATGCGCGGCGCATCGTCGGCGACGAGCGGGAAATCGGTCATCCAGTTGAGCACGCGGCGGATGACGGTGGTGGCCAGATGCCCGTTCGCCGGGGGAAACGTGCCCTCGTGCCAGCGCGTGCCGATGGCCAGCAGCAGGGGGCCGAACACGCGGTCGAGCACCTGGTCGGAAGGCAGGCGCAGCGCCGCGGTGCGCAAGGCCGCCTCGAGCGTCGAGGCATTGAAATCCTCGGCCGCCGCCAATGCACCGGAGAGCAGGGCGGTGGCGACCGCGTCGTTCGAATCGGCCGGTTCGGGCGAGTTGCCTTGCGGCGCATCGGCGGCGACCAGGCTGCGCAATTCGGTTTCGGAGAGTCCGGCCACCTGGCCGATCTGGCGGCCGGCCGCGACCGCCTGGGCCAGCAGCTTCAGGCGCTCGATGTCCGCATCGGTGTAGTTGCGCTGTCCGCCTGCCGTGCGCGCTGGCGCCACGGCGTGATACCGCTTTTCCCAGGCCCGCAGCAGGTCCGGGCTGAGGCCGGTGCGACGCGACGCGACGCGGACCGAATGAAAGGCGGGTATTGGATCAGGCATGGCTAATGGTAGGCAGCCGACGGGTTCTTGTCCAGATATTAACGAAACTTGTCCAAGTAAATTGGCGATGTTGACACCAAATAGTTGGACATGTAGTGTACAGGCTCCATGAACGCTCCCCAATACATGGACAAACGCTAGACACCGTTCATTGCTCTCTTCCCCACCCCCACTGGAGTACGACCATGAATCTCACCTCCCTGATCCTCGCCGCGGCGGTCGCCGCTGCGCCAATGACTGCATTCGCTGGAGACATGAACAAAATGGACACCAAGAAGGACATCGTCGACACCGCCGTCGCTGCCGGTTCGTTCAAGACCCTCGCCACCGCGCTCGAAGCGGCCGGCCTGGTCGACACGCTCAAGGGCCCCGGCCCGTTCACCGTGTTTGCGCCGACCGACGCGGCGTTCGCCAAGTTGCCGGCCGGCACGGTCGAGGGCCTGCTCAAGGACAAGCCCAAGCTGACCGCGATCCTGACCTACCACGTCGTCGCCGGTAACGTGAAGGCGGCCGACGTGGTCAAGCTCGACAGCGCCAAGACGGTCAACGGCCAGTCCGTCGCGATCAAGGTCGTCGACGGCAAGGTCATGGTCGACAACGCCACGGTCACCACGGCCGACGTCGAAGCCTCCAACGGCGTCATCCACGTCATCGATACCGTGCTGCTCCCGAAGGAGTAAGCCCAGGTCCTGTCGAGCGGATTGATCACAGGCTCGACCTTACGCCCCCGCCGCCCCTCCCTCGGCGGGGGCGTTCGTATTTCCGGTCTGCGGAAATCGGCTTCGGCGTCAGCCCCGTTCGGTTGGGGGCAGAGGCGCATGCGTCGGCCTGCTTCGTCCTGCGAAGCCTCTGCAGGAAGCGGCGCTCCAGAGCAGGCCGCGGCGGGGAATTCAGGCGGCGAGCAGCTTTTCGCGCTCGGCCTTCAGAAGCGCTTCATTGGTGCGGATGAAATCGGCCAGGCGCTCGTCGCTGGGGATGCTGGCCAGTTCGGCGCGGGCGCAGCGGATCAGGGCTTCGAGCCGGGTCAGGCGCCGAATCTGATTGAGGGTCTGTATCGCTTCTTGTCGCATGGCTATCGATCCCGGAAGGGCGGTTTCACGAGTCTGGTGGGAGCTCCTTTGCCCGTGCACAGGCGCGGCGATCGGATCTCTCCGCCGGCACCGCATGCCCGACATGCCTTTCAGGCCGCGAGCAGCTTCTCGCGTTCCTCAATCAGCAATTGCTCGTTGAGCCGGATGAATTCGGCGAGCAATGCGTCGTCGGGTGCGTGGTCCAGTTCCGCCTTGGCACTGCGGATCCAGGCTTCCAGA
Source organism: Dokdonella immobilis (assembly GCF_900115085.1). Lineage (GTDB taxonomy): Bacteria > Pseudomonadota > Gammaproteobacteria > Xanthomonadales > Rhodanobacteraceae > Dokdonella > Dokdonella immobilis. The sequence goes on along the minus strand of NZ_FOVF01000004.1, from coordinate 111,740 downwards.
CGGGTCAGGGCCCGGATCTGGCTCAGTATACTGCGGGCTTCGGTGCGCATGAAACGGCTCCCTGCACGGGCGGGTCCTGCCATCCCGATGGTTCATTGTGCACTATTTTTCCCGTGCCTGCGCTGCAGGCCCGAGGCGGAAGTCGCGCCGGTGCGGCCCAGCCATGGCGGAACGTGGTCGGGCAGGTCAGCGCGTGGTGCTCGCAGTGCCTGCATTCGGGCCCGCGGAGTGCGATCATCGGCACGGAGTCCGTGGTCCGGAAGGTAGTACGCGATGCATGAGGTCACCCAGTTGCTGCAGCGTGCGGCCGCCGGCGATGATGCGGCGCGCGAACCGCTGTTCCGGCTTCTCTACCCGGAGCTGATGCGCCTGGCCAGAAGTCACCTGGCCCAGGCCGGAACGATTTCGCTCGACCCCGGCGGCCTGTTGCATGAAGCCTATCTGCGTCTGCCCGAGGGTTCGAACCTGCCGGACCGGAACCGGCGCGTGTTCTATGCGTACGCATCCAAGGTCATGCGCAGCGTCATTGTCGACCATGTGCGCGAGCGCGGCGCGCAGAAGCGCGGCGGGGGCGAAGCGTTGCAGCCGCTGGGCGACACCCTGGCCGACCTGCTCGCCGATGAAAGCCTGCTGCCTGCCATCGACGAGGCCATGCTGGCGCTGGAATCGGCGGACCCGCGCGCCCACCAGGTCGTGGAACTCCGTTATTTCGGCGGACTGACCGAGGAGACGGTCGCTGATGTGCTGGAGATTTCGATCGCCACGGTGAAGCGCGACTGGCGGCGTGCGCGAGCATTCCTCTTCGACTACATCGTCTCGGCCTGAGCAGGATCATGATCCGGACGCGACCCTCGAATCCGTCTGTCGCTGCAGGGAGGCGCATCGATGCCGATGCGCGGGTGTCGGGCGCGCCAGGTCGCTCGTGATCGGGGAGGATCCACGCATGGGCGAAGAGCGGAACAGGGATGGCGAGCGGCTGGACCGCACGCGCGAGGCGATGCGCCAATTCGAGGCATGGATGCAGATCGAGGACACGGGCGCGCGCGCCGGCTTCATGGAGCGCCTGCGCGCGATCGATCCGCAGCTGTACGAACGCGTCGACGCGCTCGTGCGCGCCGACCGTGGCGGCGCCGCGGCGCAGTTCATGGAAGGGACCGCGATCCGGCGCCTGCATGCGGAGCCAAACGAGGGCCAGGGCGTGGATCGTGCTGGCGAGCACATGGGGCCGTGGCGACTCGTGAGCCTGCTCGGGCGCGGCGGCATGGGCGAGGTCTGGCTGGCTGAACGCGTCGACGGGCAGTACCACGCCCATGCGGCTATCAAGCTGCTGCGGGGTTCGAACGAGGGTGCGCCGGCACGCCGACGATTCCAGCGCGAAGGGCGCATCCTTGCCCGGCTCGCACACGATCACATCGCACGCCTGCTCGATGCCGGCGAGAGCGAACGCGGGCAACGCTATCTGGTCCTCGAATGGATCGAGGGCGAGCGCATCGATGCCTGGGCCGATCGCCACCGGCTGTCGATCGACAGACGGCTCGGCCTGTTCGAGCAGGTCTGTGCCGCGGTCTCCTATGCGCACTCGCACCTCGTCGTGCACCGCGATCTCAAGCCGTCGAACGTGCTCGTGCAGGACGACGGCGAGGTCAAGCTTCTCGACTTCGGCGTGGCCAAGCTGCTCGAGGACGATCGCGATGCACCCGAGCAGACCGAGCTGACGCTCGCCGACGGTGTCGCCCTGACACCCGAATACGCGTCGCCCGAACAGATCGAGAATGCGGCGATCACGGTGGCCAGCGACGTCTATTCGCTTGGCGTGCTGCTCTACGTCCTGCTGGCCGGGGAAGGGCCGTATGCCGATCGTGGCTCGTCGCCGGCGCAGTGGGCGCGCGCGATCCTCGAGGGCGAACCTCGGCGACTGTCGGGCGCGACCGGCGGCGCCGGCGAGGTCGCCACGGCGCGTGCCGAGGCGCGTTCGTCCACGCCGGCCGAATGGCGACGCGCCCTGCGCGGCGAACTGGAGACGATCGTCGCGCGCGCACTGAAGAAGCAGCCAACCGAGCGCTATGCCTCGGTGGCCGCGCTGGCCGAGGACATCCACCGCTACCGCGAGAACCGTCCGATCCTCGCACGACCCGATTCGCTGGCCTACCGCAGCCGCAAGTTCGCCCGTCGTCACCGCGTCGGCGTCGCGGTTTCGATCCTGGCGATCCTCGGCCTCGCCGCCGGTATCCTGCTCGTCTCATGGCAGGCGCATGTCGCACGCCTCGAAGCGGAGCGCTCCGAGCGCAGCCGCACGTTCCTCGTCAACCTGATCCGCGACGTCAATCCGTTCTCGGCCAGTCGTGGCGGGCAGGGCCAGACCGGCAACCTGCTGGCCGCCGCACTCGATCGTGTCGAGCACGATTTCGCCGACGCGCCCGACATGCAGGCCGAACTGCGCAGCGTGATCGCGCTCGGCTTGCGCCAGATCGGCGACAACGCGAAATCGGTGGCCATCCTCGAGACCAACGTCGCCGAGCTGCGACGCAACTTCGGCGATCGTTCGCCGATACTCGGCAACGCGCTGGTCGAACTCGGCTACGTCAAGCGTGAACTCGGCGACATCGCCGCTGCGCGCGCAGACTTCACCGAGGCCGAGCCGCTCTTGCGCGACGCCGGGCCGGACTATCGCAACGCGCGCATCGAACTGCTGGTCGCGCTGGCCCGGCTCGACAACCAGGTCGGCGATCATGCGCATGCGCTCGAACTGCACCGGCGCATCCTCGGAGAGCGCGAGGCCCTGCAGGGCGCCGACGGTCCGGATGTCGCCACCGATCTCATGAACATCGCCACCGACGACGGCGCACTCGAGCGTTATGCGGAAGCCGAATCGTTGGCCATGCGCGCGGACGACCTGCTCGTGCGCAGGCTCGGGCCCGATCATGCGCGTCGCATCTACATCGAGAACACGCTCGGCCTGGCCCAGGCCTTCGCCGGACACGCCGAGGCCGGAATCGCCACGCTCCGCGATGCGGTCCAGCGCGCGCGAGCGACGCTTGCACCCGATGCGCCGATGCTCGGCATCGTGCTGACCTCGCTCGGGGTGGCGCTGCACGAGGGCGGCGACGATGACGCGGCGCTCGCCGCGCTTGAGGAGGCGCACCGGATCATGGACGCGGCCGCGCATCCGATGCGCGGCCAGGTGACCCTCATGCTCGGTCGCGTCGAACTCGCGCTCGATCGTCCTCAGGCCCTCGCAACCCTGCAGGCGGCGATTGGCGAGCTGGCTGGACCGGCCGGCGCGGACGGCCATCTCGATCTGGCCGGGGCCGCGCACGGCGCGGCACTGGCACGCAGCGGCCGTCGCGACGAGGGCGAGGCCGAGGCCCGGGCGGCCCGGGCCCGATTGCTCGCCGGCAAGTCCGCCGCCAGCGTCACGCTCGCCGAGATCGACCGCCTGCTCGCCGACATCGAGGACGCGGGCGGCGCGACGGAGCGCGCGCTCGCGTTTCGTCACGATGCGCTGGCGGTCTACCGGCGTGTCTATGGCACCGAACACCCGCGCACGCACGAGCTGGCGGCAGTCGTCTCGGCGACGCACGCCGACAGCAAGCGCTGAGCGCTCGATCGCCGCGGATGCTGTTTCCGGGGTGATCCGTTCCAACCCTGCTTTCCGTCGCGCCGTGCGCGTGACACCTCTGCATCGCTGATCCCGGATCGAACGCGCCGCGGCTCCGCGGTGCGGGCGGCTTTCGCTGGCGGAGCTTTCCTCGGGTCGTGATTGGGTGAGGCAGAGCGTGGCCTGCGGCCGATCGATGAGCCTCGGCGTGCCGGGCGGCGTGATCGATCCCGCTGCCGGCCGACCCGGACTTTACGGCTGGCGATACGCCGCATGATCCGAACGCCTGCGTTTCGACGTCTGCCTGAGCAGCTTCGCTGGAAATCCATCCGGCGCATCCATCGCCATGGCGATGGGTTCGATCCGACTTTCCGGCGCGAGCGCCCATCACAACCCCATTCCGCGTGGAAGGAGTACCGAGATGATTCGTGAACAAGGAACGTGCCTGCAGACGTCAGCCTGCCGGGGCCTTCGCCACATGCGAAGCACGGCGCGGCTGGCGCTGATCGCCACTGTGTGGCTCGCCGCCGGCGCGGGCTTGCCGCAGCGGGCCGATGCCGAGACGTGGATTCCCCGCGCCCAGGGATTCTTCGGTCTGCAGGGCGATCATCTCGGCACCAGCATTGCGATTCGCACGGTACTCGGGAGCAACAATACGCGCGTCGTCACGCGCGTCTATGTCGGTGTTCCCGATCGCGACGTGGGCGCCATGGCCGATGCGGGAGAAGTGCAGATCTTCGATCCGGCGCCGAATGGCTGGGAATATGTCGGCTCGCTGTTCTCGAACGTGTCGCAGGCCGGTGCGCATTTCGGTGCGAGCATCGCGGTGGATGATGGGACCGTTCTCGTCGGTGCGCCGGACTACACAAACGGCGCAACAAGCGGTGCCGGCCGCATCGAATTCTGGGTCGACAGCGGCACCCCGACCCTGACCTTCCGAGGAGCGCGAACCGGCAACGGCGGCAACTTCGGCAGTGACGTCGCGATCGACGGCATCATGGCCGTCGCATCGGTACCGAATGCCGGCGGCGGCAGCGGCTGCATCGCGACCTACCGGTACAACGCGTCGAATACGACCTGGGAGAACTTTCCGAATGTTCCGTCGCTGCGCTGCGGTAGCAGCGGGGCCGCGCTCGGAGCGTCGGTGGCGATCAAGCAGATCACGGACCAGGCCTTCCTCGTGATCGCCGGCGCGCCCGGTGAATCGCAGGGCGCCAACCTGCTCGCCGGTGCCGCGCACGTCTACGCTCCGAGCACGTCGCAGACGACGGATGGCGGCCTGATCGAGGTCGGCACCCTTGCGGCGCAGCCGCCGGGCGCGTTCGAGGTGTTCGGCACGAGCGTCGGTATCGACGCCAACTTTGTCTACGTCGGCGCGACAGGGCGCGACAATGGCGCCGGTCGGGTCGGCTCGGTCACGATCTTCAAGCCGGCCTTCATCATTGGATACGATTACCTCGCCGAGTATTTTCCGAGTCCGCCGGCGACGGTCGGCGGACTGTGCGGAGCCAGCCTCAGTGTCGATGAAGTCTACGGCCAGTTCATTATGGGCTGCCCGAACAGCACCGGCACGGTCGCCCATGAAGGCACCGCTCGCGTCTATCGACAGTTCGAATTTCTCGGCCAGACGGTCTGGACCGACAGCGTGCTGGGTTTCGGCCAGCTCGCGCACGGTGGCGACGGGCTCGGAAGGAGTGTCGTGATGTCGGGAGACCACGCGTTCGTCGGCGCGCCCGATGCGAATTTCCCGCCCCCGCAAACCGGCAACGGCGTGTGGAAGGAGTTCCAGCCGGACGTGATCTTCCGGAACGGCTTCCAGTAGGCGCAGAGGGATCCGCGGCGAGGGTCGACGCAGGAACGCGCGTTCGACCTGGCGCTGCGAATCCCGCCAGGCAAACCCCAGATGGCCGGAGTGCCCAGAGCGATGATTCGATCCTTCCCGTTCCTGCCCTCGCGCGCGGCCTTCGCCATGCTGCTGTGGGTCCTTTGGTCTGGCGCCGAGGCAAGCACCTTCACGGTCGTCAACACGAACGATTCCGGCGTCGGTTCCCTGCGCCAGGCGATGCTCGATGCCAACGGCGCCTGCGGCAGCAACCGCGTCGAGTTCGCGATTCCCGGCAGCGGCCCGCACGCCATCGCCGTGACCGGCAGCCTGCCATCGATCACCTGCAGCCTCATCGTGGACGGCTACAGCCAGGCCGGCAGCCAGATGAATACGCGCACGCCCGACCAGGGCGGACTCGATACCGTCCTCGCGATCGAGCTCGTCGGATCCGGTGGCAACGGTTTCCTTCTTGCCAACGGTGCGGCGTTCTACACGGTGACCGTGCAAGGGCTCGCCCTGCACGGTTTCTCCCAGCCGATCGCCGGCAACAGCAATCTCGCCGGCAATTCGCAGGTGAATGTCTACGGCAACTTCATTGGCACCACGATAACCGGCCAGGCCCTGGCCGGCACCGGCAACAGCAGCAGCACGCTGCGCACGGGCCAGAGTTCGGCGCAGGTCGGTGGCATCCAGCCATGGCAGCGCAATCTGCTGTCGGGTGGGGCGAACTTCGGCGTCCTGATCGATGGTCCGGCCATCGTCGAAGGCAACCTGATCGGCACCGATGCGAGCGGCACGACAGCGATCCCGAACGGAGCGTCCGGCAACGGCCCGGCCATTCGCATCCCGAGCAACCGCGCCAACATCCGTATCGGTGGCGCATCGCCCGATTCGCGCAACGTGATTTCCGGCAATCGCTCGTTCGCGATCAACATCGCGCGCCAGAGCGGCGCCAGCCAATATGTCGGGCTGGAGATCCAGGGCAACTACATCGGCACCGACTGGAGTGGCCTGCATCCGGTCCCGAACGGATTCAGCCAGGCCAATGCGGCGATATTCGGCGGCGGCATCCAGGTGTCGGGTGCATTGGCGGATTCGACCGCGGCGATCATCGGCGGATTCGGGCCCGGCCAGGCCAACCTGATCGCCTTCAACAGCGGGGTCGGCATCATCGCGTCGGCGAATGGCGCGAGCGAGTCGTTCGACAGCCGCGCCAATGCGATCCATGGCAACCACGGCCCGGGTCGCGCCAACATCGACATCGGCGCGAATGGCCCGACACCGAACGATCCCGAGGATGCCGACGGCGGTGCGAACAATGGGCAGAACTGGCCCGAGGTGGTAGCGGCGAGCCAGGTCGGCGACCAGTTGTCGGTGACCTATCGGGTCGACACGAGCCCCGCCAACGCGCCGTATCCGCTGCGCATCGATTTCTATCTTGACGCACAAGGCGGATCCGGCACATGGCTGGCGCAGGACAGCTATCCCGAGTCGAGTGCGCAGGCGCCGCGGTCAGTCGTGCTGACCGTGCCCGCAGGCGCTCGCGCGTTACCGTTCGTCGCCACGGCGACCGATGCGGACGGGCATACGAGCGAATTCTCGCCGGCATTCGACGTGGTCTTCGAGACCGACTTCGATTGAGGGGAACAGGGCAGGGCACAAATTCGGGATCGGCCCAGGGCCGGACAGGACGATCGGCGCGGCGCCGGCTTGGCCCGGCGCGGCTCACGCCGCGAGCAGTTTGCGCCGCTCTTCGGCCAGCAGCCTTTCATTGACGCGGATGAACTCGGCAAGCAGTTCGTCACCGGGGGTGCTGGCCAGTTCGGCCCTGGCGCAACGGATCCACGCCTCCAGCCGGGTGAGGGTCCTGATCGCGGTCAAGGTCTCGCGTGCTTCCTGTCGCATGGGCGTTCTCGTGGTGGTGCGGTTGCCGGTCCGGATCGCCATTGCGAACGAGCCGGATCGACAGTGTGAAGAAACGTGTCAGGCCCGTCGTCGGGGTTTTGCCGCGTTGGCGTGTAGGAGATTTCCTACACGGCGTGTAGGAAAGCATCGATTTCGCGCCTGGCACGACCGTTTGCCGTTGGGCCTGGCCCGCAGGCGCCAGCGCGCAGCGCGGCACGATGTGCCGAAGTGCGGCGAGCTTGACCGGGCCCGCGCCGATACCGGCCGATTGTCGCGTTTATCCAATCAACGCGCGGCGATCCGGTGTCTCATGCGCGCCCCAGGTCCATCCGGAGATTCGCATGAGATTTCCCCAGGTTCCGCTCGGGTCGCTGGTCTGCGCTATCGTCTGGATGTCCGCATCGACCCCATCGTATTGCGCACCCAAGGAGTCAGGAACCATGCAGGCCCACGGCGATTTCGACGTCAAGATCACCCCGCAGAGGGCCGACAACCCCGATGCCGAGGCGGCTGGTTTCGCCCGCATCGCGCTCGACAAGCGTTACCACGGAGCCATCGAGGGCAGCGGCCGCGGCGAAATGCTGGCAGCGGGCGACGGCTCGAAATCCGGTGCGTACGTGGCTCTGGAAAAGGTCAGCGGAACGCTTGACGGTCGCGAGGGCAGCTTCGCCCTGTTGCACAGCGCGGTCATGGTCGACGGCGTGCCGCGCGACTGGAGCATCCGCGTCGTACCCGACTCGGGAACAGGCCAGCTCACCGGTATCGAAGGCCGGCTGCGCATCACCATGGCAGCCGGCAAGCACAGCTACGATCTCGAATACACCCTGCCCACGGATTGAGCACCCGGGTCGATGGCGCCGGCTTCAGCCGGCCGCCTTGTCCTCGGCGCGCCGCGTAAACACGATGCGCACCAGGGGGTGCGGATTCGGCGTGACGATGCCCAGCTGGGTGAACGTGAAGATGCGCGTGTCGCCCTTGAATTCCTCGACGATGCGGTAGTCGACGAAATGGCCCTTGCCGTCGTTCTGCTTGGACGACCAGGTCATGATCTTCTCGTCCGGCTGCCAGTAGCCATAGTCGGTGCGCACGGCGCCGTCATTGGTGTCGACCCAGGTATCGACATAGGTCTTGGCGACCGGGTCGTAGCCCCAGACGCCGTGGCCCTGGTAGGCCGGAAACTTGCCGTTGGCGGGTATCGTGAAATCGTTGGTGATCCAGTGGCCATTGAGCAGCAAGGTATTGACCTGCACGCCGGTGGCCGTGCCGGACGGCTTGTCCTTCTCGTAGAACGTGATCTCGGCGTCCCAGGTGCCCGCTTCCATCGCGATCGGTGCATAGACCTCGGCCGGGATCGTGGGGGCCTGTTCGGGCGCCGGAGACGCGGCAAGCGCCGCGAGCGGCAATAGGGCGCTGGTGAAAGCCAGCAGCAAACGGGGACCGGGGAGCGCAAGTGTCATTCGGGAATTCCTTGGGGTGGCGGGGCGCGCGGAGTCTGACGCATCCACCGCACCACGGCGCATGGCCAAAGTCACCCTGCCTCGATGACACAAGTCCGGCTGCCGCAATGGCCATCGGCCAGCCCTGCGAGTCCGGCGCGAACAGCCCGGCATGGACGAGCGGCAGGCCGTACACGCACAGACCGGGCACGGCGACCGGGAACCGCGGGCGGCCGCGTCGACGGTGTCGTCCGGCGCTGACGGCGGGAGCGATCAGGGACAGCATCGGACCTCGATTCCCGAAATCGGGTGCGCCGCAGGCACGCGTCGTCGAACCGGACCGGGGCTTCCATGGCAATTGCGATTGCAGGCATGCATGCTGACCGGATCGACGAGGGCAGTGGCGATGTTCAATTCCCGGCCGACCATCCAGACCGTTGCGCTCACGGCGGGCGTGCGCGTCCACGTGATCGACGACGCACTGAGTGATCCCGGACGCTGGGTCGCGCTGGCCGCGGAACATCGCGATGCCTTCGAGTCGGCGCCATTCAATGCCTATCCGGGGCTCGAGTTGCGCATGCCCGACGAGCTGTCGGCCAGGCTCGATGCGTTTTTTGCCGAACACATCCGCGCTCGCCTCGGTGCGCGGCGGACCATGCGCATGTACAGCCGGCTGGCAATGGCGACGCGGCCCGTCGACGAACTCGAACCGCGCCAGTGGATCTGCCATCGCGATCGCCTCGAGGTCGGTCCCGACCGCGTCATCGCCGCGTCGGTCGCCTATCTGTTCAAGGATGCCGCGCAGGGCGGCACGGCCTTCTTCGTGCCGCGCCGCGATGCGCATGAAACGGCGATGCTGATCCACGAATCGGGCCAGCTCGCGCCGGCCGAGTTCACGCGCAAGTACGGTATTCCGCCGTCCTATCCGGTGGCATCGAATGACTGGTTCGAGAAAGTCGGCACGGTCGAAGCAAAGTGGAACCGGATGATCTTCTATGACGGTGGCGCGCTCTTCCATTCCAGCGACATCGAGGCGCCCGAACGCCTGTGCGTCGATCCGGCCAGAGGACGCCTGACCTGGAACGGCTTCTTCGTCTGTCGTCGCGCAGCGGCGGCGGGAAGCGACGCAGGCTGAGCGAATCCTGCCTGCGCGCCGGAAAACCGCGCGTCACGGAATCGTGATCGGCCCGATCTCGTCCATGACCAGCGGGTCGCTGGCCGACTGCGCTCCGCCGAATCGATGATTGTCGGCCGTCGCTGCGAGCGGACGATAGCCGCCGTCGTAGTCCCAGCTGGCAATATGGAGTCTTGCGCCGGCAAGCGACATCGGTCGACCCAGGGCGGCGGAAGAAAGGGTGAAGGTCAGCGTGTTCCGCTCGCGATCGACGCGCAGGTCGGCGCCAGGGCCGAGAGGCGTGCCCTCGTTCGAGGCCGAGGCCCCGTCCGCGCCGAACAGCGCATTGCTCCAGCCGCCGGCACGCAGCCGGTAGTGCCAGCGCATGCCCTCCGGAAGGCGGGCGTTCTGCAGGGGCATGACCGTCGCACCACCGGCGCGGCTGGGCATTTCGAGAAACAGGGTCGGCGCCAGATGATCGAAGCCGTTGGCCGGATTCCATGCGGCCATCAGGGTACGCATCTCGAGGGTGATGCGCAGCGATCCGCCCGATGTCGCAATGCGCACGCCGCGCAGGTCGAGCGGCCGGTTGCGGGTCCAGTCCGGATCGGTTGGGTAGACGTAGCGGCCGCGCGGGCCGTGGTCGTCGTCGGCCGGGTCCGCAACGGCGATCCGTTCCTGCCAGGTGCGTCGTACGGTGAAGCGCACGGGCTTCGAGAGCGCCGTCGGTTGCCCGGACCAGGCGACGACCGTGTGTTCGATCGCCGGATCGATGAACTCGGCCGTGTCGAGTCGGGCTTGCCAATGGCCCTTGGCACCGACCTCGACGCGCGCTGCGCTGTCGAGATTGCCGTCGACGACGAGGCGCAGTTCGCGCAGCCGGCCTGCGCTGCCGGACAGGACGAGATCGCCGTCGACTCTGCGCTGCCCTGGCCCGTCGAGAGTCAGGGCGGCGACGGTTTGTTGGGTGCTGCTGCCGTAGCCGCTGATGCGCCAGACCGTGCCGCTGCGTGCCGGCAGGCGCAGGGTCAGGCGCCCATGGGCCCCTGCCGTGAGCGCCTCGGCTTCGCCGTCGATCGCGAACAGCGGTTCGAGCCGCGTGCCGGCGGCGAGCCCGCTGTCGAAGTCGGCCAGCAACGTTTCGTGGTCGGCGGAATTGAGCACGACCAGCACGGTCTGTTCGCCTTCACCCGTCGACCAGGCCAAAGCGCCCGGCCCCGCGGCATTCTCGGCGAGTACCTTCGGCCGGCCGCGCGCGAGCACCGGATGCGTGCGGCGCAGTGCGCTCAAGCGCTGGATATAGCGGTACATCGGCGCATCGCGATCGAAGTGATCGCGACCGTTGGCGCCGAAGCCGCCCTTGAACATCGCTGCGCGCTGCTCGCGGAAGCCCTGTTCGGTGCCGTAGTAGATGACCGGAATCCCGGGCAGGGACATGATCGTCAACAGCGCCTGCCTGAGTCCGGCCTCGCTGCCGCTGGCAAGAAAGCGCTCGACATCGTGGTTGTCGACGAAGCTCGGCATGCGATGCGGATCGGCATGCACGCGCATCATGCTGCGGATGCGGTGGCCAAGCACGGCACTGGGCCGGCCGCGCGCGAATACATCGAGCGTGCTGCCGTACAGCGGAAAGTTGATCATCGCCGGCAGCAGCGGCTTGCCCGTTTCGTCGCGCATGTAGCGGTCGATGCGCCGGGCGATATCCTCGGAATAGGGCGAATCGAGGCCAAAGCCCTCGCCGAATAGCAGGAAGTCCCTGCGCCCGCTGGCACGCGCGGCGCGCAGGATGCCCGGCGCGCCGGGCTCGTCGGCGTGGAGAAAATCGGCGAAGAAGGCCGGCGGCACATAGAAGGCCGTGTCGACCCGGTACGCATCGACGCCGACCTCGCGGATCCAGTAGTCATAGCTCTTGCGCAGGGCCGTGCGCACGGCAGGGCTTTCGGTATTGAGGTCGTCGAGATCGGCCAGTTGCCCGTTCAGTTCCTGATTGCGGTCGCTGAAATCGACGATGCGAGGCGTCCAGTGGTAGATCGCCGCCTCGCGGTCGGCCTTGCGGCGCACGTCGTTCAGCGAGAACGGGAACTGGGTCGGCGCGCTGTGCGGCTTCGCATCGATGTTGATGGCGAAGTGGCGAGTCGGATCCAGCGCATCCACGGCGCCGTCGTAGCGGAAGAAGTTGCCGACGTGATTGACCACGATGTCCTGGACCAGGGCCATCTTCCGCGCATGCAGGCAGCGTGCGAGCGTGCGGTAGTCCTCGAGCGTGCCGAAGTGCGCGTCGACCTTCTCGAAATTCTCGGCCCAGTAGCCGTGGTAGCCGCCATAGCCGACCCGCGCATCCCACCACTGGTTGGCGACGGGCGGCGTTATCCACAATGCGGTTGCGCCGAGGTCCCGGATGTAGTCGAGGCGGCGGCTCAGGCCGGCGAGGTCGCCGCCACTGAAGCGCGCACCGTCGGCCGGGTCGTACTCGCCGGCGCCCTGGTCATTGTTGCGCGCATCACCATCGTCGAAGCGGTCGATCATGGCGAAGTAGATGATCTGGTCGCGCCAGTCCGGCGATGGCATCTGCAACGAGCCGCGATCGCAGTCGTGCGCAGCGTACGCGGGCTCCGCGGCAACGGATGTGAAACCCGGTGCGATCAGCAGTGTCAGCGCGATCAGGCGAAGCAGGGCAAGGATCGGTTGCATCGGATGTCCCTTCTTGGTTCCAGCGCAAAATGGCCAGGCGCGGCGGGTGCGCGTACTTGCGAAAGCGCGACCGCCTGCGCCTTGCGGCAACGCAGCAAGCGCGACGCTGCCTGATCACGTCCTTCTTTTATGACCTCTGCGCGGCAAACGGCCATGAATACGTATGCAAGAACGGTCACGCCGGAAACGCTGGGGATACCATCATCCGGCGCTCGGGGGAAGCAGGTTACGAGAGCGCAATCGACCAGGCGGAGGGTGGTTCCACCCCGCCTGACAGTATTCGGGGTTCGCAGTTCTTGGGGGTTGGAAATGGTGTATCTGAAGCGCAACATGCTGAGCGTCGCCCTGGTCTCGGCGATCATGGCCATGTCGGTCCCGGCCCGGGCCCAGGACGCCAGCGACACGCCGGATTCGTCCGCTGCCGATGTCGACGCGGCGGCCAGCAAGGCAGAAGAAGAAAAATCCAACACGCTGGAAACCGTGAAGGTCTCCGGCATCCGCGCCGGCATCGAAAGCGCGATCGAGGTCAAGCGCGATTCCGACAAGATCGTCGAAGTGATTTCGGCCGAGGATCTCGGCAAGCTGCCCGATGTGTCGATCGCCGACTCGCTGGCGCGATTGACCGGACTCGCGGCGCAACGTGTTGCAGGGCGCGCTTCGACGGTCAGCATCCGCGGCCTGTCCGGTGACTTCGGCACGACGCTGATGAATGGACGCGAGCAGGTCAGCGTCGGCGACAACCGCACGGTCGAGTTCGACCAGTTCCCCTCCGAGCTGATCAACCAGGTGGTCGTCTACAAGACCCCGGATGCCTCGCTGGTCGGCCAGGGTCTTTCCGGCACGATCGACCTGCGTACGATCCGCCCGCTGAGCTTCCAGGAGCGTGTGGTTTCGCTCAACGCACGCGGCGAAAAGAACTCGCTCGGCAAGGTCAACAGCGATTCCGACGACATCGGCAGCCGCGTCAGCGCCTTCTACGTCGACCAGTTCATGGACGACAAGCTCGGCATCGCGCTCGGCTATGCCCGTCTCGATTCGCCTGGCCAGGCTCAGCGCTGGGAATCCTGGGGCTACCCGTCTGATGTGGGCGGCGCCAACGGCAATTATGTTCTCGGCGGTGCCAAGGTGCAGGGAACGTCCACCAGCAATGTGCGCCAGGGCCTGATGGGTGTGCTCGAGTTCAACGCCAGCGATCGCTACTCGACAATGCTCGATGTCTACTACTCGAAATTTGACAAGGCCGAGACGACACGCTTCATGGAAACGCCGCTCGGCTGGTCAGGCGCTTCTCTGCAAAACGCAAACGCCCAGAATGGCGTGATCACATCCGGAACATTCACCAATGTCCGACCGGTCCTGCGCAACGATCTGAACGAAGGCAATGACAAGCTCTTTGCGATCGGCTGGAACAACAAGTTCACGCTGTCTTACGACTGGACAGCTGAGATCGACGTAAGCCATTCAAAGGCCGACCGAGACGAGAGCATTCTTGAAATGTACGCCGGTACACGCGCCGGAGTGACGGATACCGTTGACTTCCAGTGGGATCGGACCGGCTTTCCCACGTTTGACTATGGCCTCGACTACACGGACCCGAACGTCATCGTGTTGACCGATCCGGGAGGCTGGGGCCAGGACGGGTACATCAAGACGCCGCAGATCAAGGACCAGTTGACCTCGTTCCGGGCCAGCGCGGAGCGTGCCTTCAGCGGTGGCGCGTTCTCGAGCATGGAGTTCGGCGTCAACTACTCGGATCGCGAGAAACAGCGCAGCGTTCCGGAAGCCTTCCTTGACTTGATCAACGACGAGACGACGGTGCCGGGGAACTTCCTGATTGCGCCGGTCGACCTCGGCTTTGCCGGCGTTCCTGGCAGCCTCAGCTATCAGATCAATCCGGTGCTCGCGCAGTTCTACAACTTCCGCGACAACATCAACGCCGACATCGTCAACAAGCAGTGGAAGATCAACGAGAAGGTGACCACGGGCTATGTGCAGTTCAACCTGAGCACCGATCTGGGTTCCATTCCGGTACGCGGCAACATCGGCGTGCAGGCGGTTTCGGTCGACCAGACCTCGGACGGATTCGAGGTCCTGCAAGGTGATGCCGCCAATGCGGTGCCATTCTCAGGCGGAGACACCTACACCGACTACCTGCCCAGCCTGAACCTGGCGTTCGAGTTGCCCGCGGACAATACCTTGCGATTCAGCCTCGGTCGCCAGGCCGCTCGCCCCCGCCTCGACCAGCTCCGTGCCAACAACAACACCAGTCTGACCCTGGACGGACAGAATGCGGGTTTGTGGACTCGTGACGGCGGCAACCCGGAGCTGAAGCCGTGGATCGCCAACGCACTGGATCTTTCGTGGGAGCACTATTTCGGCAAGCGTGGCTACTTCAGTGCGGCCTACTTCTACAAGGATCTCAAGACCTACGTTAAGCCGGAACAGGGCACATTCGACGCCTCGAGCTTGCCCGTTCCCGATGGCTACGACGGTGAAGTCTTGCCGGTCGGTTACTACACGCGCCCTGTCAACGGCAATGGCGGCATGATCAGCGGCATCGAGTTCGCGCTGTCCATTCCATTCGACATGTTCTCGCCCAGGCTCGAAGGTTTCGGCCTTGTAGCGAATTATTCCAATACGCGCAGTGCCATCAAGCTGATTGAAGACGGTCCGAACATTTCGGTGCCGGGTCTGTCCAGGGTCGTCCGCAACGTTTCGTTGTACTACGAGAACTACGGATTCCAGGCTCGTATCAGCCAGCGCTCGCGGTCGAACTTCCTCGGCGAGGTGCAGGGTTTCGGTGCGGACCGTGCGCCCCGCCTGATCGACGGCGATTCGGTACTCGATTTCCAGACCGGTTACACCTTCAGCGACGATTCGGCGTTGCATGGAATGACCATCCTGTTCCAGATCAACAACCTGACCAACGAGCCGTACCGCGAGATCTTCCCGGACAGCCTGTTGACCCAGCGCACCGAAAAATACGGCCGCCAGTACCTGCTCGGCGTGACCTACAAGTTCTGATTTCCGCCTCTCCACGACACCCTGCCGGCCCTCAATGGCGGCAGGGTCTTTTTTTTGCGTGACATTTGGCCCGGTGTTGCGGAGTCAACAGGAATGGCGGGCTGCACCGCAACCGGGCGGCTGCCCATATCGGCGATTCAGGCGGTTCATGCGATGATGAACGCTACCGATCCGGGTGGCCGCGAGCGTCAGCGCGGGCAGCGGCAGCAACCGGATCGAAGCCGTCAACGCAGGAGAGTCCCATGGATACCCCGGACCGAGCTGGCCCACGCCCGTCATGGATTTTTCGTGGCGCGCTGGTGCTGATTCTTGCCTATGCGCTGTTCGTGCTGGCAATGATGTGGTGGTGGGATACCGAGCCCGATCATTTCGATCCGATCAAGGCGACCCAGGCGCGGGCGACGGCCAGACAGCAGCCGGTCGTGGTCGGCTCGGCGACGACCAGTGCGCTGATCGACACGATCCAGGTCATGCTCGACAAGCGCGGCGGTTACCTGAGCAATGACAAGCTGCCGCCCGGCCTGCTCATGGACAATATCCCGAACTGGGAATTCGGCGTGGTCACGGCCTCGCGTGACCTGACCCGCGCGTTGCGCAACGAGTTCAGCCGTTCTCAGACCCAGTCCGTCGAGGACAAGGATCTGCAAGAGGCCGAACCGCTGATCAGTTCCCCAAACGACCGCTGGCTGCTGCCGAGTTCGGAGAGCCAGTACCGCAAGGCGATCGAACGTATCGACAGCTACGCCACGCGCCTCGCCGACAACGACACCGACGATGCCCAGTTCTACGCACGTGCCGACAACCTGGTCGACTTCCTCTCGGTCGTGTCGACCCGGCTCGGCTCTCTTTCGCAACGGCTCTCGGCCAGTGTCGGCCAGATGCGCATCGACACCGACCTGGCCAACGATCCGAATGCGCAGCAGTCCAAGCCGACGGCGAGCTCGCGCGTGGTGAAGACACCCTGGACGAAAATCGACGACAACTTCTACGAGGCCCGTGGTTACACCTGGGCCCTGCGCGAGCAGCTCGAGGCGATCCGCGTCGATTTCGGCCCGGTGCTGCGCGACAAGAACGCGATGGTCAGCCTCGATCAGGTGGTGCGCGAGATCGAGGAGGCGCAGAAGCCGCTCGGCAGCCCGATCGTGCTGAACGGCTCGCCGTTCGGCTTCTTCGGCAACCATTCGCTGGTCCTGGCCAACTACATCTCGCGCGCGAACGCGGCGCTGATCGAATTGCGCGAGCTGCTCAGGCGCGGCTGAGCGAGCGCAAAGGGCAACAGGCAAACCTGCGCTGCCCTTGTAGGAGCTCCCTCCAGGGGCGATGCCCTTCGCCATTCCGGACAGAAGCTTCGCCCCTGAAGGGGGCTCCTGCACAGAAACGTGGTGCGCATTCCAGGCAGGAGAGCATCCGCGGTCCCGTTCGGATCGGCCGGCCGGGTCAACCGCTTGCGGCCCGAAACTGGCGGAAAACATCGGCTATCCGACTCCCTGTGATTTTTCCTGCTCCACTGCGAATCACGCAGGCACACGGCCACAATCAGACAGGCAAGGGGATGACGCGAACGATGGCATTCACGGCAGTTGGATCGCAACGCGAACGCTTTGGGGAGCTGCTTGAGCGGCATCGCAAGATCGTCTTCAAGGTCGCCAACAGCTATGCGAACCTGGCCGAAGATCGCGCTGATCTGGCTCAGGAAATCAGCGCGCAGTTGTGGCGGGCCTTTCCCGCTTACGACGGATCGCGCCCATTTTCGACGTGGATGTATCGGATCGCGTTGAACGTCGCGATTTCACATCTGCGCAGAACCGGGCATCGCGCCCTGCACACCCTGCCTCTCGACGAATCCGCGCACGAAGGAGCCCTTGTCGGCATTATCGCCGGGCCCGATGAGCGCGTGCGTGCGCTCGAGGCGTTCATGGAACGGCTTGAACCTCTCAATCGTGCCCTGTTCCTGCTTGTACTGGAAGAGCGCGCGTATCGCGAAATCGCCGAGATCCTCGGCTTGAGCGAAACCAACGTCGCCACGCGCATATCGCGCCTCAAACAACGCATCCGCAACGACACTTCATTCAACGGGTAATCAGAAATGGCAACGATGGAATTTGACGACATGAAAGCCGCCTGGCAGACACTCGATCGACGCCTTGAACAGCAGCATGCGCTGAACCTGCGGCTTTTCCGTGACTCGCGATCGGACAAGGCGCGCAGCGAATTGCGCCCGCTGTTCTGGGGCCAGGTCAGTCAAATCGCACTCGGGCTAGCGATGATCCTGCTCGGCGTTTCGGCATGGAACAGGGTCGATCCACCAACCCACCTGCTGGTCAGCGGCATCATCGTGCATGTCTACGGGGTGCTCGCGATAGCGCTGGCCGGCATCACCCTCGGCATGCTCGGCCGGCTCGACTATTCGGAGCCGGTACTGGCGATCCAGAGGCGCCTGGCCTGGCTCCGGTCGTTCTACATCGGCGCCGGCATGATCGTCGGATTGTCCTGGTGGCTGTTCTGGATTCCGTTCGCCGTCGTGTTTTTCGCCTGGCTGTCGGGAGGCGACTTCTACGTTCGTGTCCCACTGCTGCTCGCGGTCTGGGTGCCGGTCGGGCTCGCCGGCCTGGTGGCGACCTGGATGTTCCATCGCTGGGCATTGCGCAGTGGTCGCCCGCGACTCGTGCGGGCCATGCACGAGGCCATGGCCGGCGGCAGCCTGGTCCGCGCGCAGGCGGCGCTCGAGGAAATCCGGCGCTTCGAGAGCGAGTAATCGATAGCTGGCGCCTTGGGGCGGCAAACCGACTGCCGCAGCCGGCGGATGCCGCCGTCCGCCCACCGGGCCCTTGACTCCTTGCGACGGCTCAGAAACTCTCGGGGCTCCGCGCTGTGCGCCCGAAGGAAACGACCAATGAGCCTGAAAATCACCCATGAGTCATCCGCGCAGCGCTTTGTCGCGGTGGTCGAGGGACAGGACTGCGTCCTCGAATACCGCCTGTCAGGCAACACCATGACGATCGCCCACACCGGCGTGCCGGCCAGCCTCGGTGGCCGCGGCATCGCCGGGGAGTTGACCCGGTTCGCCCTGGCGACGGCGCGCAAGGCCGGCTGGAAAGTGGTTCCGGCCTGTTCCTACGCCGAAGCGTTCTTCAGGAAGCACCCGGAATACGCCGACCTGCTGGCCTGAGGCGCGGCAGGCCGGAACGCGCCGGGCTCAGCGCGGGCGCCTTTCGATGTTCAGGATGCGCTCTTGCGGTGGCGCTCGACGCCGGCAAGGATCTCGGACTTGGCGTCGTCGGCATTGCCCCAGCCTTCGAGCTTGACCCACTTGCCCTTTTCGAGATCCTTGTAGTGCTCGAAGAAGTGGCCGATGCGGTCGAGCCAGTGGCGCGAGACCTGCTCGATGTCGTTGATGTGTGAGTAGCCCTCGAACACCTTCGGCACCGGCACGGCGACCAGCTTTTCATCGGCGCCGGCCTCGTCGGTCATGCGCAGCACGCCGACCGGGCGGCAGCGGATCGCCGATCCGGGAACCAGGGGCAGCGGCAGGATCACGAGTACGTCGAGCGGGTCGCCGTCGCCGCCCAGGGTCTGCGGTATGTAGCCGTAGTTGCACGGATAGCGCATCGGCGTCGACAGCACGCGGTCGACGAAGATCGCGCCGGTGGCCTTGTCGACCTCGTACTTGACCGGTTCGGCGTCCTTAGGAATCTCGATGATCACGTTGATTTCGTTCGGCACGTCCTTGCCGGTGGAAACGAGCTGCAAAGCCATGGTGACTCCTGGAGGAAAAAGAGCACGCGAAAAACCGCGGCCGCGAAAACGGGGCCGTCATCATACGGCACCGGGTGGTGCGGTGCAGCATCGAGTGCCTAGCCGTGCATCGGCCGGGCAGCGGACGTTCAGGAACCCGCAGCGTCGGGGGCGCCGCGCAACCCCGCCGGGGCGGCGCCGCCAGGCGGGAGGCTTCGGGAAAAAGTCGTATGATCCTGCGCTGCGCGCCAACGTGGCTGCGCCGTCGGAGCGCCGCAGCCATCGCGCTGGACCCGGTCTGTCGGCTGGCCGCTGTCGGGCGCGTGCCGTTGCAGTCAAGGCGGGTCATGCATGAACGACGAGAACAGCCCCGAAACCACACGCCGCGATGTCACCCGGATGCTCCAGGGCTGGAGTCGCGGCGACGCCAAGGCCGCGGAAAACCTGACCGAACTGGTCTATGCGCAGATCCGCGCCATGGCCGGCAAGCATCTGCGCGCGAACGGCGCCGGCGGTCCGATGCAGGCCACCGAGCTGGCCCATGAGATGTTCATCCGCCTGCTCGAAGCCAACGTCGACTGGCGCGACCGCCGGCATTTCTTCGGTGTCGTCAGCGCCGCCCTGCGCAACATCCTGATCGACTCGGCCCGCGCCGCGGGCAGCGCCAAGCGCGGCGGCGGCCTGCTCCACGTGACGCTTTCCGGGGCCGGTCATGTCGTTTCCGACAGCGGCGAGGCCAGCGCCCTGCACGATGCCCTGCTCGAACTGCGCGAGCTCGATCCGCGCAAGCACGAGATCATCGAGTTCCACTACCTGCTCGGGCTCAAGCGCGAGGAAATCGCCGAGGCGATCGGCGTCTCCGTACCCACCGTCGATCGCGAGCTTCGTTTTTCGAAAGCCTGGCTCAAGGAGCGCCTCGAAGCATGAATCCGGCGCGCTGGAAGCGATTGCAGGAGCTCTTCGAAGCGCTGCTCGAGCAAGCGCCGGCCGAGCGCGAGGCCTGGCTTGCCGCCCATGAATCCGACCCGGCGCTGCGGGCCGAAGCGCTGGCCCTGGCCGCCAACCACGACGCCGCCGAACCGGTGCTGACCCAGCGTCTGCGCGAAGTGGCCGATGCGGTCGTGCCGCAACCGGCGAGCGGCATGCGTCTGGGTCCGTATGTCCTGATCCGCGAAATCGGCAGCGGCGGCATGGGCACGGTGTTCCTGGCCGAGCGTGTCGACGCCGAATACGATCGCAAGGTCGCGATCAAGCTGATTCGCGGCATTCCGACCAGCGAAGCAACCCAGCGCCTGCGCCGCGAGCGGCAGATCCTGGCCAACCTCAGCCATCCGAATATTGCCCCGCTGCTCGATGGCGGCACCAGCGACGCCGGCCAGCCCTATCTGGTCATGGAGTTCATCGAGGGCCCGGCGCCGGACGGACCGGCCGGCGACACTCCGGCACGGGCGCCGACCATCAGCGAGTACTGCAGTGCGCACGCATTGCCATTGCGCAAGCGTCTGCAACTGCTGCAGCAGGTCTGCCGGGCCGTGCACTACGCCCACCAGCGCCTGGTCATCCATCGCGACCTCAAGCCGGCCAACGTGCTCGTGCGCAGCGACGGCACGCCGGTGCTGCTCGATTTCGGCATCGCCAAGCTGCTCGACAGCGAGGCCTCGGGCCAGCAGACACAGACCGGCGTGCCCTGGTTCACACCGGCCTATGCCAGCCCGGAGCAACGTACCGGCCGCACCATCAGTACGGCCACCGACATCTATGCCCTGGGTACGCTGCTGTATCAGTTGCTGACCGACGCGGTGCCGCGCACGGACGCCGATGGGCGGCTGCCAATGCCCAGCACCGGGAAGTCGGAAGGCGCGGTCGGCAGCGACCGCGAACTCGACATCATCGTGGCCAAGGCCAGTCATCCCGAACCCGATCGACGCTATGCCTCGGCCGAGGCCCTGGCCAACGACATCGAGCGCTACCTGCGCGGACGACCGATCCAGGCCGCCCCCGACAGCGCGGTCTATCGCATCGGAAAGTTCGCGCGCCGCCATCGCTGGGCGCTGGCCGCAGTGGCCGCCATGCTGGTCATGGCGGTCGTCATGTTCGCCCGCCTCGCCATCGAAAACGAGCGCGCGCGTCGGGCCGAGGCGCGGGCGCATGTCGAGTCGGCAACCGCCGGCAGCGTCGTCGAATATCTCGTCTCGCTGTTCGATGCTGCCTCTCCCGACAAGATCGGCAAGCGCATGATCTCACCGATCGAGCTTGTCGATACGGGTGTTCGCGAAGCGCGTCGCAAGCTTGCCGAGCAGCCGCAGCCGCGCGCGCGCTTGCTGTTCGCGCTCGGCGAAATCTATTCGAAGCTCGGCAAGGGCGAGCAGGCGATCGCGGTGATCGAGGAAGCCGTGGCGACCGAGCGCGACCTGAGCGAGCCGGCGCAGCTGGCGCGCTACCTGGCTGGGCTCGGCACCGTGCTGAATGCCTCCGAGCGGCACGGCGCGGCCATTGCAGCCCTGCGCGAAGCGCGTGGCCTGCTCGAGGCCGAAGCGGAAGGCGACCCCGGACTGCGATCTGAAGTGCTGACGTCGCTTTCCCTGGCCCAGGCCCGCACCGGTCAGATCGCCGCGGCCATTGCCGACGCCGAGGAATCGGCGCGCTGGGCCACCAAAGCCGATGGCGGCGGAGGCGAACGCCTTGGCGAAGCCAACAACGCGCTCAGCGAAGCGCACTGGCGCAACGGTGATCTGGCCATCGCGCAACAGATCGCAGAGCGCAACATCCGTCGCCTTGTCGCCGAGGGCAGCTCGGGCAATGCCGTGCTGCTGGCCGAGACCTACCTGGCCGCCATCCTGGTCGACCAGGGAGAGCGCGATCGCGCCGAGAGCCTGTTGCGCGACGTCATAGCCGAGCGCCTGAAGACGCTGGATGCCTCGAGCGACTGGCTGATCACCCTGCGCAACCAGCTCGCCACCGTGCTGCGCGTCCAAGGCAAGCCGCTCGAGACCACCGAGTTGTTGCGCCAGAACCTGCTCGCGATGGAGCAGCGTGGCGAAACCGACACGCCGTCGTACATGATTGCGCTGAACAACCTCGGCTCGATGCAGGACCAGATCGGCGACTACGCAGCGGCCGAGCCGAATCTGCGCGAGGCCCTGCGCCTGGCGCTGGCCGAACACGACCCGGCCAGCGCGCGCCCGGACATCTACCGGCAGAGCCTCGGCCGCGTCCTGATGCTGGCCGGCAAGCAGGCCGAGGCGTTGCCGCTGCTCGAGCCGGAAATCGTCGACGACGGTTCGGACGACCGGCGCATCGCGCGCCTGCGCCGCCTGATCCATCTGGCCGAATGGAATCGGCTCGGCGGCCGTCTCGAGGCGGCCGAGGATTTCGTTCGCCAGGCCGAAGCCAATGTCACCGCGGTATTCGGACCGGGTCACTTGCGCGCCTCCAGCGTGGCCCGCGAGCGCGCCCTCGTCGAACGCGACCGCGGCGATCTTGCCGCCGCCGAAGTCAGCATGCGGCGGGCCTTGCAACTGGCCGAAACCGGTTTCGGGCCCGAGTCCAATCCGGTCGTGGAGATCCGTGTCGAGCTGGCCGACCTCCAGTTGCGCCAGGGCAAGCAGGGGCCGGCAGCGGAAAACCTCCAGGCCAGCCAGTCCAGCGTGCGCTCGAAATTTGTGCCGGGATCGCCCACTTCCGTGCTGTTCGATCGGCTCGGTGCGCGCGTCGGTGTCGCCACGTCCGCGGCGTCGCCCAGCGAGGGTTGAGCCGGCTGACAACAGGACCCGTTGGCCGCAACGTGCATCGGCCAACAGAATCGTTTCGGCGCCTCAGGTCGAATCGAGGCGCTATGCTTGGGCCAGGCCAGATCTCGAGGTGCCCGAGTCGTGAACCCCAGCAACGTGGATGTGGCGATCATCGGCGCCGGCACGGCCGGATTGTCGGCCTACCGCGAAGTGCGCCGCTATACCGACAGCATTGCCCTGATCGAGAGCGGTCCGTTCGGTACGACCTGCGCACGTGTCGGCTGCATGCCGTCGAAACTGCTGATCGCTCCGGCCGAGGCCCGTCACCGGCTCGAACGACTGCCGGCGTTCGGCATTGCCGCGGAGGTCGGCCGCGTCGATGGCGTGGCCCTGATGCGCCGGGTCAGGAGCGAGCGTGATCGCTTCGTCGGCTTTGTCATCGAGTCGATGCAGGGATTCGACCCCAGTCACATCATCCGCGCCCACGCGCGCTTCGAGGACGCGCACAGCCTGCGCCTCGACCGGGCCACCGACGCCGATGTAACGGAGGCGGCGGCCGACGGAATCCAGCGTCTGCGTGCCGACCGGATCGTTCTCGCCACGGGATCGCGACCTTTTATCCCGGCCATGCTGCATGCGGCCGGCGACCGCCTGATCGTCAACGACGATGTCTTCGAATGGCAGGACCTGCCCAGGTCCGTTGCGGTCTTCGGCGCCGGCGTGATCGGCCTCGAACTCGGTCAGGCCCTGCATCGGCTCGGCGTGCGCGTGCGCCTGTTCGGTCGCGGTGGAGGCCTCGCCTCCATTTCCGATCCCGAGGTGCGTGCCTATGCCGCACGCACGATCACCGCCGAATTGCCGGCCAGCCTTGATGCCCGCGAGGTTCGTGTTCACCGCGACGGCGATGCCGTTGTCATCGACTTCGTCGACGACGACGGCAATGCCCGCAGCGAGCGCTACGACTGGCTGCTGGCGGCGACCGGGCGCACCTCGAATCTCGACCGCCTCGGTCTCGAGAAAACCGGCCTGGTCCTCGATGCACGCGGCATTCCGCTGTTCGGTCCGCTGACCATGCAATGCGGCGCCAGCCACATCTTCGTCGCCGGCGATTCCGCCGCCGATCGACCCGTGTTGCACGAAGCCGCCGACGAGGGCCATCTGGCCGGCCACAACGCGGCGCGCTATCCAGGAGTCTTCAAGCACGTGCGGCGCACGCCGATGGGCGTCGTCTTCAGCGATCCGCAGATCGCCTTTGTCGGCAAGCGGCACGCGCAGCTGGTCGCCGAGGGCGTGGACTTCGCGATCGGCCAGGTTTCGTTCGAGGACCAGGGCCGTTCGCGCGTGATGATGGTCAACCAGGGCCTGATGCGTCTGTACGGCGAAGCCGGGACCGGCCTGCTCCTAGGTGCGGAAATGATCGGACCGGAGCACGAGCACCTGGCCCATCTGCTCGCCTGGGTCATCCAGATGCGCATGACCGTCACCGACATCCTCGAACTGCCGTTCTACCATCCGGTCATCGAGGAAGGCCTGCGCACCGGCCTGCGTGAACTCAATCGCGCCCTCGGCATGGGACCGAAACCGCCGCTGCGCTGCATCGACTGCGGGCCGGGTGGCTGAATCGGCCGGTTGGCGCAACGGCGGATGCGCCACGGCAACCGGCTCTCGTCGTCCAACACCCACGTCAAACCGAGTAGCCGAGATGCAGCCCCGGCTTGAGTGCGCTTCTCAGGCCCCTTGCCTTGCTCTGTAATAAGCGACAAGTGCATTTGCGTGGCCGTGGCCAATCTTGTGCTCGGACTTGAGGAGAGCCACCTGCTCCATGTGCTTCCTGTCTTTCACGGAATCGAGCACCTCGAACCAGTGCGCCACGGGTCTCCCGTAGTTCTTCTCGATGGATGGAAAATACGAAGCCGGCCCTTGAACCTTTGTGTCAGTAGTCATGAATGTCTCTCGCCGTGGGGATGAGGCAGGCAGAGAGCCAACTCGGCCCGCCTGATCTGCCCTGCCTATCCGACGAACGAGACCGAACGGGATCGACACGCGTCAGGGATGGCGCGATCTCAGCGACCCGAACCAAGGGCGAGAAACTGCCGGCCGCTCAGCGCCCGTCGCTGGTGCTTTCGCGTGCTTCGCCGAGCGATCGCAGCACCGCGCGGTGTGCCGCCTTCGACACGAGGACGATGGCCACCATGCCAATGATGGCACCGGCCAGCATCGGCAGGTTGTGCTGCCAGGGGTCCGCAGTCCCGGACAGGCCTCTGGCCACCAGTTGCTTGCCGGCATGCCCGAGCCAGACCTCGATGATCGAATGCAGGCCAAGCACGAGGCTGGCCAGCACGAAGCCGCCGAAGCGGACACCGGCAGCGCCGAGCAGGTAGCTGATCAGGGCCGGATTCAGCGGTGTCAGGCGTAGCAGGACCTGCAAGCGCATGCCTTCGCGGACGACGGCGCCCTGCAGGGCGCGCAGCAGCGGGCGCCTTTGCAGGGCGTCCTGGATAGGATCATGCAGCAGCCAGCCCGCCAGGCCGTACTGCAGCGCGGCGGCGAGGATGTTGCCGAGCAGGGTCAGGCCGAATCCCCATGCCAGCCCGAACAGGGCCCCCGCGGCGAGGCCGAACACCGATTCGGGGAGCAAGGCCGAGGTGCCAAGCACGAGCACGCCGACGAAGGCCAGCCGACCCCAGGGCCCGAGCGCGGCGATCCCGTCCTCGATCGCCTGCAGATGCAGTTCGGCCTCATGCCCGACCACGGCCAGCACGATGATGACGAGGACGACCACGAGTGCCGGCGCGAGGATCGAGCGCAGCTCGCGCCTGAGCAGACGGCGTGCGTGTGGGCCCGGGGGTGGCGGTCCCTGGTCACCGGGATTCACGCGAGTCCCCTTGCGGAGGTGGGGCGCCACGGTACGCCGTGGCACCCGGGCTCAATCGAACAGGGCGAGCAGTTCATCGCGCGAGAGCGAACGGTTCTCCGCCTCGCCACGCCGCCGGTATTCATAGGTGCCTGCGGCCAGCCCGCGATCGCCGATGACGATCCGGTGCGGAATGCCGATCAGCTCGGCGTCGGCGAACATCGGGCCCGGACGCAGGCCGCGGTCGTCGAGGGCGACCTCGATGCCGCGCGCGCCGAGTTGCTCGTAGAGGCGTTCGGCTTCCTCGCGCACGGCCGCGCTCTGGGCCATGTTGATCGGGCAGATCACGACCTGCCAGGGCGCCATCGCCTCGGGCCAGAGGATGCCGGCCTCGTCGTTGTTCTGCTCGATCGCGGCGGCGACGATGCGGCTGACGCCGATGCCGTAGCAGCCCATCGACATGACGCGTGCCTTGCCCTGGTCGTCGAGCACGGTCGCGCCGAGCGCTTCGGCGTACTTGCTGCCGAGCTGGAAGACGTGGCCGACCTCGATGCCGCGGGCGATCGACAGGCTGCCCTGGCCGTCCGGCGAGGGGTCGCCCTCGACCACCTTGCGCAGGTCGGCGACGCGCGTGACGCGCGCGTCGCGTTCCCAGTTGGCATTGCGCAGGTGCTTGCCTTCGGCGTTCGCACCGCAGACGAAATCGGCGAGCGCGGCAGCGGCGCGGTCGACGATCACCGGGATCGAATCGGGCAGGCCGACCGGGCCGATGAAGCCCGGCTTGCAGCCGATGGCGCGGACCAGCTCGGCCTCGTCGGCGAGCACCGATTCGCCGGGCAGCTCGTCCAGGCGCGCGGCCTTGACCTCGTTGATCTCGTGGTCGCCGCGCAGGCACAGGGCGACCAGGCCCTCGTTGCCGCGCACGATGATGGTCTTGATGCACTGTGCCGGCGCGACGCCCAGAAACGCCGACACTTCGTCGATCGATTTCTGCGTTGGCGTGTCGACGCTCTGCATCGCCGCAGCGGGCGCCGGACGATCGCCCGCGGGCGCCAGCGCCTCGGCCTTCTCGACATTGGCCGCAAAGTCCGATCCGTTCGAGAAGGCGATCGCGTCCTCGCCCGAATCGGCCAGCACGTGGAACTCGTGCGAGGCGCTGCCGCCGATGGCGCCGGTGTCGGCGTCGACGGCGCGGAAGCGCAGGCCGAGGCGCGTGAAGATGCGGGTGTAGGTGTCGTACATGTTGCGGTATTCGGCCGCCAGGCTTTCCGCATCGACATGGAAGGAGTAGGCGTCCTTCATGAGGAATTCGCGCGCGCGCATGATGCCGAAGCGCGGCCGGATCTCATCGCGGAACTTGGTCTGGATCTGGTAGAAGTTGATCGGCAGCTGCTTGTAGGACTTCAGCTCGTGGCGGGCGAAGTCGGTGACCACTTCCTCGTGGGTCGGCCCATAGCAGTAGCCGGCTTCCTTGCGGTCCTTGATCTTGAGCAGCTGGCCGCCGAATTTCTGCCAGCGGCCGGTTTCCTCCCACAGCTCCTGCGGCTGGATCGAGGGCATCAGCAGTTCGACCGCCCCGGCCCGGTTCATCTCCTCGCGCACGATCGTCTCGACCCGACGCAGCACGCGCAGGCCGAGCGGCGACCAGGTGTAGATGCCGGCGGCGAGCTTGCGAATCATGCCGGCGCGCAGCATCAGCTTGTGGCTGATGATTTCGGCGTCGGCGGGGACTTCCTTGACGGTGGCGAGGTGGAATCGGGACAGGCGCATGGCTTCGGTTCGGTCCGGGTGGACCGGCGATTCTACAGAAGCGCACGGCGTTTCACCGCTACGCCGACCCCGTCCCGCGCTACCAGCGTGAGCACACCTGGACGATCCCGCGCCGAGCGGACCCACGAATATCCGGTTCCGGCTGCATCGTGGCCTGCTCCGGGGAGCCATCCCTGAGGCCTCACGGATGGCGCCGAGTTCGCCGCGAAAGCGCTCGGCCAGGCCACCGTTCACGCTCGAATAATCGACGTGAAGGGGCGGCCGATTGCCGATACGGATGTAGTGCTCGAACTGGACGTCAGAGATGGTCCGCGCGATCAGTGCGCTGCAGATACCGGACAGGGGCAGCATCCAGGGCGGCGCTTCGAGGTACCAGCAGATGGCGACGACAAACACCGCGACAAGGATTGGCCTGGCCCACATCGGAAGGCGAAACGTTTCGCAGGCCATGCCCAGCAGGCCTGCGGCAAAAGTAGTGAAGAACAGCCAGGCAAAAAACGTCGGCACGTAGTGCTGCATGAAATATTCGAATCGTGCGCTCATGGTTGCACCGGGATGTCATCCCGTCCGCTGAGGTCCGCGCTGGCGAGTGTCGCCGGAAAACAGGCGCGCAACAGCGCAGCCACGCGGTCGATCGCTTCCAGCAGGCCGGCCTGGAATTCGCCGCGCGCGCACCGTGCCGACAGTTCGTCGGCAATGACCTGCCATTGCCTGGGTTCGACGCGCTCGGCAATGCCGCGATCCGCCACCACGGTGACTGCACGCTCGGCCATCTGGATCTGTATCAGGACACCATTGTTCCGCTCGGTATTCCATGCGCCCATTTCGGAAAACCTGTTCCGCGCGTGCTGGAGCGGAGAAAGTCCGCGACGGATGTCGACGACGGGCCAGCGCGTCTCCAGCGCCACGAATATCCTGCCGAGATGACCGCGTCCGGATTCGGCGATGCGCTGGTCGATGGCCTGTTGCAGGGTGCGGGTGTACCAGCGCCCCGACAGCAACGGTGCCAGCAACGAATGCACGATCACGCGGCGAATGGTCTGCCAGCGAGATGCCGTTGTTCGGCTCGGCGCGGCTGCCACCTCGCCCTGGCTGGCCGATGCGCGCGTTTCACCATCGCTGCGAACCGTGCTCTTCGGCCGCCGGCCGCCGTGATACATCTTGCTCCACTCCCTGCGCATGGCCAGCAAGGCGAGCAGCGGGGTGGCGAGAAAGACCATGATCGAAGGGGCGTTTGCCAGATGAAGAAGCGAAACCGTGACGGAGAGCGACACGGCGAGCTTGACCGGTTTCGGCCATTGCGGGAAAAGCAGGGCGATCAGGGCGATCGGCCCGAGCAACATCGAGGCCCAGAGCGTCTCGCGACGAAGGGCGCGTGGCCATGCGTCCGGCCAGCTTCCCTGCGAACCCAGCAGGGCGCCGACGACAAGCAAGGCGGCCAGGCCCACGCGACGCGCGTTCCGTTGCATCACAGCAGCACCGGGCGGTCGATCAAATCGTTTTCGCGCGGGATGTCCGGTAGCGCCGGCAGCGCCTGGCGCAACAGTCCGGACAGGGCATCGACTGCGGTCAGTGCGCCGGCCAGGAACTCTCCGCGGGCGAAGGCTGCTGCGGTATCCAGGCAGATCCTGCTCCATTGCGGGTCGGGGACGACCCGCGCAATCCCGCGATCGGCCACGATCTCGATGGCGCGTTCGGCGAGCAGCGCGTAGACCAGGATCCCGGCGTTTTCGGCAGTGTTCCAGACTTCCAGCTGGGCGAATACTTCCTCGGCGCGTTGACGCGGCGTGCAGCCCCGTGCAACGGATTTCAGACCGATTCGTGCCTCGATGGCGAATACGATATTGCCCCGATGGCCGGTTTCCGATTCGGCGATGCGGGCAGCGATGCGCTCGAAGCTGCTTTCCGGGAAATACCGTTCGGTCGCCCACCAGGCACCCAATGCGTTTGCCGCCAGGCGACGCCAGCGATTCATCAATAACTCCCCGATGCGCCGCCGCCGGAACGACCGCCGCCGCCCGACCAGCTGCCGCCGCCACCGCCACCTGACCAGCCGCCCATGCCATCCCCGCTTGCGAATCCCCGTGCGATGCGAGCGAACGGAATGAGGTTGAAGGCGAACACCAGTCCGGAAAGGAAGTAGAGGAAGGCTGCCCCCGGCAGCAATTCCGGCGGCAGGTAGTCCATCTTCCACGTCACGCCGGTACCGATGACAGTGGCGGTCAGCGCCGCTGAAAATTCCCGTCCCTTCGGCCAGCAGAAAACGATGCCGATGACGAACGGAAAGGCGAACACGGCCGGAAAATAGCGATCGATGAAATCGCCGATCGGATAGCGTGTTCCGCCGCGCGATGTGCGAGCCGACGAACGCGCTTCGCCGTCGATCAGGCCGATCAGCTGATCGGTCGCCAGGTCGAGACCGGCGGCGTAAAGCTGCTCGCGAAACCGTGGTCGCAGCGTATCGGCAATGATGCGGCCGGCCTCCACGTCGGGGAGGGCGCCCTCCAGTCCGTAGCCGACTTCGATGCGAAGGGTGCGGTCGTTCTTCGCCCACAGCAACAAGACGCCGTCGTCGATCCCGCTGCGGCCGGGCTTCCAGGCATCGAAAACGCGCGTGGCGAATTGCTCGATGGTTTCCGGATGCGTGGTCGGCACGATCAGGATCAGCAATTGCGCGCCGTTGCGCTGTTCGAGGGCGCGCAACTTGTCCTCCAGCGCCGACTTCTGTTGTTCGCTCAGGGTCGCGGTGGTGTCGGTGACATGGGCTTTGAGCACGGGCACGGAAACCGCGGCAAGGGCTTGCCCGGCGCAGGCGCCGAGGGCCACACCCAGGGCCCAGGCCTGCCAATGGCGAACAGGGGTGCTCATCGCGAGGACCGTCAGTCAGTTGCGTCAGGTGCGGCTTGCGGTTGCCGCGCAGCGGTCGGCGCTGGAGACAGCGAACGCCGCGATGCCAGCTCGGAGAAGTCCACTTCCGGTGGCCTGGCGATCTCGTCCGGATTGGCGACCTCGAAGTTCGGCTTGACGCTGTAGCCGAACAGTCTCGCCGTCGTATTCACTGGGAACCCGCGAATCAGCACGTTGTAGTCGCGCACCGACTGCACGTACCGGGTTCGCGCAACGGCAATGCGGTTTTCGGTGCCTTCCAGTTGCACCTGCAGGTCGCGGAAGCGTTCGTCGGATTTGAGCACCGGATAGTTCTCCGTGACCATCAACAGCCGCGACAGGGCCGAGGACAGTTCGCCTTGGGCGGCCTGGAAACGGGCCATCGCCGGCGCGTCGTCGGCGAGTTCTTCCGAAGCCTGGATGCTGCCGACCCGGGCGCGTGCCTCGGCCACGCGGATCAGCACCTCCTGTTCCTGGGTCGCGTAGCCGGTGACCGTGTTGACCAGGGCGGGTACGAGATCCGCCCTGCGCTTGTACTGGTTCATCATCTCGGCAAGTTGCGCCTTCACATCCTCATCGGCGCTCTGGATCCTGTTGTAGCCGCAGCCGCCGAACAGGAACGGCAAAAGCATGCACAAGCAAATCGTCTGTATACGGCGCATGTCCCCAGTCCCTCATTGTCCTGCGATCCTGGCGACCGCGATCGGCGCCCGACATTCGGCGGGGCGCGCAACGCGCAAATCCACGGGGCGGACATCCCGACCGATAGAATGACCGAGATCCCGGTCGCCCAGCTTTGCAGGGAGGGAAATGCCGCGACGGGGCGAAAGCGAACGTCTTGCCGCAAAAAAGCCGCACGCGCGCACGCTGCCGGGATTACGACCTTGGCATTCGGCTCGAGGTGAGAGGGCGCCAGGCTGCCGGTGCGTCGTGCCTGAACGTACAGCCGGCTATCGATGGCGCTGCGCGCGCGGCGGCGCCGAGATGCGGGTGCACTTCAGGCGGGGCGAGATTCGCTCCAGGCGCCGGCGGGGCAGGTCCGGACGCGCGCGTCGGCCGTGGTCGGACCGCGAATCAGCCGCAGAACAGCTTGATCTGCGACATCGCCTTGTTGATGTTTTCCTGGTACTGGATCTGCGTTTCCGGATCCGCATCTTCGCCGGGCTTGGCGGCATTGTAGGCGTCGAGATTCTTGCGCGCGGCCGCGCAGTTGCGGGTGATGTCTTCGGGGCTGTAGCCGGCCGCGGCGGCCATGGTCGGGCCTTCCTTCGGGGCTGCGTCCGCCGGCGCTTCGGCTTCCTCGCTGGTGACGCCGTTGCGCACGACCAGCTTCTTGGCGGTCGGGGTGTTCGGCGGTGGCGGCGTATCCGAGAAATGCTTGGTACCGTTGGCATCGGTCCAGGAGTAAACCTGCTGGGCGCCGGCAGGGGCGGCGACAAGGCAGAGCAGGGCAATAACGAACAAGCTGGGCTTCATGATGGTCTCCGCGTCGGTGCGAGCCGACAGTTGGCCCTTGGAATCAGGGCACTGGATAGCACTAGTTTCGTTGTCTTACAAGCACTTCGCCGATAAATCGCAACGATAAGCTAAACTCGACACACTTTCCGGAACGGCAGTCGGCATGGAAGAAACACCCACCAGTCCGCGCAAGCGACCCCGCGGCATCTATCTGTTGCCCAACCTGTTCACGACGGGGGCCATGTTCGCCGGGTTCTACGCCATCATCGCGGCGATCGGCGGGCGTTATTCCGACGCCGCGCTCGCCGTTTTCGTGGCCGGCGTGCTGGATGGGCTGGACGGCCGCGTGGCCCGCCTGACCGGGACCCAGAGCGATTTCGGCGTGCAGTACGACTCGCTTTCCGACCTGGTCAGTTTCGGCCTCGCCCCGGCCCTGGTCATGTACACCTGGTCGTTGTCTTCGCTGACCGAATACGGATCGCTGTGGGGCAAGATCGGCTGGGCCGCGGCCTTCATCTACGCGGCCTGCGCGGCGATGCGCCTGGCCCGTTTCAACACCCAGGTCGGGGTGGCCGACAAGCGCTATTTCCAGGGCCTCGCCAGCCCGGCCGCGGCCGGGCTATGCATGTCCTTCGTCTGGACCATCGAGAAGTTCGACATGAGCGGGCTCGAGGTGCAGTTCATCACCCCGGTCATCGCCGTGGTGGCCGGCCTGCTGATGGTCAGCAACGTGCGCTATTTCAGCTTCAAGGCGTGGCCTACCTCGGACCGCGTGCCGTTCATCTGGATTCCGGCCGCACTGCTGGTCTTCGTAGCCCTGGCGGTCGACCCGGCCCGGGTCCTGTTCGGCATCGCAGCGCTGTACGTGCTGTCGGGACCGGTCATGACCCTGTGGGGCCTGCGCCGCTGGCGCGAACAGCGTGCCTTGCGTCACAGCGAGCGCAGCGAGGAATGAGCAGCGTGCCAGCCATGCAGCATGATTCGGCCCCGGCCGATCAGGCGCGTGCGCTGGCCTTCCTTGCCGATCTGTCGGAAACCCTGGCGGTCTCGCTCGACCTGCGCCAGACCTTGAGCGAAGCGGTCAACCGGATCGCCGACTTCATGGGTGCCGAAGCCGCCTCGCTGTTCCTGCTCGATGAAAGCGGCACCACGCTCGAATGCCGCGTCTGCGTGGGCCCGATCGATATCGCCGGCCTGCGCATTCCGACCGGGCAGGGCGTGGTCGGCCGCGCGGTGGCGGAAAATGCCAGCCAGGTCGTGGCCGATGCACTCAACGACGCGCGGGTCGATCACTCGACCGACAGCGATACCGGCTTCGTCACGCGCAGCCTGCTCTGCGCGCCGCTGGCCACGGCCAAGGGGCCGATCGGCGCGCTCGAAGTGGTCAACAAGCGTAGCGGTGGAGTCTTCACCGCCGACGACGCCGAGATCCTGCGCCTGATCGCCGCGCCGACCTCGCTGGCCATCAACAATGCACGCATGGCCAACGAACTCGTGCAGCAGGCGCGCATGAAACGCGAATTCGACCTGGCCCGGCGCATGCAGAAATCGTTGCTGCCGAAGCGCCGGCGCAATGGGTTCCCGCTGCTCGGGGTGAACCTGCCGGCGCACGAGATCTCCGGTGACTTCTACGACTACTTCGACCTGCCCGACGGGCGTATCGGCTTCTTCATAGGCGATGTCTCGGGCAAGGGCCTCGATGCGGCCTTGCTGATGGTCCGTGTCGCCTCGCTGCTGCGCTGGATAGGCAAGGAAGGAACGGAGCCCGAATTGTGGCTCGAGCGGGTCAACGAGGAGCTTTGCCAGACCAGCCTCGACGGGCGCTTCGTCTGTGCCCTGGTCGGCCATAGCGACCGCCTGGCCAGGCATGTGCACATCGCCGCGGCCGGATTTCCGCCGGCCCTGCTTTATCGGCGCGGCGAATTCACCGAATACCTGTCCGGCGGCGCGCCGCTCGGCATCCTGCCGGGCATGACCTTCGACGGCCACGAGATCGACCTCGACGACGCGTCGTTGTATTGCTTTTCCGACGGCGTCACCGACGTCCGTGATGCGCAACGCCAGACCATCGGCTCGGAGGGCGTCCGTGCGCTGATCCAGCGCCATGCCGGTGCATCCGCCGAACCGCGCCTGCGCGGCATGTTCTCGGAGCTCAAGCACCTGCGCCTGGTCGACGACACCACCCTGCTGCTGATCGAACGCATCCATCCGCAAGGCCCCGAGGTCCTGCTCACGCGCCGCTTTCCGGCCCGACCGGAGCAGATGCGCGAGATTCGCTCGCTGCTGCGCACGACCCTCGACGATGCGGGCGTCGAAACCGGCATTCGCGATAAACTCGTCCTCGCCATCGACGAAGCCTGTTGCAACATCATCCGCCATGCCTACGGTCCGGACGATTCGGGCGATATCGATCTGCACCTGACCAGCGATGGCGGCATCCTCGAATTCCGCCTGTTCGACACGGCGCCGCCGGTCGATCCGGCGCGGGTGCGGCCGAAACCGCTCGGCGAATGTCGCAGTGGCGGGCTCGGGGTGGCGCTGATCGATTCGGTAATGGACGATTGGACATTGCAGGCAAGGCCCGACGGCAAGGGCAACCGGCTGGTCATGCACAAGCGCATCAGCCTCACGCGAAGGAACGGGGAAGATCACGAATGAACGGTATCGAACAGGAAACCGCCGAAGGCTGCACGCTGATCCGGCTGCGTGGCGAAGTCGACCTGTCCTGGTCGCAGCAGGTCCGCCAGGCCGTGCTCGAGGCGTTGAGCACGAGCACGCGCGTCGGCGTGGTCCTCAGCGAAGTCAGCTACATCGATTCGTCCGGCATCGCGGCCCTCGTCGAGGGCTTCCAGAATGCGCGCTCGAAGGGCAGCAGCTTTGCCCTGGTCGCGGTCAGCGATTCGGTGCGCGCCGTGCTCGAGCTGGCCCGGCTCGACCGCGTCTTCCCGATCGTCGCCGACATCGAAGCCATTCCCAACGTTTCCGGTGCACCGGCTTGGAAGCCCTGACCCGACCGCTTGGCAAGCTCGGCAGGGCCACCGCTGGGGCCCTGAGCGGCATGGGCTATGCGGCCATGTTGCTGGTCGAATCGCTGTACCTTTCGATGGTTGGCTGGCGCATCGGCCAGCCGCTGCGCCTGCGCGCGGTGCTCGAGCAGATGCGCCAGATCGGCGTCGACGCCCTGCCGATCGTCTGCCTGCTCGCCTTCACGGTCGGCATCATGCTCGGCATCCAGTTCGTCTCCGCGCTCGGCGAGTTCGGCGCGCAGTCACAAGTCGTCGTTGCCGTGGCCAAGTCGGTGACGCGCGAGTTCGGCGCCCTGATCACCGCGATCCTCGTCGCCGGTCGTTCCGGGTCGGCGCTGGCCGCACGCATCGGCTCGATGACGGTTTCCCAGGAAGTCGATGCGCTGGCCGTGATCGGCATCGACCCGGTCCGCTACCTGGTCGCGCCGGCCCTGATCGCGATGCTGATCATGCTGCCGCTGTTGACCGTATTCGCCGACGCCGTGGCGATCTACGGCGCGGCCCTGTACAGCGCGCCGGCGCTCGATATCACGCCGAGCGCCTACATGCTGCAGACGATGTCGTTGCTCGATCCCGGCGATCTCGGCCAGGGCATCGCCAAGAGCGCCGTATTCGCCCTGCTGATCACCCTGATCGGGGTCAGCACGGGATTCTCGGTGGTCGGCGGCGCCGAGGGCGTCGGTCGCGCGACGACGCGTGCGGTGGTCCTGTCGATCTGCTGGATCATCGTTGCCGACATGATCTTTTCCTATTTCCTCAACCGATGACTGCGCCTGCGCCCCTGATCGAAGTCGAGAAGCTCGAAGCCTGGTATGGCAAGCGGCGCATCCTCAATGGCGTCGACTTCACCGTCCATCCGGGCGAGATCCGCGTGATCATGGGCGGCTCGGGTTCGGGCAAGAGCACCCTGCTGCGGCACATGCTCGGCCTCAACCGACCGGTCTCGGGCTCGGTGCGGCTGTTCGGCACTGATCTGGCCACGGCAAGCGATCGCGAAAAGCTCGAGGTGCGCAAGCGCATCGGCGTGTCGTTCCAGGGCGGCGCGCTGCTGACCTCGATGACGGTCGGCGACAACGTCGCCCTGCCGCTGCGCGAGCACACCAGCCTCGACGAGCAGACCATCCGCATCATGAGCCGGCTCAAGCTCGAGGTGGTCAATCTCGGCGGCTTCCAGGACCTCATGCCGAGCCAGCTCTCGGGCGGCATGATCAAGCGCGCCGCGCTGGCGCGTGCGGTGGTCATGGATCCGCGCCTGCTCTTCTTCGACGAACCGTCGGCCGGCCTCGATCCGGTCGTCTCGGCCGAGCTCGACGAACTGATCCTGCGCCTGCGCGACGCCTTGCGCATGACCATCGTCGTCGTCACCCACGAACTCGACAGCGCGTTCAAGATCGCCGACACGATCACCGTGCTCGACCAGGGCAACGTGCTGATGACGGGGACCACGGCGGACGTGCGCGCGGCCGACAACGAACGCATCCAGGACCTGCTCAACCGGCGCCCGCGCGAGGTCCACGTCGATGCAGACGAATACCTGCAGCGGCTGGTCGGAGAAACCGAATGAAACGCCACGAACGCATCGGATTTCCAACAGACGCCAGGGAGGGTCTGACCAAGTAGCAAAGCCGTCACGACGTCTGCCTGTGTGCAGGTCGCAACGCGCCGACGCAGAAGGACTGGCCGTCTTTCAAGGCGGCGCAACAAAGATCTGCGCGCAGGCAGGCGTCGCGCCAACAGATTGATTGGAGGCTGAAAAGGTGGCGTCCAGAAGGCTCTCCACATGCACCGCGCGCCTCGTCAAGGCAACCAGCCTTCACTTCGCCGCGCCGCACATGTGGAAAACCTTCTGAACGCCATGACGGCTTTGCTACTTGGTCAGACCCTCCCTAGAATGCACCGACCTTCGGGGGGAAGCGCACCGTGAAACGCGACACCGTCAACTATGTCCTGGTTGGAGCCGTCGTTGCCGTGGCGCTGGTCCTGCTGCTGGTCGGCTTGGCCCTGATAACGGGCCGCAGCGGCGCTTCGACCGACTACATCGTGCACTACCGCAACGTGACCGGGCTGCGCTACGGCGCGCCGGTGTTCTACGAGGGCTACCGCATCGGCGAAGTCAGCGAGGTGGAGCCGCAGCGCAATACCAGCGGCACGCGCTACCAGGTCACCCTTTCGGTTCGCCGCGACTGGACCATCCCCGACGACAGTGTCGCCAGCCTGCAGTCGAGCGGACTGCTCGCCGACATGTCGGTCGGCATCAAGGAAGGCAGCAGCCGGACCGTGCTCGCGCCCGGCGCCGAGATCAAGGGCGCGGAAACCGCCGACGTGTTCGCCGCGGTCGGTGAACTGGCCGGTCAGGTTTCGACCCTGACCCGCGACAAGATCACGCCGCTGGTCACCCTGCTGTCGCAGCGCGTCGATTCGATCACCGGCACGCTGGACAGCAGCGCGCCGGAGATCCTCGGCCAGGCGCAGACCCTGCTCGGCAAGCTCAATGGCGCTTCGGATGCACTCGACGACCTGCTCAAACCGCAGAACCGCGCGGCCGTGGCCGGCATCCTCGGCAATGTCGAGGGGCTCAGCAAGGAACTGCGCGAAACACGCAAGACCCTCGACGATACCGTCGGCGAACTGGCCGACATGGCGCGTGAGAATCGCGGCGACATCCGCGGCGCGGTCACCGATCTCGCCACGGTCATGGCCAGCCTGTCCAGCCGCATGGACGTGATCACCCATCATCTCGAGTCGGCGACGCGCAACCTCGACGAGTTCAGTCGCGAGATCCGGCGCAACCCCGGACAACTGATCCGTTCGCCGGAACCGGACAAGCTGGAGGAAGACGCGCCATGAGACCTGCCGGACCGATGGCCCTGCTGATGCTGCTGGCCGCACTCTTCCTTGCCGGTTGCGGCAACGTGCCGGGCGTGCCCGACCACACCTACTTCCGCATGAGCAAGCCGCAGCAGCTTCCGCGCAGCGAAAAGCCCGTGTTCGTCGATCCGATCGTGGTCGGCCTGTTCGAAGCCAACGGCCTGTATGCCGACCGCGCCCTGATCTACGCGCTCGATCCCGCTGCCGAGGAACTGCGACAGTTCCACTACCAGCTCTGGACCGATCCGCCGACGCGCCTCTTGCAGCGCCGCCTGCAGATCGAACTGCGCGAAGCCAACATGGCACCGCTGGTGATCCAGGCGCTCGCCGCGAGCCAGGGTGCGGTGCGCATCAGCGGCGAGATCCTGCGCTTCGAGCGCGTGCCGACGCCCGAGGGCGGCCACATCGCCAGTGTCGTGCTGAGGTTGCGCGCCGACCGGCCCGACGGTACTCCTCTCACCAACGAGATCTACCACGCCGACGTGCCGGCGGCCGACAAGCGCCTGATCTCGGCCACCGAAGCGATGTTCGCGGCGGTCGACCAGATCTTCGTCGAGTTCCACGCCGACCTGATCAAGAGCCAGGAACTCGAGCATGCTCGATGAGTACGGCCTGCGCCTGCTCGCCGAGATCGGCGTCGATGTCTATCTGCCGCGCGCGGCTGCGCGCGTGCAGCCGGCCAGCGATGCAACTGCGCCTGCGCCAGCGCCGGCATTGTCCGATGCCACTTCACGGCAGGGCGCGGACGCCCCGACCGACATCCTGATCATCGGCCACGAGAGTGCCCCCACACGCTTCCTGGCCGATCTGCAGCGCGCCTGCCGGCTGGCCGGGCTGGCCGTGCAGACGAGTCATGCCGATGTCGGTGCCATCGCCGACGCGCGCGGTCTGATCGTGCTCGGCGAGCGCCTGGCCCGCGACCTCGGCGCGGCCCTGCCTGCACAGCGCCAGAATGAAATCGCCTGGGTCGTTGCCGGCGCCGCGCCGACTCTGGTGGGCGAGGCGGCAGCCAAGCAGGCTCTGTGGGGCGAGATCAAGCGCCTCGCACGGCAGTTCCCACGCGCCCGCCACCCGGACTGAGCGGACGCGGCCGTGGTTGCCAACCTGCAGGAGCCGATCTCGAGTTTTCGCGCCATGCGGCGCGAGGACCTCGAAGCGATCTCGCGCATCGAACTGTCCGCCTATCCGTTCCCGTGGACCTTCGGGATCTTTCGCGACTGTCTGGCCGCCGGCTACGAATGCTGGGTGCTCGAGCGTTCGGCCGAAATCATCGGCTACGGCGTGCTCTCGGTGGCCGGCGGCGAGGCGCATATCCTCAACCTGTGCGTCGCGCCGGCCGAGCAGGGCCGCGGCCATGGCCGCCGTGTCCTGTCGAGAATGCTCGACCTGGCCCGCTGGCATCGGGCCGAACGGGTGTTCCTCGAGGTCCGCCCCTCCAACACCACCGCGATCGCCCTCTACGACAGCGCCGGCTTCAACGAGATCGGCAAGCGCCCGAACTACTACCCGGGGCCGCGCGGTCGCGAGGATGCCATCGTCATGGCCATGGAACTGCTGGCGCCCGGGCATGAGACCTGGCCGCCTTCCCTGGGCCGCTAGGGCAGGATCTGGCCAAAAAGCGATGACGCCTAACCGATTGATTCGGCGTTAAAAAGTAGCGGCCAGACCGCTCCCCCTATGCGTTGTGCGGCTCGTCCAGGCGAGCAGCCCTCACTTCGCCACGGTGCAGATGTGGACGGTTTTCTGCACGCCATGACGCCTTTGCTGCCTGATCAGGCCCTCCTTCGCCCGCCGGATCTGGCCCCAGGGGCGCGGATTCCGACATCCCTGCTGCAACGCGGTAACATGCGCATCCCGCCACGGCCGCCAAGGGTTTGTCGATGTTTTCCAAGGGTTTGCGAATAGAGGGTTTCGATCCTGAACTGGCAGCAGCGATCCAGGCCGAAGCTACCCGCCAGGAAGATCACGTCGAACTGATCGCCTCGGAGAACTACGCCAGTCCGCGCGTGCTCGAAGCGCAGGGTTCGGTGATGACCAACAAATACGCCGAGGGCTACCCGGGCAAGCGCTATTACGGCGGTTGCGAATACGTCGACATCGCCGAGCGCCTCGCCATCGACCGCCTCAAGCAGCTGTTCGACGCCGACTACGCCAATGTGCAGCCGCATTCGGGCTCGCAGGCCAACCAGGCGGTCTACCTGGCCCTGCTCAAGCCGGGCGACACGATCCTCGGCATGAGCCTGGCCCACGGCGGCCACCTGACCCACGGCGCCAAGCCGAACATCTCGGGCAAGCTGTTCAACGCCGTGCAATATGGCGTCAACGAACACGGCCTGATCGACTACGACGAGGTCGAGCGCCTGGCCGTCGAGCACAAGCCGAAGATGCTGGTCGGCGGCTTCAGCGCCTATTCGCAGGTGGTCGACTGGGCGCGCATGCGCGCAATCGCCGACAAGGTCGGGGCGATCTTCTTCGTCGACATGGCCCACGTCGCCGGCCTGATCGCGGCCGGTGTCTATCCGAGCCCGGTGCCGCATGCGCACGTGGTCGCCTCAACCACGCACAAGACCCTGCGTGGCCCGCGCGGCGGATTCATCATCGCCAGGGGCCTCGGCGAGGAGCTCGAAAAGAAGCTGCAGTCGATCGTCTTCCCGGGCATCCAGGGTGGCCCGCTGATGCACGTGATCGCGGCCAAGGCGGTCGCCTTCCTCGAAGCCCTGCAACCCGAGTTCAAGGCCTACCAGGCCCAGGTCGTGGCCAATGCCAAGGCCATGGCGAAGACGCTGATGGCGCGCGGCTACAAGATCGTCTCGGGCGGCACCGAGAACCACCTGATGCTGATCGACCTGATCGGCCGCGAGTCGAGCGGCAAGGATGCCGAAGCCGCGCTCGGCAAGGCCCACATCACGGTCAACAAGAACGCCGTGCCGAACGATCCGCGCTCGCCCTTCGTGACCTCGGGCCTGCGCATCGGCACGCCGGCCGTGACCACGCGCGGCTATGGCGAAAAGGACTGCGCCGATCTCGCCGGCTGGATCGCCGACGTCCTCGACGCCCCGAACGACGACACCGTCATCAGCGCCGTGCGTGACAAGGTCACCGAGCAGTGCAGGGCGTATCCGGTGTATGGCTAGGGGGCCGGGATTCGAGATTCGGGATTCGGGATTCGGGCTGAAGCCGGGATTCGGGATTCGGGATTCGGGATTCGATAGAAGCCCGTTCTCCGCATGCTCCCGGTCTGCCTTCAAGATTCCCTCTCACTCGCTGTTTCGAATCCCCAATCCCGAATCCCGAATCCCGGCTCACTGATGCACTGCCCGTTCTGCCAGCATGAAGACACCCGGGTGATCGATTCGCGCGTCTCCGATGATGGCGCGACGATCCGACGGCGGCGCGAGTGCGAGCATTGCGGGGAGCGCTTCAACACCTTCGAGACGGCCGAACTGAAGCTGCCGGCGGTGGTCAAGTCCGACGGCCGTCGCGAGGCCTTCGACGAGCGCAAGTTGCGCACCAGTTTCGATCGCGCCCTGCAGAAGCGGCCGGTGTCCAGCGACGAGGTCGACGCCGCCGTGCGCGTCGTCATCGACGACCTGCGCCGCAGCGGCGAACGCGAAGTAGCCTCGCTGCGGGTCGGCGAGTTCGTCATGCGCGAACTGAAGAAGCTCGACCAGGTGGCCTATGTGCGCTTCGCCTCGGTCTATCGCAGCTTCGAGGACGTGCAGGCCTTCCGCGAGGAGATCGAAAAGCTCGAACGCGACCTGCCGGCCCTCGAGGGCATGCAGTTGCCCCTGCTCGGCGGCTCGATGGCGCGCAAGGGCAAGGGCTGAAAAGCGCATCGTGCCGGTGATCCGATGAGCGACTGCAGCGCGATCGACCACGCGCACATGGCCGCGGCATTGCGCCTGGCCGAACGCGGCCTGTTCACGACCCAGCCGAATCCGCGCGTCGGTTGCGTCATCGCGCAGGGTGAGGATGTGGTCGGCCGCGGCTGGCATGTACGCGCGGGCGGCCCGCACGCCGAGGTATTCGCGCTGGCCGAAGCAGGGGCGCAGGCGCGTGGCGCCACTGCCTATGTGACGCTCGAACCCTGCGCCCACCACGGCCGCACGCCGCCCTGTGCCGATGCCCTGGTCGCCGCCGGCATCTCCCGCGTCGTGATCGCCCACGAGGATCCGTTTGCCGAGGTCGACGGGCGCGGTATCGAACGCCTTCGCGCTGCGGCTATCGCGGTCGAAACCGGTTTGATGAAGCCGCTCGCGCGCGAGCTCAATCGCGGTTTCTTCTCGCGCATCGAGCGTGGCCGACCCTGGGTCCGGCTCAAGCTCGCGATGAGTCTCGACGGGCGCACCGCGCTGGCCAATGGCGAATCGAAATGGATCACCGGCGAGGCGGCGCGTGCCGACGTGCAACGCTGGCGTGCGCGTAGTTCGGCGATCCTGACCGGGCTCGGCACCGTGCGCGCGGACAATCCGCGACTGACTGTGCGCCTGCCACACGCCGCGGAACACGACGCCGATGCTGCAGCGGTCGCGCCGCTGCGCGTGATTCTCGACAGTCGGCTGCGCCTGCCGGCGGATGCCCACGTGCTCGACGGAACTGCGCCGACCCTGCTCGTGCATGCCCGTGATGGCGCGCCAGTCGAGCGCGACTTCGGTCCGGCCGAGCGCGTCGGCGTTGAAATGACCGGCGATCGTCTCGATCTGAAGGCCGTGCTCGGCGAACTGGCGCGGCGCCAGGTCAACGAGATCCAGGTCGAGGCTGGCCCAACCCTGTGCGGTGCGTTGCTGGCCGCAGGCCTGGTCGACGAACTTCTGCTGTACATCGCGCCGGTGCTGCTGGGCGATCGCGCAAACCCGTTGCTGGGGCTGCCGCAGCTGACCGACATGTCGGCGCGCTGGAAGCTGAAGACCGTCGACCAGCGCATGCTGGGGACGGACAGCCGCTGGCTGCTGCGTCCCGAGGAGAATTGAGTGTTCACCGGAATCGTCCAGGCCATCGGCCATCTTGCGTCCAGCGAAATCCGCGGCGGCGACCGGCGCATGGTTTTCGAGACCGCAACGCTGGCGCTCGATGACGTGCGCAGCGGCGACAGCATTGCCGTCGCCGGCGTCTGCCTGACCGCACTCGACATCACGACCGATCGGTTTTCCGCCGACGTCTCGCTGGAGACCCTCAGGCTGACCACGCTCGGCGCGCTCGAACCCGGTGCGGCGGTCAATCTCGAAAAGGCGCTGCGCCTGAGCGACCGCCTCGGCGGCCACCTCGTTTCGGGCCATGTCGACGGCCTCGGTCGCGTCGTCGATATCCAGGCCGATGCGCGTTCGCAGCGCTGGACTTTCGAGGTTCCGGCGACGCTGGCGCGCTACATCGCGGGCAAGGGTTCGATCTGCATCGATGGCGTCAGCCTGACCGTCAACGAGGTCGAAGGCCTGCGCTTCGGCGTCAACCTGATACCGCACACGCAAGAGGTCACGACGTTCCGCGAGCGCCACATCGACGATGCCGTCAATATCGAGGTCGATCGCATGGCGCGCTACGCCGAGCGCCTGATCGAATTCCGCGACACCGAGACACAACCCCTGTAGGAGCGGCTTCAGCCGCGATGCTCCTGCTGCTGATGTCCAACGAAGAGCATCGCGGCTGAAGCCGCTTCCTACAACCCCGGCAGCCATACTTCCAGGTAGCAAGCGCCATTCATGCCATTTGACGGACACCCGCCATGAGCTTCGACACGATCCCCGACATCCTCGACGACATCCGCGCCGGCCGCATGGTCGTGATCCTCGACGACGAGGACCGCGAAAACGAAGGCGACCTCGTCATGGCGGCCGAAAAGGTGCGTCCGGAAGACATCAACTTCATGGTCCGCGAGGCGCGCGGACTGGTCTGCCTGACCCTGACCGCGGCGCGTTGCCGGCAGCTCGGCCTGAAGCCGATGGTGCACAACAATACCTCCTCGCATCACACCAACTTCACAGTCTCGATCGAAGCGGCCGAGGGCGTGACCACGGGCATATCGGCCTACGACCGCGCGCACACGATCCGCACCGCGGTGGCGAAGGACGCGCGCCCCGAGCACCTGGCCCAGCCCGGCCACATCTTTCCGCTGGCCGCGCAGACCGGCGGCGTGCTGGTGCGCGCCGGACACACCGAGGCGGCCTGCGACCTCGCCACCATGGCCGGCCTCGAGCCGGCCGGCGTGATCGTCGAGATCATGGATGAAGACGGCAGCATGGCGCGGCGTCCGGCCCTCGAGACATTCGCGCGCAAGCATGGGCTGCGCATCGGCACGATCGCCGACCTGATCCGCTATCGCCTGCAAACGGAAAACACGATCGAGCGCGTGCGCGACGTCGAAGTCGACACCGAATTCGGTGCATTCCGCCTCGTGGTGTGGCGCGATTTGCTGCACAAGGCATTGCACTTCGCCCTCGTGCGCGGCGACGTGGCCGATGGCAAGCCCGTGCTGACCCGGGTGCACGTGCGCAATACGCTGTCGGACGTGCTGCATCTGCGCCGCGACGATCTCGGCCTGACCGTGACCGCGGCCCTGCGCC
This sequence comes from Dokdonella immobilis, assembly GCF_900115085.1. GTDB lineage: Bacteria > Pseudomonadota > Gammaproteobacteria > Xanthomonadales > Rhodanobacteraceae > Dokdonella > Dokdonella immobilis. The sequence continues at coordinate 67,262 of NZ_FOVF01000004.1, read as the reverse complement.
GCGTGGCCGACGAGGATCGCGGCGTGGTCGTCGTACTCAGCGAAGCGGGCGAGACCGAAGCCTTGCTCGACTGCCTGGCCGGAACGCCGCCGAACCGGGATGGCGACCCGGCCCGCGAATGGCGCCGCAACGGCATTGGCGCGCAGATCCTCGCCGACCTCGGCGTGCGCCATCTGCGCGTGCTCGGCACGCCGCGCAAGCTGGTCGGCCTGGCCGGCTTCGACCTCGAGATCGTCGGCTACGAGGACGCCGCCGCGAGCCGCCAGGATTCCCGGAAAAATTCCTGACCAACCGTTCGCCGTCGGACCTGGTCCGGCGGCGAACGGATTTCCCGAAGATTGCCGTTCATCCCTCGACTGGCTCAGAGCCTGCCCCGGACATCGATCCGGGGACAAACGGATTTCCCTCGCACGGCCTTGGGGGCAATGGGTAGAAAAGAAGCCGTTCGAGCGTGGATCGAATCCGGAGACCAGCGGATTTCGCCAGGCTGGGGTTTGCGACGGTCGGAGTCGGCGAACCTGCACGGCACCTTCAGCCCTTTGGCTCGTCATCCCTGCGCAGGCAGGGATCCAGTGTCTTTGATTCCTTTCGCGCCAATGCATCCCCCACCGCCATGAGGCGAGGCAGGCTTGCCGCCGCGACGGAGCACGCTAGTTCGGCAGCGCCAGGTCGTCGAGCATGGCGCGCAGGAAGCGCGCCGCTTCGCCGCCGGTCGCAGCGCGATGGTCGAAGGTCAGCGACAGCGGGATGACCTTGTGCGATTCGAATCCGCCCATGACCGGGGTCATCTGGTGGCGGCCCTTGCCGGCGGCGACGATGGCCACGGTCGGCGGCACCACGATCGGCGTCGCATAACGCCCGGCGAAGATACCGAAGTTCGACAGCGAAATCGTGTAGCCCTTGAGTTCCTCGGCCGGGATGCTGCGGTTGCTGACCTGGTCGCGCAGGCGATTGATGGCCTGGCGGATGCCGTTCGCGTCGAGCACGTCGGCATTGCGCAGCGCCGGTACGAACAGCCCGTCGTCGGTGTCGACGGCGATGCCGATGTCGACCTGCGGATGCAGGGTGCGGGTCAGGTTCTCGCCATCGAACCAGGCGTTCAGGGCAGGGACCGCCTGGCAGGCGCGGACGAGGGCGCGGATCAGGCGCACGGTGATGTCGTTGCCCGGCGCCCAGGCGTGGATGTCGGCGTCGTCGCAGAGCGTTGTCGGCACGACCTGCGCGTGCGCGGCGGCCATGACGCGGGCCATGTTGCGACGCACGCCCTTGAGCTGTTCCGGTTGTCCGCTCGCGGTCTGCGTCGGTGGCGTGGTCCGCATCGGCTTGCCCGACGCGGACAGCGCCGTGCGTTCGCCCGCGGAACGCGAAGGTGCGGCCGCGGCGTGCGGCGTGGATTGCTCAGGCGAAGTCCGCGCTGGCGCAGGTGAGGTTCCGATCCGCGCCGTTCCCGACTCCGCGGCCGCCTTCACGTCCTTCAGGGTGACGACGCCGTCGGCGCCGCTCGGCCTGACCCGGCCGAGGTCGACGCCGAGCTTCCTGGCCAGTGCGCGCACGGCCGGCACGGCCTTGACGCCACCGACGCTCGAGGCCTGCTCGGCATGCACGCGATCGCCGGCTTCCATGGCCCCGACCACGGTGCCCGAGTCGGCGCGCTCGTCTTCGGCGGTTGCCGGCGCATCGGATATTTCCGCGGCATTCTCGGCATCCACCTTGGCCTTGGCCGGTTTCGGCGGGCCGTGGTGATGCCCGGTCGACTCGGCGTCGGCGCGCTGCGGCAGGTTCGGATCGAGTTCGATATCGATCAGCGCTGCGCCGGTCTCGATCACGTCGCCGGCCTTGCCGTGCTGCTTGACGACCTTGCCCGAGAACGGCGAGGGCACCTCGACGACGGCCTTCGCCGTCTCCATCGAGACCAGCGGTTCATCGAGGGTGGCCACGTCGCCGGGCTTGACGAACCACTCGACGATGGTCGCGTCGGGCAGGCCTTCGCCGAGATCGGGAAGATGGAATGTCTTGGTCTCGCTCATGCATCGACTCCGTCGGCTCAGCTCACGGCCAGGGTGCGTTTCGCCGCGGCGACGATCTTCTCGACGCTCGGCAGGTATTTCATTTCGAGGCGGAACAGCGGGATGTGGGTGTCGTATCCGGTCACCCGCTCGACCGGGGCAACGAGGTCGTAGAGTGCATGCTCGGCCAGGCGGGCGGAAATCTCGGCACCGAATCCGGCCGTGCGCGGTGCTTCGTGGACGATCACGCAGCGCCCGGTCTTGCGCACCGATTCGTGGATCGTGTCGAAGTCGAGTGGCTTCAGGGTGGCCACGTCGATGACTTCGGCGCTGATGCCTTCCTCGGCCAGAGCATCGGCGGCCTCGAGGGTTTCCTTGACCTGCGCGCCCCAGGTCACCAGGGTCACGTCGCTGCCATCGCGCAAAACGAAACAGACATCGAGCGGCAGCGCTTCGCCATCGTCGGGCACTTCTTCCTTGTACTGGCGGTAAATACGCTTGGGTTCGAAGAAGATGACCGGATCGGGATCGCGTATCGAAGCGAGCAGCAGGCCATAGGCACGACCGGGTGAAGATGGCAGGACCACGCGCAGGCCCGGCACGTTCGTGAACAGCGCTTCGTTTGCTTCGGAATGATGCTCGGGGGCGCGGATGCCGCCGCCCCAGGGCGCGCGCCACACAGCCGGCACGCTCATGCGCCCGCGGGTGCGATTGCGCAGGCGCGCGGCGTGGCAAATGATCTGTTCGAGCATGCCGTAGATGAAGCCTTCGAACTGGGCTTCGGCGACCGGTTTCATGCCCTGCGCGGCGAGACCGACCGTGATGCCACCGATCGTGGTCTCGTCGAGCGGCGTATCGATCACGCGCTCGGCGCCGAACTTGTCGAGCAGGCCGAGCGTGGCGCGGAACACGCCGCCGTTGACGCCGACATCCTCGCCGAGCACGACCACGCTCGGATCATGTTTCATTTCCCAGGCCAGGGCCTGGGTGACTGCTTCGATCAGGGTGATTTGGGCCATGGTTTCGTTCCCTCTTGCCTAGCCCAAACGGACGTTTTGCGGCGATCGCCGCGCGCTGCGGATCATGACGGTATGGTTCACGTGCGCTTCTCCCAGGCGATCGCCTCTTCGCGCTGGGCGAGCAGGTCGGCCGGCAGTTCGGCATAGGTGTAGTCGAACATCGCCTCGACCGGTTGCGCCTTCGTCTCGAGATAGGCGTTGACCTCGGCATCGACGTATTTCGTGCACTGCGCCTTCCAGGCCGTCTCCTCGTCCTCGGTCCAGGCATTGAGCGACATCAGGTAGGCCTTCATGCGGCGCAGCGGTTCGCGCGCCCAGGCGTCCTTGACCTCCTGTTCGGAACGGTAGCGACGCGCATCGTCGGCCGTGGTGTGGTCGGACAGGCGGTAGGTGACCGCCTCGATGACCATGCCGCCATGGCCGTGGCGGGCGCGCTTGAGCGCGTGGTCCATGGCCGCGCGCATCGCGATCAGGTCGTTGCCGTCGACCTGCAGGCATTCGAGGCCGGCGGCGATGCCCTTCTGGGCCAGGGTCCGGGCCCCGGTCTGCGCGTCGCGCGGCACCGAGATTGCCCAACCGTTGTTGACGATCACGGCGACCAGCGGCAGCGACATTGCGCCGGCGACGTTCAGTGCGCTGTTGAAATCGGCCTTCGAGGAACCGCCATCACCAATCGTGCAGACTGCGACGCGCGGCTCCTTGCGGATCTTGAAGGCGAGTGCGGAACCGGCCGCGTGCAGGCATTGCGTGCCGATCGGCACGCACCAGGCGAAGTCATGGGCCGGGCCGGAAAAATTGCTGCCGCGCTCGTCGCCGCCCCAGTACATCAGCAATTCGCGAGGCTTGACGCCGCGATGGAACTGCACGCCGTATTCGCGATAGCTTGGCGCGAAGCAGTCGTCTTCCTGCATGGTGCTGCCGATCGCGAGATAGGTGGCCTCGTGACCGAGGCAAGGCGCGTAGGTGCCGAGTTTTCCGGTGCGCTGCAGGGCGATCGCCTTGGCATCGAACACACGCACCATGAGCATTTCCTGGTACAGCTTGACCAGTTGCTTGGTGTCGCGGGCGAATGCGGGCAGGTCGTCGCGGACCAGCTTGCCCTCGGCGTCGAGGTATTGCAGGTATTCGATTTCGAAGGTGGCGGCTATGGGCACGGGTTTCTCCACTGGACCGCGCCTCGCAATGACGGCGCGAATTGGCCAAGCATCGGCCGGAGCTGTGACGTGTCGTCGCGGCGCACCGTCCGGACAGCCGACGGGTCTGCGGGAACGGTGCGAACGTTTCGTGCGGAATCCGGATCCAGTGCCGGACGGCTCGAGACTGCGCCGATGCGTGGCCCTGCGCCACGACGAGTCCGTACTTGATAGCAAGCGCTGCGTCGACGCGCAAGGCCCGCCGCAGCAATGGGCCGACCCTGCGCGGGCGAATGGCCGGGACTGGCGATGGTGTTCCGGCTCGGGTAGCTTGGCCTGCTCCTTGCCCTCACGGAAACCGCTCGAACCATGGAAAACCGGCGCGAACTCGAACAAGGCATCGAAATCGATCTGCGTGATCGCCTGACCTACGGCGGTTATCTGCAACTGGAGACCCTGCTCTCGGCACAGCGTCCGATCAGCAATCCGCCGCACCACGACGAATTGCTGTTCATCGTCCAGCACCACGTCAGCGAACTGTGGATGAAGCTGGTCATCCACGAACTGCAGGCGGCGATCGGTCTGCTCGCGATCGACCAGACTGACTCGTGCCTGAAGATCCTGGCCCGGGTCAAGCAGATCCAGCGCCAGCTGTTCGAGCAGTGGGCCGTCCTCGAAACGCTGACGCCGACCGAATACCAGGAGTTCCGCCACGTGCTCGGTCCGGCCTCGGGATTCCAGTCGCACCAGTACCGAATGATCGAGTTCCTGCTCGGCAACAAGAATGCCGACATGCTCGCCGTGTTCGAACACGATCCACCGCGCCAGGCCGAACTGCGCCGGGCCCTCGAATCGCCGAGCCTGTATGACGAATTCCTGCGCTACCTGCATCGTTCCGGCCATGCCATCCCGGCCGGTTGCGTCGAGCGCGACTGGTCGCAGCCGCATCGCTACCGCGCCGATCTCGTGCCGGTGTTCAAGCGCATCTACGAAAACGCCGATGAATTCTGGGCGGAGTACCACTTCTGCGAGCAACTCGTCGATGTCGAGGAATCGTTCCAGCTCTGGCGCTTCCGCCACATGAAGACGGTCGAGCGCATCATCGGGCACAAGCGAGGAACGGGCGGGTCTTCGGGCGTCGCGTTCCTCAAGAAGGCGCTCGAACTGACCTTCTTCCCGGAACTGCTCGACGTGCGTACCGTTATCGGTAGCTGAACGTGGAATCTTGCGGATGCTGCGGCGCAGCAGGAGCGCTTTGATTTGACGGGGACCTGCGCAGTCGGTAATCCTCAATCGGTTAACCACTGTTCATCGAGGGAGAACTGCATGACCGGCGCCACCGATTCCGCGACACCGGCTCCACCGCCATACGAGTTCAAGGACGCGCTGGGCCATCCGCGGCCATTGTGGATGCTGTTCATGACCGAGTTCTGGGAACGCTTCGCGTTCTATGGCATGCGCTGGGCGCTGACCCTCTACATCGTGGCCCAGTTCTTCGACGGCGATGCCTCCGGGCAAGGGTATGCGAGCCGCACCTATGGCGCCTTCCTGGCCCTGGTCTATGCCACCGCGCTGTTCGGTGGTTATGTCGCCGATCGCATCATCGGCTACCAGCGTTCGATCCTGCTCGGCGCCCTGATCATGGCCGCCGGCCTGTTCACGATCATGCTGCCCAACCAGGACCTGTTCGTGTTCGGTCTGTCCCTCGTCATCGTCGGCAACGGCCTGTTCAAACCGAACATTTCGACCATGGTGGGCCAGCTCTATGGCGTCGGCGACGATCGTCGCGACCGCGGCTTCACGATCTTCTACATGGGAATCAACGCCGGTGCGCTGGTCGCCCCGCTGGTCACCGGCTGGCTGGCCAGCGTGATCACCGACACGCCGATGCAGCAGAACTACAAGGTCGTGTTTGCCGCCACCGGCGCCGGCATGATCATCAGCTTCCTCTGGTTCTGGTTCGGTCGCGCCCAGCTCAAGGGCATCGGCGAACCGCCGGCGGACCGCAATGGCATGAAGAGCATGATTGGGGTGATCGTCGGTGCCGCCGTTTCGGTGCCGATCGTCTACCTGCTCATCGACAGGGTCGGCGCCGAAATCCTTGCCTGGTTGCTGGCGACGCTGTTCGTCGGCCTCGCCGTGATGCTGCTGGTCGAGGCGATTCGCGAAGGCAAGGTGCAGACCCATCGGGTCATCGCCATGCTGATCATCTTCCTGTTCAACGTGCTGTTCTGGATGTTCTTCGAGCAGGCCGGCAGCTCGTTCAACTTCCTTGCCGAAGGCATCGTCGACCGCAAGATGTTCGGCGGCTGGGAATTCCCGGTCGGCTGGTTCCAGTCGGTCAATCCGGTCGCGATCGTCCTGCTCGCGCCGATCGCAGCAATGATCTGGGGCTATCTCGGCCGCAAGAAGATGGAGCCATCGATCCCGCGCAAGTTTGGTCTCGGCCTGCTCGGCAATGCGATCGCCTTTCTCGTGCTGATGTATGCGCTGAAGAACCTGGTCGGGGCCGATGGTCTGATCCCGTTCTGGCCGCTGGTCCTGGTCTATGTGCTGCAGACTGCCGGCGAGCTCTGCCTGTCGCCGATCGGTCTGTCGATGGTGACCAAGCTCGCGCCGATCCGTTTCGTCGGCCTGGCCATGGGCGGCTGGTTCCTCAGCACGGCCATCGGCAACAACCTGTCCGGCATCTTCGCCGGTGAGGTCAGCGGTGAAACCGGCATGACCGTGGCCTCGGCCCTGAGCGGATTCACCTTCAGCTTCTGGCTGCTGCTCGGCGCCGGCATCTTCCTGTTCCTGATCGCACCGCTGATCAACAAGCTCATGCATGGGGTGAAGTAGGGGCCGTATTCCAGGGCGCATCGGGTATCGGTGCGCTTGCTGGCATGAGCCTGCGTCGGGAGGCGCGGGCTTCGCTGGCCGCGGCTGCGTTGTCGCTTCGTTGTTGGGAGCGGCTTCAGCCGCGATGTTTTTTCTCGCACGTTATCGAAAAGCGTCGAGCCTGAAGGCTCTTCCTACGGGGCCAAAAGCTTGCGTTGCGTGGCGCGGGATTCGATGGCGGTCCTTGCGTTGCGGCTTCGTTGTTGGAAGCGGCTTTAGCCGCGATGCCATTTCTTCAGGTCCGGCGAAGCGCATCGCGCCTGAAGGCGCTCCTACGAAGAGCACGAATCGTGACGCGGGCTTCGATGGCCGTTCCCGCGTTGCTGCTTCGTCGTTGCTTCAGCGCTTCGACTCGACCAGCTCGGCCTGCCACAGGGTATCGAGGATGCGCGCCAGCCACTGGCGTTCCTCCTCGTTCAGGTGGGCGAGCAGGCGTTGCTCGTGTTCGAGCGCCAGCGGCGCCACCTGGTCGTAGATCTTCCAGCCTTCCTCGGACAGGCGCAGCACCGACTGGCGCTTGTCATGGCGGGCCGTGCCGCGTTCGATATGCCCCTTGGCCAGCAGCCGGGCGACCGCGCGGCTGACCGCCACCTTGTCCATGGCCGTACGTTCCGCGACTTCGCGGGCGGAGAGGTTGGCGCAGTAGCCCAGTACGGCCATGGCCCGCCATTCGGTGACCGAGAGGTCGAAACGCTTCTCGTAGACCTTCGCGATGGCCTGGCTCAGCGTGTTCGAAAGCACCGAGAGGCGGTAGGGCAGGAAAGTCTCGAGTTCGAGCAGCGCGTGACCGGGCATGGGGCCTTGCCTCTTGCGGATGGTTTCAGGTGTAACTATTATGGCAGGTTCACCAGGCAGCCGAACGAACAGCGAGGATTCCGCCATGAACGCCCAGCTTCAGACCGCGAACACCGGCATGCAGGTTACGACGTTCGAGAATCCGATGGGAATCGACGGATTCGAATTCGTCGAGTTCGCCTCGCCCGAGCCGATGAAGCTGCACGCCTATTTCCGCAGGATGGGATTCACTGCCGTGCTCAAGCACAAGCGCCGGCCGATCACGGTCTACCGGCAGGGTACGGTCAACTTTCTGATCAACGAGGATACGGACTCGTTCGCGGCGGATTTTGCCAGGGCGCACGGACCGAGCGCCTGCGGTTTCGCGATCCGCGTCAGCAAGCCTGCCGACGAAGTCTGCAGCCGGGTCATCGCCAATGGTGGTGAGGCGATCGGTGAGAAGGCCGAGAGCAAGGCGGTCGACGCGCCGGTGGTCAAGGGCATTGGCGACTGCATGCTGTACCTGGTCGATCGCTACGGCGATGCGGGGGACATCTACGCCGCCGACTATGAGCCGATTGCCGGCGCCGAACAGAACCCGAAGGGATTCGGCCTGACCTTCATCGATCACCTTACCCACAATCTCTACTTCGGCAACATGCAGAAGTGGTCGGACTATTACGAGCGCCTGTTCAACTTCCGCGAAATCCGCTACTTCGACATCAAGGGTGCCAAGACCGGACTGGTGTCCAAGGCGATGACCGCGCCGGACGGCATGGTCCGCATCCCGCTCAACGAGTCCTCGGACGAGAAATCGCAGATCAACGAGTATCTCAACGAGTACCACGGCGAGGGCATCCAGCACATCGCCTGCTTCACCGACGACATCTATTCGACCATCGAGGCCATGCGCGCGCAGGGCGTCGAATTCCTCGATACGCCGGATGCCTATTACGAGGTCATCGACGAGCGCATCCCGAACCACGGCGAAGACGTCGCGCGCATGGCGAAGAACCGCATCCTGATCGATGCCGATGCCGAAACCAAGAAGAAGCTCTTGCTGCAGATCTTCACCCAGAACTGCATCGGCCCGATCTTCTTCGAGATCATCCAGCGCAAGGGCAACCCGGGTTTCGGCGAAGGCAACTTCCAGGCCCTGTTCGAGTCGATCGAACGCGACCAGATGCGCCGCGGCGTGCTCTGAGCTTGAGCTCCCTCTCCCCCCGGGAGAGGGTTGGGGTGAGGGTACGGATTGCCGAGAATCGGCGCCCACTGGTGGAAGCCCATTCGAGCGACAAGATTTTCGGCGCGAAGATGTTGGAAAGCCTGGGTCAGTCGATATGCCGGAAGGGATCAAGCCACCATTGCCTACCGATACGTTGGCGAGCGCAAGGCGCTTGCGAAGCGAATTGACTGAAGCGAAACGCAAGCTGTGGGCTCGAATTCGCGGTCGGCAGATCCTGAACTTCAAGTTTCGTCGTCAGCATCCCATCCCACCCTTTGTCGCGGATTCTTGCTGTCTTGAACGTCGCTTGATCTTCGAACTCGACGGCTCGCAGCATTCGGATTCAGTGGATGCAGGCAGAACGGCTCTACTCGAACAGCAAGGCTGGCCGGTCGTTCGATTCTGGAACAACGACGTAGTCTGGTGAATAGATGCAGTTCTCGAGGCAATTGTTCATAACCTTTCCAGTCCGAACCCTCACCCAAACCCCTCTCCCGGCGGGAGAGGGGCTATTGAGCAAAAGCGATGATCATCACTGAAACAGCTTCCTACCAATCCGGCTTCGGCAACGAATTCGCCAGCGAAGCACTTGCCGGCGCACTGCCGGAAGGGCGCAATTCGCCACAACGGGTCGCCTACGGGCTCTATGCCGAGCAGATATCGGGCACGGCATTCACCGCGCCGCGCTCGTACAACCGGCGCAGCTGGTTGTACCGGATCCGTCCCGCGGCGATGCACAAGCCGTTCATTGCGATCGATGACTCGTCCCTGCACAACCGGTTCGACGAGGTTCCGACCAATCCCAACCAGCTGCGCTGGGACCCGCTGCCGGTGCCGGAAAGACCGACGGATTTCATTGATGGCCTCGTGTCGATGGCTGGCAATGGCGGCCCCGCGGCACAATCGGGCATCGGCATCCACCTGTATGCGGCCAACCGTTCGATGCAGGGACGCTACTTCTACGACGCCGACGGCGAACTGCTGATTGTTCCGCAGCTCGGCCGCTTGGTCATTCACACCGAACTTGGCGTGCTCGAGATCGAGCCGCAGCAGATCGCGGTGATTCCGCGCGGCATCCGTTTTCGCGTCGATCTCCCCGATGGCGATGCGCGTGGCTATGTCGCCGAGAATTTCGGCAGCGCATTGCGCCTGCCCGAACTCGGTCCGATCGGCTCGAATGGCCTGGCCAATCCGCGCGATTTCGAGACCCCGGTCGCGCGCTACGAGGATTTCGAGGGCGAGTTCGAGCTGATCGCCAAGTTCCAGGGGCGGCTCTGGCGCGCGGCCATCGGCCATTCGCCCCTCGATGTCGTCGCCTGGCATGGCAACCACGTGCCGTACCGCTACGACCTGCGCCGCTTCAACACGATCGGGTCGATCAGCTACGACCATCCGGATCCGTCGATCTTCACGGTCCTGACCTCGGCCAGTGAGACCCCGGGTACCGCGAATCTGGATTTCGTCATCTTTCCGCCGCGCTGGCTTTGCGCCGAAGACACCTTCCGGCCACCCTGGTTCCACCGCAATGTCGCCAGCGAATACATGGGCCTGATCCATGGCGCCTACGACGCCAAGGCCGGCGGCTTCGTACCGGGCGGTGGCAGCCTGCACAATTGCATGACCGGGCATGGACCCGATGCGGCCAGCTTCGAGAAGGCCAGCCGGTCCGATACCTCGCAACCGGACCATATCGTCGATACGATGGCCTTCATGTTCGAGACCCGGGCGGTTATCCATCCGACCCGCCAGGCACTCGAATCGCCGCAGTTGCAGCAGGGCTATCTGGAATGCTGGCAGGGCCTGCGCAAACACTTCGATCCCAGCCAGCGCTGACCAACCCCCAGGAAACCGAATCGACATGAAACTCGCAAGTCTCAAGGAAGGTGGCCGCGACGGTACCCTGATCGTGGTCAACCGGGATCTGACCCGCGCCGTGCGCGCATCCGGCGTTGCGCCGACCCTGCAGGCCGCGCTCGAGGACTGGAGCAACATCGCGCCGCGATTGAATGCATTGTACGAAGGCTTGCAGGCGGGCAAGGTAGCCGATGCATTCGATCTTGACATCGATCGCCTCGCCTCACCGCTGCCACGTGCATACGAATTCGTCGATGGCAGCGCCTACCTGCCGCATGTCGCGCGCGTGCGGCGCGCGCGCGGCGCCGAGGTGCCTGAAAGCTTCTACACCGATCCGCTGATGTACCAGGCAACCAGCTCCGGTTTTCTTGCTCCCCGCGATCCCATCCTCGCCGCCAGCGAAGACTGGGGCATCGACCTCGAGGCCGAAGTGGTCGTGGTCACCGACGATGTCGCGATGGGCGTGACGCCGGCCCAGGCCGCCGACCATATCCAGCTGATCGGCCTGGTCAACGACGTATCCCTGCGCGCGCTGATCCCGGCCGAGCTGGCGAAGGGTTTCGGATTCCTGCAGTCGAAGCCGCGTTCGGCGCTGTCACCGGTGTTCGTGACCCGGGACGAACTCGGGGACGCCTGGAGGGATTCCAAACTGCACCTGCCGATGCGCACCTGGATCAACGGCCAGTGGTTCGGCGAGGCCGAGGCCGGCGTCGACATGCAGTTCAGTTTCGCCGAACTGATTGCCCATGTGGCCAAATCCCGGCCGGTGTCTGCCGGTACCCTGGTCGGATCGGGTACGATTGCCAACGAAGACACCGCGAAGGGGGCCTCGTGTCTGGCCGAGCAGCGTACGGTGGAGACGCTGCGCGATGGCAAGCCAACCACGCCGTTCCTGAGGTTCGGCGATCGCGTTCGCATCGAGGTCACGGACAAGGATGGGCATTCGATCTTCGGTGCCATCGAGCAGGTCGTGGAGCGATACTCCCCGGCCTGAGGGCCTTCCAGAAGCCTGTCGGCGCCACCGTCGACGGGCCGTTGCCGGGGACCAGGGGAGCAGGGCAGATGTCCGAGACAATCAAGCTTTACAGCTATTGGCGATCCAGCGCCGCCTATCGCGTGCGCATCGCGCTGAATCTGAAGTCGCTGCCCTATGAAATCGTTCCGGTGCATCTCGTCAACAACGGCGGCGAGCAGCACCGGGCGGAGTATCTCGAACTGAATCCGCAAGGCACGGTGCCGACCCTGCTCGATGGCGCGCGCGTATTCCGCCAGTCCATGGCGATCATCGAGTACCTCGATGAGGCCTATCCCGGAACCATGGCCCTGCTGCCGTCGACGGCGCGTGAACGGGCCCGGGTTCGCGCCCTGGCCCAGGTCGTCGCCTGCGACATCCATCCGCTCAACAATCTGCGCGTGATGCGCTTTCTTGAGCGCGAGTTCAGTTCGCCGCAGGTCGAGCGCGATCGCTGGACCCGGCACTGGATCGTGGAAGGATTCCGTGCCTTCGAAGCGATGCTCGAAGACAATGCCTCGACCGGCCTTTATTGTGATGGCGACACGCCGACCCTGGCCGACATCTGCATGGTGCCGCAGGTCTACAACGCGCGCCGCTTTGAAGTCGACCTGACCCCGTTCCCGACCATGGTCCGCATCGAGCAGCAATGCCTCGAACTGCAGGCATTCGACCTGGCCCGGCCTGAAAATCAGCCCGACGCACCGAATCGACCGGCCTAGTCCTCCAGCTGTTGCGATTCGATACGTTGTTCATCCGGCTCCCTGATGCTGGTACTGAAGTCTCGACGACCTCAGCTTCCCTCACCACAGCCGGATGTACAACCTATCGAATCGCAACACCCAGGGGCCGCCTCGTGGCAGCCAGACGCTCACGGAACTGAACGACATTGCCTTCCGGATCGTGACCGTCGCAGGCACGAAATCCGCGCCATTCGAATTCCCTGTCTACCGGATCCAGGGCGCCGCCCAGGCCGGATGCCTTTGAACGCGCCTCGGCGAGGCTCGCGACCGGAAGCGCCAGTTTCAGGGGGGTGTCCGTTCGGCGTGCAGGCGGCGAGGCGATCGAGATGGACTGTGCGATCTGCTCCGGTATGCCGTGGATTATCAACTCGAAGCCATCGGCCTCGAGCACGATCAATCCGGGTTCCGGGCGACTGATCCTCATCGGAACGATTGCCGCATAGAAATCCGCGACCTTCGACAGGTTGCAGGCGAAGAGGACGGCGCCCGTATCTCGCAGGGCTTTCATGTTTCCTAGCCGGCGATATAACGCTGCAGCTGCTCGATCTGTTCGGTCTGCTCGCTGATCACGGCCTTGACCAGGTCGCCGATCGAGAGCACGCCAACGGTCTTGCCGTCCTCGACCACGGGCAAGTGCCTGACGCGCCGGTTGGTGCAAAGACGCATGCACTGCTCGACGGTTTCGTCGGGTCCCACCGTGATCATCTCCCGGGTCATGATTTCATTGACCGCAGTGGTCGCCGAGGAGCGGCCCTTGAGCACGATGTTGCGGGCATAGTCGCGTTCCGAGACGATGCCGACCAGACTTTCTCCATCCATCACCAGAAGCGCGCCGACCGAACGTTCCGCCATCAGGGTCAGTGCCGCAAGCACGGGCGAATCCGGGCCGATGGAATAGACCTCGTGACCTTTTTCTGCAAGTAGATGTCTCGCTTGAAGCATGGCTGCCTCCCATGGGTCCGCAATCCGCCCGATCATCCCGGGTGTCCCAGTCTAGCGCCGACGGCGCCCGATCGCGTAGTCGAGGCGCGAGGGGACCATGCGTTCACAATCCCAGGTAGGCGGAGCCGCCGAGCTGGCGGACCTGGCGTTCGATCCAGTCGGCCCGGCGCTGCACGTAGGGCGAGGGCCTGTCCACGTGCAGTTTTCGCGGACTCGGCAGTACGGCGGCGAGCAGGGCGGCCTGGTGCGAATTCAGTTGTGCAGGGGCGACTCGGAAGAATCGCTCACTCGCGGCGGCGGCGCCATAGGTGCCATCACCGAATTCGGCGATGTTGAGGTAGACCTCGATGATCCGCTGCTTCGGCCAGAGCAGTTCGATCAGCACGGTGAAGTAGGCTTCGAGCCCCTTGCGCACGAAACTGCGCCCATTCCACAGGAACAGGTTCTTCGCTACCTGCTGGCTGATCGTGCTGGCCCCGCGCAAGCGTGCGCCGTCGTCGGCGTCGGCCAGTGCGTCCTGGATCGCATCGACGTCGAAGCCGTGGTGGCTCGGGAATTTCTGGTCCTCGGCCGCCACCAGCGCGATCGGCAGGTTGGCCGACACCTTCGAAATCGGCGTCCAGTGATAGCGAAGCCGGAAATCCTTCTGGCCATCAAGCCGCGCATCGAGTTGCCGGCCCAGCATGACGGCCGAGCTCAGCGGTGGCACGAAGCGGAGCGTGGCCACCATCAGGAGAGTCAACGCAATCCAGCCAAGGACCAGCCCCGCGGTCCAGCGAAGGAGGCGATGGAAAAATGATCGGCGAGCACGCATGGGCTTGATTGTGCCATCCCGGGCGAAGCCACTGGCAGCAAAAAAACGGGCGCCATTCCGGCGCCCGTTTGAATCGAACCCAGGTTGGCCTTCAGGTCAGAGCGGGGTGCAGGTGAACGGCGAAGCTGAGGGCTCAAACCCGTCGCTGAAGATGGTATCGCCTCCGAGCAGGCGGATCTCATCGACGTAGGCACCACCCACCTCATAACCGCCGTCCGAGGAGAACCGCCAGCGCAGCTGGATCGTCTGCCCGGCGAAAGCGGCCAGACTCGCCGAGAAATCCTGGAACGAAGCAGGTGCGGAGTCGTCGCTCGGCGTCGCCGATGTCGAACCGGCAAACGCGGCCTTGCCGACCGGGTAACCACAGGCATTGCCTGCATTGGTGATCGTGCCGGATGCCGGATAACCGCCGTTGGGCGGCAAGTCCGTCCAGGTGGCTCCGCCATTCGTCGATACCTCGAGGAGCAGGGCGTCCCAGCCGGTTTCGATGTTGTACTTCATCTTGAAGCCGAGCGTGGCGCCCGCCTGCACGACGATGGGCGGGGTCGTCATTGCCGCGCAGGTGCTGGCCGGGTAGGTGGCTCCGTCGGCACCGCCGTGATAACTCAGCGTGCCTGCCGTCGCCGCCGTATTGGTCACCTGCCACGGCGACTCCAGATTGACGTAGACATGGGTATCGCCGTCGTCCAGATAGTTGTTGCCGTCGATACCGGCCGGCCCGATCGCCGTGCCACCGACGGTCTGGCTGATCGGGGCCGAATTGCCTTCGCCGTCGGTTGCGACCACCTTGTAGTAGTAAGGCGCATCCGGGAGAACGTCGAAGTCCTCGTAGCCCGCGGTCGCCACGTTGGTCGCGATGGTGGTCGGCGAGGAGAAGTATGGATCGCTCGAGCGCTGCACCGAATAGGTCACGGTCGGCGATGCCGGGCAATTCGACGTTGCGGCCGACCAGGTCAGCGGGATCTTGCAGGTTGAATTCAGCGAAGCGCCTCCGACCACGCTGCCGCCATCGAAGGCGGGTTGCAGGTTGCAGGCTCCACTGAATGCGGTCTCGACGCAGGCCGAAACATCACCCTCGACGTCATTGCTGACGCCACGGATCTTGTAGGCGTAGCTGAAACCACCCTCGCTGGACGAGTCCAGGATCGGACTCGCAGCACTCGTGCCGACCAGGCGGAAATCTCCCGCCGCGGCCGAGGCACAGGTTCCGGCGGCTCGATAGAGCTGGAAGCCCTGGGCGCCGCCAGGCGCGGTGAATGCGATCGAGGCGCCGCCCGCTGTCGCAGACACGCTGAGGCCGGTCGGCGCTGCCAATGGAGCGGTGTCCGGAAGACCGAACGATCCGGACACGGCCAGCGCATAGCCCTGGCGATTGGTGTTCGGCCGGCTGCCGCCGGGCACGGCCGTGCCGCGGACCCGGAACGTGTAGGTTCCCGCTGCCGGCGCCGTGAGACGAACCTGTTCGACCGTGTTGCGAATGTCGGCGCTACCTCCGGGAATCGAAACGCCCGAACTGAAGACATTGCCCCGGTAGAGCGTCGCGCCAGGTCCTTCGACCTCGAGATCGAGATTGTTGACCAGGCTGAGTGCGGCACCGCCGGTCGCCTCGGGGTCGTACCAGGTCAGCGTGGCACGCAGTTCCTGGCCGGCCTGGACGTTGGCGATCGTGTATTCCTGGACATCCCCGGTCGCCAGCCCGGCGATATTGGTGCGCTCGAAAATGCGCAGGCGGCGATTGTCGTCTCCGAACGCGCTCGGCGTGGTCGAGAACCACAGGTTCGAGTCGGTCCAGCCCCGTCCCCAACCGTAGTTGCCGGTGAAGAACTGGTCGGTCGGCGTCGTGTTGCTGCCGAGAACGGGATTCGTGCCGTTCAGCAGAACCGCCTTCAGGGCCATGCCGCTCGGGGTGTAGGTGTCTGCCGCGGTCTTCGCGCCACGCGGATAGAATCCGTCCATGAAGTACTGACGAACCAATCCGGCATTGCCGGCGATCGTCGGTGCAGCCATCGACGTGCCCGACAACGATTTCGAGACGGCCAACTCGATGGTTGCAGTAGTACTGGCATCGCCGGAGGCGGAAATGGTGCTCGAGCCCGGTGCCATGATGTCGGGTTTGATGCGGCCATCGAGGGTCGGTCCTCGACTCGAGAATCCGGCAACCAAGCGACTGCCCGCGTGCCCGAGCGCGCCGACCGTGATCGCGTTCTTGGCGTTGCCCGGCGAGCCGGTGGTCGTCGCTCCGCTGCCGTCATTGCCCGCCGAGACGACGAAGATCAGGTCTTCGATCATCGAGAGCGAATTGTCGACGACACGATCGCTGCCGCTGTAGGCGCCGGCGCTTGAGCTGCCCCAGCTCGCGCTATGGATGCCGGCGCCGGCATCGTGGGCCTGGTGCAGCGTGCCGCCGAGGTCGGTGATCGACAGGCAGCCCGACGTGTCATTGCCGATATCCTGGAACAGAAGCTGCGCGTTTGGCGCCATGCCGTCGGCCAACTCATGACCCGAGGACGTGGGCGTCGACGCGGTGTAGTTGGTTGCGCCGACGCTGCCACCGGCATCGCCGGCAATGGTTCCACTGGTGTGGGTGCCGTGGTAGCTGGTCGGCGATCCGCCCGGGCACGCCGTATTGTTGTCATAGGCCGTTGCGCCCGGCTGCACCCAGTAGGCGTAGATCTTGTTGTCGGGATGCGTGGCGCCCAGCGCTGGCGGCACCGGGGTATCGGAGTTCGTGATTTCGGTGTGGTCGCCGCTGCCCTTGTTGAGCGTCGTGAACCAGGCCTCATTGGCATCCAGGCCGGAGTCGGAGATGCTGATGATCTGACCCGTTCCGAACAGTCCATGGTCCCAGAGCGGCTCACGTCCGGCTTCGACGCCGCCCGAGCCCGCGGTTCCGGTCGTCGTGGAATTGCCCTGGATGGTGCCGATGCCGGCTGCATTGTTCACGTATTCCTGGATATGTGGGGAGACCCAGGCCACGCTGTCTTCGGCGGTCGCAGCGCGGACGATCCGGTCGAGCGCAGTCTCCTCGACGCGCACGCGGATGTAAGGCAACGAGTCGCTCTCGACGCGGGAGATCACCGATACGCCGGCGTGCTTTGCCAGCGCGCCGCCGATCCGGGCGGCGGACTCACCCGGGAATCCGAATACGTCCAGTTCGATGCCTCCGTCCGGAGCCAGCTTGAGATTCGAGCGCGCGTCGACCCAGAGCGCGGGGTCGAGCTTCTGGCCCGGCTGGTAGACGCCCACCCAGCGCACCGCGGCGTCCTTTTCGAGTTCGCGCAGCGAATTGCCCTCGAGGCGGACCTGGTAGGCGTTGTTGGGCACATAGCCGAGGAAAGTCACGCCGCGCTTTTCGAGCCGCGCGCGAGCGCTGGCCGGGTGATCATGGAACTGGACGATCGCGTAGCGTCCCGAGGCGGAGTCGCTTGCCGCGCCCGTCGCGGAATAGTCCACACGCGAAACGGTCGGGTCGATGAGTCCGGAGCGCAGCAGCAGCAGCTGGGGATTGGAGGCCCGCGTGTCGCTGAGCTGTTCTGGCGAAACAGCCTGGGGAGAAACCAGGTTCGGGTGATTGGGAGCAGCCTGCAGGTTGCCCAGTGCAAGCGTGATCGAAGCGGTCAACACGGTGCGCGCAAGATATTTCGAGTTCATCAGGATCCCCAGGAATTGCTGTCGATTTACAAACGATGCGTGGCATGACGGGCCGGTTGACGCCTTCCCTGAAAAACGGTGCCAAGGTGTACGGCACGAGGACCCAGTCTCCAGCCCCCGATGTTGCGCCAGCCGCCCGGACCGTGCCAGAGAATCGGGCAGGAGGTCGACTCCGCTCGACGGCGGAGGTCCCGGTGGTCCGTTTCGCTCGCCGATGCCGGGCGCTCGCGCGCGAATCGGGAGCCGGGGGATCGTCCCCGGGGGCTGCCTGGTGACTTGAATCGGGTGTCATCGACCGCACCTGATGGGGCCGCCCGGCAAGGTCGAGCCAATGAGCGATTCCTTCGATGCCCTCTCCACGTTCCATCTGCAGCGCGCCGGCGTTCGCGGCACGGTCGTGCATCTCGACGAGACGTGGAGGGAGATCCGTTCGCAGGCAAGCCTGCCCGACCCCGTAGCGCAAAGGCTCGGCGAGTCGCTGACGGCCAGCGCCCTATTTTCCGGCGCGCTGCGCTTCGAGGGGAGCCTGTCGATCCATCTGCGCAACGCGGGTGCCCTGCGCTTGATGTTCGCCGAATGCACGCACGACGGACGTCTGCGCGGCATTGCGCGCATGGACGAAGAGGCCGCGCACGGAGCGGTGGATCTGCGGGATGCCGGGGCGCGTCTGGCCATCACGATCGAGAATTCGCGCACCGAGACCCGATACCAGGGGCTGGTGGCGGTCGAGTCCGATAGCCTCGCACGTGCCTTCGAGGGGTATTTCGAACGCTCCGAGCAATTGCCGACACACATCATGCTCGCTGCGGGCCCCGCCGGTTGCGCCGGAATCATGGTGCAAAAGATTGCCGACGCCAACGAGGATTCCGGGTCGTCCGATGCGGACGCCTGGAACCGGGTCGGGCATCTGCTGGCCACCCTGAGCGAGCGCGAATTGCTCGAATTGCCGGTCGAAACCCTGCTGCTTCGGCTCTTCCACGAGGAGGGCGTCGTGCTTCAGCCGCAGCGTCCGTTGCGCTTCCAATGCAGCTGTTCGCGTGAGCGCGTGCTCGGGATGATTCGAGCCCTGGGCAGGGCGGAGGCGACCGCGGCGCTCGATGCGCATGGAAACGCGCGCATCACCTGTGAATTCTGCAACCGGACCTACGACGTGGATCGCGTCGACCTCGCCGCCGTATTCGCGAGCAATCCGAGCGCGCCGGGAAGCATGTCGACGCAGTAGTGGCGGATATCGGGGTCGCGAAATGCCGCCGATCGCGTCACTCCGGCCCGGGTCGCCATCGGCCTCCGCCGGCGAGGCCAGCTTGGGTCCCCGCCGCCGCGGCGGCTAAAGCGACTGAATTCAGTCGCTTGTGCGACAAACATGAGACGCGCTTGACTGTTTATTTTCCGTAAAGAGCGCTATCCTTTCAGCTGTGGACGTCGTGGCTATACCGGGCCACCGGCTTGATCGCCGGGAACTAGGACGGCTGGCGGAAGTCCATTGCACTGTACCGACGGGTTTGCCGATGTTGCTGCGTTTCGCCACAGTTTTGCTGACTGTCCTGCTCCCGCTTGCGGCGGTGGCACAGCGCGCTGCGCCAGCGACGCTGGCAGAGGCCGAGCGTCCGTTGTTCGATCGCCTGTTGTCGGTCGAAGTCGGCAATGGTCCGGCCGGAAGTGGCAATCAGGTCGTGCCGCTGTGGGCCAGTCCCGATGGCCGCCTGCTCGCCATCGTTGCGCTCTCGCGCGCCAGTGGCGCGCCGACATTGCCGCCGTCGCCGACCTTTGGAGGGGTGTCCGACCTTCGCATCGTCGATGCGACCGATCTGTTTTCGGCCGGCCTTCGACTGCGTCTCGGCGAGGGCTTGCGCGCCGATCTGACCGTTGGTAGCGAATTTGGCTCGCGCCTTCCCTATCACATCGACGGGGCCTGTGCGGGTTGCGCGGCTGGCCTCGGACCGCAGCCTGCCGAGGGCATTGCGAATGCGGCGATCGGCCTCGGTTGGAGTGCGCCATTCGCATCCGGCCTCGATCTGTCGTTTGGACTTTCATGGCTCGATGGACGGCGCTCGGACCTGCCCGTGCTCGCCGACGGCGCGCTCCCCGGCAGTCCCATCGACCTGACTCTGGTCGATGGCTCAGAAGGCATGCCGTATAGCCTTGCCAGCGGACGCCGACTCAGCGCCCGTGGAATCTGGCAGCTCGGCCATGGACCCATTCTCGACCTCACCGCGGCCCTGACGCGGGCCGAACTTGCGCCGGTCTGGTACGGTTTGCCCGGCCCGAGTCTCGATCTGAACCAGGCGTCACTGGGCCTCGGCCTCGCCAGCGGCTCCTTGCGCGGCAGCATCGTCGGGCGCATCAGCAGCCTCGAGGACCCCGGCGTCATCGGCACGCGCCGCTGGGGCGGGCTCGACCTCGGTGTTTCCTGGCGTACGCCGTGGCGTGGCGAGTTGACGGTCGGCGCCCAGAACCTCTGGTCGGCGCCGCTCGAATCTTCTTCCGCGGGTGAAAAGGACACCGCCCAGGCGCGGGTTCCCTACGTGCAGTATCGCCAGGATCTCTAACCCAGGTCCGGTCACGCAGCGCGGCCCTCATGGCGCCAGGGTCCTTGCGTATCGCCGCGCGCCGGAGCAGGCAAACAGGCTGTCGAGGCTGGAGTCCTGCATTTCCGCCCTCCTGCACCCATTTGTCCGTTAGGAGCCGAGGCACACGCCGCTGCCTGCGGCCGGGCATACTGGAACGCGCAGATATCCTCGGAGCGGGGGTGTCGAAAAGGGGCCCCGTTCCGATCCGGATGGGCTTAATCGGAAGGTGCCGTCACCTTGACATGCTGTGCTTGGGGCGTTCGACTGTCCTGGCAAAGACGCCACTCCTGCTCAGCCCCCCGCCCGCGCGCGCCATTCCCCACGTCGATTTCGTTGGTGATGACCACATCGACCGTGGCTTTCGTACCTGCTTCGGCCGGGCTCGGACGCCTCTTTCCGGCCATCCCTGTAAGCCATTGAATAGAATGGATTTTCTGATCCAGTTTTGGCTGTTGTTAAGAGCGCGATCGGGGATTCCCATAGCGTGAGAATGTTGTTAGTATCCCGTCACTGCCGTCGGCCCCCTGGGCTGATTTCGGCTATTTGTGTAGCAGGGAAAGGACTCCAAACATTCCCGATCTGCGTCTTGTCCCGAATCCGCGTCACCAGTGACACCACTCTAAAAACGTTGGAGAGCGTAATGAGATTAACGAACAATGAGCTTCTGAAAGCCGTTCGACTCGCTTTGTATGCGGGTACGACGGCAGTAGTCGGACTGAGCGCCACCGCAGCCTTTGCCCAGAACGAAGACACCGGCGAGCGGCTCGACACGATCGTCGTGACCGGATCTGCGATCCGCCGCGTCGACATCGAAACGTCCAACCCGGTCATCACGATTGACCGCGCCGCCATCCAGAAGAGCGGCAAGCTCACGGTCGGCGACCTGGTCCAGGAACTGCCGTCGATCGCTGGTAACGCGACAAACCCGCAGGTCAACAACGGTGGCGGCACCGGCGCGGCTTCGGTTTCGCTGCGTGGCCTTGGATCAAACCGCACCCTGATCCTGATCGACGGTCAGCGCATCATCAACAACGACATCAACGCGATTCCGGCCAACGTGGTCGAGCGTATTGAAGTCCTGCTTGACGGCGCGTCCTCCATTTACGGTTCGGATGCAATCGCGGGCGTCGTCAACTTCATCATGCGCAAGGACTACCAGGGCGCAGAGTTCTCGTTCGATTACGGCATCTCCGATAGGGACGATGGCGAGCGCAAGGGCGCCCAGTTCACCTTCGGTCAGTCGACCGATCGTGGCAGCGTCGTTGCCGGTATCGGCTACAACAAGGCCGACGCAATCGACGCCGGCAAGCGCGACTTCTCGTCCCAGGCGCTCTATCTGTATTACGGTTCCTCGTTCGCGGGCGGCTCCAGCCGCACCCCGACCGGCCGCATCACCTTGCCCGCTGGTCTTGCTGCGGAGTTTGGCTGCGGATCCGTTACGCGTATCGAAGGTACCAGCGGAACTTCGCTCGACAACTACCGTTGCTTCAGAACTGACGGCAGCGACTCCTACAACTACCAGCCGCTCAACGTGATCCTGGTTCCGCAGGAGCGCACCAACGTGTTCGCGTTGGCCAACTACAAGTTGACCGATAGCGTCGAGGCGTACCTCAAGACCTTCGTCAACCGCACCTCATCCTCCTCGTTGATCGCGCCGTATCCGTTTGACGCGCGCGGCAATGGTGTGACGATCTCGGGTGACAGCATCTACAACCCGTTCGGCGAGGATATGGGTTTCGGCACCGCGAACAATGTTCTCGAGCGCCTGACCGGCGTGGGTCAGCGCGTCAGCCAGTTCGATAGCCAGACGGCCCAGTTTATTGGTGGTCTGCGAGGCAATATCGGCGACACATCCTGGCGTTGGGACGTGAATGCCAACTATGGCCATTTCACTCGTGACCAGTACACCACGGGTTACCTCAACTTCACCCAGCTTGCCGATGCACTCGGTCCATCCGAGATTCGCAATGGCGTTCCGGTCTGCGTGGATGCCCTCGGCGGAAACGTGATTGACGGGTGCACACCGCTCAACATTTTCGAGCAGGACAATCCGGCCTCCGTTCAGCAGTTCCTCGCGGCACAGTCGGCTCCGTTCCAGAACGTCTTGTTGACGTCGCGTGAGTTCACGGCGAACGTCAATGGCGAGTTGTTCGATCTGCCTGCCGGGCCGGTCAGCCTCGCGGTGGGTGTCCTGCACCGCAAGGACTACCAGCGCAACAAGGCCGATTCCACCATCATCCTGAATCCGACCACGGGCACCTGCGATCTCGGCACGGCCTGCACGTCTGAGCTGAGCGGCAACCTGACCACCAAGGAAGCCTTCGCCGAAATCTTCATCCCGGTGCTCAAGGACATGCCATTCGCGCATAGCTTGAACATCGACATCGGCACGCGCTATTCAAAGTTCAACCTGGCCGGCAACACCACCAACTCGAAGCTGGCCGTCGAATGGCGTCCAATCGAGGATCTGCTCCTGCGTGGAACGGTCTCCGAAGTGTTCCGTGCGCCGAGCATCAGCGAGCTCTTCGCCGGCGCCAACAGCGACGCCCCGACCGCCCAGGATCCTTGCAATGGCTATCTGCCGGGTCAGCAGCAGGGCATCAATGCCTGCGGACCCTCGACCGGTGCTACCGACATTCCTGCGACGGGTATCCCGCCTCAGCCGAATGGCCAGGTCAACGGTATCCAGTCCGGTGCCGTCGCGGCGGGCTTCTCGCTCGCTCCGGAAAGCGGCAAGAGCTTCGACTTCGGCGTGGTCTATGATCCGAGCTGGATCGAGGGCCTGTCACTCAGCCTCGATGCTTACCGCATCTACCTGAACGACACGATCACCTTGATCAATGCCCAGAATGTGCTGAACCTCTGCTACCAGGATGCAAACAGCCCGTTCTGCCCGTTCATCTCGCGCTTTGCAAATGGCGATATCAACCAGATCCTGGAGCCGGTCGTAAACCTCGGTCGCCTGGACACGTCGGGCTATGACTTCGGTGTCAGCTACCGGATCCCCGAGTTCGACATGTTCGGTCGCAGCATCGGTCGCTTCACGGTTGGTTTCAACGGCACCTACATTGACGAGTTCGACAACACGCCGGTTCCGGGTGACGCGAACGTGCCGCGTATCTCCAACGCGGGTCTGTACACCGCCCAGTTCGGAAACTTCCCGCGCGTTCGCGCCCTTGGCAGTCTTGATTGGGCCATGGGTCCGTTTGAAGCCGGTTGGCGGGTCCGTTACATCGGCAACACCCGAGTTGGCAGCGAAGATCTGTCTCAGGGTCTGTCGATCGACGGCGGCATCCCGGGCGTTGCGCGCAACTTCGGCGCACAGACGTATCACAACTTCCAGTTCGGCTACACTGCTGAGCCGATCAATACGCAGTTCCAGATCGGTATCGACAATGCGTTCGACAAGAAGCCGCCGATCTACTTCCAGAACAACGTGACCAATGCGAACACCGATGTCCGTACCTACGACACCGTTGGCCGCTACTACTGGGCACGCGCAACTGTGAAGTTCTGATACACCGTTTCACGTGACATCTCGCCGCGCGGCCACTCGCCGCGCGGCTTTTTTTTGCCCGAAATCTGCTTACTTCCGAGTAGGGGCCAAGCCGCGGCCGATCCCTGCGCCTTCGAGTTGGAACGGCGGGCCGCCGCCACCAGGCGCTTTGGTAGGGTGGCGATTCGTGCTAACGTCGCCGGCTGACTACAACCCGCGGCGCATTCGAATCGACAACTCGAGCGACGCGATCCGGCGCCATCGACGCCCTCCCGGCAGCACGCCGCGGGCAGCGACGCGCAATAGATGCAGAGAAATCAAATGAGCGCACTATCGGCCGCCAGTTCGATACCCGAGATCGTTGCCGCGCTGAAATCCGGCGATGCCCTGAAGGTCGAACGTCTCTCACGGGCGCGCCTGTCCATTGACATGGGCGACACCCAGTCCATGGTTCTGCTGGCCATAGCCCTCAGCATGCTCGATCGAAATGCCGAAGTCGCCGAGCTGTATCGGCAGCTGATTGCGCTCGAACCGACCGAGGCGACCCATCACAACAACCTCGGCACCGCCCTGCGTGAAATTGGTGACCTGGCCGGTGCCGAACAGGCCTACCGCGCAGCGTTGTCGATCGATGCGTCCAATGCGTCGACGCTGGCCAATCTCGGCACGTTGCGCTGGCAGCAGGGCGATGCAGTTGATACACGCGACATAATGCTGCTGGCAACCCAGCTTGATCCGAGTCTGCCCGAACCGCGCATCTACGGCGGACTTGCCTGCCATGAATGTTCCGACACCCAGGGGGCCGAGCGCCTCGTCGCTGATTGCGAAAAATGGCCCTATCTCGGCCCCGTGCTCGAGTCGGATCTGGCCACCTTGCTGATGCAACTGGCACGTTCCGAAGAAGCAGAACGCCGACTGCGTTCGGCCATCGAGCGCCCTGAAGCCGCTCAACTCGTGCGCCTTCGCCTGGCAGGCTTGCTCGAACGCCTGAACCGGCTCGATGAAGCCGAATCGATGTTGGAGGGCGCGCAACTCAGCGAACTGGACAAGGACGAGGAGTTGAGCGTTCGCGGGACGTTGGCCGTCCGTCGCGGAAAATTCGACGATGCCATTGGCTTCTACCGAGCTTCGCTGAAGACCAATTCCGACGACATAACCAAGGCGCCGCAATGGTTTTCCCTAGCCAAGGCCTGCGATTCGGCCAAGGACACGACCGGCGCCATGCAAGCTCTCGAAAAGGCGCATTCGCTGCAGATGAAGCAGGCAGCGCGACTCGTGCCGAGGCTCATGGAGCCGGATTCGAACCCGCTCAGCATTACCGAGTACAAGGTCGACGCCGAAGGTTTCGGGCGCTGGAAAGCAGATCCCGGAGCGCCGGATTCGCACGCCTCACCCATCTTCATCGTCGGATTTCCACGCTCGGGTACGACCCTGCTCGAACAGATGCTCGATGCGCATCCGGGCGTGCGCTCGATGGATGAACGCGCTTTCCTGCAAAACGTCATCAAGCGCATGCAGGGGGTCGACGGCAAGCTGTACCCCGACGACTTGGACCGGCTGGAGCCGGGTGAACTCGAACAACTCCGAGGCGTCTATTGGGAGTGCGTGAAGGACGTCGTGCAGCTGGAGACCGGCGAGCGACTGGTCGACAAGAACCCGCTGAATATCCTGCGCTTGCCGATCATCCACCGCATCTTTCCGAACGCTCGGATCGTGCTGGCCCTGCGCCACCCCTGCGACGTCATCCTAAGTAACTACATGCAGAGCTTCCGCGCGCCGGAGTACCAGGTCCTGTGTTCCTCGCTGCAGCGACTGGCCCGCGGCTATTCCAACGCGATGAATTTCTGGAACCATCATGCCAGGGTGTTCAGCCCTGCGATTCTCGACTTGCGCTACGAAGACCTGCTTGATGATGTCGCCGCCCAGACCAGACGCATCTCCGAGCATCTCGGTCTGACCGACGCCGCCGCGCTCGAGAAATTCCAGGAGCGCGCACGCGCCAAGGGGTTCATCAGCACTCCCAGCTATTCGCAGGTCGTCGAACCGCTCAATAAGAAGGCGGTTGGGCGCTGGCAGCGCTATCGCCAACACCTCGAGCCGGTATTGCCGACGCTCGAACCCTTCATGAAACAGTGGAACTACGAGGCCTGAGGCCACCGGGCTCGGATCCACTCAAATCACGCCTTGGGACATCCGCGCAAGCCACTGCTCATGCCCCTCTACACTCAATAGGGACTCAATGTGCAAGAGCTGATCGACAACATCGTGGCTGCCATGAAAGCCGGTCGCCATGCCGACGCCCTCAGCATGTCGCGCACTCTCGTCCAGTCCTTTCCGAACGACGAGGGCGCCTTGTCGATGCTCGCGCTCGGCGAGCAGAACGCTGGCGACATGCGAACCGCGCGCAATCTCCTGCTCGGCCTGACCCGCGACCATCCGGGCACGTGGCAGCACTGGAACAATCTCGGCAACGTGCAGCGACTGCTCGGTGACTTCAATTCGGCCGGCGAGGCCTACCAGCGGGCACTGGCGCTTCACCAGGACAGTCCGCGCCTGCGTGCCAATCTCGGCTTGCTGCACCTGAATCTCGGTGAGTTCGCGCAAGCGCGCGATCAGCTCTGCGCCGCCAGCGTCATGCACGGCGCGGAACCCGGCATGCGCATCTGGGCCGCCGTGGCCTGCCATGCTTGCGCCGACGACGATTCGGCGTTGCAATTGGTCCATGGCTGGCCCCAGTGGAGCACGGGATCCAGCGAGGAGGCGATGCTCGAGCTCGGCTGGTTGCTCTTCCAGCTCGGCGACACCCGATCGGGTGAAGCGATCCTCTCCACCGAGTTCCAGGATTCCAAAGTGCGCATGCGCGCGCTGGCCCGACGCGTACTTGCCCGCGAGCGCCTGAATCTAGTGAAGGAAGCGGCCGAGCTCACCGCGAGAATGAGCGATCCGACAGGCATGGTCGATCTGCAGGCCAAGATGGAGACCCTGCATGCCCTGGCCTTGATCGCAGCGCGAAATGGCGAGCTCGCAATTGCAAGGCATCACTACGAGTCTGCATTGCAGCTTGAAGCACCGCCTCGCTACAAGCAGAATCTGTATTTCGGCCTGGCCAAGGTTTGCGACCGGCTGGATGACCCGGCAGCGGCCATGGATGCGCTGAAACAGGCGCATGCGGATGTCATCGTCGAGCATGCTTCCGAGGAGAAGTCGCGCCTCGAAGGGACCGGCCTGCTGAGTTTGCTCGATCCGAAATTCGAAAGCGACCCGGAGTCCGTCCAGGCCTGCGCCGGTGCGCCCGAAGAGAGAGAGTCGCCAGTTTTCGTCGTTGGCTTTCCGCGATCCGGCACAACTCTGCTCGAGCAAATGCTGTCGGCGCACCCGGCGTTCATGTCGGCCGACGAACGGCCGATGGTTCAACGCATGCTCGAGCACTTGCGCCAGCAGGGCTTGGACTATCCGGCCGCTCTGGCCCAGTTGGGCGCAGGCCAGTGCGCGACGCTGCGGGACATCTACTGGCAGGAAGCGGCGAAGACAGTCCAGCGTTCCGACGGCGTCCGCTTGATCGACAAGCACCCGTTGAATTTCCTTGCCTTGCCGTTGATCCGGCGAATATTTCCCGAGGCGCCGCTGATTTTTTGCGTGCGACACCCGTGTGACTCGCTTCTGAGCAGTTACATGCAGAATTTCCGTGATCCACGCCTGGCGGCGGAATGCGCAAGCATCGAACGTCTCGCCGACCTCTATCTGCGGCTGGGACAGCGCTGGATCCGAGATTCGCAGCTGTATCCGGGCAGGCTGCTGGTCAGCCGGCACGAGGACCTTATCGCGGATGCCGAAGCCCACTTGCGCAGGATCGCAGACTTCCTTGGCATCGAGGACTCCACGTCGATGCTCGACTTCAGCACGCATGCGCGCGCGCGCGGCTTCATCGGAACTCCGAGCTACGCCCAGGTCGTGCAGGGTCTCAATGCCGATGCCGTAGGCCGTTGGAAACGCTACCGCAGCTACCTTGAGCCCGCATTGCCAGTGCTCGCTCCGATCATGGATCATTGGGGTTACGCGGCCTGACCGGATTGCGCCCATGGAAAAGCCTCTCGACCTTCTGCGCCACTACGTCCGATGGTATGACGATGCATTGCCGCGGGAGTTTTGCGAGGGCCTCGTCAAGGGCTTCGAGCAGATGCGCGATGCCCAGGAAGTCAACGGTCGCGGCGTTCGCGCCGGACTTGATGACAGCAAGTGGACCGAGCTGAACGTGAGCCGATACGCCGACGCCGGCATGAAGGCATTTTTCATGAGTCAGATCGACCACTATCTGGCCCGCTACAACGTGGACATCGGTGTCGGATTGCCCATACCGGGATCCAACCTGACCGCCGATCTGATCATCAAGCGCTACGCGGCCGGAGGCGAGGAAGGCTTTCAACCGCACTTCGACGCGATCTTCGATCGCTGCCATCGCTATCTCGTGTTCCTCTGGTACCTCAACGATGTGCAAGAGGGCGGGGAAACGCGCTTTACCGATCTCGACCTCAACGTACAGGCCCGTGCCGGTCGCCTGCTGATGTTCCCGCCGTACTGGATGTACCAACATGCGGGCATGCCGCCGCGGTCGAACGACAAATACATCCTGTCGACCTACCTGCTGTTCGCCAGGAATCCGGTCGTCGATTCCGCCGTCACGCGGCCCGAGGCATGAACCTCCTGGCCTACCGGGCAACGCCGCAATGAACTCGGCCCTCGAGCCTGCCGTCGCGAGAGCCATGGCGATCGATGCCGGTAGCTTCCTGCAGCAGATGGACCTGCTCCAGCGTCGTGCGCTCTTCGTCCGGATTTCGCAGTCCGATCTGCGTGCCGCGTCGTTTCTCGACGAACGACTGGGCCTGCAGGGGCGCGAAGGACTCTGGGTGCCGTTGCAGGGACTCAGCGAACTCGCCTCGGCGATCGGGCAGCCGACGGCGACAGCGGGGTGCATATTCCATATCGGTCACTGCGGTTCGACCCTGCTCAGCCGCCTGCTCGATCAGGATCCCGGCGTCCTCGGCTTGCGCGAGCCGATGGTGCTGCGGGAACTGGCGGCCGCGGAGCGCGAACTCGATACGCCGGTGGCACGGCTTGCGCGCGAGCGTTGGCGAAGCCTGTTCGCCGACAGCCTGGCCCTGCTCGGGCGTCCGTTTTCCGCAGGCCAGCAAATCGTCATCAAGGCCACGAGCAGCTGCAACAACCTGGTCGAACCGCTGCTGACGCTGGACGACCAAGTTCGAATCGTGTTGATGTACCTGCCGCTCGAAAGCTACCTGGCCACCCTGATGAAGGCTCCCGGCGGTGGACTCGATATTCTCAGTGGGGCGCCGGCGCGACTGCAATACCTGCACCATGCGCTGGCCGACGATTCGATTCGCCTGCATCACCTCGATGCCGCAGAAACCGTGGCTATGAGCTGGGTAGCCGAGCTCTTGCGGTTTCGGCAGATCGAAACGGCCACGGTAGCCGGACGGCGCATCCTGCTGCTCGATTTCGAGGAGCTGCTGGAGAACCCCGCCGCGCATCTCGACGCTGTCAGAACGCACCTCGGTCTCGACTCGACGCCGATCGACAACGCGGCCCTGATGCAGTCACCGGTGATGCGCGCCTATGCCAAGAGCCCGGGCCATGCCTATTCGCCGGCAGACCGGGCACACGACATCAATCTTTCGCGACGCAAGTTCGGCCGCGAGATCGCGGGAGGCATGCGCTGGGCCGAGAGCCTGCTCGCCACCCATTCACGCTGCGAATCCCTGCGAGCCCTGCTGCACTGAGACACGATGGCCCCCGCGAGCGCTCCGCGGGCCGATGCGATCGGCGTCGCGGTGCACTCGCATCGGAGTGTGCATCGGGCGGATCCCGTCTGGGCAGAAGGATCAGACGTCCGACCACATCCTGAACAGGTTGTTGCGCAGCGAGCCGAGTAACAGAAGCATGCGCATTTCCGCTTTGTCACCACGCGCCATTTCGATTGCCCGCGCTTCTTCAACCTGCTGCAGCAATTCGCGCTGCGCGACATCCGGAATGTAACTCTGGATCCAGGTGATGCCGACAAGGCGAACGCCGCGTGTGATCGGCGCGACCTGGTGGATCGTCGTAGAAGGGTAGAGCACGGCGTCGCCCGCCGGCAGCTTGATCGGCAAGACGTGCTGGCCCAGCGTAATCATGAGTTCTCCGCCGTCGTAGTCCTGAGGGTCACTCAGGAAGACCGTGCAGGACACATCCGAACGCATTGACGGCTGTGACGGAAACAGCGCTTCGTCCATGTGCCAGCCGTAACTCATGCCGGGCTCGTAGCGGGAGATCGTCGGATTAGCCATGCTTCGGGCATGCGCGGCATTGCGCAGTTCAGCGTGCCGGAACAGGGCATCGCGAAGCACCCTGCCTGGCTCGACCGCGGAAGGATCGTTCTGCGGGATCTGCTGGTTGCGCTTGGTCGGATGGTTGGGGTTGCTGATCCTGCCATCGACAAATTGGCTACTTTCCGCGATGGCGCGCAATCGCGCGAGTTCATCGGGCTTGAGGACGTTGCGCAGGTGGTGAATCATCGAGGATCGGTCCGGTCGAAGTGAGGCCGACATTATCGCATTGCGCGATCGCAGCGTTGAAACGGTTCCATCGGTCCGTGCCAGCATCTGTAACGGTTGGGAGCGAGTTCAACCTTCGATACGCTGAGGGCGAACGACTGCCGGGAAGTTGGCGTTCACCCTTCGACAGCCCGAGAGCCAATCGAAGGATCGACGCAATGCCGCAGGCATTGTCGAAGTCGCCCAGCGACTAGAAATGGGCGTCTTCGAAGCCTTCGTCCATCGGCGATTCGCCGCCCTCGGCGAGGCGGATCTTGAGGGCCAGGCCATCGCGCGAATCGGCCTTGGCCAGGGCCTCTTCGAGTTCGATGCGGCCATCCTTGTACAAGGCGTACAGGGCCTGATCGAACGTGCACATGCCTTCCTGCAGGCTGCGGTCCATGGCTTCCTTCATTTCATGGATCTGCCCGCGCCGGATCATGTCGCGGATCAGCGGCGTGTTCAGCAGCACCTCGACCGCCGGCAGGCGCCGTCCGTCCTTGCCCATGACCAGACGCTGGGAAATGACCGAGCGCAGGTTCAGCGCCAGGTTCATCAGGATGTTGCGGTGCGCGGATTCCGGGAAGAAGTTGAGGATGCGTTCGAGGGTCTGGTCGGCGTTGTTCGAGTGCAGGGTGGCCAGGCACAGGTGACCCGTTTCCGAGAATGAAATCGCCGCTTCCATGGTCTCCGCGTCCCGGATTTCGCCGATCAGGATGACATCCGGCGCCTCGCGCATCGCGTTCTTCAGGGCCTCGTGATAGCTGTGCGTATCGAGGCCGACCTCGCGCTGGTTGACCACTGACTTCTTGTGCCGGTACAGGTACTCGATCGGATCCTCGACGGTCAGGATATGGCCCGAGGTGTTGCTGTTGCGATGATCGATCATCGCCGCCAGCGTGGTCGACTTGCCCGAGCCGGTTGCGCCGACCACGAGGATCAGGCCGCGCGGCTCCATGATCAGGTCCTTGAACAACTGTGGCAGGCGCAATTGCTCGATGGTCGGGATCTCGCTCTTGATCGCGCGGATGACCATGCCGACTTCGCCGCGCTGCTTGAAGACGTTGATGCGGAAGCGGCCGGCATCCTTCACGGCGATCGCCATGTTCAGCTCAAGGTTCTTCTCGAACTGCGGAACCTGGCCCTCGTCCATCAGCGAGTAGGCGATCTTCTTCACCATGCCGCCGGGCAGTCCGGTGTTGCCGAGTGGATACAGCTTGCCCTCGACCTTGATGTTCACCGGGGCGCCGGTCGTCAGGAACATGTCCGACGCACCCTTTTCGGTCATCAGTTTGAGGAAATACCCGATATCCATCTGATCAATCCCCCTGGAACGTCACTCTGTATCCGCCAA
Organism: Dokdonella immobilis; assembly: GCF_900115085.1. GTDB lineage: Bacteria > Pseudomonadota > Gammaproteobacteria > Xanthomonadales > Rhodanobacteraceae > Dokdonella > Dokdonella immobilis. Next base: position 35,202 of record NZ_FOVF01000004.1, on the reverse strand, counting down.
GATCATTGCGAATGCCAGGCGGCCTTCCCACAATAGGAGAAAGCCCCGGGCGCAGAGAACACTTATGACACCAAGCGGTACGAAAATCCATGCTCCATTCGTCGTTTCAATGGCCTTGCTGCTGGCCGCCTGCGGTCCGACCAAGCCACCGCCGGATCTGCTCGGAGGCGCACAGCAGCGCCTTTCCAGCGCCCGCAGCGCCGGCGCGCCGACCTACGCCCCCATGGAACTGCGTTTTGCCGAGGAACGTCTCGACCAGGCCCGGGCCGCCATGGTCGATCGCGACTACACGCTGGCCGCCAACCTCGCCGAGGAATCCTCGGTCAACAGCGAATTGGCGGCGATCAAGGCCCGTCTCGGCAAGTTGCGCGAATCGGTGGATACGCTGAAGCAGGAGAATGCCGAAATCTCGCGTGTAATCGGTTCAACCGAGCCCACTGATGGCGGTGCGCCATGATGCGCTCGGGGTTGTTGGCCATGTTCATGGCACTGACCGTCCTGGCCAGCGGGTCTGCTCCTGCCGCCAGTCTCGATGTCGATCACGAGCGCCTGTCGCGCAGCCTGGCCCAGCTCGCGTCGGACGCGAAACTCGGTACCTATGCGGCCGCCGAGATCGCCCGGGCCCAAGCGGCCCTCGATGTGCTGAAGGAAAGCGGCCGCGGCAAGAAGCGTGCGCATCTGCTGTACCTGGCCGAGCGACGCGTCGACATCGCCTGGGCAACGGCCCAGGTCGCGGACTTCGAGAACCAGCTGGCCAATCTGAGGCAGGAACACAGCCGGCTGCAACTGGCCGCCGCGCGCAAGGAGGCCGAGCAGGCCCGGCGCGAACTCGACCAGCAGCGTCTGCTGGCGCAGATCCGTGCCGAGGAAGCCGAACGCGCCGCCGAGGAAGCGCGCCTGCAGGGCGAGCAGCAAACCGCTGCGGCGCGCGAGGAGGCCGAGCAGGCTCGGCGCCTGGCCGATGCGCAGGCCCAGGAGGCTGCCCTCGCGCGCAAGGAAGCCGAGCTGGCCGGCGCCGCCGCCGATGCCCTGCGCGCGCGCCTGAACAACCTGCGTGCAACACGGGGCGCTCAGGGCATGCAGATGACCCTCGACGACGTCGCTTTTGCCTCCGGACAGTCGAAACTGCTGCCGGAAGCGAAGGAGCCGCTGGCCAAGCTGGTCGAATTCGTGCGTCAGGAACCCGACAAGCAGATCCGCATCGAGGGACATACCGATTCCACGGGTAGCGCCAACGCCAACCAGGTGCTCTCCCAGCGGCGCGCCGAGGCGGTCCGCGATGCCCTGGTCGCTGCCGGCATAGACCCGGCCCGGATGACCGTGGTGGGCCTCGGAGCGGAGCGGCCCGTGGCTCCCAATGATACTGCCGAAGGGCGCGCCAGGAATCGCCGGGTTGATGTAATTCTTCAGGATAAACAATAAGTTAAGATTTTTCAGCGATTGCTGAAACTGTGCCTGAAAGCGGTTGCCAAGGCTCCGGCAAAGGAGTAGTTTCTAAATCCCATGCGACCCGGTGTTTCTCTGGAACCCGCATGGGATATGCCTAGCCCATGAGTTCAGCACAGAAGACCGTTCACCCAGCGCCGTCGGCTCAACAGGTCCGACACGCACGGTCGAGTGCCTGGCAGTGGCGCCCGCCCGTGTCGCAAGCTGGCAATCGCGACCCGAGTGCTGGACCCAAAGGCTCAGGCGGCCTGACTTCAGGCCATAGCGTGTCTGTTCCATCGTCCCTGCAACCCATGACGCGACGCCCACCCGGGTGTCGCGTCATGGTGTCTGCGTTTCCAACTCGAGAGGAGGCAGCCTGATGTTCGAAAACGCTGAACGTGAAGATCTGGAATCCTTGATGCATGGCAATACCGAGTTCCGCCAGCTGTATCACAAGCACCGGGAACTCGACGACAAGGTCCGCGACGCCGAACTGGGCGTACTGCCAATGGATGTAGTCACCCTGCATACCCTCAAGAAGCAGAAGCTGCTCGCGAAGGACAAGCTCACCCACATGTGGGAGCACCTGCACCACACCTCCGCCTCACACTGACTTTCTCCGCCCCGCGCGCCGCTGAGGCCCGCATGGGCCCTCGGCGCCGCGCGCCGGGCCTTCCCGCCCAAGCAAGATTCCCCGCTTTCCCGCAGACTTCCGCGTCGTTGCAGGAAACTGCTTCAGCCGCGATGCTCTTTCTCGCAACGTGCCCAAAAGCATCGCGCCTGAAGGCCTCTCCTACGAAGGGCACGATGTGCGGGCGAATGGGGATCTGGACTTCGATGGCGGCTGTCGCGTCACCGCTTCGTTGTTGCTTCAGCCGCGATGCTCCTTCCCGCACCGTGGCCAAAAGCGTCGCGCCTGAAGGCCTCTCCTACGAAGAGCGCGACAGGCGGCGCGGGTTTCGGTCACCGGTGCCGCGTCCCCGCTCCGTTGTAGGAAGCGGCTTCAGCCGCGATGCTCCTCATCGCATCGTGGCCAAAAACATCGCGCCCGAAGGCCTCTCCTACGAAGGGCACGATGCGCCGGCGAATGGGGATCTGGACTTCGATGGCGGCTGGCGCGTTACCGCTTCGTTGTCGCTTCAGCCGCGATGCTCCTTCCCGCATCGTGCCCAAAAAAATCGCGCCTGAAGGCGCTCCTACGAAGAGAGCGACAGGCGGCGCGGGTTTCGGTCACCGGTGCCGCGTCCCCGCTCCGTTGTAGGAAGCGGCTTCAGCCGCGATGCTCCTCATCGCATCGTGGCCAAAAACATCGCGCCCGAAGGCCTCTCCTACGGAGGGCACGATGTGCGGGCGAATGGGGATCTGGACTTCGATGGCGGCTGGCGCGTTACCGCTGCGTTGTTGCCTCCGCCGCGATGCTCTTCCCCGCGCCGTGTGAAAAGCATTGGATCCGCCATATCGACAAGGGACGGTCCAATCCACGCCCTGGGTTATCATTCCGCCCATTGTCCGAATTTGCGCGGAGCCCGCATGCCGATCCATCAAAGCGTCCTCGAACTGATCGGCAACACGCCGATCATCCAGGCCCAGCGCCTCGACACCGGTAGCTGCGAGCTGTTCTTCAAGCTCGAATGCAACAATCCGGGGGGGTCGATCAAGGATCGCATCGGCCTCAGCATGATCGACGCCGCCGAGCGCGACGGGCGCATCAAGCCCGGCGACACCCTGGTCGAGGGCACGGCCGGCAACACCGGCATCGGCCTGGCCCTGGTCGCCCAGCAGAAGGGTTACCGCCTGATCCTGGTCGTTCCGGACAAGATGAGCCGCGAGAAGATCTTCAACCTCAAGGCCATGGGCGCCGAAGTCATCCTGACCCGATCGGACGTGGCCAAGGGCCACCCGGACTACTACCAGGACCTGGCCGCACGGATCGCCAGCGAAACCCCGGGCGCCTATTTCATCAACCAGTTCGGCAATCCCGACAATCCGCTCGCACACAAGCAGACCACCGGCCCCGAAATCCTCGAGCAGATGGAGGGGCGCGTCGACGCGATCGTGTTCGGTTGCGGATCATCGGGCACGATGACCGGCCTGTCGCAGTACTTCGCCGAGCACTCGCCCGAGACCGCGTTCATCCTCGCCGATCCGGTCGGATCGATCCTTGCGGAATACATCAACGACGGCATCCTCTCGGACAAGTCGGCGAGCTGGATGGTCGAAGGTATCGGCGAGGACTTCCTGCCCGACATCAGCGATTTTTCGCGGGTGGAAAAGGCCTACGCCATTCCCGACAAGGAAAGCTTCCTGACCGCGCGCGAGCTGTTGTCAAAGGAAGGCATCCTCGGCGGCTCGTCGACCGGAACCCTGGTTGCGGCGGCCCTGAAATATTGCCGGGAACAGGTCGAACCCAAGCGTGTCGTCGTGTTCGTCTGCGATACCGGCAACAAGTACCTGTCGAAGATGTACAACGACTACTGGATGCTCGACAACGGCTTCCTCGAGCGTGAGCGCCACGGCGACCTGCGCGACCTGATCCTGCGCCCGTATTCGCAACGCGACACCGTGATCGTGTCGCCGAAAGACCTGCTGATCACCGCCTACAATCGCATGAAGCTCTACGACGTCTCGCAGCTGCCAGTGATGGAAGGCGACGCCATCGTCGGCATCCTCGACGAGTCCGACGTCCTCATGCACGTCTACGGCGACGAGACCAAGTTCCGTGACCCGGTATCGACCGCGATGATCAGCCGCCTCGAGAAACTTGACGTGACGGCGCCGATAGAAGCACTGCTCCCGGTTTTCGACGCGGGGCACGTGGCTATCGTGATGGACGGCGAGAAGTTCCTGGGCCTGATCACACGGATCGACCTGCTCAACTATCTGCGTCGGCGCGTTCAATAGTCCACCTTCACGCGTACGTCGAACACCGTTCTGTAGTACTTCCGGTTCACGGAGGGGGCGTGATGGTACCAACGGAAGCGGCACCTGGAGGTGTGCGGTATCCCTACAGACTGCTTCTTGGTCAAGAATCAGACGTTGACGGAGTTGTGCACCACGCCGACTATGTTCGGAGAAGCTCCATCAATCCAATCGATCTTGCCCGTGTGTTCATGTTGTCCGATAAACACTCGGCACGAGGTTCGACGAGTTCGATGTTGCGTGAAGTCGCGGTAGATGGAGTGACCCTGTTGCCTTGGCAAGGCAACGCCTTGAATTGAGATCACATCTCGCCGGACGCGGTACATGAGTCGAATGGGCCGCGGTTTCTTGTATCAAAGGCCTGTTTGAGGTTGTGACCGAGTCCATAGCGGTGCTTGCACGCGAAGGTCGAAGCATTTGATGATCGATTTGTGAGGAAGTCATGAACGAATGGAGAGACACATACAGGCTAAAGAAGCTCAGTGGAGAATTGCACCTTGACGTGCTGATTCAAGCAGGAAATCGCTAGGTTTCAGACAATTCAGTTTCCCTATTCGATCTTTATTCAGAACTCCTTTGAGCCCACATGAACCAGAAGCCAGGCAAACCAGGCATTTCCGCTGTCGCAACTCCAGACGATGTCTCGCTGGCGTATCAGCTCATTCTCGGGCGCATGCCAGACCCTTCAGGGCTATCCTATTTCGCTTCGCTTGCGAGATCTCAGAGTCTTGATGCACACGATATCGCGAAGCTACTGATCGGTTCGGAAGAGTTCAGGACAAAGGGCAACGGAACGCACGAGCCCATCGAGATCGAGCTTGATGGATACAGCATTTTCGTTCGAAAGTCCGATCGCGATATCGGTAGCGCCATTTCCAGAGGAGTTTCCTACGAACCCCATGTGACGGCATTGCTCCGGCGCGAGCTTCACGAGGGAAATACATTCCTTGATGTCGGAGCCAACATCGGCTATTTCACGATGCTGGGGGCCAAACTGGTTGGTGCGGCCGGGCGGGTAATCGCTGTCGAACCGATGGACAAGAATCTCCAGCTTATCTATCTGGGCATCAAGAAGAATGCCTTCGAGCATGTCCAGGTTATGCCGTTCGGCGCCTCGAAACAGAGCGGTATCGTTTCAATCGTTACAGATCCAAATACTTCCAATGCGCTGGTGCAAAGCGCGCCTAAGTCCTCATCACCATCGAATTTCGCGCCAGTTCAAAGTCTCGACTGGATGTGTCGAGATCTGGATGCGCTCGACTTCGTGAAAATGGACATCGAGGGACACGAGGTTTTTGCCTGGCAGGGCGCAGCGCGGCTATTCGCGAAACACAAACCAAGGATTGCTACCGAATTCCATCCGCACGCACTGAGGGCAAACTCGGGGCTGGACTACAACGACTACCTATCGATGATGTTCGAATACGCCGAGTGCGTTCAGGTGGTGGTCTCGCCGCAGGAGGTCATTCCGTGCACCGAACCAGGTCAGGTCATGGTGCAGTGGGAAAAGTCCGACCAACGACATGGAGCCAACGGGACATCGCATCTGGATCTGTTTTTGCGCCCACGTGGCTAGGGAGGGTCTGATCAGGCAGCAATGTCGTCATTGTTTTTAGAAGGTTTTCCACATGTGCCACGTGGCGATGTGAAGGCTGGTTGCCTTGACGAGGCGCGCGGTGCATGTGGAGAGCCTTCTCGCCCCCACCTTTTCAGCATCCAATCAATCTGCCAGGCGCGGTGACGACTTTGCTACCTGATCAGACCCTACCAAGGCGATCTGTCAGTCTGCTCGATTGGATGCCACATCCGCCCCAGCATGCGTCGTGGGTCATTCAGCCGGATGTTTGCCTTGGCCTCAGGACTGCGTCGAGTGGTATGGCCCGCAACAGGCAGGTCGGTGTCGGCTGATGTTCTCGCTTCTTGAGTTGCGACGGTCTGTCTGGCCCGCCGTTGTTCGCCATTGGCATTCAATCAAGGGAAGACTCTGGCCCAGGCCGCGACTGGCTCTCGACGCAAATTGATCTGATCGAGAGCGCGTGTTGACCGTTGAGCAACGTCTGGAGTCGGTTGTGCGTTCGATCAATGACTCGGGTGCCTGTCATGGAGTAGAGTAAATCCGATCAGGGTTCATTCGAGGTGGACATGCGGTGTCCATTGCAGATCGTCGGTATCGCTGTATTTCTGCTGGCTGGTTCCGCATCTGCTGCGGTGACGCTTACCTGTCCTACCAGGAGCAACCCTGGGGTTCCGAATGACCCGCCTTGCCAGGCAGGATTTCCGTCTGCCCTGGTTGAGCTCGGCAACGACCGCGTACTTTATTCAAGCCCGACTGTCGTTAACCTCGACGGCACCGGTGACCCCGAAATGGTGTTCGGTACCGAGGGTGGACGCGTTGTTGCGGTTCGCTCCAACGGTACCTTGATGTGGTCGTACGATACCGGGAGCGTTCCCATTGGCAGCAAGCCTGCCGTTGCGGATATCGATGGCGACGGCCAGCTGGAGGTCGTCGTGGGGGCCGGTTCGGGTGCCGTGAACGGGGGCGGGATCTACGTTCTCAGCGCGACAGGACAGTTGCAATGTTCCTTCACGGCCTTGAACCCGGTCCATCCACAGGGCATGTACAGCTCACCAGCCGTGGGCCACCTCGATCCAAGCATGCCGGACAAGATGCAGATTGCGGTCGCGAGCTTCGATTTCCGGTTTCGTGTGCTACGGCATGATTGCTCGGTTTGGTGGGAGCACGGCGTTCAAGAGTACGTAGTGGATACGATTTGGTCCTCTCCTTCGATCGTAGACCTGAATGGTGATGGCTCACTGGATATCGTCGTGGGTGCGGATAGCAACTTTCACCAGTTGCCGGGAATCACATTGCCCGACGGAGGGTTGCTCCGTGCAATGCGCGGAGACGGCTCGGGTGATCTTCCCGGATTCCCGCGAATGTACGACGATGTCATCTATTCATCTCCTGCTATTGGAGATATACGAGGAATTGGGGAAACGGCGATTTCGATAGGAAGCGGTCGATGCTGGGACCTTGCCAGTTGCGCTGTCGTTCACCCGGTGACGAAGCAGATGCTCGGCGTGCAGTCCAATGGACAGGATCTTCCGGGGTGGCCAGTCTCGACACCGGCTGAGGCTTCGCGTGTTGCGTCTCCCGCACTCGGCAAGTTTTCCGGGATCACCGGGCTCGTGTCGGTCGTGAATAACTTGCGCAATGATGATGTCAACGGCGTCGTGCACGCCATCAAGCCTGACGGCGCCGAACTACCGGGTTGGCCCCTGCAGCCCAGTATCCCTGCGGACTGCGCAGGAAATTCATTGCATTGGGGGACGCAAGGATCACCGGTCATCGCCAATTTGCTGGGGGACTCTGATCCCGAAATCATACTCAATGCAGCCAATGAGTTCGTTATCTGGAGCAGGGCAGGCGTGCAGCTGACTGCATCGACAGGATGCCCGATTCCCGCCGGGAAACTGTCGTTGTGGTCGGGAAGCGACGCATTCTTCAATACGCCGGCAGTTGCCGATATCGATCGGAACGGAAAGCTTGAGGTCATCGGTGCCGGTACCAACAGCAATGTCCCTGGTCACACGGGCTCTTACGTAACCGTCTATGCCTGGACCTTCAACTCAAGCATCGCAGATCCTCGTCTTGTCGATTGGCCCATGTTTCGCAGAGACGCGATCAATAGCGGGGTGTACCGCGCCGAAGTAATCTTTGCCAACGGGTTCGAGACCAGCCCCTGAGGCTACCGGTCGAAAACAGGCCGCAACAAACGGAACCTGCGGATCGGTACAATGGCTGCCGACAAGCGCTTGGGTGCGCTTGTAAGAACCTTTGTGTGACACCTCCCCTAATTCCCCGGAACGTCGAGAACATGGGCAAGTCCAGCAAAAATCAAGATCCGATGGGGCTTGGAACGCGAGCGATCCACGCCGGTCAGTCTCCCGATCCGTCGACCGGCGCCATCATGGTGCCGATCTATGCCACCTCGACCTATGTCCAGGAAAGCCCCGGCGTCCACAAGGGCTACGAGTATTCGCGATCGCAGAACCCGACACGCATGGCCTACGAGCGCTGTGTTGCCGATCTCGAAGGTGGGCGCCAGGGTTACGCCTTCGCGTCAGGTCTTGCCGCCGCAAGTACCGTACTCGATCTGCTGGACAGCGGCAGTCATGTCATCGCGATGGATGATCTGTATGGCGGCACCTACCGTCTCTTCGAGCGTGTAAGACGCCGTTCGGCGGGTCTCGACTTCACGTTCCTCGACCTAAACGATAGTCAGGCGCTGAAAGCAGCGCTCAAGCCGAATACCCGGATGATCTGGGCGGAGACGCCGACCAATCCGATGCTCAAGCTGGTCGATTTGGCCAAGGTCGGTGCCTTCGCGCGCAAGCACGGATTGATCCTCGTCGTCGACAACACCTTCTGTTCGCCGATGCTGCAGCGCCCACTCGAGTTCGGCGCGGACCTGGTGCTGCATTCGGCGACCAAGTACCTGAATGGCCATTCCGACATGGTTGGTGGAATCGTTGTTGCCGGCGAAAATGCAGAACTTGCGGAACAGATGGCCTTCCTGCAGAACTCGGTAGGTGCGGTGGCCAGTCCGTTCGATTCCTTCCTTGCCATGCGCGGCCTGAAGACCCTGCATTTGCGCATGCGCGCGCATTGTGAAAGTGCGCTGGCCATTGCCCAATGGCTGGCAAAGCATCCGGCCGTCGACCGGGTGATCTACCCGGGCCTGAAATCGCACCCGCAACATGCGCTCGCGAAGCGCCAGATGGACGGCTTCGGCGGCATCATCTCGATCGAAATCAAGGGGGGATTGCGCAAGGCGCGGCGAATGCTTGAACGTTGCAAGTTGTTTGCGCTCGCCGAATCGCTGGGTGGAGTGGAAAGCCTCATCGAGCACCCCGCAATCATGACGCATGCGTCTGTACCGCCAGCCAATCGCAAGCGCCTTGGCATAAGCGATGCGCTGATTCGTCTCTCGATAGGCGTAGAGGACCTTTCCGACCTGAAGTCCGAGCTCGAGATGGCGCTGGCGACGTAAAGTGCCTTGGTTTGCCACTCTGAAGCGAGTCGAGTCTTGGCGCATTGGTGTAGGCAACGAACTCCGGCAGATGCCCGCGAGCCAAGTGGCTGGCGCTCCCACAGGCATGCAGTAATTGTGCCCGTATCACCCGCGAAACTTTTGTAGGATGGATGGTAAACAACTTGCCTTCTGCCAAGGATGACCAAGTGAGCGAGGACAAGACGGGGGAGGCGATTGCAGTCGGCAGGTCGGTGAATTTTTCAGCGGCGATAGTTGCAATTGCCTTCCTGGGTTCAGTAGCCGGAATTCGGTTCGTAACTCTCGATGATCGATGGTATGCAGCCTGGGCCTGGCACAATACCTGGATACCCACAGCGCTGCAGATCGCTGCTGAGCAGGGGCGATTTCCAAAACTGACGTCGTTTCTGCAGTTTCTGCCTTATCTAACCGACAGCGCCGTTCTTCAGGGCGCACTGAGGCTGCTTACCATTCTGGGTGGCGCATGGATTGCGGGAAGATTGTTGGAGAAAGTGACCGACCGCCCTGGGTTGGCCGCGTCGTTCGTGATCCTCTTCTTCGCATTTGCCCAAAATAGCAATGAGCACAACCTGTTCGTCGCCTATCCATTTGCATGGGAATTCTCTTGGCTGTGCTGGATGATCGGTGTATTCGGGCTGATTGCTGCTATAGAGCGGGGTTCAATGGCCCTCGCCTGTTGGGGAGCAATAATATGGCTGACGGGCCTGCAGGAAGGATTTCTTCCTCAGACGGCGGTCCATCTCGTTGTTGCCTACACCTATTGGCGCCTAGGGAGGAAATCCTGGAATTTCCTGGTTCCGTATTTCCTTGGTTTGTCGATCTGGTTGGCGACTTGGCTACTTTGGCGGGCGTCTCACACTTCACTCTATGAAGGCTCCCAACTCGCCCTTGATGAGCCATTTTCTGTAATCCTGCGGACCACGGCAAACTACACGTTCGGCGGAGTGCCATTCGCGACATTTCTGTATGGCGGCGCGAGCCTTTCGATCGAGGTCATTCGCCAGAGTCTTGGCACCCTGTCGGTCATCAAGGCGGCGGCGGTGTTCTTCGGAGCCATAGGTGTTGCGAATTACGTGAGGCTCAGGAGTAGGCCAATTCCTTGGCGAAACTATTTGGGATTGAGTCTTGTACTGACCTTTCTTGCGTTTGCCCCCAACATGGTGATCGGTCTCACCCCAAAGTACCAGGAGTGGATGCGACTGGGGAGTCACGCATACCTATATAGTCACTTTTCCTATTATGCGTGGATCGCACTACTTTGCTTGTGGCTATCCGCCCTGTTCCTGAGGTTCAAATCCAGGTACTTCGCGATAATGACCGCATCGATACTCTCGTTGGGTTCAATTTTGACAGACGCATTGAATTTCAATGTGAACAGCGAGCAACGGCAGATGGGAAGACGCTGGGATTCAATGCTGGGGTTTTTCGAATCAGATCTATTCGAATCCTTGCCGAGGGATTCGAGTTTCTGGTTTCGCGACGCGAGCGTTTCCGGATCCGAGAAGGATGATGCGGTCTACTGGCAGTATGTCGCCAAGGCACGTACCGGAAAAGACGTTCACGTCACGAGTGATCTGCGGCTGGCACAATCCTCATCGGGAGGGGGCAGCTATCTATACCTGTACGACGAACCGCGATCCGAAAATCAATACGTGCTTGTTGCACCATTCCTGACAAATACGATGCTGGCTCCATCATCCTCGACAAGGGTATTTGGCTCGGGATTTGAGCCGATGTCGAATCCTTGGATCGTTAGTTCGAGACGTGTCTGGGTTTTCCCGAACTCCTTGAATCAGAAAGTTCACATCAGCGGAACGTTCGTATGCGAAGGTTCCGACTGCAGTTCTTCCATCAGTGTCGACGGGAAAGCTCTGCCGACCATCTTCAACAAGACATTCTCGGTATCGGCGACATCCGTGGTCGATGAGAATGGCGTGGAGGTCTTGGAGGTTGCGACTTCGCGGCCTTTCGATGTGACGTCAGTCTCCGTAGACTTTCCACGGACTCTCCCGCCGGCAGAGGCCCCTGTAGAGATTTCAATGGACGAACACATTGGTGATCAGGGCGGCGCCCAGTCCTATGACTGGACCCGAGCGGAATGCGATTCAACCCTTTGGCTCAAGAACCTGGACCGCGATCAGCAGCGCTTCGATATTGTCGGCAAAATTATTTCCAGCTATCCGCAATATGTTGAAATTGCCAGCGATGATGGCAATCAGAAGATGAGAGTGGGGCTGCCGGCCAATAGTCCGCAGGAATTTGTTTTTCCGTTCGTAGCGCACAGCGGGTTGTCGGCTCTGCATCTGCGTTGTGAGCCGATTGTTTCCACTGAAGGAGCCGCTGATTCTCGCGGTTCTCTCCGGCTTATGTCGGTTGGATTGCGCATGCGCGACGGCGGCATCGGAAATTGATGCCGCGCTCGGCTCTGGCTGGAGGCATGCTCCAGGAGGTCGGGTTGGCCAAATTTGCCGAACAGGACCGTTAAATTGCGTCTGACCAAGTAGCAATGCCGTCGCGACGCCTGCCTGCGTGCAAAGCGCGACGCGTCGATGCTGACAGACTGGCCGTCCTTCAAGTCGGCGCAACAAGGATCTGCGCTGAGCCAGGCGTCGCAAACTGATTGATTGGATGCTGGAAAGGTGGCGCCCAGAAGGCTGACGCCCATAAGGCTGGCCTCATGGATCGCGCGCCTCCTCTAGGCAGCCAGACTTCATTGGTCACGCGGCACATGTGGAAGGCCTTCTAGACGCCAGGACGACTTTGCTACTCGATCGGACCCTCCTTGATGCGACAGAGCCGGAGAACGCATCAGTGGGATTTGCCGATGCATTCACTCGACAAGGTTAGGACTGATAGACGTGCGCGTGTCGCCCGTGGTGTTTGCTTGGTGAAATAGTGATGCGACCTATGTGGAATGCATGACCCATCGCGACAGTACAAACGTTATAGGTATTGTCAGGCAGACGGCAAAGCCGAAGGCGAACCACTGTGGCACGTGGAAAATTTCCACGGCGAGGCGCAGAACAGCGAGGCTGACCAGGAATTGGACGGCGTAAATCAATGGAAAGCGAAATGCCGATCTCTTGCGCATCGGTTTTCGGAATACGAACGCGGCACTCATCAGATAGGCGATGACAATTCCAACGGCGTATCCAATTGCGTACGCAAATTCGTAGCGCATAAGCCCCAGCAGGGCAAGATAGATGGCGTACGCGACGAGTGTGTTGATACCTCCGACGATGAGGAATCGCAGAAACTCTCCGGCCAGCCGCCGATGCAGGGGCGCGCAGGGACTTTCGTCCTGGGCGCAGTCCCGAGCGCGCTTCCCGCTCATCGCCTGGCGTACGTGTCGCTGGCCGACCGCACCTGCGTCTTGATCTCTACGAGATACACCGGCTTGCGGTAAGCGGCTCCCATCAGGCGCCCGACGTACTCGCCGAGTACCCCAAGTATGAGCAACTGCACGCCGCAGGCGAACAGGATCACCGACATCAGCGAGGTGTAGCCTGGGTTGGTGATGCGGCCCGTGAAGTAACCGAACACGACGAACATCATGTAGGCGAAGCTGGCCAGGGCGAGGGCCGCGCCGCCGTAGCTGGCGATGCGCAAGGGTAGCTGTGAAAAGGTCACGAAGATGTTGACGGCGTGCGAGGCGAGCTTGCGCAGGGTGTAAGTACTCTCGCCGTGTTCGCGTTCGCCGTGCGGCACTTCGACCGTTGCAACCGAGGAGGTCATCCAGGACAGCATGCCGTCGATATAGGGTTTGCTCAATCGGAATCCGGCCAGTTGCCGGCCAAGCGAGGCGTGCATGGCGCGGAACGACGAATAGTCCTCGTTGAGGTCCGGGAACGCGCGCTTGAGGGTCCAGCGCATCAGCTCGGAACTCCAGTTGCGATAGGTGGCGTGCGTACGCCGGGGAAACTTGCCGTATACCAGCGGACATTCCTCGCTGCCCGCGGCAAGGAGGGACGGAATTGCCTCGGGCGGATGTTCGAGATCGTCGTCGAGGGTGACGATCCAGTCGCCGCGCGCATGCTCGATGCCGCAGATCGTCGCCGCGTGCTGGCCGAAATTGCGGCTCAGGCGCAGGCCTATGATTCTTTCGTCCTTGCGTGCCAGTTCGCGGATGATCGGCCAGGATTCCGTCTGACCGCGATCGTCGACGAGGATCAGTTCATGGCGCAGTCCGGCCTCTTGCATGCACTTCGCCAGGCGCGCATGCAATTCGGCCAGTGCCGAGGCGCCGCCATAGACGGGGACGACGACGGAGACCTGGATATCCGCGTTGTCGGGTTCGGGTTTCATCAAGCAGATTCCATGAGCCGTCGGGCCTTGCGGTTCAGCCGCGTCCCTTGTTTTGTTGATTGCCTTGTTGATGCCACGACCATGTCCGCTGCAGGCCTGTCGCCAGGTCGACCCGGGCCTTCCAGCCCAATTCGTCAGCGATACGTTGCGGACGCGGCGAGACGCGGGCGACATCGACGCCGCGTGCCGGCCTGAATGCCGTGCGGATGGGTTTGCCGCTCGCTTGGATGCAGGCTTCGACCAGCTGCAGGATCGATGCCGTGGCGCCACTGGCGACATTGTAGACGCGGAACGTCTCGGAGGCTTCCGCCTCGATCGCCAGGATGATGGCCTCGACCAGATCGTCGATGTAGCAGTAGTCACGAACGATCGATCCGTCGCCCCAGATTTCGAAGGTCTGGCCGTCGTTGGCCCGGTCGAACAGGGTCGGCACGATCGCGAAGCCCTTGGTCACGCGCTGACCGGGGCCATACAGGTTGCTGGGTCTCAGCGAAATGATCGACCAGTCGGTGGTGCAGGCGCAGGCGTGCAGCATTGCCTCGGCCGCCACCTTGCCGGCGCCGTAGTAGGAGCGCGGCCGCAGCGGGGTGGATTCGGTCGCCCGCTCGCCGGCGTCTCCGTAGATCGTTCCGCCGGAGGAGAGGTAGATGATCCGGCGCTCGGGAAATTCGCCGGCGCACTCGAGCAGCCGTGACAGCGGCAGCAGGTTGCCGAGCACCTCGAGTGCCGGGTCGCCGCTGGATGTCGCCGGCGTCGTGATGCTGGCTGCGTACACCACCGTCTGGCAACGGGCCAGGGCGTCGCGAATGAGCTGGCGATCCTCGATCGAGCCGCGCACATGGGTGACTTGCCCGTCGACGCCCGTGCGTTCCGCGCGTCCGAGGGCGTATACCGGCCGGCCCATCGTATCGAGTCGCCGGCAGAGTGCGCTGCCGATGAAGCCGGCCGAGCCCAGAACCAGAATCGGTTTTTCCGTTTCACTCATGCATCATTCCATGGTGTCGCCACGAGGATGGCCAGCGCATTGCCGTTTCACTGGCTGAATAGAGGAGGGGGGCGCGCCGCGTTCGCACGGGGACCGGCATCGCTTCACGCCTGCAACTCGGCCATCCTCGCATAGAGTTCGATCGATTGCGGATTGGCCAGCGCATCGATATTGGCCACAGCCCTGCCGTGGATGGCGTCGCGAATGGCGGTTTCGCTGGGTTTGCCGGTCAGGGTGCGCGGAATATCGTCGACCGCGATGATCTTTGCCGGTACATGGCGCGGGCTGGTGTTGGTGCGTATCTGCATCCTTATCCGGTCGCGCAGCGTCGCATCGAGGGCCAAGCCATTGCGCAGGCGGACGAACAGGATGATGCGTTCGTCGTCCTGCCAGCGCTGACCGACGGCCACGCACTCGAGGATCTCGGGAAGTTGCTCGACCTGCCGGTAGATTTCGGCCGTACCGATGCGCACGCCGCCGGGATTCAGGGTGGAGTCGGAGCGCCCCAGGATGATGATGCCGTCATGCTCGGTCAGCAGAGCCAGGTCGCCGTGACACCAGACACCGGGAAAGCGTGAGAAATAGGCATCGCGGTACCTTTCACCCTCGGCATCGTCCCAGAAGCCGATCGGCATGGACGGAAACGGGGCCATGCAGGCCAGTTCGCCAACCTGCCCGACGACCGGTTGGCCCGCTGAATCCAGGATCTCGACGTCCATGCCGAGGCCACGGCACTGCAGTTCGCCGCGGTACACCGGCATCAGCGGGTTGCCGAGTGCGAAACAGGAGATGATGTCGGTGCCGCCGGAGATCGAAGCCAGAAGCACATCGGCCTTGATGTCGCGATAGACATAGTCGTAACTTTCCGGCGCCAGCGCCGAGCCGGTCGAAAGGATCGTGCGCAGTGCGCTGAGCTTGTGCGACTTCGCCGGCACGAGGCCGGCCTTCTCGATGGTCGCGAGCCATCGCGCGCTGGTGCCGTACACGCTGATGCCGACCTCGTCCGCCAGGTCCCAGAGCACATTGCCATCCGGGTAGTTCGGCGAGCCGTCGTAGAGGACCAGGGTCGAGCCGATGGCGAGGCTGGAGACCATCCAGTTCCACATCATCCAGCCGCAGGTCGTGTAGAAGAAGAAGCGGTCCTCGCGCTTCAGGTCGGTGTGCAGCATCAGCTCCTTCAGGTGCTGGAGCAGGGTGCCGCCGGCGCCGTGCACGATGCATTTGGGCGCGCCGGTGGTGCCCGATGAATAAAGCACGTAGAGCGGATGGTCGAACGGAAACTGTTCGAAGCCCAGCGCCGGCTGCCCGTCCCCGGCGAAGTCAGCCCAGCTCACGGCCCCTTTGATCCGGGACAGGTCCACGGCATCCTGGCTGTAGGGAACGACAACGACGTGCTCGATGCTCGACACGCGCTCGACCATGGCGCCAACCTTCTCGAGGCAGTCGAAGCGCTTGCCGCCATAGGGATAGGCATCGGCGGTGAACAGGAGCCGGGGCTTGATCTGACCGATCCGGTCGACCACGCCGTCGATGCCGAAGTCCGGGGAACACGAAGACCAGATCGCGCCCAGCGAGGTGGTGGCGAGCATGGCGATGATGGTCTCGGGGATATTCGGCAGGAACCCGGCAACCCGATCGCCGGTGCCGACTCCAGCGCGCTTCAGGCCATCGGCGACGCGGGCGACTTCGACATGGAGTTCCGCATAAGTCAGTTGGCGGCGCTGGCCCCATTCGTTGCGGAAGACGATGGCAGTCCGCTCGTCCTTGTAGCGCAGCAGGTTCTGGGCAAAATTCAGGCGCACGCCCGGAAACCATTGCGCACCGGGCATCCTGTCGCCATCGACCAGGGCCGGTTCGAAACTGCCGCCAGCCCGGATTCCGCAGAACTCCCAGAACAGCGACCAGAACCGCGCCGGCTGGCGAATCGAGAAATCGTGCAACGGCGCGTAGCGGCGGATGTCGGAATTGCCGGTCTGCTCGCGCACGTAGCGCATGAAGCGGCTCAGGTTGGCGCGGTCGATGCGCTCCTCCCCGGGTTCCCAGATCGGCGTGTTCATGTCGTTTGCATTCCCTTCATGGATGGACTTCTCCATTGCCAGTCCCCGCCGCTAACTTAGCAGGATCATCGTGCCAATAAGCAATGTGGTGTCGTCATGCCTCCAGCGCTGCTGGATAAGGCCATCATCAGGGCGTCTCCGTCGGGGAGCAGGGTAGACGACCTTGGCGGCGGTTCGGCGTTGCCGCTCCGGCCAGAGCCAGGGAAATACCGCCGCAGGGTAGCGCGAGGAGATTCAGTGAAATGCGGAGTTTGCCAGCGTTGTCGCAGGATCCCATGCGCCGGGCGGAAGCTTCGCCATCGGCCCTCGCGGAAGCATGCTGAGGTCCATGGGATTGCAGTGCTCTTTGCAGCTTCCACCAGAACGCCAACTCGTCGTCGAAAATATGTGAATGGCAGCATTCTTGCTTGATCACGCGCAGGGGATTATGGTCCGCTTGCCGGCCGGATTGGCCAGGGCATGGACTGGATCGGGTAGGCAACGAAGCGGGCAGGCCAGATAGGGCGCGTCCGTACAAGGGGGATGAGCGTGGGTCTGCTTGACGATCTCGAAAACGAGGCGCAACGGCGCAAGGCCGAAGAGGACAGCGCCATTGCGCTCAAGGCGGCGCGTGAGACCGCCTATCGGACCACGCTCGAGCCCGCCATGGCCGACCTGCTCGCCTATCTGAACGAACTGGTTGCCAAGCTCAAGGTCCTGCAGCCGAAAATCCAGGTCAGGCATACCTTGCCAGGCTATGGCGACGTGATCGGCTATGTCGAGCACGAGTACGAGATCCACGAAAACCGGCATCCATCGTCGAAGGAAATCACCCTGTCGTATTTCTGCGGCGTTTCGACCTCCGAGTGCCCCACGGCGCAGATCGAGGGCGCCAACCGCGTGCGCGCGGTTTCGGCGCTTTTCCAGCGCCATCGGCTGGGCGCGCCACTGGCGCCGGCCAAGGATGCCTCGGGCGAAGTCGTTGCGGCCACCTTCAAGGCCAAGGGCCGCATTGCGCTCACGGCGGTCTTTTCCGCGGACACCGCAACCGGCCAGTTGCGCATGAGCTTCACCAATTTCGACGACCTGGCGACGGCCAGCAAGAGCGTTCCGCCCGAACAGGTGGGTGTGGCGCTGTATGACGAGATCGGTCGTTACCTGATGCGCGATCCGAACCAGCAGCTGATGCGCGAAACCCTGTCGGAGGATTATCGAAGCCAGCTGCGCGCGCGGGTCCAGCAGCAGGAGATCAAGCGACGCTGGGAATCCCGGATCACCGCGCGCCAGCAGGAGGAAATCGCGATGCTGAAACGCGAATATGGCATCGGTGCGCGCTTCAACAGGATCGGCGATGCCATGGGCAAGTTGCGCGGCCTGGTCGCACGTAAACCCTGAGTCCCCGCCGGGTTTCGGCAATCCGCACGGCGCAATGAAAAAACCCCGGCATGCCGGGGTTTTTCATTGCACGCCCGCGCCGTGATGACGCGGGCGTGGCGCTGGAGCGGGCGTCGCCGCCCGCCCATCGGATCGATCAGAGCAACGGCACCAGCAGCAGGGCGACGATGTTGATGATCTTGATCAGCGGATTGACGGCCGGTCCGGCCGTGTCCTTGTACGGGTCGCCGACGGTGTCGCCGGTGACCGCGGCCTTGTGCGCCTCGGAACCCTTGCCGCCGAAGTTGCCGTCCTCGATGTACTTCTTGGCGTTGTCCCAGGCGCCGCCGCCGGTGGTCATCGAGATCGCCACGAACAGGCCGGTCACGATCGTGCCGATCAGCAGGCCGCCGAGCGCCTGGGCACCGGCCATCGGGCCGCCGATCCAGCCGAAGCCGAAGCCGACGATGATCGGCACGAGCACCGGAAGCAGCGAGGGAACCATCATTTCCTTGATCGCCGATCGGGTCAGCAGGTCGACCGCACGCGAGTAGTCCGGCTTGGTCGTGCCTTCCATGATGCCCTTGATCTCGCGGAACTGGCGGCGGACTTCCTCGACCACCGAGCCGGCCGCGCGACCCACCGCTTCCATCGCCATCGCGCCGAACAGGTACGGAATCAGGCCGCCGATCAGCAGGCCGATGATCACGTAGTGGTTGGAGATGTCGAAGGTGTAGATGTTGTCCGGATGCTCGACGCCGAGCTTGTGCGTGTAGTCGGCGAACAGGACCAGTGCGGCCAGGCCGGCCGATCCGATCGCATAGCCCTTGGTCACGGCCTTGGTCGTGTTGCCGACCGCATCGAGCGGGTCGGTCACGGCGCGGACTTCGGAAGGCAGTTCGGCCATTTCGGCGATGCCGCCGGCGTTGTCGGTGATCGGGCCGTAGGCGTCGAGGGCCACGATCATGCCGGTCATCGACAGCATGGCCGTGGCGGCCACGGCGATGCCGTAGAGGCCGCCGAAGTTGTACGCGGCCCAGATCGCCGCGCAGACCGAGAGCACGGGCAGGGCGGTCGACTTCATCGAGATGCCGATGCCGGCGATGATGTTGGTCGCGTGGCCGGTCGTCGAGGCTTGGGCGACATGGCGCACCGGGCCGAATTCGGTCGCCGTGTAGTACTCGGTGATGACGACCATGGCGCCGGTCAGGATCAGGCCGATCAGGCCGCAATAGAAGATGCTGTTCGAGGAGATGCTGATGCCATTGCCGACATCGAGTCCGGTCGGGAACAACTGGTGGGTGACGAACCAGAATGCGATCGCCGAGAGCACCGCCGAGACGATCACGCCCTTGTACAGGGCATTCATGATCTTGCCGCCCGAGCTGGTCTTGACGAAGAAGGTGCCGATGATCGAGGCGATGATCGAGACGCCGCCGAGCACGATCGGATACAGCACCGCATTCGGGTTGCCGGCGAACATGACGCCGCCGAGCAGCATCGTCGCGATCAGGGTCACCGCGTAGGTTTCGAACAGGTCGGCGGCCATGCCGGCGCAATCGCCGACGTTGTCGCCGACATTGTCCGCGATCACCGCCGGATTGCGCGGATCGTCCTCGGGGATGCCGGCTTCGACCTTGCCGACCAGGTCGGCGCCGACGTCGGCGCCCTTGGTGAAGATGCCGCCACCGAGCCGGGCGAAGATCGAGATCAACGAGGAACCGAAGGCCAGGCCGATCAGGGCGTGCAGCGATTCCTCGGGCGAATGGCCCATGCGGCCGAGCAGTTCGAAGTAGCCGGCGACGCCGAGCAGGCCGAGGCCGACGACGAGCATGCCGGTGATCGCGCCGCCGCGGAAGGCCACCGCGAGGGCCGCGGCGATGCCGCTGCGCGCGGCCTCGGCGGTGCGCACGTTGGCGCGGACCGAGACGTTCATGCCGATATAGCCGGCCAGACCCGAGAGGATCGCACCGATCGCGAAGCCGATCGCGGTCAGCCAGTTCAGGGCGAAGCCGATCGCGACGAACAGGACGACGCCGACGATCGAGATCGTCATGTACTGGCGGTTCAGGTAGGCACGCGCGCCGAGCTGGATCGCCGCGGCGATTTCCTGCATGCGTTCGTTGCCCGCGGGCTTGGCCAGGATCCAGCGGATCGACCAGACGCCGTAAAGGATGGCCAGGACCGCACAGCCGAGTGAAAACAGTAAACCATGTTGCTGCAACATCTATCCCTCCCAGGGAGCAGGCAAGTCAAGGATTAACAGGAGACCCCACGAACCGACCGAGTATAGCCGTGCCTTGCCGGCCTTAACATTCGTGCAGTGCAGCATCGGCCCTTTCCTCAAGCGGCTTCGTTCAAAGCTGTATCGTGAAATTGCCCTGCCGGGTGCGAATTGTCTGGAATTCCTTGCTGCAGTCGAATAAAGGTTGCGAGGCTCAAGGCGCGTGGGACGTCAGCGGCGTGCTCGCTTCGCCGTGCTTGCCGGATCGCGCAGAGAACGCAAATACGACCGCGGGAAGGGCCGCGATGATCGGCCAGGTCAGATAACGCAATTCGGCGCTGGGCGCGAGCGGCAGGAAGCTGGCTGCGTAGAGAAGTGCACTGGCAGAGATGCCGGCGGCGAAGGCTCCCTCCGCTCCGCCGCGCCTGCGCCACGCCAGCCAGAAGGCCCCGGCGTTCAGGAGAACGAGCGGTAAAGCGCTGAACAACCACGTTGAGGAGAGCTGGTCGGCAAGCCGGTAAAGGCGTCCCTGCGCATTGGCAAACCACGCTGCAGGCAGTGGCGGGTTGTCCCGATAGTCCGTTCGCGCCTGATAGTAGGCAATGCCATGCGGTGCCTGCCCTGACTGCCTTCCGAATAGCAGGCTCGCCGTTCGCCCGCGATGAGAGAGATAGGCGAATGGATGATCCGCGATCGCCTTCCACCAGGCCTTGGCAATTGTCCACCGTTGCTCCGCGGAGTAGGGCTCGATGAATCCATTGTTCACGCCCGATCTCGAACTCGAGAAAAGACTGGTCACCGAAACGGGGTTGAACGCGCCGGTTTCGCGGAGCTCTTCGACATCAAGACCCGCCCCATGGGTGAACGGAGGAAGCAGGAGTTCGCCTGTAGCGACCGAGATCGCTGCGAGATCCCACAACGCAAGCATCGGCCAGAGATCGCGTCGCTCGGTTGCGAGCATGCGATCCAGCGTCATGCCGGTGGCCAGCGTCACGGTGCCAGCGATGATCATCGAGACCAATACTGCAGCCGTTCCCATGCGCCACCGCGGCTTCAGCGCCATGAGGACAAGCGGGCCAAAGGGAACGATCGCGACCAGGGCGTTCTGGCGAATCGTTCCGGCGTAGACGAGCAGAAGACAGGCTGCAAGGATTGCCATGCGCGAGCCCGTGCGCAAGCTCTGCACCAGCAGGCCGGCGCCAAGCGCGAGCAGGGCGGTCATGTGGGCATCCGAGAGTAGATGCGCCATCTGCACCAGGGCCAGTGGATTCAAACCGGTGAGGAGTACACCCGACACCTTGACCCAGGCTCGGGCCGGCAGGGCCTGGAAGCACAAGCCGAGGCCAGCCCAGAACAGGGCCAGATTCAGGCACAACAAGCTGGCAGGATTGCCGAAGACATGCAGAAGCAGCGACCACAACCCGATCATCGGCACGGGCGTGATGTTTGAATAGATGCCGTGGCGCGCCTGCCACAGCTGATAGGCGGAATCGAAGGGATACTGCCCCGGGTACAGCACGGTCAGCGCGCAGGCGAAGCCCACGACGGCAGCGAGTGCAACGCCGATTCGAGAGGCGCCCGCGGTCGATGCTCGCGCAGGCGCTTTGACCGTGGGGTCTGCCGAAAGCCCGGTTGTCTCAGCCGTCAATCGCGTAAGCCGGCAGCTTCTTCTTCACGGCAACATTCTTCAGGCGAACGTACTTCGGCAGGCCGTCCTTGCCGGACGGCGGCGCTTCCTCGCCGCGGATCAGGGGTTCCAGATAGCGTCTTGCGGCCTCGGTGATGCCGTAGCCGTCTCGGCGGATGAAGCTCTTCGGCAGGGTCTTCTCATGGTTGGCGACCTTGCCCAGCGGGGCGGCCTCGATCTTCCAGCGATACGGGGCATCGCCGGTGCGCACGATCACCGGCATCACGGCGTTTTTCCCGGCCAGGGCGTATTCGACACCGGCTTTGCCGACCGCGTAGGCATGTTCCACGTCGGTTTTCGACGCGATGTGGCGGGCCGATCGCTGCAGGTAGTCGGGCAGGGCCCAGTGGTACTTGTAGCCGAGGTTGCGCTTGACCAGGTCGGCCAGCAGCGGCGCCACGCCACCGAGCTGGGCATGACCAAAGGCGTCGCGCGTGCCGACTTCGGAGAGGAACCTGCCTTCCTTGTTGCGCACGCCTTCGGAGACGACCACCGTGCACCAACCGACACGTTCCACGGTGGCCTTGACGCGGGCCAGGAAGCCCGCTTCGTCGAACGGGATTTCCGGGAACAGGATGATGTGCGGCGCCTCGTCGGCGGATTTGCCGGCGAGGCCGGCGGCCGCCGCGATCCAGCCGGCATGACGGCCCATCACTTCCATGACAAAGACCTTGGTCGAGGATTCGGCCATCGAGGCGACATCAAGGCTCGCTTCCAGCACCGAAACGGCGGTGTACTTGGCCACCGAGCCGAAGCCCGGGCAGCAATCGGTCACCGCGAGGTCGTTGTCGACCGTCTTCGGCACGCCGACCACGGTTACGTCATGGCCCAGGGCCTTGCCGATCTGCGAGATCTTGTTGGCCGTATCGGCCGAGTCGTTGCCGCCGTTGTAGAGGAACCAGCGGATGTCGTGGGCCCTGAAGACATCAATCAGGCGTTCGTACTGGGCACGGTTCTGCTCGATCGACTTGAGCTTGAACCGGCACGAACCGAACGCACCGCCGGGGGTGTGACGCAATGCCGCAATGGCACTGGCCGACTCCTTCGAGGTATCGATCAGCTCCTCGCGCAGGGCGCCGATGATGCCGTTGCGCGCCGCAAGCACGCGGACCTTGTGCTTGCGCGCGGTCTCGATTACGGCACAGGCGCTGGCGTTGATGACGGCGGTGACGCCCCCGGACTGCGCGTAGAGCAGATTGCCTTGCATCGATGAGGCTCCTTGGTGATGGAATGGGTTCGGCGATGCGCCCCGGGCCGGGGCGGGCCAGCCTGTTTGACTGCGCTGGCCGCAGCGGATAGCTTAACGCCGCGTTTACCCGCTCAAAGTCTAGCGCAGCGTCGTGGCAAATCCGCACGCGCGCGTCACGCAAGGAACAGTATGCGACTCGTGCTACTCGGCGCCCCCGGATCGGGAAAAGGCACTCAGGCGGCCTCGCTCAAGAACAAACTGGGTATTCCACACGTGTCGACCGGGGACCTCCTGCGTGCCGCGGTCAAGGCGGGTACGCCGCTCGGCCTCAAGGCCAAGGCGGTCATGGATGCCGGACACCTGGTTTCCGACGAGATCGTGCTCGGCATGCTCGAAGACCGCGTGTCTCAGCCGGACGCCAAGGGCGGCTTCATCCTCGACGGCTATCCGCGCAACCTCGCCCAGTGCGCCGCGCTCGAAGCCCTGCTCGATCGCCTCGAACAGCCGCTCGATGTCGCGATCAAGCTCGAAGTACCCAACGACCTGATCGTCGAGCGCATTGCTGGCCGCGCCGCGGCCGAAGGGCGGGTCGACGATACGCCGGAAACGGTGCGCGCCCGCCTGCGCGTGTACGCCGAGCAGACCGCGCCGGTGGCCGATCACTTCGCGGCAATCGGCAAGCTGGTCACGGTCGATGGTGTCGGCGAGCTGGACGAAGTCTTCGACCGTATCGTTGCTGCGTTGCCCGCCTGATTCCCGGGTCGATCCGACTTCCTGGCCCCGCATCGTCCACCCTGCCTCGCGGACATCCCGATCCTGAGCGCATGAGTGAAACACCCTACAGCCTCGGTCGACTGCTTGGCGTCGTCCTCGATCTGTGCCGGTTCCGCAGCGGGCCGCAGGAGCTGCCGCATTCCCAGGGCCTGCTGGTCGCCCTGCTGGTTGCCGGTCTCGCCCTCGACCTGGCTACCGCTAATGCGCTGGAACTGAAAGAGCCGGTGCTGGCGCGCAGTCTGCTGTCGAGCCTGGTGCTGCTTGGCCTGAGCTGGGTGGCGCTTGCGATTCGCCGGCTCGGCCATCGGTACCTGCAGACGGCGAGCGCATTGGTCGCCTGTTCGATCGCCTTCTCCCTGCTGATTCTGCCCTTGGCCCTCAGTTTCGGTACGGCGCCCGCTGCCGGCGTCGCGCCGACGCCGGTGCAGATGCTGATCGTCTGGCTGGGCCTGGGCACCCTGGTCTGGAAGATCTCGATCGACGCACATATCGTGCGCCAGGCGATCGAGGCGCCCTATTGGCTCGGATTCCTGCTCGCCCTGTCCTGGGTGATCGCCGACTTCGCCCTGGCCCGGGTGATTTTCAGCGACGGCTCCTGATCGCGTACCCTGCTTCGATGAAACTTCACATCCTCGGTATCTGCGGAACCTTCATGGGCGGCATCGCCGCGCTGGCGCGCGAACTCGGTCATGAGGTCGAGGGCAGCGACACCAATGTCTATCCGCCGATGAGCACCCAGCTCGAAGCGCTCGGCATCGCCCTGCGCCCGGGCTATTCGGCCGGGAACCTGCAGCCGCGTCCGGATCTCGTCGTGATCGGCAATGCCCTGTCGCGCGGCAATGCGGCTGTCGAACATGTGCTCAATGAGCGCCTCCCCTTCATTTCCGGGCCGCAATGGCTCGGTGAGCAGTTGCTCGGCACGCGTCAGGTACTGGCCGTCGCCGGCACCCACGGAAAAACGACCACGACTTCGCTGCTGGCCTGGCTGCTCGAATCGGCCGGCCTCGCACCCGGCTTCCTGATCGGCGGCGTGCCCGGTAATTTTCCGGTCTCGGCCCGGCTCGGTTCGGGCGCACCGTTCGTGCTCGAGGCCGACGAATACGACACCGCGTTCTTCGACAAGCGTTCGAAGTTCGTGCACTACCGGCCCAGCATCGCGATCCTCAACAACCTCGAATTCGATCACGCCGACATCTTTCCCGATGTCGCCGCGATCCAGCGCCAGTTCCACCATCTGATCCGTATCGTGCCGGGCAACGGGCGGCTGATCGTCAATGCCGAGGACCGCAACCTGGCCGAGGTGCTGGCCATGGGTTGCTGGTCGCCGGTGGAAACCTTCGGCATCGATGCGGGCGACTGGCGCGCGCGGCTGCTCGAAGCGGATGGCTCGGCCTTCGAGGTTCGTCACTGCGACCGCTTGATCGGCATGGTCGACTGGACCCTGCTTGGCCGGCACAACGTGATGAATGCGCTGGCCGCGCTCGCCGCCGCCAGCGCCGCGGGAGCTGACCCTGCCGCGCTGCTGCCTGTCTTTGCCGGCTTCGGCAGCGTGCGTCGGCGCATGGAACGGATCGCCGACCACGCCGGCGTCGTCGTCTACGATGATTTCGCCCATCACCCGACCGCCATCGCGACCACGCTGGCCGGCCTGCGCGCGCGGGTCGGCGAGGCGCGCATCGTGGTCGCGCTCGAGCCGCGATCGAATTCGATGCGGCTCGGCGCGCATGCGGACCAACTGGCGCCGGCCCTGGCCGATGCCGACCGCGTGGTATTCCTGCAGCGACCCGAACTGCCCTGGGATGCCGGTAAGGTCACTGCGGCGCTCGCCGGTCGGGCCACGACCGCGGCGGATGTCGATGCCTTGCTCTCCGAACTCGCCGCCGTGGTTCGCGCCGGCGACCACGTTGTGTTCATGTCAAACGGTGGATTCGAGGCGGCCCCGCATCGCTTTGCGGCGCGCCTGCGCGGCCCTTGACCGGACCCTCGTCACCAGCGAAAGCCTCGCCGGAAAGTGCGGCGCACAGGCCGCCCGATAGCTTCCTGTGCCTGCCGAATCGTTGCCTGCGCGCTTGCCGCAGCGGATTTCGCCCGGTCGCCACACGGCGTTAGACTGGAACGCATGACGACATCGAGCCTGCCCCTGTTTCCGCTTTCCTCGGTGCTGTTTCCAGAAGGCAACCTGAGCCTGCGCATTTTTGAGCCGCGTTACCTGGACCTGGTGCGCGACTGCGCGCGCAGCGACAGCGGATTTGGCGTCTGCCTGATTCTCGATGGCCAGGAGGCGGGTCAACCGGCAGTACCGGCGGCCGTGGGCACGCTCGCGCGCATCACCGATTTCCACACCTTGCCCGACGGATTGCTCGGCATCCATGCCCGCGGCGCTGAGCGCTTCCACGTCCTCAACACGCGCGTGCGCGACAATGGGCTCATTCTCGGAGACGTCGAGTTTTTCGATGCCGAGGAAGTCGTTGCGGTGCCAGCCGATTGCGGGCTGTTGGCGACCATCCTCGAGCGTGTGCACGAGCAATTGGGCGGAGACATCTCGCTCGTCGACCGCGCCCGCTACGATGATGCCGGCTGGGTCGGTTACCGGCTGGCCGAGGTGCTTCCGCTCGAACTTCCCGAACGCCAGCAGCTGCTGCAGATCAACGACCCGATCGAGCGCCTTGGCCAACTGATGCACCATTTGCCACGCTTCCAGCGTGCCTGAGGAATCCACCATGCACAGCCTGAAAGACAAGACGCTTTTCATCACCGGTGCCTCACGCGGCATCGGGCTGGCCATCGCGAAGCGGGCCGCCCGGGACGGTGCGAACATCGTCATCGCGGCGAAGAGCGCGGTCGCCAATCCGAAGTTGCCCGGCACCATCTACACCGCGGCGGCCGAAATCGAGGCTGCAGGCGGGCACGCGCTGCCGCTGATGGTCGATATCCGCAGCGAAGAGAGCGTCCTCGCCGCGGTGGCTGAGGCGGTCGGGCGCTTCGGTGGCATCGACATCCTCGTCAACAATGCCAGCGCGATCTGGCTGCGCGGTACCGCGGAAACGCCGATGAAGCGATTCGACCTGATGCACCAGGTCAATACGCGCGGTACCTTTCTCTGTTCGCAGGCCTGTCTGCCACACCTGAAGAAGGCCGCCAATCCGCACATCCTGACGCTGTCGCCGCCACCGAACCTCGACCCGAAATGGTTCGCGCCGCACGTCGCCTACACGATCGCAAAGTACGGCATGAGCCTGTGCGTGCTCGGCATGGCCGAGGAATTCCGATCGATCGGCATCGCCGTGAACGCGTTGTGGCCACGCACGGTCGTGGCGACCGACGCGCTCAACATGATTCCCGGCGTGGACACGCGAAATGCGCGCAAACCCGAGATCGTCGCCGACGCCGCACATGCGGTCCTGACCACACCGAGCCGCGAGCGAACCGGGCAGTTCTTGATCGACGAGGCCGTGCTGGCCGGCCAAGGCATCACCGACTTCGATCGCTACGCGGTTGCTCCCGGCGAATCGTTGCTGCCGGACCTTTTCCTCGACTGACGTCCGCACGTCGGATTGACCCTGCTGATTCGCATCGCCTCCGACCAGGCCGTCAAACAGGCGTGGCGAACGAGGCCCGTCTCGCTTAGCATCGGGGTTCAACCGGGGAGGACAGCATGGCCAGAGGTTCGATTTGGCAGATATTCGCAGGGGCGGTACTGCTGGCGGGCGCGACGGCGGTGCAGGGCGCCGACCTCCTGATCCACGACGGCTTCGAAACCTGCTGGGTCACGGCGCAGACCAGGGCCCAGTTTCTCGAATCGATACGATCAAGCATCGACGGAACCAGTGCCTGCATTCCCCCCCAGTCCGGCAGCCAGTCAGGTATCGATTACACCGTGTGTGGCAACGCGAACGGTTGCGGGATCGGCGTTGCGGGTTGTCCGGTGGCCATGCAGGCCGGCGTGTTTTCGGGTGACTTCGTGAGCGGACACTTCGTCGGCCCGGGCACGGCCAGCGACATCGTCGTGCCGATTTCGACGACCGTGCTCGGTTCGTGCAATGTCAATCTGACCGGCATCACTCTCGGTTACACACTCGACTACCTCGTGCAGACCGATGGCACCGATGGCGTGTACACCCTGGACATGCTCGCCCCGGCAGTGGCCATCACCTCCTATTCGACCAGCAACAACTGCAATCCCGTTCTCGCCGGGCTGATCACCGCATACGTGCCCCAGGCCATCGGCCAGGCCGAAGCGGCCGCCGCTGGTGCCATCGAACCCGGCCTGCGGGCCAATACGCTGAAGCACGCGGTCTGTCCGCTGTCGGCGCCATGATCGCTACCCGCCGTCCGTCCGTCGGGCGACCCGCATGCTGAATCTTGCCGCCGTCCTCGAGGGCAGTGCGCGCGCTTATCCGGTCCGTGATTCCGTGGTCATTGGCGCCAAGCGCCTCAGCTATGCAGCGATCGATGCGGCCGCCAACCAGGTCGCCCATCTGCTCGTCGCGAGGGGCATTGAACGCGGCGATCGCATTGCCCTGAGCTGTCCGAACCTGCCCTGGTTTCCGATCGTCTATTTCGGCATCCTCAAGGCCGGAGCCATCGTGGTTCCGCTCAACGTGCTGCTCAAGCACGACGAGATTGCCTACCACCTCGAAGACGCCAGGGCCCGCGCATTCTTCTGTTTCGAAGGCACGGCGGACCTGCCGATGGGTGCCGAGGGCTGGACCGCCTTCGGCAAGGCTGCCGACTGCGAACATTTCTTCATGATCACCGCGGATGCGACCGCCGCTTCACCGATGGCTGGCGCTCAAACCCTGGCCTCGGCAATCGCAGGTCGGCCTGTCCAGTTCGACACCTGCCAGACCTCGCCCGACGACACCGCCGTGATCCTGTACACGAGCGGCACGACCGGGCGCCCCAAGGGCGCCGAACTGACGCATGCCAACATCCTGCTCAATGCCTTTGCCCTGATGCGGCTGTTTGGCGAGCATCCGCAGGGCCATGACATCATCCTGGTCGTCCTGCCGCTGTTCCATACCTTCGGCCAGACCGTGCAGATGGTCCTCGGTTTCCTGCAGGCGGCGACCCTGGTGTTCCTGCCGAGGTTCGAGCCGCGTGCTGCGCTGAACGCGATGCAGACCGAGCGGGTGACCTGCTTCGCCGGGGTGCCGACCATGTACTGGGGCCTGCTCAATGCGCTCGACGACAGCGTCGACGTGAACGCGATCACCAGCCGTCTGCGCCGGGCGGTATCCGGTGGCGCGGCGCTGCCGGCGGAGATCCAGAGCGAATTCAAACGACGATTCGGCGTCCAGATCCTCGAGGGCTACGGATTGTCCGAGACCTCGCCGGTCGCCACGTTTTCGCGGCCTGACATGCCGGTCAAGATCGGTTCCATCGGCGTTCCGATCTGGGGCGTCGAAGTGAAACTGATCGATCCCGACTGGAGCGAAACTGAAGGTGCCGATTCGGTCGGCGAAATCGCCATTCGCGGCCACAACATCATGAAGGGGTACTTCAACAACCCCGAGGCGACCGCGGCATGCATGCGAGACGGCTGGTTCCGTACCGGCGATCTCGCTCGTCGCGATGCGGACGGTACCTACCGCATCGTCGATCGCAGCAAGGACATGATCATTCGCGGCGGTTTCAACGTGTATCCGCGCGAAGTCGAAGAATTGATGATCACCCACCCGGCGGTTTCCCTGGTCGCCGTGGTCGGCGTCCCGAACGGGGAATACGGCGAGGAGATCAAGGCGTTCGTCATACGCGCCGCAGGTGCGGAAATCAGCGAGCGTGAACTGATCGACTGGACGCGCGAACGCATCGCCGCCTACAAGTACCCGCGCAGCATCGAGTTTCGCCAGTCCCTGCCGATGACCGCATCGGGCAAGATCCTCAAGCGTCAGCTCCTTGCCGACGAGGCTGCGGCGAAGACCTGAGCGGAACCCCGGCAACGCCATGTCGCCGCATCCCGGCCGGCGAGCTGTGCGAACATGGTTTGCATGCCCCGGGACGGACCGAATGTGAATACCACCGAGCCACTGATCGCCACCGCGCAGCGCACCCTGCTACCGATCTACAGACAACGCGAAATGGTCCTCGAACGCGGCCTCGGCTCACGCGTCTGGGACCGGGAAGGTCGCGAATATGTCGATTTCGCCGCCGGAATAGCGGTCACTGCGCTCGGACACGGCGATCCGGAGATCCTTGCCGCCCTGCACGAGCAGGCCGCAAGACTCTGGCACACCAGCAACGTCTTCTATTCCGAACCACCGATCCGCCTGGCCGAGGAACTCGTGGCGGCCAGCGGCTTCGCCGAGCGGGTCTTCTTCTGCAACTCCGGCGCGGAGGCGAACGAAGCGGCGATCAAGCTCATCCGCAAGCACGCTGCGGAAGGCGGCAGGCCGCCCGAAAGGCGCGTGATCCTGAGTTTCGAGGGCGCGTTTCATGGCCGCACCCTGGCAACGGTCACCGCCACGGCACAACCGAAGTACCATCAAGGATTCGAACCG
Organism: Dokdonella immobilis; assembly: GCF_900115085.1. Lineage (GTDB taxonomy): Bacteria > Pseudomonadota > Gammaproteobacteria > Xanthomonadales > Rhodanobacteraceae > Dokdonella > Dokdonella immobilis. The sequence goes on along the minus strand of NZ_FOVF01000004.1, from coordinate 4,706 downwards.
CTGCCGCCCGGCTTCCGCTACTCGGCCTTCAACGATATCGGCGCCCTCGACCAGGCCTTCACCGACGATGTCGCCGGCGTGCTGGTCGAACCCATCCAGGGCGAGGGCGGTGTGGTCTCGGCCGAGCCGGCATTTCTGCGCGAACTTCGCCAGCGCTGCAGCGCGTCAGGCGCGTTGCTGGTCTTCGACGAGATCCAGTGCGGCATGGGCCGCACCGGCCGACTCTGGGCCCATCAGTGGCCCCAGGTCGTGCCGGACGTCATGACGCTGGCCAAGGCGCTGGGCTGTGGTTTTCCGATTGGCGCGATGCTGGTCGGTGCGGCGGCTGCGCAGGCCATGCAGTTCGGTTCGCATGGAACGACATTCGGCGGCAATCCGCTGGCAGCGGCCATCGGCCGCGTCGCCTTGCGCAAGCTTTCCTCGGTCGAACTGCTGGCCAACGTGCAGACGCAGTCGGCAGTGCTGCGCCGCGGACTCGAGCAGCTTGGCGCCGAAACCGGCGTCATCGATACGGTCAGGGGCAACGGCCTGATGCTCGGTGCCGTGCTGGCGCCTGCCTATTCCGGGCGCGCGGGGGAAATCCTCGACGCTGCCGCGCACGAGGGGCTGCTCCTGCTGCAGGCCGGATCCGGCGTTTTGCGTTTCGTGCCGGCTCTGACCATCGGTGGGGTCGACATCAGCGAGGGCCTGGCGCGACTCGGCCGGGTACTGCGCCAGCTCGACTGAGCGCAGCCCTGGCCGCGCTAGGCGAGTGCAGCCCTGAGATCGGCGATCAGGTCGTCGACGTGCTCGAGGCCTACCGACAAGCGCAACAGGTTGACCGGGGAGACCGGATTGGCGCCCTCGACCGATGCGCGATGCTCTACCAGCGATTCGCAGCCGCCCAGCGAGGTGGCGTTCGTGAACAGGCGTAGTCGCCCGGCCGCCTCGAGCGCCGCGGTCTTGCCGCCGCGCAATTCGATGCTGAGCATTCCGCCGAAATCGCGCATCTGGCGACTGGCGATTTCATGGCCCGGATGCGATGGCAGCCCGGGATAATTGACCCGCTCGATGGCCGCATGGCTGGAGAGGAAGTGCGCCACCGCCTTCGCGTTGGCGCAGTGCATGGCCATGCGCGCGGGCAAGGAGCGACAGCCGCGCAAGGTCAGCCAGGCGCTGAATGGAGCCAGCGTGGCGCCGGCAATGTGCAGCCGGTGGGCGACGCGCGCGTGGACATCGTCTGCCCTGGCAAAAACCAGCGCACCGCCGAGCACGTCGCTGTGCCCGCCGAAATATTTCGTGGTCGAATGCATGACGATGTCGGCGCCGAGTGCCAGCGGCTGTTGCAAAACCGGCGAGGCGAAGGTGTTGTCGCAGACCAGCAAGGCACCCTGGGCGTGAGCGATCCGCGCCAGCGCGCCGATATCACTGACCTTCATGCGCGGATTCGATGGCGTCTCGGCCCAGACCAGGTCGATGCCGTCGGCGCAGGCCGCCTGCACGGCTTCGAGCTGGGCCATGTCGACCGTGAGGACCTCGATTCCGCGTTGCGGCAGGAACTCGGCGCAAAGCACGCGCAGGCCGGTGTAGCAGTCGTCCGGAATGACGATGCGTGAACCGGGCGCAAGCGACTCGAGCAGGGTGCTGATCGCGGCCATGCCCGATGCGAACGTAAGCGCCTGGGCGCCACCCTCTAGCGCGGCAATGGCGGCACAGAGCCGGTCATTGGTCGGATTGCCTTCGCGCTGGTACTCATAACCTCCGACGCGCTCGGCGGCGGGACCGTGACGAAACGTCGTGGCCAGATGGATCGGTGGTGAAACCGCGCCGGTTTCGGAATCGCTTTCGCCGCCCGCGTGTACCGCCAGGGTTTCGATTCGCATGTACGTCTGCCAGGTGTCGGTGGAGTGGAGTTGCGGGGCTTGCGCTGCGGTCAACCGGCCGAAGCGAGAAGTTCGAAGCTGTCGCGGGCTGCGCGCAGGATTTCGGCAATCACCGCTTCATCATGCGCCATCGAGAGGAAACCAGCTTCGTAGGCGGATGGAGCCAGATAGACACCGCGCTCGAGCATGGCTGTGAAAAAGCGGTTGAAGCGCGCGAGATCGCTGGCCGTGGCCTGGGCGTAGGTTTCGACCTTCTGGGCAGTGAAGAAGAGGCCGAACATGGCGCCGACGCGGGTGGTGCTGAACGCAATGCCCGCGCCGTCCGCCAGCGCCTGCAGGCCATCGGTCAGCAGTTGCGTGCGCCGCGACAGTTCGGCATGGAACCCGGGCGCCTGGATCAGTTCGAGCATCGCCAGCCCAGCCGCCATGGCGACCGGATTGCCGCTCAGGGTACCGGCCTGGTAGATCGGCCCGGCGGGTGCGATCTGGTTCATGATGTCGCGCCGACCGCCGTACGCCCCTACCGGCATGCCGCCACCGATGATCTTGCCGAGCGTGGTCAGGTCGGGCGTGACTCCATAGTGGGCCTGGGCGCCGCCGAGGGCGACGCGGAATCCGGTCATCACCTCATCGAAGATGAGCAGGGCCCCGTGCCGGCTGCAGAGGTCGCGCAAATGCTGCAGATAGCCATCGCGCGGCGGTATGCAGTTCATGTTGCCCGGCACCGGTTCGACGATCAGGCCGGCGATGTCGCTGCCGAGTTCATCGAACAGGTGCGTGGCGGCATCGAAGTCGTTGAAGGGCAGGGTCAGGGTGAGGTCCGCCAGCGCCGTCGGCACCCCCGGCGAGTTTGGTGCGCCGAACGTGAGCGCGCCGGATCCCGCCTTGACCAGGAACGCATCGGCATGGCCGTGATAGCAACCCTCGAACTTGACGATGCGGGATCGCCCGGTGAAGCCGCGTGCCAGCCGGATCGCCGACATGGTTGCCTCGGTGCCCGAATTCACCATGCGCGAGACTTCGATCGACGGCACCAGCTTGGAGATCGTCTCGGCCATGGTGATTTCGGCCGGACACGGGGTGCCGAACGATAGCCCTTTGCCGATGGCCTTCTCCACCGCGCCGCGCACGGACGGATGATTGTGTCCGACGATCATCGGTCCCCACGAACCGATCAGGTCGATGTAGCGCTTTCCCTCGACGTCCCAGAGGTAGGGGCCATCGGCGCGCTCCGTGAAAAACGGTTCGCCGCCGACCGACTTGAAGGCGCGCACGGGCGAGTTCACGCCGCCCGGCATCAGGGTCAGGGCGCGTTGGAAGAGTTCGTGGTTGCTGCTCATGGGGTATCTCGACTGGAACGGGGAAAAAGGCCGCTGAAGCGTTCCGCGCTGGCCCGGATATCGGTACTGCCGAAAACGGCGGAAATCACAGCCACGGAATCGGCGCCGGCTTCGATCAGGAGAGGCGCATTGTCGGGCGTGATGCCACCGATAGCCACCCTTGGCACGCCGAGGTCGGCGGACTGATGCAGCAAGCCGATGCTGGCGCTGCGGGCCGATGGCTTGGTCGGTGAACTGAAGAACGCGCCGAAGGCGACGTAGCTGGCGCCTTCGGCGACGGCCAGGCGGGCGCGCTCGATCGAGTCATAGCAGGAAATACCAATGATGGCCTGCGCGCCGAGGCGCTCCCTGGCCAGTGCCAGAGACTGGTCGTCGGCGCCAAGATGCACGCCCGCGGCCCCGCAAGCGACAGCGAGTCCGATATCGTCATTGACGATCATCGGCACGCCGCGCGCAGCACACACTTCGGACAGCCATCGGGCTTCCGACAGCCTGCGTGCATGGTCACCGGTCTTGTCGCGGTACTGCAGGACGGACGTACCGCCGGCCAGGGCCGCTTCGACCGCCGCACGGAAATCCTGCCTCGGTCCGTCGGTAATCGCGTAGAGCCCACTGATTGAATACATCCGGTTTCCGATGCCACTGCGCTTTGCGCACGCTGCGCAAGCTGACACAATGATATGCGCTGCACTCATCGTGCTCCCAACTCGCTACCGAAAGAACCATGACCCAGGCCGAAATCCCGTTCCGAACCTTCATGTGCGTCGTCTGCGGATTCCTCTACAACGAAGCGGAAGGCTGGCCGGATGACGGGATCGCGCCCGGCACGCGCTGGGAAGACGTGCCGGAAACCTGGACCTGTCCCGATTGCGGCGTGACCAAGTCCGACTTCGAGATGATCGAGGTCTGACAGGCCACTGCGGGCCCTGCATCGGACCTGTCATCGCCAGGTCAGAATTCCAACCTGTTTTGCCCCGTCACATCGCCGCAAGCGCCCGCGGTGATGATGAACTGGTGTCCAGCAAACGGACGCCGACATGGCGAAGGTGGCAATGATGCGAGTTTTTGTTCCGATTGAAGACGCACCAGTCGATACGTCGATGGCCTTGCTGATTCCCTATCGTTGCGGTTTGCCCTGCGAGCACGCCCTGCGGGAAATGCCGGAACTGCCATTCGGCGCGGCCGGCCCGACGCGTATCGTCGGGCGCCTCGAGTCGATTGATCCGGAAACCGGGGGCAAGCGCTGAGCCGGATGCTCCAGGCCCATAATAATTCGGTTGATCAATGACCTGCGCCATCCGAGCCGGGTCCGGATGGTGAAATCTTCCGGGCCGCCATCGACGCGCGGGAAGACCAGACAACCCTGATTCGAAGAAATATTGCTTTTCCTCTTCCCCTCAGGCCTCGCGGCGGTTAGGATGCGCGCCCCGCGAAGGCCGGTGTACCGGAAGTCGTGGGCTCGGCCCTGCGGGGTGCGGGGTTCTGGCGGTGGCGATGCGGGATG